>NZ_JBOEFY010000011.1:0-78421 GCF_050633145.1 Kordia sp. | reverse complement strand
AAAAGTGAAACGTTCTAAAAGCGCAGCGATCTAAAAGCAAAGCAAATCTAACTAAACCTGAATCACACCCAAGTTAAACGGTTTCTCAATTGGTGCTTGATTGGCTGCTTCAATTCCCATAGAAACCCAAGTTCGTGTATCTAATGGATTAATAATAGCATCTGTCCACAAACGAGCAGCAGCATAATAGGGAGAAATCTGTTTGTCGTAACGAGACTTTATTTTACTAAATAATTCTTCTTCCTTTTCTTTAGTAATTTCTTCTCCTTGCTTCTTTAAAGAAGCTTTCTCAATTTGTAACAATACCTTTGCGGCAGAATTTCCACTCATCACGGCAAGTTCAGCACTTGGCCAAGCGGCAATCAATCTTGGATCATACGCTTTTCCGCACATTGCATAATTTCCTGCTCCGTACGAATTTCCAATAACAATGGTAAACTTAGGAACAACACTATTACTCACAGCATTCACCATTTTGGCACCATCTTTAATAATTCCGCCATGTTCCGATTTACTTCCTACCATAAATCCTGTTACATCTTGTAAAAAAACCAACGGAATTTTCTTTTGGTTACAGTTGGCAATAAATCGTGTCGCTTTATCAGCGGAATCAGAATAAATTACACCACCAAACTGCATTTCACCTTTCTTAGTCTTTACCAACTTACGCTGATTGGCTACAATTCCAACTGCCCAACCATCAATTCTAGCATACGCAGTAATAATACTTTTTCCGTATCCTGCTTTATATTCATCAAATTCAGAACCATCAACCAAACGCTTGATGATTTCTTTCATGTCATACTGTTCATGACGTGCCTTAGGAAGAATTCCGAAAATATCATCTGGATTTTCAGTCGGTTTTACTGCTTTCACACGATTGTAACCTGTAGGTGTATAATCACCAATCTTGCTCACAATATTTTGAATTGTAGTCAGTGCATCTTTATCATCTTTCGATTTATAATCAGTCACACCAGAAATTTCACAATGTGTAGTTGCGCCTCCTAAAGTTTCATTATCAATACTTTCACCAATAGCAGCTTTTACCAAGTAACTTCCCGCAAGGAAAATACTTCCAGTTTTATCTACAATCAGTGCTTCATCACTCATAATTGGTAAATACGCACCACCAGCCACACAACTTCCCATTACGGCAGCTATTTGCGTAATTCCCATACTGCTCATCACAGCATTATTTCTAAAAATACGTCCAAAATGTTCTTTATCAGGGAAAATTTCATCTTGCATTGGTAAATACACACCAGCACTATCCACCAAATAAATAATTGGCAATCTATTTTCAATAGAAATTTCTTGAGCGCGTAAGTTCTTCTTAGCGGTAATAGGGAACCAAGCGCCAGCTTTTACAGTCGCATCGTTTGCAACAACAATACACTGTTTTCCTTTTACATATCCAATTTTTACCACAACACCTCCAGAAGGACAACCGCCGTGTTCCTCATACATTTCATCTCCAACAAAAGCGCCAATTTCAATCGAAGGTTTTTTAGTATCTAGCAGAAAATCAATACGTTCACGAGCCGTCATTTTTCCTTTGCTGTGAAGTTTATCAATGCGTTTCTGTCCGCCACCTAAAGCTACTTTTGCCAGGCGTTGACGTAAATCTGATGCTAAAAGTCTGTTGTGATCTTCGTTTTTATTGAAGTTAATGTCCATGGTTGTAAAATTTTCCAGCGCTAAAATACGAAACAAATACGGCTATTAAAAGGAACCAAGTTTGAAAGTTTTCTTAAAAATTAACATATTTATTTTACACGGAAATAGTTTCCTTGGAAAATAAATATTTTTTTCATAGCTTTGTAAAGAATTTAAAAACTAACAGACATGAAAACTCAAAAGATAATTTATTACGTAATAACAGGATTGTTTACAGCATTAATGTTATTTTCGGCAGGAATGTATTTCTTTAAGAATGCAGATATAGTAAAAGGATTTACTAATTTTGGATACCCAACATATATTATTTATCCATTAGGAATTGCCAAAATTTTAGGACTCATTACAATTTGGCAAACCAAATACAAAACCATAAAAGAGTGGGCGTACGCAGGTTTCTTTTTTAATGTGATATTAGCATTTTTTGCACATTATATGATAGGAGACGGAGAACAAAGAGGCGCAATAATGGCATTGGTACTTTTACTAGGGTCTTATTATTTTGGTAAGAAAAGCGCAAGTATTTAATAAAACAACAAAACAAAATAAATAAACATGAAAACAATAATAGCATTTGCAGGAAGTGACAGTAAAACATCTATAAATAAACAATTAGCTGCGTATACAGCTGGTTTAGTTGCTGATGCAGAAGTAAAAGTTTTAGACTTAAACGATTACGAATTACCGTTATACGGAATTGATAGAGAAATGGAAAGTGGAATTCCAGAGAATGCACACAAATTCTTAAAAGAAATTCAAGCGTCAGACGGAATTGTATTGTCCTTAGCAGAACACAATGGAGCGTATGCAACTGTATTTAAAAACATCTTTGATTGGATGTCTCGAATTGACGGAAAATTATGGTCAAACAAACCAATGTTATTAATGGCGACATCGCCAGGAGGTCGTGGCGGACAAACAGCTTTAGATATTGCCAAGGGAAGATTCCCATACATGGGCGCAAATATTATTGCAGACTTTTCATTGCCATCTTTTGGAGATAACTTTTCAAAAGAAGGAATTAAAGATGCAGCATTAGCACAAAAGTTGGAAGAAGCTGTATTTGTTTTTTCAAAAGCAGTTTTTGAATAAGATCTTTAGTATCTTTAAGAAACATTTATTAATACTGTAAAATCATAATTATGGAAAAAAAAGAAATCATCAAAGAATATAGTAATGAAGATATTACAGTAGTATGGAAACCAAGGTCATGTATTCATTCTAAAAAATGCTGGAAAGAGTTACTTCAAGTATTTGATCCAAGGAAAAAACCTTGGGTAAACATGGAAGGCGCTACTACAGCAGAAATAAAAACACAAATAGAAGCATGTCCATCTGGCGCATTATCATACAGAAGTAATAAAGCTGGAGACCAAGAAGAAGTACATCTTGAAACAAAAGTTGAAGCCTTAGAAAATGGTCCACTATTAGTATATGGAACATTAAATATTACAAATTCTGATGGATCAACTGATAAGCGAAACAAGACAACTGCATTTTGTAGATGTGGTGCTTCTCAAAACAAACCATACTGTGATGGTGCTCACGTTCAAGCTGGTTTCAAAGGATGATTTAAAATAAGAATTACTGATAAATTAATACATGGGAGATCTTTCTAAAGACATACAATCAACATTTCCATCAGAAAAGGTGAAAGCTTTTATCAATATAAAATATACAGCAAATTGGCTAAGTAGTATAGAAAACGAATTCTTCAAACCATTCGGAATCTCACCGCAACAATTCAATATCTTACGAATATTGAGAGGCGCAGGAAAGGCAATTAAAGTTCAGGAAATTAAGGATAGAATGATTGAAAGAGCGCCCAATGCCACACGATTGATGGACAAGTTATGCAGTAAGAATCTCATAGAACGCATCAGATGTCCAGAAGATAGAAGAGTAGTTCACATTGCAATTACAAATGAAGGATTGAACTTATTAAACGACATTGACAAGCTAGGAAATAAAAATAAAATTCTCGACAAATTAACGGAGGAAGAAGCGAAGCAATTAAGCAACCTTTTGGATAAAGTCCGTTAACAGAGCAATACCAAAAAATAGACTATAAATAGACTATAAATAGATAGTCTATTTTTTAAAAGCATTTATTTTCCATGGAAAATAAATTAAACAAAAGGAAAGAAAGAATAATATCATTTAATGAGCATTACAAAAATTTTTGTCTCAATCTATATGATGATTAACGAATTCTATCTGACCGAATTAATAAAATATAATTACAGATGAAAACACTACGAAGCATAGCATACAAAGGAACAAGTGACTATGTAAATATGGGCGGAAACTTAATCCGTCAACCATTACCAACACAAGAACTCGATCAAGTAGATCCGTTCTTATTATTGCATCATTACAAATATGATGTCGGACCGTACAGTCCAGGATTATCATTATCGCCGCATCCACATCGCGGATTCGAACCTGTAACGTTTATCTTTAAAGGAGAACAATTACACAGAGATTCACTCGGAAACGAAGGAGTTTTAAACGCAGGAGACGTACAATGGATGACTGCAGGTAGCGGAATTGTTCATGATGAAGGACCAAGCAAAGAATTTGTCGGAACTATGGAAGGAATTCAACTTTGGGTAAATCTTCCAAAAAAGTTCAAAATGACAACGCCAAAATACCAAGATGTGAAGGCTGAGAAAATGCCTTTAATACCTATAGAAAACGATAAAGGAAGTATAAAAATTGTCGCAGGAGAACTCAATGGACAAACTGGACCAACAAGCACATTTACAGAAATTAATGCGTTTGTTGTTAACATAGAAGCTAATGGAAAAACGACAATTCCAATTCCGAAGCATCACGAATTATTAGTGTACTTGCTAGAAGGAGAAACTAGAATCAACGATGCACAGACGCTAAAAGATGGAAAATTGCAAATGCTTACATTCCATAAAGACGGCGAAACTATTGAGCTAGAAGCCAACAAAAACAGTACATTATTAATCCTTTCGGGCGAACCAATAGAGGAAGAAGTAACTTCTTGGGGACCGTATGTAATGAACACGCAAACTGAAATCATGGAAGCTATGCGTGACTTTCAACAAGGGAAAATGGGACATCTTTATTAGGTATTAGGTATTAGGTGTTAGTAGTGGGTATTGAGACGCTTCAAAGCGCGGTCTGAGGCTCTCGAAAACCAAATCAACACGTCACTTCGAGTGAAATTTTAGCATAAAATTTAGTATCGAGAAGTACTTTGAAAACTGAGCAACAATTAATATAAAAATAATTTGGGCGTAACTCCCGAGAAAATCGGGAGTCGCGCTTTCAAGAGTCGCTCTCTACGAGGAGCTCCAACAAATCTCTCAATCGCTTACGCAGTTCAAAAAGTATTGAGATGTTAGAATAGAGTATTGAGAAGTTTCATAATACATTCAAAACTCCAAAGCAAACAAAAAACGAAGTTGAAAAGTTTATAAGTTTAGCAGTTTACACTAGGAAATAAACAGGAAGTAAAAAACTTAACAAACAACAAACAACAAACAACAAACAACAAACAACAAACAACAAACAACAATGAAAACATCACTTCACAAAGCAAATACAAGAGGAAAAGCAGATCACGGATGGCTAAAAAGTCATCACAGTTTTAGTTTTGCTAGTTACCACAATCCACAACGAATGGGATTCGGGAAACTCAGAGTCTTAAATGACGATATTGTACAACCAAAAATGGGCTTCGGAACACATCCGCATCAAAACATGGAAATCATTTCCATTCCGTTAAGTGGTGCATTAACTCATAAAGATAGTATGGACAACAAAAGAGCCATTACTACGGGAGAAGTACAAGTAATGTCCGCAGGAACTGGATTGCAACATTCCGAATTCAATGATAGTAAAACTGATGAAGTGAAGTTTTTACAACTTTGGATTCAACCAGAAGAGTACAATGTAGCACCACGTTACGAGCAGAAAGAATTCGATCAACAAAACAGCGAAAATAAATTTCAAACAGTTGTTGCACCAAAAGATAATATCATCAATGATGCACTTTGGATTCATCAACAAGCATACATTTCAATAGGTAATTTTGATGCGCAGCAAACTATCAATTTCAAACTCCAAGATGCTTCACACGGAATTTATGTATTCTTATTAGAAGGAGAAATTGCAATTGGTAATGAAACTTTAATTGACAAGGATGCTTTAGGTATTTGGGAAACGGAAACGGTAACAATCAACATTCATAAAGACTCAAAAATTTTAATCGTTGAGGTTCCAATGAATTAATAAAAGCTATTCTTAGGATTAAAATAGTACATACTTCAAGTTATAGATAATAGTTTAAACTATTTCTATAAAGACTTTCTTTTTAAGAAAAATATCTAGTACGATTGTCTATATTTGAATAGAATTAAAAATAACCTTCCATTGATTTTAAATAATTCTATTCACGTTAAGTTCATACAGAACTTATGCAAATTTAATATTTGCCTTTTTGTGATGTATTTCTTCACAATTACATCAAATGCACAAAATGATAGTATTGAAGTCGAAAAACTTTATAAAGAAGGTTTTGAAAACTTAAGAATAAACCCATTAAAGTCAATTAACAATTTTGAGAAAGCCATAGCTATTATTAACGATAGTATTTTGACTAAAAAAGGGCATGACAATTATTTTTTGCTCAAAAAATCCCTAATGTTAGATCAATTAGGATATTATTATAGGAAAGATATTCAAGATGTACCAAGTCTAAAAGCCATTCAGGAGAGTCTAAAAATAAAAGAAAGCATTGGTGAAACGTATACATTACCAACTACATATAGAGTTTTTGGTAGATTATACCTCCATAAAAAAGATAGTGCCAAAGCATTTCAGTTTTATAATAAGGCGTTAATCTCGTCTAAGAAATATAAGAACGAAAAGGAATTTGTCAATGCTTTAAATAAGTTTAGTGGATACTATTTCACTTATAATGAATTTGAAAAAAGTAAAGAATATGCACAAAAAGCATTAAAATATGCAGATTCCATAAATTTTAAATATGGTAAAACTTTAGCAATCTTTAACTTGTCTAGATATGCTCGTAAAAAAAAGAATTATGAAGCTTCCATTGCATATGCGAACGAGAACATTAAAATATGTGAAAGTACAAATGATAAAGTTAGTTTAGAAAGATGTTACAAAAATTTAGGATATGCGTACAGGAAATTAAAACAACCCAAAAAAGCAGTTCTTTACTATAAGAGGTCTCTCGATTTATTAGTAGAAACAGGTATTGAAGGTTCAATAGCCAATCGTTGTTTATCCCTAAGTAATGCATATAAGGATCTTGGAGATCACGAGCGTGCTTTTGCTTTTTATCGCGGATATAAGCGACAGCAAATGAAAGATATGAACGTAAAGAGCATTATAGAATTTGCTGAGTTAGAAGCTAAATACACCTATGAAAGACAAAAAGCTATAGATAGTACCGGATTGATGGAAAGGCAGAAAATAAAGGAATCAAAACTTTTAGAAGAAGCTTCCATAAAATTCTGGAAAGCCACCACAATAATTGCTACTATATTTGGATTGATTATCGCTGTGGTCATTTTTCTTTTACGAAAAAGAAGAGAGCAAGTAAAACTTGGAGAACTCAAAAATGAAATGCTGCAAAAGGAAATCAATTACAAGCAAAAGGATATTTCAGATTTTGCATTAAACATTTCTCGAAACCATAAATGGAGAGAAGAATTATTAAAACATATCAAAAAAATAAAAAAGTCGAGTTCTGTAAAAGAAGACCTTAATTTTAAAGCCTTAGAAAAAGCAATTTTAGATAGAGAAATTGTAGATAATTCTACGATCGATTTTCAAAATAAAGTAGATATCTTAAACACTGCTTTTTATGAAAAGCTGCTAAAAAAATATCCAACCCTAACCAAAACTGAAGTAAAACTTTGTTCATTAATTCGTCTTAATATTGATAACAATGAAATAGCAGTTCTTCAAAATGTGGCACTAGAATCTGTATATCGAAGCAGATCTAGGCTTAGAAAAAAGCTAAACCTCTCTCAAGAAGAGGATTTAAACGCGATTCTTAGAAAACTATAGTGTTGTTTTTTTAAATAATTGTAAATCAGATGTTTATAATTTTGTTTTCCTCAATTGTACATGAGTTGTACATGAGGGAATTACTCCTGTGCATGATTTGTACATGTCTTTTCTTCTTCTCTCAATGCATTTGTAGATAATTTTGGAGTATAAAATTCTAAATGCAATTTAATGTTACTATGGCAATTCATAAACAATCTTTTTAAGAAGGATCGAGTAAGGATCATTCAAGAAGAAAATGAACGCCTTAAAGATCGATTATACGCATTAGATCAATTAAAAAAAAAGCTAGAAGAAAACCAATCCAAAAACTAACACTACCGCTCTCCATGAAAACTTTTTTTCCATATTATCTCCTGTATCTATGCTGCATGTTTTTCAGCAATGTCAGTATTGCTAATAATAATGAAATCATACAAAGTAAAAACCCTGTAAAAATAGATGAGCTAGGAAATCTTGTCTACACAGATACTATCGGTGTCGACGATGATATAAGTATTATTATAGAAGGAACAAACTATCGACTTAGTAATACTGCTGTAGCTTTGAAAGCAGGAAACAAAATAAAACAAGATGGGAACGCTGTATTGGTGCCAATGCATTTAGTTACAGGAAAAATTCTAATAAATACTCGAAACGGAGATGATACTTTTACAATTGATCTTTCCAAAGGAAATATAAAGAATTTAATTACTTATGATGGTGGAGGACAAAATACAGCTACTGGAGATGATATGATTCTTATAAGTGCTGATCGTACTGCCTATGATACAGTTACACACACTTTTGTCAATAATAATGATGGGTTTGTTGATATTACAGGAAACAATCGTATTAGCTATATAGGTCTTGAACCTATTACTGATAATTTAAATGTAGCATATAGAATCTTTACATTTACAGGTAATTTAGCCAATACAGAACAAATTACTTTGGAAGCAGGTGGCAGTTTAGGCAACCGTATAGATTCTAATTATGGAGAGTCAGTAGATTTTACGCGCCCTACTAATTCATTAACAATAAATACTACTGGGTTTGGTGATGATATTTTAGAGATAAAAGGATTGTCATTAGGTAACGCTGACCTAACGGTGAACGGAGGTGACGGCGATGAAATACGTTTTTCTAATAATGCAATTAGTCTCGGTGGGGGAAGCCTAAATTTGACCGCCCATGAGATTCACTTTTTAAGAAATGTTTCTGCAAACACCATTACAACTACAAGCAGAAGTGTTACGGCAATTGAATCTGCTACAGTCAAGGCGACTAATGGAAGTTTAACCATGTCTGCCGGAACAGTAGTTCCGCCTATTGATGGAATTAATACTGACACCGGCGGATTATATATGAACTTCGGGGTAATTGAAACAACAAATTCGCATGATATCAACATTAACGCAACTACATATGCAGCTAGAAATATAATCAACCAATCTTCACTAGCTGGTTTTAGTATGGAAAATAGTAGCATTATTACCCGATTTGGCGATATTACTATTACGGGGAGTGGTATAGACAATGGACTTGCTAATTTTAGTGGAGTTCACTTGGGAAACAACACAAGTATCCATAGTCTTGCTGCAGATATTACGATTAATGGTACAGGAAGAAACAGTGCAAACAATTCTAATATTGGAGTTTCAATGGTGTCTGGGAACATTCGAACCAGCACTTTAGGAATTATAGATATTACAGGTGTAGGTTATTTAGGGATTGATATAAAAGGTACTATTGGAAACAACAGTGGATTAAATGTATTTCTACAAGGAACCAGTGGAGCAGTGAATGTTCCTGCAATCAACATATCATCCACTAGTGCAAGATTGGCGGCTAATAATAACATTAATTTAACTGCCAATACTGGTTATATCAATACTCCAAGCGGAGTAGCTACGCAGTCACAATTAAATGCAATTAATACCCATATCGATGGTGTATTAGCACCGGGTCAATCTCCAGGACAATTTATTATGAATACAGATCTTAGAATGGATTCTGGTGATGTTTTGGAAATTGAAATAGATGATTTTACAACAGCTGGTACTGATTATGATCAGTTACAGGTGAACCGTTCTGTAATTTTAAATAATGCGACGCTCAATTTTGTAGACAATAGCGGGGCTTTCCCGACAGAAGTTGTCTCCTTAATAATAATTGACAACGATGGAACCGATCAGATATCTGGAACTTTTAATGGTTTACCTCAAGGAGCTTCTATTGCTGGCAATGGAAAAACTTGGCACATATTTTACAACCAAGGCGATGGTAATGATGTCATATTAACTTCAGCATCTGCAATTCCAAATGTAGTTGTGGACCAAGGAAATATGATATTCACTGGGATAGCATCTGAAGATGATAATGTTGTTATCATTGTAGATGGAGCAAATTATCGTATCAGCGATTCTAGTAAACCAGTAATTGCTGGAGCTGGTACTATTCAAGATGGTAATGACACCTTAGTGCCTATCGCTTCTGTAACAGGAACTATCAATATCAATACTGAAAATGGTAATGACAATTTAACTGTCAATCTAAGTGGTGGTAATTTTTCAGATGCTATCAATTTTGATGGAGGAAATAATTCAGATGGTTTATCGCTGTCTGGAGTTTCAACATTCAACAATGTAACTCATACAGTCAGTAATACTGGTGATGGAACAATTTCAATTACAGGAAATAACACTATTTCTCACACAAGTTTAGAACATGCAATAGTAGACAATTTAGCTGTTGATAATAGAGTTTTTACGCTGAATCTAAGTAATCATAAAGTGTTTGGAGCTACAGGTAGTTTAGAAAACCAAGTCGCTGTTTCTGGTTTGGTAACTATTGATTACAATAATCCTACTACTTCTTTAGAAATAAACGGAGCAGGAGCTGTTCAAGGATCAAATCAAATCAACGGATTTGCTACTGGGTTTGATGCAGATGTAAACTTTAACAAAATAGGAGATTCTGTAAGCTTTGGTAGTATTAGTACAAATACAGACATAAATATTGGAACAGGAGATTTTACGGTACTTGCAACCGCTATTTTGGTTGGAGATAATATAACTACAGGAGGACTCATTAGGTTAATAAGCTTAGACGCTATTGATGTAATAGGAGGTAATCTTATTTCTTCTGCTGGGCAAAACATTACTATTTTTGCAGGAACTCAAGCAACAATGACTGCTGGATTTTCGGGATTAAGTATAGAAAATTCTACAATTCAAACTACAGGAGCAGGAACCATTACACTCTTAGGGACAGCATTTCAGGATGCTACTGCATCTCTTGCTGTAGGTATGCAATTAACTTCTACTAATTTAATTACGAATACAGGAGACATTAGCATTACAGGAATAGGTCCTGCAACAGGATCTAATTTTAGTACTGGGATAAATATATCTACTTCAACAACTATTCAAAGTAGTGGTGGAAATATTAATATTACTGGTACTGCAGGAAATAGTATAGGTGACAATAACAAAGGTATTATAATTTCTGATGGAGCATTAATCGAAACCACAGGATCTGGAACCATCACTATTGAAGGAACTGGCGGTACAGGTACAAATACCAATTATGGTTTAGAAATGCAGACAAATGCTATTATTAAAACTGAAAATGGTGCTATTTCTATAACTGGAAGCAGTACAGATACTGCAGGAACTGATCAAATTGGATTGTTAGTGAATGGAGTTGTAAACACAACTGGCACTGGAAATATTTCCATAACAGGAACTAGTAGTGCTCCAAATTATCCATCTATAAACTTGCTGTCATCTGGATCGCAATTGAATGCAGGAGGAAATGTATTGATAACAGGAAATACAGGACCGATACATACACCTAGTGGAATTTCTGTACAGAATCAATTTAGTGCAATAAACACAACTGTTGATGGGGTTTTAACTCCAGGGCAATCACCTGGACAACTAACTATTGCTGGAAACCTTGATATGAATTCTGGCGATACACTAGAAATGGAAGTGACAGGTTTTACAACTGCAGGCACAGATTTCGATCAAATAGTAGTAAATGGTGCAGTGAGTTTAAACGGAGTTACATTCAATCTATTGGACAGTTCAGCTAGTTTTTCGAGTACAGAAACGCTTATTTTGATTGCTAATGATGGAACGGATGCAATAAATGGAACGTTTAACGGACTTCCTCAAGGAGCCTCAATTGCTGGTAATGAAAAAATATGGACGATTTACTATGATCAAGGAGATGGTAATGACGTTGTATTAATTTCGTCACAAAGACCGAATGTCATTGTGGATGGTTCTGGAAATTTGGTGTATACAGGCATAAATTTAGATGATGATAATCTCACTGTTATAGTTGAAGGCGCAAATTATCGCCTTAGCGACTCAGGAAAACCAGTAACAGGTGGAGTTGGAACAACTCAAGATGGGAATGACGTCTTAGTACCAATTGCTTCTGTAACTGGAACAATTAATATCAATACTGGAGATGGGAATGACAATTTAATGGTCAACCTAAATGGCGGTAATTTTTCAGATGCTATTAATTTTGATGGAGGAGGCAATGCAGACGGTTTATCACTATCTGGAGGAGTAACATTCAATAGCGTTACACATACTGTAAATAATAGCGGTGAAGGAACCGTAGCTATTTCTGGAAATGGTACAATTACATATATAGGGTTAGAACAAACAATAGTTGACGATCTAAATGTGAACGATAGAGTTTTTACGCTAAACTTAAGTGATTTTACAGAATATGAACCTATAGGAAGTTTAGAAAATCAAGTCTCAGTTTCAGGAGTAATAACGATTGATTATAATAACCCAAACAACTCTTTAACCATAAACGGAGCAGGAACTGGTCAAGGGTTTAATCAAATCAGAGGTTTTGCTGCTGGGTTTGATGCAGATTTATTCGTTAGCAAGTTAGAAGATACCGTACGTTTCGGTGCTCCAGGAGTTGCAGGTACAGATACAGATATTGGGACAGGAAACCTTGATGTGAAGGCTCTGAATGTTTTAGTTCGAACAAATGTAACTACAGAAGGAGCAATATCTCTTGAAAGTATAAATGCAACTGATGTATCAGAAGGAAATATAACTTCTACAGCAGGAGAAGACATAACTATTTCTGCTGGAGACCAACCTACTGAAACCGCAGGATTTTCAGGATTAGAAATTTTTGTATCAACAATACAGACCACAGGAACTGGGAAAATTACGCTTTCTGGTCAGGGATTTATAGATAATACTTTTTCTGGAGTACGAGGGATGACATTATTTCAAACTAATTTAATTACTGATACAGGAGATATTAGCATTACAGGCATAAGTACTACAACTGGGGCTAATTTTAATACTGGAATAAACATGTCTATTTCAACGAATATTCAGAGCAGTGGCGGAAACATCAATATTACAGGGATCGCAGGGAATAGTATAGGTGATCGAAACATAGGAATTGTAATGTATGATGGAACCAATATTCAAACTACAGCTACTGGAGCCATCACGATCAGCGGAACAGGAGGAATTGGAACAGATACAAATTATGGGATTGAAATGCAGGTGAATTCGGTTGTTAGAACTGAAAATGGTGCTATTTCTATTACTGGAACTAGTACAGATACTACAGGTGCTGACCAAATTGGGTTGCTAGTAAATGGTATAGTTAATACTACAGGTACTGGGAACATTTCTATTACGGGAACTAGTAGCACTGCAAATCATCCATCTATAAATATGTTGTCATCAGTATCACAATTTAATGCTGGAGGAAATCTACAAATAACAGGAAATACAGGACCAATACATACGCCTAGTGGCATTTCTGCTCAAACTCAATTTAGCGGAGTTACCACAACCATTGATGGGATTTTAGCGCCTGGACAATCACCAGGACAATTGACAATCAATGGAAATCTTACAATGAATGCAGACGACACACTAGAAATAGAAGTAACTGATTTTACTACTCCAGGAACTGATTATGATCAAGTAGTCGTAAATGGAACAGTAGATTTAAGTGGAGTAACCATAAACTTAACAGACAGTTCGGGTAGTTTTTCTAGCCCTAAAACTCTTATTTTGATTTCTAATGATGGTACAGATCCAATCATTGGAACATTTAACGGATTACCAAATGGAGCTGTTATACCTGGAAACGGAAAAAACTGGTATATCTATTATAATTTAGGAGGTACAAATGATGTTTTATTAAGTACGACTCCACCAAACATACAGACAGATGGTTCAGGAAATCTTGTTTTTCAAGATCCATATGCAGTAAATGATGATCTTACAATCATTGTAGAAGGGACAAATTACCGCATTAGTGACTCTGTAAAACCTATAATCGCTGGACCAGGAACTACCCAAGATGGAAACGATGTTTTAGTGACTATTGCAGATGTAACAGGAGTTATCAATATCAATACAGGAGATGAAGACGATTTTCTAAGTATAGATTTTGGCGGCGGTAATATCATAAATGCAATTAACTACGATGGAGAAAATGGAACAGATGGCATTACATTATCAGGAACAAATACTCATAATAATATTGCACATACCATTACGGGGAATAAAATAGGCTTTGTTGATATTTCAAATAATGGTACCATTAATTATACAGGATTAGAACATACCATTAGAGATTATCTTGATGCGAACGATCGCGCTTTTACCTTTAAAATTCAAGCAGCTCGTATTATCTTGGAAGAGGCAAGCGCTTTAAAACATCAAGTTTTCTACTTAAATGGAACGCGTGTGGAGTTTAATAATCCTTTGAATTCATTAACTATCGATGGTGAATTTGAATTTCAAAATGGCAGTTTTGCAACTACTTTTGTAGATGTTGAAACCATAGGTTCTGGATTTGATGCAGATTTAATTATTAACAGACAATATGATAATGTTCGTTTTATTGGCGTAAACGCAACTGATCTTGGAAGCGGAAACCTACATATAACTTCTAGTGGTCTTGATTTATTTTATCACGATATTACAACTACAGGATCAATTACCACAACTAGTAAAGCAGTAACGAATATTAGAAATGCTACATTACAATCTAATGGAGGAGATATTTCCATAACATCAGGGACGGATGTTATCCAAAATGGCTTTGTTCAGTTAACTATGCTTAGCGGAAACTTACAAACCACTGGAGCAGGAAACATTACCGTTAACGGAACTGCCTATGCAACTACTTCATTAAGTTCACCTTATCATGGTTTATTTATGAGCGAATCTAGTAGTATTACTACAGATACAGGAAACATTAATATCACAGGAAATGGTTTAGACAATGGGAATATTAATTTTAAAGGATTGCGTTTAGAAACTTCTTCAACAATACAAAGTAATACAGGAAACATCATCATAAATGCTACTGGTAGAAACAACGCAAATAATATAAATATAGGCGCTTCAATGTTGGCTGGTACAACTATCCAAACAGGAGGTGCTGGTACAATCAATATTACTGGAACAGGATGGACAGGCCTCGAATTAGATGGAATAGTTAGGACAACAGGTACAGGAAATGTTTGGTTGCAAGGAACAAGTGTTGTTGTAGATTCTCCAGCAATCAACTTGCCTTCTTCAAATGCACAATTACAAGCTGGAGGCTTCCTGTATTTAATTTCTAATGTAGGTCCAGTTAATACACCTGAAGGCATCACTTCACAGATTCAATTTAATGGACATACAAGTCTTAACGGAGTTTTAGCTCCTGGACAATCTCCTGGTCAACTAATTGTGACTGGAAACCTTTCAATTGGAACAAGTAATAACACTTTGGAGATAGAAGTGAATAATTTTACTATTGCTGGAAGTGATTATGACCAAGTGGTGGTCAATGGTATCGTAAATATAAATGGCGGCACACTGAATTTAATTGATAATTCGGGTCCTTTTAGCGAGGATCCAGAAGCACTTATATTGATCAATAATGATGGAACAGATGCAGTTATCGGAACTTTTAATGGATTGCCTAATGGAAGTTCTATTACTGGTAATGGAAAGACTTGGTATATTTATTATAATCAAGGAGATGGCAATGATGTTGTATTAAGTTCTGAAATGCCTTCGATACTAAATATAAGTCCAAAAGTATATTTACAAGGAGCAAGTTTAAATCCAAATCAGGGAGAAGAAACGCTTATGCGTGATGATTTACGTGTTGCAGGAGTCATTCCAACAACTTCTCCTTATGCAGATGTTCTAACTGTCAATGCAGCTGTATTCAATACTACAGGACCAAATGCAATTGTTGATTGGATCTGGATAGAATTAAGAGATGAATTCAATAGTTCTCGTATCATGGCTTCTCAATCAGCGTTATTACAACGAGATGGTGATGTTGTTGGAATTGATGGCGTATCTCCATTATCTTTTCAATTACAAACGCGCAACTATCACATTGCAATCAAACATCGTAATCACTTAAGTATCATGAGTGCTTCTACCATAATTTTAAACAGTGGAACTACAACAGTAGATTTTACAAATGGTAGTACAGTCACTTTTGGTAGCAATGCGCAAACTACTTCTGGAATGCCAACTGGTATACAAGGCATGTGGGCAGGTGATGCTGACAATGATGGTATTGTACAATACTCTGGAGGAACAGCAGATGCACCAAACATTTTATCTCTTGTATTAAATGACGCAGGTAACTTTTTAAACTTCCCTACATACCTTGTTAATGGTTACAATAATCAAGATGTAAATATGGATGGTATCACGCAATATGTTGGCGGTACTTCCGAGCTACCTTTTTTGCTCCAAAATGTACTGAGTTATCCTGCCAATTTTCTGAATTTAAGTACATGGCCAATAGAAGAACAATTACCTATAAACCTATAACAAAACATGACGAAGTCTGTGTTTTGTAAAAATAAATGTTACCCACTAAAAGGAAGTATTGAACCTAAATTAAGATGAATACAATTAATGATTAAAAGGGGTAATTAGATAATCTTGGCCGCTAATTACCAACAAAAGCCATCTCATTTTGGGATGGCTTTTATAAAAAATACCTTTAACTAATTAAAACACTAACTTTTAGATACGTATTAGCAAACACAGCAAAATCCAATATTTATGCTTAATTTGAAAAAAACAACAAATGAGCAACACAAATTCATTATTCGGCGGTAGTGATATGATGGGCGTATGTTACGCTCCCTATCATCAAGCCGCTACCGTAAAAAAGTCAGCTTACACCAAAGCAGATGTAGATGCAGACTTGAAAATCATCAGTGACTTCAACATGACATTTATTCGTACGTATACGGTACAAGGATGTCAAGAGTATCTACCAGAATTGTGTAAAAAATACAGTATAGGTGTCGCGTTAGGCGCATGGATTTTTCAAGGAGATAGTGCAAGCACACATACCGAAATAGATACAGCACTTACGCAAGCAAATGCATATCCAGATATGGTAAAAGTCATCGTAATTGGTAATGAAGTTGATCTGGCCTCAAATAACTATACGCTTGCAGAAGTAGAATCAGCTTTTAATTACGCAAAAACACAATTAGTCAATTATCCAAAAATTAGCAATGTTCCTTTAACTATTTGTATGACTGGATCTGGTCCAATACCTCAGAAAGCACCTAATATTAATTGGTCATCATTATTGCCGTTGATGCAGGACTATGCATTTCTAACCATTTATCCATGGTATGGACAAAAAGTGAATAATAAATTCAATCCTAAGGATATTACTGCAAACATGCAGTATTCTTATAATAATGGAATGGCACAAGCTATAGCGGAAGGATTGGAAGTAGTTATTGCAGAAATTGGTTGGCCAACTGCAGGAGATACTAATGCGGATACAAATATAAAAGCATCAGTAGCCAATTTTAATACAACATGTACATGGATAAACGGCACAAATACATATAACAAAGCTTTTATTACCATGTGGTTTGAAATGTTTGATGAACCATGGAAAACAGCTGAAGGCGCTTGGGGACCGCACTGGGGAATTTATGGTTCAGGTGTTTCTCCTAAATTAAAAAAAGATGGTTCAACAAAATTCACCATTTGTAGTTAAACTACACCATAAGTTAAATCAAACTAAAAAAGCCTAAGCAAAAACTTAGGCTTTTTCTTTTCAAATAACTTCAAATCTTACGCAATCAACGAATAATATTCGCTACTTCTCAAAAATTAGTTATATTGCATAATATTATGCACGCATAATAAAAATACATTATTCTTTTTTGAAAGAATTATACTATATTTAATACAACCACAAAATCATCAGCATACATGAAGTATAAGCATATTTTTGAACCCTTGGATTTAGGATTTACAACACTCAAAAACCGAGTGTTAATGGGATCTATGCACACAGGTTTGGAAGAAGAGAAAAATGGATTTGAACGCTTGGCTGCTTTCTATGGAGAACGCGCTAAAGGTGGTGTTGGATTAATTGTTACAGGTGGAATGGCACCAAGTGTTCGCGGTTGGTTAACACCTTTTTCATCGCGAATGAGCACAAAAAAACATGCCAGAAAACATAAAGTAATTACAGAAGCGGTACATAAAAATGGTGGGAAAATATGTATGCAAATTCTACATGCAGGTCGTTACGGATACCATCCTTTAAATGTAGCGCCTTCGGCAATTCAATCACCAATAACACCTTTTAAACCTAAAAAATTAAGTGGTAATGGTGTCAAAAAAACTGTCAAAAGTTTTGCGAAATCTGCAGAATTAGCTCAAATAGCTGGGTATGATGGTGTGGAAATTATGGGTTCAGAAGGATACTTAATCAATCAGTTTACAGCAGAAAGAACAAACAAACGTTCTGATGAATGGGGAGGAAATTATGCCAACCGTATGAAATTTGCTGTACAAACTGTAAAAGCCGTTCGTGAAGCTGTCGGAGAAGAATTTATCATCATATATCGTTTGTCTATGCTCGATTTGGTAGACAAAGGAAGCAGTTGGGAAGAAGTAGTACAACTTGGAAAAGCCATTGAAAAAGCTGGTGCAACCATTATCAATACAGGAATTGGTTGGCATGAATCTAGAATTCCAACCATTGCAACTTCTGTACCGCGAGCAGCATTTACGTGGATTACAGAACGTATGAAAAAAGAAGTGAGTGTACCACTTATCACTTCAAACAGAATTAACATGCCAAGTGTTGCTGAAAAAATACTAGCAGACGGACATGCAGATATGATTTCGATGGCACGACCATTTTTGGCTGATGCCGAATGGGTAAACAAAGCTGCCGAAGAAAAAGACGAAGAAATCAATACGTGTATTGCCTGCAATCAAGCGTGTTTAGATCATATATTCAGAAAAAAAATAGCAAGCTGTTTGGTAAATCCAAGAGCTTGCCATGAAACAGAATTCGATTACAAACCAGCAAGTATTAAAAAGAAAATTGCCGTTATTGGAGCTGGACCAGCAGGATTGGCAGCAGCAACGATTGCAGCACAACGCGGACATGAAGTAACGCTGTTTGACGATCATGCAGAAGTTGGTGGACAATTTAATATTGCAAAGCAAATTCCTGGAAAAGAAGAATTCTATGAGACTGTTCGCTATTTCAATAAACAAATTGAATTGCACAATGTAGAATTGCAACTAAACAAACGTGTTACTGCAGATGAACTCTCTCAAGGAAACTTTGAAGAAATCATTCTGTCAACAGGAATCAAACCGAGAATTCCAAAAATTGAAGGAATTGAAAACGAAAAAGTACTCAGTTATTTAGATGTTTTAAAGCATAAAAAACCTGTTGGAAAACGTGTAGCAGTTATTGGAGCAGGAGGAATAGGTTTTGATGTTTCTGAATACTTATCACATGAAGGAGAATCAACATCGCAGAATATTGATGCTTGGTTGGAAGAATGGGGAATTGATAAAACCTTAGAAGCTAGAGGCGGAATTGAAGACATGCAACCGAATTTTCACGGTTCGCCAAGAGAAATTTTCATGTTCAAACGAAGCAAAGGAAAATTTGGTGGAAACTTAGGAAAAACAACAGGTTGGATTCATAGAGCAAACTTAAAAAAGAAGAAAGTAAACTTTATCAACGAAGTTCAGTATACAAAAATTGACGATACAGGATTGCATTACACGCAAAATGAAGAAGCCAAAGTATTGGAAGTTGACAATATTGTTATCTGTGCAGGACAAACACCTTTAAAAGAATTACTAGATCCATTACAAGCAAAAGGAATGATAGTGCATGTAATTGGTGGAGCAGACATTGCTGCCGAATTAGATGCAAAACGCGCCATTGACCAAGGAAGTCGATTGGCTGCGAAATTGTAAAAAGATAAAATCAAAAACATACAAAATCCGCAATGTTCTTATGAATGTTGTGGATTTTCTTTTTTTAATTCTTAACGTTATCTGTAAGCTAAAAAAAATACGCGTCCAATTTTCGGTTGCGAACTAAATTTCGTCATAGTTACTTTGCTCCAAAATATAAAAAGATGGAGTTTAAAAATTTGCACAATCAAAATACACCATTAGTCATCGGAAATGTTTGGGATGTGCCAAGTACAAAAACAGCCGAAAAATTAAACTTTCAAGCAATTGGAACTTCAAGCTCAGCAATTGCATCACTTTTAGGATATAATGATGGCGAAGAAATGGAGTTTTCTGAATTGGAATATTTCATAAAGCGAATTACATGTAACACGAACTTACCTTTATCAGTTGATTTGGAATCTGGGTACAGTCGTAATCCAACACAAATTGTTCAGCACATCAAAAGATTATCAGAATTGGGAGTTGTAGGAATCAATATAGAAGATAGTGTAGTGAACGAAAAACGGATTTTACTAGAAGCTAATGACTTTGCAAAGACACTAACAGAAATAAAAGAACAATTAGAAAAAGAAAGTATTGAAATGTTTATAAATGTTCGAACAGATACATTTATCCTGCTTGAAGAAAATGTTATTAACGAAACAAAAAGAAGAATTCAACTGTATCAAGATGCAGGCGCAAATGGAATTTTTGTTCCTTGCATTGAAAAGGAAAATGATATAAAAACTATTGTCGATTCAACAAATTTGCCCATTAATGTAATGTGTATGCCAAATCTTTCAAATTTTGAAACGTTAGCAAAATTAGGTGTAAAGCGAATAAGTATGGGGAATTTTCTTTTCGACAAGATGTATAGTAACTTTGAAGAAACAGTAAAGAACGTTTTGAGTCAAAACTCTTTTAAATCTATTTTTTAAATGTTGATTACGGATAACAATAAAATCGAAACGTACTATCAAGCACTATTAGACAGAAAACAGAGCTTTGTTGGTATTTTCTTTGTTGGAGTAAAAACGACTTCTATTTTTTGTATTGCAACTTGTAGAGCAAGAAAACCAAAACTAAAGAACGTTGAATTTTATACATCATTTAAAGAAGCTTTGGATAATGGATACAGACCTTGTAAAATTTGTAAACCGACAGAAAATGCCAATCAAGCACCTGAACAAGTTGAGAAAGCGATTCTATTGGTAAAGGAACATCCTAAAGATAAAATAACTGACTTCCAGTTGAGAGAAAAAGGAATTAGTCCGGAAGTAGTGCGGAGATGGTTTAAAAATAATTATGGTATGACTTTTCAAGCATATCAACGAATGTATAGAATAAACAATGCTTTTCAAGAATTAAAACACGGAAAGAATGCGACACATACTGCTTTTGATTCTGGCTATGAATCGTTAAGTGGATTTAATTACACTTTTAAGAAACTAGTAGGTAAATCGCCAAAAAATAGTAAAGACAAAAACATAATCCTCATAAACAGACTCACAACACCTTTAGGTCCCATGTTTGTTTGTGCTACTGATAATGGAGTTTGTTTACTGGAATTTGTTGATAGACAACTGCTTGAAACAGAATTTAAAGACTTACAAAAGTTGTTGAACGCAACTATTATTTTGGGCGAGAATGTACACATTAAACAAGCCAAGAAAGAAATTAACGAATACTTTGAAGGCAGGAGAAAAGTTTTTGATCTAAAACTAGAAACACCAGGAACAGATTTTCAAAATTCTGTATGGAGTTGTATAAAAGAAATTGAATATGGTAAAACGATAACATATCAACAGCAAGCAGAAAAGATAAACAATCCAAAAGCTGTAAGAGCAGTAGCTTCTGCAAATGGTTGTAATCGAATTGCGATCATTATACCTTGTCATAGAGTAATTGGAAAAGATGGAAAAATGACTGGATATAGTGGTGGAATTGAACGAAAGAAGTGGCTTATAGAACACGAACGAAATAATGGCAACTCATAATAATGCACAAAAAGCATAAAAAATCCGCAATATTCATATGAACATTGCGGGTTTTTTATGTTATCTAAAAGTTTCCGCTTCTGCGGGAACAAGTCTAAAAGCGTTCACACTGAGCTTGTCGAAGTGAAGCAATCTAAGAGATTCCTATTTACATGAGAGCGAGTCTAAAAGCAAAGCGGTCTAAGAGATTCCTGCCTCCGCAGGAACGTGTCTAATCAAACACTGGTTCAACCGTATATCCTTGTTTTCTCAATAAATTAATAACACCTTGTTCTCCTGGTAAATGCAGTGCGCCAACACCAATAAAAGCTGGTGCTTCTTTTGCAATTTCTTCAATTAATGGAATCCAGTTTCGGTTACGTTGATCTACCAAACTTTCTTGGAAATCAGCTTCCATGCCTTGTTCAGTCATTACAGTTAATAAACCTTCTAAGTCCTCTGCATTGTAAAATTTGGTCATTTCATCAAAGCTCTTCTTGCTTTCGTCCATTCCGCTTGTTGCCATTTCTACCAATGATTTCAACTGTTCTTCGTACGGAATGTTATCAAAAACTTTCATTTGATCTTCAATCGTTTCCAAGCCAATTACATCTTCTTTTTGCTCTTTAGCAACTTTCATAAACTCAGTTTCGTATGCAGTTCCATTATCACAAATCGCCATTTTTGAAGTCAATGTTGCGGTAATTGCAAACGGTTTCATCGTATTGAACATCTTTAAACTCATTCCGACTTGTTCTTTGAAAAAATCAGATAATTTTTTATAATCTTCATCATTCATTAAGCCTTGAATGGTTTTGCCATCTTCCATAAAAATAAGCTTCATCATATTGGCTTGTAACTTCGGATCGGACATATCAATTTCTAAGACCAAACGATCCGTTTCGGCAAACGCTTTTTTAAGTTTATCAGTATAATTATAATCGCAAGTTAAATGGATAGTTCCGTATAAATAGGAAGGTTTTTCAATACCATTTCCTGAAACTTTCCAAAGTAATGATTTCTCTAATTTTGGAGCTGCAGCACTTTTTGAAGTTGATTTGCTAGTAGTACAACTAATAAATAATGCTAGTACAGATAGTACTAATAGGGACAATTTTTTATTCATGAATGAAATTTAATTTGATGCTAATTTTTGATAAAGATACTAAAAATATGAGCGTGTTATTTGAAACTATACTGAAGCTAATTTGAAATGAACGTATTAATTTTTTGGTTTTAGATTAAAAACTCGATATTTGTAGCTTACTAAAGCACAAAGGATAGAGACATTTGTTGAAGCTCCTCGAAGAGAGCGACTGTCGAAAGCCTGACAGCATAAACACTGAACGGAGTAGAAGTGTGTTGCAGATGTGCCAAAATATCAAACTATGGGAATGAACAAAAACACAGTATTAGGTTGGGCTACGTTGATAATGATACTAGTCGGCATTGGTTTAATTGCTTTAGGAGCTTTTAGATACGACGATGTTGCAGGTTATGGATTTGCCGCTGTTGGTGTAGGATTCTTTGCAATAGCATGGGTTTTTAACGCATTAAAAGGTAGAGTATAACTCAAAAACAACCAATACAATACAAAATAAGGCTTCCAAAATTTGGGAGCTTTTTTTTTGCTGTAAAAATGAAAAATTGTAGCTTTAACTCGCTAAATATTAAGATATTTCTTTCTGTTTATAAAGCAATATGGTTTCATGGAGTTAGAAACACTCATCATTAAATTTCAACAAAAAGACGCGAAAGCCTTTGAATCGTTGTACGAAATGTACAGTGAAAGCATTTTTGGTGTCATTAATACAATTGTTAAAAATGATGATATTGCTACAGAAGTACTGCAAGATGTGTTTATAAAAGCATGGAATAAATCTGATTCGTACACTCCCAAAAAAGGACGTTTTTTTACGTGGCTACTCAATATTGCTAGAAATGCCGCAATAGACAAAGTCCGTTCAAAATCGTACAAAAACACACAGCAAAACCAAGATATTGATTTTTTCGTACATAATATTGAGAGCAATGATAATTTAGATCAAAAAATCAATGCGATAGGTATTAAAAAATATATTGGCAAACTTGCCGAAAAGTGCAAGCAAATTATTGATTTCATTTATTTTAAAGGATACACACAAAAAGAAACAGCAGAAACACTCGAAATCCCATTAGGAACTGTAAAAACTAGAAATAGAAACTGTATTAGCGAACTTAGAAAAATACTAAACGTATAGATGGATAGCAAGGAATACATAGCATCTGGAATATTGGAACTGTATGTAGCAGGCGCGCTTTCTGAAAAAGAAAACGAGGAAGTGCATGCAATGATGCAAAAGTACCCTGAAGTGACACAAGAAGTCCTTTCTATTGAAGCTGCTATTGTAAGTTTGACAGCTGCAACTGCCAAAAAAGATACTACAGCTACTTTTGATGCGATTAAAGATCGATTACAACTTTCGGATAATGCAGTTGATGAAACGCCTGTAATTCCGCTTAAAAAAGGAAATTCTATCTTCCGTTATGCAGGTTGGGCAGCCGCCGTTGTGTTTGCAACTGGTTTGGTGTTTACAATGATGCTGAAAAACAATTTGGAATCTGAGATAGAAGTGGTACGATCGGAGCGAGAAGCCTTGAAAAAACAGATATATCAAGCCAATAGCGATTTAACAGCCGCGAGCGAATTGCTAGATGTGTTGCGAACTAAAGATATCATCTCGGTGTCACTTGGCGGACAAGCCGTTTCACCAGAATCGTATGCAAAAGTATATTGGGATAAAAAAGCGAATAATGTGTACCTAGATTTACAAGGATTGCCAGAACCGCCACCAGGAAAAGTATACCAAATTTGGTCGTTAAAATTAGATCCATTAACACCAACAAGTTTAGGAATTATAGCAGATTTTACGACAGACAACGACAAAGTGTTTGATTTACAAAACACAAACGAATCTGAAGCCTTTGGAATTACTTTAGAACCAGCAGGCGGAAGTGAATCGCCAACAATGGAACAACTGTATACACTTGGAGTTGTGGCTTCGAATCCTTAGTATCACTTTTAGGAAAGACATATTGTACATGGTTATGTTCCAATTACGAAAAATTAACCCAAAAGAAAATCATTGAAAATTAAGGGTAGGCTGTATGACAAATAAAGTTAATCAAATCTTGCTATTTGAAAAACCGTTATTCTCATGGTATAAATTATCTACTCCAATAGAGAGCGGAATGAGTTTACCTTCTGAATCTTGTTTTGCCTATATTATAGAAGGCGAAAATCAGGACTTAACAGGACAGGGTTTTTTAGCTGAAAAAGGAACCGTAATTCTTTCGTTATGTGGAAAAACAGTTGGTAATTTTCTTTCAAAAAAAGAGATAGGAAACTTAAATGCCATTGTAGTGCATTTTGATAGAAATACATTAAAGAAAGTATTCAATAATGAAAAGCCAAAATTTTGGAAAGAGTTAAATCATCCATTAAAAAAGGACACTGTACAACAAGATGCTTCTGCTTTAGTCAGTTCTTATTTTTTGAGTGTCTCTAATTTTTTTCATCACAAAAACGCTCTTAATGAAGATATCCTATCAGTTAAATTAATTGAGATTGTTTTATTGCTTTTGCAAACTCAGGAATCTTCAGATTTGAATTCTATTGCTAGGAGTTTATTTTCAGACAGAGCTTTTTCATTTGAGGAGGTCATTGAAGCTAATTTGTATGAACCTTTAAATCTTAAACGTTTAGCAGCTATGACAAATAATAGTCTAGCTTCTTTTAAAAGAAAGTTTAATAGCATATACAATAACTCTCCTGCGAATTATATACGGCAAAAAAAAATAGAAAGAGGGAAAAAATTACTTACTAATTCTCAAAACTCAATAAGTGAAATTTGTTATATGTGTGGTTTTTCTAATCCTTCTAGTTTTGCAAGAATATTTAAAGCGGAACACAATATTTCGCCATCAAAATATAGATTGAGCCATAAAGCATAATAATTGAGCTTCTTTGTATGGTGTTGATTAGAAATACTTCGCAATTTTGTGGGTGTATTTGATTCAACGAAAAAATTACAAAAAATGAATAAATCGAAAGAGTTTTGGGATAAGGCTTCAAAAAATTATGATAAAACGGAAGAGCGTTTTGAATATATCCATAGAAGGTCAAGAGAAAATACTAAAAAGTATCTCAAGGGTAGCGATATTGTTTTGGATTATGGATGTGGAACAGGCACAACATCTTGTGAATTTGCCAATCAAGTGAAAGAGATTCATGCTGTTGATATATCATCTAAAATGATTGAAATAGCAAAAGAAAAAGCAGCTGTTAGTAAAGTTGAAAATGTAAATTTTGTACAAACAGACATTTTTGATAAACGATATGAAAAAGAATCGTTTGATACAATTCTGGTTTTCAATATGTTGCATACAATACCCAACCCTCAAGATGTTACGCGAAGAATATATGAACTATTAAAACCTGATGGAGTATTTATTTCTGTAACACCTTGCTTACGAGGTAAAATGTCATTTTTAGTTAATATTCAGATTAAGCTTGTCCAAATATTGTGTAAAATTGGAATAATTCCCATTCCTATAAGAAGACTTAAAAGCTCGGATTTAGATGATTTAATGACAAGGGGAAATTTTCAGACTATCGACGCTGAAGAAATATATAAAGGAGCATCTAGTTATTTTATAGTAGTAAAAAAGAAGAATACCTAATAAGAAATGAATGGCGAAGCATAGTAATGGAAACCATTGAACAAGCTAATAATTTACAAAACACAAACGAATCTGAAGCCTTTGGAATTAGATTAGAACCAGCAGGCGGAAGTGAATCGCCAACAATGGAACAACTGTACACACTTGGAGTTGTGGCTTCAAATCCTTAATACATCACTTTTTAGAGACAAAAGAAAAGCGAACCACATTTTGACAAGTGCAATGATATAGTCCGCTTTTGTATTATTTTCTTTTTCACTAGATTATTCTCTTCATTAACAATAGTCTGTTTCACATAAAAAATCGGTATGACATTCCGGAACATCAGAAATATGACAGTCACGTTGTTCTGTATACGGATGGCATACATGCGGCGCCAGCGAATGACAATCTATTACACTCGGAGGGCAGCCCCATGTAAAATTTGGGTCTGTTCCACCGTAAACCTTCTTTCCATTCAATTTAGAAATCGTTAGTTTTTTTAAACGCAGACTTTTAAAATTCGTTTTCATGATTTAAAATTTTTAGTTGGACAATACTTTAAAGTATAAAAACTAATTGTAAATGTTTTACGGGAAAGCCGTAATTGTCAGTTTAACAGCTTGTTAGATTTGTTTTTTTAATAAAAAAGCGAACTTCAATAGTTCGCTTTCAATTAGGTGTTTATGCATTTCTTTAACAAACCCAAGGGCAACTATTAAAGAATGATACACAATAATCATTTCTACATTCGGTGAGTCGATCACTTGCGCCTCGACCACCAATTTTTGTGTCTTTTGTAGCTAAACTTGAAATTGCGTTTTTGTGTAGTACTAACGATTTTAAATTTCTTTTTTTCATGGTATAATTTTTGGTGAAACAATGCATGTAAAGTACTGAAAAGTGTACTGATACTGTTACGTGATCACCGTAAAATAAGGTTCAACTACTTTTTTTAGTGTCACTTTTAACAATCAATCCATAACCAAATTGCATGCATTTGATGAAAAAAATGAATTTTTTATATGTACTCTCTTTTCTATTTCTTTTCATTGGATGTTCTCCAAAGCAAGCTAAAAAGGAAATCAGCAATTCAAAATACTGCGCAAACGAACTCAGTTTGTTGTCAGTTTCAGATTCGCTCAAAAAAATTAAAATAGACTATTCGCTAGAAGAAGAACCATTGCTAAACTCTATTGCTAAAAAAATAGATACAGAATTGTGTTTGAAAACGATACATTTCGGAGTGATTTTAGCGAATGAAGACGTTGCAAATATGTATGTACAGAGAGAATGCGACAAAAACATTGTAAGTTGTTATAATAGAGGTACAGAAACCTATATTTTATTAAATAAAAATGGACATTTATTAATGAAAGATGGAGTTATTACGATAGATTCAGTAAAATATTGGATGCGTAAAAATTTCTCAAGTAAAGATGATGATCATTATAAAAGAGTTTCGATACGATGGGATACAAAAACACCAAAAGACAGTATTGAAAAGACGTTCACAAATGTTATGAATGGATATTTGTTAACCTATGAAGATTTGTCACAACAGCTTTTTTCTAAAAAAGTATGTGATTTAGAAACTTCTCAAGTAAATATTTTAAAAAAGAAATTACCATTTAAACTACGATTACAATTTGGAGAGCAATTCTTGACGCCGCCGCCGCCGCCAATTGATGTTATTGAAGAATAATTATTAATTGAAAGTTTAAAAGCCGCTTCAAGATGTCTAGAAACGGCTTTTGTTTCTATGATGGATAACAACCTTCATGATATGTTATTTTACAAAGAATTTGTCCATTTGGAAGTGGATAAGATGTAAACACAGAACCGCCTTTTGGTGAGCTTGGATCAAAATTTGAAACCTCTGTTTTGTTTAACTGTAATGTTTTAAGACTCTTTTTTTTCATGGTAGTATATTTTTGATTAGACTTAAATATATTGAAAATCAACGGTTTCATTTTACGGTATCACCATAAAATAAAGAAGACACTTCATCACAAAGTGTCTTCTTTCAATAAAAACCAATCACCTAACAAAAGTTAGTTCTTCAATAAATTGTATATGTTTTCATAGAATCTCGATTGCGCTCGATCTGACAAACCTTTATCAATTCAATATTTTATGAGTACTACAATCGTCGTATTTTTTCGGTCATAATTGGACCCACTTCAAAACTACTTTCTAGTAATTCAGCTTTGATCTCCGAAACCGTTTCTGTATTTCCGTTTGCTTTTAATATTTCTGCCACATGATACATTGCGACAGGTTCAGAAGTTTTATCTATGACATGTTTTTCTATAATTTCTTGCGCTTTCGCGGAATTGCCTTGTAGATGATACGTCCAAGCTAATAAATCATACGCCTGTGGTGTAGGACGTAGTTTGACTTCTTGTTGCGCAATTTCCAATGCTTTCTTTGTATCATGTAATTCTTCTGATAGTACAGAAACCGTGTATGAAGTATACATGACACCATATTTTTCATCTTGAATGGCTTTCATAAACGCTTGAATGTTTTGTTCTTTTTCCACATTTTCCCCCATAAATTCAGCAATCTCTGCTTTCAATAAATAATAATCTGGCGCTTTGTGTTGTGACATGATCGTATTTAAAATTCGTAAAGCTTCTTTTGGATTCTTCTCATGCGAAAACACAATCCAAGCAATTCCTTTTTTAGCATACGCATCGTTTGGGTCTAATTTCAAAGCTTTTAAATAATGTGTGTATGCATCTTTAATTCTTCCGGCGTGACCGTAAAAATCAGCCAAATTCGTATACGACCATTGTTTTAAAAAGTTATTGTTTGCGTCTTCAGCTTTTAACATTGCTTTTTCCATCATTTTAATGGCAGCTAGTAGTTTCCCTTCGTGATCGTACCATTTTGACAATCGAATCATCGCATTAAAACTATGTTCATTCTTAAAAATGTTGAGGTACTTTTCGGCTTCCGCTACATTTCCGAGTTCTAAATGCACATCAAATAACATCTTTTGTGTCGCTTGACGATTCTCTCCTAAAACTTCAGCTTTTTTCAACAAAGTCAAGGCTTCTTGAAAACGATGTTGTGAAATATAATTGCGAACCAAACTTCTTATATATCCTGCATTTTGATACTTTGTACGATCATTTAAAAGTTCCAAGTGCGAAGCCGCTTCCATTAAATGAGAGATTTCGCCAGTTGCCTTAAACAGCTGAGAATGTGCACTTGCAACTTTTGCATGATACGGATATTGATTTGGAGTTTTTTCTAGTTTTTCTGACCAAAATTTGTGGATTTCAGTAACAGATTGAATCGTTGTGTTTTCAGCTACATCTAAATATTGATCGTACGACTCGGCAGCTGTAATTTTTTGCGATGACTTAGAAGTGCAGCTCATAATAAGCATGCAAACTCCAAGTATTTGAAAGGCGATTTTGGTGTTCATAATTGTGTTTTTTAATTCAATATTTTAATTCTTTAAAGTAGAGAGCATCTAGCGAGATCGTTCAACTAATAACAGGTTAAATTGCTATATACTAAATGCTCTCAATAGCAAATCAGATTAGTGATACACTACGTTGAGAAGTCTGTAAGACGCGCTCAACGCAGTTAGTAGAGCTAATCCCGCTGTAGAGCGGGATCTAAGCTATTTACTAAATTTAATAAGTATTTATATCGTGCAATTTTTCTTCATGGAAATAAATACTTGTTTACACTACCACGGTGAGGCTAAGTATGGAAATGAGGACAAAAAAGGTTTGTCATTGGCGTCCACATGATCATCAGAAAGATTTGGGTTTTCTGTGAAGTCTTCGCCTCCAAAAATTAATAAAAGCTCTACGGTAATTACATCATCCGCTAGAGCACGACCTGTGAGTACGTTTGTTCCATCGTAAAAAGTAGTAGTTCCATCCAAAGAAACATTTAAAACATCTGTAGCTAACAAACCTGTAAAAGCTGCTGCATCTTGTCCCAACGCGTTTTGATCTCCAGGATTTGCATACGCTGGACTCAATCCTGTTAAGTTGGTTTGAAACATACTTTGAAAAGCCGCATTTTGTTGCGATGGAATGGTTACATTGAAATTGTCTTTACTCGCTTGTGATACAAAAACAGTATTCACCGCAGGTCTTCCCATTTGGTCTTGCTGCGCGAATGTACCTGAGAAATCAGGTGTAGGATCAATTATAATTGTATTATCGTCAGAAGAGCAACTTGCTAAGGTGAATAAGCTTATGATTGCAATTCCGAATATAGATTGTATAGTTTTCATTTTAATAGTTTTATATGTGAATGTTGATTGCTTATTGTTTTCCTTTTGCTTCTGCCCAAACATTGATTGTACCTGAACCGCCAATTTCTGATTTTGGCACTTCTACTACAATTGAAAGTACATTGGAACCTGCAAACGTATCTGTTCCAGGATCGTTAAAACTTGTTGCGTTTCCTGTGATGATTTCACCGTATTGCGCAAAATCCATAAAGAAAGGATCGTCTCTTGGACCTGCAAAGAATTTCATTCCGTTATTCGTTGCTGTAATTGCGTTGCTTCCGTATGGAGTAATATCTACTGACGAAGCTGTTTCAACAGCTTCGATAACGCTGTTCAATCCTGTAGCACTTGGTGCAACTGGTCCGAAGAAATACATTTTTCCATCTCTTGGAATGGCTTGAATTACTAAGTCTTCCACACTATCTCCGGAAGTATCAATATTAATTTCGATCAGTGTATTTTCGTTAAAAGAAGCATTTCCTGTTGCAGCAGGACTCAATAATCCTTGTGTATTTACAACAAAGGCAATACTATTTGTATCTTCTCCTTGAAAGGCGTAGAAATCGGTAATGTCGGCAGTTGTTCCTTGAATTGCTGGCGCATCAATATGATCTGCCGCGATTAAAAAGAAACTTCCCACCAAAACAATACTGATTCCTAAAATGGTTGTTACTCGTTTCATAATTTTTAAGTTTAATTAGATTTTTATTGTATTCTAATTTTATATACGAGCAAAATGGGAAGGCGGTTTTTTAAAAGTGAAGAAAAGTTTGTAAGTGTATATGTTTATAAGTTTAAATGTTTGTTTATCAGTGTTTTTTAAGTGGATATATTTTCTTAAAAAGAAGTTTTTTTTAGGAATGATGAAGTAATTTTTTAATATTAATTGAATCTTTCAACCATTCAATTATTTAATATTTCAATCCTAAAATTATATGTGCGAATGCTACGACAATTATGTATATTTGTGACGAAGTAATAAAATCAACGCATAATTATGTCAGACGATAAGAAAGTTATCTTTTCAATGAATAGGGTTTCTAAAACCTATCAAAGTACAAACAAACAAGTTTTAAAAGATATATACCTAAGTTTTTTCTACGGAGCTAAAATCGGGATTCTCGGTTTAAATGGTTCTGGTAAATCTACTTTACTGAAAATCATTGCAGGCGTAGAGAAAAACTATCAAGGAGACGTTACGTTTTCGCCAGGTTATAAAGTAGGGTATTTAGAACAAGAACCACAACTAGACGAAACAAAAACCGTAATGGAAGTTGTAAAAGAAGGTGTTGCAGAAACTGTAGCAATTCTTGACGAATACAATAAAATTAACGACATGTTTGGTTTGGAAGAAGTATATTCTGATGCAGACAAAATGGACAAGTTGATGGCGCAACAGGCAGATTTGCAAGACAAAATTGATGCTAGTAACGCTTGGGAATTAGATACAAAATTAGAAATTGCCATGGATGCGTTGCGTACGCCAGAGCCAGACAAATTGATTGGTGTACTTTCTGGAGGAGAACGTCGTCGTGTTGCCTTATGTCGTTTGTTATTACAAGAACCAGAAATTTTACTATTAGATGAGCCTACCAACCACTTGGATGCAGAATCTGTACATTGGTTAGAGCATCATTTAGCACAATATAAAGGAACCGTAATTGCGGTGACGCACGATAGATATTTCTTAGATAATGTTGCAGGTTGGATTTTAGAATTGGATAGAGGAGAAGGGATTCCTTGGAAAGGAAACTATTCTTCTTGGTTAGATCAGAAATCGACGCGTATGGCACAAGAAAGCAAAACCGCTTCGAAACGTCAGAAGACATTAGAACGAGAATTGGAATGGGTTCGTCAAGGAGCAAAAGGACGTCAAACAAAGCAAAAAGCACGTTTGAAGAACTATGACAAATTGATGAGTCAAGATCAAAAACAAATGGACGCGAAGTTGGAAATTTACATTCCAAATGGTCCACGTTTAGGAACTAATGTGATTGAAGCTACAGGCGTTTCGAAAGCTTTTGGCGATAAGTTATTATATGAAGATTTAAACTTCAATTTACCACAAGCAGGAATTGTGGGTGTAATTGGTCCGAATGGAGCGGGAAAAACAACCATTTTCAAAATGATTATGGGAGAAGAAGCGCCAGATAAAGGAACGTTTACGGTAGGAGAAACGGCAAAAATCGCGTATGTAGATCAGTCGCACTCTAATATTGATCCGAATAAATCAATTTGGGCAAATTTCTCTGATGAGCAGGAATTAGTGATGATGGGTGGAAAGCAAGTGAATTCTAGAGCGTACTTAAGTCGATTCAACTTTGCTGGAAGCGAGCAAAACAAAAAAGTAGATACACTTTCTGGAGGGGAACGCAACCGATTGCATTTAGCTATGACGCTAAAAGAAGAAGGAAACGTGTTATTACTGGATGAGCCAACAAACGACTTGGATGTAAACACTTTACGAGCGTTGGAAGAAGGTTTGGAGAACTTTGCAGGTTGTGCGGTAGTCATTTCGCATGATAGATGGTTTTTAGATCGTATTTGTACACATATCTTAGCCTTTGAAGGTGACTCGCAAGTCTATTTCTTTGAAGGAAGCTTCTCAGATTATGAAGAAAACAAAAAGAAACGTTTAGGTGGCGACTTGATGCCGAAGCGTATTAAATATAAGAAGTTGATTAGATAACTAATTGATTTTGATAGATAAATGTCATTTCGAGCGCAGTCGAGAAACTTTTGAAGTTATAGAGACATTTCGAAACTTCGTTTTGTATTTTCAATCAAAATATATTTTGATTTAATAATGCTCGATGTGACACAATAGAAAATTAAAACCCTTGCTAATTGCGAGGGTTTTTTATGTTTTGAAATGATCATACATTTAAGGATATTTTTATAGTACTAAAATACAAAAACTAGTGCTTTTCAATATATTCAAATTGAGACCTAGCTTCGTTATACCTCAATTCATGAATGTCCCATTTTTGGTCGTCAGAACTAGCTTCAAGCTTTTGAGCTATATATACTTTATCACCATTAGTTCTTACGGTTATCATGCCATACACTGCAACGTTCCTATCTTTTCTTTTTTCAAGCCTCTTTCTTATCTTTTTCTTTTCTCTTTTACTAGGTTCATTAGCAATATCGTTCTTGAGTTGCGATATTTCTTCGAAATACTTCTCCACATGTGTGAATTCTGCTGTACTTCTACCTATTTCTGTACTAAAAATCAATGGTCTTTCACCTCGTCCATATTTACCAAACGCACCCAGAGCATCGGGTCTAGGATGTGCATAACTGTCATTATCTCCACTTGATATTACTGTTACTATTGAATTCAAACATTTTAAAAATGATTCAGAAAAATGATGACTTCCGTGATGGCATGCTTTAGTAATATCAGATTCAAAATGCCCTCTACCTTTTATGATTATACTTTCTAACTCTGTTTGAAGCTCTAAGAGTTTTTGTTTATTTTTTTTAGAAATAGTAATGCCTTTTGATACTAATTTTGATATTGAATTCTCTAGTTTAGAGACGTCTTTTTCAGTGTTGGTATAATGTTTTAATAAATAATCTTCAGATTGTGTATTTAAATCTCCTCCTAAGAGTACTCTTAATTTATCTATATGGAGTTTTAAGACTATAGAATGTCCATTTTTAGTTTTCCCTTCATCTTTCAGTCGAATAAGACAATCCTTAGATTTATTGAGATGTTTCACTTTTTCTGTAACTGGACCAAGAATTTTTATAGGTATAGATGAATCAGAATTAAATTTATCTAAGTATTTATCTCTTATACTTAAGGTGGTGAATTTTACATCTGGATTGTTTGATATCAAGGCATTTAAGGTTTTTAAATAATCTTTATTAGACGATTTATAACGCTTGATTAGTGTATGCATTTCAGCATTAGTATTAACGGTATCCCATAAAAACTTCTTACTATCTAAGGTTACATATCCTCCTAAATCTTCACTTGAATAGTAATGTAAATTTGGATCTTCGTTAGCTGAATCTTTTGGTCTTTCAAATATTCCATTGTGGAATACTTTTTTATAAGCAAATTTCTTATTCTCAAATAAGTCCTTAAATCCATAATAATGATCCTTATCTGGATGTGAAATAATCACGTAATCAATTATTTTCGGATCTTTTGCCCAATCTGCATCAATTGGAACATCATCTACACCTTTTACTTGCCTGTCTCTAATATTATATCGCCAATTAATAAATCTAGACATATTATCAGTTTTACCAGCATCAATAAGAATAATATCATCATTTGGAGTTACTATGTGGCAACCGTCGCCAATACCGATATCTACAAAATTGATTTCTAGGACACGTTCTTCTTGAATCGTTGTTATAGGAATCCAACCTTCTTTTCCTCTAGAACGAATTTTTGCCCAACCATTATCTGTTTCACCTAAGAACTTCATCCAATCTCCGTAAATTAGATGGTTGAGTCCAGTTGATTTTTTTGAAGGATTTTTACGTAATACAACATCTCTAGTAGAGACAAAGTAACTTTTATTTTGAATAAGGCTCATACATAAATGATTTAATGTTTTTACAGATTATACATTTGAAAAATAAATTATTTATCTTACTTATTTGGGTAAGATAAATATACGAATAAAATGTAACATATTGAAAATATGGTAATTGTGTTTTGAGTAAGCTTTGGTGAGAACTTTCTTTTTATAATGATTTATACTCTTAGCTAGTATGTGAAAATAAACTTGATACGTATAGGTATCTGCCCAATTTATTGTAAGTTGAGCTTATAAAATATAAACTACTTTTGCTATGAAATTTATAATTTCTGCTCATATACTAAAATATAAAAAGCTATTCGGAATTATTCTCGGAATAGCTTTTTATATTTTATTGCTTACTTGTAGTCGCCACTAGCTATAAGCTAGCGGGAGCGGAGGTTTTACAATTTTTTATGATTCAAAAATAGTTCATCAACTAATCTGTAGCATTACCTAAATAAACATCTAACTCACAAAGTATTCTATTTTTCCCTTCTATGATTGTGATATGAGCTTTAGAATTTGAATTATAGGATATACCATATTTAGGAAAATCAATCATTTCTTCATGACCTTCAAACTTAACTGATATTCCTTTTTGAGAAAGATGAATTGGGTACGTCATATGTAGGCTGACTTGATCTTCATTTATGATATGATACCCTATTGGTAACATACCATACATTTTAAAATATTTGTTTTTAGATACCCAAAACTCCAAATCTTCACATTGGTTACTATTTGTAGTGAATGAAATTTTTGGATTATCAGTTATCAGTACTCCTAAATCTTTTGCCTCTTCTTTATTAACAGGAGATACATACTGTAATTTAACAAAACTACTAGTAGGAGATAAGAATATACTAACTAATACATATGCAGTAATTATAAGTATTGGAATGAAGATTATTTTAATTTTCTTCTTCACTTTTTAATCGTTTTAATTTTTATTGTTTACTTGTAATTGCCACTAGCTATAAGCTATTGAGAATAAGGGCATCATAATTTAAGTTTTTTTTGAATAGTATAAGCTACATTTAGACCTTCAGTTGATGCTTCGATAAAAATTCTATTCACTTCTTTCTAATTAAAAAATTCAGAATAATAATAAAACAAAGATTATAATTGCACAATGCGGTTTCCTGTAATTTAGAAAAGAATTCTATTAAATTTAAGCAGAAACTTGTCCAAAAACATCCGTTAACCAATCGTTTACAATACAATCTAAAATGATATGTGCGCGTGGTTGATCACTATTATTTTTAACCTCATGAAAGATATTGAAGTTACAATACCAACATTCGCCTTCTTTCATTTTTACAGGTTCATCATTCAATAATAATTCTACTTTATCATTTGTGTAGACAGGAATATGTAGTCGAACTTTTCCTTGTTCAAAACTATAGCCAGAATCGATATGTTTTTTAATTTTTGCACCAGCATCCAACGTATGAATACGAAATGTTTCTACACGACATTTAAATGTTTCAAATATAGAAAGCATGTATGGACATTTTTTTAATGCATCATTTGGGTGAAAAGTAGGAATTTCGTCAGGTGTGCCAATAGGAATAATAAATTCCTTTAACCATAATGTTTCTAAAGCTACGGAAGGATTGTAAACATCTCTATAGTCAGTTTTAGAAAATTGAGCCAACTCTTCTTTTATAATACTAGCATCAAACTCGAAAGGTAATTTTAGTGCATTCATACTTGAAAGTTATTAATTATTTTGCAAAAACTTCATTTTCATCAGAAAAAGCCTTGAATTCCAATGGATTTCCACTAAAATCAAAAACAAACATTGTTCGTTGTTCTCCTGCTTGACCTGCATAACGCGTTTGTGGTTTTACAACGAATTTTATAGTATTGATTTCAAATTTTTGCTGCAAAGTTTCAAATTGAGAAATGGTAAGTATACAACCAAAATGAGGAATAGGCACACGTACACCATCTACTTTTCCACAATAATCCAATTCAGGAATAGCATCACTTATATGTCCTGATAATTGATGCCCAAAAAAATCGAAATCTATCCAATTTTCGGTAGACCGACCTTCTTTACAACCTAAAATATCAACATAAAACTTACGAGTAGAATTGATATCCTTTATTTTAAAAGCGTAGTGAAAAGCATTCATATCGATTAACTATTTATTCAACTTATGGAGTTGCCGTAAGATACTAATTTTTAAGAGTGTTTCCTTTTATTCAATAGAAAGAAAAGAGAAATGTTTATGACGCTATTTTATATTAAAAACACTTAGGAGCTGCGTCATTAAAAATTAAGAGTTTGAACAAAACACTTACTACATTATTTTTTTGTATTTTGAGGTATTATAAAAAAGCTCAATCTTTTTGAAAAAAATATTCCCTACCATATTAAGCCTATTTTTAAGTTTTTCGCTTTGGAGTCAAGCGGATTTGGAAAAAGAGCAAATCAACGATTCAATTGAAAAATACCTTAATGTTTCTATTGATTATTCTTCAGAATATCAATACAAAGAAGCTATTGAAGCTTGTAAACACGGAATCATTTACGCAAATCAAATTAAGGATTATTTCAACTTGGCAGTGTTTTATAATGAGCTTGGATTGGCGTATGATGGAATTTCAGAATTTTCAAGAGCGAAAATAAACTATCTCAAATCATTGGATTATGCTATAAAAGTTAATGACGATAGGCTTCAAGGTTGGATATACAATAATATAGGAAATGTACATACTGAGGGTTTTAAAAATACAGATTCTGCCGTTTATTATTATAAAAAATCACTGGATTTAGCAAAAAAACTAAAAGATACAGCCGAAATTTTTACACCAATTTTAAATATTGGATGGACATATGTAGATCAAGGTGATTACGATATAGCATATCCATATCTAGTAAAATCTGAAAAAATGATTTTCACAAAATATGGAGACGATTCAGCGAAATCTCAAATTAATTTTTTGTTAGGTCGTTATTATATGTTCAAAGACAAACTAGTTTTGGCTAATAATTATTTTAAAACATCTATTGATTACGCAAAAAAAGAGAATCTGTTAGATGAGTTGACAGATACGTATAAGCAATACTCTATTTTGGCAGACAAGCAAGGCAATTATGAACTTGCGTACGATCGATTACAAACACACCTAAAATACAGAGATTCTTTATTTAATGAGGCTAAAATAAAAGAGAATCAAATAGCATTGGCTAAATTTTCAGTTGATGATTTTAAGCAAGATTTAGAGCGTGTAAAAAAAGAGCAAAAATCGCAAGAAACCATCATGCGTAAGTCACAACAAATTTCTTATATATTGATGATTGCAGGTTTTATCTTGATTTTACTCTTAATTAATATGTTTAAGAATTATAAATTTAGAAACAAGGCTTTAGAAAAGCTTCGCATGAAAAATAGTGAATTGCGAGAAGCAAAAGAAGAAGCTGAAGCACAAGCAAGTCTAAAATCTCAGTTCTTTTCAACGGTAAGTCACGAATTGCGTACACCTTTATATGGCGTAGTTGGTTTGACTTCGTTACTATCAGAAGATTTCCCGAACTTAAAAAAGAATGAAAATTTTAAATCGCTCAAATTTTCGAGTAAGTATTTGTTATCCTTGATTAATAATGTGTTACAAATCAACAAAATTGAATCGCAAGGAGTTAAGTTGGCAAGTATACCATTTAATGTAAAAAATTTGTTAAGCGAAGTTGTAAACTCTTTTAGTTTTGCAGTAAGTCAGAATAAAAATAAAGTACATCAAGTTATTGACCCTAAGATTCCGAAAATCTTATTAGGAGACTCTGTGCGATTGTCACAAATTTTAATGAATCTTATTGGGAATGCTATTAAATTTACTGAAGGAGGAAATATTTGGATTCGATTAGAATCACAAGGAACAGAAGGAAAAACACACACAATTAAGTTTACGATTCAAGATGATGGAATTGGCATTCCGAAAGAAAAACAACAAGCTGTTTTTGATAAGTTTGTACAGTTGCGTCCTATTGAAAAAAACTATCAAGGTACTGGTTTAGGATTATCAATTGTAAAACGATTGTTATTACTTTTTGATAGTGATATAATATTAAAAAGTGAAGAAAATAACGGTACTGAATTTACATTTGCAATAGCATTTGAAGAAAGTAACGAACTTTCTATAAAAGATGTTTCTATACCAATTGAAACCATTAATACGATTGAAAAAAGTATTTTGATTGTAGATGATAATAAAATTAACCGTGTCGTAACAAAGCGAATTTTACAGAATAAAGGATATCAATGTGATGTTGCTGAAGACGGATTGGAAGCATTAGATATTTTAAAAGTCAATACGTACGATCTGATTTTAATGGACATTAATATGCCACGAATTGATGGTATAGAAACAACAAAACGCATAAGGGAAACTAATAAAAAAACACCGATAATAGCATTAACTGCCGTTGAAGAAGATCAAGTAAAAGATCGAATTCAGGAAGCTGGTATGAACGATTTTATTATCAAACCGTACGATTTGGCAGAATTTCATCAAATTGTATTGAAAAATTTATACGTACATATTATATAAAATACGCACTTCCGTAGATATATACACTGCATAAAATCAGCTCTCCAATAAAAAGACTCACTGCAAATACAATTGGATTTATTTTCATCGCGCCAGCTGTATAACAAATCAAATCAGTTGGAACAAACGGGAAAAATGCCCAAAACATAATGAATAATGGTCCATATTTTCCAGAAAGTTTCTCTTTCACCAAATTTGAAGCTTTTGTATTCTTATCAAACAGTTTGGCAAAACCGAGTTTATCTGAAAAGTAATAAACAATCATGGAAGAAATTACAATTCCAATGACCGAAATAATTAATACAAGAAATAAATCATTTGGAAATAAAAATACACCTGCAAAAATAAGCGCTGTACTTGGTAGCATAACGAACCCACGAATTAAATGACACAGCGCAAAAATTGCCCAACCATAGTTTCCATACGACTGAATGCTGTTTACAATATTGTCTCTAGAAAATGTTTCAGGAAAAATAATATTGTAGAGGATAAAACCAATAATGACAACTATCCAAAAGCGCCTAAAAAACGTAATATAACTATCTTTCATTAATTTATAGTTCGATTCTTTTACAAGATGCCAAAGCTACACAATTGTTACGAGAAGATATTATTTTATTTTAAATGTTGAATTTTAAATGGAAAAGCTCGTAATAATATAGTAGAGATTTAAAAATTAACAAACGCCTTTGTGAGACATAGGCGAAGCAATCTGTATCAAAGAAAATTTGGACTTTTATTAGAAATGGACTACCACGTCGCAAATTCCTCGTAGTGACGTAAGATCAGAAAATCAGTTCCATTTTAATATCACTACGTTGGTATGGACTTCCTTCTTCAACAGGAATTTCTTTAAAAGCATACTTTTCGTAAATATAAATTGCATTTTCAAGCTTTCTATTCGAATATAAAATGAACTTTTTAAAGTTTTGTTCTTTTGCAAAATCAATACAATGCTGCATTAACTTTTGACCAATTTTTTTACCTCTAAATTGTGGAGAGACTGCCATTTTGCTCAATTCATATATGCCATCTTCTATTTTTATGAGTGCAACAGTTCCTGCAATTTGAGCTGCATCTTTCGCAAAAAAGATATGTCCGCCTTTATCAATAATATACGTTTTAGCATTGCCCAAGACTTCTTTGTCGTGCGGTTCTACATAAAAAAAAGTTTCTAGCCATTCCATGTTCAAATTATAAAAAGTAGCAGCATATTTTTCGTCAAAAGGAACAATTGTTAATTCTGAAAGCTTCATAGATTTTATGCTTTCTATGACACGTGCACTCATGCTTTTTTCAGAAAAAGCATCTTCTAGTTGACTTAAATGAGCAACTAAACTTTCTGAAGAAAAAGTAGATAAGTTTTCTATAGTTTCATGAATAACATTCCAGATTGGAATCATTTTAATCAATAGTTTTTCACCTTTTAAAGAAAGACAGATATTCTTTTTGCGTTTATCAATTTCGTCACTATCTATTGTAATTAAATCTTTTTTCAATAGTTTGTTTAAAGTCTGTGTAATAGCAGGTTGAGTGACATCTAAAACCTCTTTAATTTCTGTATTTGTGGTTCTTTTTTTTAAGGAAATAATCTTAAAAACAGGAAACAAATACGGATCAAAATCAATTCCGTAGTAATCATATACTTTTTGAGTTTCTTTCATCATCATTTCACTCAAACGATTCAATCTTGAGCCTAAACCAATCTCTCTAAATTCACGTAATGCATCCATTCTATAATTGTTTATATAAGTGCTTATGTAAAAGTAAATAAGATTTGACTATTTTCCAAATGGAAGTGTATTATTTGCGCATAAAATCTGTGATTAAATAACTTAGTAATTTACCAACGAGATACATTTCTTGTGGATCATCTGCATTTGGAGCAGCCTCACACAAATGTAAATAGGCAGCATTTTTTTGTTTTCCGAAGAATGTAGCAAACATACGTGCTTCATTGGCTGTAAACGCACTTGTAGTCATAGCGCTACTTGGTACGTTTTCAATGGAATCGCAGTCAATTTCTACACCAAAAGGACGATTGTCGATAAAGTTTAATGCCGTATGTAATTGAGATGAAAATTCTTGTTCTTGACGAATTTTAATTTCTTCAAAAGTATTGTATCGGATGCGATCTGGATAGCTGTCAATAGTTTTAAAGACTTTTTTGGAAGTGTAGTTTTCATGCAATCCAAACATAAAGTAATTGTTCAAAAAGTTCTTTTTAAACGCATAACTAAAACCGTTTCCACTGTGTCTACCTTCCAGATTTCTAAAATCGGTATGCGCATCAAAATTAACTACATTAATCGCTTTGCTTTTGCCTAAAGCTGTCCCTTTTATATTTCCGTATGCATTATTATGTCCGCCACCAATAATGATTGGCGTTTTTCCAGCACTTACAATTTGAAAAACCAAATACGTAACTTCTTCGTCAATTTTAGCAACTAATTCGCTCAATTTTTCATGATAATCGTACGCACTCGCATACATTTTGTCAGCAGTTTCTAGCAGTTCAGAAAAATCTAAATGCCCTAAAACCAGCAAACGTTTTCCTCTATTAAACGAATTATCTTGTGTGTTTAAGAGCGATTTTAAAGCTGCATTCCAAGCGGTAGTTGCGCCAGCTTTTCCACGATTGGCGCGAATGCCAATATCTTCAGGAATTCCAAAAAGCACATATTTAGCGTCGCTTTGTTGTAATTGAGTGACTAAATCTTCAGCCGATGAAAGTGTATCTACTTTTTCACCAAATTTAGTTTCGCCATTTCGTTTGGAAATCAGTGCGTTGCCATTTGCGCTTGTGTACAGTTGTAGCATGGTTTTTTAATAAATTGCGTAGTGCTAATGTACATATTTATCAATTAGCTCGCGAGTTTTGTTGATGTAAAATAATGAATCTATATTTTTTCCGTAATCTTCGTAGCTGTAATTTTTAATCGTTTTAGAAATTGCAGGTTCAATTTGTGTGCCTTCATGCCATTCATTGAACGAAGTAATGGAAATATATGCGGGATTTGTTTCGGCAGCACTTTTAAACATGCGTTCATAATACGCACCATTTTCGCGACTTTTGGTATTGGCTGCATTCCAAGGTCGTATGCGTGTATCAATATATCCTGGACCAACTGAGGGAATAAAAAGCAACTTGTTTTTTTGTGCAAAATCGGCAAGCGTTTTCCAGTTTTTTGGTGTACTTCCGTAGACAAAACCCTCACTAGCAAAATACGTGTAGAATCCGTCAAAACCACCAGTTGTAAAAAACTCACCTTCATTTTCATGTACCCATAAACCTATGAACGTTGCATCTAAGGCAGTATTTCGAATGCTTATTTCGCCATTTGGTTTCAATAACTTTGCCCATTCAGAAGCTTCTAGTTTATAGGAATCGTACACATAATACAGCGGTTTATTGTCTGCTTTGTATAATGCTGGATGCTTTCCGTATTGCTTGTGAATGTAGTGTAATTGCGCTTTTAACGCTTCCGCAGATTTGTAAAAAGGCTCAATATGAAAAGCGAGTTGAATTCCGTGTGTTGATGCACTCTCCAAATACTTGGGAATCGATTTGTCTTCAAAACCACCTTTTCCCCACCAAGACATGACGCACACGCCAATTCCTGCCTGTTGCATGAGTTTAAAATGTTCGTCAATAATTTTTGGATCGTTGGAACTGTAATTTCCCAACGCAGGATAATAGTTCGCACCAATATCATCGCCACCTTTAAAGCTTCCTGCATTATTCCAAGTAGTGTCTGACCAATGTGGCAGAATATCATGATTCCAATGTGAATACTTTCCATCGTAGTCAGGTGAACCATACCAATTGTAATAAAAGGTATGTACTTTGTTTGAAACGCTGACTTTCTTTTCTAATTTTTCTTTGCAGGAAAAAGTCAAAATGAGCAAAAGACTTAGGAAACAGAGTTGGTTGTTGGTTTTCATGAATCTTTGAAACGTGTTGTTTTCAAATATAGGGTTTTTGGTGAAATTTAATTTTGAGGAGTTCGGTTGTAGGATAGTTTTATTTAGTTTTGAAGTAAAAACTCTTTAAACAACAATTAAGTATCCTATAAATAGGAATTAGTAACTTTGAGAGCAATCGATAAGCCTAGAGAAGTTATTTTTTTATTGAATCTCGACTGCACTCGACTTGATGTTTTTAGTTAAAATGCTGAAAATCATAATTATCTAAAAATGAGACCTTCTATCTTTTAAAAAAATGGATTTAATACTTTTAAATTATATTTTTCAGACATTTCTTTGAACCAATTCTTGACATTATATTCCGATTCTAATTGTACGCCTAAAAGGCTAATTAAAGGAATTCCTAATTTAAGTTTTACATCTGCGTGATCACTTTTTTGTAGGTTATTATAAATAGTTTTAAACTTTTTATCAATCTCAGCATCAAACTTTGTGAAAGCTTCTGTTAATTTTGTTGTAATTTCAGTTGAAATTTCAAATTGTTGTTCTTGATTCATTTCAAAAATAACTTTTTGTAATTCATATTCTAGATTGGGGCTATCAAGTTTTTGATATAGAAATTCAGTGTTCGAATATAATGACTCCATCATTTTTTCTTGGTTTTGTATAATTTGATTCAATTTAGACTCAGCAGATTTATTCAATTCTTCTTTTGAAGAAATTCCATCGAGCAGTTTTTTAATCTTGATTTGTATTACTGTTTTATTTTTAAAAATGTTATAATCTGATTCTCCAAATTGTTCACGTCCAATTAATTCCTCATAATACACAAAACCATAATTATTAGGTAATGGAATTAACATTGCTGGAGGGTTGCTTAGCTTCTTGTTAAAAGAGTCAATTACATAACGGATTACTGACATAAATTCACGCTTCTGCACTTTCTTTCCACTTACTATAATTCGTAATTGATTCTTATATGTTCGCACTAAGGCTTTACATTCTAAATTTTGTAGAATGCAACCTGTGCGCCAATTTGCAGTCATAATTTCGTGCGTTTCTACCATAATGTATGGCATGATGGCTTTTGGTAAATATGCATATTCGTACACAAACTGAATTGTTTCAGTAGCCTCTCTGATAGGAACTGTTAATTTTTTAGGTTCGTTTGTGTCTAACAAGTCAGGAAGTATAAAATGACAATTGTCTCGTAGCATAAAACTCAACTTGAATTGCTGTAAAATATGAATTAAGAAGCGTCTTTCATTAGTAGAATATTCAATTCTCTTGTAATTAGATGGACGATAAACAGTTTCTTTGTCTTCTTCTTCATTAATGATAAAATCAAGTTCATCCATAGCAATCTTCCCTTTTTGATCGCCAGCAAATTTGGAAGTTACAATTTGATAAATTCCATAGGTAATCCAATATGGATCTAATACATAATATTCAGCAAGGTTGATATCTTCAAAATGCAATACAATTCCTAAATCATTTAGGAAGCTAATGGCGCTTTGTCGTTCGAACTTTTTTGTTAAACCATGTTGTTGACAAATTTCAATAAAACGAGCTTCATTCAACTTGTCATTTTGCTTTGTTTCTTCTTGCAATTGTTCTTTGATCGGAATCCAACGTTCATCAATTTCCGTATTAAATAATTCAGATTGTGGAATCAATTCTGCAAGTTTATCTTTTAACTCTTCAATTCCTTGTTCTGTTTTACTAGAAGTTTTGATAAAATATTTAATTTGAGAAAACTCTTGTTGTAAATCGTATTCATTTTCAAACCCAAATCCAGAATTTACATCAATTTTATTACTTATTATAATAATGGAAGAATTTCCACCTGTCGTTTTAATTTTATTTACCCATTTTCGTATTTGTTCCGATACGCTTGTATCTTTTCGTGCGTCTATGACCAATACATATACGCAACGCTTAGTCAAGAAAAATTGGTGAGTGGCATTCATAATTTCTTGTCCCCCAAAATCCCAAAAATGCCCTGTTAGCTCATGAAGTGCTGTTTGCTTTTTAAAAGTTTCGAGTTTTCCAAACTTTAAACTTTCAATATTAATACCATCAGTTTGGACTTCACTTTCGGTAAATGAATTATCTTTTAGTTTACGTAATAAAGATGTTTTCCCAGCTTTTGGATCACCAATTAGGATGACTTTAATTTCATCAAGTTTTACTTTGTTCGCTTCATACCAAGCCAATGTTGCTTCGCGCCCTTGTTCTAGAATTTCTAATGGAGGTGATTGGATTGGATTTCCACTAATATTTAAATCTTTATTTGGAAAAAAATCATTAGATATATTATAGGTTTTTAAGTTATTAAAAAGTGACAGAGGAATTTTTTCAATTTGGTTATTATTAATTCTAAGGTTTTTTAAAGATGTTAATCCACTAATAGGATTTACATCTTTAATTTCATTATGATCTAAATGTAGTATACTAAGATTTTTAAGTTGACTAAGAAAATTGATGTTTTTAATGTTTGAATGGCTCAGAAAAAGTTTTTTTACTTTTTTAATATTACTTAAAAAAGTAAAATCTGAAATATCACTAAAACTGATGTTTAAGCTATACAAGTTTTTTAAGCTTTCTAAGAATTGAAAATTATCAATTTCATTATTCGATATATCTAATTTTTCTATTTTTTTTAGATTTTTTAGAATAGAAACGTTTTTTAGATCATTAAAACTTAAATCTAGTTCCCTAAGTTCTTTAAGTGACTCTAAGAAAGTAATATCTTTAATCATAGAGTGTCCTAAATTTAATTTTTCTAACAGAAATAGCTCGCTTAAAAAATCATAGTTTTTGACTGAGCTCATTTCTAAAGAAATATCTGTTAAGTTTTTCAGTTTACTTAAAGAGCTATAATCATCGATATCTACATTATTTGAAAGGTTTAAAGTTTTCAATTTCTTAAACTCTTTCAAAATATCAACATTTTTGATTTTATTACTATTTAAGTTTAAATGTTTTAAATTAGATAAATTTTTTATGAAATCAATATTACTGATACTACAGTCTTCTAATATTAGTTTTTTTAAATGTATAAGCTCATTTAAAAAACTGGTATTTTCTATACGAACCCATGATATTTCAAGCTCTTCTAACTGAATACAATGTTTTAATGAATTGTAATTTGATACCCTAGAATGTCCAAGTGTTAAACTCTTTAATTTTGTGAAATATTTCAAATTGTTTAAATTCGTATATGTAATACCATCGATATCAAACTGTTTTAAATTAGTTAAGTTTGTTAGATAAGTTATATCATTAATATTATTGAACTTAATATCTAAATCTTCTAGTTTAGTTGAGTTTTTTAAAAAAATAGTATTTCTTAATTTATTATTAGCTAATTTTAATATTTTGAGATATTTAAGTTTAGAAAAAATAGATGGGATAGAATGAATTTTATTATGCTGTCCATTATTGATACTCTTTTTATATTCCTTATTAAGCATATAATGATTACTTAAAATTAGCGTTTCTAAATGCACGCATTCAAATAATTCAATAAGTTTGCTTAAATCAGTCAAGCCACAATTTCCTAAATCTAAAAAAGTGTTTTTTGTAGCTAAATTTTTTTTGATGAGTTTTCGAGCGTAGTCTATGTCGTGTACTTCTTCCATGAATTTGTTTGCTTGGTCAGAATATTAGTAACTGTAATTCAATAAAGTTACATTTTTCTTACTATTTAATGTAGGTTTATTTAAACAAAATGTCTTTGAGCTTGGGTAAGAGAACAGGCATAGATTGAATAACAGGTAATATACTTCAAAGAAAATTCAGAGTTAAACTAGAAACAGACTACCACGTCGCAAACTCCTCGTAGTGACGGTTATGAAACTTCGACAAGCTCAGTGTAACAGAGTCTAAAAGCAAAGCGATTCTAACAGAATCTAAAGATCCAAGCGCGAAGCAAGTCTACATTGAAATTGCCAAAATACATTCCTCCCGAATTTTCCAAATTTCATCAAAAGAGTAGTGAAGTTGTTCGTCTGAAATCCATTGTTTTAGGAAGTTTTGATGCCACTGTACTTTGTAATCCGCAATTTGATGTGGGAGAATATCTTGTTCAGTTAGTAAACTATCTTCGAAAGAAGCTTCGTTTTCAGTTGTTCGGGTGATATCTAATAGGTTTCCGTTGATTTTTAGGTAGGTATGTGCTTCTGGAATGTAATCAAGTTTATAGTTGCTTAAAACACTTCCAACACCTTTGGTATTAACTTCGTTCATTTGGTAGATTCCAATGAATAGTTGCACTGCTTCTTGCTGACTTTCCACAGCGAGTTGCTTTAAGAACGCGTGTTTTGTAGAACAAGTTCCTTTGTGTTCAGGAATGATCAAGCGATACTCACTACGATCTGAAGTTCTTCCGTAAGGCAATTGATTCACGTACGCAATCGCAGCTTTGAAATCTGTAATTTTCTTGTCAATCATCAACCTGGACAAGGAACCGTTCTGCGGAAGCGGGAAATTTAACATGTTTTGTTTAGTTTTTATAAAGCTGAATATTTTTTCAAATTATTCTCGATACAATTTTCTTCATTTTATTGCGAAAATCACTCGAATTGACGTTTAGTAAATTTCAATACGAATTTGCAATTCTAACAGCGAAGCGATCTCAATTCTAATAGCGTTAGCGGTCTAAAAGCAAAGCGAATCTAACAATCTAAGAGGTTCCGCATGTGCGGGAGCAAGTCTAAGAGCGTAGCAAGTCTAAATAACCTTTCCATTGATGATTACCTGTTCAATATTGTTGTCGCCAAACGCATACGGCAATACATGATACGACGGAATTTCTTTGGTAATGATTAAGTTAGCAGCTTTTCCTTTAGTGATACTTCCATGTGTTTCCGAAAGTCCCATTGCATACGCACCATTGATGGTTGCTGCATTGATGGCTTCTTCTGGTGTCATTTTCATTTTGATACATGCTGTGCTCACCACAAAGTTCATATTTCCAGAAGGTGTCGATCCTGGATTGTAATCGGTAGCTAAGGCAACAGGTAAACCAGCATCTAGTAATCTACGCGCTGGCGTGTACGGAATGCTTAAAAAGTACGAACACGAAGGCAAGGCAACTGGCATGGTGTTGCTTCCTTGCAACGCTTTGATATCGTCATCGTTGAGTTCTTCTAAATGATCCACCGAAAGTGCATTGTATTTTACACCAAGCGCAACTCCGCCAAATGCATTGAATTGATTGACGTGAATTTTTGGTATGAGATTGTATTGTTGTGCCGCTTGGAGCAAACGTTCTGTATCTTCAAGTGTAAAATATCCTTTTTCGCAGAAAATATCTACGTATTCGGCTAAGTTTTGTTCGGCTACTTTTGGTAACATTTCATTAATCACCAAATCCATATAACCATCTTGATTTCCTTTGTAGTTTGCAGGAATGGCGTGTGCGCCCAAAAAGGTCGTTTTTATTGGGAAATTATAGGCTTCTTTTAAGCGTTTTGCTACACGTAACATTTTGAGTTCCGCTTCAAGCGTGAGTCCATAACCAGATTTGATTTCAATGGCGCCAGTTCCCATCTGCATTACTTCTTCTAAACGTTTTGCCGATTGTGCAAAGAGTTCATCTTCGGAAGTTTCTTGTAGTTTTTTTGCTGAATTTAGAATTCCGCCACCGCGATTGGCAATTTCTTCATAGCTTAATCCATTGATTCTGTCTACAAATTCTTGCGATCTATTTCCGGCGTAAACGATGTGTGTATGACTGTCGCACCAAGTTGGTAAAACGACTTTATTTGTACAGTCTATGATTGTATCTGCGGAAGCGATTTCAATATCGGCCATTACACCAAAATCGGAAATGACATCATCAACAATATATAGATACGCATTTTCTAGTTTTGGAAGCGTTTTCATGTCAGCTCCAGAAACTTTAGAAATACTGGTTTCACGAACTTGTATTAATTCTTTGATGTTGATGAGTAAGGTTGTCATAAGTTGTAAAATATATTGTTACAAAAGTAGAAGCAAAGCGAATAAATCCCTAATTTTATGCGTATAAATTATTGAGCATGCAAACTATTGGACTTATCGGCGGAATTACGCCACAATCTACCATACTTTATTATCAGACTTTGAATGATTTGGCAATGAAACATAAAGGCGAACCGCATTCGGCAAAATGTATTATTAATTCAGTCGATTTTGGAGAAATTAAAGACTTGCAACACGCTGGTCGTTGGGATTTACTGAATGATTTGATGGCAAAGGCGGGAAAGAATTTAGAAAATGCTGGAGCAGATTGCATTTTAATTTGTGCCAATACCATGCATTTAACGATTGATGCTGTACGAGAAAGTGTTTCCATTCCTGTAATTCATATTGCAGAAGCAACTGCAGAAAAAATTGTAGCAAAAGAATTGAAAACGGTGGCTTTGTTGGGAACAAAATATACCATGGAAATGGACTTTTATAAAGATGTATTGACTTCGTTTGGAATAGCAACATTGATTCCGAATGCAGAAGATAGAGAAGAAGTGAATAGAGTTATTTATGAAGAGTTGCCACAAGGTGTGTTAAAACCAAGTTCGAAACAAGCCTATATTGAGATCATTGAACGTTTGCAACAAGAAGGAGCTGAAGGCGTTATTTTAGGCTGTACAGAAATTCCGTTGTTAATTCAGCAAGAAGATGTTTCAATTCCTGTATTTGATACAACGACGATTCATGCTACCAAAGCGATGGATTTGGCAATAAGTTAATGATGTTTCAATTATGATAAATAGAAAATAGTTATTACTTTTATAAAGAATTACATTATTACTGGCATAATTATGTAATATACAAAAGCTCCAAAAGTTACATTTGGAGCTTTTTTGTTGCTGTTTAGTTACTTATTGACGAATCATTTTGTGAATGCTTACTTTATTGCCTGATTGAATTTTTACGAAATAAATTCCCTGTGTTATGTTCTGAATGTCTAGTTGATTGTTGATGATACGTGCAGAAGTCATCACTGTTTTTCCTGTCATGTCTATAATGGTAGCTGTATCTATTGGTAGATTGTTCTTTGTATCTAAATGTAACAAATTGCCTTTTACAGGATTTGGATATATAATAATGTTTTTGGCTGCAAATTCTGGAACGCTTAAACTATAATATTCTTCACCTAAGTTACCTTCGCAAATATCTAAAACTTCTGGTGTGACAATAAATTGTACCCATGGCGAATGCTGATCTACAAAAATTTGTCTGACGCCCATTTTATTAGGGTCAATATACTGAGTGTCGTCTCCTAAATACCCAAGACGATCAACTAAAACATCATTGAGAAATAAACCCAAAGCATCATTACCATCAAAATTAGTAATGACATCGTTTGTATCTAGAATTAATGATTCTTCATCTGGAAAACAAGGTGTTGTTTGCGAATGTAAAATTCGAATTTTTTTATAACTATTAAGAAAAGTATTAGGTGGAAATGTATAGGTAACATCCCATGTAGAATTTCCATCAAAACTAAGTTTCAAAGTGTATTCTGACATATCGACTACATCATCAGAAGTATTCAAAACTTCAATTCCCTTGTAGTCATTATCGCCATTCATGACTCTTGAAATAAATACAGCATCAGGAATGTATATGGTTCCAGGAGTAGCTTCAACAAAAGAGGCGTAGTGACTAAATGAAGATTCATTTCCCGCAGCATCTCTTGCTAGTATTTTAAATGTATAAATTTCTTCATAGACAATAGGCCCTAAATGGTTTATGTTGACTGAATTTGTAGGGAATGAGGCATTATGATTTACCGTTAATCTGAATACATCATTTACATAAATATCATATTCTACCACAGCTACATTATCTGTAGAAACATTCCAGGATAAAAAATTGATTACATTATCAATTACTAAATTGGTAGGCACAGTCGGCGCTTCTGTATCTTGAGCAAAACAAGAAAGACTCAATAAAAATAGAAAGGTAGTGAGTGTAATTTTTTTCATAGCGTATAAATTTTTTTATTTAAAAGTATAGAAAAAAGCAGCGCGCTTTTAATCAAATACAATCATATTTATAAATTTAAACACCTTTATTGCTTGATTAATTTTTTGTTAACCTTTTGATTTCCAATTTGTAATTGTAGAATGTACATTCCTTGTTGCAATCCTTGAACGTTAATTTCGTTTGAAGGATTCGTTTGGTTTATGACTTGCTTTCCTGTGATATCAAATACACGGACACTAGAAATTTCAACATTATTTTTTGTGTTGATGTATACCGTATTTCCATTTGTTGGGTTAGGATAGATGCTGAATATAGTTTGTGTTTCTTGCTCAACACTCAATACCACATATTCAACAGCACCCATATAATAATTGCATTCGCTTCCTATTCCGGAAGTAATTGTATTTGCATTCCATAAGGATACATCAAAACTTGGGGTTATTAAATTTCCAACGGCACTAAGAGTATATGCAAAATCATCATCCATAATTACAGTTCCATCACCTAATGCACCGAAGGACTGAATTAATATATTGTTTTTAAAAAGTCCAATGACATCATTTCCATCAAAATTGGTAATTATATCATCTGTAACATCGTATTTATCACTACAAAAAGTTCCTGTTGAGCGTCCAATAACAAAAGCACTTCCATAGCTTAGCATTGAATTTGATGGAAAATTATAGGTGTCTTGCCATGTAGGGTTTCCATCTCTACTAACTTTAATTGAATAGTTGTCTAAATTGATATTTCCATTGGTTAAGTTAGAAACTTCAATGATTTTATTATTATTAAGTCCATTAACAATAGCAGATAAGTAGAGATCTACAGGATATTGGTCACTTGCATCAGGATAACGATAAAAACATACAGTATTACTTGGACTTGAAACATTTAAAGCCGCATCTTTTGCAACAACATAAAAACAATAAAATAATCCAAATAAATTTTCAAGTGTAACATCTTGCTGCGATTGGTTTGAAATGTGAGGAACAGTTAGAAGATAGGTGTCATCTACATATACATCATATTCGGTTACAGCTACATTATCGGTTGCATTGTCCCAATAAAGTACATTAGTCCCATTAGAGTTTTGATAAAATACAGCATTCAAATTTGTGGGCGCAGTAGGTGCTTCAGTATCTTGTGCGAAAGATGTAGCACTAATAAAAAGTGAAAGTAGTAAGAGTGTAATTTTTTTCATAGCTGGTTGTTTTTTTACGTAAAGCTATAAAAAATAAGTGATGTTATTTGTAACAATAACATCACTTTTCATAAACTGTCAATACTTTTATTGCTTGATTAATTTTTTGTTAACCTTTTGATTTCCAATTTGTAATTGTAGAATGTACATTCCTTGTTGCAATCCTTGAACGTTAATTTCGTTTGAAGGATTCGTTTGGTTTATGACTTGTTTTCCTGTGATGTCGTAGATACGAATAGAAGAAATTTCAATATTATTTTTTGTGTTGATGTATACCGTATTTCCATTTGTTGGGTTTGGATAGATGCTGAAAGAATTCAATTCTTGTGTTTCAACACTTAATAACACCATATATGGGAAACCAAATAAGCTAGGGCAGCTGCCATTACTTATTTCAATACTCCAAGTATTCACATTAAAAGAAGTGGAAGGTATTGTAGTGAGGTAAGCATCTCTTTTAATGAATTGATCGGTACTCGTATGCGTCGCATTATTCCCTAACTCCCCAATCATATCGTATAAAATGTCATATTTAAATAAACCGATTGCATCGTTTCCATCTATATTGGTTAGGTTAGCGTTGTAATCAATGCCAATTCCGAAGTTAGTAATCATATTTGTACAAATTGAAAAACTAGGATGTGCTATGATAAAACTTTCGTAAGGAGAAACAACTGAATTAGCTGGAAATGTATACACAGCATCCCATGTTGCACTGCCGTCATAGCTTATTTTTACAGAGTAATCTGATAAATCAATAGCACTATTAGTTATATTTGATACTTCAATAGCTTTATTACTTCCTGTATAATTTAAAAACCCAGATAGATAGAGTTCAGGAGGTCCATTTTGATAAATAACATTCACTGTTTTACAAACTTGATTGGATATTGGTGAAGCATTCCCCGCGGCGTCTTTGGCAATAATATTTAGGCAATACGTACCATTGGGATAGTTTGTAAAACTAGCATATTGAATAATATCTGATCCATCATAATCTACAATTCTAGATAACGTACCGTTGATATAAATTTCATACGTAGTCACAGCAACGTTATCTGTTGCGTGTTCCCATTCTACAGATATATTATCTGGTTGCACTGTTGGATTGTCTAAAAATTGAAAGTTTACTGGAGTCGTAGGTGCTTCTGTATCTTGTGAAAAAGCAGTAAACGTACTAAAAATAATAAGTAGTGTTAGTGTAATTTTTTTCATAGCTGGTTTTAATTTAATATAAAACTATAAAAAAAAGCGACACTATTTTAATAAATAATGTCGCTTTTTATAAATTACGAATACTATTATTGCTTAATTAACTTTTTGTTAATTGTCTGATTTCCAATTTTTAATTGTAAGATGTACATTCCTTGTTGCAATCCTTGAACGTTAATTTCGTTTGATGGATTCGTTTGATTGATAACTTGCTTTCCTGTAATATCATAAATACGAACAGAAGAAATTTCAACATTGTTTTTTGTGTTAATGTATACACTATTTCCATTTGTTGGGTTTGGATATACTTGAAAAGCATCAGCTTCAAAAGTTTCAACACTTAAAGTTTGTGTATGCATTCCTAAATTATCACAAGTATTAGAAGCAGATGCATCCCACTCACCAATTGTAAAGATTGTATTTCCAGTATCGATACTCGGTTTTCTAACCAAAGTGGTATTACTAGCGTACGTAGTTCCATCGCCAAGCGTTCCTAAAATATCTATTAATACATCGTTTTTGAACAATCCGATAGCGTCATTTCCGTTGAATCCAGTGATAGCATCATTAGAATCATCAACAACACCTGTACAAACAGCTAAACCAGTATTTCCAATTACATATACATCACCATCAGTAATCATTGCTCCCATAGGGAAAGTATAAGTTGAATTCCAAGTAGCATTTCCGTTAGTACTAATTTTTAGAGTATACACATTTCCAACTTCATTTAAATCGACTGTTGCGCCTGAATAGTTTGCAATTTCTAGAGCTTTGTTAAAAGAACTTCCTTCCATATATTCTGAAATATACAAATTAGAACCATTTCCACCGCCTCCGCCGCCGTTAGCGAGTGTCGTTCCATCAACTCCAGTAGATTGTGCAGAAGTGTTTCCTTGTGCATCTTTTGCCAATACGGTAAACGTATATGTTGTAGAAGCAAGTAAACCACTTACTGTTGCTGTTGTTCCTGCTACAGTTTGATCGAACGTTCCATCTACGAATACATCGTACCCAGTAACACCTATATTATCTGTAGAAGCAGTCCAAGAAACATTTATACTACTACTTGTTTCATTACTCACCATCACATTCATTGGTACGGTTGGATCTTCTGTATCAGTTCCAAAAATTCCCCAACGATCTTCTGCAGGAGTTCCACCCCAAATTTGTGTTGCCAAACGAGGATTATCAATAAATGGATTACGATTTCCTTGTGCAGTTGCGTTAAAAATATCTTCGTGGTATGTATTACGAGCATCTTCAAGTGCAGAAACAGGATCGGCAGCATTCCAATCTAATAACAAATTAATCATGTTTGAATCGATAGCATTTGTAGTTCCATTTGCTACTAAATTCGGTGCACATTGATTTCCATAACGAATGTACATGTACATAACTATTCTAGCTACATCGCCACGCCAGTCTGGTCCGCCTTGAGTAGCATCACCAGGATACCAAAAAGCTCCAACAGTTCCTGAGTTCCCTGAACCAGCAGAAAACAAACGACTTCCGCGTTGTCCATTACGTTGTACATCGGTAGGACGTAAATTGTGTGCATCACTATATGGAGGTCCATTTGTTGTATTAGCATCTAAATCAGGACTAGCCAATGAATTTGGAAATGTATGTTCTCTATTCCAATCTCCTACATTTCCTCCGTTGTCATTAATACCTCTATATAAATCATTTGTAACGTCGCCATCACTTCCATTTTCCCATCCGTACAATAATGTTACATTGCTGGTATTATTTGGATCTATATCAGTAACCATAATAGCATCCCAAATTTCAGAATATGATAATGAATTTGAGTGTGTGTTAATTACTTTTGTTGCCAATGCATCGCGCAATTGTGTTCCTGTCAAAGTAAGATTTACATCATTATAATACGATTGCTGTGCAATAGCAGAAAATGATATCAATCCTATTAAAAAAAGTAGTGTTTTTTTCATTGTAATAATATATTGAAATAAATTTAGGGTTCTATTTTCGTTCTAGCAAGGCCATATAAAAACCATCGAAACCAGATTCAGATGCCAATAGTTTTTTATCTTCTACAAGTGTAAAATCTTCATTAGAAGCTAAGAATTTCTCCACTTGTTCTTGATTTTCAGACGGTAAGATAGAACAAGTAGCATAGACTAATTTTCCACCCGATTTTACCATGCGCGAATAGCGTTGTAAAATGTCCTGTTGTGTATTTTTTACTTTTTCTAAAAATTCAGGTTGAATTTTCCACTTTGCATCAGGGTTTCTACGTAAAACGCCCAATCCAGAGCAAGGAGCATCAATCAATACACGATCGGCTTTGTCATATAATTTTTTAATCACTTTCGTGGAAGTAATCACGCGAGTTTCAATATTGTGCGCACCATTTCGTCGTGCTCTACGTTTTAGTTCACGTAACTTTCCTTCGTAAATATCTAAAGAAATTAAATTTCCTTTATTTTCCATCAAAGCAGCTAAGTGCAACGATTTTCCTCCAGCACCAGCACAGGCATCAACTACTTTCATTCCTGGTTTTACATCTAAAAACTCAGAAACTAATTGCGAATTTGCATCTTGTACTTCAAAGAAACCATTTTTAAATGCTTCGTTTCTAAAAATATTAGCACGCTCTTTTAAACGCAATGCTACGGGATGACCTTTTATTCCCTCCGTTTCATTGTCAAAAGTAGCAAGTAATGCTTGTAATTTTTCTTTTGTAGTTCGTAAGGTATTTGTTCTAAGAATTACGTCGGCCTGTTTGTTTAAAGCATTGATTTCTTTCGTCCAAACATCTTCACCTAACTCTTCAACACCTAATTCATCTAACCAATCAGGAATAGATTCTTTAATTTTTCTGATTTTAGAAAGTTCGTCAAAACGACCTTTTATTCTACGTGTTGGTGTACCAGCTAACTGATTCCAATCGGGTAATTCAATACCTCTTAAAGTTGCCCAAACAGCAAAAATACGCCATAAGTTTTCGCGAGAATAATTCTCTTTAATATCCGCTACTTCTGCGTACAAACGTTTCCAACGAACAATTTCATAGGTAGTTTCGGCAACAAACTTACGATCGCGACTTCCCCAACGGGCGTCACGTTTTAGTAACTTTTCAACTACTTTGTCGGCATAAGCTCCTTCATTAAATATTAAGTTTAATCCGTCAATAACGGAAAAAACTAAATTTCTGTGTAATCGCATCTAATTCAAATTAAAGCGCAAAGGTATTGTTTTATGTTTATATTTTTTACTTTATTTATATAATCAAATAAAATCATTGAGCGAAACTACTTTTATAAAAGATTTACAAGCAGGAAATCGAGCAGCATATAGTCGTCTTTTAGAAGAATATGAGCAGCGCGTTTTTCATACCTGTTTGTCTTTTGTACCTAATAAGGAAGATGCTGAAGATGTAGCACAGGAAGTGTTTGTAGAAGTATTTCGATCGATTCATAAGTTTAAAGGAAATTCGAAATTGTCCACTTGGATTTATAGAATTTCTACGAATAAATCATTGGAGTTTATCCGAAAGAAAAATACCAAAAAACGTTTTGCGTTTATGCAATCTATTTTTGGAAATGAAATACCGCTAGATAAAACATCGTATTTCACAGAAATGAATCATCCAGGGATTTTGTTAGAGAATAAAGAAAAAAGCGAAACTATATTTAGAGCTATTCATCAATTGCCAGAAGCACAACGTATTGTGTTTACCTTGCATAAAATTGATGGTTTAAGTTATAAAGAAGTAGGTGAAATTACAGAGAAAAGTGTTTCATCTGTAGAGTCATTAATGTTTCGCGCTAAGAAGAATTTACAGAAAATATTAGCCAATTTTTATAAAAATGAAAACTAGCGCAAGTTTTTTTAAAAAATGGCATCTAATAAAGAGTTATGCAGACACCAAAAGACATAGAGAAAAATATTGAAGCTACATTTAACGTTCTAGATACGATGAATGAAGTAAAGGTTTCTCCTTTCTTTAAAGATAAAACCATGCAACGGTTATTTTCGGAGAAAAAAGAAACAATTCCAACTGGATTTAGTTGGTTTACACCAAAATTACAATTGGCAACTTTAGTTTGTGTATTGTTAGTCAATGTTTTTGGAATATATCAAATGACCAAAACTGAATATGATACTAACATATCAAATTTTGCTACGATGTATGAACTGGGCGAAGATTCGAAACCTTCATTATTTAATTAAACAAGCAGACGGCGATGAAAAAAAATACTTTATTATACATTTTATTGGTCTTTCTTGTAGTGATGAATGGCTTTTTTATGTTTAAAATCTTTGGAGATAAACCGCCAAAAGGAGGAAACCCAGGAAAGTTTATTGCGAAAGAGCTACAGTTTGATGAAGCACAAATGAAGAGTTTTAGGGAAATGAATGATGCACATCATGAAGCTATGATGAAAGTTTCTCGTGAAATCAAAGGGTTAAAAGATCAATTGTTTGCCGAAATTTCTGAGACAACTACGAATGAAGCCAAAGTAAATGATATTACGCGTCGTATTGGTGAAAAAGAACAAGAAAAGGACTTAAAAACGTTCTATCACTTTAAAGAAGTTCAAAAAATATGTACCGACGAACAACGCACACGTTTTAATATACTAGTGCAAAATGCATTGAAGCGTCACGGTAGACCTGGAATGAGAAAGCCAAGAAAATAAAAAGAATAAAACTAATTTTAATAATCAATAGCTACCAAAACTTAATCAATGAATGAAGAAGAAGCGAAGGATATAATCAAAAAATTTGTTTTAGAAAACTTTGATGATAGATGGAGTACAGTTCCGCTATTTTTTGAAGAATTTCCAGATTTCTTTAAGTTTAGTGTCAACTCTAAAATGTATGTAGCATCTCACGATTTTGGTGACAGTTTTGTAGGTTTGGGAGCTTCCTTTATAAGTAAAAAATACAGAGAAATTGTTCAATATGGTTCTGCAGAATTCAAAACAAAAGAAGACTTTTTAAAAACTGAACACAAATTAAATGTAGTTAGAACGAAATATAAGATTGATCGTGCCGATTATTTTTATAAAGTAGCAATTCAAAGTATAATAGACGAAGAGAAAGCTTTCAAATATATTGATGGAGTTTGGGTATATTCTGGCGGACCAACTTTCAAAGAAATGAAAAGTCAGACTAATTTTGAATTTTCTTCCATCAATTACTTTGGTTTGCTCAATTTGCTTTACTTCAATGTTATAGATCCTTTTTGTGAAATTTTATATGAAAAAAAGATTATAAAAGGACACGATGATAAATGGTTGAGACCTTATTTTTCCTCTAATGCCTATGATTCCAAAGACACACTTTTTCAAAACTACATGTTTACTACTGTAACAAAATGCTATCCAACATTTGAAATTGATAAATGCTACAGTGCACACGTTACAGAGACTTGTGGTGTAGAAAAATTATACCAATATCTACCAATTGCAGGTTTTAGGTTTTATGGAAAAGACGACCAAACAGGCTTCGTTGGCTACTTAGACTATTGTAAAGATAAAATATATCAAAAAATAAGAGACAAGGAACTATCATTTGAATATGTTGAAGGGAAAGATCTATTGTTTTTCTTATTCATAAACTCAAAAACTCCATTTTGTAAAATAATAATGGAAAGAATTCCTGATGAATTAAATAAAGAGCTGTAAGGCAAAATCTACCACTTCAATTAAAGTCTGATTAAAAATAATTTATAACACAGGACAAGTTTTTCTAAAAGAACACATCTAAGTAAAAAAACAAGATGAAATTCTTTTAGTATGCACTATAAAATCACACCTATTTTTCTACTCTTTGCGTTTGTAACATTCGCACAAGAAACAACTACAAATACCTTTTCGGTAACCGATGGGTATGAATGTACCGAAATGGTAAGGTACAAAAGTGAAGTTTCCGTTACAAAACAAGGAAAGTACCGAGTTATCAAATCGAACGCAATTCCACAGCACGCTACAGGAGCTTTTCCAAATGCAGGAAACCCGAATACGATTTCTCCTCAAAGTAAAACTTATAAAGTCGCTTTACGACCAAAACAAAACAAAAAGCTAACCTCTGTATATAGTGAAGGAATGTTAGGACAGGGAAGGCCTGAATACGTTTTTGGTGTTGCTATTAATGGCGTAAAGATGGAACCAACTGCAATGGAATTCTTTGTAAACCCAAACACACGTCAAATGAACATGGCTTGGTCTAAAGAAGCACTAAGTACAAATGTCGATTTAGGAGACGATTGTAACAATGCACATGTGCAACCAACGGGTGAATATCACTATCACGGAACACCTTGGGGAATTATAAAACAAGCAAAAGAAAACAGTATGTCCATAATTGGTTGGGCAGCAGATGGTTTTCCGATTTATTATAAATATGGATATGCTTCTGATGATAGCAATGAATTGATTGAATTGACTTCAAGTTATAAACTACGAAATGGAAATCGTCCTGGCGATGGAATTTCAGCACCAAATGGAAGGTATGATGGAACGTATGTACGCGATTTTGAATATGTAGAAGGACATGGAGATTTGGATGAAGCCAACGGACGTTATGGGAAAACTCCCGAATTCCCTGATGGAACGTACTATTATGTCATCACTGATAGCTTTCCATCCTTACCACGATTTTTTGTAGGAACACCAAACAAAAGTTTTAAAGTTGGTGGCGGAATGCGTGGCGGACCTAACGGTTTTCCTGGAAGAAACGGCGGAAGAAATAATAGAGAACGTCCAAATGTAGCACAGATTATGGAACACATGGATAAAAATGGCGATGGTAAACTTAGCAAAAAAGAAGTCAAAGGTCCATTGCAACGCGATTTTTCAAAAGTAGATGCAAATGACGATGGATTTATCACGAAAGATGAACTTGAAAACGCTCCAAAACCACAAGGGAGACAAGGTGGACAGCGTGGCGGACAACGAGGACAACGTGGAGGACGACAATAACGATACGAATTTAAGTGATTTTGAAAAAAAATATTGAGCACGTTTTGACAAAAAAAAACTAAGAAGTTACGTGCTTCTATTAAGATAAATAATAATTTAATACCTAACAACATGAACAGAAAACCTTTTACAATGCTACTTTTGGTAGTAGTTTCAGTAGTTTTTATAATTGCTTGCGGAAGTGATGATGATGCCACAACCACAACGCCAACTGATGATGGAGGAAGTACCGCTACTTTGCATGATGCTTTTAACGAATTTGATACAGATAATGTCACTATAATGTTGAACGGTACAAACGTTGAAATAGAAACCAATGGAAGACCAAATCATACATCTCCATATTGGTCAAGTACTACAACCAGACCAGGAACACCAGCAGTAGCAGAAAATCATCCATTATTTGTAGCACCAACAGTAACAGCTTATGATGATATGGCACCAGGAAATATTGATGATTTTAACGGATCGTATTCACTAACAGTTTCAGCAAGTCCAACTTTGGCTTCAAATTCTAGTGCCACAGGTTTAGGCGCTATAGGAATTGCGGTTTCTGGAGCTGTAATTTATAATGATCAAGAAGGTCCAAATGTGCCTATTGATAGTGCATTGCCTTCTTTAGATTATACCGCAGCGCATACAGGACCACAAAGTTACCATTATCACTTAGAGCCTAAAGCATGGTCGGATGATGATGAAAAATTGATTGGAATTATTGCTGATGGATTTTTCTTGTATGGACGTAAATGTAATTCAACAGGAACGTATCCTACAGATTTAGATGCTTCAGGTGGACATGAAAGCACTACGCAACATACGACTGAAACAGAATATCACTATCACATACAAAATGAACTTTATTTGAATGCGTATTATATCTTATTTCCAGGAAACTATCAAGGAACAGCAAGCAACATACAGTAGTCTTTTAATTTTTCTTGGGATGCTCCTTTTGTTGGTTTCTTGCCAGCAAAAATCTCAAGGAAAGGAAACTGTTGCCGAAGTAACTTCCCCAAACGCTTCGGTAGTTGTTTCTAAAGATTTGCTTACACTGAAACAAAATATTGGATTGTATTATTTTAAAAATGAATTGTTTACAGGTGTTTTGGAGGATACATACAACAATGGAGTCATAGCAGAGCAAACACTGTACGTAGAAGGAAAACGTAACGGATTACGTCAAAAGTGGTTTCCAAATGGTTTGTTAAGTTTTGAAGCCAACTATGTCAAAGGAAAGCAACACGGAACTTCTAAAACGTGGTGGAAAAATGGAAATTTGCGTTCTATTTCAAATCATACACATGGAGTTGTAAATGGAATTCAAGAACAATGGTATAAAACGGGCGAAAAATTAAAACGACTCATTATTGTTAATGGAAAAGAAGAAGGTTTGCAGCAAGCATGGCGTAAAAATGGAAAATTATATAACAATTATGAAGCAAAAAACGGACGAATTTTTGGTTTAAAACGATCAGGACTGTGTTATGAATTACAAAATGAAATTGTACAGACAAAATAATATATTGCTATTGACAATCAGTTGTTTATTGTTAATTAGTTGCAGTCAAAAGACAGAAGGTAAATTGGGAAGTCGCGTAGCAAGTTTACCATATTATCAAGAAGCATCTTTTACGCCCTATTGGTTTGAAAAAGGAACAACTGCACAAAAGACGTTTCATCAAATTCCTGCGTTTCGTTTCACAAATCAGGAAGGAAAAACAATTACAGAAACTACATTCAAAGATAAAATTTATATCACAGATTTCTTTTTTACGACGTGCCCAGGAATTTGTCCAAAAATGACTGCCAATATGGATATTTTACAGCAAGAATTTAAAGATGACGATGAGGTCTTGCTTTTATCACATTCGGTAACTCCAGAAATGGATTCAGTTCCAGTCTTAAAAGCCTATGCAAAAAATAAAGGAATTGACAGTAAAAAATGGCACTTAGTAACTGGCGAACGCTCTCAAATTTACGACTTAGGTCGAAACTACTATTTTGTAGAAGAAGATTTAGGAGAAACCAAAACCGACGACGATTTTTTACACACGGAAAACTTTGTTTTAATCGATAAGAACAGACAAATTAGAGGAATATACAACGGCTTAAATAAAACGGCTGTTCAACAATTAATTGCGGATATTAAGACACTGCAATTGGAGTAGAGATTGGTTTTATGATTTTTAAAAGCTTCGCAGATAATTTTGTGGAGCTTTTTTTTGCTAAATACTAAAANNGTAAGCGTGCAAAAGAAATCTAGCGTTGCCTCTGAATGTTCAGCTAGAGAATAATCAGCTAACGTAATGCTATTGACTAAATCAGGGTTTTTATTCAGCAATTTTTTTCTATTCATACGATTGGCAATTTCATAAGGAATTTGCAACAACCAAGAAGGAATTTTATGTTCTAACTTAAAAATATCATAGCGTAAAAAGCGTGCTACAGATTTCTTGTTTTTTTCGTAATAAGCAGTTGTTTTTGCATTTCCTTGTATTCCTTGAATTGTATACTGTTCAAAAATATTCTTAAATAAACCTTCCAAATCTTCAAACGTATACTCTTTATAGTGCCAAGGATTTCTAGCAATAGTTTTCAACGCATTTGGTGTAGAAATATAAGCTTTTCCATTTGGTTTTAATACGCGACGAATTTCTTTTAAATATAAGGAGGCATCTTTAATATGTTCAATTACTTGAAAAGAAACTATCACATCAAAACTATTTGATTTTAGTTGTGTTAATGGCGGAATTTTTTCCTGAATAATAGTTGTGTTTGGATATTTATTATTGATTAAATCTGCGGTATATGGCGATTTATCAATTAAAGTCAATTGGGCAGCGTTTTTATACAACAATTCCACTCCATATCCTTCGCCACAACCTATTTCGAGTACATTTCCATGAATATGTGGTGCTACCAAATGATATGCTTTTAGTGTCCGTTGAAACAGCGGATTATCGGATATGATTTTTGAGGAAGTAACTTCGGTTGAAAATAACATACTTAGGGGAATTAATATGGCCAATTTCGTTTTTGCCAAGTTGAAAAAGCGGTATCAAACTCACGAAACATTTGTTCGCTTATCGGAGCATTTTGAATGCCGCTTGGGAATTGTTGCATCATCTGATAATACATGTTTTTTAAGCGATATGCATGACGTAAATTAATGATTGGATATGGCGGATTAAAAGAAACCATCCATTGCAATTCGTCCCAAATATTTTTCATGGCAGTTTTACAAATCTCAGTTCCTTGTTGTGCATTTCCAGCACGGACATACAATCTTCCAATTGCATATGCATATTGCTCGTATGGAATTGTTTTGTTAGGGAAAAGAGTTGTGCATTTATCTAAGACTTCTATAGCTTTTTTAGTTTGTCCTTCTTCCAACAACGCTTGCGCAAGGAAATAATAGTTTTGACGCAAAATTTCACGCGCATAAGTTGTATTTTCATCACGAATAAATCCTGAATCACCATCTAGACCTTCAAACTGTACTTTATTTATGATATACGGATACATCATATCCGTAGCTACAATTTTTGGATTTAATTGCGGATTTTTTCGCTGAATAGGCGCTAAAACATTTACCAAACCATGTTGAATTAAGTAAGGTTCCAAACTAATTTGATGACGTTTTTTTCCATTGCTAACAAAACAAATAGGACGTTCATTGATGTTGTTCATCAAAATATTCATCAAAACAATTTCATTTAATCCATAGAATTTTTTTGCATGGTTCCAAGTAATAGCGGAAGTATAAGAAGCATTTAGTTTTTGAGGATCAAATAGCTTTTTGATGCGTGTTGTATCAATTGGAATTGAAAATGTTGTTGATGGAATATAGTGTCGCATACGACCATTCCAATTAATTCGTGTATCATCTTTCTTTAAAAACTCAAACAAAATAGGCAGTACAGCAGCATCTTTTGTTTCTTCTTGTAGTGGAATTAATTTTTCAACACCACTTACATAGAAATCATGATTGAGATTCAATTTAAGAGGTTTTGAGTCGTAATACACTTTCTTTAAATTGTTAATATGTGTCTCAATATTTAGTTGATCATAATTGATGACACGAATATCTGTACGATAACCTTCTACTTGCTGTAAATACCAAAGTGGAAATGTCATATTATCTCCATTGGTAATTAAAATAGATTGTGGCGGACAAGCATCTAAGTAGGCTTTTCCAAAATTATAAGCAAAATTATCATGTCCGCGTTGGTGATTGTCCCAACCTTTGGCTAAAAGTTGTATTGGAGCAGCTAAAAGTACCAGTGTAGCAACAATACCAATACGTGCCTTTTGATTTTTAACTGCTTGTAATGCTTGTGCTAAGAATATAACAGAAAGTCCAACCCAAAGTGCAAAAATGACAAATGACCCAATAAAAATATAATCGCGTTCACGAATCAAAATACTTGAAGGTACAGGATTCACATAAATAGTAATTCCGATGCCAAACGTTAGAAATAGGAGCAAAGTTGTCCAAAAATAGTGTTTGTGTTTTCGCAAGGCAATAATACCCAAAATACCTAGAATAAATGGTAAAAAGTAATACGCATCATTTCCTTTATGATTTTTATAATGTTCAGGCATCAAAGAAGTATCTCCAACACGACTTTTATCAATAGCATTGATACCGCTTATCCAATTTCCATCTTTAATATAACCTAAACCATGATGATCGTTTTGTCTTCCGATAAAATTCCAGAATAAATAGCGAGCATTCAACCAAACTATTTGATAATTGATAAAAAAGCTAATATTTTCTGTAAAAGTTGGTTTATTAATGGTCACCATTTCTCCTTGTACAGGATAGTTAATAGGTTCTCCAAAAATAGGTGTCCAAGCTTTGTACTTTTCGGCATCACCTTTATCAAACATTCGAGGGAAAAACATGGTGAATTCATCAGAATAATTTACTTCTTTAAATTTACCATCATGTACCATTTCGTATTTCTCTGAATTGGAATTATAAGAGTAAGCAGGTTTTCCATCAATAAAACCTACATCTTTGTCTAAAGGAGCATTAAAAACAGGTCCTTTAAGCAATGGGATTGCGGAAATGCCAAATTGTTCTGCACGGACATATTGTAGCATTTTATTACTATTTTTTAGACTTTCTGCAACTAACGTATTTACTTCAGATCGTTGAATTGACATAAAAAATGAACTCATTCCAATCAAGAAGAAAACAATTCCTAATACTGTATGATGAAGTGTTATTTTTTGTCGCTTTCGCGAGAATAATAATGCAAGACTAAGTAGCATTGAAATCAATATAAGCATGATGATAACTCCACTATTCAAAGACATTTGAAACGAATTTACCAACCAAACATCTAAGGAATTTGCTAGTTTGATACTTCCCTGTACTACAAATCCATAGATAAAAAAGAAAGCAATACAACCAAGTAAAATGGCGATTATAAAACTCTTAATTGTCAGTCCAAACTTTTTGTGTGCAATTAAAATAGAAAGTGGAATAACAATCGCTATCAAAATCAAGTGTACTCCAGTAGAAATTCCTAAAAGAAAGGCAAAAAAGAAAAGTAATTTAACTTCTTTTCTTTTATCTAAAGTTCGTTCCCATAATAATAGTATATGAATCATTCCTGTCATCAAAGCAAATGATAAAGTATAGACTTCTGCTTCGGTAGCAGCAGTCCAAAAACTATCTGAAAAAGCAAGTGTCAATGCAGCTGTAATTCCAGAAAGTAATACAAGTATAGGTTCAAGTTTATTTTTTGTTGCAGAAAGTATGCGTTCTGCAATATTTATAGTGATTCTAAATAGCAGTGTAATTGTCAATGCTCCAAAAAAGGCAGAAATTAAATTAGTAATGAGTGCAGCTTTGGTTGCAGGAAAAAATGACAACACAACTTTACACAAAATAGTGTAAAAAGGTGCGCCTGGTGGGTGCGATGCTTGGAGTGTATAATTACTAGTGATAAATTCAGAACTATCCCAGAAAGCAATGGTGTTTGGAGCTGAAATTGCATAGACTAAAAATACGAATACAAAGAGTATCCAACTACTAATTTTTTTAGTTTTTTGCATGTAGGGTTAGGTTAATTTTCAGTGCAATATAAAAGAATTATTCAATCTAAAAACTACCAATTGTGAATAAAATAGAACAGTTGACACATATTTTGAAGAAACAGGTGTATTTACGGATATATCTTAATAGTTAGTTAATTATATTTGAATATATGTTAAATTTTTATTTAGTATATTTGAAATACCATAAAATAAACTAACAACAATTCTATTATGAGAAAACAATTACCCCTCGTTATTGTGTTCGTAATTAGTCTGTTATGTGTAACAGGCATGCAAGCACAAACGTTAAATGAGACCATGGGGACTGGTTCGGGAGTTTCCATTAGTTCTGGAGACTTTAACACATTCTACGGAGACAGTACAGGTAGTTTCATTACTTCAGGATCTAGAGTAACACTATTTGGTTACAGTGCTGGACGAAGTGTTACAACAAGTGAACTTGTCGCTATTGGATATCTAGCTGGATATTCTAACACTACTGGTTTTGATAACACATTCATGGGTTATGAAGCTGGTCGTTTGACAACCACAGGTGGAGATAACACTTTTATCGGAGCTGAATCTGGAGAAAATAACACGACTGGTTATGATAACACATTCGTCGGTGAAGAGTCTGGAGCAAACAACACAACTGGTTACGAAAACACCTTCATTGGAGAAGATGCAGGTTTTAGTAACACCACTGGTTACAAACAAACATTCGTAGGTAACGAAGTGGGTATTTCATCTGATGTAGGATATAGAAACACTGGTATTGGTAGTGAGTCTATGAGTGACGTTGATGATGGTCACCACAACACGGGAGTTGGAGATTCTGCTGCCATTGATATTGGAGATGGTATTTACAATACAATGGTTGGTGCCGCTGCAGGTGTAGCTACAGAATGGGCAGATTATAACACATTCATTGGAGCACAAGCAGGTTGGGATAACAACCGTACAAATAATACTTCAAATGCAAACCATAATACATACGTAGGTTTTTCTACTGGTTTTTCAAACAGAGAAGGGCAATATAATGTTGGTATGGGATCTTTAGCAGATTTTGATAACACAAATCGTTCTAACGCCGTGTTTTATGGGTACGACATTACTGTAAGTAATAATAATGTTATGGGATTTGGTAACAGAGCATTTATCGATGGACAATATTCAATTTCTTTAGGACACGACCATGATGTTAGAGGACAAAATTCTGTGATGATGGGATATTTAGGAAACATGGGTACGCTAGCTGATTACTCAGTTGGTATTGGTGATCGTGTGAATGTTGCAGAAAATGATGTGGTTGGTATTGGACGTGATGTAGATGTAGACAATCAGTTTGCAATTGCAATAGGTTCTACAACAATAGCACAAAATGATGGAGCCATTGTAATTGGATATACAGCTTCTTCTACTGATCCAAGTGCTTTAAATCCAACAAATAACATTGCTATTGGTAATGCTGCAAACGTACAAGGAACAAACGCTATTGCCATTGGTAATGCCGCAACTGCAGTAAATGACAATACGATGGTACTTGGTGGAAGTACAAATCCATTAAGTGTTGGTATCGGTACAGATACACCAAACGCAAATGCTTCGTTAGACTTAACAGGAACAGCAAAAGGTTTGCATTTAAACCGTATGACTACTGCTCAACGAACTGCATTTGGAAGTTCTTTAGGAGCAACGGATGAAGGTATGGTTGTATATGATACTGAAACAGATAATTCATTCTATTGGGATGGAACACAGTGGAAAGGTATGATGGACACTGATACAGATACACAAGATTTATCATTGGTTACAAATACATTAAGTTTAACAGATGGTGGATCAGTAGATTTATCTCCGTATTTAGACAATACAGATGCGCAAGCAATTTCAGTTGCAACAAACATATTAAGCATTACAGGAGATGCAGGAACAGTAGATTTATCTCCATATTTAGATAATACAGATTCGCAAGCAATTTCAGTTTCTAGTGACGTATTAAGTATTACTGGAGATGCTGGAACGGTAGATTTATCAGGATACTTAGACAATACAGATAGTCAAGAATTATCTGTAGCAGCAAACGTGTTAAGTATTTCTGGTGGTGCAACAACTATAGATTTATCAGGATATTTAGATAATACTGATGAGCAAGATTTATCTTTATCAGGAACAACCTTAAATATTTCTGGCGGAACAGGAGTAGATTTATCTCCATTACAAGATGGAACAGGAACAGATAGTCAAGCAATCTCAGTTTCTTCAGATATTTTAAGTATTACAGGAAGCGCAGGAACAGTTGATTTATCAGGATACTTAGACAACACAGATAGCCAAAACTTATCTTTGTCAGGATCTACCTTAAATATTAGTGGTGGAACTGGAGTCGATTTATCATCTCTTGCAGATGGAACTGGAACTGATTCTCAAGACTTATCATTAGCAGGAACAACTTTAAATATTTCTGGTGGAACTGGAGTTGATTTAGCTCCATTACAAGACGGAACAGGAACTGATGATCAAAACTTAACTTCTGCAACTTTATCAGGAAACACATTAACAGTTGCTATTGAAGGAGGAACTTCAGTAGATGTTGATTTATCTCCAGTATTATCTGCATTAGAAGCAGAAAATACAGCACAACAAGCACAAATTGATGATTTACTAACCAGAGTTGCTGCAATAGAAGTATGTGCATGTGATGGTACATTATCAATTGTTAATCCAGAAAATGCATCGAGAAGTGGCGCAATTTTATATCAAAATATTCCAAATCCGTTTAACGATACATCTTCAATCCGTTATTTCATTCCACAAGAATTAACAGGTGACGCTGCAATCGTTTTTGTAAATACTGCGGGACAAGTAATTTCTACAGTAGATTTACCACAAAAAGGAGATCAAGAATTAGATATCAATACTAGATCATTATCTTCTGGTATGTACTACTACACATTATATGTAGATGGTAAAAAAGTAGATACTAAGAAAATGATTATTGAATAACATACTAAGATTCAATTCTTAAATTCATAAGGAAAAGCTTCGTAGTCTACGAAGCTTTTTCTATTTTTAAGCATTACGGAAATGGTCTTAACAAACAAATACGTATCAATCGATATGATTGTTTGATGAATTCCATCGTACAGAACTAATCACAGAGAAATAACGAATGAAAACAGGAAGTATAGATCTTTTAAATACAGGGTTGATAGTCATATCTTTTCTACTGGCTTATTATTTGCCTTTTGAACTCTTTCTCTTTGCCTATGCTGTATTAGGACCATTACATTACTTAACGGAAATCAATTGGATTCGTGACAAACAATACTTTATAGCAAGCAAACTTTGGATCTATTTAGTCGTTATTGCGGCTTTATTGGTGTCATTTCCGCCGTTAGTGAAAGTGTTTGCAACAGAGGAATTTGCTAGGTCTGAAACAGCTTTGTTTATCATCAATACACTTCCGCCGTATTTTAACGGATGTTTGTTTATTGCTATCATAGCGGCAGTCGCTTTTACTGTATTTAAAAACAAACGACATCAGTATATCGCATTGACAATAGGATTTATTTTAGCAGTATTATTTCACTTTGTTCCTTTATATCATCTTATTGTAGGGATACTACTTCCAACGGTAATTCATGTGTATTTCTTTACCATCATGTTTATGTGGTATGGGAATTTAAAATCGAAAAGTCGTATAGGATACTTTAACATCATACTCATGTTTTTAGTACCTTTTTTAATCGTTTTACTGTCTGTAGATACGTTTGATTATATTTTAGGAATAGAAACGCAAATGATTTATGAGGACAATATATTTTATGTTTTAAATGCCAAACTTTCACAAGTTATAGGTTTAACCGATGGAACTACATTTTCGTTTACGGGCATCATATTTATAAAAATTCAAATCTTTATAGCTTTTGCATACACTTATCACTATCTAAATTGGTTCTCTAAAACATCTGTGATTGGCTGGCATAAAAAGCTTACACAAAAACGATCTATCATCATTATGGCATTGTGGATTGGTTCTGTAGCCTTGTATATGTACAATTATAAAATTGGATTTACCTTACTTTTATTCTTAAGTTTTGTGCATGTTTTTATGGAATTTCCACTGAATGTTATTTCTATAAGAGCTGTTGGTAAATCGTTCATTTCCTCTAAAAAATCTTAACTATGCGTTCTATTATTTCAATCTTTATAGTACTATTACTTTTTTCTTGTGGAACCTCAAAAAAAATAGAAGAGAAAAAAGTAGCACGAAAAGCAATCTCAACTGTGGAAATTGTGCCAATATTCAACGATTCAATTAGTATCAGAGCCATTGCAGTAACACCTACCAACGATTTGGTATACGGAGGAAATAAAACTACAATTGCACAGTACAACGCCAAAACAAAGCAACATACGAATCTGCTCAAAGGAAAAGTTTCAGATTCATTGAACATTAGTTTTCGTGCAGTAGCGCATGTCAATAACACTACGTTTGGAATTAGTATTGTAAATCCTGCGATGCTTTTTAAAATTTCTAAAGATGGAAAAGTAAAACTAGTGTACAAAGAAACACATGAAAAAGTATTTTATGACGCTATAGCGTTTTGGAATGCTAAAGAAGGAATTGCGATGGGCGATCCAACAGATGGTTGCATCAGTATCATTATTACGCGCGATGGCGGAAATACATGGCAGAAAGTTTCGTGTGATAATTTACCAAAAGCAAAAGAAGGAGAAGCTGCCTTTGCCGCGAGCAATACAAACATTGCTATTGTTGGTGATGAAACTTGGATTGCAACAGGAGGAAAGGCAAGTAGAATTCTATATTCTGCCGATAAAGGACAAACTTGGAAAGTGTACGAAACGCCAATTGTACAAGGAATTGAAACTACAGGAATGTATTCTGTTGATTTTTATGATTCGAAAAACGGATTTGCTATTGGTGGCGATTATACCAAAGCAGACGTAAATGAAGCTAACAAAATAAGAACTTCCGATGGAGGAAAAACATGGCAAGTAGTTGCCAAAAATTCAAATCCAGGCTATAGAAGCTGTGTGCAATACGTTCCAAATGGAAATGCAAAAGAATTAGTTGTAGTAGGTTTCAAAGGAATTGATTATTCCAACGACGCAGGAAACACATGGAAACATTTATCTGACAAAAGTTTTTATACCATTAAATTCATTAATGATTCTACAGCGTATGCGGCTGGACAAAATCGCATTGCGAAATTGTTGTTTAGGTAATTAATATTTACGTATAGAAAATAACAGGAATTCCTTTTATATATACGTTGTGATACATTAAAGAAAAATCGTGAATATATTTAAAATATTAGTTTCAATAATATTGATTAGTTCTTCCAATTTGAATGGACAAGAATTAAAAGGTGATTGGTTATTCAATAATCAGGAGGCTTTCATAATTGAAAATAATGGGAAAATTAAAAGCGACATTTTTGATTTTTTTAGTGAATATACAATATCAAATGACACACTAACGATCAAACATATTTATCCTAAATCGGAATGTTCAACTTTGGATGAAAACGGAAAAATTGTCATTATTCCCTGCCCTGACAATTCAATACCTGACTCTGAATACGAAATAATCAAATTCACTTCTGATAGTCTATTTCTTCGCCCAATTAACCGCTCAGCTATTGCTATTTCTGCTAGATTAAAGAACAGGCACTACGAGCAATCAAAAAAGATTGTTACCGATACTAATTACAAACCAGATTATTTTAAAACCATTAAATTGTATAATTCTAAAACTCTTTTTGAGGAAATAAATTGGTCAAGAATAAGAATTTCAAGTAAAAGTAATAGTTGGTTTCAAGAACATTATGAATATCTTGAAATAAATAGCGATGGAACTTTTAAAGCATTTAAGAAAGTGAAACCATTTGAAGGGGGAAAACCAAATAAAGAATATATTTCAAAAGTAATTTTTTACGAAGATATATTGTCTGAAAGTAAACTTAATGAATTGAATTCAAACTTGAACGAAAGTGGTTTTTTCCATTTCAATATTGACAGTATAGGATGGTCATCACATGGCTCTTTAATTAAAATCCAGGTTTTTGATAACAACAAAACTAAAACACATGTTGGATATGGATATCAGTATCCAAAATTTGCATTACCATTAATTAATGGATTATTAAATACTGTTAACGAAGAAGAAACAATTCAATCCAAAACGCAATTTGACATTCCGACCAATTTTATATATAATAAATAAAAAACGACACAACAACAACAACTAGACTGCATTAAAATACGGTTTAGCCAAAACGTTATGCCTAATTAGAAAGAAGACGAGATTTTAATGAGAAAAGAATTAGAATTTTTACAATCGGAACTCAATAAGAGTTATGATGAATTACTTAAAATAGAAAGCAATAAAATAACTATTGAACCTCTTTTTACGTTCGAATCTAATATTGAGTTAAAGCATAAAAATAGGAGTTGTAAAATTTACCCATTTGATAGTGGACAAATTCCAAAATACGTTTTTGAATGGGATGATTGCCCTATTTTTGAAATTTCAAGTACTAACCTTAAAAGACAAGGTGAAATAATAATCAATTGGGTACTAAAAAAATCAATGCCTTCAGTAATGAAGACGCATTTTTCCGAAATAGAACTTGGCGAACTAGCGAAATACTACGAAAAAGGAGAAGGAATCAAAGGTGAGTTCATTGAGAGCTGGAATTTAACAGAAGAAACTCGTAATAAATTATTTTCTATAGAACCTAATCAAGCTGATAAAGATGCAATTAGATTGATCAAAGAAATGAGAAATATCAAACTTGATGAATTATTGAGAATTGGAACACGATTATCTGTTCTTATTTTATCAAGAGCAAGGAGACATATTATAAATGATAATACACCTCATATAGGTATCGTTTTTTTAGGCAATAATCGAATGAAAATATATTCTAATTTGAATGATAAAAAGAAAAGTCTAGAGTGTGAAGTAAAATATGAAGGATATCTTGAGGGAATAATAAAAAAGATATTAAAAGAAAAAATAAAATAGACATAACAATTTGTATAATAAAAGCGCACCAACCAAGGAACATAGCTAACTGAAATGATTGAAAAAACCTATAAGGTGATATTTTGGATTTTTCTATCGGAATCAGTTTTGATTTTGCTAGGAATTAACTTGAATATGATTAGTTATGGTATTGATGTACAAACTCCATTTATGGCTATTGGAATATTTTTAGGACTGGTTATTGGAATGGGATTTAAATTTGCTCTGAAAAATTTCAATTCTAAATTCAGGCAGGTAATAGCAATAATTCTTTCTGTAATAATGCTATTTCTTTGCTTTTATTACATATTAGAGGATAAGTTTAAAATTATAATGTAAAATAATAAAACGCTTGTTAATAATGATAACCGTTGTAAAAACTTCAATCATTCAATAATCATTCGTTTAGTAACACTAGATGTTTCAGACTGTATTCTAATAAGATACATTCCAGAAGCAAGATTACGTAAGTTAATCTCTTTAGTATAAGTAAAATCTTTTAAAGGAATAATTTGTATATGTTTTCCTGTAAGATCAGTAATTGTTAAGTCTATTAAATTTTCTTCACCAGAATAGCTTAAAATAAATATGCTTTGGTTAGGGTTTGGATATATTCTTATGTGACGATTAAGTACATTATTATCTACACTTAACGTGCTACCTCCGATGGTTCCATCTCCGTCTAATGTCACTGAATTTATACAAGAAGGCGCTCCAGGTTGCATTGCATTTTGCCAAGTATCAATATTGGTGGAGTTTGGGTTAGCGGTATTATTGGTATTATAATAGTGTGTCTGTCCAGAAAATTGTATAGCCCATATACCTCCTAAAGTATTCGGATCCCAAAGAACAACTACGGTTGTTGCGCCACCATCTACTGTTGCGGTTGGTAGAAAATATGCAGGTTTACCATTTTGCATCGAATGGTAAGGTAAAATTAATGGATTTGGAGAAAAACAAGTTCCTCCTAGCTCTATGCTTGTTCCAGGTTGTGCTTTGATCCCAAATGGAAACAAGAAGAATCCCAATAAGATTATATAAAGTGCTGATTTCATGATTTGTTGGTTTAGTTATCTTGAACCAAAAGAGAATACCTAATGGTCGTTAGAAACGAAACTATTATTAAATCAATTACACTTTTTATTTTTTTTCTAGAAGTGCCTCTTTTTCTTCTAAAAGGTCTTTTTTAATCTTGACATTCTATGAAATTCACAATACGATATTACCGAACCCTTATCTTCAGGCATTAGTAAAACGAAAAGAACCTACAACTTCTCCAAAACATTTTTTACACGTTTATGTTCTAACATGTATTGCATAAATTCAAATGCAGGAATTGCCATTACACGACTCATTTCGGGTTCAATAATGGTAAATGTTTCTTTTGAACAACCTTTCATTAAATTCCAAATATCGTCATTATTTGCCTTTATTGTAGCTGCAATACTTTCTACACAATCAAGATCTTTTATCTTTTTTCCATAGATAGCGAGTACATCGTCCATGTCAAATTTATGCGGTAAGTAGATGTTTTCAAAAGTGAAATTATTGTGTTTCTTTTCCAAGAAATTTAATTTATCTTTTATATAACCTGGAAACATTTCGGTAGCGGCAACTGAATTTAAAATTGCAGAAAATTCATTGGATTTATTGATGATTCCACCATTGCAATTTGCCATAATAGAATCCATTACAGATTTTACATACGCCGATTTATCATTAATTATATTAATAAAAACAGTCTTTTTATCCTTTGCGGTAGCATCCAATTCATTAATTGCTTCATACAATTTAAAAGCAGACAACAAACCCGAATTTTCGTAAATACCACCATCATTAAATTGCCCTATGCCTTCAATAGTTGCAGCTGGACTAATTAAAGGAAATCGATTTGTAGTAGAAGCTGCATTGTAGAAACTCAGTGTTTCATCATTGCCTAAATCCAAAATATCATCTGCACCTAAATACAAAGCTGTTTTTGCATTGTCGTCTTCTAAAGGAATAGAGACTGCCATTCCTTGTCGCCCTTTAATATTGGTCGTATTACTAATTAGTATAGGAAAGTGTTGATTTCTTTTTTTGTACATATCATACCAAAACTGTCTGTATGAAGTTGACATAAATTCCTTTTTCGTAATATCGTTATTCACGTATTGTGCATACGTGTACATTGCTGCAGTAGAACGATCCATACCAATTAAGTTAATTGGCGCTAGCATGTGCAGAAACCAATCGCGTCCTAAAAGATGCGTTAAATCCATGGACAAAATATTCTCTGTACCAATTTTAGATATAATTGAATCGCGGAATTGTAAATTGTCATTTTCATGTTTAATGGCTGAATAATTTACCAAACCAATTGTTCCTCCAGAAGCACCTGATAAACAAACTGTTTTATCGTACAATGTGTTGTCTTTATCTAAGGCATTCAATACGGTCATTGTCCATGCATTGGCTTTCATTCCGCCTCCATAACAACCTATATAATAGCGAGTTTCAGGTAAATTTTTAATATACTTTCTTAAATTGATTGTATTCGAATCAACAGTTTCTTCAATTGGAGCTAAATCAAATAAATTATTGGCAGTACCTTCATTATGTCTTGATAAAAAATTTAGTACAACCAACACAAGCAAACCAACATACACTGTAAAGCGAAATTTTGATTTATTCTTTTTGGCAAAATCTTCTTCCGACAAATTGTAATACATAAAATGCTTTAAAATGATCACAATAACACCATACAACAAGAAAAAGGCAGATACAATAATAATAATTGCATTCACATGCATGGCAGCGGTTGGAACAATATTAATTGCCAGTAAAAATAACAAGTTGGCAACTCCAAAATAAGAGATCACTTTTAAAAAGATAATATTGTTACTTGCCGCGCCTAAACTCAAGTCACCAATTCTAAGTTTGGATAGTTTTTTATAGAGTTTACTTTGTCCAAAAAAATCATTCTTTTCAAACATTGTAATAACGGCTTGCTTTTTTTCTTCTTGCGAACGTGGATCTTTTTCATCATACATTAACGGGAAACTATTAATGACAGCATCATTTGCTGAATTGAAAAACGAATATTTAAATAAAGTTCTAAACGTTCTGTAATACGTATATGTAATTGCCTGAAATGTGATGCAAACTAAGCTTAAAATTACGGTGATGTAATTGTAAGGATGTGTAGACCATATTAATAAAAAGAACAGGGCTAAATGCGCGACTAAGGTTATAATTAGGAAAATTATGTACGTTGTAATAGGATTGTTGAGTTTTTGTTCTTTGGTTTTTACAACAGACAAATCGATCGCCGAATCGTTAGCTTCATCCAATCCGCTTTTATAATACAAACGCCATTTGTCTTTTTTATTTTTCAACACATATAGCCAAATAATCAAACTGATCAATAACAGCGGTACAAATCCACTCAATTCCGTGCCGAATCCAAAGTTAGTATCTGCCGTATAGGCAACCATATAAAATATTGCGGAATAAAAGAATACACCAATGACACGACGTAAAAAACTCAAATTACTCTCATAAGCAATGCTTTTTGGGTCGCTCTTTGTGTCTTTGTTTTTATACCATATAATTCCGAATATGCTAAAGATTTTAGACATTTTCCAATCTTTATCTTGAAATTTTCTATTGGATTTTGATAGAAAAAAATACGTCGGATAGTGTGAAAGTACAATGCAATATATAGGCGCAAATGCTAAAAGCAATACAAACACAAACCAAAATGGATGGTAATATAAATCTACAATAATCGAATTGAGCTGTGGTGCTTTTGGCAAGGAAAGTCCAATAATGAACAAGAACAATAAACTAATCCATGAAGACGATAGAAATTCTTTGAGCATTACCAATCGATTCTTTAATGAAAAGCGCATCCAAATCAGTAACACAGTAAGGAAGGTAATTCCATAAAAAACAATTTTAATAGTTGCTATGGT
>NZ_JBOEFY010000010.1:0-24817 GCF_050633145.1 Kordia sp. | reverse complement strand
ATTGTTGATTGTTGATTGTTGAAAATACTCTATAATGTTTCATAGTACTTCTCGATAGTTCTATTGAGCACAGTCAAAATACAATTTTCTGTCTATCTCGACTACGCTCGATATAGACAGAAAATCACTCGAAGTGACGTTATTGATTAATGATGTACGATTGTTGCTTTTATGATCGATGATCTACTAAACTCACACGTCAGGTCGAGTGAGTTTGTGCAATAAATTTGTATCGAGACCTATTTTTCATCCACAATCATCAATTTCACATTTCCATTCTTTTCATCAAAAAAATATCAAATTTACTTGATAACAGATTTCTTACTTAAAATCTAAACAAAAAATTGTAGTTTTGACTTTCACTCTATAAATAGCCAACCTATGAAAGTGATTAATGAACAAATACAAATTGATGGTATCGATAAAAAGATTCTTCGTGCCTTGATGAAAGATGCCCGAACGCCAATTTTAAGCATTGCTCGAAGCATTGGTATTTCTGGCGCAGCCGTACATCAGAGACTTAGAAAACTAGAGGACGCAAAACTGATTGTAGGCTCTAAATTTGTCATTAACCCAAAAGTTTTAGGATATAAAACAATGGCATTTATCGGCGTGTATTTAGATAAAGCCATGAGAAATCCGGATGCAGTAAAAGCGTTGGATCAAATTCCTGAAGTTATGGAAAGTCACTATACCACAGGAAATTGGTCGTTATTGGTTAAGATTTTATGTAAAGACAACGAACATTTGATGCATATTTTAAATCATAAAATACAAGCGATTAAAGGTGTTTCTCGAACAGAAACTTTTATCTCTTTAAATCAACAAATTGATCGACAGATTAAGGTATAGCATTTCGACTCAGCTCAATGCACTACACTTATAAAAACAAAAAACCGAATGTTGAATACACATTCGGTTTTTTGCTTCATATTTCTTTTTAAACTATCTCCTATTCAAATATTTCGCAAAATATAGCAAGGTTGCCAATGAACCAAGTGCTGCAACAACATAGGTTCTTGCTGCCCATTTGAGTGCATCTTGCGAACCTGCAAATTCTTCTTGCGTTACCATGTTTTTATTTTTTAGCCAACGTAAAGCTCTGTTACTTGCATCGTATTCTACAGGAAGTGTCACAAAACTAAATGCGGTTCCTGCAGCAAACATAATGAGACCAACAATTAAAATGTTTCTTCCTAAAGCGGTTCCTCCTGCTGCTTGCTGACTTGCCATTAAAGCAATTCCTCCATAAATTACCCATTGCGAGAATTTAGAAGCAATACTTACCAAAGGCACCATTTTCGATCGCATTTGCAACCATTTATACCCTTTGGCATGTTGTATGGCATGTCCGACTTCATGCGCAGCAACAGCCGCAGCCGCAGCATTTCGTTGATGAAAAACACCTTCACTTAAGTTTACCGTTTTTTTCAAAGGATTGTAATGATCGGTTAGCATTCCTTTTACATGAATTACTTCAACATCTCTAATTCCATGATCTGCCAACATTTTTTCTGCGATCTCTGCACCGCTTAATCCGTTTCGTAATTGTAGTTTTGAATAGTGAGCAAATTTACTTTTGAGTTTATTACTTACAAACATACTCACCAACATAATTGCGCCCGCTAAGAGCATATATCCACTTGTCATATTCTTTAATTTATTTTACTAAAATAACATTACTATAATTTCTACTTCATAAAGTAATTATTCTACTTTAAAGCCAGAAATTTTAATGTTCATTTATTAGATTTTACGATAAAAAATACAAAAACCTCGCCAAATAGACGAGGTTTGCTTTATATGAATTTTTGTCAGTTCTTGTTTTAGTCACGTTCCACTTTGCGTAAAGCTCCTTTTTGAATGACTGTCGTATGGTAACTTGCAACTGCTAATTTTTCGTCACCCGTTTTTCTTGCACCAGCTTTTTCAGTTACTGATATAGAGAAAAATACGCGTCCATCATTATTAAATTCGACACGACTGTGTAATATTCTATTATTTAGTTCGAACGTACTAAACAATGTTTGTCGCATATAATTAGCCCTCAGAACAATTCCGTTGTTTTCATCTAAATCGTATAATCCTTTTGCAGGATCAACCACAACTAAAGTATATTTTCGCACATCTCTTTTTTTGGCAACTATATATGCCAAAGTGTATGAATACCTTTTCGGATCTTCTGTTGGTTTGATTATAAGTTCCATTGGAACGTTTTGTTTTACACCAGATGCATCGGAAATATTTAAATTTCCCGCATAGGTTCCTACATATTCTTTTGGAAATGCATATTCCGTTGGAAACTGCTTGTCTTCAGAGCTCTTACCTGCACGTTCTTTTACTTGCTTTTTTTGAGCAAGAACAGTTGTAGACATACAAACTAATGTTATTAGAAAGAGGATTTTTTTCATCTGTTCTTTTTTATTTTTGTGATATAAAAGTACACTTTTTTACTCACTAGTTATTTTCATACCAAATTCTAGTTTTCGATTTCCTTATTATCTGCGTTTCGATTTTATCTCGACTGCGCTCGATTTGACAACATCAGAAAACTAAAGGGACTATTTTATCCTACTATATTAATGATTTTTCCCGGAACTACAATTACTTTTTTCGGAGTTCTTCCGTCAAGTTGTGCTTGTGTACGCTCGTCTTCTAGGATAATTTTCTCTATTTCTTCTTTAGATAAGTCTAACGACAATTCTTTTTTGAAACGCATTTTTCCATTGAATGAAACCGGATATTCCTTAGAGCTTTCTACTAAATGTTTCGGCTCAAATACTGGAAATTCCGCTGTTGCGATTGAACTTTCATTTCCTAATCGTTCCCATAATTCTTCTGCAATGTGCGGTGCATACGGTGAAACTAGAATCGTTAACGGTTCTAAAATTTCCTTGCTGTTACATTTTTGTGTCGTCAATTCGTTTACACAAATCATGAACGTACTTACCGATGTATTGAATGAGAAGTTTTCAATGTCTTCTTCAACCTTTTTGATGGTTTTGTGTAATGTTTTTAAGTTGTCTTTTGTAGGCGCAGCATCTGTAACTCTTGACACACCTTCTTCTCCAACATACAATTTCCAAAGTTTCTTTAAGAATCCAAAAACGCCCGAAATTCCCGCGGTATTCCATGGTTTTGCTTGTTCTAATGGTCCTAAGAACATTTCAAACAAACGTAGACTGTCTGCTCCGTATTCGTTACAGATATCATCTGGGTTTACGACGTTGAACCAACGTTTAGACATTTTTTCAACTTCACGTCCAACAACATATTTACCATCTTCTAAGATAAATTCTGCATCTTTAAATTGTGGTTGCCAAGCTTTTAAATCATTTACATCTAATTCATCAGATGTATTAATCATATTTACATCAACACGAATTTCATCTACTTCATGCTCATCTTTTAATCCTTTAGAAACATAGGTGTTTGTTCCTGTAATTCTATATACTAATGCACTCGTTCCCAAAATCATTCCTTGGTTGATGAGCTTTTTGAACGGCTCTTCTACACCAACAAATTCTCTGTCTTTTAAGAATTTTGTCCAGAAACGTGCGTATAATAAATGTCCCGTGGCGTGTTCACTTCCTCCAATGTATAAATCTACATTTTCCCAGTATTTTAGCGCTTCCTCACTTGCAAAATCGTTTTCACGTAATGCTTTTTCCATGTAACGGAAGAAATACCAAGAACTTCCTGCCCAACCTGGCATCGTGTTGAGTTCTAGTGGGTAGATTCCGTTGTCCTCACCCTTCTCGACTGCGCTCGAAGTGACAAGCTTGTTACTAACCACGGTATTTGTATTGGTGTCCCAAGCCCAAACCTCAGCGTTTCCTAATGGCGGTTCGCCTGTTTCGGTTGGCAAGTATTTTTCTACTTCTGGCAATGCGATTGGTAAATGCTTCACATCAATCATTTGTGGCATTCCGTCTACATAATATACTGGAAATGGTTCTCCCCAATAACGCTGACGCGAGAATACGGCATCACGCAAACGATAGTTTATTTTTCCTTTTCCAAAACCGCGTTTTTCCATTTCGTAAATCACGGTTTTCATCGCTTTTTTGTATGATAAACCGTTTAAGAAATCTGAGTTTGCAATTTTAGTTCCTTCCTTATCAGCATGTGCTTCTTCTGAAATGTCTACATTTTCAAAGATGTTTGGAATTTCAAGTCCGAAGTGGTTTGCAAAGTCATAATCACGTTGATCTCCACATGGAACTGCCATTACGGCTCCTGTTCCATAGCTTGCCAATACGTAATCACCAATCCAGATTTGTATTTTTTCTCCCGTAAACGGATGTACTGCATACGCACCTGTAAATACACCAGAAATGGTTTTTACATCTGCCATACGTTCGCGTTCACTTCTTTTGGAAGTTGCCTCTCTATAGGTTTCAACAGCTTCTTTTTGATCGGCAGTGGTAATTTTTGCTACTAAATCGTGTTCTGGTGCTAACGTCATAAAACTTACACCATAAATTGTATCTGGTCGTGTTGTAAATACATCAATATTTGCATCGTGCCCATCAACTTTAAAGGTCACCATTGCTCCTTGCGAGCGACCAATCCAGTTGGTTTGTGAGTCTTTTAAAGGTTGTGGCCAATCGATTGTATTCAAACCATCAAGCAAACGTTGTGCATACGCAGAGATTCGCATACTCCATTGCGTCATTTTTTTACGCACTACAGGATGTCCTCCACGTTCAGAAACTCCGTTAACAATTTCATCATTCGCTAATACTGTTCCTAACCCAGGGCACCAGTTTACTTCTGTTTCCGCCAAGTACGTAAGTCTGTATTTTAGTAGTATTTGTTGTTTTGTTGTTGAGTCGTAATTTGTCCATTCTGCGGAAGCGAAAACAGCAATATCATCATCACAGATAGCTTTTACATTGGCGTTTCCGGCAGTTTCAAATTTCGCGATCAACGTATCAATATGTTCCGCTTTGTCAGTTTCAATATTATACCAAGAGTTGAACAATTCGATAAAAATCCACTGTGTCCACTTGTAATATGCAGGTTCTGAAGTGCGGACTTCTCTACTCCAATCGAACGAGAAACCAATTTTATCTAACTGCTCACGGTATCGTGCTACATTGGTTTTTGTAGTGATTGCCGGATGCTGTCCTGTTTGAATTGCATATTGTTCCGCAGGCAACCCAAAACTATCATATCCTTGCGGATGTAATACATTGAATCCTTTGTGACGCTTGTAACGCGCATAGATGTCTGAAGCAATATAACCTAATGGATGACCCACGTGTAATCCTGCTCCAGATGGATAAGGAAACATGTCGAGCACGTAATATTTTGGTTTGTCAGAATTGTTTTCGGCATGGAATGTTCCGTTTTCTGCCCAATATTTTTGCCATTTGGCTTCAATTTCGTTGAAATTGTACTTCATCTTGATCACTTTTAAAGAAGCGCAAATTTAATGGTTTTTTGTTTATTGTTGGTTGTTTGTTAGTTAAGAATTGTACTTTACTTCTTTTTAAACAACAGGAAAATTACGAAGGTATTGACTCATTAATCTGTCGCATTCACTCATTGGCGATTTTTCATCAAATTATAAACCTTATTTTTGAGCATACCAACTAATACTTTACAGATGAAAAAGACAGTTATTCTCCTATTTTTAACAATTCCTTTTTTAGGAATAAGTCAAACTGATATCCTAAAAACGTATCAAGAAGCAAAACAATATATAGATACTTATAAAGTTGATTCTGCATATTTAAAATTTAAAGAACTTAAGGAGAGTATGCCTAAAAATGATACTCTGTATGAGCATGTTGTTTGGTATAAAATAATGACTGCTGGGCATTTGGAGGAAACTGCACGTGCCAAAGAAGACTTTAAAACTTCCTTAAAATATGGGCTAGATGCGTTAGATGGTATCAAAAAAGCCAAATTTATGTTTGATGAAGAATTTGCCAAACGCGAATATTTTATGATAAAAAACATTATTGTTTCACAGTATGGATTGGGAAATTTTGAAAAGGGGAAAAAATGGAAAGAAAAAATGTATGCCGCGCATAAAGAAAATAAACTTCCTAAAGGGTTAGACACTTATTTTAATTTTGATTTTTTTAAGATAGGCGATAAAAATGTTTGGGGTTATGAATGGTTTGAAGACCTTCCAAAAGATAGATTTTCAAAAAGTTTCACCAAAGTTGTGTACTATGTATATAGCACAAATTCTGATGGTTCTGATAAAGATCAATTGTACAGATTGCATGTATTGATGTTTCATTCTTCAGATTCAAAGTTTGATTATGTATTAACCAAACGTCTTGAAACTGCTAAAAATGAAGTTAGCGGAACGCTTTATCAATATACATATCAAGAAGATATTGATTTTGAGAAGCTTCAAAAAGATGTCAAAGACATTGTTAGCGGCAATATGAAGTCAATTGAAGACTATTTAGAAGAACAAAAAAAGAAAAACGAATCGGAGAAGAAAGGAAATTAAACTTTATATCCTTTTGTATACGAATTCCCTTTTATAGGCGTTTTTTTAGGTATACCTGTTTTGAGTATCCGTACTTTTACATTTAAAATTCGAGATTTATAATTATTAATTTATAATTTTACCTAATTAAAGCACTGTCTATGAGTTCTTCTTTTGAAAAGTATCAAAAAAAACGATTGATTTCTTCTTATTTTTCTGTGGTATTGAGTACAACGCTTGTACTTTTTTTACTCGGAATCTTGGGATTGTTGGTTTTGAATACGAAGAACGTCGCTGATTATTATAAGGAAAAAATTGCATTGACCGTGTATTTGAAAGATAGTGCGAAAGATGTAGAGATTAAACAGTTACAGAAAACTTTAGCATTGGCTGAATACACGAAATCTGCCGATTTTGTTTCAAAGGAAACTGCTGCTGCCAATTTAACCGCAGAAATCGGAGAAGATTTTGTAGCGTATTTAGGCGAAAATCCTTTATTGAATTCACTTGATGTGTATTTGAAAACAGAATTTGTTTCTGGTACTAAACTCGATGAAATTGCTACTGAGATTAACGAAAAGAATTTTGTAGAAGAAGTTACGTATGACAAACCTTTGGTTTCTAAGTTGAATGCAAATATTAAGCGTGTTGGATTTGGAATTTTGATTGCCTGTATCTTTTTTGCTTTTGTAGCTGCATTATTGATTAATAGTTCTATTCGCCTTTCTGTCTACGCAAAACGTTTTACAATTAAAACCATGCAAATGGTTGGTGCAACAAAAGGTTTTATTCGCAGACCATTTATTTGGAATAGTGTAAAAATGGGCATTATTGCAGCAATTTTGGCTTTGGCTGGTATGGCTGGCGCACTGTATTATGCCAACGAGTCGTTACCACAATTACAATTGACAAAAGATAAAGTATTGATAGGTTCTGTGTTTGGAGGAATTTTAGTGATTGGTATTTTGATTACGTTGATTAGTAGTTTCTTTGCTACACAACGTTTCTTGAATTTGCGTACTGATCAATTGTATTATTAATTATTTGATTGATGATGAAAAAATCTCTTCTTCCACTTATTTTAATTGTAGCCAGTGTTGTTTTAATTGCTGTCAATATTGTGAATTCTGATGCTTTTGATCGTGGTTTTTGGATGCGTTCAGTTTCTAGTATTTTATTGATTTTTGCAATGATTTTGACAATTAGAAGTCAGCAGAAAAGCCAATAATACTTTTTAACATCTCGATTTTACATTTACCCAAAAGCTTCTTTTATCTAAAAAAGTGACAACTAATATATATTTGATATCTTGTTGCAATAAATAGAAACACGTAGCAGATTATCCAACATTTATATGGGAATTTTTGACTTTTTTAAACGCAAAGGTGACACTTCATCAAATCAACATTTCGACAAGCACAGTGTAAAGAAAAATACTGAAACCTCAATAGTATACACAGTAGCTTCAAAGTATAATGAATATACCAAACTGTTTGTCAATATGATGGCAAATGGAAATTATGCTCCAATTGCTGCGTATGAAAAACCTACAGGAGAAATTATAGGCTATTTGTATTCGACAGAAGATATGAGTTATACGCTTTCTGTTGATGAAGTTATTACGGCAATGAAAAAGGAGTTTGCGGAGCGATTGAACGCAGAAACCATCAAATCGTACGCAATTTATTACCATTCGTTATTTAATAATGATGATAATCATACCATTGCAGACGATCATAATGAACCCAAAGCAATTTCTATCATCTTAAAAAATACTGAAGGTTTTGAAACTATTGTTGCGGTTTCATACCGATTTGAGAACGAAGGTTTTTCAGTAGGACCAATGACACAGGTTTCTGCAAAAGAGTTTCAGGAAGTTTTACAAGTGGAATTAATCGAAGGAAAGGATTATTTTCAAGAACGTATTATCTCCAAACCTAAGACTGTTGAAAATGAACACGGAATCATTATTAAAACCGTTAATAATGGACATGTTGGTGATTTTTGGAGTGGTATTTTCGGGTTTGAATATTTCCAAACAATGTCGCCCGATTTTTTGTATCAATATATGGCACTAGCACAAACAAAAAATCCTCCAATACAAAAAGTGGATACCGTTGAAGTGTATCAATTGGATTTTGATCGATTGGCATTGCGTGTGATCTGTGAAGAACAACGTTTAGTTTCAGCATTTCCTCGCATAGAAACGCACACAAAGATTGATGTTGCCCTGAAACAAATTGACGAATGGGAACATGTTCAAAATTTGGAAGCTATTGTACACGGTGGCGGAAGAGATACGTTTGCAATTCGGTTTTATGCGACCGATTATGCTTTTAATCGCGAAAAGTATCTTTCGAACACTAAAGTGAATATGAAACTTAGCGGAATTATTTATGTGCTTGATAAACATACGGAAGATAGCAATACGCTTGAAGATGGTACAACATTAAGTCCTGATTTTTGTATGTATATGCCAGGGCAAGAATGGTCTGAGTTTGGTTGTTTTGATTTTATTGGAAAGCTGGAAAGTATAGAAGAAGCTAATGCATTTGATAACGAAGCACATAGCGGTTATATGTTGAAGATAAAGTTGATTAATAATGAAGAGATAGCAGATTTTTTCACGATTGATATGTTTGTAAATAAGAAGAATATGCGTTTTACGGACGACTTAGAAGTTGGCATGAAATTGACTGGAATGTTTCAATTGCTAGGAGAAATTGCGGATTAATTACTGAGTCAACTCACGTTTTATTATGAATTCTGAATACGAACATAGACACATTCCTATCGAAAATGATGTACAAGACACTTCTGCGGAAGCGTGGAAAAAGATATGTGAATATGTAGAAATAGCTGCAAGAGAAAAGCATTCAGAATTTAACCCAGCCGAATATATAGGAAGCGAACTTTATTTTCAACTACATACATTGCCTGCATCTATTGCAAAATTGACACATGTTAAAAAGTTGATGTTGTATGGAAGTAGCATGAAGCGAATTCCTGTAGAAATTGGAAAAATGACAGCTTTGGAAGAGTTTACACCCTATACTTCTTACGATTTACATTGGTTTCCGTATGAGATTACCGAGTGTAAAAACCTAAAAGATAGTGTTGTAAGCACGCGTGCTTTGTACGGCAACTTTAAACACAGAAGAACTTTTCCTAGTTTGCTAGACAATCCTGTAACATACGATTCGGAAACCATTTCGTGTAGTGTTTGTAAAAAAGTTATTGCGCAAGCAGAAACCGATCAATGGTGGATTTCTTTGAGAGTAGCTACAGATGTGTTGCCATTGTTAGCAAATGTATGCTCACACGAATGCAAAAAAGCACTTCCAAAACCTACAAAAGGATATTTGCAATATCCACACAAAGGAGGAAAAGAGTTAGGGCAACCTCCTAAAGAAGATTTCGGGCGAGTTTTCTCGTATAAAAATAATACAACAGAAGAGCCACAACCTAAAGACAATGCTTCTTTATGGAAGCTTATTAGAAAGTTTTGGAAAAAATAATTTATAAAAATAAAAAAGTCGGAAGAGAGTATCTTCCGACTAGATATATCCTAAGATGATTCTTAATTAAGCAACACCACATTGACAAGAACCATCATCAATTGTATTAGCACAACAATGTGTGTTTATTGTTCCTGTTCCAGGTATTTTAACTTTTCTTTTATCTATTCCTCCAACAATACTGTTAAGGTTATTTGAGATTAATGTCTTGTTTAACGTTAACGTTTTCATGCTTTTTTTCTTCATAATATGTGATTTTTAAAATTAAATACTGTCCAAACTATACAATATCAATAGGAAGAAAAAAGATAGTATCTCGTTATTTATAAATAACGATTTATTAGCCATCAAAAGGTTGTCTAAATTTGGATTGCCTCTTAGATAATTGATTGCCAATTCTCATAAAAAAACAAAGCTACCTTAGGTTAGTAGCTTTGCCTGTACTAGATTGCTTATAAAGCTAATACAACTTATAATCTGATGTAATCTTAGAGCAACTTACATTAAGCTCTTTTCCAAACAGTTTCATTACTCCACGTAATTGTATCTTTTGCAAAATTCATAACTCCAGCTTGGACTCCAGCTCTTGGCACTGAACCATCTGAGAAATCTACATTTACTACTGGAGAACCTAACTCAATTTCGGTTCCATTAAATGGACCACGTCCATTATTGTATGTAACTGTTGCTTTATTGTTTTCTTCTTTGACTGTAATTGTTGCTCCGTCTTGGTCTTTCCAAGTTCCTTGAAATGCGTTCATAATGTTAAATTTTAAATTGGTTGATTTCCTACTCATAGGCTTTTCGGATTCCGCCTTGTTTTTTATGTGATACAACTTCACAATCGTAACTAAATGAAATAGGCTAGCTTTTATTTCTGAAGTAAAACTACATAGAAACCATTCGCAAAGACAGAAAAATACCACGACACAAGATTTCTTTTCCATGAAGCACAGAAAAAGCGGTATATCGATTTTTGAAGATTTTTTACAACAGCTGTTGTTGATTTTTTGGAAAGATCCTATTTTAAGGTATGCAAGTTTTTAATCATGGTTTTGTACTTTTCACTCAAAGGCACATGATGATTGCTTGAAAGCATAATGAGATTATCGGCAGGAACTATTTCTTCTATTTTTTTAGAATTAACAATGTAGTTTCTGTGTGTTTTTGTGAAGATATTTGGATTTAATAGTTTGGAAATTTTCGTCAAAGAGATCATAATCACAAACTTTTCTTTCTCCGTAATGATGTTACAGTACTTCTCTTCCACTTCAATATATACAATGTCTAACAGTTGTACTTTTTTGAGTGATTTGCCTTTTTTGATGAATAGATGATCGTCCGTAATGACTGTGTTTTCTTTTTTGCTTAGAAATACATTTTGTTGCGCATAGAATTTTTCAACTGCCATTTCAATCGCATATAAAATTTCCAATTCATTGAATGGTTTCATTAAATAGCTAAACGGTTGTGTAAGTTTGGCGCGCTGAAATATTTGACGATCGGTAGAACTCGTTAAAAACACAAAAGGTTTTGCTGCATTTGGAACCGTATTGATGGTTTCAGCAAATGCAATACCATCTGGAACACCATTTAGAAAGATGTCAATAATTACAATATCGATTTTGATAGCGCCATAAAATAACGCCAATGCTTCTTTGAAAGTTGTGGCAATAGCTACCACATTATACCCATTCTCTTCAAGTACTTTTGTAAGTTTTTTGCTTTGTGCAGGAATGTCTTCTACAATAAGTACATTAATTTGATCCATGAGGTAGGTTTTTACGTAAAGATACAATCATTTTTGTTCCTTTTCCTAATTCGCTTTCAATCGCAAATTTCCCCTTATTTTTTTGAATCATTGATTTGCATAATTGCATACCCAATCCTGTTCCGATGATGTGTTTGTTTTCTTTTTTGGCAAGTGCAACAGAATCTTCTAGTAATTGCAAACGCGTTGCTTCACTCATTCCTAAACCTGTATCTTCAATGACTAAATCGCAATAGTTTTCTGTTGTGTTTTTTGTGTAGATCGTAATTTTTCCGTTCGGATTTGAAAATTTAATCGCATTATCCAATAAGTTTCTCAGCACAATTTTCAACGATTCCTGATCGGCAACAATCAATTCGTCTTCTGGTACATTATTTTCAAATTGAATCTTTTTATCAAGCAACAAAGGTTTGTAATTGTATGCGGTTTGTTCCACAATAAAAAACAAGTGCATTTGCTCCATTTCAAAATACGATTGTTCGGTTTGCAACAGTGCCCAATGCAGTAGATTATCGAGCAAATTATATGCGCCATTCACAATGGAACTATTCGTGTTCAATAAATCATCTAAGGCATTTAAGTTTTTCGCTTCTAGACTTTCCGACAATTCCGTGTTGCTTGTTTTTAACGCATACACTGACGAACGCAAATCGTGACTCACCACAGAAAATAATTTGTCTTTCATAGCATTCAGCTCATCCAAACTTTCTTTTTGTGCTGTAATAATCTTATTACTTTTTATTTTTTCTTTGTAGAAATAAGCAAGTGCAGCAACAATCAACACCAAAATAATAGCAAGGTATAAGTATAAATTTCTTTCGGCAACTTTTGCTTTATTCTCAGCTTCTAAAAGGCTTACTTTAATTTGTTCTTCTCGGACGGCAAATTCTTTAGCTTGTTCTGCTGCTGCCCAAATACTGTTTTGATTATTTAATGAGTCTTTCCACCGAATATGCTCTTCCAAGTATTTGATCGACTTTTGAAAATCTTTTCGATTCTTCTCTACAATTGCCATGTTAAATGACGCATCTTGTTTTGCTTGAAAATCTGAAACTAATTTGGACAACTGATACGCTTTATTAAAATAAGGAAGCGCTTCATCGTCTCGATAAAGATTGTAATAAAAGGAAGCTATATTCCCATAAGAAGATACCAATTCCACAATATCATTTTGTGTTTCTACATTTTTAATGCTTTTCAAAAAATACTCTTCAGCTTTATCATACTGTTCCAGATGTATATAACACGTCCCAATATTTTCTTCTATATTACTTCTTTTAAGTCCAATTAATTTATCATCACTTAAAGAATCTACCATTTTGAAATAATTGATAGCTGCTTGGAATTTTTCTTGATTAAACATTACTTCTCCCAACATCATTTTTACAAGATTCATAAACTCAAAATCTGAAGTGACTTTTAAAAATTCTTGTTCAGCTTGTTCAAAAACACCTTTACTTTTAAAGCTACTTCCTCTTAGAAAGTGATTGTAATTTTTCAACTCTTCAGTATTTGAAGACATACTAAGCTGTTTCATAGTATACAACAATGTAGAATCCCATTGTCTTTTAAAATAGAATTCTTTCGCTTTCTGGAAATCCGAAAAGCTATTCAGATGTTTACTTTTCTTTTCAATTTTTTCCTCAACATCATTTGAAGATTGATTTTGCTGAGAAAAAAGCAGAAAAGGAACTAACAACCCTATGTAAAAACATATAATAACATGTGAAGATTTCATGAACTAAATTTCTTAGTTCAATGTACTTAAATTTAAGACATAAAAAAAGTAGAGCGTTTTGAAATGCTCTACTTAATCTTCTGAATTTAGTATCGTTAAAAGTCCCCAACTTCTGTCGTTTTTTTAACAGTTGTTACAGTTCCTCTAGAGGTAATTGGATCAATATCATGTAAATATGTGGTTATAGTCCTTATATTTTCGAAATTTAAAGAACTCGTTACTCCATTAATTGTTTGACTTATAGTGTCAATTTCAAGCATTAATTTATAAGGATACAAATTTAGAACCTTGGATTCCTCAGGAGCATCATAACTTACCAATACATCCAAATTTTTGGTATTGCTAATATCATTTATGTAAAGATTGAGTTTTTTATAAATTTCATTATCCTCTAAATTAGCATCACCCGTAATATATACTGTTACTTCAAATTGTATAGAAGTATCACCTTTTAAAATTTTGTAAGTACTCTGCGCCTTAGGCTTCAAAGGCTGTTTTGCACCCTGTTCTATTTTATTTTTTAATGATAATTCACTTGCTCCATTCAATACTGGACCTACAATATATGTCGTACTCGTGGGTGTCTGTAAGTTTGTATTTTCTGCTAACTGCTTCCAGAAATATACGGTCGTTATAGAGTTATCTGCAAGTGTTATTGGCAATGTACTTGCTGGCTTTGTAGTTTGTGTGTCATTTGTGCTCATAATAATATGGATTTAAAAAGTTAATGTGAATTATTAAAGAATTACTATCCTATTTATAGTAGTAATTCTTTAACAAAGAGACATTAAAAAAAAGTGCGATCGAAAAAAAGTACCATAAAGCCAGCTATTTTTTCCATAAAGCAAGAAAAACACAGCATTTCAATTTTTCTAAAATGAAGTAGCGTTCTACAGGTAAAAAAAACCAAACATTAACAGACTTTAACCCTTTGTTATAAAATAATTAGGAGAATACTAAGTTATCTTTATAGCAACAAATTCAAACCCAAAATTTATGATGAAAATATTTACGTGATTAAGTAAGACATTTTAATTTTTTAAAAATTATAATTATGAGAAGATTCACATTTATATTTTTAGGCATAGCACTTGTTGTATTTTTAGCATATTCATTCAAGCCAGTAACTACGGTAAAATCGGATGATTGTGTACTTATTTCTGGAAAAATAGTTTCTATTAAAAAAGGAGACACAAACGATATCCAAATTCGATTGGAAAATGATAGTCATTATTATTATATCAATCGTGGCTTAGAGAAAGGAATAAATTTAAAGCAATTAAGTTCAAAAGTTTTAAATAAAACCGTTACTTTGTACTGTCCGAACCGATGGTCACTCGTTAATCCTGATGGAATTATTCCACAGATTTCCCAAATGGAAAAAGGCACAACCGTTGTTTACAGCGAATTTTAACTGTCCTATTTGCCATAACGATATATCCGGTCGGTACTTGTAAACTTGAGCGTACATGAAAAACAAAAAGTCAAAAAGTAACCGCAAGAAGGGAACAATTACTCCACAAAAAAAACAGGAGCAAGTTTCTGCACATACAAACGATTTGTCAAAAATAGAAAACAGCAGTATTTCTAAAGAAGAAAATACTATACAACATAGTTTTATTTTTGGAAAGAAAAACTATATGTTTATGTTTATTGGCCTAGCTGTGATTGCCTTAGGGTTTATCTTAATGTCTGGCGGCGGAAGCGACGATCCAAATGTATTTAATGAAGCTATTTTCAGTACACGAAGAATTCACATTGCACCAATGGTCGTTATTATTGGATTTGCCATAGAAGTGTATGCTATATTGTTGAATCCGAATTCCGACTCCTAATTCATGGACACTATTAATTCAATCATCCTTGGTATTATTCAAGGACTAACGGAGTTTCTACCTGTTTCGTCAAGCGGACATATTGAACTCGGAAAAGCCATCTTAGGCGTCGAAGTTAAAGAAGATATGTTATTTACGGTGGTTGTGCACTTTGCTACTGCTTTAAGTACCATTGTTATTTTCAGAAAAGATATTCTAGAATTACTTAAAGGTTTATTTCAATTTAAATGGAATGAAGAATCTAAATTTGCCGTAAAAGTGCTTATTTCTATGATTCCTGCAGCCATTGTTGGTATTACATACGAAGAAGAATTGAAAGCCTTGTTTAAAGGAAACATTTTATTGGTTGGCTGTATGTTAATCATCACAGCCATACTACTCTATTTTGCTGACAAAGCTAAAAACACCAAGAAAAACGTAAGTTACTCCAACGCAGTTATTATTGGAATTTCGCAAGCCATTGCAATGCTACCTGGAATTTCGCGTTCGGGCGCTACCATTTCTACATCTGTTTTACTTGGAAATGATAAAACCAAAGCTGCACGTTTCTCTTTTTTAATGGTTGTTCCGTTAATTTTTGGGAAAATTGGAAAAGATATTTTTAGTGGTGAGCTTGCGCTAGATAGTGCTCAGATACTTCCACTTTCAGCAGGATTCATTGCAGCATTTGTTGCAGGATTGTTTGCCTGTACATGGATGATTAATTTGGTAAAAAAGAGTAAACTCTCATATTTCTCTATGTATTGTTTGGTAGTCGGATTGATCGCAATTGGCTACGTAGGATATCAAACATATTTATAAATGAAAACCTTAGAAGAATACCTAGCTGGACAAACTTTGTTGATTGACAAACCTTTGAAATGGTCTTCGTTTCAAGCGGTAAACAAAATCAAATTGGCACTTAAATCTCGCTTTCAACTACGAAAATTGAAAGTTGGACATGCAGGAACTTTAGATCCTTTAGCAACTGGTTTATTGGTGATTTGTGTTGGAAAAGACACAAAGAAAATTTCCGGTTTTCAAGGTCAAGCTAAAGAATACACAGGAACATTTACACTTGGAAGCACAACACCTTCTTATGATTTGGAAACTGAAATCAATGAAACCTTTCCAATAGAACACATTACTGAAAAGTTAATTTACGAGACTAGTTTAGATTTTTTTGGTGAAATTGATCAAGTGCCACCTGTTTTTTCTGCATTAAAGAAAGACGGACAGCGCATGTATAAATTGGCTAGAGCTGGAGAAGTAATCGAAGTTGAATCTAGAAAAGTGTTTATTCACGAATTTGAAATTACTCGAATTTCACTTCCAGAAGTTGATTTTAGAGTTGTGTGTAGCAAAGGAACATACATTCGTTCATTAGCCTATGATTTTGGAAAAGCATTGAATTCTGGCGCGCATCTTTCTGCCTTGCGTCGTACAAAAATTGGTGACTTTGATGTTAAAAATGCCATTACTCCAGAGTTTTTTGGAGAAAGCTTAAGAGTTGGTAATTAGTATTCAGAATTGAGATGTTAGTAGTGAGATGTGCACTTCGACTTTACTCAGTGTAGTTGTTTTCTATTTTGTCTTTCCTGCGTAGGCAGGAATCCATAGTTTCCCAAGGTAATTTTCTATACAATCTATCTTTATTTTAATCAAGAAGCATGCAACAAATTAGTGGATTCCGCAACAAGTGCGGAATGACAGTATAACAAAAAAAGGATCAAAACATTTTTCAATATTTCAATCCTTAAATCTTTTAATTTTTAATAACAACTACACTAACTTCAATAAATCGGCTACCGTATTTTGTCCTTTATCTTTGTTATACCAAACTTGTAAATCTTGTTTAAATTCTGGAGTTAACTTTCCATGTTCAGCTTTGTAATCGTTCACCAATTGTGTTGCTTTTGTAGGTCGTGGTCCCCAATCGCCTAGCACATTTCCCGAAGTATTATCAATAGCAATTAACTTCGGAATTGATTTCCCGCCATTTGTTAAGAACTCATTCATTAATGCCTCATTCTCGTCTCTTAACACTACTTTAAACGTAATATTATCATTCAATTCAGCTACTTTATTAATTACAGGCATTGTTTGCGCAGCATCTCCACACCAACTTTCTGTCAACACCAACCATGTAACATCGCCATTATACGATTTTATATCGGCAACAGCTTCTTCGGTTAATTTTGTTGTTTTGTCCAAACGTTTCATACGCTTGTCATTTAGCATGGAATAGTTAGACAATGCTTCTGTTTGCAACTCTCCTGTCGATTTCCCTTCAGCTACTAAATTTTTAACTAAGGCTCTGTATTCTTGATATGAAGTAGCTTTCGTTAAGCTTTCTTCAATAATATCTTTTATATGTGTGTCTGTTATTGTCATAGTAAAATGGTTTTTACAAAAATTAAGTCGTAGTTTTCTATAAAACTTACGTTGCTTTTTTCATAGTGCTTTTGTGTTCCGTGCAAAAGCGTTGTAAATTTACAAAACGATTCAAAGACGTTAACTGATGTTTATCATGAAATAATTAAAATGTATAAGAAATGAATTTTACCGAAAAAAGAAGATGTGCTTGGTGCGGAAATGATCCATTATACGTTGCGTATCATGATGAAGAATGGGGCGTTCCTGTGTATGATGATGACACCTTGTTTGAGTTTTTAATTTTAGAGACGTTTCAAGCAGGTTTGAGCTGGATTACCATTCTGCGGAAGCGTGAAAATTTCAGAAAAGCGTTTGATAATTTCGATTATAAAAAAATTGCACAATACGACGAAGAGAAGTTTAATAGTTTGCTAGAAGATGCAGGAATCATCAGAAATAAATTAAAAATAAAAGCAACTATTAGCAATGCGCATGCTTTTATGAAAATACAAGATGAGTTTGGTAGTTTTTCTAAATATATCTGGCAATTTACGGATGGAAAACCGATTCAGAATGCATTCACCAATAGAAATGATGTGCCTGCAACTACTGAAATTTCAGATAAACTAAGCAAAGATTTGAAAAAAAGAGGTTTTAAATTTGTCGGTTCAACAGTTATATATGCGCACATGCAAGCAACTGGAATGGTGAACGATCATACCACAACTTGTTTTCGATATGATGAATTAAAAAACGAGTGATGAAATACTTTTACGTTCTATTATTTTTGAGTTTTTCACTGTGCTGTACCGCGCAGAAATCACTCAAACACAAAAAAGAAGAACGCATAGAAGTTAGCTACAAAACAGCGCTTAAATACAATAAGCTAGAATACCGCATTAGATTTAGTAAAAAAGTTCTTATTTGTATGAAGTCATTGCAGAAGTAAAAACAAAAAAGGACGCTATTTTGTTGAAATCACGTTTACGAAGGATGGAAGTTTTAAAATGGAAAGGACAGTTATTCCTAGCTCGCTTGGTTACACACACTAAAACTCTATAGACTGTAACTTTTTTTCATTTACAGCTACGTATATAATATGAAAAAAATCTTTTATTTTATTTGACTGACTTTCGCTATTGCCCTTGTACGTGTATATTTAAGTCTGAGTGCTGACATTGTAGTTTATATACAAAAACAAGAAATCGTCAATATGACTATTGGTTTTATGATGTCTTTAACTACCTTAATTAGTATCTTTTTATCTTTAATTACTGTAAAATTGGTTCTACATTGTATCAAATATTTTTCTAGAATGTTTAATACTAAGGATACTGAATTTTAGAAAATACTTGATAATACGTAACGTAAGTTCGACATAAAAAATTACCAATATAATCGCTAAGTTTAATAAAATCAACTCTTGTCACTTCGAGCGCAGTCGAGAAGCTAAAGAAAATGATTGTTTTTATTGAATCTCGACTGCGCTCGATTTGACATTTTATTTAAGAGTTTGAAAATAAAACTATATCGAAATCACGTTAAATTAGAACGTTACAAATACGACAAAAACACTTCACGTGGCACTTCATACGCGCCTAAACTCGCTAAATGATTGGTATGCATTTGACAATCGATGATTTGGCAACCGTTTGCTTTTAATCGTTTTACTAAGTGAATAAATCCAAATTTACTAGCATTACTTTCAAGAGCAAACATACTTTCACCACAGAAAACGTGTCCTAAATTCACACCATACGCGCCACCAACAAGTTTTTCGTCGCGCCAAACTTCCACGGAAGTCACATGTCCCATTTTGTAGAGTTCAATGTATGCGTCTTCCATTTCATTAGTAATCCAAGTATCGTCTTGTCCTGGACGATGAATTAATGCACAAGCCCGAATTACGTGTTCAAAAGCCGTATTGAAGGTTACCGTAAATGTTTCCCGACACAGCAATTGCCTCATACTTTTTGACACTCTTAAATCGTCTGGAAATAGTACCATTCGCGGATCGGGCGACCACCAAATAATTGGTTCATCTTCGCTATACCAAGGGAAAATTCCGTTTTTATATGCTAATAATAAACGTTCTGGTTGTAAATCACCACCAAATGCCAAAATACCTTCAGACGAAGTTTCTGAAACTGGCGGAAACGCTATTTCTTCTGTTAAAAGATACATTCAATTGTTATTTTCTAGGGTTTCATTTAAGAAAATCAATAGTAATACTTTGATTTTTAGTATTTTTTCGCCAAATTTGTATTTAGTCTAAATACGTCTAAACGTTTATTTTTCATCATTGCTTTTTGAATTAGTGTATGAAGACTAAAGCCTAAAACCACAATATTAAGTCCCGTTCGCGGGACTTTTTTTATAGTAATAACAAACCTAAAACATACACTAGAATACCTACCAACATTAAGATAAGCGTGTATGGTAATATTTCTTTTGCTTTTAATCGTGTGATTCCTAATAATGGCAATGCCCAAAATGGTTGCAACATGTTGGTTATTTGATCTCCATACGATAATGCCATAACTGCTTTTGGCAATGGCACGCCTAATTCTATTGCCGATTGCACTACAATTGGTCCTTGCACAGCCCATTGTCCGCCACCACTCGGCACAAAAATGTTTACCAATCCTGCACTAAAAAATGTATAAATTGGCAAAGTAGTTTCATTAGCAACTGCCACAAAACTATCTGAAATCATTCCGACCATTCCTGAGCTTTTCATGATTCCCATGATTCCAAAATACAATGGAAACTGAATTAAAATTCCCGAAGTTCCTTTGATGGCTTCTTCTACCGCATTGAGAAAACTTTTAAAGTTTCCATGTAGTATAATTGCCAAACCTAGCATGAAAAAATTGAGCATGTTTGGTGAAATTTTTATCGCCGAAAGTGAACTCAAGTTTTTTGCATATTGGATAAAGAATACAACTAAAATTAATATACCAAACGAAATGGCAACTATGGAAGAATGATCTAACTTATCAGCACCTTCAATGGTTTCGTTATCTTTTTTGTTGAATTGATATGTTGGCAAATTCAATTTTGTAGGTGTTGCTTTTTTTGCAAGAAGACTTAAAACAAGCGGAATTAGCACGAGTAAAATTCCAAATAACAATAAATTCCACCAACTAAAAATCGTACTACTTGACGTGATTACTTCTGGAACTTGTCCAAATTGATCCACAGTCAATACACCATTCATCATCTCATGCAAATGCCCTTGTTCTGCTACTTTTGAAGGTGCCGAACCACTAATTCCACCATGCCAAATCATAAGTCCAACATAACCAGCTGCACCGACCAATGGATAGTTAATTGGTATTTGATTTTGCTGTGCATGCTCACCTACTTTTCTAGCTAAGATGGCACCGAATATTAAACCCAATCCCCAATTGAAGAAAGCAACAATCATAGTGGTAACACTGACTAAAACAACTGCATTGGTCGTATTTGTGACCGATTTCGTGAGCGTTAGAATGAGCGAATTCATAGGTTTACTCAACACCAATACATGTCCAAGCACCAAAATCAGCATCATTTGATAGGCGAAAACCAACAAGCCTGAATTCCAAATTCCATCTTCCCAAAACGATAATACGTCTACAAAATGATTAAAAGTACTCACCTTTTCAGGTCGTGTAAAAAACGTTGCCAATACAATAGTAAGCAGCGTTAACAATACCGCAATGGTAAACGGCGATGGCAAATACTTCTTAAAGATGGTTTCTATTGTTTTGGTAATGCGCATGGTTGATTTTTGTGTGAATTTACGAAAAATTTAGACTTGCTTTCACTTCGACTTTGCTCAGTGTGACAGCTATTAGACTTGTTCCTGCGTAGGCAGGAATCTCTTAGATGCGCTTACGCTTTTAGATTGTTAGACTTCTTTGATTTGTCATTGCGAGGAAGTATGACGAAGTAATCTGTTCGTAAGCATACTCAAAATCGTTTTTGCAACAAACAGATTGCCACAAGTTTTTTTCAAAACTTTCGCAAAGACGTTTTGGAGGTTTTATACTTAAGTATTCTAAACGTCACTTCGAGTGATTTTCGATAGAAAATTGTATCGAGAAGTAATTTGAAAACAAAACCTAACTAGTGAACTATATATTACTTTTTTCTCAAACTTATAAAATCACAACTGTTCTCGATACACCAAATCACAGATTTGGCACTCGAACTGACGTTATGGAAATCTCATAAATCAAAAAAACCTCATAACATGTAGCTATGAGGTTTTTTTATCTCTCGATAGCTACGCTAGGTATTTTCAATCAAAATATATTTTGATTTCAATAATACTCGATATGACAAGCTACGCGAAATATAATTTTTCTAATTCCTTAAAAAGGTAAATCGTCGTGATCTTCTTCTTTGAAATCGTTTACTGGCTCAAACGCATCTGCTGGTGGCACTGGTGGCATTCCTGCTGGCGCTTGTCCTTGTTGCTGTACGCTTTCAATTCTCCATCCTTGAATAGAGTTGAAATATTTTGTTTCTCCTTGCGGATTTACCCATTCTCTACCACGTAAGTTGATACTGATTTTTACAGGTTGTCCTACTTGGAAACTATTTAATAAGTCTACTTTATCTTGTACAAATTCCACCATGATGTGTTGTGGATATTGCTCTTCTGTTGTTACGACAATTTCACGCTTTCTAAAACCGTTGTTTCCAAACGTCTGCGTTTGCCCGATCATTTTTACTTTTCCCTGTACTTCCATGTTATTTATTTTGCTAATAAGATTTTCCAAGCAGTTTGCACATCGCCTTTGGCTAGAAATGTTTGTGCTGCTATGTGATTTGTTTCTGGTGTATCTGAAATTGTAATTTCAGTTGTTTGTATAAATTCTTGTATTTCTGCTTCGGTTGGTAGTTTTTCTACATTTCCTAAGATTCCAAGATCATTTCCTGTTAAGACTTTACTCGTACGAATGCCCGCTGGAATTTGATCTACGCCAATACCCAAAGTTGCAATTGGCTTTGGAATTTCGAAAAATCCATCGCGTGCTCTGCTGTAAAAGCTTCCGCCTGCTCTGGCTACCAAATCAATTTTATAATGATCTATTGTTCCGCGATCATTTAAAATGTCTTCATTGATGTGTAATTTGACAACTTCACATATAATTAAGTTTCCTGCGCCACCTTCATTTCCTAACGAAACTACTTCGTTTACTTTGCATTCAAACTGCACTGGCGATTCTGCTACACGAAATGGTTTTACCTTTTCAGATGGCAACATTGTCAATCCTGCTTTTTCAAACTCATTGACACCTGCAGCATATTCCGTACTACTCAACGACATTTGTTGTACAATGTCATGATTTACCACATTAATCACCACTTCTTTCGTTGCTATTGCATTTTCAAGTGTATGTTTTGTGGTATTGTTACGAACTCTTCGCGCAGGCGAAAAAATCATAATTGGCGGATTGGCACTAAATACATTAAAAAAGCTATACGGCGATAAATTCGGATTTCCATCAGCATCAATCGTACTTGCAAAGGCAATTGGTCTTGGCGCGACAGCACCTAACAAATACCCATGAAGTTTGGCTGTTGGAATTTCTTTTGGATCTATTGATAGCATTCTGATGTTTTTTGTGCGACAAAATTAATGTAAAAAAGCGGAGCATACAACAATAGTTATCAACGCAAAAGCACTGTTTTTAACAACTAATTTTCTAATTGAGTTCTTTTCTATTCTTTTGATCAATACAATCACAATAAAACTATTTCTTTTCGTTTATATTAGTGGTTTCAAAGTATTTGTATGATTTTAAAAAACAGACCTGTTCTTATTCGCTGGATATTGATTCTCGCTTCTTTTGCTATTGTTTCGGGAATTTTATGGAATACGTATATTTTCTTTCAAGAATTTAAAGAAGATGAACGTACAAAAATGCAAATTTGGGTAAGGGCATTAAAATCAATCAATGATGGAGAAGATTTGCTCTTAGCTGGAGATATTATCGCTACTGAAAATTCTAATCCAAGAATTATAAAAGATGATAAAGGAGGTATTTCTACTTTAAATATGGATGAAAAAAAGGAGAACGATTCTTTATATATTAAACAAAAGATTAAACAATTTTCTAAAGAAAATCAACCAATTGAAATTACATACTTTGATGAAGAATTAAAAAGTAATGTAAAAAAAGGAACATTGTATTACGGAAATTCTGAAACTTTAAACAAACTCAAATATTATCCGCTTGCCCTATTATTAATTATTGTATTGTTTGCCGCAGTTGCCTATTTCTTTTTTAGTGCTTCGAAAGCTTCTGAACAGAATAAGTTATGGGCAGGAATGGCGAAAGAAACCGCACATCAAATTGGAACGCCGCTTTCATCTTTGGTGGGTTGGACAGAGATTTTGAAAACCGAGAATGTAGATCCCGATTATATTAAAGAGATTGAGAAAGATATTGATCGTTTGCAAACCATTACCGAACGCTTTTCTAAGATCGGCTCTATTCCAACACTACAACGTTTGGATATTGTACAGGAAACCAAAGATTCGTACGATTATTTGTTATCACGTACTTCTAAGTTGGTCAATTTTACATTTGAAGCGCCCGACACACCTATTTACAGTGAAATTAACGCACAATTGTATAGCTGGACGATTGAGAATATGGTAAAGAATGCTATTGACGCTATGAAAGGGAAAGGCGATTTGAAACTCGAAATTACTCCCGCAGATACTTTCGTTAAGGTTTTAATTACCGATAACGGAAAAGGAATTCCGAAACGAAATTTTAAAAAGGTATTTCAACCTGGATTTACAAGTAAAAAACGTGGTTGGGGATTGGGTTTATCGCTCGCAAAACGTATTGTAGAGAATTATCATAGCGGAAAAATCAAAGTTCTAAAATCGGAACTTGGCAAAGGAACTACGATGCAAATTTCGTTGAAAACTATTTAGATACGCTTTGCTTTTAGATCGCTTTGCTCTTAGACACGCTTCGCTCTTGGTATTTTGGTAGAATTCGCAAATCGTCAATTCGAGTGATTTTCGAAATGGAATGAAGAAAATTGTATCGAGAATTACTTTGATGTTAGACCGCTATCGCTTTTAGATCAGCTTCGCTTCTTAGATTTCTTGGGTCTTGGGTCTTGGGT
>NZ_JBOEFY010000009.1:111776-111897 GCF_050633145.1 Kordia sp. | reverse complement strand
TTATTTTGCTCAAAATGTTTAAATGAACTAAACCGGTGTTTATTTGTAAGATCCATCTGTATTAATTTTCTTAAAACTACAAATCATATCTGACAATAAAAATACTTACATGTAAGTATTT
>NZ_JBOEFY010000009.1:22815-111598 GCF_050633145.1 Kordia sp. | reverse complement strand
TATAAAAAATAATTAAAAATAAAAAGAGCATTTCTTTTGAGGGAAGTGCTCTTTTCTAATCAATGCTAGGTTGCGAATACAAATGTACTCTAGGTTTTTTAGGGCATTGATTTTCGTTTTCCGCGTTTGTTACGGAATTGTTTCATTAACTCTCTATTAAATTCGCGTTCTACTTTTTTTAAGTGTATAATTTTTTTTGCAGAAAGAATTTTTTTAAGCTTTTTCATTAATGCTTTCTTATTCTCGTGCATTTCATCTTCTAATTTTTCGAGGCGAGCTAAAATTTCTGAAGCTTCACTTTCAGACATTTGGTCCATGTCTTCTACTTCCTTCTTAATTTTATGAAAACCAGTAACGCGTAACTCATGGTTTTTGTCATCATACGCATTGTAAATTGGCCAAAACTGCTGTGCTTCATCTGTTGAAAAATCTAATTTTTCAGTAAAATAAGCAATCTTTAATTGTTTAATTTTCTCTTTACTTTGCCTTTTTTGAGCGATCCCCATAAAGATACCAAAGCATAAAAATACAATAGTTGTATATAGTTTCATTTCTTACTGTTATTTTGTTTTATTCATCCAACAAATCATAAGGATCTGATGTGTTTTCTAAATAATTTATAGTTTCTGTTTCGTCTAAATTTACTTCAAAAATTGTGCTGACATCAATATTTTCCTCTTCATATACATCTATTAAATCATAATTGTTTAATGCAATTAAATCATTTTCAATAAAGGAATTGATTTCACTATCTACAATTCCTTCAATTGTAAGTTTGTTAGAATCTGTATTTATAAAATTAATCGCAACAAAAAATACAATACACGCTGCGGCTGCATAGCTTATATACTTTAAGTAATTTCTTTTTCGCTGTAGCGGAATGACCTTAGTTGCTTCTTTTGCCTGAAATAATTCTTTTGAAAGTGCATCTTCCAAATTGTCAAAATAAGAATCAGGTGTTTTAAAACCAGTTTCTTTCGGAATCACGGTTTCTGTTCTCATACGATCAAAAAGACGCTCTTCAAACGTGTTGAAGTACTCTTTTGGAGTATTGAATCCAGTTTCTTTGTTATGTAATTCGTTGTTTTTCACAATAGTTTGACTCTAATTTGTACAAAAGGTTTAATCTGTTAAAAAAGTTTCTATTTTTTTTACTGCGTGATGATACGAAGCTTTCAATGCACCAACTGACGTATCTAAGATTTCGCTCATTTCCGCATATTTCAAATCATCAAAATACTTCATATTAAAAACTAGTTGCTGTTTTTGTGGCAATATGGCAATAGCTTTTTGTAATTTCAATTGAATCTCTTCGCCTTCAAAATATACATCTGCTTTTAAATTATTCACCAATTGATCTTGTAATTCTTCCGAAGAAATTCCGGCTTTCTTTGCACGTTGATTGATAAAAGTAATTGATTCATTCGTGGCAATACGATACATCCAAGAATATAACTTACTATCGCCTTTAAAATTATGAATACTTCGAAAAACTTTAATAAATGTATTTTGAAGCACATCATCTGCATCATCGTGACTCGTTACCATTCTTCGAATATGCCAATACAAACGCTCCTTGTATGTAGACACAAGTTCTCGAAACGCTCTTTCTTGCGTTTTCGGGTTCTTTAAATCATCAATGAGGCTTGTTTCTACGACGTTCAAGTTATTTCTAGTTTCTTCTTTGACAATGTAAAAAGAAAAAGGTTTAATCTAAAGATAAAAAAAGTTTAGTTGTAACGAAAATTCATGAAGCAACACTTATATTACAAATAATACTTTCAAACCATCTTCACTTTTTAGTGTACTTTAAAATTAGCTTACATGATTCCTAAACTTGTAAAAATATATAAGCCAGAAACTTCATTAACACAAGCGGAAGTAAAGGAACATCTTCAAAAATTAAAAGGTTTTGAGTTTTATGAAAATGAATCACAAATACATGGCGGATTTGTTAACGATTACGGCTGGGCAAATAGATTTAGACCAATGTTTATTTCTGTAGGTTTTTTATTTAGAAGAAATAGACTTGACCGTATATGTATTAAACCAACTTTTATAGTGTATCTATTTATGATGGGACTTCCATTAGTTATTATTGGTATTTTAGCAGAAGCGAAAGTAAATAACGACATAAACAATCCGCTCGAATATGGAATTGCAATCTTAGGAGTTTTAGTGATTTATTCTTTAATAAGATATTTTACAAAACTAAAAGTTAAGGCTACTAAGAAGAAAATTCAGCTGTAATTTCAATTTCGAGTTCAATTTCAATCCTAAATAGATTGCATCTGAACCAACTTGGTATACACTTTATTATTGCGAATCAATTCTTCGTGTGTTCCTTGCTCTACAATTTCACCTTTTTGCATCACTACAATTACGTCTGCATTTTGAATGGTAGATAACCTGTGTGCAATAACGATAGAAGTTCTATTCTTCATCATATTTTCTAGAGCAACTTGAACCAAACGTTCGCTTTCAGTATCTAGGGCAGAAGTAGCTTCATCCAAAATCATAATTGGAGGATTCTTTAAAACGGCTCTTGCAATACTCAAACGTTGTTTTTGTCCGCCAGAAAGCTTTCCTCCAGAATCACCTACATTATGATCTAACAAATCAGGCAATTCTTCTACAAATTCCCATGCATTGGCAATTTTTAAAGCTTCAATCACTTCTTCGTCAGTGGCATCTTGTTTTCCAAGTTTGACATTATTACGAATACTATCATTAAAAAGAATAGAATCTTGCGTTACCAATCCCATCAAGCCACGTAAAGAAGCTTTTGTGAGTGTTTTAATGTTTTTTCCATCAACTTCAATACTACCTTCATTTACATCATAAAAACGCGTTACAAGGTTTGCAATGGTACTTTTTCCACTTCCAGATTGTCCAACCAAAGCGACTGTTTTTCCTTTTGGAACTTTTAGAGAGAAGTTTTTTAATACAAGCTCATCCTCATATTTAAAAGAAATGTTATTTAATGCAATGTCTGAAGTGAATTCGCCTTGTACTTTGGCATCTTTAGCATCTGTAATCGGAGATTCGGTATTTAATATTTCTAAAACACGATCTGCAGAAGCGTTTCCAGCTTTTACTTTATAACTTGCTTTACTAATCGCTTTCGCTGGAGTTAAAATGTTGTAAGCCAGCGCCATGTACGTAATGAATTCGTCAGGCGTCATGATTTTATCAATCAAAACCAATTTTCCTCCATAGAGTAAGATAACAGCAATAACAACAATACCTAAAAACTCACTTGTCGGAGAAGCTAAGTTTTGTCGGTGTGCTAAATTATTAGAGTATTTATAAAGTTTAGAGGTAGAATTACCAAAAGAAGTATTAAAATGTTTTTCGGCATTAAATCCTTTGATCACTTTCAAGCCATTCAGCGTTTCATCTAAAATAGACAGAAAAACACCATTTTCTTTTTGAACTCTGTCAGAATGTTTTTTCAAACTTTTTCCAACTTTTGAGATGATAAATCCAGAAATAGGAATGAAGAGAAATACAAACAATGTCAGTTTTGTACTGATTGAAAACATCACGATGATGGTAAATAAGATCGTTAAAGGTTCTCTAACTAATAGTTCTAAAATAGCCAACAATGAATTCTGAATTTCGTTTACATCGCCAGAAATTCTAGCAATAATATCACCTTTTCTTTTTTCTGAAAAATAAGAAACTGGAAGTGTAGTTACTTTTTGATAGAGGTTATTTCGAATGTCTTTTAAAATTCCATTTCTTAAATACGCCAAAAAGAAGTTTGAAAAATAACCTGCAGCATTTTTCAATAAAAAGGTAGAAATAACAATGATAATCATCAAGATTAACACCGAATATTGTCCGTCAGTTTCTATTTTTTGTGTGATGAAAAAGTTTAAATAATCATTCAAATAATCTGCATAACCTCCAAGACCTTCATATTTTTCTCTAATTGGCTCTACCGTAATTCGTTCTGCAGTTTTCAATAAAACTTTCAACATCGGCATCAATGATACAAAAGAAAGTGTTCCGAAAAGCGCATATAAAATGTTAAAGAAAATATTTAAATATGCATATTTTTTATAAGGAATTATGTAATGTGATAATTTTTTAATGTAATCCATTAGTTTAATTTCATTTCTTGAACGATGCGTTCTATTTTTGCATCGAGTTGATTTTCTACAGTTGCAAAATCTGCTTTGTTTGCCAATGGCAGATTTACACTAAAGTAGAATTTTATTTTTGGTTCTGTACCACTTGGACGTGCTGCAATTTTAGTGCCATCAGCCGTGTAGTAAATCAAAACATTTGACTTCGGAACAGAAATTTCTGAGCTTTCACCAGTTTCCATATTGGTCATTGTAGACGCTTGATAGTCTTCAATATACACTACTTTTGAACCGTCGATTGTAGTAAGAGGATTTTCTCGTAAATCGATCATGATTTGCTTAATTTCATTGGCGCCATCGATTCCTTTCTTTACCAAAGAAACTAACTTTTCTTTGTAAAAACCATGTGCTACATACATGTCAATCAACGAAGCATAAAATGAGCTTCCATCAGCTTTTGTTTGTGCAGCAATCTCGCATGCCAATAGTGCAGCGGTGACTGCATCTTTGTCACGTACAAAATCGCCTGTCATGAATCCGAAGCTTTCTTCGCCACCACCAATAAACTCCAATTCAGGAAAATCTTTGATCATTTTGGCAATCCATTTAAAACCTGTCAAGCCAATTTTGCATTCTACTTCATAAGCTTTTGCCAAATCAACCATCATTGGTGTGGATACAATCGTAGAACCGATAAACTGTTTTCCGTTAATTCGATTGTTATTTTTCCATTGTTGCAACAAGAAATCGGTCATCACAACCATCGTTTGATTTCCGTTGAGTAATATCATATTTCCTTCTAAATCGCGCACTGCGATTCCCAAACGATCACTATCAGGATCTGTTCCAATCACGATATCTGCATTAGTTTTATCAGCTAATTCCATAGCCATTTTCAATGCTTCTGGTTCTTCTGGGTTTGGCGAAACAACCGTAGGGAAATCTCCATCTGGTTTTTCTTGCTCGGCAACAACATGTACATTTTTATAACCAGCACGTTTCAATACTTCAGGAATCATCGTGATGGATGTTCCGTGTAAAGAGGTAAAAACAATGGTTACATCATCTTTCTTTTCTGCTTTAAAATCCGCATTAGCGACACTTGCATTGATAAACGCTTCATCGACATCGGTATCAACTAAATGAATTAAATCAGTATTTGCATCAAACTGAACTTGTGAAAAATCCAATTGATTAATCTCATTGATAATTTCACCATCTTGAGGAGGAACAATTTGTCCGCCATCTGTCCAATACACCTTATAACCGTTATATTCTGGCGGATTATGAGAAGCAGTTAGGACAATTCCGCAGTGACAATCCAAATACTTTACTGCAAATGATAATTCTGGCGTAGGCCGTAAATCTGAAAATAAATACACTTGAATACCATTGGCAGAAAATACATTTGCAACTGTTTGTGCTAATGATTTACTATTGTGTCTGCAGTCATAGGCAATAGCAACTTTTAACTGCTGATTTGGATATATTTTTTTAAGGTAATTACTAAGTCCTTGCGTATTTTTTCCTAATGTATATTTATTAATTCTATTGGTTCCAGGTCCCATAACACCTCGCATACCACCAGTTCCAAAAGCTAAATTGGTATAGAAACTTTCTGTTAATTCGTTAGCGTTTGTATCTATAAGGTTTTGAACTTTTTCTCGTGTGTCAGAGTCAAAAATTGGAGTTAACCAAGCAGTTGCTTTCTCCAAGATTTTGGCGTCAATCTTTGTCATTTACAGGTATTTTAAGAGACAAAAATAATGAATTCATTTGGCTTTCTATTTTGATAGGCAAAATATTTTGAATAACTTTAATGACCGATTATACCGCTATGAAAAAAAATCCTCTAAATTTTTTTTGCATACTTCTATTTTTCATTGTCTCGGTACATGCGCAACGAGAAACCGCGAATTGGTTTTTTGGCGTGAATGCAGGTCTAAATTTTAATTCGGGAATTCCCGAAATTTTAGATATGGGACAAGTAGATACTTTAGAAGGTTGCTCATCTATTTCTGATGCCAATGGATCATTGTTGTTCTATACCGATGGAGTGACTGTGTGGAACCGTTTGCATGAGCCTATGCCAAATGGAACAGATTTGGCTGGAAGCTTATCAAGTACACAATCTTGTATCATTGTTCCAAATCCAGGCAATGCAAACCTCTTTTATATTTTTACTGCAGATGTAGTAGATGCTTATAACGGAAATAATGCTGGGCCAAGTAATGGATTTAATTATTCTGTTGTAGATATGTCGCTCGGCGGCGGAATGGGATTTGTAACGACTAAGAATGTAAATTTACTAGGAAGTACTTCCGAGAAGGTATCTGCAACGATAAGTTCCGATGGAAATTATTGGGTAGTTACACATCGTAACAATCAGTTTTTTTCGTTTAAAGTTACTGCAGCAGGAGTCAATGCTATTCCAATTGTTTCAAATACATCAAACGCAGTTCCAGATTATAGAAACATTAGAGGGAATATGAAAATTTCTCCAAATGGTCAAAAACTAGCAATAGCACATACGCTATTTGAACCAACTCAAGCAGGTTCTTTATATCTATACGATTTTGATAGTACAACAGGTTTTGTGAGCAATGGACAATTTATAGCAGATGAAATAGTATTTTATGGCGTTGAATTTTCTTCAAACTCAACACGATTGTATGCTTCAGGAAAAGCTTTTGGGATTAATTTCTTGACTAATATGCAATTACAACAATATGATGTGACTGCTGCAGATGTTCCAAATACAAAATATATAGTGTATGATTATCCATCAGCGCAAGTAACACCATCATTGGCAGGAAGTTTACAATTAGGATTAGACAAGCGTATTTATCATGCATTACCATCTTCAAAATTGTCCACAATCAATACACCAAACTTATTAGGAGCTGCTTGCGGATTTGATTATCAGAGTGTTGATTTAGGTAGTAATTTTGCACGTTTTGGTTTGCCAGCAACGGTACAATCATTTTATGAAAGTATTGCTACAATTGAAAATTTTTGCCTTGGCGATCAAACAACATTTACAGTTACTTCTGAAAATACGATTACAGGAATTAACTGGAATTTTGGCGACTTAGCTTCAGGCACAGCAAATACATCGACTGCAATATCGCCATCACATGTATTTTCAGCTGCTGGTTCGTTTACGGTGACTGCACAAGTTACATTTTCAAACGCTCCAGATCAACTATTTACTGAAATTGTTGTGATTCAAGAAACTCCAAATATTGCACCTCTATTTACAATTGAACAATGTGATGTTGATGATAATGATACAGATGGTTTGTCAGTATTCAATCTGCAAGAAGCAATTACAGTAATTGAAGAAGATAACGGTAGTGATGATATTGATATCATGTTTTACGAAAACTTGAATGATGCGCAAATGAATGAAAATAGTGTTCCAAATAATTTTTATGCGAATACTGTAAACAATCAAATATTGTATGCACGTGTATTTTCGTATATCGATTGTTTTGCTATTACACAAGTGCGACTCAGCGTTAATCCAGGAAGTAATTTAGGTGTTTACGATACTATTGATGTATGTGAAGTAGGAGATACGAACATCTCTATTTCACAAATAGAAACTACTGTAGGAAACGATTTTCCTGGAGCAACAATTACTATTTACTCAACAAGAAATGATGCTTTGTTACTTGAAAATCAGCTTAGCGATTTTTCATTTATAGATGTAAATACTACTGACGAATTATTTTTTAGAGTTTCCTATGGAAGCAATTGCGGATTTATAGGAAGTATAGAATTAAATATTGTGGCGCAACCAACTGTAGAAGATCAACAAGCTTTTTTATGTGGTGATATTGGTTCTGCTGTAGAATTGTCTTTTGACGAAAATTTTTCAAGTTATTCATGGTCAACAAATGAAACAACACCGTCAATTATGGTTTCAGAAGTTGGAACGTATACTGTAACAGTGACAAACAGTGCAGGATGCGAAAAAGAAGTGAATTATATCGTAGTTGCAGAACCGCCATTAACAATTGATCGTATTGATGTACAAGATTTTCAAGATGTAAATACAGTTCAAATTCTACTCACACCAGAAAGTGATCCGGAAAATATTACGTATTCTATTAATGGAGGAAACTCATTTTCAGAATCAAACGAATTTGTAAACTTATATCCTGGTGTATACGATATTGTGGTACGCCGCGGAGAATGTAGTGCTGCTTCTGAAACCATCTTAGTGGGTGGATTTCCAAAGTTTTTCACGCCAAATGGCGATAATATAAACGATACGTGGCAATTACTGCAAAAAGAATACTATCCAAATGCGACCATAGAATTGTACGATCGTTACGGTAAAAACTTAAACTATATCAAAGCAGATAGTCAATGGGATGGAACCTATAAAGGCACTTTATTACCATCTGGTGATTATTGGTATAAACTTACGCTAGAAAGCGGAAGAGTAGTTACGGGAAATGTAACGTTAAAACGTTAAATAATGGAATTCAATCTAAGTTATAGGAATGACTAGCAGCTGTTTTGTATAGTTTGTTGTAGGGTAGTGTTTCTAGTTTTTTTCGATTAAAGTAATTACTGAAATTTCACTTATTAAAATTCGAGTTGTGAATTTGTAGACATAATTCTTTTTTCTTTCTGGACAGATTACTTCAATATAATTTTTGCTGATTTTTGAGACATAATCGACTCTTTTCGAGCCATCAGTACAAGATATATCTAGATTTTTTTCATCGTTTTTAAGTTTAATATCTACTTGTTTATTCAAGAATAGCTTTAAGTCTTGTGCAGAAAAACTATTCGATGTTTGACTAAACGCAAAATTAGTAATGCAAAATATAGCAATTGCTACTGTTATTTTTTTCATGATCAATTTATTTACTTTTACACATTAGACTCCTTTTGAACAAATATGTTACGTTTGGCAAGTAGTTAAAAGCTTAGCGTTGTTCTCTAAATATTCTCTGTTTCGCTAATCTTATAACGTTCCTTGTCGCGTTTGCTTCGCAATATAATTTCGCCCAAAAATCCAGCTAAGAAAAATTGTGTTCCAATAATCATCGTTGCTAATGAAATATAAAACCAAGGATTATCTGTGACCAGAATTGCTTTCAAACCATACGCGAGTTTGTACAATTTCATGATTCCAATATATCCTGCAGCGGCAAACCCAATAAAAAACATCAATACACCTAAAGCACCAAATAAATGCATAGGACGTTTTCCGAATTTAGACAAAAACCAAATTGTGATCAAATCTAAAAAACCATTGATAAAACGATCATAGCCAAACTTTGTCTTTCCGTATTTACGTGCTTGATGAATGACTACTTTTTCACCAATATTTTGGAAACCTGCATTTTTAGCTAATACAGGAATGTATCTGTGCATTTCTCCGTACACATCAACATTCTTTACTACAATATTCTTATATGCTTTTAAACCGCAGTTAAAATCGTGTAGCTTTAATCCTGAAGTGCGTCTTGCTGCCCAATTGAATAGTTTTGAAGGAATATTTTTCGCTATCACGGAATCGTACCGTTTCTTTTTCCAGCCAGAAACCAAATCGAACTTCTTCTCGGTAATCAATTGATACAATCCAGGAATCTCATCAGGACTATCTTGTAAGTCAGCATCCATTGTTATGACAACATCGCCTAAAGCTTCCTTAAATCCTGCGTGTAAGGCTTGTGACTTTCCATAGTTTTGTAAAAAACGAATTCCTTTAACTTCAGAATGTTTTTGAGATAACTCATGAATAATCTTCCAAGAATTATCTGTGCTTCCATCATCAATAAAAAGAACTTCGTATGTAAACTTATTGGCTTCCATCACACGGGAAATCCAAGCATACAGCTCTTGTAAAGATTCTTCTTCGTTAAGTAGTGGTATAACTACAGATATATTCATACAGGATTCTTAGGGTTTGTAAATATCTTCGATTTAATGGCTAAAGATGCTAGTAAAGAAAAGAAAAATCCGCTTAATAAACTTTTAAATACGTTTTCAATAAAAATACTGAATTTATAATTCGATTTTAAAAACTTGATACTTTCTTGAATTTTCTCATCTGAAAAGTCACTAGTTTTCTTTAAGTCCTCTTCGGCAACTAAGGCTAATTTATCTACAAAGTCAGTTTCTATATACGAAGCATGAACAATCATATAAATCCAAAGCATTAAACTTCCTAAGAGAATAACACCAATTCCTGTTTTTAAGCCTTCCCTTATCGAAAATGGTTCTCCGTTACGACTTACTTTAATAATTGCGACGATCATAAACACCGCCATTACAGGAAACATGGATAAAGAATATATATTTTTCGGATCCGTATGAACATTTAGTTTATATTGCAGCACAAATGAGGCAATAAGGACAATTCCTAGGGCAATTCCGAAATGAGATGTTTTTGAAAACATGAAAACGAATTTTATGTAGGACACAAATATAGAAATTCAAGCGTAAAAATTATCAAAATATTTTTATTTTAATGTTGCACATTCCGAAATAATAATTAAATTTGCACCTCGAAAAATCGAGAAAGTCACAATAAAGATTACAAAGATGAAACAAGGTATACATCCAGAAAATTATAGAGTAGTAGCTTTTAAAGATATGTCTAACAATGATGTATTTCTTACTAAATCTACTGTAGATACTAAAGAAACTATCGAAGTTGATGGTAGTGAGTATCCATTATACAAATTAGAAATTTCAAGAACTTCACACCCTTACTATACTGGTAAGTCTAAGTTAGTAGATACAGCAGGTCGTATTGACAAGTTCAAAAACAAATACGCAAAATTCAAGAAATAAGAATTTTGACGATAGCATACTAAAAAATGTCTTTCAGGAAACTGAGAGACATTTTTTTTTGGAAAAATTATAATACTATATTTACAGTCAGCTAAAAAGTGTAAACGACTTTATCTAATAAAACTTAGTAAACATGAACTACATTCTCTTTGATGGAACCGTACGCGACGCATTATTACCATTTACATATACAAAACCTGTTGCCGATATTAGAGTAGGAATATTAACGATTAGAGAAAAGTGGGAAGCACATTTAGGCGGAACTACCACAACAATTACTGAAGAATACTTGTCTGAAAAATATCCAATGGTCGAATTGGAAGAAAATGTGATGATTAATGCTTCTTTTTTACCAAATGCAGAATTAGTTGCACTCATTCAAGGATTAACGGCAAATCAAGCTATATTTTCGGAAGATGAAATTATTGCATTTCATGCAACTGACGAGCAAGATGAGGTCGATTTCGATACTTATGATGTTATTTCATACGAGCAAGATTGTTTGCGAATAGAACATACTTGGGACATTTTCTCAAAGAATGCAGAAGCCATTCAGGCAGATTTTGATCTCATTACAAAAGATAGAACATCAAAGCCAATTCCGGCAACGGTAAATGTAATTGCACCAGAAAACATTTTCATTGAAGAAGGAGCAACTCTTAACTTTTGTACACTAAATGCAAGTTCAGGACCTATTTACATAGGAAAAGATGCTGAAATTATGGAAGGGTGTGTAGTTCGTGGTGCATTGGCAATGTGTGAAAACTCAGTGTTAAAAATGGCTGCAAAAATTTATGGCGCTACAACTATAGGTCCATACTGTAAAGTTGGTGGAGAAGTCAATAACTCTGTATTAATGGGGTATTCCAACAAAGGACATGATGGATTCTTAGGAAACTCAGTCTTAGGAGAATGGTGTAATATTGGCGCTGACAGCAACAATTCCAATCTGAAAAATAATTATGCACCTGTACGTTTGTGGAGCTATGAAACAGAAAACTTTGCAAAAACAGGATTGCAATTCTGCGGACTCATGATGGGCGATCACAGTAAATGTGGAATCAACACTATGTTCAACACAGGAACTGTAATTGGCGTAAATGCTAACATATTTGGTTCAGGTTTCCCGAGAAACTTTGTGCCAAGTTATAGTTGGGGAGGCGCAAGCGGATTTGCAACCTATCTCACCAAAAAAGCTTTTGAAGTTGCCAAAGTAGTAATGGCGAGAAGAAAAGTAGAATTTACAGCACAAGACGAAGCTATCTTAACACACGTTTTTGAAGAAACCAAAAAATGGCGTAAAGACTAAGAATGGTTTATTTCCCTTTCTACATACAAAAGCCGCTACATTTTTAGTAGCGGCTTTATATTTGTAATATAATGATCAAAAAATAAATGATCTTTTTATCAATACATAAATAAGAAGTAATACATAAGACTGCATATAATTACACCAGCAATTAGAAATACAATTATCGTCATATGTCTTGTTTTATGTTCTTGCTTTTGTACATTCTTTCTAATTTTGGAAAGCATATATTCTGATGCTTCGTTGTATTCAGCGTCAGAAGTTTCTGTTCCAATATAGCGTTCTACGCGATCAAGTTTATTGATACGCTTACGTCTGTTATTTCTGATAACAGTATTTGCATGTGATAAAAAGCCTGACATGATATGGTGTTTTAAGATGAATACTAATTTTTATTACTATTTAGAAACTTAGAAAAGTGTCCAATATTTGAAAAAGCCTACAATAAGTCCAATAGTTATGGGAATTGCAATGATAAAAGCGATAATTGATTTATCACGTTCTTTGCGATTTTGTTTTTTCATGCGCTCACGGATAGCGCTCAATTGTATTTCAGTAAGTTTTGGAAATATTTTTTTCTTTCCTTCATCTTTATAATAACGAAGGTTTTTGTCAAAAGGTGTTCGTTTATCACGTCTCTTTTTTGTTCTCCTTATATCGTCTAATACATAAAATCCTATTCCTTGTCCCATAATCTTCTTCTTTATAATTCAACATACAATATTGGTATATCAAAGAAGAAAAATGTTACAATTTGGAATCCTATTTCGCTTTTTTAACGCGTTTTAACTCTAGTAAATTTTGTGGATTAATGCCCAAACCGTGGACGTTTTTTTGTGTAAATCGTACGACTTGATCGTAATACAAAGGGATTAACGGCGCTTCTGAAATCAGTAAAGAATCCATTTTGGTATAAATCTTTGCGCGTACAGCTGCATCAGTTTCGCGCAGTGCAGTTTCGTACCATTCGTCAAACTGTATATTCTTAAAACGGGTATAATTTGGTCCGTTTGGCGTGAAATTTTTACTATAAAAAAGTGATAAATAATTCTCAGCATCTGGATAATCAGCAATCCAACTAGCTCTAAAAATGGGCAATTCTCCTTTCGATCGCAATTCACGTATCGTAGAAGCAGGAATTACATTTACACTCGCTTTAATGCCTATTTTTTCTAACTCTCGCTGAATGTACTCACAGAAATTCAAATACTGTCCATTGGTTGTAATGGCAACTTTTGGAGAAGCATTTCCTGTTTCTTGAGTATATTGTTTAACTAAGCTTTTAGCGAGTTCTGGTTCATACTCAAAACCTTTAATATTGTCAAAACCTGGCAAACCTTTCGGGATAAAACCATGAATGGCTGGCGTTCCAATTCCGCTTCGTAAATACGTAATCATCTTTACGCGATCAAAACTATAATTCATTGCTTTTCGCAACAAGTGATGACTTGAAACATTAGTGCTATCTCCAATATAAATACCTAAATATTCGGTGTTTAAATACGGACCAGTAATCATGTTTACTTTAGAAGTATATGTGTTTCGCAATTGTCCAGAGGCATTTAAAATTTCATCTTGATACGATGGATCAAGTGAATTTAAAAAGTCAATATTTCCTTGAATAAACTGTAAAAATTCACTCTGTTTATCAGGTAAAAAAGTAATGGCAACTGCTTCTAAATATGGTAATTGCGCTCCTGTAGTATCTTTCTCAAAATAATTTTGATGCTTTCGTAAAACTAACTTTGTGTTTTCTTCCCAAACCTTAAACTTAAAAGGTCCAGTTCCAATAGGATTCGCTCTAAAGTCATTACCATAATACTCTACAATTTCTTTCGGAACTACAGAGCAATACTTCATTGTTAACAGGCTTAGAAAAGCAGGAAACGGTTGTTTCAGTGTAATTTCAAAAGTAGATGCATCAATTGCTTTAAATCGATCTACACTTTTAAAAATCCAGCGTCCGCTAGAAGCCAATTTATCATCTAAAATTCGTCCAAAACTATATTCAAAGTCGTATGCAGTTACCGTACGTGTACTATCTTTTCCAAACAATTTGTGCTTATGAAACTGTACATCATCACGCAAAGTGAATACATAAGTTTGTCCATCATCAGACACTTTCCAAGAAGTTGCAATTGCAGGAATTACGTTCAAATCGGCATCCATTTCTACCAAACCATTATACAATTGGTGAACTGCCCAAATATTCCGTTGATCTTTCGCAAAAGCAGGATCTAACGACGTAATATTTGCATGCTCATTATAACGAAAAACTAAATGATCTCTGTCTTGGGAATTGTGTTGTTGGCACGAAAAAGAAATCAACAACAAACAAAGAATTGATAGATGCTTGAGTATCAATTTAAAATGTTGCATTGTTAATTTTATCATATTCTGAATTAATTGTAAATTTGCAGGCTTTTCCCTGTTAGAATGGTCTCTTTTGGCGATTCTAATAAAGGTTTAAAAGTACATAAATAATTTCAATTGACAGATGGTATCCTAACACAATTGGTTGCCATTTTGGTAGAAAAGTACAGGAATGAACGATAGAAAAAAAGTCGCTTTTTACACGCTAGGTTGCAAACTGAATTTTTCAGAAACATCTACAATTGCACGAAACTTTCAAGAAGAAGGTTTTGAAAAGGTAGATTTTTCCGAACATGCTGATATGTATGTTATTAATACATGTAGTGTTACCGAAAACGCAGACAAACGCTTTAAAACTATTGTAAAACAAGCGCAAAAAGTAAACCCGGATGCGTTTGTAGCAGCTGTTGGTTGTTATGCGCAACTAAAGCCAGAAGAATTGGCGGCAGTTGATGGTGTTGATTTGGTGCTTGGCGCGACAGAAAAGTTCAAAATTACCGATTACATCAACGATTTGACTAAAAACGATTTCGGAGAAGTGCATTCTTGCGAAATTGAAGATGCAGATTTTTATGTGGGAAGTTATTCTATTGGCGATCGTACGCGTGCATTCTTAAAAGTACAAGATGGTTGTGATTATAAATGTACGTATTGTACAATTCCGCTTGCAAGAGGAATTTCGAGAAGTGATACTTTGGAAAATGTATTGAAAAATGCCAAAGAAATCTCTGAACAAAATATAAAAGAAATTGTACTAACTGGAGTCAACATTGGTGATTACGGTAAAGGTGAATTTGGAAATAAAAAACACGAACATACCTTTTTAGAATTGGTTCAAGAACTAGATAAAGTAGAAGGAATTGAGCGTTTACGAATTTCTTCAATAGAACCAAATCTATTAAAAAACGAAACAATCGATTTCGTTTCAAAAAGCAACACATTTGTACCACATTTTCACATTCCATTACAAAGTGGAAGTAATACATTATTGCGTTTAATGCGCCGTCGTTACATGCGTGAATTGTATGTAGATCGTGTCACTCAAATAAAAGAGGTAATGCCGGATGCCTGTATTGGAGTAGATGTCATTGTTGGGTTTCCAGGCGAAACGGACGAAATTTTCTTAGAAACCTACAATTTCTTAACGGAATTAGATATTTCATATTTACATGTATTTACCTATTCAGAACGTGAAAATACAGTAGCTGCCGAAATGGAAGGTGTAGTTCCATTAAATGTACGTAAAAAACGTAGTAAAATGCTGCGTGGATTGTCTGTCAAAATGCGTAGAGCTTTTTATGAAAGTCAACTAGGAAAAGCAAAAACGGTTTTATTTGAAGGCGAAAACAAAGAAGGATACATTCATGGTTTTACAGAAAACTATGTCAAAGTAAAAGCGCCTTGGAATCCTGAATTAGTCAATACACTTCATAAAGTCAAGTTAACAAAAATTGACGATGACGGAATGCTCCGTTTTGATTTTGTAGATGAAACGGTTGCTTTTAGTTAAATAGCTAAACAATTCATTAAATGTCTAAAAGCATTCATATCACAAAAAAGAATTTCAAAGGTTTGACGAAAGCTGAACTTGATGAACAAGCGCAAGATCCAAATTCGGAATTGAATCAATGGGCTAAAAAAAGTTCATTAAAGAAAGAAGTAAAGCAAGATCGTAGAAATAAAAAGTAACGAAATGAAATACGGAATATTATTAGTAGCGCTTTTATTAATGGCTTGTTCGAATGTGCAAAAAAGTGATATTGACGAATTTATTATTGACCCAAACATCAAAAATGAAGTTGAGAAGTATATTGTTGATAAACCTGAATATGCTTCATTTGGTGATATGGAAGTTTACAATAACAGTATATATGTAGAAAGTTTTGAAAATGATAACTTGCTACTCTCTAGTACTGATTTTTCAAGAAAAGCGCCTTTTAAATCGTTCTATTATTGGAATAACGATACACTTGCAATTGCTGGTGCTTTTGGACTTTTTGGTGGAACTGGATTTTATATTAAGATCGTAGATAATAAAGCAACACTATTTCATTTATTGAGCGCGGACGGTTCTCCATCGTATGCATATAACGCAACGGATGATTTTATTTTTAAACTAGAAGTGCCTTGTACGGATACTAAAATAGTATTATCAGAAATGCCAGATTCAACAAAAAAACAACTTATATATGGTTATGTTGAGTTTAAAAGTGCTGACTTTTATTCAGGATCTAATGAATCTCTAGAAGGAGAAAAGTCGAAAAGGAAAAAGATGAGAAACAACATGAAAATCTATTTTAAAAGCGGTTTTGTGAAATTCAACTAAATAACACTTTTAGCGTAGTATCTTGAGCTTAGTCGAAAGATTGGTATAATTCATGTAATTATAGCTTTGTAACTCTTAGTTATAATAATAGATACTTATATTTAACTATTAAAAATACCCAAATGAACCGAGCAGAAACGATATATATATTGAACTTATAAAGTTTCTATTAGCGAACACATTTGACCAAATTAATAAATAAAAACATTCAAATGAAAACAACACTACTCTCTATATTAGTCTTAACGTTGGTAAGTTGTGATGCTTCCACCAAAGAATTCATAGGAAGTTCTTGGAAAGTCACGGAACTTAAAACGAACGGAACTGTCGTAAAAGTAACAAGTGATGTGATTTTGAAAGTAAATAGTGAAACGGACTTTACACTTAAGTTGGACACAAATAACTGTTTTGGAACGTATGCAATCACAGGGAAAGATAAAATTAAGCTTGAAGGTTTAGCGTGCACTGAAATGTGTTGCGATTCCGATTTTTCCAGAGCTGTTCTAAATGGACTATCTAAAGTTTCAAAAATAAGCCTGAATAAAAATCGTGTAACGCTTTCTTCTGATGAAGTTGAAATTAAATTTGAACGATATGAAATTTTATCCAATGCGAAATTGAAAATGATGAATACCGACGGAAAGTTTACAAAAAACGGAAGAGGATCAACGGAAACCACTACAAATGTCGGAAAGTTTGAAAATCCAAACAAAACTCAAAGTACGACAGATGCTGCTCCAAAAGGAGAATACATTGAATTGTATAAATCACCTTGTAAAGGAAATTGCGAAGAATTCACTATGAAGTTTTATGAAGATGGAACGGTATATTACACAGGAAAATTCAATGCAACAGTTCAAGGAAAGCATTCGGTAACGCTTACAGCAAGCAAATCGAAATCGCTTTTCAAAGAATTCGAACAATCAAACTTTATGAGTTTTCAAGAGAAATATGACAATGAACGTATCATGGATTTACAAAATACGTATTTGACATACAAAGGAAAAAAGATTCATATACGAGATAAATACAGCGCGCCAAAGGAATTAAAAGAACTGCTTGAGAAACTAGAAGTACAGGCGAAAGAAGCGTTGGATAAATTGAAGAAGAGGTAATAAAAATTATTTTGACATAAAAAAAAAGGGAACTGATATAGTTCCCTTTTTTGTTTTTTAGATTCTTACGCCGACTGGCAGCAAGTCTTTATATTGTTTGTTTTTTCGTAAAAAACTAGCAATCTTTGGACTAGTTGGTACGACTCTTAAGTTTCGCTCTTGAATACTATCTAGAACTGTTTTGATAAATGCATTTTTGAAATCTACATCGTCAAGTCCTTCAGGAACTATTAATTTTGTTAAAAAGATTTTACGCTCTTGTAATGAATACTCAATCTTGGCCATTCCAAGATCTGTCTTGTGCTCAAATTGACGTAAAAATTCGTTATCATTGATAACAAGAATAGTTGCATTTTCCATAGCAGTTTTATTTTAAATTAATTTTAAAAAAATGTAGTGTTTAGAAGAAATGTTGATTTAACTTTGCAAAGATAAGAAATTTAGAGTAGATTTCCGAGTTTTTAATGTGACTATCTGTATGAATGTAAGTAAAATACAAGTATATTTTATGCCAGGAATGGCTGCAAATCCTACAATATTCAAGCACATCGTACTTCCAGAAAATGAATTTGAAGTACACTATTTAGAGTGGTTTTTACCCGAAAAAAAGGAAACTTTAGCGCATTATGCGTCACGAATGGCACAAAAAGTAGTGCATGATAACATTATTTTAATAGGAGTTTCTTTTGGAGGAATCTTAGTTCAAGAAATGGCACGTCATCTTAATGTGCAAAAGATTTTTGTAATATCGAGTGTCAAATCAAAACACGAATTGCCTCGTAGAATGAAATTTGCACGTGCTACCAAAGCTTACAAACTCTTACCTACAAGTCTAGTCAATAATATAGAAGTGTTGCGTAAATTTGCTTTTGGAAACTTAGCAACCAAACGACTCGATTTGTATGAAGAATACCTTTCAGTTCGAGACAAAAACTATATAGATTGGTCTATTGAGCAAATCATCAATTGGAAACAGGAAAAACCGTTGCCAAACACTATTCATATCAACGGAGACAAAGATTTGGTATTTCCTATACAGCATATTTCAGACTGTATTCCTATAAAAGGAGGAACACATATTATGGTACTTAATAAATTTAAGTGGTTTAATGAAAATCTACCGAGATTAATTAAAGAATAGAAAAACTTTCCTTATATTAACAATTAATTACTCAGATAATAGAATGATTTTAAATCAGTTTGTTATTTTTGTAATCCCTATCCGACCATTTTTACAATCACAACCAAATAGTTAACGAAAGAATCGATTACCAAATTTAAAACAATATACCAATGCGTAAAATTAAAAATGGATTTGCCTTTTTAGGATTAATTTTCCTCGGAATTTTATTGATGAATGCTGTACAACAAGACAAGGCTATGACTGCAGAAAATGAGTCAACAGTAAAAAGTCAAACTGCAAAAGCAGCAATGAATGATAGCAATGATTACAATGTCTACGCTTTGGAAGTTCCTGAAACCTTAGAATTTGCTGGAGAAAAAATGCCTTTGCATTTACCAGATATTAAAGAACGCATGGACAGAGAATTGTTAGTAAATACGTATTGGCAATCTAATGGTTTATTATTATTCAAACGTGCCAATAAATACTTTCCAATCATTGAACCAATTTTAAAAGAATACGGAATTCCAGATGATTTTAAATATTTAGCTGTCATTGAAAGTGGATTGCAAAACGTAACATCTCCAGCAGGAGCAAGAGGTTTTTGGCAAATCATGAAAACTACAGGACGCGAAAACGGTCTAGAAATCAACTCAAATGTTGATGAACGTTATCATTTAGAAAAAGCAACACGTGTAGCCTGTAAATACTTATTGGCTGCTAAAAAGAGATTTGGTAATTGGACATCGGCTGCAGCAGCGTATAATGCAGGAAATGGTGGAATTGGTAAGCGAATGGAAAAGCAACAAGTAAACTCATACTACGATTTATTACTAGGTCAAGAAACGGGTCGTTACATCTTTAGAGTTGTTGCGTTAAAAGAAATCTTTAGCAATGCTAAAAAATATGGTTTCAATTTTAATGAAAAGCATTTATACAAGCATATTCCAACGTACAAAGTAGAAGTAGACACGGCAGTAACTAACTTTGCCAGCTTTGCAAAAGACTTCGGAATCAACTATAAAATCTTAAAAATCCACAATCCGTGGTTACGAGAAAACAAGTTGAATAACAAATCGAGAAAAAAATACGAAATCTCAATTCCTGAAAAAGGACACTATTCTTCTAAATAATTCATAATTCTGAATTATCAGTCTGATTAGTTATATAATAATATAATCTCCCAAAAAGTTGTGTTCGGCTCTTTGGGAGATTTTATTTAATCATCAATCCTCCCATCCAGATATTGCTGTATCTGCACCGCCAAAATTGATAAATGTATCTTTATACATTACAATGCCAGTTCCATGTTCCGGATCCCAAGGGCATTCACATTCAAAACCAATCTTTGCAAAAGTATCATCGTCTTTTTCATGTATATGCAATGTATGAATAGTTAAGTGTTTTTTTACATCTTCAATGTTTTTTAACTCAGGAAAATTATCATCACTGAATCCCGTTTCTCCATACATTTCCATAAGTTCAGGATACTTTTTGAGCAAACCGTTGCACAATGCATCTAATACTTCTTTTTGATGAGTTACAAAATATTCTAATGCATTTTTATAACTCTCTTCATGTTCAGGATCGTAACATGAAATATAAATACTCAACCAACCATCAGAACGTTCATAGGAACCATCACTAAAAGATTTTTTAGATCGAAAACCTTTAATTCTTTTAAAATACTTGTCTAAATAAACTTCATCATCTTCTTCAAAATTTAAATCGAACATATATTTTAAAAATTAAGATTATGAGCCCAAACTAGATTTTTTTTAAATAGAAAACAAATTCCTGTATGTATTTATCTAGCGTACGCTTATCAACTATTCTTCAAAACCTAACTGCTAAAATTGCCAATTCCATATAATTTTCGTTCTTTTGAATAGTTACCAACCAATAAATACGCTACATATTACGCATTCAATCGCTTGAGCATACAAAATAACATACTGCAAACCATTCATCACTTACGTACTTCTGGACAATTTGTTTTATACACTAACAAACCAAAAGTGAGTTCGAGTGAACTAAATGATTTAGCCGATTTTTTAGAGCAAGAGTATGAAAATGAAGTACTTAATTATCCGTTTGAAGCACCAATATTTCATAAAGAAGCGGCAGTTTGGGCAGCAAAAACAATTTACTATGCAGCGCAATTTTTAGCACATCGTTCAGAAGAACCTAAAAATTTAGGGAAGTTCTTTACAGATTTTAAAGGTGAACTTACGCCATCAGTGCTGCTTTCAGCAGATTTATCATTGCGATTTTTACCATTCATCATCAAAGAATTAGAACATATAGATGCTGAAGATTGGTTGGCAAACTTGCTTAAAAAACAATTGCAAAATTTTCAATACTCCACTATTGGACATGATATGGAAGATGAAATTAATGAAGAAAAACTTGCGTTACTCTTTCAGAACAACTGTTTCCGAACACTGTACATTGATAGAGTCATCGCACAAAAAGATATCAGCCTTACAGCACACAAAATTATTCAAGAAAACGTCGCAATTCAATTGGGAGAACATTCAAATCACTTTTGGAGAGCGTTTGTATCTGAAGCATAATACACTATGAACAAAACACAAAAAATACGAACCATACTCGATGAAATCAAAAATATCTTTGTAGGAAAAGATGAGGTCATCGATTTGTTAGGAATAGGACTATTAGCAAGAGAAAATGTATTTCTTTTAGGACCTCCAGGAACGGCAAAAAGTGCGATTGTAAAACAATTGTCGAGTCATGTTATTGGTGGAATTAACTTTGATTACCTCTTAACTCGATTCACAGAACCAAACGAGATATTTGGTCCGTTAGACATTCGATTGCTAAAAGAAGGAGAATTGGTCACCAATACAGACGGAATGCTTCCAGAAGCTTCTATGGTGTTTTTGGATGAAATATTCAATGCGAATTCTGCCATTCTGAATAGTTTACTAATGGCGCTGAACGAAAAAGTTTTTCGTCGTGGAAAAGAAACAAAAAAACTACCAGCCTTAATGTTCATCAGCGCAAGTAACCAATTGCCAGAAGATGAAGCTTTGGCTGCTTTGTTAGATCGTTTCTTAATTCGTTTAAAAGTAGACAATGTAAAACCAGATCGTTTGGAAGAAGTATTGCAAGCAGGTTGGAAGCTAGAACGCAAAGAAAAAACGGAGCAAACACAAATTTCTCCAGAAGAAATCAAAGATTTGCAAACCAATGTAAAAGAAGTAAATCTGGCACCAATTCGCAGTTCATACATTGAGTTGATTCACAGTTTACGAAATACAGGAATAGAAGTCTCTGACAGACGTGCTGTAAAAATGCAAAACTTAGTGGCTGCAAGCGCGATGTTGTGTGATCGCTCAGCAGCTATACTTTCAGATCTTTGGGTATTAAAATACATTTGGAGTACGGAAGAACAAATTGAAACGCTTCAAGCCACGGTAAATGCATTGATAGAAAAAGAACAAACGGAAGAAAAAGTACATCCGCAAGCGTTCTTTAACAAAGCACCGAATCCGGAAGAATTGATGAATGAAGTTTCAAACTTAAAACTAAAATTCTCCAATCAAGAAATCTCATTGCAAGAATTAAACGTAATAAAAGACAAGTTACGCTATTTGCAAAACAGAACTGATTGGGTAAAAGATCAGCAGAAAAAACAATACATAAATACAGAAATAGACCAGTTGTGGAAAGAGATCTTACACAAGGTGTAACCGAATATTGGTTGCGATTGCCCTCAAAATATAAAGAAAAATTAGCGCAAATTCGTGTGTGGAAATCATTGCGAATGGCGACTGATATGGACGATATTTGGGTACGCGGAATTGCACCAAATCAACTCCACAGTCCAGAAATACGAAGCATTCCATTCAAAAAAATATACTTTCAGCATGAAAATGCTTTATTTCTATTAGGAGGAAATTTACCCGAAGAACGCTTAAAAACGTCATTGCTTTGGTCGCCAATACACAAAGCCTTGTCTCTAGAAACGCCCGATTATAATTTTAATTACTTTGGGATGGATGAGACTATAGAACTCAGTATTGTTCCTTCAAGTGTAGAACGAACTGCCGCAGCTCAATTGATTTCATTGGACACTTTAGATGCAATCATTCCAAAAATGCCAGCAATTCGTCTACAACCTATTCATTGGGTAATTATTGAAGATAAAGCACTCTTAATTGGTTCACCATTACTTTCAATACCTGGAAAAACGTATTGGCAAACGCAAAATTTTCTGTTACCAGCTGGATATGATTTTGAATATCCTGAACTAAGTGTCTATTTCAACAAAAATGTCAATCAAAATAGTAACGATATGATTGTTATGCAAACGGATAACAGTTATTTTAAAATTGCTAAAGAAAACATACAAAAACTCACAATCAGTGGATACCGATTGTCACGATAACGCATGAGCAATACGCAGTCAAAAGCCATATATTACTTTCAATCTTACCATGACTATTTTTGGGAATGGGAAGTAGATCATATGTTTCATGGAAATGTAATAGAAAATCCTCAAGATTTTGGAGGAGGATTTAACTGTATCACAATTCCTGAGGGAATGACGATTGCGTATAAAGAACAAGTTGTAGAAGTATTACAATTGCTATCAGGAGTAGGACTTCCGCCATTTGGAGCCTTAGTACTTACGTTTTTAGCAACCAATTCTGGCGAAGTAGAAATTGCTGTGTCCGAGATATTTCGTGAAATCTTAGAGTTACACAAAAATTTTCCTTCGGTAGATCATATCGATTTTGAATCTGCGGAAGCGTTTGTAAAAACCTTAATCATATTACCATCGGTATATAAAAAAGGAAAAAACCGAATTGATTTATTTACGTTTTTGTTTGAAGAAGCAAATCATAATCTATCGCCAAAATACTCAGAAGAAATTCTCGATTTCATACAAAATCACAGTTTCAAACTCAGTGTATGTAATGAAAAAACAGACATAACTGTTGCAACAATAAGTAAAGACATCAACGCGTTGGCATTATTGCATCACAGATATCCTACAGTAGATGCGTTACTGACGGCTTGGTTTAAAATGGAACAAGTTCCAGTTGAACCAGAAGATGCCGATATAGAATATTTTAGTGAAGATCCTGATTTTATTCAAGAATTGATTGAAGAGCCGAAAACCTTCTTTATGGGAAGTCTCATCAAGCGATTATGGTCTGGAATTCAGTTGCCAATGCATTATGTGCATCCAGGAGAAATGCCTTTGGGCGGAATTTCGGATGTTACAAATAAAGGAAAGTTTGATAATATTCTTATTTCTGAATTTGCCAATGATGATTTAATCTTTTTACATAGAATTGCAAACAAAGAAGCATTATTTATTCGTCGTGAAACTACGCCTGAAGAAGATTTACGTACACGTATATTTTTAATTGATACAACGATTAAAAACTGGGGAACGCCAAAAATACTATCGTTTGCAACTGCTTTTTCGTTTATTCATCATCCAAAAAATGAAATGCAGTTTCAGCCGTATGCATTGGGTAAAACTTATACGCCATTGTATTTTGATACGAAAGAAAATATTATAAGCGGATTACAACTCACATCACCTTTGCTAGACGCTTCTGAAGCTATAGAGCAATTCATCGACGAATGTGAAGAAGAAAATATAGAAATTACACTCTTTACAACTGCAAAAACACTCGAACATCAAAACATTCGACGTTTGTTCAATATACATCACACAAAATTTGGCGGTGTTATTACTTCAGACAGTCAAGGGAATATTGACGTGTATAAAATGAAAAGTGGCGCGAAACGCTTATCAAAGCATATTCAATTGCCATTATATGAATTATGGGTAAATCCGCCTAAAAACCGAAAAAACAGACCGAAAAAACGTTCCAAAGCAGATCATAAAGTACTGAATTATCCGTTGCTATACGGTTTTCCAACGCGAATTGCAATCAATTTCACGGATGAAAGGTATGCATACATTTTACAAAAAAACGGAGATTTATTTAGAGCGAAAACTCGTGGAAAAGGTTATGAAATGATACAAAAAGACCTTCGATTCATGACAGGAATCAAGCAGCAGAAATTAGCTGTTATGTATGATGATGAGTTAATGATACTGTATTGGACGGTTGATCATCAAATGATTTTTAAAACAAGTAATGCAACTTATAATTATAAATATGATTCGTTAGAAGGTAAAAAAGCGACTTTCAAACATTTAATTACATATGAAGATGATTTGTATTTAGTGACAAAGAAATATTACAGCGATGAACCAGTGTATACGCATTTTGATGTGTACGATCGTCTGTTTACACAAATAGATGCACCGAGTTCAGGACTTAAAAGAACATATCAATTATATCTAAAAAATCAAACAGACTATTTTGAAGGTTCTGTATTCACAAAAATCAATGCAATTACAATCACAAAAGATTTAGAGATTGTATTCAATCAGAAACATCGATTAGAACTTACTGGCAGTACAGGGTATCTTGAGATGATTGATAAAGAAGCAATGCACTTAGATGAAGAGTTTACTGTATATCTTCACAAGCGAAACCAAAGAGTAGAGTTTGTAGATAAAAGTGTGATTACAATTGATAAAAACGGAATTATTACATTTGATAGTGGCAATTCAAACATTCCTACATTTTATCTGGCATCGTATATTGGTATTGATATTGCCATTACAACCGATGAAGAATTTGCAGGAAACGAATATTTTAAACCAGAAGATGCCGTATTTAAAAAAATCGAAATTTTTGAGTTTGACGCTAAGTATATGGAACCTTTCTTAGAGAACATACTTTTAACATGAAGTTAGCATTACAACATACCGATAACAATCCATACCCACGTTGTGGAATTTTTATCAAGCATGCTTCTCCAAAAGTATGGCTGGAAGAAATTACGCGGATGCAACTGAAACTTTCAGATTGCACTATATATCCGTGTCCTGGTGAAAATGCGAACAGTATTTCGGGTGTTTTAATCATCTTTAAAACGGCTCAAAAAAGAGTTGAAGTCTACAATAATTTATGTGTTCAAAAAGTACAAACAGGCTTTTATATTCCTGAGAATACGCAGTTGAACATGTCGCTTACGCAGGAAGAATACACAAAAATAGTACAAGGGAAGCCACATTTCTTTCATCATCAATATGGTTTAATAGAACTCAAAGAAGAAGTACAATGGGAAACGATATTACAAGTTCCTAATGAACAATTCCCTACGATAGAAACGCCTGCAAAAGGCGTACACATTCCGATGAAAGTAACTGCATTTAGTGTAGAAATTGAGGAAAAAGAAACAGAAAGCACGCTTGAAAATCCTTTTGGTGACGAAAAAGTAGATCCGCAAGACTTGCCTTTTGATATGAAAAAGGTTTTGGAAGGAAATAACAAAGAAGTAGACAAGTATTTAAAATACTTAGAAAAAAATCCGGAAGCAGCTTTAAAAATGGCAGTTCCGTTAGATATGATGGGAACTTCGCGCGGAAAAGCTTTTGCGAAATACAAATTTAAAAGCAACTTTTTTGATTCATTTGGTTTCGGAAATTCGTCTGAAAAATTAAAAAGCGAAACCAAAATTATCTTGGGACTTTTGGCGCTTGTTGTTATTTATTGGGTTGGATCGTATGCATTTGATCAAGTAAATAAAAAGTCAATAGAAGTTGTTCCTGGTCAAACGCGAATCATTTCTTCAGATAGTAACGAAATTTCAGAAGAACCAGTAGTTTTTGAGGTCAACAAAACAAATTCAGAAACACTACCAACGGAAACAGATACTGGAATAAGGAGTAGAGAAGACGCTACAAATACAAATAACAAATACAAAAAAGATGAAGAAAGAGTGACCAATATGGTATTGAATGGTTTTCTCATCTTCATAGTATTTGTTATTGGATTTATCATATTGGGATACTTTATAACATCAAGAAAAAAGAAAACATCAAAAGTAAAACCTAAAAGTAAAAAGTCAACTTCTTGGATGGATTTACCAGAAGAAAACGAATTGTTTTCGTTTAATGATGAACAAGAAACACGAGGTTCTAGTTTTTATTTTGGAGGAAATGAACTGTCCTTGCAAAGTAAAATATTGATTGCTGTTATAATTGCAGCATTATTAACATACCTTTTCTATCCAATGCTAAAAAATCCAGGAATAGAAGGAATATTTCTACTTATTGCAGGTTTTATTGTAGTTCGACTTTTATATTCCTTAATTAACAAAAATAAAAACATTATAGATGACTAGCGCAGCAGAAAGTAAGTTTCACAGAAAGCTGATTTATTTCATTATTTTTGTGTTATTCTTAAAATTTATATATCTCATCATTACTTCCATAATGTATGGGGATTTTCCAGGCTTTTTGGGAGGACTGATCATTTTGGCATTGGTATTCTTTGCATTGTCATATCTTATTAACTCTTTATTTGGAGGCGCATTTCCTAGCGGAAGCGGAATGGGAGGAACTTCAACTGTTGGCGATCGTCAATTTGATACTTTAATGCAACGGTATGAAAAACTAACAGATGAATTCATAGAAAAAAAACAATACAAAAAAGCAGCATACATTCAATTAAGACTCTTGCGAAACTCCTACCGAGCAGCTTCAATTTTAAAAGAAGGACATCTATACAATGAGGCAGCACACATTTATTTAAAAAAATGTCATCTCAAACAAGATGCGGCTGAATGTTATGAAATGGGACGTTCGTACACAAAATCAATCAAGTTGTACAAAGAGTTGGAAATGAATGAAAAAGTAGGAGACATTTACGCAAAAATAGATGACAAGAAAAACGCACATGCACATTACCAAATGGTTGTGGACGATTACTCAAAAAATTATCAATATGTAAAAGGATCATTGGTGTATCGCAAAAAAATGGACAATGTACCATCTGCCAATGAGCTATTATTAAAAGGTTGGAACGAAAATAAAGATGCTGTGAATTGTGCCAATAACTACTTTGCAAACTTTAAAGACAAAGCATCTTTAGAAAAAGCACTGACAGATTTTAAGAATAAAAAAGTTTATGGAGACAATGAACGCAATTTCCTTAAGACGTTAACATACGAGTATAACAAAGATATTGCACCTAAAGAAGACATTCAACTAATGGCGTATGAATTAATATCAAAGCATCATAAAAATGATGAAATGATGTCCTTGTTAAGTCATTTTGTAAATGACGATACACAATTACGAAAAGACATCTTACGACACAAACGAGAACAATAGTTTTAAATTTCAACAGAAAAACTACAAGCATAAAAAAAGCGACTCTTTAAAGTCGCTTTTCTCATTTCTTATTTTCTTCTCATTTGCTGACGATTGCCATAATGCTGTTTTGGAGCACTTGCAGCACGTTTCATTTGCTGTTCCATCATTTTAATCTGTTCGGTTAGCATACCACGTTTATCGAGCGCTTTAGCTTCTTTCATTAAGTTCTTAGCTTCGTTCTTACGGTTCTTCTGTGCAGCAATACCAGATAAGGTCATTTTAACCATTGCCATATCGTGTGCCATACTTAAACCAAGTTTCTCTGCTTTGCGCAGATGTTTCTCAGCTTGCGTCAAATTACTTTGCGAAGCCATAATTCCGTGCAAGTAATGATAATATCCTTGTTGCTTTCGAGTCAATGCAGTTTGTGGATTCTTAATTCTTCCTAATATGCGTTTTGCGCCATCAAAATCTTGCTTACGTAACTTTAAAAATGACATTAAAATAAATTCATTTTTAAAATAAAATAAGATAAAAATAGCCGCTAACAGAATTAAAAAGATTCCATTACCTATATATCCTTCATAAAATTGATAAATTGCGAAAGCAAATACGCCTCCTGCTATAATAAGTTTGATATTTTTGTTGAACATAAATCAGTATATATTTATAGAGGTTGCAAATGTATAAAAAACAATTGGAAATATTTTTTAAAATCTATTTGTCAAAGTAAAAACTCTTTGTATATTTGCGCCGCACTTTTAGGAAAAGAATACCGTGTGCATTTAGAATTATTTTCAAGAGAATTAAAGAAATTATATAATGAAAAGAACATTTCAACCATCAAAAAGAAAAAGAAGAAATAAGCACGGTTTCAGAGAAAGAATGGCTTCTGTAAACGGAAGAAAAGTGCTAGCTCGTAGAAGAGCAAAAGGAAGAAAGAAAATTTCTGTGTCATCTGAATTGAGACATAAGAAGTAATGATATATTAAAATATATATGAGGTGTTGTTTTTTATAAGCAACACCTTTTTTTGTACCCAAACGTTTTTTTATTTTTACGCAACACAACACACACTAAATCAATGCCAAAAAGAGAAGACTTAAATTCAATTTTAATTATTGGATCTGGACCAATCGTAATTGGTCAAGCTTGTGAGTTTGATTACTCAGGAACACAAGCATTACGCTCACTAAGAGAAGATGGAATTGAAACTATCTTAATCAATTCAAATCCCGCAACTATAATGACTGATCCTTCAATGGCAGATCATGTGTATTTAAAACCTTTAAATACTAAATCCATCATTGAAATTTTAAAAGAGCATCCACAAATTGATGCTGTTTTACCAACTATGGGAGGACAAACAGCTTTAAATTTATGTATTGAAGCTGATGAAAAAGGGATATGGAAAGACTTTGATGTAAAATTAATCGGAGTTGATATTGATGCGATCAACATTACAGAAGATCGTGAAAAGTTTAGAGAGCTAATGCTTAAAATTGGTGTTGGAATGGCACCACAAGCAACAGCAACATCATTCTTAAAAGGAAAAGAAATTGCACAAGAATTTGGTTTTCCATTAGTAATTAGAGCTTCCTATACTTTAGGTGGAGCAGGAGCTTCTATTGTATATGATCCAGCAGATTTTGACGAATTGTTACGTCGTGGACTTGAAATTTCTCCAATTCACGAAGTAATGATCGATAAAGCCATGATGGGTTGGAAAGAATACGAATTAGAATTACTACGCGATAAAAATGATAATGTAGTTATTATCTGTTCTATCGAAAATATGGATCCAATGGGAATTCATACAGGAGATTCTATCACGGTTGCGCCAGCAATGACTTTATCAGACAGAACGTATCAAAAAATGCGTGATATGTCAATTAAAATGATGCGTAGTATTGGTGACTTTGAAGGTGGATGTAATGTTCAGTTCGCTGTAAGTCCTGATGCAGAAGAAGAAATCATTGCTATTGAAATCAATCCGCGTGTATCTCGTTCTTCAGCCTTAGCGAGTAAAGCAACAGGATATCCAATTGCAAAAGTTGCTACAAAATTGGCTATCGGATATTCATTAGACGAATTAGACAATCAAATTACAAAATCAACTTCGGCATTATTTGAGCCAACATTAGATTATGTAATTGTAAAAATACCACGTTGGAACTTTGACAAGTTTGAAGGTTCTGACCGCGAATTAGGACTTCAAATGAAGTCTGTAGGTGAAGTAATGGGAATTGGACGTTCGTTCCAAGAAGCATTGCATAAGGCTACACAATCGCTTGAAATAAAGCGTAATGGACTTGGCGCTGATGGAAAAGGGTACAAAAACTATGATCAAATCCTTAGCAAATTAAAACATGCTTCTTGGGATCGTGTCTTTGTAATTTATGATGCCATTCAGATGGGAATTCCATTGAGTAGAATTCATGAAATCACAAAGATTGACATGTGGTTTTTAAGACAATACGAAGAACTATATCAACTAGAAAAAGAAATCTCATCACACAATACAATTGATACTATTTCGAGAGATTTACTCTTAGAAGCAAAACAAAAAGGATTTGCAGACCGACAAATAGCACACATGTTAAGTTGTTGGGAAAGTGAAGTTTACAAGAAACGTGAAGAGCTAGGAATTAAGCGTGTGTATAAGTTAGTTGATACCTGTGCGGCAGAATTCACAGCGAAAACGCCATATTACTATTCTACCTTTGAAGCTGAAATTGAAACAGCAGATGGGAATCGTTATGTACACAATGAAAGTGTTGTGTCGGACAAAAAGAAAATTGTAGTATTAGGTTCTGGACCAAACCGAATTGGACAAGGAATTGAGTTTGATTACTGTTGTGTGCACGGTGTTTTAGCTGCGGCTGAATGTGGATACGAGACAATTATGATTAATTGTAACCCTGAAACGGTTTCTACAGACTTTGATACGGCTGATAAATTATACTTTGAACCAGTTTTCTGGGAACACATATACGATATCATTCGACATGAAAAACCAGAAGGTGTCATAGTACAACTTGGTGGACAGACAGCGTTGAAACTAGCAGAAAAGCTATCTAAATACGGTATTAAGATATTAGGAACTAGCTTTGAAGCTTTAGATTTAGCAGAAGACAGAGGTTTATTCTCTAACTTGCTAAAAGAAAATAATATTCCTTATCCACAATTTGATATTGCTACAACTGCAGATGAAGCCTTAGCAATTGCTGATGTTTTAGACTTTCCAATCTTAGTAAGACCTTCGTATGTACTTGGAGGACAAGGAATGAAGATTGTGATTAACAAACAAGAATTGGAAGAAACGGTAGTAGACTTATTAAGAAGAATGCCAGGAAATCACTTGTTACTAGATCACTATTTAGATGGAGCAATAGAAGCGGAAGCAGATGCTATTTGCGATGGTGAAAATGTATACATCATCGGAATTATGGAGCATATTGAACCTTGTGGAATTCACTCAGGAGATTCAAACGCAACCTTACCACCGTTTAACTTAGGTGAGTTTGTCATGCAACAAATAAAAGATCACACAAAAAAGATCGCCTTAGCATTAAATACAGTTGGTTTAATCAACATTCAGTTTGCTATTAAAGACGATATGGTATATATCATTGAGGCCAATCCAAGAGCTTCTAGAACGGTTCCTTTCATCGCGAAAGCATACAAAGAGCCGTATGTAAACTATGCAACGAAAGTAATGCTAGGAGACAAGAAAGTGACTGACTTTGATTTCAATCCGCAATTAGAAGGATTTGCCATCAAGCAACCAGTATTCTCGTTCAACAAATTCCCGAATGTAAACAAGCGTTTAGGACCAGAAATGAAAAGTACAGGAGAAAGCATCTTATTCATAGATAGTTTAAAAGATGATGACTTCTACAACTTATATTCACGAAGAAAAATGTATTTAAGTAAATAAGCTTTTTCACATTTTAGCTATAAAAACTAAAGCCTCCCAATTAAATTTGGGAGGCTTTTTTCATGTCATTTATACAATTAAGAAAGCGTATATGAATTCTTTAGGTACGAATTTGAATTGGGCATTGTTTAGACTTTTATAAGATATTACTTTTAATTATTCAAATACGGAATTCCGACATAAATAGATTGCAAATGGTTTAACGCACCTTTTTTAAAATGTTACATCCAAATTATTAAATAACCATTACGATATGAAAAAGATAATATTTATTCTATTAATCACACTTATAACTTCTTGTAATACTGATGATGAATTTACTACTCAAAATGAAGCAAATAAAGTAGTTTTATTAAAAGTTGATTATCTAACAAATGAATTTGAAGGAGGTAAGGAATTAGAATTCCAAGCGGCAGAAAATTTTACGATAACATCCAATTATGTTTCACCCGCGGATATTGGAGGTATTCAATTGTTTTATAGTGAATTGGATCAGAAAATTTTTCAAGGAACAATTATTTGGTCAGGGACTGGAGCAAGATCATATCCAGAAAGCTTGAATCAGCCAAATGATTTCGCTACGATTGATCAAAACTTAGAATTACCCAACGCTGATGTTTTTGAACCTGTACTATATGATCAGTTTGCTTATTATCCTGATCCGATTGATTATGCTGGAATTTGGAACGCTATAAGCTCCTTAGAGGTTGTTAAGCGCTATAGAGATTCAAACCCACAAGGCAAAATTCATCTATTCCTTTACACACCAAGTGTTGCGCTTGGGAGTGGTCCTGTAATGGATTGGTATATTTACATCAAAAACTAAAACTGCTTGCAACAATTGTAATGGTTGTATAAGCTCACTTTAATAGTTAGTAGATATTTTTTATGCTTTACTTAAGATTTAATTATTGATACCTTAACAGCTGTTGGAATAAAATAAAGATAGTTTAGTCACCTAAAACAAACTATCTATGAATAAAAAACTACTTCTAACCATTTTAATTTCAGTATTTTTCTACACTGTTGGACTAGCACAAACGCAACCCAGTACTGAGACGAATGATAAACTCGAATTTTCAACAGGCTACACTTTAGGAACCTTAAAAAACTTAGAATTCGCACCTGTTTCTCGATACAATTATAATGGTTTACTGTATAATTTAGGCTACGAACGAACCAGTAAAAATCATAATTTATTTAACATACAATTAGACTATTTAACATCAACATTAGAATCAGATAGAATTCCAGTGTTGAATTCAGATTATACCAAAATTGGTCTAAGATTTTCGTATTTAAAACAGATCTACAATAAAAACAAACTCTCCATTCATTTGGGCTTACAATCCTATAGTAGTCTCTCTTTATATGCTGAAGGAATTAATCAATACTCCATATTCAATCAATCATTTGGTATAGCGAGTCAGTTCTCCTATCAACTAAATGAAAAGCATGCGTTGTATTCGAAACTGTCAATTCCGATGATATTATTCAGAATTACAGATTCTAGCTCGGATATATTCTCGCTGAATCGAAATCAAAGTGTATTCTGGGAAACAGGATACAAATACTCACTTTCCGATCATTTCGACATAAAAGCCAGTTATGAATTTAAGTATGATCGCATACAAATTCCAAGCGCTTTTCGCGAAATTCAATATCAATTCAATCTAGGTGTTCAATACAAATTCTAAAACATTATGAAGCATATATACACAATTTCTATCATTTTTATCATCATACTAAGCTCTTGTACAGACGCCTTAATTGGTGATAAAGGAAAAGAAGAGGAAGACATTTATTTAAACTATCAAACCAAAACAGATTTAGAATTGCCTTTTGAAGAAGAATGGTATGTATCTGTAGGAGGTAGAACACATTTAGAAGGCGGACATCATTTTATTACACATGGTAGTGGTCAACGATATGCGTATGACATAAGTAAGGTTGTCAATGGAAGTTTTTATTCTGGTGATGGAGGTGAAAACGAAGATGTGTACACTTTTGGAGCACGTTTAAATGCGCCTGGAGCTGGAAAAATAATTGCACTAGAAAACAATATTGAAGACAATAGTAGACCAGGTGTTATAAATGCCAATATTGATAATAGCAATCTTGGAGGTAATTATATTATGATAGACCATTTAAATGGAGAATACTCTTTTATGGCGCATTTTAAAAAAGGCAGTATCATTGTTTCTGTTGGAGATATGGTTGTCAAAGGACAAGAAGTAGGACAAGCTGGAAATAGTGGAAACTCCACAGGTCCACACTTGCATTATCATCTACAAAACACACCAAATTATTTGGATGGAATAGGGCTTCCTGCTCAATTTACAAACTACTTTGAAGACGATGTTAGTATAGAAAAAGGAGAACCTGTAAAAGGGCAACTTGTGCGGAAAAATTAAAAAGTTTTTTAGATTTAATAATCTTACTTGATTATTAAAGGTATGATTGATGAAGTGATTCGTTTCCTATAAGAACGAGTTATGGATTACTTCATTATCATTCACAACAACGTAACGAAATCAATATTGAATCGTCTTCCATAAAAAGGGAAAAACCATGGATTCAAAAAAACTACAAAAAATAGGCGGCATATCTGCAATTATTGAAGCATTGATATACATATCAGCTTTTATTGTATATGGAAGTGTATTAAGCTACCCTAATAAAAATGCGAGTGTTGCTGAGGAATTAAATTTTCTAACGGAGAACTATCTTTTACTATCAATATTAAATTTGGTGGTCTATGTATTATTCGGAATCGTCTTAGCAATTTTAGTACTAGCTATTCACCAACGACTTAAAAGTTACGCACCAAACTTTTCAAAACTGGCTTCTATTTTTGGAATCATTTGGGTCGGATTGGTCATTGCAAGCGGAATGATCGAAAACATAGGTTTAAGCACGGTAGTTGAGATGGGGAAAACAGCGCCAGAAAATGCCATCACAATTTGGTCTAGCGTAAGTATTGTTACTGAGGGACTTGGTGGCGGAAACGAAATTGTTGGAGGAGTTTGGGTATTGTTGCTAAGTATCACCGCATTGAAAGGGAAATTCTTTTCAAAACCACTAAACATTCTAGGTATCTTAGTTGGAGTTGCAGGAATTCTAACGGTGTATCCATTAGATCTTTTTACAGAAATTTTCGGAATCAGTCAAATTGTATGGTTCTTATGGATTGGTATTTCTATGATTCGTAAACCTGTTATAACAGAAGCGAATTAAAACACAAACAGTTGCAGTCTTTTTGCTATCTTAGTCTCAACGATAAACAAATAAACTTCGATTGGACTTTATACCAACAAATCATAGAATAAAATCAGGACAAGAAATTACCATTAGAGTACCTGAACAAAAAGATGCACAAGCCATTCTTGATCTAAAACGCGGTTATATAAAAAACACTAGTACGCTTCCATTGACGTTGGATGAATATCCTGATGATTTAGAAAAAGAAAAACAAGTCATCCGTGAATACGCTAAAAGTGAAAACAGCATTTTTTTAGTTGCGGAATATAACAACGAACTTATTGGAAATATTGACTTAACAGGAAATAAACGATCCAAAATGAGTCATACCGCAATGCTTGGTATGGGAATTCATGAAAAATGGAGGAATCAAGGGTTGGGTAGAATCTTAATTCAATCTGCTATTGATTGGGCAAAAAAGGATTCAAAGTTAGAAATCATTTGGTTGGATGTCTATGCTTCCAACGCAATTGGCTACAGTTTATACACAAAAATGGGTTTTGAAATCAGCGGAATTGTTAAAGATTTTTTCAAACAAGGAGATAGATATATTGATAAAGTACATATGTATTTGCGGATACAGTAATTTATACAATTTTGAAACGTCATTACGAGGAAGTATGACGAAGTAATCTGTTTGTCATAGTAACTATACTGTCATTCCTACGAAAGTAGGAATCCACTTTCGTCACGAATTCACTAATTATTTTTTTACGGGAAATCACATTGTGTATATATAATCTTTATTTTACATTTATAAAAATAATAGGAAGCTTTGATAAAAACGTTCCTATTATATATAAGTAGTAATGCATTAAAGATAATAAAGCGTTGAAATATGAAGTTTAATCCATTGACAAATGAACTTTTTACTAATAAAAACGAGTATCTTAAAAGGTTAGAATGTCCATTTAACTTAAATTGGAATGAATTGAAAGAAAATGGTACTTTGTCAAAAAAATGTGCTATTTGTGAAAATCAAGTTTTTGACACCGAACTACTTTCAGATAATGAAATTAAAAGAATGCTAGAAGAAAATCCAAAAACTTGTTTATCAATTAATCCGAATCAGATGAATGTCGAAATTATTTCTGATGGAAAAAATATAAATATCAAATGAGTTTCTTTGTTAAAAATAATTCAAGAAAAGATAATCAAAAAGGATATCGAGTAATTAAAACCGCTCGAAATTTAGAAGCTATAAATATAGCTATTAAGGAAGGGTTTATACCGTTGATAAAACGAGTAGAACCTTCGAAAGAAATTCAATCTAAATACTCACTCTTTCAAAATAAAAAGACTAATGAAATTGAATTGGTTGTAGATGGTAGAGCTGTTCACAGAAAAAATAATGATCCGAATTATATTAAAATAATAGATACTACATTTTATTACCCTTACAATTTTGAATCACCTTTTGCAGCTTATTTAATTCCTCCTGATTTAAAAAAAGGTGACTTTGTTTACATAGAAGATTTGATAGAGGATTTGATTGGATTTGAATGGAATCAAGGTGTAGCGAAAAGGCTTAAAGCTTGTGAAGCACGATGGAATGGTAAAGATTTGGAAATATTATACAATGCAGGTAAAATAACCAGAATTATGGGATAAATTAAAAACACATTACAACTATGGTTATAAGTAATAGTTTGTTCTTGCCTACTTACAAAAATCTTCTTGAGATTTTCTATTCGATTTGTATTTGCTAAATTAAGTTCTTAAACCACGTAATAAATATACACAACCGATGTGTATCATTAAATTCAAAACAGCAGTGTTAAATAAAATTGTTAAATCAATTATTAAATTCAAATCAAATAAGCCTGTAGCCATACAATGTTTATGGGACTCAGACTATGGTAGTATTTGGTTAGTAATTGAACTTATTTATAAAAGTCATCTAGGATATAAAAAAAAACAAATCAATATATTAGAATATGGTGAATTTGAATCGACTCAAAATCTAGTGGAAGAAGCTCGCAGGATTTGCAAACCCTATATCGAAAGGTACAATATAGAGTTATATTTTCCTTCTCCAGATGAGTGGTCAAGAGATTGTCCTGATTGGTCAGAAGCAAATGCTGCTCCAAAATGCGAAGACTGTGAAGTACCAATAATACCAACAGACAGTGAATATCTTCCAAAAGAAGTATGCTATCCTTGCCATTTAACTAGAGACCAAAACGAACGAATAAAAAAGGCTGTTCCATTTGATGACGGAGTAACAATGTATCTCTTTAAAGATGGTAAACATGAGAAGATAGGTTATTCTACACACTTCGAATCCTTCCCAATTTCGCCATACATAAGTGATATAGTAATGGAATCATTATTTATCAATTCTATTAATGTAATTACTCTTGAAAAACCAATGATTATCAATTTAATCAGAAAGCTAGATAATGCTATAGAGGAGCAATTAGAAGTTTACGAAGAACCTTCAATTAAACCTGAAATGGAAAAATTTATATCCAAAATAAAGGTTCAATTTAAAGATCGAGAAATTGAACTAATGGATAGGTTTAATAAAAATCATGAAAATATTTCTAGATTAATATCTAGTTATAAAACAGCTCAAAGAGCACTGAAAGAAAACTATAGCTATCAAATCTATTTTAAGAAAGGAATTACTTATAGAGATGATTCTATACTAAGGTTTATTCATTATGTAAGTAATGGTAATGCAGATATGAATAATTTAATTGTACGATATAAAAATATTATAACAGAGACTGAGTTATCTGAAACACTCACTAATTTAATATTAAAAGGGTGTTTAACTGAGAATAATTCTGAATATAGTGTTACTGAATTAGGTTTAAGAATATTATAAATAATAAATGTTGTATACAAGCTGACGAATGACACGCAAAAAGAAAATATCATTTGGAATTGGAATTTTAATAGTAGGAATTATATTCTGGCAATTTGGACTTTTTAATCGATTTAACTATTTGACTGCGAAAATTGATAGTTGGAGAGATTCAGCAAGAATTGTAACGACTGGACCGCCTATACATCCTTGTGGAGTTCCTTGCATTGGATTGAAAGAAAAATATGGATTTCACGAATCAAATGTTGGTTGTGTTCTTACTAGACCAACAATTCGTGGAATTGAAGCTTACAATGCCGAAATAGAAAAATATCTAAATAAAAGAAATGGCAAAAATTGGCGAGAAAAATATCAAGCAGAAATGTATTTGCTTATTAAAAACAACAAATTAGAATAAAAAATAATTTAAAAGGTAATACCTTCATCAGAATGGAAACCAATGACTTTATGAGGGATATATTGGAGGATTATTATAGATTTATTTTTCTTGACAGCTTTCCCACAAGTTCACTTTCTTTTGCTAACTTCGTTTTTGCTAATGCAACTAACCATACACAAACACATTAAGTGCAATTAAAATATGATAATGAATTTTGAAAACTTAATTCGAGATATCTACCAAAAACTTAAGAATATTGAAGATCCAGGAGAGACAGCCTCTTATATTCCTGAATTGTCTAAAGTTGATCCAACGAATTTCGGAATACACATATCAACAATAAATCAAAGCAACTTCGGAATTGGTAATTTTGACGATAAATTTTCTATTCAAAGTATAGCAAAGGTTCTTGCCTTAATACTCGCTTATCGAATTGTTGGTGATGAAATTTGGAAGAGAGTTGGTGTAGAACCTTCAGGTACATCATTCAATTCACTTGTTCAGCTTGAAGCCGATAAAGGCATTCCGAGAAACCCGTTTTTAAATGCAGGAGCAATTGTAGTTTCAGACATACTTATAAGTAATTTAAAAAATCCAAAAGAAGAATTCATAGACTTTGTTCGGAGTATTTCGGGAAACTCAGGACTTGAGTATTCTAGTAAAATAGCGCAATCAGAGAAAGAAACAGGCTATCGAAATGTTGCCTTGTGTAACTTCATTAAATCATTTGGAGAGATTGAAAATGAGCCATCTGATGTTCTAGATTTCTATTTTGACTTATGCTCTTTGGAAATGAGTTGTAAAGAACTTTCGGAGTTGTTCTTATTTCTAGCGAATAATGGTTGTCAAATGAAAACTAATAAGGAAATATTAAACGAAAGTCAATCCAAAAGAATCAATGCTTTAATGCAAACCTGTGGTTTTTATGATGAATCGGGAGAGTTTGCTTTCAAGGTTGGACTTCCAGGGAAAAGTGGAGTAGGTGGCGGAATTATCGCAATTCACCCTGATCAATATGCAATTGCCGTTTGGAGTCCAAAATTAAATATAAAAGGGAATTCATATAAAGGAATGAAGTTTTTGGAAGAATTTACAACTAGATCGGAATTATCTATATTCTAAAAACAATTCGTTTACATGAAAGCCATGAAAAACTAATTGTAAAATACTTAAAGTCATTTCTTGAAATAGGATTGAAACTACAATTGTCATCTCGTGCTAAAACATATTATCATGCAGTATTGGGTGATTCTACTATTGTTTTGAGCTACCATTCTTTACATAGCAGTTGGAAAGAGTATGAAAAATTAAAAACAAAATTGTTAAAATAGTATTAAGTACAGCTACCCAATCTTCCAACTCTCCAATCTTTTCCGTATTTTTATAGAAAAGAAAAATCTAGTGAAAAACTTCAACTTTACTAGAAAACCCGAATAAGAAAGGAACGATTAATGACCAACATGAATTTTAACTATGGAAAAGGCTTTACGTTTAGTAAGCATATTCCAAAGGAAGTATCGCATTTTGAGCGCGTGTTTGATATTTTTAAAGATGTCCTCACACATACATCAGGCGATATTGAAGAAGCCTTTGATTGGCTCGATACACTTGATACTGAATATAACATTTTTACAGACGAATATACATTACAAGACTTTGAAGACGATCTCAAAAAAAGAGGCTACATCAAAGAAGAAATTGATCCAGATAAAGACAATACAGGCAACGGATCTGGAAAAGGGAAAAATGTATTAACGGCAAAACTAGAATCTGCCTTGCGAGCATATGCCTTAGATCAAATATTTGGGAAACTCAAGCGAAGTGGTTTGGGAAATCACAATACGTCAAAACTTGGAAAAGGAGATGAACGCAATGGCGAAAATAGAGCGTTTCAATTTGGAGACGATTTAGCCATGATCAACATGACGGAAAGCATCAAAAATGCACAAGTCAATCACGGAATCGGAGATTTACGCATCACCGAAAATGATCTCATCGTTGAAGAAACACGACACAAAGCGCAAATGAGTACAGTCTTAATGATTGATATCAGTCATTCCATGATTCTGTACGGAGAAGATCGCATCACACCAGCAAAGAAAGTCGCAATGGCGTTGGTGGAGCTAATTCACCGAAAATACCCAAAAGATTCTATTGACGTCATCGTCTTTGGAAATGAAGCATGGCCAATTAAAATCAAAGACTTGCCATACTTACAAGTCGGTCCGTATCACACAAATACAGTTGCTGGACTGGAATTGGCGATGGACATTCTCCGCCGAAAGCGAAACACCAACAAACAAATCTTTATGATTACTGATGGAAAACCGAGTTGTTTGACCTTGCCTAATGGCGAATTTTACAAAAACAGTTTCGGATTGGACGAACGCATCGTTTCTAAATGTTTAAATAAAGCTGCACAGGCGCGAAAACTCAAAATTCCAATCACGACGTTTATGATTGCTAAAGATCCACACTTAAGAAGATTTGTAGAAATATTTACAGAACAAAATAGGGGAAAAGCCTTTTTAACTGGTTTATCAGGCTTGGGACAAATGATTTTTGAAGATTACGAAAAAAACAGAAAAAGAAGAATACAATAATATGAATTTAGCTTGTATTTGAATTTCCAAAGGAAGAATAGTAAGATAGTTGTCAAATCGAGCGCAGTCGAGATTGTTTAAAACGCTAGCTTCTCATGAGCTACGCTCGGTATCTACGATAATGCTCGAAGTGACAAACGTTAAGCATAAAAAAAATTAAAATATCATTTAATAATGACTCAAATTATTAATTGAAAAAGAACAAAATAAAAACATGCAAAAAGACATCACATTCAAAGAATTAAAAAATTCTGGACATACAAACAAAACCATTAGTGAAGAAATTCAAGCAAACCTAATAGTACGAATCAAAGCAAATGAGCCTGTTTTTGAAGGATTGTTAGGGTATGAAGACACTGTAATTCCGCAATTGAAAAAGGCAATTTTGGCAGGACATCATATCAATCTATTAGGATTGCGCGGACAAGCAAAAACTAGAATTGCACGTAGCATGGTAGATTTGCTAGACGAATACATGCCGATAGTAAAAGGTTCAGAAATCAATGACAATCCGTTTCAACCAATTTCAAAATATGCACGCGATTTACTAGCTGAACATGGAGATGAAACACCAATTTCTTGGATTCACAGATCGGAACGTTTCTTTGAAAAACTAGCAACGCCAGATGTAAATGTATCTGATTTAATTGGTGATATTGATCCGATAAAAGCGGCGACCTTAAAATTACCTTATTCGGATGAACGCGTATTGCATTACGGAATGATTCCGCGTGCAAACCGTTCCATATTTGTTATCAATGAATTGCCTGATTTACAAGCGCGGATTCAAGTATCCTTATTCAACATTCTACAAGAAGGTGATGTGCAAATACGTGGTTTTCAACTCAGAATGCCCTTAGACATTCAATTCGTATTTACGGCAAATCCAGAAGATTATACAAACAGAGGAAGCATTGTAACGCCGTTAAAAGACAGAATCGGTTCTCAGATTTTTACGCACTATCCGAAATCAATTGCGTTGGCGCGTCAAATTACGGAACAAGAAGCAAAAGTTTCTTCGAAAGACAAATCGGCTATAAAAGTTCCGAATCTTGCAAAAGATCTATTAGAAGAAGTCGCTTTTGCAGCACGTAATAGTGAATATGTAGATGCAAAAAGTGGTGTAAGTGCACGTTTAACGATTAGTGCGATGGAAAATCTAATGGCTGCCGCAAAGTTACGTCTCATTGAAACAGGCGAGGAGCAAACTACCATTCGTTTGGTAGATTTCATGTCCATCATTCCATCTATTACAGGAAAAATAGAATTGGTATACGAAGGCGAACAAGAAGGAGCTGATGAGGTAGCTAAAAACTTGATTGACAATGCTGTGATGATACAATTTGAAGATATCTTCCCTCGTGTACCCAAATTAGAAAAAGAAGGCGTAAAAACGACGTATACAGATGTAGTTGATTGGTTTGAAGAAAACTTTATAGAATTAAACTACACGGCAACAGATGAAGAATTCTACGCAAGTATCAATATGATCACTCCGTTAAAAGAGGTTATTGAAGAATATGCTTCCGATTACAGTGAAGAAGATCAAGCTTTTTGTATGGAATTAATTTTATGGGCATTGACCATCAATCATAAACTAGATAAATCTGAAAACAGTACCGCTTTTACTTTTGATGCTATTGGCTTTGGAAAACATTTTTGAATTTTTTATTCAGAATTGTTCGTTCAAATGATGAGAAATACTCAAAGCAAATTGTAGAAAAAAGGGAAATATTAAGAAAAATATCAATGTGTATTTGTAATCTTTGTTTTACTTTTAGGGAGAATAAGAGGAAGTTGTTGTGAAAAAAACTCCTGTTATACACAAATTATAAATTAAATAAAATCAAAAAATGAGTACAATTAGATTAGGAGATGAAGCTCCAAACTTTACAGCACAATCAACAGAAGGTGAAATTAATTTTCATAATTGGCTCGGAAATGGTTGGGGAATTCTATTTTCTCATCCAGCTGATTACACTCCTGTTTGTACAACAGAGTTAGGAACTGTAGCAAAGTATAAAGCTGAGTTTGATAAAAGGAATGTGAAAGTAGCCGCATTGAGTGTAGATGGTTTAGCATCTCATAACGGTTGGGTTAAGGATATTAATGAAACGCAAAATACAGTAGTCAACTTTCCAATTATTGCAGATGAGGATAAAAAAGTAGCTATGTTATATGATATGATTCATCCGAATGCCGATAGCAAATTGACCGTAAGATCAGTATTTGTTATAGGTGCTGATAAAAAGGTAAAATTAACGATTACTTACCCTGCATCAACAGGTAGAAATTTTGATGAATTGTTACGAGTAATCGATTCATTACAATTGACAGCTTATCATAAAGTAGCAACACCAGCCAATTGGAATAATGGAGATGACTGTGTTATTGTACCTTCAGTTTCTAATGAGGACATTCCAAATTTATTTCCAAAAGGACATACTGAAGTGAAGCCTTATTTAAGATTAACTCCGCAGCCAAATATTGAATAAAATACCGTATGCAAAAAATAACAGTAGTAGCGCAAGTCATTAGATTTGCGCTTTTTTAGTATCAAAAAATCACAAGTTTTGGTTGGACATATATACTCATTGAAGTTCTATTGTAGAATTAGAAGTATCTAAAAGGCAATTTAAAAGTATAATCAACTAATAAAAAAATCTACACTTCATAATTCAACAACAACTGTTTCTGTAATTCCGAAGGACTCATTCCTGTTTGCGATTTTACAAACAAACTAAAATTGGAAGGCGAGTCAAAATTGTAATTATAGGCAATTTCTTTATGGCTTAATTCTTTAAAGGTAAGATCGCGCTTGATTTCTATAAGTAACTGTTTATGAATATATTTTAAAGGCGTTAATCCCAATTGCTTCTTGGTGATTTGTGCTAATTTCTTTGTAGAAACATGTAGTAAATCTGCATATTCTTTCACGGACAACTTTGTCATATTTGTTTCTATAAGACTGGCAAAATTGGAAATCAAATCGCTAGTAATGCGTGTTTCTCTTTGTGTGTTCTTTTGTAACGACTCTTCAATATTATATAAAATAGAACAAAGTTCGTGTCCTATTTTTTGCTTATAAAACATAGATTTTTCATCGGATAATTGTTTTATCTCTTCTAAAGCAACTATAAAGAAATCGGTCAATTCTTTATGATGTTCAAAAATAATAGGTTCGTTGTGCAGTCTATCCAAAACAGATAATGACTTTTTTAATACATCCGAAAAAATCATCGTCTCTTTAAACTGAATTAACAAGCCATCTGCCTTTTCTTCTCGTTTTATTAAATGTACTTGTCTTGGCTTTACAACATAGCAACTGTTGTGATGAATAGGGTATTTTTTAAAATCTATAATTTGAAAACCACCACCATTTGTAAAGAATAAAATCTCGTAATAACTATGTCTGTGAATGGCTTTAAAATCATAACTATTTGTGTGCGATATAAATTCAATATTGATGCTATCTAAAGTAGATAAATCGTGTATTGGTATGTCATTTACTGTATTAAACATGGTATTGGAGGAATAAATTAATATGTAAAACTCTTTTTTTCATATCACGATACTACATCTGAACAAATAGCTTTGTGTTATTAGTACTTGTATATAAGTAGCTAAGAGATCATTTCTTAATAGAACAGTTAAAAATCAATATACCCTATGCATAAATTCATAACAATTCTTTTTCTAGTAAGTATAGCAGTTTGTCAAGCACAGCAAGATGTGTTTCATGTGGCTAGAAATGGAAGTAAAGCAGAAATGGCAGAAATCTATAAGAAATCACCAGCGATGATTAACTCAAAAAATGATGCTGGATATACGCCATTTTTACTAGCATGTTACAATGGAAATGCAGAAGTTGTTGAGTTTTTAGTAGAAAAAGTCGAAAATATAAATGGAGTTAGCACGTATGGAACTCCACTTATGGCAGCTGTGTATAAAAAGGATGAAACAATTATAGACATTTTATTAAAAAATAATGTAGATGTAAACAAAGCCAACGACAGTGGCACAACGGCATTACACTTTGCTACATTATTTAACAATACGAGTATTGCAGAAAAATTGATTCATGCTGGAGCAAAAGCCAATAAAAAAGATGGAAGCGGAAAGACAGCTTTAGACTACGCAATCAATTACAACAATCAAAAAATTATTACCCTTATTAAAAACAAAGCACTATGAAAAAAATTACACTTTTTATTTTTTTATTATCCATCAGTTTCGGTTTTGGTCAATCATGGACTACAGGAACAGTAACCTTAGATTCTGGTTTTACGGTAAAGTTTGATGTAGATTCTTCCACATCATTGGTTACTATGACTTTAATTGGTCCTTCAAATGTATGGCTAGGAGTTGCACCTGGAGTTTCAGCAGGAAATATGATGGGAAATGCAGGTGATGATGTGGTAGTATACAATTCAATAGGATTGCAAGACAGAAATATGCCTGCGGGTAACGGTCAGCCTAATTTAGATGCTAGTCAAGATTGGACGGTAACGACCAATACAACTTCACTAGGTGTACGAACTATTGTAGCTACAAGAGCTATAAATACAGGAGATGCAAATGATTATATTTTCCCAACTGCAAACGGACCTATTCCTTTATTATGGGCAAAAGGTGGCGGATTGACATTTGGATACCACACAGGCGGTAGAGGCGGTACAGTTGCCAATTTAACACTTGGAGTAGATCGTTTTGTATTAACAGATTTCTCTGTAAGTCCTAATCCATCAGCTGCAAACTTTACAATTACATTGCCTACTAAAAGCAATACTGCAAAAGTAGAAGTGTATAACATGTTAGGAAAACAAATTTTAACAAAACAACTTGAAGAAAAACAAACAAATATTGAAGCTTCTCAATGGAATAGCGGAATGTACCTTATTAAAGTTACTGTAGATGATTTTACACAAACGAAACGTTTTGTGAAAAGTTAAATAGTTGAATATCGCAGTATCAGTTAATGAAAAAACACTCCATATAGGAGTGTTTTTTTTAATAAATAAATAAATAAATGGTTGGTTGGTTAGCCACTATCCTAAAAAGTCTAGTGATTATCTTCTGCAAGCTTCATAGCAGCTGCATCTATTTTTTTCAAATCAATCTTAGCAATTGATTTTACGGCTTGTTCATAAGGTTCATGAATTACTAAGCCACTTGGCTTGTTATTATTTAAAATCTCTTTGTAAGCGTCCATGAATGTTTCTACATCCAATAGTGAATAATAGGCTGTAACATGTTGTGTTCCGGCTTGTGCTGCAAAACGAACTAAGTTTCGCAAATATGCAGCATATTTTCCTAAAGCTAACGGTAATACCAATCGGATGTATTTTAATTTTTTTGAAATTTTATCATCAATTGTAGTATTAAAACTTCCTTGTAAAGTAGTTGAAGGAGAAATTTGCTTGTAGCGATTTACAGGAATACCTGCAATGTTTTTAGCAGATAATGCATTCAACGCAGCAACAGTCGCTAAAGTCCCTGTCAACGTTTCAGCTGGATTGGCATCACTTGGTTGTTTAATATACTCTTCATAAATCGTTGGAATTTTTTCCAAATCGCCTTTTTCCCACGCATGTGGCACAACATCTAAAGCATTATGTTGACTCAAATAATAAATTTTATTTGCTGCGATTTGTTTTTCATAATACGAAGCAAACCCTTCGTCGCCCGGTGTTGGACCTGCGGTTGGAAATGCTCCAACAGACGTTTTGTTTTCTGGATCCCAATCATTCTTTTTATCTACTAAATATAAGGCTAGAGTAGGAGATAATGCACCACCTAAACTATGACCAGCTACTGCAACTTGTACATCTTGTAAATGTGAATTGTCATGTAAAAAATTCTTTAGCGCTGTCAACATAGAAGAATCTTCTTTATTTGTCATATTCAGTAAAATATTCAGTCCAATATGCGTTCCATTTGAAATATTACCTGAATTAGGCGCGCCAGTTACGAGTTCCCATGAAACAGTTTTTTGCACAGAGAAATCTTCCACAAACCAACCATAAGGTGAATTTATATTTGTCCCTGCGATACCAATTACGATTGTATTTTCCTCTTCATTATAATACATTCCCATAGTATTATCGGCATGTACAGACGTTGAAGTAGGATCGTTTGCATATACAATTGGTCCCCAAATTGCTTTCCAATCGCCAATAATTCCTTTTGTTTCTTTGAGTACATCTTTGGCAACTTTAGTTACATAGCTTTGCATTTCAATCATTCCGCTTTTACAATCGTTTTGTGACCAGGATAAGCCTGAGGCAGAATTTACAGAAAATGATAAACTATATATTTGTTTAAGTAGTTGGTTAGATGGATTCATTGCTTTTTTTCATTGTAAGTGTTAATACTAAGTACTTACAAATAAACAGCTAATAAAAAAATGATAACAGAACATTTTCCCTTGAATATAGAACCACGTAGTTTTACTGATAAAAGTTTAAAAAATGGATATAGAATGTTAAAAATATGTCATTTCTCTAAATTATTATTACATTTGTGAAAAGCACCAAATTTACATCGAGTGAAGCAAAAAATACTTTTATTTATTTTACTACTTTCTTTTAGCACTGCAACTTTTGCGCAAAGTGCTGGAAATACGCAATTTGCTTCAAATTCAGAGACAGTTTTTAATATTTCTCCTAACCCAGGAGTGAATGAATTAAACATTAGACTTTCCCAAAAAACAGATGCAGCCGTTGAGGTTTATAATTTGTTGGGTAGAAAAATTTACACAGGAAAGCTAACAACAATGCATAACGCTATTGATATTTCTTCTTGGAAATCTGGAATTTATCTTGTAAAAGTAATTACTGATAAAAAATCAATCACAAAACGCTTCGTGAAGAAGTAACATTTTCCCTTTATTATAACGCTACATTTTAAAATTGAATCATATTTCTTTAAATAATAGTATTTATTGAAAGTAATTCTTGTATGCTTAATTTAAAACAAATCAATTCTAGTTACAATCCATAAAATATAAAAAGGGTATATATTTTAAAATATATACCCTTTAATTCTATGTTTTAGGAACTCTTATAATTTTCTAAACATAATCTTTTCTTGTGTAAACTGATATGCTTCGTCTAAAAATGCACGTATTTTATTCCAGTTACTATTAGGCTCATCGTAATTACTATAGTATTTTAAGGTTTTAATTTTTAAAATATTTCCTTCTATAGTAGCCGAGCTTTTAAAACCACCAGTTTCGTTGGTAACATTTTTGTTTAGTTTGTCTAAGCCAACAACTTTATAACCTTCAGGAATGATGATATTTATATTGTTTTCGTACGATTTTGGAAACGAACGGTTAATAGCTTGCGCTCTATCTATTTTATCCTGTGTTACAGATACTTGTCCGCCAATTAATTTTCCAACTTCAAAAAGGTAGTTTTTTCCAGCTTTTTTTACAAGTTGATTTTTCATAACAAACTCTTGTTCGTAAGTAAAAGGCGTTTTAGCGTCGTAACGACCTGTGTTAACGATTTTGAATGTGTTCTCTTCTTCAACTTCCAATGGGTCGTATTCACTTGAAAGTCCACTATGTAAAATCTTTTGTTGACGTTCCTTTAGTTTATCAATAAGCGCATTGTATTCTTTGCGATACCTAGTTCTGTTCTTTTTTTTGCGTACTTTATTAATATATCCTTCGGTACCATATTTTGTATAATCTTCATCCAAGTAATCAAAAAAGAACATTACTTCATCCTGTAAAGAACTTTTTAAATGTCCGTAAGAGTCGCTTTTTCTAGAGAAGTTAATTTGATTGAACGAATCACTAAAAGTAACTGTTAGGTCTTCAACTTGTTTATTATCGCTTGCTTTTGAACCTGGAATTGTAGTGGTGCTTACGCTTGATAATTCTCTATCATCTTCCGAATATTTTAGTACATAAGCTTCTGTATTCTCAATCATCGGATTGATGGTTTCCAAATTGCTATAGGCATTGTATACAGAAACATATATAGGTTTGTGTAAATTGACACGAATGATCGTTTCTGCTTCGCTAATAAACAATAAATCTTTAATATTTCCTTCGCTTCGGTCTTTTGCAACTATGATATCAAACGGAATGTAATTTTTTTGTAACATAGAACAATACACAGATACAAAACGATTTGGATTACTTAAGAAGAAATAATCAGGATTAGATTCATCACCGTAATACCCAATAATTTTAGATTCGCTCAATATAGAACCTTCAAAATAGTTGGTAAAGTAGTAATGTCTCAAATAGTAATAGGCTTCACGTGCCAACTCATCTTGCGTTAAACTTTTCTTTCTAAAGTATTTATGAAACTTTTTTGGTTCGTCTTTAAAATTACCAAAAGCATTTTTGTACACAGAAAGTACTTCATCTGCCGTTACTTCTGTTTTGATTTCTTTTTCAGATTCAGAAATAAAATTAAATACATTTTTTTCAAAACGTCCCGATCGTGAAAACGTTACTTGAAATTTAAAAAATGGTAATTCTAAAAGTGGTGAATACCAATATGGAATCTCTGTTTTTTCAATATTTTCAGCCTCTAATATATACCTACGATCATTTCGTTTTTTAGTATCTATTTGTTTCAATTTTGGAGCACCATTATAGCTGTTAAAATTGATAAAGAAATCATTCTCTGTATTGAATTTTAAAACGAATTTTTTTGTAGGATATTCATTGCTCAAAAAGTTGGTAGTAGGTTCAAAAGCATATCCTTTTTTTTCTATAAATGGTTCAATGGTGTACACATAATAGTCTAAAATATCACCAACTTCCAAGCCTGAAATTGCCAACTTATATTCATCGTCCGTTTTTACGGCTTCTTCATCTACTTTAATAACACGTTCGTCTCCATTGGGTTTGACGATTTTTACACCAATGAATTTTTTCTCTTTTTTACCCCAATAACCTCTTTTTACACGTAGGTTTTTTGTAAATGAAAATTCTGAATAATCATCAATGGCAGCCTTGTCCAAGATCTTTACACGCATACGCAACGAATTGGTATAACGTACTTTTTTTGCATATTTATGATAGTCATAAAAATATTCTTGATATAAAATGACTGCAGACTCATTTTGCCATTTTTCAGGAATATCAACGATTCCTTTTTGAGTATCATTTTCTCCCCAAAAAATGTTCTTAATTTTAATTTGTTGACGATTCTGACTTGTTACTGATACTGTAAAAAGTATCAATACACAAGCAACTAGTTTTTGTAGCATAGTATTGATTTATGATTTTACCAAGATTAACTGCTCTTGATAGCTATTTTTAATGTTTTTTAATGCTTCATTCCATTCTGTAAAGTATTTTTTAGAAATGATGGCATTTTTGAATTCGAAGTTTTTGTGATAAATTATTTTGTTCCCTTTTACTGTAAAATCTATAGAAATTTCAAAATCTTCAGTGACAGCTTTGACATTTTTGGGAAGTTCTTTTACAGCATATCCAGTCGGAATATCCAATTCTACAATGGTTTCTATATTTTTCTTATACGAGAAGGAATAGTCGCTTTTACGCTCTGTTAAATCTAATTGTTTTAAATCCTGATTATGATCAATGTCAATGTAGATTTCATTGTCAAACGAAGTCACCTTATTTTTCAAGATCAAATCATACGAGAGCTTTACATCTTTTTCACGGTTACTCAAATCTGAATTTTGAATATTATCAATGATGTAGTTTTTATCGCCTTTGGTTAAAAAACTTAGTAAAACGTCTTCTTTTTTATCATTACCAATAGAATAATATCCATACAAAAAGGTAGCTCTACTTTCGCCAGTAAATGTTTTAGTAACTGAACCTTTTAGTTCTTCCTTATCAATTTTTAATTTAGAATGATACATTTCCTTATTATCAGAAACAGTAGCTGTAGGAACTTTATCCAAAATAAAAGCGTCATTATCTTCAATTAAAACGGGTCTCCCTTGAATACGGTCTGCATATTCACCAAACGGATTGTATTTTTCAGTTCCATCTAAAAAATAGCGTTTTCCATCTTTTACTAAAGTACAAATCATGTGATTGTCAACCGATAAATTTGGCATAGAGTAATCATACGCAATACGTTTTGTACCAATCCAAGTAAGACGAGCATCAAAACCAGCAATGACCAACATTTGTTTGATAAGATTTGCCATTCCTTTACAATCGCCGTATTTCTTTTTAAATACATTTTGAGACTCATCTGGTTTAAAACCAGCGATTCCATCTTCAAAAGCGATGTAACGAATGTTATCTTGTACCCAATAATAAATATTTTTAATCTTTTCTTCGTCAGTAGCGGCATTTTCTGTTAGCTCTTTCACTTTAGCTTTTAGACTTTCAGGATTTTCATCCATGCTGTCTATTAATGACTTGTACCATTTGTACAAATCTTTGGTCTCGTTAAAAAGCGCTTGTGTTTTTTTGCGAAACTCAAACGACTTTGGCAAAATTAAAATATGCGGTCTGTGATGTGAAGGTCCTAAAATATTATTCTCTTTAGGATTTGAAGGCATATTTTTGATGGTAAAAACATATTCTGTTGCTTGTAACTTATCATTACGATTGGTTTCTTTTACGATATCATATCCTTCAAAATTAAACTCTTTAATTTCAATTGTTAACCAATCGGGAACAATTAATTTCACCTTCTTTTCAGCAATAGGATGTTGACCACTAAAGTAGATAGAAGTAAAATATTTGATGTCTTTATAATTTTTGGTTAAATCATAAAAATAACGATAGCCTTGCGTAGGAAAATCAACGTTTACATACTTTACACGTGCATCATGATAAAACATTTCATCACTTTGATAAAAATCATCTTGCACAGGAAATTTCACTTTCTTTTTATTACGATATGATAATTGAAACTTTTCTACATCCGAGAAACTGTTGTAAAAAATATATTTCTGAATGTCTGAACGCGAACTTATATTTATCAATTCTTCAGAGAGATTTTGCTTTACCGTAACGGTTTGAGTTCTTCGGTTTATACCAAATTGTATTTCTTCTGTGGCATCTAGCAAAACGACATCGTCATCCTCATAAGTTTCTTTGAGTGTTTTTGCTTTTTCTATATCTTCAGGTGTAGGATCAATTCTCTTTTGAGAATACAGTTGTGTGCTTGCAAGCAATACGAGGAGCAAGCAGCAATATGAATTCAGTTTCATGTAGGAGTAATCGGTTTTAATTAGCTGTAAAAATAGACTTTTTTTTTAAAATGTTAAAAAATACTTAAACAACGATAAGGTACTAGGTTTTGAGAATTTTGGTCTTAGCGATTTCTTGAGAAACACCGAAAAAAACAAATTGACAAAAAACAAATAAATGAATAAGCAAGTTCAGTAGTTTATACTTTGAAATCAACAGAAAGTAAACCTCCAACCTTGAATCATTAAATCTTTGAAGAGCGCAAAGCGATCAACACCTGTCACATCAAGCGCAGTCGAGATGTAAAACTCAAGACTAATTCATAAAATTCTATTTTATCGACTTTTATTTCGTCACTTTTTAAGGGGAATTCGTCACAACAACCTATATTCATTGAGCTTATTGAAAGAGTTAAAGTTATTTTTGCCAGTGAATTTTAACCTTAATAACAATTCTAATCACTTTTACATAATCCTCAATTTTTATACCTAATGAACAAAAAAATACAGTTTCTGTTTTTATTACTTCCTACATTTATTTTTGCACAATGGACACAAGTTGGTCAAGATATAGATGGAGAAAATAATGTAGACTTTTCAGGTTTTTCAATAAGTCTATCTGCCGATGGAAGTATTGTCGCTATTGGAGCACCTTTAAACGACGATGTAGATGAAAATGCTGGACATGTACGAGTGTACCAAAACAATGGAGGAAACTGGCAACAAATAGGACAAGATATTAATGGGGAAGATTGGATTGATCAATCTGGATATTCTGTAAGCTTATCATCGGATGGTAGTGTAGTAGCTATTGGAGCACGTTTTCACGATGACACTTTTGGAGATAATGGCTATGTGCGAATTTTTCAAAATAATGGAGGAAACTGGCAACAAGTTGGTCAAGACATCATAGGTGAAGCCAATGATGACGAATCTGGAAGATCAGTAAGTCTTTCTGCCAATGGAAATATTGTAGCCATTGGAGCACCATTTAATAACGGAAATGGTTCTAATAGCGGACACATGCGCGTATATGAAAATAATGGTGGAACATGGCAGCAAATTGGACAAGATATTGATGGAGACAACGCAGGTGATGAAGGAGGATTTTCGGTAAGTATTTCCGCCGACGGAAGTATTGTGGCTATGGGATCACGATATAGTAATACGAATAATAGAGGTGATGTAAAGATATTTCAAAATGTAAGCGGAAATTGGCAACAAATCGGGCAAGATATTGTTGGAACCAATGATGATGCAGAATTTGGTGTTTCAGTAAGTCTCTCAAACGATGGAAATACCATTGCTATTGGAAGTTCTTTTGATGTCTACACAAGCCCAAATTCTGGAAGTGTAAAAATCTATGAAAATAATGCTGGAACATGGCAACAAGTTGGTTCAAACATAACGAGTACCATCACACAAGTGCAGTACACTCAACTTCCTGTGAGTTTGTCGGGAGATGGAAATGCTGTAGTTATTGGGTTTCCACTCGAAGATTCCTTCTATAATTATGAACAAGGAAACAGTTACGCTCAAGTATATAGAAATGTTGGAGGAACTTGGCAACAGGTAGATCAAAATATAGCAGAGGAAAACGCACAAGATGCATTTGGCTTTTCTGTAAGTATCTCAGACGATGGAACTACGGTTGCTATGGGAGCACCTTATAACTCAACAAGTAAAGGACACGCACGAATATTTTTTAATAGCAATACACTTAGTACGGAAGATATCATCCTCAATAATTCATATACAATTTCACCAAATCCAAGTACTGGAAAAGCGCTTATTCGTTTGAACGAGCAGTTTCAAGAAGTACAAATACAAGTGTTTGATATGCTTGGAAAGCAGATTTCAAGTATGGAGTATAAGCATACTTCTCAAATTCAATTAGATCTATCTACACAACCGCAAGGAATGTATTTGATACACGTAATCTCTGAAAACACCATTGCGAGTAGCAAATTTGTGAAACAGTAATTCGATTAGAACAATTTATAAAAAGTAGTAGCAAAAAGATACTAGAAAACAAACCGATGAAAAAACAATTCTTACAATTTCTCATTGCATTATTACCTGTATGTGCTATGGCGCAAATATTTGTCCCTGATGACAATTTTGAGCAAGCAATTATCGATTTAGGCTACGATTCTGGTCCGCTAGATAACTTTGTGCCTTTTGCTAATATCGCAAATATTACAAGCTTGGATGTGAGTTCTAAAGGAATTTCAGACCTGACAGGAATTAATGGTTTTCCTAGTTTGCAAACCTTATATTGTAATGACAATCAGTTGTCTACCATAAATTTAAGTAACAACGCACAATTAAGAGATTTACGCCTCAATGATAACAACTTACTCTTTATAAACTTAAGTAATTTAACACAGTTAGAGGTTTTTAGTGCCAACAACAATCAGTTGAGTAGTCTTAATGTGGCATCAAATCCTGCATTGCAAGGACTTTCGGTTTCTCAAAATAATCTTACAACTTTAGATACGAGCAGCAATCCGTTTTTGATACAAATTGTTTGTGATCGAAATCAATTAACTTCTCTGACAGTTGACACGTTCTCAGATTTAAGAGAATTATATTGTTATGACAATCAACTGACTTCTTTGGATGTAACTACGAATTTTAATTTAGAAATTTTATGGTGCAGAAGCAATCAGTTAACAACTTTAAACACGACAGGCATTACCAGTCTAAAAACCTTTGTGGCCTATAACAATCAACTAACAGCTGTTGATGTAAGTACAAATACAGCACTTGAAGTATTATCATTGGGCGATAACAATCTGTCAGCAATTAATGTAAGTAATAATCCGCTTTTAACTGAATTATATCTTAGCGAAAATCAACTTACTGCAGTAGATGTAAGTTCCAATGCTTTGCTAGAAATATTTTGGTGTAATGAGAACCAAATCAGTACGATAAATACTTTTAATTTAACCAATTTAAGAACGTATGTAGCTTTTAACAATCAACTAAACGCTGTAGATGTAAGCAATAATGGCGCACTCGATCTGTTATCTATCGGTTTTAATAATATCACTACTGTAGATGTGAGCAATAACACACTTTTGACAGAGCTATATACACAAGCCAATCAAATAAGCTCACTAGATGTTAGTGTTAATACTGCTTTGGAAGCACTTTGGTGTTTCGACAATCAACTCACAACACTTGATGTTTCTAGCAATCCGAATTTAATGAGTTTAGACATCGGAATAAACAATTATACCGCACTTGATTTGAGTGCAAATCCACAATTAACACAAGTAGCAGTAACGCTTTGTCCCAATTTGACAGAATTTAACATGAAGAACGGTAATAACACTATTATTACAGACTTTATTGTGAGAGACAATCCAAATCTGACTTGTATAGAAGTAGACAATCCAGCGTATAGCAATGCCAATTGGAGTGCGACTGTGGATGCCCAATCGGACTTCAGTCAAAACTGTTTTTACGGATTTACATATGTGCCCGATGATGCTTTTGAGCAAGCTTTGATCAATTTGGGCTACGACACAGCACCGTTAGATGATTTTGTACCAACAAACAATATAAATACCGTTACAAACCTTGATATAAGCAATCTAGGAATTGTAGATATGACAGGAATTGAAGCATTTGTTGCTTTAGAAGATTTGAATTGTTCTGAAAATGCAATCGAAAACCTAGATATTTCTGCAAATACAGTACTGACAAATTTAAATGTAAGTAACAATATGATTTCTGAGTTGGATTTTTCCATGAATCTAGCACTAGAAGTTATCAACGTAAATTCCAATGCTTTAAATTCTGTAGACTTAAACGATCACGCACAATTGACCAGTTTTGATGGTGCTAACAATGATTTTGTGGTATTGTTCATCAAAAACGGAAACAATACAAACATGACAAGTTTTTCAGCAGTAAACAATCCAAGTTTAACCTGTATTGAGGTGGACGATGTGGCGTATAGCACCACAAATTGGACAAATATTGATACACAAACAAGTTTCAACACAGATTGCGATCAATTTTACACCTATGTTCCTGACGATAATTTTGAACAAGCTTTAATTGATTTAGGCTATGATTCTGGAGCACTAAACAATTATGTCTTAACTGCAAATATCAATGCGGTAACATCTTTAACGATAAATAATAAAGGTATTGCAGATTTAACAGGAATACACGATTTTACAGCACTAGAAACTCTCAACTGTAGAAGCAATGCATTAACAAGCTTAGACATCAGACCTAATGCAAACTTAGAAGTACTAAACTGTGCGTTTAATGCGATTTCTTCTATTGATGTAACGAATAATTATGCCTTACAAAGAATTACTTTATGGGATAACGATCTCACAGAATTAAACGTAAGTAATAACAGTGCACTAGAATATTTGGATGTAGATGAAAACAATATTACCACGCTCGATGTATCGCAAAACCTACAATTATATAGAATTTGGTGTTCCCAAAATAACTTGGAAAGCTTGAATGTTAAAAACGGAAACAATACAAATTTCACCACTTTTGTAGCCAATAATAATCCGAATTTAACCTGTGTCGAAGTAGACAATGCAGAATATAGTACTACCAATTGGATAAGTATTGATACACAAACAAGCTTTAATGAAAATTGTAATTACGGACTAACGTATGTTCCCGATACTAATTTTGAACAAGCACTCATTAATTTAGGATATGATACTTCCATAGATAATTACGTATCAACCGTAATAATAGAAGTCATAACAACATTGGATGTGAGCGGTTTGGGAATCATGGATTTAACAGGAATAGAAGACTTTACAGCGTTGCAAGAGCTCAATTGCTCGTCTAACACACTATCAACATTAGATATTACAAACAATGTAAACTTAACAAACCTAAACTGTGCTACAAATACACTGACAAGCTTAAATGTACTCAATAATTCATTATTAGAATCTCTGAACATTGACAGCAATAATATCACCGTATTGAATGTAAACTTTCATCCCGAACTAAATCAACTATTTGCGCAAAACAATGCGCTAGAAATACTAAATGTTCAAAACGGAAACAACACGAATTTTACAGCATTTACAGCTACAGGAAATCCGCTTTTGACTTGTGTGCAAGTAGACAATCCGGTTTGGAGTTCTATCAATTGGACAAGTATTGATGTGCAAACAAGTTTCAATCAAGATTGTGGATATGCAACCTATGTTCCCGATGATAACTTTGAACAAGCCTTGATAGATATAGGTTACGATTCTGGACCGCTAGACGATTTTGTGCCAACAGCAAACATCAATCCAGGAACACCTATAAATCTTAGTATAAGTAATAAAGGGATTTCTGATTTAACAGGAATAGAAGCTTTTTCTACCTTGGTAACCTTAGACTGTTCTTCTAATACGATATCAAATTTAAATGTCCGAGCTAATACAATGCTAACTTTATTGCGATGTGAATCTAATGAAATGACAAGTTTGGATGTTGATGGAGCTAACAACTTACAACAGTTGTTTTGTAGCGATAATAAGCTGCAAAACTTAGATGTAAGTAACAATACAGAACTAATTGAATTAGAAGCTGATCTTAATGATCTTGAAACGATTGATTTAAGCGCCAATACAAAATTAGTAGAAGTTGATATTTCGCAAAATCGATTGACAACTATAAATGTATCTGCAAATACACTCTTGGAAGAATTACAAGGTTTTAGCAATCAATTAACAGCAGTCAATATAAATAGCTTACAAGCACTAAGGATATTGAGTTTTTCAAATAACAGATTGCGATCTATTGATGTAAGTAATAATCTAAATTTGGTAGATGTAACTTTAGTAGAAAATTTTCTGTCGGATCTAGATGTGAGCCCAAATGTCAATCTTGAAGCATTAAGAGTTTCCGACAATCTACTAACATCTTTAGATCTAAATAACAATCCATTATTAACGAATTTACAGTTTGATAATAATTTTGTGACAGAAATGTCTTTTGAAGAAAACTTAAATTTGGTAATACTCTCTTGTTCTGGAAACAGATTAGAGACGATAGATGTAAGTATGCATACGAATCTAGTAACTTTTAGAGCACTTAGTAACGAATTGCTACATACGCTTAATGTTCAAAATGGTAACAATAGCAATGTAAATAATTTTCACATAAGTTCTAATCCAAATTTATACTGTGTTCTGGTAGATGATGCTGCATATAGTACTGCCACTTGGGATAGTAGTTCAGTATTCTGGGCTTCTGTTGATTCGCAAACTAACTTTAATGAAACCAGTTGTGATTATATTGAGCTAAGCGCGAAAGTTCTTTTACAAGGTGCAAGTTTAAATCCAAATACAGGTGAAGAATCGCTTATGCGAGACGATTTACGTAGCAATGGACTCATCAGTGCAACATCACCGTATGGAGATAATGCTACAGCAAGTACTATCGTTCGCACAAATGATAATGCTGGAAACTCAATGGTCGATTGGGTTTGGGTAGAATTAAGAGAGATTAATAATCCGACAAATGTTGTGGCGGCACAATCTGCAATCTTACAACGAGATGGTGATATTGTAGCTACCGATGATGATTTAACAACGCCATTAATTTTTAATGGTCTTCCAGTTGCAAAATATCATGTTGCGGTGAAGCATAGAAATCACTTAGGCGTCATGACTGCAAGTTCTGAAACATTAAAACAAGTAACCACCATTGTCGATTTTACAAATGCAACCAACCAAATCACGTTTGGAAACAATGCGCAAACTACTTTTGGAATACAAGCAAATACAGTTGCAATGTGGGCAGGGAATGTTAACGGAGATACCATAGTGCAGTATTCAGGAACAAACCCAGATACGCCAACGATTTTATCAACGGTTTTGAATGATCCTGGAAACTTTCTCAATTTCCCAACCTACGCGGTAAGCGCTTATATTACAGATGATTTAAACATGGATGGAAGTACGCAATACTCAGGAACCAATCCAGATACACCAGTAATTTTACAAAATGTATTGGCACATCCTGGAAACTTTCTAAACTTCAGTACGTTCCAAATCATAGAACAATTGCCGGAAAATGGGATGTAATGGTGTTGAGTTATAAGTTATGAGTTGTGAGTGTTGAATTGTGAGTTCAGTAAAACCAATNNCTAACACCTAACACCTAACACCCAATACCCAATACCCAGCACCCTAAAGCGAAACTTTCACCTTATAGTTTTCCAAATCAGACAAATAATCGGCAGGAACAAAATCTTCATGATCAAATTCTTCCCTACGTTTGCGTTTCATTTCAATGCGTTTTATGGCTTTTAAAAAGCGTTTAATTTCTACTGTACTTTCTATCAGTAAACCATCTACTTCAACACTTTCTCCAGCATCATCACGGGCTACCATTGTAAAATAAGAAGAGTTGCAGTGTTTCACATCGCCAGTCTGAATATTTTCTGCTTCCACACGAATTCCAACAACCATCGAAGTACGTCCAACATAATTAATAGAAGCACGCATGGTAACCAATTCGCCCACTTCAATCGGATTCAAAAAATCTACGGTATCAACAGAAGCAGTCACACAATAGGCGCGTGAATGTTTTGAAGCGCAGGCAAACGCAATTTGATCCAATAATGAGAGCACATAACCACCATGAATTTTTCCACTAAAATTTGAATGTGATGGCAACATCAATTCAGAAATTGTAACTTTCGATTCTTTAGCAGATTTATAATGTATGCTCATAGTAAACTTTCTTTATTTTCCTTAGAACTATAAAAATACAGCTTCTTTCAATAAAATAGTAGCTTACTGTGAAATTTCATAAAGTAAAAAATAACTCAAAATATGACTACTGAACTTTCAAATTCTTTACAGTAGCATCCATAAACTCCAAACGTTCTTTTATTTTAGCGCGAACATCTTCAGGAGAAAATCGCTTCTTGTTCCTAAAATCAGGATACACAGACCAACGAATACTATCTTTCTTATAAATTTCTCCAGATCGTAAAATCTCAATCAATTTATCGGTTCTCGTTAAAATGTTGGCGTTAGACAATACAGGTTTTTTTCCATTCGTACCATTTCTCCAATCGTAATAACGATCCTTAAACATATTCACATTTTGTGGCGTTTTCATATACTGTTCCATCAATAAAAAGCGATTATACCCAAGTCTGTTTTTATATTTTGGATTTCCGTACATAAGCTCCATATTAGCCGTATATCCGTTTCCAACCCAAGAAGAACAATATTTTTCAGTACAGTATTTAGCTCCAGTAGGCGAATAAATATAACACCAAGGATTGTTTCCATAACACACATAATACGGTGTTCCAAAAGCCCAAATAAAGTCCCAAATAACAGGCTCTAATTGATTATCTCTATTATAAAAATAGAATACATTTTTTCCGTTAAAATAACTGTCAGGATTTGCAAAAACATCGGTCATAATAAAATAGTCAATCTCAGCTTCTTCATCTACACTTTCTTCCCAATTTTGACCGTTTAAAACTTCACTTTCATAGGAATTTATAATTTGCTGAATATTTGTTTTTTGTTCAGGAGTAGCGTCTTCATTATCAGGGTATTCATATTGAAAAGTTCTTCTTGTAATTGTTGTGAAATCAGGAAAATTATCTACTTCTTTTACGATAAAACCACCATCACTTTTCTTAGCAGTATTCACATGATTTTTTCCTTGTTGTATCTTTTCTCCGTAGGTATACAATCCCCAATATTCCCCATTTAGAAAAACTTGTACATGTCTACTTTGCGGACCATAATTCCCCATTTCGGCATAGGTATCATACGAAACCTTATTACATAACTGAGAAGTATCAACCCAATTGGCAATCATCACCCATTTATGACTTGCGGGCATTCCCATGATAGATTGAGGATTCTCTTTTCCGAAATTCAACGAGAAACTTTTCTTAGGAAATTCCATACTTCCTTGACCTCTTGCATGAATGGTTCCTGAACTTGCTTGATATGCACCAGACAAGCTATACCAACCATCTTTCATAGGAACGTCGTAAAACTTAAAATCGGCTTCCAAGCGATCTCTATTCTCTGGAAACTTGCCGCTTTTAGTAGTAATAACAACATACGGGATAGGTGAAGTTGCATCAAACTGATAATCAATATCTCGTGTAATAGTTTTGCTAGTTTTATCTCCAATAAGTGTCACATTCAAATCAACATCTTGAGCTGTAAATTTTTTGCGTTTAACAATCTTTTTTAAATCAATAGCAAACGTTTTGGAAAGTTTCAGCGTATCGTTGGTAAGTACACTTCCATCTTCCTGTACAAGTGAATATGTATATTTTGAATACTCACCAAGATCATCTAACGAGACATTCAGCATTGCATTTTCATCATCGATCACAGAAATTGTATCAGTCTCCGTACTATACACCGTTTGAAAAACGACAATAGGTTCTGTTTTTGTTTTACAAGATGTATGTAGACTCAGACTGACTAAACAAACGATAAAAAAATATAAAAAGGAACGTTTCATGGCTAGATAATTAAAGGTTAGTTATGGTTTTCTATGAATTAAATATAGAACAAAAACTAATTGTGAAATAATAAATAGGCTACAATTTATTGTAAATCAGGTGAAAACACGTATGGAAGCATGGGTTTTAACTTGCTATTTTTCAATGCATATTAATTTTCCTCTTTTCTCTTTTTTCACTTCCGTGAGATGGAACTCGTTTCAAAACGAATTCTGATCATTGTTTTTAAGCTATCGAATTTAAATGATCTAATATGCTTTGTAGTAATTCTGTGAGATGATTTGCAGCGTTTTTATGCTTCTCAATTTGAAATTCAATATGCGGAATAAAACTTTTATCGTTAAGTGCTTCAATAGCGTCTATGATTAAAATGTGTTTTTCATCAATTTGCTCAAGTTCTTTTAGTATACTATCTTTTATGTGTTCATCTTTAAGTTCTGCCAATCCTAAAATTGCTTCAAGTCGAGCGACTCTAGCGCTGTCTTCAACGTGTTTCCAAAATACCTTTTTAATTTTGCTTGCATTTGTATCATCAATAATAAATCTTAATTTAAAAAGAGCAGTTTTCCGTATCTCAGGATTTGTATCGTTAGAAAACTCAATAAAGGTATCAACCACTTGCGCATGTTTTAGCGCATCAAAAGCATACATAATACTAAGCTTTACATCATCTTCATGGTTTTTAAACGTACAAATCAAATCAATAAAATCATCTGATAAATTCTTATTAATTGTACCAAAGACACTTATAATTGGACTAATAATTGCAGTATTCTCTTCCGTTTGTAATATGTCAAACAAAATTGTTTTTATCTTTTCCGTTTCAAACTTAGAATAAAAAAGTATGACGAATATGAAACTAGCAAAACGCCGTTTATCGATCACAGTTGCTTGTATAAGTTTTTGAGCTTGCTTAAAAAACAAATGCGGTTCTCTTAATACCCTATTGCGCAGTGTTGTTAATGCTTGATACGAGTTTTTAGTAGTAAAAATTTTTGAAAAAATCGTATCAAAATCACCTTGACTAACTTTTAGCCAGCTATTTCGTTCAGAAATATACTGCTGTTTACCAGTCAGTTTTTTAATTCGTCCACTCGCTATTTTTTCAGTGATCGAAGTAAACGCATAATTCGAGCCTTCTTTCCATTGCCCATCAATAAAAATTAAATCAAAATATTTGAATTCTTTTGTTGAATACAATACTCTTATCTTCAAACAATCTCTGTGAGATGGTGTATATGTAAAGTCAAAAGAAGCAAAATCTGTATTTAGTTGATCACGGATAGCATCTATAGTGACACCACTTCCTAAATCTTTTGTAGGCATCATAATTCTACCTCTAATCCGAGTTTTTTTTGAACCAAGATAACGTGTCAAATACCATGAATAATAAATAGTGCGTTTATTTGTGTTTGAACCTTTATACTTATGAGAATAACTACAAAAGATAAAACGATTATTGGCTTGGCACATATTTTTTATAAATTTTAAATCGAAGTAAAAATAACAGAAACCTCAATAAAATAACGTGAGTTCGACGTAAAAAAATTAGTTCGATACTTTTCTTTGGGAAAGCAAAGAAAATGAAAATAAAACATTAAAAATGTGGTTTATAGCTGATGGCTTCTAAAACTTAATTATAAATATTAATTGAATCAGTTATATAGAACTGACGTTAAAATAAAATCATTAGCGAATACTTCTTGCTATATTTTTTTCACTTCCGTGAGATGGAACTCGTTTCAAAACGAATTCTAGATAATCCACAACGAATACTAAAGCGACTCAAATTTTAGGCGGTTTTGATATGATATTTGAATCATCAAACAAACAAAACTATCAAAATCACAATCCTATGAAACATATTTGTATCTTCTTCATCGCGTTCATTTCCAGCTTCGGATTCGCACAAAAAACAGAAAGTCCATACCTAGAAGTGCTCACGCCAAATGCAGTCATTCCATTAAAATCGACAAAAGCCGACGTGAAAATCTCAGGAAATATTGCACATGTGCGTATTTCGCAAACCTATCAAAACACAGGAAGCATTCCGATAGAAGCCAAATATGTATTTCCGCTATCTACACAAGCTGCGGTACACAAAATGCAAATGACTATTGGCGATCGTACCATCAACGCAAAAATCTTTGAAAAGCAAGAAGCACAACGCGTATACGATAAAGCCTTAAAAGAAGGGAAAAGAGCTGCAAAACTCGATCAGCATCGTCCAAATGTATTTCAAATGAATGTTGGTAATATTGTGCAAAACGATATTGTAACGATTGATATTTACTATACAGAAATGCTAGTTCCGTTAGCAGGAACCTATGAATTTGTATTTCCAGGTGTTGTTGGACCGCGATTTACAGGCGAAAATACGTCTGGCGAAACAGTGTTCAATCAACCATATACAGAAAAAGGAGTAGGAGACACGTTCGATTTTGACTTAAACGTACAAATCAATTCGGGAATTCCAATTGCAGATGTTTCTTCAAACACACACAAAATCAAAGTACACTATCCAAATACTAGAATTGCAGAAGTTGCATTGACAAACGAAAATACAAATGCATCAAATCGTGACTTTATCCTAAAATACGGAATGCGCGGAAATGAAATTCAATCAGGATTATTATTATACGAAGAAGAAGGAGAAAAATTCTTTGCCTATATGATGGAGCCACCAAAAGCTTCTGCAAAAATGAAACCAGCTGCCAAAGAATATCTTTTTGTAGTAGATGTTTCAGGTTCTATGCACGGTACTCCAATGCAAGTTTCTAAAAAATTATTGCGCAACTTATTGGTAAATCTTCCAGAAACCGATCATTACAACATCTTATTTTTCTCAGGCGGATCAACGGTATTATCACCAGAGCCGTTGGCATGTACACCAGAAAACATTCAAAAAGGACTCAACTTTTTAACGAACATCAACAGTGGTGGCGGAACACGTTTGCTAAATGCACTTAACACTGCGTATGCATTGCCAAGAATGGACAAAACCAGCGCACGATCAATGGTAGTAATTACAGATGGATATGTAAGTGTGGAACGCCAAGCATTTGAAATGATAGAAAACAACTTAGGACAAGCCAATGTATTTACTTTCGGAATTGGTTCAGGTGTCAACAGATATTTACTTGAAGGAATGGCGAAAGTGAGCAATAGTGAATCATTCATTGCAGCGCAAATGAGTGAAGCCAATGCGGTTGCCGAAAAGTTTAGAAACTATATAAAAACGCCTTTATTAACGCAAATTCGTATCAAAGCAGAAGGTTTTGAAGCGTATGACGTAACCCCAAGCAGTATTCCCGATGTATTTGCTTCGCGTCCAATCTTAGTTTTTGGAAAATACAGAGGAGATGCCAAAGGTACATTAACCGTTACTGGACAAACAGGAAACGGAGTTTTTCAAAAAGAATTTCGCGTGGCAGACGGAATGTTAAGCAAAGACAATGAAGCACTTAAATACTTATGGGCACGTAAAAAAATAGAACGTTTGGATGATTATAAAAGACGCTTTGGAGACAATACACGACAGGAAGTTATTGCACTCGGATTAAAGTACAATCTAGTTACACAATACACATCGTTTGTGGCAGTTGACAATGAAGTTGTAAACAAAAATGGGAAACGTAAAGAAGTAAAGCAACCATTGCCAATGCCAAAGAATGTAAGCAATAGTGCAGTAGGAGCAGAAGCGTCTGTAAAAGGGAAAACATTCATCAAAAGAAAAAAACGTACAAAAACGGTTAAAGTTGATACTAAAAACTTGAATGAAAAAGCTACGACTTGGTTCCGTGAAAACTATACAAAAATCATTGAAAAGTATTTGAAAAAATATGATGGAATTCGTGTAGAAGTTGACAAAAACGGAACGATCTTAAAAGTTGAAATTCTTATAAATGGCAGCTGGATTTTAAATGAAGTATTGCTAGAACGAATCAACTTGTTAGATGTAAATGAAGTATTCAGTTTGGGTCAAAAAGTAACAATTACAATCAAAAACTAATCAAATGAAGAAGATATGTTTCTTATTGTTATGGTGTTGTTCGGTTTCCGCTTTCGCGGGAACTGAAACAGCGCTAAATGAAGTTAAAAAAGGGCAACCGTTGGTTTTTATTGCAGGTTTTGACGAAGGCGATAATACCTATTATACAAATGCTAAAAACTACTTTGGCAATCAATATTATCAGGTTGTAGAAAAGACAGAAAGTTTAGCTGAGATTCTAGATTGGTTGCGTTTGCATTATGACGCAAATGTATATGGAGATATTCACATTGTAAGTCATAGCAATCCTTGGCGCGGTTTATCAATGAAAACCAATAGTGAAAGCGATCGCATTACAGCTGCTACTTTAGAAGATGCATTGCAAATGAAAGAAGTAGTGCCATTAGCGAATAATTTCTTGCGAAAAGACACTAAGATTATATTTCATTCTTGCGGATTGGGCGCAAATAAGGCACTATTGCAACATCTAAAAAAAGCGTTTACCGCAGATCCAGACATTCCGTTGTATGCTTCTGAGTTTTTCAATGTTTTTGGCGGAAAATATGCAGAACACTATTTAGCAAAAACGTATTACGGATATTATCCAACCGCACATTCGCCAGGACCAAGAGCGTTGGCAATGGAATTCAAAAAGAAATATCCGAACGTAAAAGCCGATTGGGAAACGGTTTTAAAAACACGAGCTGAACAATTGCCAGGTGAGTTGTATACCTATCGTTTCAACATTCCTGTAGAGTGGGAATTTGAATTTGAAGCCAAAGAAGACATTCCAAATTTTAAAAACACACAAGAAATCATCGATTGGATTTCGGAAGATGAAGCGTTACTCAATACCATCACAGCATTCAACATTCCAATAGAAAAATTCAGATGGTTGACAAAAGTACGCGGCAATACCTTATTCATCAAAGGGAAAACAACGATTTTATGTGTGATGCAACCGATTATGAAAGAAGATGCTAAAACGGAATATTCACCTGTGATTGTTAACGGAATCAGTTACACGAAAGTGTGATTATAAAATAAAAAAAATGGAGTCTAACTATTTAGACTCCAAATTTCTCAAAGAATATACTACTAAACTTATTTTTTTATAAATTTCAAAGTCTCGTTAAAACCTTTAATTTTCATAAAATAAACACCATTGCTTAATTGGGAAATAGTAATACTAGAAACGTCTCTTTCTTCATTGAAAACACCTTTTTTAACAACTTCCCCTTTTATATTGATGATTGAATATTGTTTCTGATTCAAATTGATATTCTCCATTACTTTAAGATTGATAATATCTTCTGCAGGATTAGGATATAGTTGAATTGGAGTTGTTGTAGTTTGAAAATCTTCGATTGATAATAAAGAAGGATTGCTATATTTTAGAATGATAGAATTTTCTGAGTTTCGTCCGCTTATATAAATTGAACTATAATCGTCTGAGGCAAATAAATTTGTCAGCGCATGATTTGTATTGTCTGTTGAAGCTCCAGAATAACTGATATCATGTAATATATATCCGTTATTGCCAAAAGTTGTATCTATAGTTCCGTCTGGTAAAAATCTGGCAACTATAAGATTCGGCTTTTTAAAGCTTGTTAGGTTTTCATTAAAAGTAGTTCCTGCTAAAATAATTTTTCCATCAGGTTGCACTAAGATTCTTTGAAAGTTTGCAAATTCATTAGGATTAACTTCTAAAGATAGGGTAAGTCTATCTTCTGTTCCAAAATCAATTGATGTACCTGTTGAGCTCCACTTATGAATTATATTTATAGGATTTACTGTAAACGTATTGTTAATTCCAGTAAGCATGTAAATATCATTATTAGTGTCTATTGTAGTATTCGTTTTCACTACATGTGAAGGGTTGGAATATGGCGCACTTCTTTTTATTGGATTTGTAACTCCGTTTTCGATAATAACTATTGACGATCTATAATGAGATACAGAATTTACATGATAATACGTACCTCTACCAGTTAAAACTATTTTAGTATCCGATAAAATATCTACATCAACAGCTCTATCATCTGAAGAATGTCCAACAGAACTACTTCCTAAATTGATTCCAATATTACTTGCTGTGTAGTGAAAAGAAGTATCTGGAGTGCCATCAAAATCATATTTTCTTAAAAATAAATCATCAACACCAGTTCCAGAACGATCATCATTTCCGCCTATAAAAATACTTCCATTGGGCGATGTCGTTACAATTAAAGAACTTTCAATATCATCAACATCAAGATTAATATATCCTTGACCATTACCAAAAGTTGCATCATGAGTTCCGTCTAAATTATATTTAGACATGTAATATGTAGTGTATAAGTTTTTTGAGAATGTAGCTATTTTATTGTCTGTATTTGAGTATAAAATTCCGTATCTGTAATTCCCAGGTTCTATCATATTTATATTCCCAGAATTTCCAAATGAGGTATCTAAACTACCATTTGAATTTAGACGATGAATAGTATTATTTTCTTTATAGATTATTTTGTTATCAGGTTGAAGGCAATCATTATATACTCCTATATCAGTAGTATTAAATTCCACATAACCATTTGTTCCAAAGTTAGTGTCCAAATTACCGTCTTGCGCAAAGCATAAAGAAGTAAGCATTATACATGCTAGAAAAGTATTTTTTTTCATTAAATAGAGATTTTTTTAAAGTTTTAAAATTTGATTCATTTTTAATTCCAAATTGTTCATGGTTCTGTTCAAAAGCACAATTCAATACGTAGAATTATTAAAATATTTAGTTATACAAAAAGAGGTGTACATTATATAGAAACAATCATTTTTATGTGGTGTACGTATAATATGTCATAGAAGGCTTGAGTGTAACCTTATTTTTTTTACTTTTTTACAGCAAGTGCTACTTCTTAGTTTTAAGACGCTATTATTGAATAATGTAAAGCTTATAAAAAACACTATGAATTATGGAGAATCATGTATTTAGATATAAAAAAGGTCTTTTTAAAAACGAATTCTAGATAAGTGGTAACGAATACTAAAGCTACCCAAATTGTTCGTCGGTTTCATCGCATATTTGAACTATAAATCAAGTATAACAATTAAAATAAACAATTATGAAACGTACAACATTCACAACATTAGGATTAGCAGCAATGACATTAATAGCTTGTAACACTTCTACGAAAGAAGTTAAAACTGAAAAAGTACAAGATTTAAATAAAGTAGAAAATGTAGCTGAAGAAACCACTACTCAATTTGAAGAAAAAGCACTAGAAGATTGCATCGCATATTCAAAAGTAGTAAACGATATTAAATTGATGGAAGCTGCCGAAGCTCAAAAAGTAGCAGATAGCATTGCAAAAGCAGAATTGGATTTAAAAGAAGCATTGGCAAAAGCAGTAGAAGCAAGAAAGAAAAGAGAATCAACTCCAGAAGCTTTAGCAAAAAGAGCAAAAGAAGCAGAATTATGGTTCAAAGCTAACTATGAAAGTGTTGTAAAAGCATACGACTCAAGCTATGAAGGTTTACGTGTAAAATTGACTACAGAAGGAGATATTTATGAAGTAGCGTTATTTGTAAACGGTGAATGGAAAAAAGATCAGAAGTTAATGAAGCAATTAGAAAAAGTAGAAGTAACCAAAGATTTAGCGCCAGGAAAAGCAATAGCGATCACCGTAAAAAATGCATAATATGAATTGGTTGCCAAGCGAACGGAAACGTGACAAAAACACCTTATCTATAAAAAAGATAAGGTGTTTTTTTTGAACTCAGATTTATAAGGTTTATTAGAATTTTATGCGGTTAGCTGAATTCATTTAACTAGTCGTTTTTTGATTGATTTTATGGTATTGGCAATTGTTATTTGACTTCAACTTGATTCCAAATTCCAGTTTTTGCAGTTTCTTGCGCGTATGCTAAGAAGGTTTTTGCTTTTCTACCTAAAACACGCTCGACATCATTAACGACCAACTGATTTTTTGGATTCGTTAAAACATGACTGAATAAATACTCAATCAGCCAAACAACGTCATTTGGTAGTTGCATTTGTTTCATACCTTCTACATATTGTTGTAAAGTGATGTCGTGAAAGTTTAAACTTTTGTTGCTCGCTTTTGAAATAATTTTGACAATATCTTTAAACGTGATCAATTCTGGACCTGTTACTTCAATGATTTCACCGTTATACGAATCATCAAGTAAGACTGTAGCCGCAACTTCAGCAATGTCATTAGCATCTACAAATGGAATTAAAACATCAGACATTGGTAAGGCTACTTCTCCAGATAAAATAGGTTCCAAAAAGAAACTCTCACTCCAATTTTGGTTAAACCAAGAAGCTCGTACAATAGTATACGCTATACCAGAGTTCATTACAATTTTTTCACAAGCTTCTGCTTCGGTTTCACCTTTTCCAGAAAGTAACACCATTTTTTTAACGCCTAATTCTTTGGCTAAATAAGTTAAGCTTTCTATGGCTTCTTTGGCTCCGGGAACGGCCAAATCAGGATAATAGGTAACATACATTTTCTCGATACCTTGTAAGGCATGTACCCAAGTTTCTTTATTATCCCAATCAAAAGTTGGCGATGTTGTTCTGGAACCAATTCTAGGTTCAATTCCTTTATTTTTTAATTGTTCTACTACACGGCGACCGGTTTTTCCAGTTGCTCCGATGACTAAAATGTTCGTTTTCATGATGAATTATTTTAAAATGATTTTTGAATAAATGTTGCTATTAATAATAGCGTAAATGAAATGATGCTTGCAATAGTTCTAATGGTGTGATATTGATTCCAAGTACCTTCAAAATAGGTTCTAAAGTTTTTTAACTCTGATAAATCAAAACTGTGAATGTTCAATGCGTCTAGTTCATTGTTTAAGGGAACGTTTCCAAAGGCAGTAACTCCAAAAGTACCTATGAGATAAATGATGGTTGAAGCTAATACTATCCAAAACACAGTTTTATGGTTGAATTGTAGATAGGTAGTTATTAACAATGTAAGTAAGCTTCCGAAGAATACGATAAAGAATGCTGGATTTAAGATTTCTCTATTGATGTTTTGCATGGTTTCCAAATACGTTACATCGCCTACTTTTTTTGTGCCTAATATGACAGAAACTGACCAAGCAAAGAAAAAACCTGTAGAAAGCGCATTCAATAACACCGTACTAAAAAGGACATACGTTTTCATGCCTTTATTTTTTTGTTTAAGTGACTCCCGAAATACAATACAATGAAATACAACTCAACCGCAATAGTGTAAAACATAGGATCTCCGAAAAACTCCGAATAGTTTCCGCCATTAGGAATTACAAATACAGGAACTGTTATAAATACATCTAATAGTGTAACTACAATTACGAATGTAAGCGCGAGTACAGCTGGTTTTATGTAGCTATTTTTATAAAATAGATAGGTTCCTAAACATGCGCTAGGTACAATACCTAATGCTAGTGTGATATTCGATTGCAAATCAGTATCTTCTATAATGGAAACATAAAAAGAAAACAGGTAAAAGCTCACAGCTAATATCCAAACTAATATGGCGCATATAATGCTAAATAGGTTTTTTTGAATCATAATTTTTGTTTTTGAATTATGCTACAAATCTATAGCAGCTGTAGTCCAGCGACTTATTCAAAAAGAATTATGATTTATTCGAAAAGAATTTTACACTTGACTTGGTCTATAACCAAACTTTTTTTCAAATGCGTTGGAGAAAGAACCTAAACTGTCATAACCTACCGCCCAAGCTGCTTCTTGAATCGTTTTTTGCTTATTCTTAATTAAATTGTAGGCTTTCTTTAAGCGTTCATTTTGTAAATACTTAAAAACAGGAACACCAAACTGCGCTTTGAATTCTATTTTAAGTGTATTGGTATTGGTTCCAATTTTATGAGCTAATTCTGTTAAAGAAGGCGGATTTTCTAAATTGGATACTAAAATTTCTTGAGCTAGATTAATTTTTTCAATTTGAGCAGTATTAAGTTTTGTGTTTTCTTGCCTTGCGAGTTGTCCAAAATAGTGTGAAAGTAAAGCAGTCATGTGACTTTTATAAAACAACATTTTAATTTCTCCTTCATAAGTATTGCTGAAGAATTGTTCAACTAGTAGAAACATTTCTGGACTCATTTTAAATACTGGACCTTCAACATACGGGGCTTTTGGATGTACTAATTGATGTAAAAACTTTTCCAAAAATTGACCTTCACCATTCGGTAATTTATCTATGTTTCTAACAGTTGTTGCTATGACTAAACATTGTAGTGATTTTTGTTTCGAAACATGATGTTCAAATTCCACTTTATTATCAGCATAAAATGATAGTACCATTCCTTTAGTATGCTGAAATTCTTTAGTTTTTCCATCAAACTTAACGTTAAGTCCAACATTTCCTGCACCATAAAAGGCGATAGCGATTATAGGTTCGTCAAAAAAACATGAATCAATTACATTGTCATTGGAAGAAGCTTCTTCTAATAAAATTGTATAATCATTTATGTCTATTATTTCACGATTCATTTTTTAGATCTTAGTTAACTTATTGTTCACCTGCGCATAACAAGAATTTAGTCATTTTTAAAACTACAATTTTCTTATGCAACGTCAAAATCATTCAATACGTAACCTAAAAAATATGACCTATATAACAAACACCATCAGATCAGGATGTTTATACGAATATTGAAGTAATTCTTTACTCTTAGTATTTGAAATTATTTTGAATGAAATAGTTTTTGAAGCTACAAATTCAGGAGGTGCTAATCCGATTTTCTTAGCTGCTAACGTATAAAATTCTTCTCGTAACGGATGTTTATCCGAACAACCATTGATAATTTCTCCCCAAATATCTTTTTCTATAATTGCGTTAATCAATTCGATGCAATCATCTTGATGAATCATATTTACAGGAGCTTTTCCGTTAGGAAGTTGTTTTTTCTTTGCTAAAAATCGTCCCGGAACTCTATCATATCCAAAAAGTCCTGCGAAGCGTAGAATTGTCAAACGATCTTTTAAATGTGTTTTTAGAAGATTTTCAACGGCTACAACTGCTTTCCCAGATTCTTTTTCGGGTTGACAGTCTAACGTTTCTGTAACCCAGTCGTTTGTATTTTGATAAACAGAGGTTGAGCTTACAAAAATAACTTTTTGCGTATCGTTGATAAAAGGTAAAATTGCTGTTATCTGCTCTTGATATATTGAAATGATATTTGGAATTCTTCTCGGAGGAAAATTAATCACAATCACATCACTATTTGCTAGAAAATCTGTGTATAATTCGTTGTTAGTTGTAGTTCCTAAAGTAAAAACATACGGTTGAATACTGGCTTCTTGCAATACAGATTCTTTCTCGGGAGAAGTTGTAGAGCCTTTTACGGTATATTTTTGCGCAATGAAGTCTTTAGCCAAAGGCAATCCTAACCATCCACAACCTAAAATGCTAATTTGTTTATTTTTCAATGACTCTATGATTTTGAAGGTTATTTAGATTTGTTTGTAAATACATCAAATGAATAATAAAATTAAAACGCCAAATGTTAAATTATAAATTGAAAAAATATTTTCCCCAAATACCAAATACCAAATACCAAATACCAAATACCAAATACCTAATACCAAAAACCCAACCTACAACAACCTTCTCGGTTCTTCGTTTCCTTCAAGATTCTCCGTTTCCGATTCACTTTCAGCACGTTTCAAAATAGATTCAGGAAGTGATTTTTTGGCTTTTGCGCCCATTTTCTTAATCTTTTCGATGCTTTTAATAATATTTCCGCGTCCTTCAAACAGTTTGTTCATGGCGGCAGAATAGTCAGATTTTGTAGCGTCAATCTTTTTACCAATTCCGATGAGGTCATTCATAAAACCTTCAAACTTATCATACAATGAACCCGCTTGTCGTGCAATTTCGATTGCATTTCGTTGCTGTTTTTCATTATTCCACATGGTATCAATAGTACGCAATGTTGCCAATAAAGTTGTTGGTGTTACAATCACTATATTCTTCTCAAATGCTTTGCTGTATAAAGTTGAATCTTCATTTACAGCAATGGCAAATGCAGGTTCTATGGGAATAAACATCAAGACAAAATCGGGACTTTCTATTTCGTATAAATCTTCGTATTTCTTTGCTGAAAGCTGATCTACATGTCGTTTTATAGATGTTAAATGTTCTTTAAGATTGTTGTCTCTTTCTTCATATTCACTATTTACATACCGTTCATACGCGGTTAACGAAACCTTTGAATCAATCACCATTTTTTTGTTGTTTGGCAGATTGATTACAACATCAGGTAACACGCGTGAACCATCGTCACGAGTAAAATTCTGTTGCACCACATATTCACGATCTTTCTCTAAGCCACTTTTTTCTAGTACGCGTTCTAAAACCAATTCGCCCCAATTTCCTTGCATTTTACTATCACCTTTTAAGGCTTTCGTTAAATTCACGGCTTCTTGACTGATTTGAATATTGGCTTTACTCAGTTCAGATAATTTCTCGCGTAAAGCGGAATGAATACTAATATTTTCCTTTTGACTGTCTTCCACTTTCTTTTCAAAATGTTGAATCTTTTCTTGAAGCGGCGTCAAAATATTTTTAATATTCTCTTTATTCTGTTCAGTAAACTTGGATGATTTTTCATCTAAAATTTTAGTAGCAAGCAATTCAAAATCTTTGCGAAGTTGTTCTTGCTGTTGCTTTAATGATTGATCGCGTTCAATATTTTGCTTCTGTAGATTTTCAAACTCAGAATTCTTTCGTGCCAATTCAACATTTAAAAAATCTTTTTCACGTCTAATTTCTTCGCGTTCTTTTTCCGTTTTAGACAAACTTTCTTTAATACCTTGTAATTGCTGCTGAAACGACTCGTTTTGCTTTGCGTTTTCGGCATTCATCTGTGTTTTCAAATCGTCAAATTGTGATTGCAACTGGCGATTGCGTTCGTGCAAACCTTCTTGCTGTGCTTTTGTTTTTAGATTTCCGATGTACATTCCTAAGAAAATACCAACAGCTAAAAAGACAACAATAAGAACAATATAAATAACGATTTCTGACATGAATTAGATTTTGCGTAAAGATACTATTTTGGTTTAATTATAAATTCAGAATGTTAAATTATGAATCTTTTACATTTGAAAAATCATACTTTCTAAGCGTTTTTTGTAAAATCTTCCAATGATTTCGTAGTTGTCTTTTAATTTCTGGGGCTTCTAGATCTTCGGAAGCTCTATAGGCATAACGTAAATAATTCCCTCTAAATTTTCTAAAACCGTCTTCATCAATGTATTGTTTTCCATTTCTTAAAGTAACTCTTTTAATTTTTAATTTTCTAGTTTTAACACCTTTAAAACTATACAAACGGTATATTTTTCTTTTAAATAAAGGGGCTTTATCAAGTAAATGTTTTTCTTTAATGACTTCAACTCGTTTTGATTTTCGTCTAACCGTATCTTTCATTTCACGATAAAATTGTGCTAAGTTTTTCGACTTAATTAAAGTTTGGTAACCATAAAATTCAAACCCTAAATAGTTTAACGGAAAGTTTTTAGTTAGCGAATTATCTTTTTCAATTTTAAATGATTGCAAACGACCAGCATCAATCCTAAAAAGTATTTTTTCTGTTTTTTCAAATGATATGGAAAGTTTAATTTTTTTGATTGCCTTTTTTACAAATTCTTCTACAAAATCAATTTGATTCTCTTTACACAGAAACACAATATCATCCGAATATCTTCGGTAAAAAATATCATATTTTAAAGTTAATTCATCGATTACATCTTCGTCAAAAGCAAGCATGTAAATATTGGCTAATAATGCACTTATTGGTAAACCTTGAGGAATTCCCATAAGCTTCCCATTTTCGTTTTTCTTCTGATTCTTGTGAATAATAATATCCGAATCTACAAGTTCTTTTATGTTCTCAAAAAATGTATGCTTCCCTTTATTTCTTAAGTGTGCAATTTTCTTTTCGTCAAAATGATTATTCTTGGTTCTTAGATCATTGAGTTTTACGTATGAAAATCTAGTGCATGCTTTAAAAAGATTGTAATGATCTTTAGGAAGTGTTTTGTAGCCTAATAATTTCGCCCAAGCTAATTTTAAAATTTTGTGATCCAAACTTGGGAAGAAGTTTTCAATATCTAAAACAAGCGCAACACAATTTTCTCGTTTTTTGATTTCATCAAATACATCTTTTGCGAAATGAACATTATTCTTATACTTTAGATCATCTTCAGTTCTTATTTGTCTATATGCAGTTATTGAGTCAGATAAGAGAGGATTTCTTTTTAAATATTCTTCATATTTTGGGGTAATAATTTTTTGTGTATAATAAGAATATACATGCGCATCAATATGTGAAGCATATAAAATATCTCTGATTTTGGTATTGGAAATAATCTTTCCATTTTTCTCTTTTTTGTGTGAACGTCTTGTTACTTCACCAAAAGTAGATTGTTTAAATCGTCTTTGTTTTATTTCTTTAAAGATTAAAGGATAAAATGAATGTCCTGCTACTTTATTTGGATTCGAAACATATCTTAGAACATTTTTCTTAACACGCAAAGGTGTTTTATTAGAAAAGTGTAAATATCCTCTATTCTTAAACCAATCTTTTTGTTTCTGCATAATTAAAAAAGTAAGAGAAGTTCCCGCGTATTTTGAATGAAATATAACATAACACTCCTTTAAGTTGAACTACAAATCGAGTTCTCGATTCACGCTGCATTTTTACATCAATAACTTTAAACATATTAGAAACCATGATTACAGATTATCCAATAGATTTGCTTAAATTTGTATATATACAATTACTGTTAGTCATAACGGGAAACCCAGTTAGAATACTCTTAAATTGTATAACCTCATTTGAAATAAGATGTTCTCCTCGCGAGGATAATATATTATTTCAAATAATTACACTTATCTTAATCTCCATATTTATTTTCCCTGTTTACAGGTCGGACTAAGTGATGAATATTAATTCATACGCTAGTTCTGTAAATGTTATACTTAGTATAATTTAAAGAACTTCCTTACTTGTTTGTAAATATAATTTTTTCCGTACATTTAAAAAAAATATTACATGAGTTTTAAAAATAAATTTGGTATTGGAGATATAGTTACTTTAAAATCACATCCTTTAAAAAGAGATCATTCAAAAATTAAAGAACTAAGTTTATTAGTACCTCCTTTAATGTTGGTAAAAGAAGTACAATTTGAAGATCAAAAAAACAAAAAAATATTCAGTGAAGAAATTGAAAACGCAAAAGTGTCAGACATTATCAAATATGTATGTATTTACTTTTGTGCTAATACAAGTAAGTTTGAAGAAAAAACTTTATATGAATCCTTTTTAATTTCGTATAGTGAATTGAATTTTTATAAGGAATTAGATAAAGAGAAAAAGCCTGAAAAAGATATTGAATTAATTCCAGAAGTTTCAACTTATTATAGCGATTTTGATTATAAATATGGGAAGACTATACAGTTTAAAACTAAAAAATTGGAACATAGAAAATCTTATATTAAAAATAATGAATACTTGAAAAATTCGTCATTCCAAACACCAGATTTTGTGTTGTCAGGAATAAAAAAAGAACCTCAAGAAAAACTATTCTACCCTAATGGAGATAAAAAAAGAATAGTTTCAGATATATTTTATAAAGTAATGTGGTTTAATTATGTCCATCAAAAATTTAGCGAAGAATACTTTCCAAAAGAATTTTTTGTAGAAGGCTTGGAAATTTAAAATTATTTTTAAAGACTTCATAATCATCCTGTACACTTTCTTACATGTAATTAGCGGAGAGTACAAAAATCAAACAGGAAATAATGTATACAATATTTGTAATAAGCATACCGAGTCCAAATTTTTGAGTTTTTTCATAAAATACTAGAATCATATTAAAAAAAGACCAAAATAGAGAGATGTAAAACAGTCCGATAAGGATTAAAAAATGTATGCCAGGCATATGGCCTTTCTGAGGAATATAAATATAACAAATAAGAGAAAGCAATAAAAATACTCCATGGATTCCAATACCAGTCAACAGTCCTTTTTTTAATTGTAAAAACATCTATTTTTTCCGCATTTTAAACAATACAAGGATTTCCATAACCACAGCAAATAACAACAAGGCTGTAGTCACATAAAAATAGGTGTAAAACGTTTTGTGGCTGGCAAGTCCTTTTTCTGGAAAATCTTTTAAAATCAGGTTCAAAAATTGAATAACATACACAAGAGAAATGATAAACAAACCATTTGTAATGAGGTAAATAAGTTTTGCATACCAATTTTTAAACCTTGTCAACAATACTCTAATTAAATACGCAATTGAAAATGTAAATGATAGTGTAATAAACCAATAATAAGCACTTGGTAAAACAAAATAAGTATCATAAAAATTAACATCTATGGTAGAAATTCCTGTAAAAGTCTCCATATCCATAGGAAAACCGTGAATACCATAAAATAGCAAAAGGATAAAAAATATGTAAATAAGTTCTTTTTTCATGTGTGAAAGTTGTTAGGAAAATAATAGTACAGTATCATTTTCAGAAAGTTTCATTTCTTTTTCAAACTGCAGTCCAATTTTGTTTAGTAATCCGATTGAAGCAACATTGTTAGTATCGGTAATGGCAACTACTTTGGCAATTTGCAATTCTTTTGCTGCATGCGTTAATGTTGCTTTAGCTGCTTCAAATGTATAGCCTTTTCTGCTATAATCAGGTAATAATGCAAATCCGATATCAACATCGTCCAAAGAATCTCTATTAACCAAACCGCACATTCCAATAGAAGTAGAGCTTTCTTTGAGTTCCATTAACCACAATCCGAAACCATTTTCAGCATAGCTTTTTTGCAAACTAATTTCAATATATTCTTGAGCTGCTTCAAGCGTGTGAATATTGCGATCGCCAATAAATTGAATCCATGATGGTGTATTTACCAACTGTAGCACAAAATCAGCATCTTTCAATGAAAATTCACGCAAACGTACACGATCCGTTTCTAATATTATTTTCAAAATGTAACCCTTTAGTTGTAAAATTATTGAATTAAAACACAAATAAAAAACTACAATAAAATGGTTTTGGCACAGTACTTGTAATATATAAATTGTAATACGATGAAGACGTTACACAGAGCTGGTTACTTGAAGTAAAAGAGTCGTACTTACATTTTGGTTGGTTAGTTTAGTTAAAAAAACACTTCACGCTTGTGAGGTGTTTTTTTCTTTTAGTGATGTCTCGTCCTGAAAAAGGCGCATTAAAAAATATTAGTTGAACTAATCCCGCTATAGAGTTTTTTTTTAATTAAAATCTCGTTGAAAAGCAATCTAATACATAGAGATTTTTAATATATTAGCTACAATTCTCCTTAAAAATTTACAACTGTACCTATCATATGAATTACAAACGTATAGCCTACCTATTTTTATACTGTTGCAGTCAATTTTTATGCGCTCAAAATTACATATACAAAGAATTCGGAATTACTGATGGACTGCCAAGTTTGGAAGCACATCAATTGCATCAAGATAAAAATGGAATTATTTGGATTGCTACTGATAGAGGAGTTGCGAGCAATAACGGATACGAAATTAAAACCTATGGTGTTAATGATGGTTTATTAGATGTGGTCATATTAGACTTTTACCCACAAAAAGACGGAACTATTTATTGTGCAACGTTTAATAATCAATTATACTCTTTCAATGAAAACTACAAAGGCTTTAAAGCGTATCCATATAATAGACTTCTAAGAGAACTTAAATCTGACCAACATATTAATGATTTGTATGTTGATGATCAAGGAAATATGCATATTTCTTGCGAAGCTATGTATGGACAGTTTAAGATTTCAAAAGAAGGTGAATTGTTAGAAAAACCTGAGGATAGAGAAGCATCAGTTGATGATAAGTATTGTTTACAACTAGATAAAAAAAATGATGACACCTTTTTTTTATCATATGTATCAGACAGTTCTAAAGTCAAAAAGAATGCATTGTATTTTAAAGCAAAATCACTCTTTTATACAGATGCAATTTCACTTCCAGGTACTAAATACATAGTATACAAAGATGGTACAAACCTACATATAGCAAGTGCCAAAGGAAAACTCTTAAAAACCATTACAGACACAAAGCTTATCATTTCATTAAAAGCCATTGATGAGACTACATTTTTCGCAGGATATAGCTTTGGAGGTGGTATTATTTTTAATGTTGATGGCACTATCAAAGAACACTTTTTAGAAAATGAATCCATTACAGATTTTTTAATCGATCATGATGGAGGATATTGGTTCACTACCTTACATTCGGGAGTTTTCTACATAAAAGAACCAACGATAAAATTTATGCATACAGGCATTTCTTCTCCTGTAAAATCATTGGTGAAAAATTCAAAAGGGGAATTGTATGTTGGTTACAGATCTGGCGATGTACTAAAACTAGATGAAAAACATCAGGTTTCTTCAGTGCAAATTTCAAATGAAAATGTAAAGTCACTTGTAGAATTTGATACCATACACAAACAGTTGTATGCACATTCGTTGCCTTATTTTTTTAAGGAAGATGAAAATGAACAGAAAGAAATTTTTACGGATTCAATTTTTACGGGGTACACAGTTAAATTATCTGAACCGACAACAGAAGGAATTTTTATTGCTCAAAAAAGACGAATTATACATGTCAATCAAACGGGCTATAAAGAGTATAAAATGTCTTATAGAATACACGATGTAGTACAATGGGATGACGAAATATACTTTGGAGCGCCAGACGGTGCCTATTTATTTAAAGAAGGGAAAGTATCTTCTTTAATGAAAAAAGATCCATTATTTCAAAATAGAGTAGATGATATCGATATAAATTTTGGTAGAGAAGAAGTGTATTTTGCAACTTTAGGTGCTGGAATTATTATTTACGATAAAAAAACAGAGGAAATACGAAATATTACACAACAAGATGGATTGTGTAGTGATATTATTAATGAAATCCATATTAAAAATAAAGATGAACTTTGGGTTTGTACTAATTTTGGTTTGAATAAAATAAAATTCACAGAAAACAATACATTTCAAATTACGGGACTTAAAAGTTCAAACGGTTTATTAAATGATGGAATTAGCGATGTGGAAATCATTAAGGATACGGTGTGGATTGCTTCTAAGAAAGGTTTAATATATGCGCCCAAGCGATTGTTTGATGCAAAAACAACGACCAATTCGTATTATTTGAAAGTAAAATCGTTTCATGTAAACGACTCGTCAGTTGCACAAGAAAAACTAAAAAATCTTTCTCATGAAGAAAATAGAATCGAGTTTTTGGTAGAAGGCATTCATTTTAAAGCTGCCAATGAGCTAACCTATACATATAAAATGGAAGGTTTAGATACAAAATGGTATCAAACCAAAAATAGACGCATATCGTATCCGGCATTGCCTTATGGAAATTATACATTCAAAGTAAAAGCATCAACAGTAGCAAAAGAAGAAAGCGCTACGTTCATAGAAATTCCTATTCAAATACACGCTCCTTTTTGGAAGCGAACTTGGTTTGTGATATCTGTCATTCTATCAATAATTGTACTCATTTATTTATTCTTTAAATATAGAATTCTTTCTTATAATAGAGACATTATCCGTGAGTTGTTACGCTTGCTAGTCAAAAAAATAAGGCAAAAAGATTTATACTTCACATTCAAAGAAGCAGGAAAAGAAATAAGAATAAAAACAGATACAATACTATATGTAAAATCTGCAGGTAACTATGTAGAAGTCATCACCGAACAAAAAAACTACACTATACGTACTAAAATTGGCGAGTTCATTAATCTCATGCCAGATCCACTTGAATATTTACGAATTCACCGTTCATACATTGTTCGAATTGATAAAGTGGCTGAAAAAAACAACAAAGAAGTTACGGTAAACGGTGAAAAAATCCCTGTTAGTAATTCGTACGTAACTGAATTGAATAATTTGATTTTTTAGTCAGAAAAAAATCATCCCAAATTTATCCTATTTCGTCACACTTCATTTTTTACTCATCACTATTTTAACGGTAAACGATCACAAAGCTTTTAAAATTAGAGACTTATATTTTTCATGTCTATACATTTGAATTATTAACTAAAATTCAAATAGATTATGAAAAAACAACACATGAAATCACTAAAGCTAAACAAGAAATCAATTTCTAACTTCAACACTATTGAAGTCAAAGGAGGAAGACCGCCTAAAACTGTATTTAGATGTAATGAAGAGACTATGGAACAAGGATGTACAGTTGCGATATCTAATCAACCTATTGACTGTGTGTATACGTTGGTATTATGCTATTATACTGAACTTTGTTAGTAGTAGTGTAATTATACGTTAGCCATTACGTGTTTCGCCTAAATTGCCTTGTAGTATTGCTGTTTTAGGCGAAACACTTTTATAATCAACCAAAAAAGCTTTCAAATGCTAAAATTTTGTTAGAATTTAAAGGACCGTACAATATTTTGGCATAGAAGTTGGTTTATAGTATATGTATTATGATGATGACAGTACATAGAGCTGGTTACTTGCGTAAAGAGAGTCATATTACATTTGGTTGGTTAGTTTAGTTAAAAAAACACTTCACGCTTGTGGAGTGTTTTTTTCGTTTTAGTGAAACTCAAAATTAAAACTCCTGATTTGTAAAGTCTGTAAAACACACACAGCATTAAAATGAAACCATTGAATTAACACAATTTTGATACTATTTAACAGAAAACAAATTCTTTTTAAGAAATAGTGTAACGTTTTGGCACAGATATTGTCTTATACAATGTGTATTACGATGATGACAGTACAAAGAGCTGGTTACTTGAGTAAAGAGAGTCGTATTACATTTTTGGTTGGTTAGTTTATAAAAACGTCTTATCGCTTGATAAGGCGTTTTTTCATGATAACTACTTATTTTTCACTTTAAAACTTCCCGAAGCCGCATCAAATACAATTAAATCATTTGGGAATAAAGCTTCAAACACACCTTGTTCAATCAACTCGCATGGCGTTCCCGAAAACACATTGCCATTATTCATCACAATCATTTCATCACATAACTGAATTGCCAAATCGATTTCATGTGTAGAAAACAACATCGTTTTTTGTGTATCGTGTGCTAATTTTTTCAGAAGATTCAACACATATGCTTTATGATACATGTCTAAATGCGTTGTAGGTTCATCTAAAATAATCATCGAAGTATCTTGCGCCAACGCACGTGCAATCATTACTTTTTGCAATTGTCCATCACTCAACGTATAACATTTACGATGTTTCAATTCGAGCAAATTTGTTTTCTCCAAAGCACTTTCCACAATTGCGTGATCGTTCTTAGAAAGATTTCCAATCCAATTGGTATACGGTTGACGACCGAGTGCAATCAATTCTATAACGGTTAAATTTTTAGAAGGAATTTGTTCAGTTAATACCAAACTAATTTCTTTTGCCAATGCTGCATTTGAATAGGAGTGAAGCGATTTGTTCTGTAGATTAATCTCTCCTGAAAGCGGTTCTTGAATCTTAGCCAACGTTCGCAACAACGTAGATTTTCCAATTCCGTTTGCACCGACCAACGCGACTAATTTTCCTTTCGAAATCTTAAAATCAATCGCTTCTGCAATCACTTTTGTATTCGCTTTATCTTGATAGCCAATACGTAAGGAAGTAGCTTGTAAAACTGGATATGTATTTGTTGTTGAAATATGTTTTTATTTGAGATAGTAAAAGTACGAATTATTATTAGTACTGAGTATTTAGAAATTAGTATTGAACCATTGTAAAGAAAATTTAATCTGTCAAATTATAAAGTTTGTTAAATAAGATTGGAATTATTTTTTTCTATCTATTTTTAAATATACTTACTTCTGAATGAAATACCTTTTTTTACTCTTATTTCCTTTTCTATTGAACGCACAGACAAATGATCTTAGCAAGTTAGCTTCCTTAGAAGAAAATGAACAAGTAACGATTGATATTTCAATTGGCGGTTGTTTTGGAGCAACGACCAATGCAAAAATTTTAATAAAGAAATTGGATAAAGTTTATGAGTTTGTTTACATAGAAAATATTGTAGAAACACTTTCTAAAATTGATGTAAAACTGCTGCTTTATAAAGAAAAAAAGGAAAAATGGCTTAAAGAAAATTTACATGTATTGGCAAAATATGGTAAAAAGTCAATACTATCTGAAGAAAACTATCAAGCTAAAATAAAACTATTGCGACTCATCATAAAAAGTTTTGATGATTGTAAACGTAAAATGTCAGGAGAATTTTCAATTATTAAAATTAATTCAACAAGCATACAGTATCATAAGTTTTTTACCTGCCATATTATGTTATTGGATTTTTTAGACTTTTAGGTTAGGACGTTTCAATACAGAAAAAATCTAATAATCTAAGAGCGATAGCGATCTAAAAGTAAAACGGTCTAAGAGCGAGGCAAATCTAAAAGCAAAGCGATCTAAAAGTGAAACGGTCTAAGAGCAAAGCGATCCAAAAGCAAAGCGCGTCTAACTATTTATAAAGCTTACTTGTTTATGAGTTTATAAGTTTAGTAGTTTAAGTATTCAAACCAAAATACTAACAGGCGAAGCCGCGTCTAAGAGCAATAGCGACCTAAAAGTGAAACGATCTAAGAGTGAAGCAAATCTAAAAGCAAAGCGAGTCCAACTAAAAAATATGTGATTCTAAAGCTTCTCTATCAAACTTTTTGTCATGAGCATCGTATACAATTGTTTTTTGGTTGGGTTTTTTAAATTCAAAACTTTTGCCCTCAAAAAAATAGCCTTCCAAAAGTCCGATGTTTATCAGTTCAAGAATATATGTGTAAGAAGGGAAATACGAACTTGATTTTGTTTGATCTAAAAACGCAATTATTTTGTCTAGCGTAAACCTTTCTTGCAGACCTGGAGACGAATCAAACGCTATTTTTAGTAAAGCATACTTATCGTGATAGATAACGTTTTTTAAATAATTAAATACTTTTTCTTCAACGTTTGAAGTTCTATAAAACTTTGGTTTTCCTTGAAAAGAAGCTGGTAATAGATCTTTAAAAGCAGCTCTTAAAATTTGCTTATCATATAATAATTCTCCTTTAAGCGTATCAGGTATTTTTTTTATAAGTTCAATCGAAGTAGTATCGAGAAATGGAAATCCTATAAGAAATCCATTAGCTTGACTCAATTTTGTTTCTAAAAACACACCTCTTCGTTGTAGTGATTTTTGGTTTTTATTCAAGTAATTTGTCCATTCATCATCTCCGAATGGCCAAAGTTTTTCACGAAAATTCATCGTTGAAAAATGATACGAAAATTGGAAGAAGTCATTGAATGTGGATGCTCTATAATCTTTCCACTTTTTTCGCAACATATTGTTCATAAACGCTTCCCATGAACCATTTTCATCTTCATCGGAATAGTCTAATGTTGTAGTTCCTCCATTAAATTGATCACTTCCCATACCGCTCAATACATATTGAGACGAGCCATAAGTAGCATGCATTTGCTGCATGAGTTGTGACTTTACTAAATCTTCAAATCCGCAATTAATGGTTTCTTTGGAGAGTACTAATTTTATCCATTCTTCAATGCTGGGTTTATCAGTAAATCCGACAGGAAAAATTAAATGATCCGATCCTTCACGTAGTGTTAATTCACGCGCTCTGTCTATTTCTTCATTTTGCAGACTAGTGGTGGTGCAAATAGAAGCTGCCCGTACGTTTGTTTTTTTTGCAGCCAATGCATATACAATACTTGAATCGAATCCTCCACTGAGTGTAACCGTAACTTCTGAGTGTCCTTCTATTCTTTTAAAAACAGCTTGTTCAATAATTTCACGGTACGAAGTAATAAAATCTGAAGCAGTATAAGTAGCACCAACTTCATCATCAATGCAGTTTTCACGTTGATAAGATGTGATTGTCCACGTTTTTTTAGAAAAATCTAACGTTCCTATTCGACTTCCTTGAATTCGAGAGATGCCATCAACTATTGTTGGAAAAGTATTTGAAGATGCGCTTGATTTTCGTTTATAAAGTAATTGATCCCAATCAAGGTGAAGCGCGTTGCGATGCTGTTGCGTAATGGCTCTGATTGTATTAGCGCAACTAAAATCCATGTTGGTTTCATCCCAAAAGAAGTAAATAGGTTGTGTAGAAAATGCATCTGTAATAAGATGCATTTTTTTAGTATATCCATCTATAATACATAATGCAAAATCCCCTTCGCTACGCTCCAAAAGATATGATAGTCCTTTAGTTTTATAAATGTTTTCAACATTTTCTTGCGTCGTAAAATTAGAATTGAAACGTATTTTTCCTGTAATCCAAATTTTAATAGTGTTTTGGTATTGTTCTATTTTTTTTGGAGATATATTTAAAAAGAAAGGAATATTTGTATTCATTAATTAGGGAATTTTTCTTTTAGTATTTTTTATCATTCATCTATGTCATCATCACTATAAGGTTCAGATGTACTTGCTGGAGTAATTAAATCGTGCGGATAAGTTGGTATTGGATTAGTATCTGCTCCACCAATGAGATTCATTAATGTCTTACTATCTAACTCCTCAGAAAGAAACGAGAATGCTGTTGTTTTTTGTTTTTTCATACTTTGAGTGTATTTATTATTTATCTGGATCATCATCAGTATAAGGTTCAGTTGCATTTGCTGGAGTAATTAAATCGTGCGGAAAAGTCCTTATTGGATTAATATCTGCTCCACCAACGAGATTCATTAATGTGTTGCTGTCTAATTCTTCAGAAAGCAAAGTAAATGCTGTTGTCTTTTGTTTTTTCATACTTTGAGTGTATTTATTATTTAAGATTCTTCTGGTTCATCATCATCATAAGGTACAGATGCATTTGCCGGAGTTATTAAGTCGTGTGGATTAGTCCTTATTGGAGTTTCATTTGCTCCACCAACGAGATTCATTAATGTGTTGCTGTCTAATTCTTCAGAAAGTAAGGCAAATGCTGTTATTTTTTGTTTTTTCATACTTTGAGTTTATTTATTTTAATTAGTCTTCTACATCATTATCTTCATAAGGTTTAGCGCTTCTTGTCGGCGTTATTAAATCGTGCGGAGGACTTATTGGAGTTGCGTTTGTTCCACCAACGAGATTCATTAATGTGTTGCTGTCTAATTCTTCAGAAAGCAATGTAAATGTTGTTGTTTTTTGCTTTTTCATACTTTGAGTTTATTTATTATTTAAGATTCTTCTGGCTCATCAAGATCATAAGGTTCAGATGTACTTGCTGGAGTTATTAAATCGTGTGGAAAAGTCCTTATTGGAGTTGCGTTTGTTCCACCAATGAGATTCATTAATGTGTTGCTATCTAATTCTTCGGAAAGCAACATAAATGCTGTTGTTTTTTGCTTTTTCATACTTTGAGTTATTTATTTTTTATGACTCTTCTGGCTCATCATCATCATAAGGTTCAGATCTGCTTGCCGGAGTTATTAAATCCCATGGAGGACTTATTGGAGTTGCGTTTGTTCCACCAACGAGATTCATTAATGTGTTGCTGTCTAATTCTTCAGAAAGCAATGTAAATGTTGTTGTTTTTTGCTTTTTCATACTTTGAGTTTATTTATTTTTAAGACTCTTCTGGATCATCGTTATCATAAGGTTCAGAGTTTCTTGCTGGCGTTATTAAATCGTGTGGAAAAGTCCTTATTGGAGTTGCGTTTGTTCCACCAATGAGATTCATTAATGTGTTGCTATCTAATTCTTCGGAAAGCAATGTAAATGTTGTTGTTTTTTGCTTTTTCATACTTTGAGTTTATTTGTTTTAATCAGTCTTCTACGTCATCATCGGTATAAGGTTTAGATGTACTTGTCGGAGTAATTAAATCGTGTGGATTATTATTAATTGGACCAGCGTTTGTTCCGCCAAAGAGATTCATTAATGTGTTGCTATCTAATTCTTCAGAAAGCAACATAAATGATGCTGTTTTTTGTTTTTTCATACTTTGTATTTATTATTTAAGATTCATCTGGTTCATCATCATCATAAGGTTGAGATCTGCTTGTCGGCGTTATTAAATCGTGTGGATTCGTATTTATTGGAGTTGCATTTGCACCACCAACGAGATTCATTAATGTGTTGCTGTCTAATTCTTCATAAAGCAACGTAAATGATGCTGTTTTTTGTTTTTTCATTCGTTCAGTTTATTTATTTTTAAGATTCTTCTACCTGATCATTATCATAAGGTTCAGTGCTACTCGTTGGAGTTAGTAAATCGTGCGGATAAATTCTTATTGGAGTTGCATTTGTACCACCAACGAGATTCATTAATGTATTGCTATCCAATTCTTCAGAAAGCAACGTAAATGATGTAGTTTTCATATTGTTGTTTTATATGTTAGTAATACATCAAAATAAAAACAAGAAAAGGAAGAAAAAAAAGAATGTATACTACAATTCCGTGAATTACTAGAAAACTTTGTTCGTTAGAATCCTCTATTAGTAGTGTTGTTTGGTTTGCGCTTCGAAAAAATGAAATCGATACAAAGCTTATTAAAAATGATTGCCAATATAGTAGTTGAGTTTGGTTATGAATGCTTACGAACATCAGTATTTATTAGGGTAAAAAACTCTATTTTTTTCAATTCTTAAACTCATAATTACAAAAAGTACGGAGTACCATCTAACAAGTCTAAAAGCGAAGCGGTCTAAGCGAAAAGCGCGTCTAACTA
>NZ_JBOEFY010000009.1:0-22751 GCF_050633145.1 Kordia sp. | reverse complement strand
AAAAGCAAAGCGAGTCTAAAATATCATCTTCCGTTTACGCACCAACAACCAAATAACAACTGGCGCACCAATCATAGAAGTAATGGCATTGATAGGCAAAGTAATATCACTAAATGGAACTTGCGCAATACTATCGCAAATCAACAATAAAATTCCGCCAATAAGGCATACACTCGGAACTAAGATTTTGTGATTTGTAGTATTAAAAAACAAACGTGTAATATGCGGAATTGCCAATCCGATAAAGGCAATAGGTCCCACAAAAGCAGTACAACTTCCTGCTAACAGACTTGTCGCAATAATTACAGTATATCGTGCTTTTTTAATATCAATTCCTAAACTACGCGCGTAATTTTCGCCCAAAAGAAAGGCATTCAATGATTTTATAGAAGCGATACTCAATACAATTCCACCGACAATTAAAGTGCTTAGAATACTCAATTCTTGCCAGCTTAAATTTCCTAACGAACCTAATGTCCACATCATAAACTGTTTCAACTCTTCGGCATCACTAAAATAGGTTAGGACGCTTACAATTGCAGAAGTAATACTTCCAAACATCAGTCCGATAATTAAAATGGACATGGTATCTTTTACTCGTGTAGATACGATCATTACAGTAAGTAATACTAAAAAACTTCCCAAACTTGCGGCAATGACTAAACTATAACTTGATAATAATAATGTCCCAAAAAAGCCACCAAAAGCAGAAGCGCCCATAATTAATAAAGCGACTCCTAAACTCGCTCCAGAACTCAATCCTAATACAAAAGGTCCTGACAACGGATTTCGAAACAGTGTTTGCATCAACAAACCACTTAACGACAATCCGAAACCAACTAAAATTGCAGCAATAGCTTTTGGCAATCGGATATTTAAAATTGTATAACGCCAAGTTTCTTTGTCAATTTCGCCACCTGTAAACGCAGCAAAAATTCCTTTTAATGGAATGGTTATAGAACCTAAACTTATATTCATCAGAAAACAACCGATCAATACAAGAATCAGCACAATAAATGTGGTTCGATATGATTTTTGGTCAGACAATTACTCCAAAGGTTTAAAAAAGAAGGGTTGATATGTTGGTAAAACTTCTGGATGAATGGCTTTAATAATATCTTTCAACACAATATCTGGTCGTGTAGGCGCCAATTCATAATACATAGTTCCGCCAGTTTTTCCAATCGTATTGGCGGTGCTGAATATTTTTTTGTTTTTAAAAGGAGCAAATTCTGCATAAAATCGACTTGCTTCTTTCATATCTTCATACGTTTTAAAACGTCCAGGACCAATCCAAATGTCTGCATCTGCTGCTTTATCTAAGACACTTTCTATACTTAAAGACAAACTTCCTGTACCTTTAGAATCTGACCAAATATAATTGGCGTTCGCATCTTTTAAATACTGTGCTTGAAAACTTTCGCCCGCAGGCAAATACCAAATATCTTTATACATAGCTCCAGCTAAAACTGAAGGTTTTTTCGTTGCCTTTTGGGCCAACTGTTTTGCTTCACGATAACTTTTCTCAATAGTGTTAAAAACTTCCGTTGCTTTTGCTTCTTTTTGGAAGAAAGGTGCAAAAAAGTGAATCCACTCGGCTCTTCCCAAAGGAGTTCCTTCTGTCCAATCGCCATTATACACCACTGGAATGTTTGCATTTTGAATGGTTTTATATGTCGGATTTGAATTATTGATAGAGAAACCAATAACAAGTTCTGGTTCTAAATCAATTAGTAATTCCATATTAATTTTTTCATTCTGACCAATGTCTTTTACTTTTCCTGTATCAATCAGTGCACGTGTTTTTTCAGAAGAAATATAATTTGTTTGCGGAAAACCAACTAAAGCATTTTCTACACCAAGCATTTCCAAGGTTGGAATATGCGTTGTAGAAGTCACGATAACACGTTTTACAGGAGTTAAAACAATGGCATCATAGGCATCTTTGTCTAACGTAATAGCGGCTGCTTTATCTCTTGGAATCAAAGCATACTTATAATCTTTATCAGCATCTGGCCACGGAGAAAATACTGTTATAGTAGTAATGTCGCCTGACTTTTCAATTGAAAATTTTTGTGCATGACGTAAATTCTTTGAAGAATTTTCCGAAATCTGTTCAGTTGGTAGCGTGCCTTTAGCTGTTTCCTTTTTTTCGGTTTTGCATGAAAAACAAAACGTACATAAAACAAATAAAAGACAAAAAATAGATTTGATTGATTGCATGAATATGGTTGCTAATTTTTTTCAAAAGTAATATTATTTCATGTTTTATATTGATAGATTCTAAAGAATGTTTATTTTTGCGCCGAATTTTGGTTTCGAGACTATGTTAAATATTCTCGGATTAAAAGGGAATCAAGTGAAAAGGTAAACACACCTTCAGTCTTGAACTGTTCCCGCAACTGTAAGCATGTGCTGACATTGTTCAGTACTTCATTTCAAAAATGAATTGCTATAACTACATGACCACTGAATTTTCGGGAAGGTATATAGCAAATTGCAAGTCAGGAGACCTGCCAAGTTTCATAATTAATGTCAAACTTTCGGGATAAGAGTTTGCGTATGGAAACCCATACTTTATTCCCATAAAACGAAAAAAATGAAAAAAACAGTACTATCTGTTAGTGCCTTGTTTTTAGCGTGTACTGCTGTATTTGCACAAGAACAAGACGAAACTGAAAAATTAGATGAGGTTGTTATCTCTGACTCACGTCACGCATTAAAACGTGAAAATTCAGGTAAAACCGTGATTACAATTTCAAGTAAAGAAATTGAAAGAAATCAAGGAAAAACAGTTGCCGAAGTAATCAATACCAAAAGTGGAATTGAAATCTTAGGAAGTAGAAGTAATGCAGGACAAAATTTAAGTTATTTTGTACGTGGAGGAAACAACCGTCAAGTATTAATTATGATTGATGGAGTTCAGGTAAATGATCCTTCTTCTATTGCAAATGACTTCGATTTACGTTTGATTGCTTTAGATCAAGTTGAATCGATTGAAATTATAAAAGGAGCTTCAAGTACGTTGTACGGAAGTGGTGCAGCAACGGCTGTAATTAGTATTACTACTAAAAAATCGTCTAAAGATACGATCGCATTGCGCGTAAATAGTTCTATTGGTACAAACCAATCACAAGATGATTCTGATTATAATGTAAACGATTTTTCAAACAGCGCACGTGTAGACGGAACTGTAGATGATTTAACGTATGCAGTTAGTTTTGGTCACCAAAGTACAGATGGATTATCTGCTGTAATTGGAACAGAAAGCGATCGTTTTTCACGTACAAATGCAAACGTAAGAGTTGGATATAAATTTTCTGATGCGTTTAATGTGAACGTTTTTGGTTCACAAGATAAATTTAGAAATGGTTTTGATAGTTCATCACCAAGAATAGATGCAGAATTTGAAGGAGTAAGTGATCAGTATCGTTTTGGAATTGCACCAAAATATACATACAAAAACGGTAGCGTTACATTAAATGCAGCGTATACTTCTATTGAACGTGAGTTTTTCTCAAACTTTCCATCATCTTTAGAAGGAGAAACAATCGCTGTAGATATCTTTAATAAGTACAACTTTAACAATCAATTTTATACAGTTGTTGGATTAAACTATATCGATAACCAAACTGTATTTGCAGAAGAGCAGTCTTCTTCTATTGTAGATCCATATGTAAATGTAGTGTATGTTTCTGATTTTGGATTGAACGTAAATGCTGGTGGACGTTTAAACAACCACAGTGAATACGGAACACACTTTACATATAACTTAAATCCATCATATCGTATGCCTTTAGGAAAAGGATATGCAAAGGTATTTGGTTCGTATAGTACGTCATTTATTGCGCCATCATTATCGCAATTATTTGGAAACTTTGGAGCAAATCCAAACCTAGAACCAGAAGAAAATACAACTTTAGAAGGTGGAGTAGAAGTGAAGCTTTCTGAGAAATTGCGTGTAAGTGGTGTATATTTTAATAGAAAAGAAGAAAACTTTGTTAGATACACAGTTACAGATTTCACAACATTTGCAGGTGAATACCAAAATGTAGAAGATGAGTTTACAGTAAACGGTTTCGAATTTGAAGTAGCTGCATCACCAATTGAAAACTTAACAATTGACGCAAACTATACATTTACAGAGAAAAAAGATGTAAAAGTATTACGTATCCCTAAGCACAAAGCAAACTTAAACGTAGCCTATGCATTTTCGCCTAAGACAAATGCTGGTATATCATATCAATTCACATCTGATCGTTTAGACACTGATTTTTCAACTTTCCAAGACGTAACGCTGGAATCTTTCAGCTTAATTGGAGCAAATGTAAATCACAAGTTTAACAAACGTTTCAGTGGATTTTTAACAGTATCAAATATATTCAACGAAGAATATACAGAGATTACAGGTTTTACAACGAGAGGTACAAACGTACGTGTTGGATTCTCTTTGAATCTGTAGAGTTTATTTAATACCTATCATAAGTTGAAAGCCATTGGGAAACCAATGGCTTTTTTTGTTTTAAATATTCTAAAAGTTTTTTATGTAATTTTCTATTCGGTTTGTATTTGCTAAATTAGTTGCTTAAACGCGCAACGAAATCATACACAAAAGGTTGTCTACAATAAAAACCAATCATGGCAATTCCTAAAAAAGGAACACGGAAAATAACTGTAAACGAATCTGATTATAGATGGCTAATTAGAAAAAAAGTTACCTATACTCAATCCGTATATGGTGATGGAAAATTATCTGTAGCTATTGAATTAGCCGAAAATCCAGGAACAACTCTTCATATTTATACAGATAGAAATCACCCTCATGATATTTATACTAAAGAAGTTACTCCTATTGTACCTTCTGACATTTCTAATTGGATAAACAAAGCATTACTGCTTGGATGGAAACCTTCGGAAAAAGGAAAACCCTTTCATGCTGAAATAGAAAACGGTCAAATGAAAATAGCAGTCTGAATTACAATCCAACTACTAAAGTTTGATTGACTTTTGGATGTTTTGCTCAAGATATACTATCTTTAAGTCATAAATATAAATAATCTTTCATTTTGAGAACAACTCTTAGATTTATAGTAGCTTAGTATTAGCCTTATAAACCACAGGCTAATAATTCTTTCGTTCGGATAATTCTACCCGAACCAGGTTTCCATTTAATCATATTATTCATTGCATTGCCATGTAAGCGCAATCGCATCTGCTGTTGCTGTTTTTGATAATCTCACTACTCAAAACCTGTGATATCGTGAATAATATTGAAAAATTCACCAAAGAATACTAAGCACGATACTACATAATGAGAAATGAAAATATATGGGAGATAAAGGCTACGAATACTCCTCTTTTAAAAAGAAAATGCAATCGTTGTAATACAAACAGTTTCTATTGCAGCGAGAAATTCAGAATAAACGCTCAAAAGAAGAACATTGATATATGGTTAATTTACAGATGTGTAAAATGCAATAGCACCTATAATATGACCCTGTTTTCTAGGATTAAACCAGAATTGCTAGGCAAAGATTTATACAATAAATTTTTAGAAAATGATACAGAGATAGCTTGGAAGTATGCTTTTTCTGCTGAAATAAGTCGAAAAAATAATGTTGAATTAGATTTTAAAAGTGTCGAATATGATATACTGTACGATACTATTTCTGTAGAAGATATTCTAAATTCTGATAGTGAAATTGTAACATTCAAAATTAAATATCCTTATGACTTTAATCTTAAATTATCATCTTTTGTCAGAATATGTTTACAGATTTCAGCAACTAAATTAAATAAATTGATTGAAGCAAAAGTCATATCTATTCAAGAGAAATATTTACACAAGAAACACAAGGTTAAAAATGAAGACATTGTACAGATCAATATAGAAAAATTGAAAAGTGTATATACTAAACTTTGATAGAATTAATTTTCTTAATAGAGCTAATAACAACTCATATTATTTTTAGAAATCAAATTACGTATAAATACGTTATGCAGTATGACATAGTTAATTTATCTTGTGAAAAACTAACTTTTTAAAACCATATTGTATGAGTAGTCCAAACCCATTTCCAATTACGATCATAAATAATTCAGGGTCGCAAGAAGATATACATGTAACCATAAAAGGAATGAATGCAGCTATTTCTGGAAATAAGAAACAACAATTTTACAATCCGACAACAAAAGTGTGGAGTGATAATGCTACTTCGATAATATTAGGGAAATCTAAAGAAAATGTAATCAACATACCCAATATAGATTCTGGTATTGTATATCTTTCTTTTGGAGAAGCGTTAAAGTTTGCGAATCATATTTCACCACCAAATATTGGAAACCCTTCTGATCCAAGTTTTAATGTCATATATGATAAGTTTGAAATTTCGTTTTTACCAACAGACGGATTTCCGTTTATAGACATAACGAATGTAGATTTTTTCTGCGTTCCACTACAATTACAAGAAAAACTGCCTAATGGAACGACCAATGGACCTAAAGGATTTTCGAAAAGTAGGCAAGAAGTTTTCAGCTCTTTTTCAGGTGGACTTAAAGGACATTGGGCAAATATTATACAAAACCCAAATGATAAAGGAATTTTAAGAATTATTGCGCCAAACAAAGCATTGGTTTCAAATGATGTTATGGATAATGATTTTGATGCTTCCAGTTTTCAATCGTATGTAGATGCTGTTTGGGAATATTATGCAGAAGGAAAAGGGAAATCTATTCAGGTTGATATGTCTGAAATAGCAAAATTCAATCCTGGTTATCAAGACGTTATTTTTGAAGGCGTTGTAAGTAATGGAAAATTTGTATTCTCTCAAAAAGGAGGAAGTGGAAAATTACCAAAAATTACGTTTACAAAACCATCTGGAAGTGCTCAGATAAAAGGAAGTGTTTTTGGTTGTGCAGATTTGTTTGCTGCACCAAATAATACACCACAATCTGTTCCTGCAAAAAACTTAGGAGCTGCGTTTAATGTTGGACTTTTAGCGCATCCAAATATAACAGATCCTGTATTATTCTTAATGCCAGCTACTACGAATACTCAAAAAATGAATTGGACTTCCTATAGAGATGATTTCTACACAAATACAATGGAATTAGCTGACAAAAGTACTTTAGATTGTTATAATGTATATTCTAAATTCATTCATGAAAATGCAATTGATCATGAAGATTATGGTTTTGCTTTTGATGATGTAACACATAGCGATTCTACACTCGCAGATAGAAATGCAACAGGTGCAATAGTGACCATTCAGAAGATTAACTAACAAATAAAGAGGTTGTTTAAACAGTATTTCGGACGTCATTCTGAACTTGATTCAGAATCTCAGCACATTAATTTTCAATGATTTTGAGAAATCGAACTTGATTCGGTTTGACGAAGTTTTAACTTTTAAACAACTTCTTTTTGTATCTTGTTACAATAGAATAATTCTTTTTAATTGTTGAAAAGATGAGTTCTAATGCACCACAACTAACCAACCCAAAGCATGAAAAAAATTACGTTACTGATTTTATTAGTATCATTTCAAATGTATTCGCAAGTAGATAGTCTCAACTTGAAATTGCAATCCATGAAAAATGATTCTACCAAAGTATTATTTTTGAATGATCTTAGCCGAAAGAACTTTGGGAAGAATATCGGATTAGCATTTAAGTATCTGCCAGAAGCAATCACCATAAGTAAGCAACTCAATTACAATAACGGTTTAGTAAATTCTTATAAGAATTTAGGAACTGCTTATTTTTATACTGGAAAATATGACAGTACAAAAGTGTATTGGTCTAAATCACTTCAATTAATTCCTTCAACTAATTTGAAAAAAAAAGGAGATGCACATAACAATATGGGGATTTTGTATCAACGCCTTGGAAACATCGATTCTAGTTTGGTAAACTACACAAAGTCCTTAGAGTATCGAATACAAACAAACGATTCTATTTCGATAGCAAAATCATACAATAATTTAGCATCATTTTACAGGCAAAACGGCGCGTACCAAAAAGCATTAGATTTTTATTTTAAAGCGTTGCCAATATACAGAGCAAATAAGCTGAAAAAGGAAACTTCCGATGCGTTAAATGGTATCGGATTGTTATATAAAAACTTAAAGAAATATGATAAAGCATTGTCATATCTTGAAGAAGCTTATGCGATTCGAAAAGAAATTAAAAATCCGAGATCAATTGCGAGTTCCATCAATAATATAGCAACGATTCATTATGAAACGGACAATTATGCAAAAGCAAAAACATATTATTTAGACTACTTAGAATTTTCCTTAAAAATTAGAGATAAAAGAGGACTAGCTGGTGTATATTCAAACCTAGGAAATATAAGTGCTACGGAGAAAAAAGTAGAGGAAGCTATAGAATATTATACAAAAGCAAACGATTTATTTGTACGTATTGGAGATAAAGAGAATACTGCGATGACATTTATTAATTTAGGTGGATTTCATTACAAACAAGAAAATTATAAAAAAGCAAACGCATATTATATTCAGGCAAAAGAAGCGGCAGAGAAATCAGGTTCTTTACCGTATCTTGTAGATGCACATAGAGGATTGACAGACACGTACTTTCAACTTAAAAACTATGAACTAGCACACATTAATTTTAGCGAATATATAAAGGCAAAAGATAGTTTGTTTACGAAAGATGTATCTGAAAAAGTAGCTTTCTATCAAGAACAATATGAAGCTGAAAAAAAGGCAAAAGAAATCCAAATCTTAAAAACAGAAACGGTACAGAAAGATAAAGACATAGCAGTCTCAAAACTATATAGAAACTGGGCAATTATGTTTTCGATATTACTCATCATTACCTTATTACTTTTATTCAATAGATATAAAATTAAACGCAAAGGATTCAAACTCAAAGAAGATTTACTGGAAAAAGAAAAAACAGCCGCAAACTTGGAAGTAGCACTTCAAAAAAAGGAATTAGAGTTAAAAGCCGTAGAATTGAGTTCTGTGACGATGAATTCTTTTCAAAAAAATGAGTTGCTTCTAAATTTAGGGAACAAACTAAATGCGCTAAAAGATGCAGGCGTTCCAAAATCGAACGTAATCAATGAGCTTGAAGATTTAGTAAAACACGGATTGAATTTAGATGATAATTGGTCTACTTTTCAGAAGCATTTTAATAGTGTACATCCTAACTTTTTCAAAGTACTTAATACTAGATTTCCCAACTTAACAAACAACGATTTAAAATCGTGTGCGTACATACGTATGAATCTGTCTAGCAAAGAAGTATCTATCTTAACAAACATAGAACCTAAAAGTGTAAAAATGCACCGATATAGACTCAAGAAAAAGCTTGAACTTACCAAAGAAGACGATTTGAAAAACTTCTTATTTAATATTAGTTCTATATAACAAAAACGTTTTAATTTATATATTTGGTGATCAAAACCTATTTATAGCTCCTTATTATGAAAAAAAAATATTTCCTCCTTATAATTTTAGCAGCAATTGCATCTTTCTATTATTTAAGTACCAATGAAAACAATTCAAAAGAGAATTATCCTGTTACTTATCATGAAGAGGAAAACCCTGATAAGACTGCAGAATGGACTCCTGAACAGGCAAGTAGACACCAAAAGATTTTACAAGGACTATCGCTAAGAGCTAAAAATTTCAACAAGAATAGTTCAAATAACACCTATGCCAATGGTACTCTAACTGGAAGTTGGACGAATAGAGGACCCAAAAATATGCCTGGAGCATTTAAATTCGCAGAGATGCTAGATGGTACAGATGTTATTTATGGTGTTACGCATAATCATTATGCAGGAGAATATAACTCGAAAGCATATATTTTTAAAGGAACTGTATACAATCCCACAATAGGAACTGGAGGAGATGATTTTGTGTTATTGACAGCAAACTGGCCTAACCGATATAAAAACCTTCATGCGCTTGATGTCAATGGTACAACTCGTTTGATCGCTCACATAGAAAATGGTCCTTTATACTATTCAGATGATGATGGAAGCACGTGGATACTTTCTTCTGGTTTGCCTCCTTCAAATACCAGTTCAATAATGAATAGACAAGATAACAACAGTCTATATGCTACTGACGGAACTGCTGTTTATAAATCAGTTGATCACGGAGTTAGTTTTACAGAAATCCAAAACTTTGGAAGCTTTGCAAATTCTTCGTTGTACACACCAAGATATTCAAATCAACCCAATTCTAATACGATTTACTTAGCCAGAAATGGTTCTTTTTATACTTCTACTGGCTCCACTTTTACTTTAGCAGGTGTTTATAGTACAGGACATAACAATAACTCTTTTAGTATTGGAGGAGATTCAAGAAAATTATACATTACGGCTAATAAGCAATACTGGGTTTCTACCGATCAAGGAACTAATTGGACTGTAAAATTCCCGCATGGAAATTGGTATGGAGACACTTCAGGGGAAATGGATGCTGGACGATTCCTAGCAGTGAATCCAGAAAATGAAGAAATAGTACTCGGAGGATATGCAATACCAATTATTTCAATTGATGGTCTTGATAATGTAATAACAGATCATGCTGGTTGGGGACGCTATCAAAACGGAACAAGCTTATCTGCAGATGATTATTATGATAGAATTCGATTTAATTATCATCCAGACTTCCAAGCTTCTCATTTCTTCTATAACAGTAGTGGAAACCTTTTATCCGTAAGATGCTCAGATGGAGGACTATTTGTATCTTATAAAGAATGGTTTGATTTCCCTAATCCAGGTGATGGTCCCGATAATTCTGGATATGCAAATGCACATTATATTAACCTCAATGTTCTTAACACTATAAACCCTTTAATTTACAGAGACAATCTTTTTACAGGAAATAATGATCCTAATCATATTGTATATAGTACACAAGATCAGGGTTCTGGTAGTATTATTCCAGGAACTGATGGAGAAGTACTTGATTTTTATCAAAGTATAGGAGGTGATGGTCCACCATTAGATAGTTATGATGGAGAATCTGTTTGGAAATGGAGAAGACAAGGTAATATTGTATATGCTCCTGTCTCTATGTACAATGGAGATGTTTTAAGAACTGCTAGTCAGATAAACAACTTATTAAATGTAAGCCCTTCTGTTAATTTTATTGAAAATACAAATATGGGCTGGGTACAAACGGTAATAGATCACGATCAACCAGACACTAATATTTGGATTTTAGCTAAAAACTTGGACAGAGCTTCATGGAATGGAACATCTATAACAGGACACACCATAAATGTTGGTACAAATCAAGTAGCAGCGCTTGCACAAGCTTGGGGAAATCCAAATAAATTATTTATGCTGCAAGATGGTAAAGTATTTATTTCTAATGATAGAGGTAATAGTTTTGGAACTCAAATAGCTACACCTTTTAGCATGGTTTCAAATTATTGGGGATTGGGCGATATTGGTAGCGGAGTCGTTTTGCCAAATGATGATGATTGGATTTTATTCTGTGGTCCTAGTACTAACAATGTTGGGTCTATATTGTCTAAAGATGGAGGCGCTACTTGGATAGATGTAACTGGAGTTTTCCCTGCAGATGTAGACGCTCAAACAGGAGGAATGATTGTTACGCCAGATAGTAAGTTCGTCTTTGCAGGAACAGATATTGGCCCTTATGTATTTGATGTAGCTGCTGAAACATGGTATTCAATAGCAGAAGGAATTGGTTTCTTTAACGCAATGGATGTTGATTATATTGCTGCTACAAATACTGTTCGTTTTGGATCTTGGGGTTCGGGTATATTAGATTTTCAAATAGAAGATAACCTTTCTACAAATACAGATGTTGCTGACGATACTATGATAGCAATCTTTCCAAATCCAGCGGAAGATTACTTGTATATAAAATCTAATATTCAAGGTGTTCAAAATTTAAAAACAACCATTTTCAATATAAACGGAAAAGAAGTATACAGCAATGAAAATACGCTTAGCCAAAATGAAAATCATGAAATAAATATCTCCAACTTGTCTTCTGGAGTGTATGTGGTTAAAATTGTTCTTGACAAGAATCGTATAATCACAAAAAAAATTCTGAAGAAGTAAATAATTATTGCCATCAAAAGTTCATGAGTTTTACATTTTAAATAAAAAACTCATGAACTAAAGAGGAAATAAAAAAATGAAGTATGCTTTCTAAACTTTGTTAGAGTGAACTAAAATTTGCTCAGCAAAGCTCTCATAGAATTCATAGTATATACGTTGTAGTAAAAATACTAAGCCCAAAGGGTGAAAACACTAAATCTTACTATTTATAGGCGTTTCTGGCTATGTGTAGCCCATTTGTAGACGCTTAAAACTTTCCAAGAAATCAATTTTAGTCTTGTTTTGTGGAACAATATCAGATTGTCATATCTCTAAATTTAAAATGATATGGTGACTGTGTTTTTTACTAACAATTAAAATAAATTTCATGAAAAAAAAAGTACTCTTTTACATTTTAATGATTCCCTTATTAGGGTTTTCGCAATATGCATTGCAAGGAGATATTATTGCTGATGCTGGTGGATTATCAAACGATAGATTTGGAGGCAATTCAGCAATCAATGCTTCAGGTGATTTTATAATTATAAGTGCTACAGAATATGATGGTATCACAGGAACAACATCAGGTATAGGTAAAGTACAAGTGTATCAATTTGCATCTGGTAGTTGGGGACAAGTGGGAAACGATTTAATAGGTGATGCCGCAGGAGATTTCTTTGGCAGCAGTGTAGCTATTAGCGCAGATGGATCTATCATTGCTGTTGGCGCTCCACAAGCAGATGGAAGTGGATCTGTTAGAGGTTATGTGCGTGTCTATGAAAATATTGCAGGAACTTGGACACAATTAGGATCGGACTTTACAGGGCAAGCAGATTTTGATACGCTAGGAAGTGCAGTAGACTTAAGCGCAGACGGAACAAAAATCGCAGTCGCTGCTTCTGGTGTGAGTACTGCAAAAGGAGAAGTAAAAGTATATGAATATAATGGCACATCATGGTCACAATTGGGAAGTACAATGAGTGGTGTTGTAAATGGCGACCGATTTGGAAATTCTGTAAATTTCAATGCTGATGGTACATTTTTGGCGATTGGAATTCCTTTTTCAGATGCAAATGGTACCCCAAGCGGAACAAATTCTGGGCAAGTAAAAGTATATGAATACACCTCAAACTGGAGCCAAATTTTTACAGCTTCTATTTTAGGTGAAAGCTTTGCTTTTGGAACAACAGTTGCGCTAAGTGATGATGGAAGTGTTTTAGTTGCGGGCGCAACACAACAAAATGATCCAGCAAACGGTTCAGGATTCGCAAGAATATATAAATACAATGGAACTTCTAATACATATGTATTTAATGCAAGTGTTGCCGGAGAAAGTAATAGTGATCGATTTGGAAGTTCAGTTGCACTAAGTGATGATGGAAACTTCTTAGCTGTCGGAGCTCCTTTTAATGATAGTAACGGAACAAGTTCTGGAGAAGCATATTTATATGAAAACACTTCTGGTAATACTTGGAGTGCTGTATCTGGAATTTTTAATAATTCAAACGTAGCAGCCGATTTAGCAGGATCGTCAGTAAGTTTATCCGAAAATGGCGCATTCTTTAGTATTGGAGCCTTTAATGCCGACAATCCAATAAATAGTAATAATAATACAGGGATAGCCAGAGTTTTTGTAGACAGTTCGCTATTAAGTACAAAAGATATAACATTGAACAATTCCATAGTAGTATATCCAAACCCTATAATTGATTATTTAGCCATTTCAAGCACAAATAACAGAAGTATTACATCAATTAAGCTATCTGATATGGCTGGAAGAGTGATGTATCAAAAAACGGCTTCTTTTACAGAAACCTCAATTAATTTCTCGAATCTTCAGACTGGAATGTATTTGTTAGAGTTGAAAAGTGATAAGGAAACAATCATACGAAAAATACTAAAGCAATAATATATTGTTACGTTTCGTATTTGCAAATTCACAAAAGAAATTGTTAGTCTTGGAGTTTGTATTTCTTATCACTAAAAAAACGCTTCTAAGAAATTAGAAGCGTTTCTTGTTTTTTCAACTTTAATCAATAAGAAAAATAACGTCAAACATTCGTTCTTTCGGCTTGTCTGGTAAAGGAACTACAATTTGTTCTGTAATAATTTCCTGTGTTTTAGTTCGAATGATTTTAAAGCGTAAACCTCTATTTTGTACTACTGGTTCTGAGACTGCTGATGAATCATTAAAAGCACCCTGAATTCCAGAAACAATTTTTGAATCGTCCAATTCAGAAAGTAAATTGTTTTGTTTGTAAACTGCATTTTCGAGTATTCTAATAGTCAATTCTCCTGTTTTTTTTATTATTGGACTTTTTACAAATGAAGACATTACGGTTTCAATTGCGCCATTAATACAAGAACCAAACCAACCGCCAGCAAGGATTATTTCTGTACCTTTTAAAGGATAGTCAGTGTTCAAAAGTCCTTTTTCGGCATCTAATTGACTTACTTTTTCGCTTAAAGGCGGAATTGGAATGACAGAAGCTGTATTGGCAATCGTATTATCTTCCCAAAAACTTACATGAATATCGGTAGTTTGTGCAGCATCAACGAGTGGCTGTAAATTTTCTTTTACCGTGTTTTTAATGCGTTGATTGGTGTTGTCAAAAAAATCTTCTTGAAAATGGACGATGATTAAATCTTTGTTTAATTCCATGAGTATATTGTTTTATGACATTGTACGTAGTGTAGCAATGTGCTGATTATTGAATAGTTCAAAATTAGAAGCTACTCTGTCATCATAAAACACATGAATTGGGCATTTTAGCTCACCTATTTAGGTGATTTTTTAAAAGTTTACTTTGTAAATATTTCTACAACACCATTTTTAGAAATGTGTTCAAAACCAGCAATTACTTGCGATTCCTCATATTTTTGAATAAAATCTATATGTTTGATTTTTAGTGTTTGCAACAATTGAAAAGCTGTTTTTGTTGTCAATGGTTTTCTATTGAAAATGACTAATGGTTTGTGATTTACAGTTCGATGTTCACCAACATACCGATCTTTTACCCAAGTCAACATTTCCTTTTTAGCTTTTCGTTTTTGTTTATTTTCATTGGTTCGGATAATAGGAATGAGGTCAAAATCGTATGAGCGACATACAATATGAAGTTTTGAAGCATTCACAAAATAAATAGTTCGGATCGCTGCTTTGTCATACTTCTTTAATTCTGAATCAATTGTATGTTCATTTACATCTGATTCTTCATAATAAGGAATTCCATCAAGGATAAACATAGCACCAATTTTTAGGCTATCACTTGCGTGAAGAAACCGTTCTTGTATATATTGTTTAATCTCGTTGCTAGTATACGAATTGGTTACTTTTTGAGAAACGTTCTTTGTTGTTACACATGAAGAAATAAAAAGAACTTTCAGCAGAACGAGTAGTATAAAAGATGTATTGGTTTTCATTTGATGCAGATTAGTTACACTAAAACTACAATCGCTTCAAACAATAAAAAAGCAAGATTGAGTCAACACATCGTTTCAATTCGCGAAAAGCATATTTAGTAAAGGATAAACAATGCGCATAAAAAAACGCTTCTAAACAGTTAGAAGCGTTTTTTAAATATATTTTTATCAGAATTACTCCTGAGGAAGTATCACTTTATGGTTTTGTAATGCGTCATCACTGTCGCCAACTTTTAAATCGATATACATGCGATTACCTGTAATTCTACGCAACTTCGTTTCAGTAATTCCTTCAATCGGAATAACTCTAGTCGGATCAGAAGATGCAGGTCTTCCGGCTGCTGAAATATTCATTAAAGCTGCTGCTAATAATGGTTCTGTTTCATCACCTAATACACCAAGATTCGTTAAATCTTCAGCAATCTCAATATCTGGATTCAATCCATCTGTATAATTAGAAAAACCTGCGCTATTCTCTAAGCGAGAAATTAACGGTTGCATTGCCCATGTATGATTAGGATTTAATTGACTATCTCCAAAAGTCCAAGAAGGAGAATCATATAAAGAAACAGAAGCTTCATTTTTACCTGTAGTCGTTGTCCCTACTTGTACAACTTCAATATAAGGTGTTAATGAATTAATAACTAATTCACTTGCAGAAGCTGTACTTCCAGTTGTAATTATATATACTTTAGAAAGTCCTAAACTATTAATAGCTGCACCTGTACTTAACGCATTTGTGAAATAACGATTTTCTTGTGCATCAGTTAGCTGTGGCTGAATTTTATCATTGTATCTGAATTTGGTAAATAATTGCCCTTCAAATTGCCCTGTAACCATGCTTCCTAAGTTGATAGCACTACTTACAAATCCACCTGGATTGTAACGGAAATCCAATACTAAATCGGTAACGCCTTGTGCTTGAAAATCTGCAAAAGCACCATTTAATTGTGTATCAAAATTAGAAATGAACTGATTGTACATAATATATCCAACTTTTTTAGAACCTACATCAATTGTAGAAGCAATTAAAATTGGGTTTTCTGTAATGTTCGTTTTTGTTAGTGCAATATTTCTACCATTTGGACTAATAGAGCGTACACCACTATTTACTGTTAAATCTGCTAAATTGAAAGTATACGATGTTGGATCAATTAAATCTAAATTGTTATCTGTAGAAGAGTTAAAGAATAAACTTTGTCCATCAACAGCATATACAATATCTCCACGACGAATATCTTTTCCATCAGCATCAGATCCAGGGATAATATAACGAACATATCCAATAACTTCTGGACTTCCACTATTTAAAAAGATGTAGCGAATGTCAACTCCATTAGAAGCCGAAGTTCCTTGTTGCGAATTTTGCAAATCATTATAATCATCAACAATCACACTAAAACGATCATCTGGATGACGTAAGTGATCAAATAAATCTGCTGGATTTGGATATCCTTGTAAAAAAGAAATATACGCTTCTGCATCATCAAGCTTGCTATCTGCTAAATCAGTTACTTCACCTTGCCAAAAATACCACAAGTTTAATCCCTTCCATACAAAGTCTTGAACCTCTACATTTGAGGGTACACTAAACAGATTGTCATCTTGATCAGTACAGCTAGTTGTAACTACTGAAACAGCGACAAACAGAAATAGCAACTTTTTTATATTCATAATTTTCTTTATCATAGTTTGTGTTTACTTTTATAAACATTAAAAATAGCCACATTATTGTAAAATAAAAATTATTTGTAACAAATTCGTAACTGGTTCGTCTTCCTTATAACTAACCGAAATTAATAGAGCATAAAAATGAAACAGGCAGATTTTTTAAATACTGTATTGCCTTTTAAAGACAAATTATACCGATTGGCTAAACGCTTACTGGTTTCTAACGAAGAAGCAGAAGACGCAACTCAAGAAGTATTATTGAAGTTATGGTCTAAAAAATCAAAAATGGAGGCATTTAAAAATGTAGAAGCTTTTGCAATGACGATGACTAAAAATTATTGCTTGGATAAACTGAAATCAAAACAAGCCAGCAATTTAAAATTAGTTCATAGTAATTATAAAGATGAAAATACCTCCTTACAAAAAGAAGTAGAATTAAGAGATAGTGTGAGTTTTGTGCACCAGATTATGGAACAACTGCCAGAGCAACAAAAAATTATCATACAATTGAGAGATGTAGAACAGTATGATTTTGAGGAAATTGCTAAAGTTGTGAATATGAATCCAACTGCCATTCGAGTAGCATTATCAAGAGCAAGAAAGTACATAAGACAAGAACTTATTAAAAAACACAACTATGGAGTTAGCTAACATAGAAAAATTATTAGAGAAGTATTTTGAAGCAACAACAACTGTTCAAGAAGAACAAGAATTGAAAGCGTATTTTTCGCAAGACAATGTGGCGCCGCATTTGGAAGAATACACACCAATGTTTCAATATTTTACAGATCTAAAAGCCGAGAAATTTACTCGTAACGTTCCATTACAACCTAGAAGAAACTATTTAAAATGGATTTCTGTTGCCGCTGTATTTGTTCTCACAACTGGACTATTCGTTAACGAATGGAACAAACAACGACAAGTTGATGAAGCTTTCGCAGATTTTAAAACAGCGATGTCTCTTGTGTCAGAAAATCTCAATTCAGGAGCAAGTCACATCAACTATTTGACACAATTTGAAGAAACAACAAACAAAATTTTTATAACAAGAAACAATTAATTAAAATGAAGAAAATCGTAATATTAGTAATGTTATTGGCGGTGCCAGTACTTACATTCGGACAAAATATATTTGAGAAATACGCAGACAGCGACGATGTAACGTATGTGTCTATTTCGCCTAAAATGTTTAAAATGCTAACAACAGTTGGTATGGATACTGACGATCCAGAAGCGAAAGAGTTTTTAGATATGGTAAAGAGTATGAAAAGCTTACAGGTATTAGCAACTGAAAATGAAAATATTTCTGCGGAATTAAAAACATGGGTAAGCAGACGTGCTTCTAAGTTAGAAGAGTTAATGCAAGTAAGAGACGGAAATACACGTGTAAAGTTTTATGTAAAAGAAGGAAAAGACGAAACACATGTAAAAGAACTTTTAATGTACATTACAGGTATTCAAGACAAAGTACAATTGAAAGATAGAAATATTAATACAGTAGTCGTTTCATTACTTGGAGACATCGATTTAACAAAAGTTTCAAAATTGACTAGTCAAATGAACATTCCAGGTGGCGAACACTTAAAGAACGTTAAGAAGAACTAATACATATATTTTTTATATGCGTCAATGAACACTAGTTGTTTATTGACGCATTTTTATATAAATTCATCACATCAAAAAACAATCAACAATTATGAAAACTTTCCCATCACTTTTAGTCCTGCTATTTGTCGTCATTGGTATGACTAGCTGTTCTGACAAAAATAGTTTACACAACTATATTTTAGATCATGCAGAAAAAAAAGGGTATTCTTCTAGCACAATTCCTATGAGTCTTTTAAAACAGGAAAGCATGCAGTTAACAGACAAACAAGAAGAAGCACTTGCAGCAGTAGATCGTATCAACTTATTATTTTATAGACCAGAATCAATAAATCAAGAAAACTTCAAGGCTGAAAGAAATAAAATCAAAACTATTTTGAAGCAAGAAAAGTATGAAGAGCTTATTAATTTAGGAAATAATGGTGTTATAAAATATGTAGGAACGGATGATTCTATAGATGAAATCGTTGTATTCCTGTCGGATAAAAACATGGGATTTGCTGTAACACGAATTATGGGCGATGATATGACCCTAGAAAAGTTTATGGAGTTATATAAAATGACTGAACAAAGAGATATTCCTCTCAATTTTAATTTGGGTAGTTTATCAAATTTTATGTAACCAAACTAAAAAAAATGGATACTTGTATTTATTACATGTATCCATTTTTTTATGCGTAAAATCTAAAATTACTTCTTAGAGTAAAAGTAAATTAATACAAGTGCTATAATTGTTAGCAAAGTAAAAAAGACAATTTCTTTTATTTCTCTTCTTTTAATTTGCAAGCGATTTTCATATTCAATCTCTGTAATTTCTTCATGAATTTTTTGATTATAAAGATCTAAAAACTTTGCATGCAAGGTCTCTATTCCTTTCATGAATTCTTTTGAATTGACATTATCTTTTGCTAAAAAAGTACATTCAAAATTGTCATACAAATCAAAGTCGGAAAATTCATTTTTTTGATCATTTACCACAGATAAAGTGTTCACATCAATTTTTGGAAGTTTTACAACACTTTCCATAATGTGATCTAAAGACAAGTTTTTTAAAATTTCCTCAAGATTACTATTCATGTTTCCAAAATGAACTCCTGAATCATATTTGTCATTAATAAAAGTTTTGAACGCTTTATTGTAGACTCTTTTTTTAATTTGGAGTCTTCCAGTTTTTTGCGTGGCATTCAAACTTTTATCTTCTTTCGAGTTTGTGAGTTTGATATTCACAGTATATATATTTGTTAGTTCTTGGCACTACAAAATTAACAAAAAAACAATGCAAAGGGGTAGAAATCTTATATTCCCGTATAATTCATAGGATTTATTTGCTTTAATTCCAACTTTACAGCATCAGAAACCGTTAAAGTGTCAATAAAACTCGCTATTGAGTCTTCATTGATCTTTTCGTTGGTTCTGGTGAGTCCTTTTAAGGCTTCATACGGATTTGGGTAATTTTCTCTTCTTAAAATGGTTTGAATAGCTTCTGCAACGACTGCCCAATTGTTTTCAAGGTCTTGTTCAAACTTAATTTTATTCAATAATAACTTGTTTAAACCTTTCAATGTAGATTGAAATCCTATGACTGTATGTCCAAAAGGAACACCTACATTTCGTAATACAGTAGAGTCTGTTAAATCACGTTGCAATCTTGAAATTGGAAGCTTTGCAGATAAATGTGTAAAGATTGCATTTGCAATACCTAAATTTCCTTCACTATTTTCAAAATCAATAGGATTTACTTTATGTGGCATTGCAGACGAACCTACTTCACCAGCTTTAATTTTTTGTTTGAAGTAATCCATGGAAATGTACGTCCAAAAATCTCTATCTAAATCAATTAAAATCGTATTAATACGTTTCAATCCATCAAAAATTCCAGCTAGATGATCGTAATGTTCAATTTGTGTTGTTGGAAACGAATGATGCAAGCCTAAAATACGCTCTACAAAATCATTTCCGAACGCTTTCCAGTCAATTGATGGATAGGCAACCTTGTGTGCGTTAAAGTTCCCTGTTGCACCACCAAATTTAGCTGCATGTGGAATTACAGACATTGTTTTTACCTGTGCTTCAACACGTGTAATAAATACCTCAATTTCTTTTCCTAATCGTGTAGGAGAAGCTGGTTGTCCATGCGTTCTTGCCAACATAGAAACATCTGACCATTCGGTAGCCAATGCTTTCAATTTTTCTAAAACACTAATCAATTCAGGAAGATATACATCTTGGATAGCTTCTTTAATAGAAAGCGGAATTGCTGTATTGTTGATATCTTGAGAAGTCAATCCGAAATGGATAAACTCTTTATATTGTGAAATGTTAAGTTGGTCAAATTTTTCTTTGATGAAATATTCAACAGCCTTTACATCATGATTGGTTACTTTTTCAATGTCTTTGATGGCTTGTGCATCAGTTGCAGAAAAGTTTTCATAAATGCTGCGTAAATCGTCGTATAGAGAAGCATCAAAATCAGCAAGTTGTGGTAAAGGAACATTGCAGAGTGCGATAAAATATTCAACTTCGACTAAAACTCGATATTTTATAAGTGATTCTTCACTAAAATAATTTGCTAAAGCGATAGTTTTGTTACGATATCTTCCATCTATAGGAGAAATAGCATTAAGCGGAGTAAGCATCATTGTAATTGTGTTGTTGTTTTAAGCACACAAATATACTTGTTACATTGCTTGAAATAAAATTTTAGTAAAACTTAATTTTGAGAAGTTTGAGAAGACGTATACAAAATTTTTGATTGAACTAATTCTACTGAAAAACAGGATCTGAAATCGCAGTACTATTTTAGTTAATGTAGTTTTATTATTAGTAGTTTATGGTCTTTTTTAAATTATTTTCTAGCTTTCTTAATTCGTTTGATGAGGTCTCTTGCTCTGGCTTTAAATGCAGCACTTTGTGATAGGTAATCGCGTTCTAGAATGATGATTAATTCTTCGTGAATCCAATCAAATTCTTTTCCTAATAAAAATAAAGAACGCATAGAATAGGCTTTTACCGCCACCTTTTGATCGCTAATCATCCAATCAAAACAAGCTTCTGTGATTTTTTCACGATGTTTTTTAGTCAATCTCTCTTTTGTTTGATTTGGATTTTTGTGATAATACGCTTCTATTAAATATTCGGCTACTTTTGCCATTGGTCGTACAGCTGGATCTAAATGTACGGTTTGCATTTTTTCAATGTATATATCTAAGTATGGAAGAATGGCATCTAAATCTTCTCTAGCAACAAATTCAAATAACCATGCAGCTCTTGCTGAAATTTTATCATCTACAGTAAAGACAACTTCTAGCAATGTTGGAAGCAATTCAAGATTGTTTAAAACGATAGTGGCATAGTAGTTTCGTTTTTCTCTCGAATGATTAACATAATTTAATTCCGAATAAAGTTGTTCGAATGTCATTGTTTTTATAATTTACACTGCTTAAAAATAACAAAATGAAGATACTTAAAAAAATAGCAGTTTTAGCATTATTCGCATTGATAATTTTACAATTTTTCGGGCCAGAAAGAAATGAAGGAGATGTTACAGACTTAAAACCTTTTATGGAAGAAACAAATATGCCAAGTTCTGTAGCGGCAACTTTTAAAGTAGCTTGTTTTGATTGTCACTCTAGCAATACACGTTATCCTTGGTATAGTAATATAGAACCAATTTCGTATTGGATGGCTGATCATGTTGAGCATGGAAAAGAAGAATTGAATTTTTCTGAATGGAATACATATACAGCAAAGCGAAAAGATCATAAATTAGAAGAAATTATAGAAGAAATAGAAGAAGGGCACATGCCAATTCCGTCGTATTTATGGACACATGGAGATGCTAAACTAAGCGAAACTCAAATTAAAGAAATTGAAACTTGGGTTAAAGAAGCAAGAGGTTTTTTATCTGTAGAACTTGAGAAAGGGCAGTAGTTTTTTGTAAAAGGTATTGGGTGTTAGCGTAGGGTTTTGTTTTTTTGCTAAATGCTAAATG
>NZ_JBOEFY010000008.1:1897-4565 GCF_050633145.1 Kordia sp. | reverse complement strand
GCCGCCGTTTACTGGGGCTTCAATTCAGATCTTCGCCGAAGCTAAACCCTCCTCTTAACCTTCCAGCACCGGGCAGGTGTCAGGCCTTATACATCATCTTTCGATTTAGCAAAGCCCTATGTTTTTGATAAACAGTCGCCTGGACCTTTTCACTGCGGCCCATCCGAAGATGGGCGACCTTTCTCCCGAAGTTACAGGTCGATTTTGCCTAGTTCCTTAGCCATGAATCTCTCGAGCACCTTAGAATTCTCATCCCAACTACCTGTGTCGGTTTACGGTACGGGCTGCTTCACTCGGTTTTCTTGGAAGTCGATTTGCTAGATTATCAGCGCGGCCGTAGCCTTACTGTACTATCGAGGTGTTACCACTCTCTTCAACGCACTATTCCGTCAGTGCGCACTAACTTTTCGCCTCCGTCACTTTTAGTGTGAGCAGGTACAGGAATATTAACCTGTTGTCCATCCACTACCCCTTTCGGGTTCGCGTTAGGTCCCGACTAACCCTCAGCTGATTAGCATAGCTGAGGAAACCTTAGTCTTTCGGTGTGCGGGTTTCTCGCCCGCATTATCGTTACTTATGCCTACATTTTCTTTTCTATCCGCTCCAGCAGTCCTCGCAGACCACATTCTGCGCAGATAGAATGCTCCCCTACCACTCCATTGGAGTCCATAGCTTCGGTAATATACTTATGCCCGATTATTATCCATGCTCGACCGCTCGACTAGTGAGCTGTTACGCACTCTTTAAATGAATGGCTGCTTCCAAGCCAACATCCTAGCTGTCTAGGCAGTCAAACCTCGTTTATTCAACTTAGTATATATTTGGGGACCTTAGCTGATGGTCCGGGTTCTTTCCCTCTCGGACATGGACCTTAGCACCCATGCCCTCACTGCATTAAAACATTTTATAGCATTCGGAGTTTGTCAGGAATTGGTAGGCGGTGAAGCCCCCGCATCCAATCAGTAGCTCTACCTCTATAAAACTATTAATACGCTGCACCTAAATGCATTTCGGGGAGTACGAGCTATTTCCGAGTTTGATTGGCCTTTCACCCCTACCCACAGGTCATCCGAAGACTTTTCAACGTCAACCGGTTCGGTCCTCCACTGTGTGTTACCACAGCTTCAACCTGCCCATGGGTAGATCACACGGTTTCGCGTCTACCACTACTAACTATAGCGCCCTATTCAGACTCGCTTTCGCTACGGCTCCACACCTGAAGTGTTTAACCTTGCTAGCAACGGTAACTCGTAGGCTCATTATGCAAAAGGCACGCCGTCACTGATAAATCAGCTCCGACCGCTTGTAAGCGTATGGTTTCAGGGTCTATTTCACTCCCTTATTCAGGGTTCTTTTCACCTTTCCCTCACGGTACTAGTTCACTATCGGTCTCTCAGGAGTATTTAGCCTTAGCGGATGGTCCCGCCAAATTCACACAGGGTTACACGTGCCCCGCGCTACTCAGGATACCACTATCAATAATTAATCTTACCTATACGGGACTATCACCCTCTGCGGTCTGTCTTTCCAAACAGTTCTAATTTAATTAACATCAAATGTCGTGGTCCTACAACCCCAATATTGCCGTAACAACATTGGTTTGGGCTATTCCGCGTTCGCTCGCCACTACTAGCGGAATCACTTTTGTTTTCTTCTCCTCCGGGTACTTAGATGTTTCAGTTCTCCGGGTTTGCTCATCTTACGATGTGACATATCTTCAATATGCCGGGTTGCCCCATTCGGATATCTGCGGATCAATATGTATGTGCCACTCCCCACAGCTTTTCGCAGCTTATCACGTCCTTCTTCGCCTCTGAGAGCCTAGGCATTCCCCATACGCCCTTACTTAGCTTATTGTACTTTTTGCTCTTTATTATTTATTTTTGTTCTCTCGAAGATTATTTTTAATTAATCTCGTTTCTCTTTTATCTCAATATGTCAATGAACTTTTCCAACTATTAAATAGCTGATCGTGGAGAATATCGGAGTCGAACCGATGACCTCCTGCGTGCAAGGCAGGCGCTCTAGCCAGCTGAGCTAATCCCCCATAATTTAGTTATGAGTTATTAGTTATGAGTCTTGAGTAAAACTCCTAACAAACTCAACTTCTAAAATTTCCTTAATATAAGCACAAATTAGTAGTCTCAGGCAGACTCGAACTGCCGACCTCTACATTATCAGTGTAGCGCTCTAACCAGCTGAGCTATGAGACTCTACTTGTGTATATTGTGTTCAATTTCTTAATTAACAGCTAAGCAAAAACAATCTCTCGATCGTTCTTTAATAATTCTTCATCGTTGCTCTAGAAAGGAGGTGTTCCAGCCGCACCTTCCGGTACGGCTACCTTGTTACGACTTAGCCCCAGTTACTAGTTCTACCCTAAATAGCGCCTTAAAGCTACCATCTTCAGGTATACCCAACTTCCATGGCTTGACGGGCGGTGTGTACAAGGTCCGGGAACGTATTCACCGCGCCATTGCTGATGCGCGATTACTAGCGATTCCAACTTCACGAAGTCGAGTTGCAGACTTCGATCCGAACTTGGATAGGCTTTAAGAGATTAGCATGCTCTTGCGAGTTAGCGACCCTCTGTACCTACCATTGTAGCACGTGTGTAGCCCTGGACGTAAGGGCCGTGATGATTTGACGTCATCCCCACCTTCCTCTC
>NZ_JBOEFY010000007.1:5926-50261 GCF_050633145.1 Kordia sp. | reverse complement strand
AATCCTGTACCAATTATTTTGGTAGATAAAAATATCAAACAAATTAAAGATGGCGTTTTAGGTGATATTGCACCTACAATTTTAGAAATGATCGGAATTCCACAACCTGAATTAATGACTCAAAAATCACTTATCTGATGAAAAAAATACTATATCTAGTCGCTGCACTTGCATTTTTTGCTTGCAAAGACGAAAAAAAGACGACTCCAACAGAAGAAAAAAAAGAAGTTACGATTACGAAAGAAGTCATTGACGAAGAAGAAAAAGAATTACCTATTTTGACAGGCGTACAAACTAGAAAAGCCATTTCGGAAGCGCCTTATGATACTTGGTTTGGACCAACATATGCTACCTATCCAGCAGATAAAGAAACGGCAGAAAAAGTACAGCCTTTATTAGCCGATGTTACTGTAAAGGTGTTTATGGGAACTTGGTGTGAAGATAGTCAAAGAGAAGTACCACAATTTTATCGAATTTTAGACGTGATGAAAATCAATGAGAAAAAGGTAGAATTGATTACTGTTGATAGAGATAAAATGACCCCAGAACATTTGGAAGATGGTTTTGATATTACAAACGTTCCAACTTTTATNNTGAGCGTCTCGTGGGCTCGGAGATGTGTATAAGAGACAGTACGTATGCTGAATAAAAGCGTAATTCTTTGTAGCTTTGCAGGCATAAAATAGGAAGTTGAATGGTTATGAAAGAAAGTTTACTAATTGCTGTTGATTTTGATGGCACTGTTGTAGATGACGCGTATCCTAAAATTGGTTCTCCGAAAATCTTTGCGTTTGAAACATTGAAACGCTTAGAACAAGATGGACATCGGTTGATTTTATGGACGTACAGAAGCGGAAGAAAATTGGACGAGGCTGTTGCGTTTTGTAAAGACAACGGAATTGATTTTTACGCAGTTAATAACAGTTATCCAGAAGAAGTTTTTGATGGCAAAATAAGTAGAAAGATCAACGCAGACTATTTTATTGACGATAGAAATATTGGCGGATTTATCGGTTGGGGCGAAGTATACCAATTGCTTACCAACGAATCGCCACAAGTAACATTAAAAAAGAAAAAAGGATTGTTTTCCTTTCTCAAGAAATGATTATACCAAAAACACGAGAAGAAATTGAATTGATGCGAGAAAGTGCATTGATTGTTTCCAAAACTTTAGGAATGATAGCCAGCGAAATTAAACCTGGTGTCACAACCTTGCATTTAGATAAATTGGCTGAAGAATTTATTCGCGATCATGATGCTATTCCTGGTTTTTTAGGATTATATAATTTCCCGAATACGCTATGTATGAGTCCAAATGCACAAGTTGTACATGGAATTCCAAATAGTAGTCCACTAGAAGAAGGTGATATTATTTCGGTAGATTGTGGCGCTATTAAGAATGAGTTTTATGGCGATCATGCGTATACGTTTGCTGTTGGAGAAATTGATCCTGAGACAGAAAAATTATTACAAGTAACCAAAGAATCATTGTACGTTGGTATTCGTGAGTTTAAAGCTGGAAATCGCGTTGGAGATGTTGGCTTCGCTATTCAAAAATATTGTGAAGCACATGGTTATGGTGTAGTGCGCGATTTGGTAGGTCATGGATTAGGAAAAAAGATGCACGAAGATCCAAATATGCCAAATTACGGACGTCGTGGACGTGGAAAAAAATTCATTGAAGGAATGGTGGTTGCCATTGAACCGATGATTAATATGGGCGTAAAAGAGATTAAGTTTTTACGTGATGGATGGACAGTGTTAACGAAAGATGGAAAACCAAGCGCGCATTTTGAACATGATGTTGCTTTAGTAAATGGAAAACCAGAATTGTTATCTACTTTTAAATACGTGCATGAAGCTTTAGGCATTGAAAGTGATGAAGAAGACGAATTTAGACACCCATAAACTTATACAAATACAATTATTTTGAACAAATTACTTCTTAGCAGCCTCTTTATTTTCTTGATTACTTTTTCTGCAAATGCACAAGATGAAGCACAAATAGACTGTTCTGATGTAAAAACTGGCGTGTTTTTTATACCAAGTGATGATGTTGTTTCGTTTTCTACTAAAATAGTTCGTACAGAAAATTTTCAAAGAGAATACCTAAGTGACGGTTCTGAACGAACTTCACGTTTAAAATGGTTAAGCGATTGCTCATATATAATGCTTCCAGATGCAAAGAAAGAAGGAGAAGATCCTAGTGAAAGTCTGATGCGCCAATATGGTGGTATTGAAGTAACGTATGTTAAAAGAAAAGGAGATACTATTTATTTTACTGCAAGACCTCATAAACAGAAAGGTTCATTCGATGATTTGTTTTATATGATTAAAATTGAATAATTTATTTATACTTGAAAAAACTCTTTAAATATATATTAAATACCATTCCAAGACCGCTTTTAATTAAGTTGAGTTATTGGGTTCGTCCGTTGATTACTTTTGCCATGAAAGGTACTAAGTTCACCGATCCTATTGACGGGAAGAGTTTTCGTTCTTTTTTATCGTATGGCTATGCCATAAATCGTGAGAATGCATTGTCGCCAAGTACGTTTTCGTTAGAGCGTCACCGATTGTTATGGCTGTATTTACAGCGTGAAACAGATTTCTTTACCAAACCACAAAAAGTACTACACTTTGCGCCAGAACAAGCTTTTTATAAGCGTTTTCGCAATCAGAAAAACTTAGACTATACTACGACTGATTTGTTTTCGCCTTTAGCAGATGTGAAAGCTGATATTTGCGATTTACCTTTTGAAGATAATTCGTTCGACACCATTTTATGCAATCACGTATTGGAACATATTCCTGATGATACGAAAGCCATGCAAGAGTTGTATCGTGTATTGAAGCCAAATGGCATGGCAATTCTACAGATTCCTCAAGATTTAGAACGTGACGTCACTTTTGAAGATGATTCTATTGTAGATGAAAAAGAACGCACTAAAATATTTGGTCAGTACGATCATGTGCGCGTGTACGGTCTTGATTACTTTGAGAAACTCCGAAGCATCGGATTCACGGTAAAAGAAGAAGCTTATACAACAACATTTTCTAAAGAAGAAATTGAGAAATACTGCTTAATGGATGGTGAAATTATTCCTGTTTGTTTTAAGTAGGTTTTTGGTGTTGGGTATTAGGTCTTCGATTTTGGGGCGCTTTGCTTCTTTGTCTGTTGTCTGTTGTCTGTTGTCTGTTGTCTGTTGTCTGTTAATTTAAATATTATGATTCACAAACGTCATTTCGAGTGTTTTGATGCAATCAAAATGTATCGAGAAATGCTTTAGTCTTCAAAAACAAAAAGACCTCATCATTCGATGAGATCTTTTTCCACTAAAGAAAGTTAATCAGCTTCCTTTTAAAAAACTAGATTCTTTGGTCGGTTGTTTAGTTTTTACTTTTTTGAAATGAACGTATTCATTAATCCATGACTTTAGAAAGCTTCACGGTTTCGCCACACATATCACTTGTGATTTTAAAAATAACGTCTCCCTTTTTACCTTTGTTTGCCCAATGTACCGTTTTACCAACTTTACAAGAAATACTCGTTTTGCTTCCTTTGTTTAAAGAAACGTAACCAGTTCCCGTATAGATGGATACCTTACTTTTTGTATCGTTGATAAGTGAAAAACTACTTCCGTAAATTTCTTTAGTTGTTTCTACTACTGCTTCTGTCGTTTCTGCAATTGGCGAGAATGATAGTGCAGTGAATATACTAATGGCAATGATCATTAATTTCATAAAAGCTTCTATTTTTTGTTTCAGTTGTAAATATATAAGAGTAAGAAAGTTAAACCGCATGTCATTTGCTAAAATGCAGTTCTGAGTTTCTGAAATGTCGATTTGAACAAACGATCGGATTGAGGCTATTTTACAATCCGATCGAATACTATGTAACAATTGCTAAAAGGCTGGGTTATTACTGTTTGATGATTTTTTTTGCACTCAGACTTCCATCTAATAATTTTATCTGTAGCATATAAACGCCCTTTGATAAATTAGAAATATCAATTGCATTAGTGTTAAATCGCCGTACTTCTTTCCCTAATGCATTATATAATACAGCATATTCAATATTTTGATTCGTTTGAATGTTTATATTATTTTTCGCAGGATTAGGATAGATTGACACTTCTTTCAATGCTATCTCTGTATTTGATAGTGTTGCTATATCATTTTTATAAATTTTGGTTACATACATCCCAACACCAGTGGTTTGATATGTATGTATGATATCAATATCTCCATCATTATCAATATCCCCAACTTGTACTTCTGTCCGAAAATCAATTTGTCCAAAAGAATGCCCAGTCATTGGAGAAAATGTTCCTGTTCCTGAATTTAAAAAGATATTCATATCTGGCGTTGCACTTTTACAAGCTCCAACAATATCTAGATCTCCATCATTATCAAAATCTGCAAATTTTACAGTAGAAAAAACAGTGTAATTTGCAGCTGGAACTCCAAAGTAAGAAGAGAAATGTCCGCCTCCATTATTCCGATGAGTTGCCATGACACCTGTAGAACGGTTTGAACCTACTTGAACTACATCCAAATCGCCATCACCATCTACATCACCTAAATCAAAATCGCCAAAAAATGAACCTTCTAAACTGTCTACATTTCCAAATGAAAATGTTCCTGTTCCATTGTTAAAATATTTATGATACACTGCACCACCTGGTCCTTGCCCAATCACTAATAAATCTTGATCTCCATCATTGTCCAAATCAGCAAATTGTGTTTTTCCATCTGTGGCTTGTAATATTCCCGAGAATGATTGTGTGAACGTATAGTTTCCGTCGTATCGCCATATTTTAGCTGAAAACTGAGTAGTCAATCCAGATAATGTCATATCCATATCATTGTCACCGTCTACGTCTCCAAAAGCAAATTGAAGTCTATGAGCTACAATATCAAAGGCACTGGTTATACCTGTTGTTTGATGTTTAGTAAGTACTCCTTGCCCATTATTTTCATAAATATCATATACACGATTGATTGTAGTAGTGCTGGTATTTCTAATTACAAAAATATCTAAATCACCATCTTTTTCTATATCAACAAACCGTAAGTTTTCTATTGGATCGGCTATAAAACCATTTAGTTCTTCTGTATATATTCCTGCGCCATTATTTTTAAACAATCGAGCCGTTGTTACACCTGAAATTCCAATCAAATCTAAATCTCCATCACCATCAATATCACCTAATTGGATAGCTCTTATACCATTTATACCTATCAATGGATTACTTGTTTCTTCAGTAAAACTTTGACTATAAACATTCGTTACTGCGCATAACAATATTCCAAAGATTATTGTTGCTATAGGAGTTTTCATTTGTTCTTATTTTTTAAACGCTAAATATAATTTACGCTGTTAGAGAATATTTTAAAAAGTTTCTGAAAGCCCCTTTTTAGTTTCTAAATATTGAGCTTAGAATAGTTAAACTGTTTATTGTTTTATAAAGTGTTTGATCGTTTCTATTCCTTTTGAGGAAATAATTTTCATCACATATAAACCGTTTGACAACTTTGAAACATCTATCGTTTTTGATTTTGTTTGCAGAAGTTTTTTCCCTAGAATAGAGTAAATTTCGATCTCTGTTACTAGTATTGCTGCTTCTATGTTCAATACATTTTTTGTTGGATTAGGATACACAACAATTTGATTCTCTACATGTGAAATATCTTCAACACTTAATGTGCTTCCGTCATCTACATCTCCGTTCATTGTACTAATTGCGGTTGGACAAAACCCTGCACTTTGCCAATTTCCATAAGTTGTATCTGGCGGATTTGGACTTGAAGCCGTTGTGCTGAAATATAAAACTGCCGTAGTATAGTCTGGTGTATTTACAGGTCCGTCATTGTCCAATTGTATTTCCCATCGATCCAACACATCATTCCAAATAATTCTAATTTCGCAAACTCCCGCAGGACAACTTTGTCCAAAGTTTAATGGTGTACTTTCGTATGTATTTCTAACAACTCCTCCATCTGTATTTGTATCTGTATTCGTTAATACAAAATTTTGCGCACCCAAAACAGTAGGACATCCTTGAAAGGTAATTTGCGCCATCATTACACTTGTAAAAGTCAAGCATAAGAAGAATAGTTTTAATTTCATATACATCAATTTTCAGAATTTGAAAGTACCGCATTGTGTATAGGATATAGCATGCGACTTTCTGAAAAGTGTTTTTGAATTGCTAAATCAAAAAAAATCCTGCAAGCATGATAACTCGCAGGATTTAGACAATCATCGTAAACTATAAATTATTGCTTGATAAAACGTTTGGCTGTTTGCGTTCCTTCTACAGAAGTAATTTTTAAAACATACATTCCTTGTGAAAGGTTTGAAACATCAATTGTTTTTGAATTCGTTTTTACAATTTCTCTTCCTAAGAAATTATAAATAATGACTTCCGAAAAAGTGTTATTAGCCTCTATATTTAATGTATTTTTTGTTGGGTTAGGGTATAGTGTGAAGTTAGGTTTTGTAAATTCTTCAACACTAAGCGTACAATTATCACTATAACTTGCGGCTGCATCTTTAGACCAACCACTATAACCGCTAGGCGGTGTGAATCCTGAATCTATTTGAATACAACTTAAGTTTGGATTGCCATCAAGCGAAACAATAGTCATATTTGCATTGTTTGTATTCGCAATATTTGCACCTGTCAAGTTACAGTTATATGCAGAAATGTAGGTTACATTAGGGTTTTGAGAAAGATCTAAACTACTCAATACTGAATCTTGAGTCCAATAGGTTTCCAATAAAGAGTTTGAAGAAAAGTCTATGCTAGTAATTAGAGTTATTGATGTGTCTAAAAACTTTAATGCGGTATTTTGAGAAATATCTAACGTAGTGATATTATTTCGTCTTACTCCTAAGTTTTCTAAACTTGTATTTGAAGTAACATCAATTACTGTTAGTAGATTTCTTTCTAAATCGACAGTTATTAGATTTATATTTTGAGATAAATCAAGTGTTGTTAATTGGTTTCTGTCTAAGTATAAGGTTTCTAACGCTATATTTTGAGTAATATTTACACTTGCAATATCATTTCCACTCGCTCTAAGTCCTGTAAGATTGATAAACGTTTCTATCCCGGTTAAATCTAGAACACCTCCTGCACTAGTCAAATCTATTTCTCCCATAAAAGCAGCGGCTTCACTAATTTGTATTTCGGTATCTCCGTTTGTATTGATTGCTGAATTATTGACTAAATAGTTTTTGAAATTCGCATCAGGAATAGTTACATTCTGTCCGTTTACATATACTGTTATAATTAGGAATAATAAAGGAAGTAATTTTGTTTTCATATATCAACTTTTATAATTTTAAAGTGTAAAACTACTAGTTGTCGTCAGCTTAAAATTAGCTAGTTTCCGAAAGTGTCTTATCGATTGCTAAATCAAAAAAAAATCCTGCAAGTATGAGAACTCGCAGGATTTATACAATAATGTAAACTATAAATTATTGCTTGATAAAACGTTTGGTGGTTTGTGTTCCTTCTACAGAAGTGATCTTTAAAATATACATTCCTGAAGAAAGATGAGAAGCATCTATTTTTATAGCGGTTGTAGTCATTATTTCTTTTCCTAATAAAGTATAGATGGAAACATTTTTTATGTTTGCATTAGTTTGAATGTTCAAGATGCCAGCTGTTGGATTTGGATAAATTTTTACCGCATCTTCTAAAAGCTGAACATCAGTTGTACTTAAGGTCGAAAAATTAAACGTACTCATTCCTGAAACTGCCGCCGCATTGGGATCGACTACATTTACAAATTGTGCTGATCCGTTATCGATCATATCTGCTTGCATGAACGATTTTAAAGGCGTGACTGTATTTGCTAATGTTGAGTTGTTTTCTAAAATTTTTAATTCTCCGTTTACTGGATTGCTATTTACAGTGAATGTAAACATATCTGAATTTGTTCCTGCTGATGGCGCTGATAATGATACAGGACTTCCTAAAGTTTCTGTAATTAAGTATCCATCAATAGTTGGCTGTGCTACATTAGTTCCATCAAAAAATGTGGCACTTGCAGCTCCTCCTAATGAAGATGTCGTTGCAATGGTTATTCCATCTGGAAGTATTAATGTAAATCCATAACTCTGCACCGAAGTAGCAAAATTAGTAGCACTTGCATTTGGTACTGCCTGCACTGTAAAACTATAGCCTCCATTGTGCTGTAAAGTATACGTATATCCATCTTGCGCATTTACACTATTTGAAAACAACGCAAATAGAATAGTAAGGGATAAAATTGAAGTGATTTTTTTCATAATATAGTTATTAAGCTATTGATTAGTTTTCTGGTAATTGTTCTTGAATTTGATACGTACTAAAGTTTAGGAAATTCCCTGGATGTGCTAGTACATTTTGAAGAATTAAAGGTGTATCTGGTGTAGTTCCTGTGTATTGTGTGTTGCTATCCATATTTACATCTTTAGTATTATAGCCACTTAAACTAAACGTTGGAAAATTAAGAAAGTTTGCTGCATCATTTAATACTTCCGATAAAATACTAGGAGCATCTGGAGTGGTTCCCGAATATTGTACTACAGCATCCCCATTTGCATTTCCTGCCCACATTGCTACTACACCACTTGGCATTCCAAAAGTAGTTTGTGCATCTGTTCCAAAAGTGATTTGATTGTTTGCATCAGTAAAATCTACTACTGTAGTTGTTCCATTCAAATTAAAGGTAGTACTTGTCATAACACCCAAGTGATTTCTATGCTTAACTGCGATATAATAATTGCCTACAGTTTTATTAAAGACTAAAGAAGAAATTCCATCTACATCAACAACATCTCCATCACGTTGCAGCAATGCTGATTGTGAGTCTATAATAGTAGTATTTGTTGTTGCATCTCTTAGCTCTACCCATACCCAATCGACAATAGCATCATTTCCTGTTACTGTAAAGACAGAAGCATTACAAGTTGCTCCATCTGCATAAGGCGATGTTGTTGGTAAGTTATTTCCAACTCTTAAATTGTCATTCATGTTTCCTCCACTAGCACCTAACATTGCGCCTTGTAAATATATTTTTGGACTAACAACTATATTTAAGTTTACATCATATTCAAATGCTCCCATATCTACCGTAGTATCTACTGTACGAGTATTTCCATTTAAATCTTCAACTATAGCAACTGGTAAAGAAGCATTACTTCCTGCGTTTATAGCTGGCGAACTTGCTTGTAAAGTATAATCATTCGTTAAGGCATTCATAAATAATGGATCACTAGCAGCTCCTCCTATCATACCTAGTTCAACAATACTATTGTTTACTACAGAAAACGATGTTGTAATTGCAATAGGAAAACCTGTACCAGATCCATTTCCATAAATAATACTATTTGCAATGGTACTATTTGAAGCCTGAACCATCGTTATAACATTGTCATTAACTCCTACATTATTAGATAATGTTGAGTTGATCATTTCAAATTCTAAAGCAGTATTATTTCCTCCATTGCTAGCACCTAAATATAAACAAGATGAATTGTTAGCAGACGTATTATTGTAAAACAAACTATTTACGATAGATCCTTTTGCATAAAGACCGAACTGTTGAGCTCCCGAAAACAACATTGCCGTTAAGTCTTGAGAATAATTATCCCTAATAATACACGATTCAAAATCTACATCATGAGTTAAGTTTGACACTCCACAAGGTGTAAAAGAGGAATATACAGCAACACTAATACCTGAATTTTTTTCAAGTATACAATTTTTAAATTGAGCTGTTAAGCTACTACCTGAAACATATGGATTCACATAAATTGCGCCTCCTCTTAAATCAAAGGATTGGTCTATTGCTGGAGTTGAACAACTATTGTTTGCAGCTCCGTTTGCATTTCCGCTTGTTATTGTAAAACCGTCGACTACTATATTTTGAGCATTCCCTCTAATTGAGACAACATGATATGAGTTATCTTGCCTTGTTGCTTCTGTATCAAGAATAGTAGCATTATCATCTCCATTTAAATCACCCGATAATATTGTAATATTCGTTTTTGGATTTCTTGCTGTAACAGTCGTTTCTGTTCCGTTAAATCCGCCATAAATATTTGTATCTTCTATAATCGAAAAGGTTGCTTTTCTTGTATTTGTATCAGTAGTACTTGGAATATAAGTACCATCTGCTACCCATATAGGTCTTAAACTGTTTGCTAAAGGAAGCGCATCTTCTAGTTTTGTAAAAGCATTCGCCCAAGAAGAACCATCATTGGTTCCCGATGCGTCTTTATCAACATATAATGTTGGATCTACAGTTGTAAAGGTATATTGTGCAACTCCAGAACCTTGCGAAGAAATACAAGAAGCAACTATAATAATATCATAACTAGTATTAGGAGTTAATCCTGAAATTGTAAAAGGATTACTAACACTATAAATTGCTGTTCCGGAAGAAATTGGTTGACCCGATTCTACATATAAAATATCCCAAACAGATTCATCTCCGCCAGCTGTCCAACTAAGGTCTATTGAGGTAAATGTAGCATTTGTTCCGATAATATTTGATGGAGTACCACTACAATCTAAATTTCCATATTCAAAAGCTCCCATATCAATTGTAGAATTCACATATCGAGCTCTAGCATTTAAATCGTTAATAATAGTACTAGAAATGTAACTGTTCATTCCAGCGTCTATAGCTGGAGATCCCGTTTGTAAAACAAATTGATTCGCAGCTGAATTAGCAAATAGTGGATCTACATTTGTTGCTCCTTGCTGACCGCCTTCTACAATACTATTAGATACTGCAGAACCCGAAGTTGTAATTGTAAAGGGTGTTGTACTTCCATTATCGTAAATGATAGAATTTCTTATTCTACTGTTTGATGCCTGAGCCATTTCAATAACACTTCCATTAACACCTGTATTATTAGCAAAAGTTGAATTAATGACGCTAACATTCATTCCTCCTGTATTTCCTCCATTCGTTGTACTTGCGACTAATGACAAACAAGATGAACCATTTGCAGATGTATTATTATAAAACAAACTGTTCGCTATTGTTCCATAAGCATTATATCCTTGACCTGTAGATCCATGGTATTGAAACGCAGAAGAATTTAAAGAATAATTATTTTTAATTATACAGCTTGTAAAATTCCCTGTAAAGTCTCTATTATGAGTTGCTGCATTTATAGGACCAAAACCTGCAAAAACACTATTGTTTGTTGCTGAATTTTTTTCTAAAATACAATTTTGAATCGTTGCTGTTGTATTTTCTCCTGTTACAACTGGGTTTAAATAAATAGCAGCTCCTTTTGAATCTGAAAATTGCGTAAGAACAGATCCCCAAGTCACTGTACTTCCATTAGCATTTCCTCCAGAAATTGTAAATCCGTCGATTAACACTCCACTAATATTTCTTCTCATACTCACAACATGATACGCGTTGTCTTGTCGAGTAGCTTCCGTATCTGTAATAACATCATTATCATCACCATTTAAATCTCCACTTAGTATTGTAAGGTTTGCTACAACATCTCTTTCAGAAACAGTAGTTTCTGTAGCATTAAAACCTCCATAAACTTTTGTTCCTGTTAATACATTAAAAGTTGCCTTTCTAGAATTTGCATTTGCTGTAGTTGGAACATAAGTTCCTTGCGCTACCCAAACTTGATCATTTCCTGTAGCAATTGCTAAAGCGTCTTCCAATTTTAAAAAAGCATTACTCCAAGTTGTACCATCATTTGCTCCTGAAGCCGCATGATTAACATGAATAATGCTTCCGCTTAATGTGGTAAAATTTGTTGCTAGTGTCCAAGCTGATGGAGTACCGTTACAATTTCCTTGTACATACACATCATAAGATGTATTGGCGTTTAACCCTGTTATCGTTTGTGTATTTCCTGAAATGTTAGTGATATCTATTCCCAGAGAAAAAGGGAATCCAAATTGTACATATCGTACTGTTGTATCTGTTGAAGTAGATGTCCAAGATACTTCTGCAGCATTTGGAGCAATATTATATACAGAAACATTTTCTGGCAAGCAAGCTACCCTATAGTCTCCTTCTATACTTGTAGTTGGAGTACTTGCGTAAGTAGTTAAACTCACAAAAAGTAATATTAAAAATATTTTTGTCTTCATTATTTATAATTTATAGTTTATGAAGTCAAAAGTATTTAGCTATTGGTCTGTATATGATTTTATCTTCTGAAAGTATGTTTTAAACTGCTAAATGTTTTTAGTTTTTTTTAAAAATGATTTTTTATCGGATTTACCAAGAATTCCTTTGTGTTTTTTCTTTCAAAAAACTATCCTATATTTTGAACAATGGCTAAGAATTCTTCTTTTTTGTCTTTGGAAATGGAAACCGTTTCGTTGTTATCCATGATAATGTAACCGCCATCTTTTTTGATGTATTCTTTGATGTATTTGAGGTTGATTAAGTAGGAACGATGCGGTTTGTAAAAGGTGCTTATTTTTTCTAAAAGCGACACAAAATGCTTTAATGGTTTGCTTACTAGAATTTCCGAGTCGTTGATTGTGGTTATTTTTGTATACATTCCATCTGCTTCTAATAAGATGATTTCATTGAAGTCTACAAATTTGAACCCGTCTGAGAATGGCAAACCAATTTTATTGAAGTTTGAAGAAGCCAGGCTTTTTTTGAGTTCTTCTAATTTGATATTGATTTGTGATTTTCCAATATGCTTTAGTGCTTTTTCAACAGCTTCTTGTATTTGTGAAGCCCGTACAGGTTTAAGCAAGTAATCAATAGCAGAAAGTTGAAATGCTTTGATTGCATATTCACTATACGCCGTTGTAAAGATAATTTCAAAATTGAAGTTGTCTTTTTCTATAAAATTTAAGATTTCTAAACCAGAATGTTGTGGCATTTCAATGTCTAAAAATACAATTTGCGGTTGTTCTTTTTTGATGAGTTCAACTCCTGAAAGTAAGTCTTCTGCTTCAAAGATTTCTGTAATTTTAGGACAGTTTTCAGAAATTAAAATACGGAGCAAGTTTCTTGCTTTTCGTTCGTCGTCTATAATGATTACTTTCATGCTTTCTTGTATTGTATGATGTACTAATGATTGTTTTTTTCCATAGGAATCCTAATGACTACTTTGGTTCCACTCGGTGTATTTATTTCGCTTTCATACAAATCTTTAATGGTGATACCAATTTGCTTTTCTCTTCCATAGTTAAGCAAACTTAATCGGTCTTCTATGGCTTTTGTGCTAAAAGGTTTGTATGTTTTATCTTTTCGTTGCTTTAATTCTAATGCTTTTTTTCTTCCAATTCCATTGTCGACAACTTCACAGATTATTGCATTTTCATTATTTGATTTCTTTAAAGTAACAGTTAAAATTCTGTTTTCTTTTTTGTGCAACAAACCATGTTTTAAGGCATTTTCAACATACGGTTGAATCAACATTGTTGGAATTGTAAGTGCTTCGATATCTATATTTTCTTCAATATCAAATGAATATGTTAGCTTGTCTTCAAAACGTAATTCTTCTAGCTCTAGATACATTTTTAAACAATTGATTTCATCTTGTAGAGATATAACTCCTTTATTACTGTGATTAAGATACGTGCGAATTAAATCGGCAAATTTCCCTAAGTAATCACTTGCTAGATTTTTTTTATTGAGGATGATATATTCTTGAATCGAATTCAGCGCATTGAAGATAAAATGCGGATTCATTTGCGAGCGTAAGTTTTCTAGTTTTAAGAATACCAATTCGCGTTCTTGTTCAAGTTTTTCGAGTTCTTTATTTTTTTGTTTGTCTCGCTTTTTAATAATATTTCTATAATATAAAACGATGAATAACAGTATAGACAATACAGAGCCAATAATAAACTCAGGCAGTTTCCAAAAAGGATTTTTGATTGAAATTTTGATCGATGCAATTTCAGATTCACCTGCTAAAGAACTTGAAATAGCTTTTACTTGAAAGGTATAATTCCCGACAGGTAAACTATTGTATTTTACAAAATCAATTCCTTCATCGACAGGAATCCAATCATCATTAAATCCTAACAATCGACTTGTGTACCGAATGTGTTCTTTAGATTTGAAACCATTGGAATTGAAACTTAGTTTAATTGCATTTTGATAATGTGGCAGTATGTATTTTTGTTGAAGCAGTGTGTCTTTTTCATTAATTTCAATACCTGTAAAGTAAATTTTAGGCTTCACCTTTCGTTTGAATACCGTTTCTCGATCAATTGAAAAAACACCACTATTGGTAGCAAATACAACATTTTTTTCAAAAGGAACAATTCCGTTAATTAGATACGTACTTATACCATCACTTTTTGTCAATGTTTTAAACGTATTTGTTTTTGTATTTAACAATTGAATTCCTTTGTTAGTTACAATCCAAAGTTCGTCGTTGTAACTTTCTATTTCTTGTGTAAAGTTAGAAATCAAACCATTTTCAGTGGTATAATTAATAACAATGCTATCATTTTTTATTCCATATATACCATCTTTAAACGTGGAAACCCATATAGTTCCATTATTTGTTTTTTTTATCCCTCTAGCATTGATCCTTTTTCCTTTGTAGCGAATTTTTTTTCCATTAAATTCGGCATCATATTTCATTAAATCATCTACATAAGAAATATAACTGTTTTTACTAATAGTATCATGAAAGCCTAAATATGCTCGTGTATTTCCTATGCGTAATATTTCTTTACCATCTTTTACTTTTACCGCTCCTTGGTAATTTGTATAGAAATACGTGTTTTCGTCTAAGTAAGAGATGCTTCTTACATTACCTAATTCAGCATTGAATTCGTACTTTTTTGTCTTTAAATCATACATAAGCGAACTATTTTGCTGACTTATAAAGAGCAATTGTTTCTTTTCATTAATGGAAGCTGTTTTAACTGTTGTCTTATCAGCTAATTCGATTGGCTCAATCGTATTCGTTTTGATGTTATACAATCCTGCTTTTCCGTTTGCTGTTCCAAAGAAAAATGTATCATCATTTATTTTTTCAACGCTTTTAAAATCTTCAATACCTTTTGGGAAATCGTACGTTTCATTGTTAATGTTAGGAATTACAAATACACCATTACGCAATGTTGTTACCCAATAGTTTTCATTTTTATCGACAACTACTTGCGAAACATATTGATCTTTAAAATACCTGTTTTTATACGTTGCTTTTCCATCTTTAATCGTATACACCCAAAGTCCAGTAGATGAAGAGATTAACATTTCATCATTATGAAAGTTTATAATAACAATATGGCTTTTTTTGAGTTCTTCTTCAAATTCAATTTCTTCGTACTGTCCAGTATTTAAATCAAATAAATTCAAGAATGAATGACTGTTTTGATCGACAAGTTTTAGGTATGTTTTTCCTTTATACCCAAAAATTGCAGATCTTCCAAGGTTTCGTTTTTTTAGATCATCATAAATAGCTTCAGAGGTAATTTCTTTGATAACATTTAGTTCTAAATCGAGTGCAATTATATTTTTCCCTGAGGTGACATATATTTCATTTTTAAACCTATACGGATGCCCCAAAATTTCATCGGTCACTTTTACACGTGCTTCAATTTCTTTCGTTTCTAAAGAAACTTTATAAATTATTTGAGAAGCAAAAACTAGCAAGTGTTTTTCTGTTATTAAAAAACTACCTAATTGCCAACCAATTTCTTTTCCTAAATCGACAAATGTGATGAGTTCGTCATTTTCTGCATAGAAAAATTGTCCTGAAATATTACAACACCAAACTCTTCCTTTATGATCTTCTCTTGGTTCAAAAACCGATAAACCTCTTTTATCTTTGTTAGTGAATAATTTAAATTGATTTCCATCATATCGATAGAATCCTTTATCGGCAGCAAGCCAAATAAAGCCTTTGCTGTCTTCCGTCATATTGTAAAACTCAATATCTGGAAGACCGTCTTTTTCTGAAAATTGAATGTACGGAGGATGCTGTGCATGTGCAATGCAAACCATTAAAAACAGAAATATGTAGTATATCTTTTTTATCAATTCATCAATTTATTATAACTTTTCAAAAGTATCATTTTAAAAGTCATGTTTCTTTTTTTATATCTAAAACACCAATATTAATTTCTAAAACTCAAGAAAACGTATGATTATTGGTAGTTTATCACTTTTAGGTTGCTGAATAATTGAATGAATTGCTCCTTGAAAACGGAATATTAATTGTCACTTTTGTTCCAATTGGTTTTTCAGCTTCATACAAATCTTCAATTTCAACACCAATTGGATTGGCTTTACCATAGTTTAGTAAATCCAATCGTTCTTTCGTCACTTTTGTTCCAAATGACTGATGCATTTTGTTTTTCAGCGCCTTTAGTTCTAATGCTTTTTTTCTTCCTATTCCATTATCTTCTACAACACATATTATGCTATTTTCGTCAAGAGCATTGAAGAGTGCTATTTTTAGTTTTCGATCATTTTTTTTATGTAATAGCCCATGTTTTAGTGCATTTTCAATATAAGGCTGAATCAACATTGTTGGAATATATCTCGTACTTACACATACGTTTTCGGCAACTTCAATAGTATATGTTAGTTTCTCTTCAAATCGTAATTCTTCTAACTCCAAATACATCCCCAAGCATTTAAGTTCTTCTTCTAAAGAAATTAAACCTTTATTACTATTATTTAGGTATGTACGAATTAAATCGGAAAATTTCCCCAAATAATCACTTGCTAAATTTTTCTTATTTAGCACAATATATTCTTGAATAGAATTGAGTGCATTGAATACAAAATGTGGATTCATTTGTGCTTTTAATGCTTTTAATTCTGAGTCTCTATATTTTTTTTCTACCTCAAGTCGTTTTTTAGCTTCTTTAAGCTTCATTAATACAAGTTCTGTATTCTTTTTTGCTTTTGTTTTTTTGAAATAAAATATTGATAAGAGCACTATAAAAACTCCTAATATTAATGCTCCTATAAATCTACTTCGATTTTTCTGATTTTCTAAAGTTGCTATTATCGTTGCTTGTTGTGCAACATCTTTCTCCCTTTTTATTTTTTCAGTTTCATAGAGAGTTTCGTAGTTAGCTATTTCTTTTTGTTTTTCAGTATTTAGAATTGAGTCTTTAATTTTCGCCTGCTTTTTAGCAAAGTCTAATGATTTTTTATAGTCACCTTTGCTTTCATAAAGTGCTGAGAGCATTTCGTAGTTATGCCACAAAGAGTTTATATTATTTCCTTTTTCTAGTAGTTCATTTGATTTAAGTAAAAAATATTCTGCTTCCTTGTACTTTTTCAGTTTTGCTAAGTTGTTTCCAATGTTGTTGTAACTTTTTTGAATTCCAGGTGCGCTTTTTAAAGCAGTATAGTTTTCGAGCGCTTTTTTAAAGTATACATCTGCCAACTCATGATTTTTCTTTTTTTCATATATCGCGCCAATATTGGTATATAAGTTTGCAACGCTTCTTGGTCTTTTTACTAATTCTAAGGCTTTTTTAGCATATTTTAAAGCATCATCTAATCGGTTTTGTTTTGTCTTAACTGCGGTTAAATTTATACAAATACCGCCTAGCATTCTTTTGTTTGCTTTAGTTAGTGAATCACTATATACTTCTTCAAGATATTTTGTTGCATTTTCCCAGTCTTTCATAGCTATGTAAACGCCACCTAAATTTGTTTTAGCTATTAAAAGTTTTCGTTTTCCTTTTGCGCCTTGATTCTCAAAAAAGACAATTACATCATTAAACACATTGATTGATTGCGAGAAATCCCCTTTTGCTTTTAACACATTTGCTTTTGACATTTTAGTAATTAAAACGCCTGTAGTATCGTTGAGTTGTTGATGCATTTTTATAGCATTATTATACTGTACGATTGCAGAGTCTAACTGTCCTTTTTTGCGATAGTAGATTCCAAGTTCTCTTGTTATTCTTGCATTTCGCTTTATATCATTCTCTTGCTTACTTTCGGCTAATCCCTTATTAATGAAATAGTAATGCAATTCAACATTTCTGTTTCTATAATAGTTTAATACTTTATCAAACTGAACTATTCGCGCTGAATCGCTTTCTATTTTAGACAATACATTCTCTATACTATCAATTTCTCGTTGTTGAGAGAATCCTAATTGAGCAAAACATATTATACTATATAATAGTGATTTATAATTCATGTAATTTTTATTAAAACATATAAAGATGATTATTTTATATACAAAAACCGATTACCGATTTCTGAATTCATCATATGGACTTCTGAAATCATTTTAATACTACTTTCAATATTAGATTTAATATAAAAAGCGATCTCAAATTTAAAATTTAAGATCGCTTTTGTAGTTGTTTATTTTGTTTTCTTAGCAGATTCCTACTGGCTGACAAGAAATACTTGGTGGACATCCGTTTGTTGGACAGTTTATAGATCCTGGAGGACATCCTACCGTTGGGCATCCAAGTGACCCTGGAGTTCCGCAATTTGTATCAGCATCTGCAAAGCAAGATAACGTTCTTCCTCCTTTTACATCTTCTAATCCAAGGCTAGAAATTACATTTTTGTTTAAATTCAATCCGTTGTGTTTGAAATTCTTTTTTTTCATGGTAATTTAATTTTGTGGTTAACACCTTAAAATTAAATGATTACATTGTATTTACACCTTATAAAACCACACTAAGACTACTTTAAAACCTTACTTAACATTTTAAAAACTGAACTAAAACTCAGTTATGATTAAATCTTGGAAACCTTTCGTAGTATATTTTTGAATGTTTCCGTATTGATCTTTACTAACAACGTATGCATCTACATCTTTCAATTCACTTAAGAGTTTTTTAGTTTTTTCATATGGCATCACCATAAATGCGGTTGCATACGCATCAGCTTTCATACAGTTATCAGCCACTACAGATACACTTAATACATTGTTTTTCATTGGATATCCTGTTTTAGCATTTAAGATGTGCACATAATGATCGCCTGTTTCTGGATCGACTCTATATTTTCTGTAGTTTCCAGAAGTTGCCATTGCTTTGTTTTCAAGTGTGATATATTCAATATATTGACGTTCTTCAGATTCTTGCACTGGACTATCAATTGCAACTGTCCATCTTTTCACTTTTTTAGTATTCTTTCCTTTCGTTAAGATTTCACCACCAACTTCAATAATATAGTTTTTGATTCCTTTTTCATCAAACATTTTACCAATGAGATCAATTGCATATCCTTTTCCTAATGAATTAAAGTCAAATGTTAATGATGGATTATCCTTAAAGACCTTTCCTTCATCAGAAATTCTAACCTTGTCAAAACCTGTAAACGCCATAATACTGTCTACCTGCACTTTTGTTAGATTGTTGATTGGTTTTTCAGGACCAAATCCCCATGCATTTACTAACGCACCGACACTTGGGTCAAAAAAGCCATCTGTTTTTTCATATACTTCTCTCGAAAACTCATACACAGCACGAAAATAGCTGTCAATTACTACATCCTTTTCTCCTCTATTGATTCTAGATATATCAGAAGTTGGAATGTATGCAGACATTGATTTATTGACAACGTGAAATACATTTTCAATATCATCTTTGTAATCGTCTTGAGCATTTTTAATTTCGTATTGAATTGAGTAGGTTGTTCCTAATGCATAGCCTGTATTGGCACGCATAATAACATCTTTGGGTTTTTCAACACAAGATGTAACTAAAAAAGCTATACATATGTATAGGGGTAATGTAACTGCTTTCATTTTTCGTTATTTTATTTGTATTAGACCATCATAATCGAGTATGTATGGCTGATTTTTCATCACTTCTTCTAATGGGTTTTCTGCATTTCCTAGTCCTACACCTGCAAAGTAGAGTTCTGCTTCAAACTTTTCTACATGCTGTTTGAAAGTTTCCATCCAAATTGGATCGTATTCTTTTGGATCTTCAGGATAGGCAACAGCTTTGACAAGCACAAATTTTTTGTTATTGTTTTTATCAATACACACAAATTGGGGATGCTTTTGAAGCTTGCTATTTACTGCCAAAAATTCATATCCTTTTCCTTCTAGCTCTTTTCCAACGATGTTCATTGCTAGGTTATGCAATTCTTGTTTTGTTAGCTTTTCCATAGTTTTATGGTTTCGTCTTAACAACTGTGAAATTATTGGTTTCCAAACAGCTGTGCTTACTTTTTAGTTGTTTTAAATAATCAATCGATAAAAAGCACTTTTCATCGATTAACGTACAATTTTGCAAAGATAGTGGAATTTAATACGATATAGTGCTATCAATTTTATTCTATTCATACAAAAAAGGATCGCTATTAAGCGATCCTCTTTTATATATTATAAAATGATTTTTATCCTCCAAAATCATCAAATCGAATGTGTTCATCTGGAATACCGAAATCTTCTCCCATTTTTTGAACTGCTTGGTTCATTAATGGTGGTCCACAGAAGTATAATTCGATATCTTCTGGCGATTCGTGATGATTTAAATAGTTATCGATTACACAGTTGTGAACGAATCCTACAAATCCATCTCCTTCATCATTAATATCTTTTTTCACTTTCCAATTATCTTCTTCTAATGGTTCAGATAATGCTAAGTAAAATTTAAAGTTAGGGAATTCTCTTTCTAGTTCATAGAAATGTTCTAGATAGAATAATTCACGCTTAGAACGTCCTCCATACCAATACGTAACTGTACGTCCAGTCTTTAAAGTTTTGAATAAGTGATATAAATGCGAACGCATCGGTGCCATACCAGCTCCTCCTCCAACATATAACATTTCAGATTCTGACTCATTGATGAAGAATTCACCGTAAGGTCCTGAAATTGTTACTTTATCTCCTGGCTTTTGTGCAAATATATATGACGATGCTACACCTGGATTTACATCCATCCAAGCATTTTTAGCTCTATCCCATGGCGGTGTTGCAATACGAACATTTAACATAATTTCGCGTCCTTCCGCAGGGAAAGAGGCCATAGAGTATGCACGTTCTACCGTTTCTGTATTTTTCATCACTAAAGGCCATAGACCAAATTTATCCCATTCTTTTTGGAACTTGTCTGGAGTTTCATGCTCTTCTGGATGCGCAGTGATATCCATATCACTATATTTTATCTCGCACTGAGGAATTTCAATTTGAATATATCCTCCTGCTTTGTATCCCATATCTTCAGGAATTTCAACTACGAATTCCTTAATAAATGATGCAACGTTGTAGTTACGAACAACAACAGCTTCCCATTTTTTAATTCCAAAGATTTCTTCTGGAATTGTAATGTTCATGTTTTGCTTAACCTTTACTTGGCAAGCCAAACGCGCTCCGTGTTTTAATTCTTTTCGTGTAAAGTGAGGAACCTCTGTCGGTAGTGCTTCTCCTCCACCTTCTAATACGTGGCATTCACATTGTATACATGTTCCACCACCTCCACAAGCAGATGGTAAGAATATTTTTTCACTTCCTAAAGTAGATAAAAGTGTACTTCCTGATGCTACTTCAATTTCACGCTCACCATTGATCGTAATTTTTACTGGACCAGACGGTGATAATTTTTGCTTTACATATAGCAATAGCGAAACCAATACTAATGTGATTAGTAAAAAGGCTGCAACTGTTGCTACTATTGTTCCTGTTGTAGTTGGTACTAATATCATATTACTCAATTACTTTTGTATTGTTAGCGATTTCTTTTGCAGTACTGTTGTCTTGTACAGTTTCTATCTGAGCTGCTGCTTTTTTATCTTTTGATTCTTCTTCACCACCAGTTAACATTCCACCAAAACTCATAAACCCAATTGCCATTAATCCAGTAATGATAAATGTAATTCCTAAACCTCTTAATGGTGCAGGCACAGCAGAATATCTAATTTTTTCACGAATAGCAGCAATTGCTAAGATTGCTAAGAACCATCCGATTCCAGAACCAACTCCATACGTAGTTGCCAATCCTAAGCTTTCAATTTCTCTAGATTGCATGAATAATGATCCTCCTAAGATTGCACAGTTTACCGCAATTAATGGTAAAAAGATACCTAGTGAATTATATAGTGATGGAGAAAACTTCTCTACAATAATTTCTACCAATTGTACCATGGTTGCAATGGTTGCAATAAACATGATAAATGATAAGAAACTTAAATCGTACTCTTCATATCCTTCTCCTAACCAAGATAAAGCGCCAGGTTGTAATATGTATTGATCTAATAACCAGTTTAAAGGTACTGTAATAGCAAGTACGAAAATAACTGCGGCTCCAAGTCCAACAGCTGTCGTTACCTTTTTAGATACAGCTAGGTATGAACACATTCCTAAGAACGTAGCAAATACCATGTTGTCTATAAATATTGATTTGAAAAATAATTCTATATGTTCCATATTTTTTCGTTTTTAGTTGTTTGTTATTTGTTGCTGGTTTCTTTTCGAACAACCAACAACGACAAACCAACAACTAATTTAGTCTTCTATTAAAGCTTTATTTCTTGAACGTTGTACCCAAATAATGATTCCTACCACAATTAATGCCATTGGTGATAACAGCATGAAACCGTTGTTTTCATATCCTAAAGCGTATAATCCTGACAATTCACCAGGAATTGGATTTCCTAATACAGGGTGTCCTAATAAAGTTCCTGAACCAAGTAATTCTCTAAAGAACCCTACAATGATTAAGATAATTGCATATCCTAATGAGTTTCCTATTCCATCTAAGAATGATCTCCATGGTCCATTCCCTAAAGCAAATGCTTCAAAACGTCCCATAATGATACAGTTTGTAATAATTAATCCAACGAATACCGAAAGCGTTTTACTTAATTCATACGCAAAGGCTTTTAGTACTAAATCAACAATAATTACCAATGTTGCAACAACAATAAGCTGTACAATAATTCTAATTTTTGAAGGTATGATGTTACGCATTAATGAAATTACTACGTTTCCTATTCCTAATACAAATAATACGGATATAGACATTACAATAGAAGCTTCTAGTTCTGCAGTAATTGCCAAAGCTGAACAAATACCTAATACCTGAATTGTAATTGGGTTATTGTCTGCTAATGGGTCTAATATTAGTTTACTATCTTTTCCCATGACTTATTTGTTTTTTAAGTTTTTGAAATATGGTAAGTACAGTTTTAAATCTTTTTTGATCATAGCTGTAACTCCATCACCTGTAATTGTAGCTCCTGCAATAGCATCTACTTCATTATCCAATTTGTCGTTATTCTTTGGATCTGCATTTCCTTTAGCAACAGTAATTCCTTTAAAATCACCATTTTTATCAAGTAAATTTTCTCCAATAAAATCATCCATAAAGAAACGTTGCTTGATGTTTGCTCCTAAACCTGGCGTTTCACCTTTGTGATCAAAGTAAGCACCTTGTACAACCATGTTTTCATCTAAAGCTACATAGCCCCAAATTGCATCCCAAAGTCCTTTTCCTCTAATTGGAGCAATGTAAAATGTTTTACCATCCTTTTCTCCAACAAATAAAGGTAGTCTTCTTGCCTTTCCGTCTTTTGCTTTCTTTTGTTCTTTTTTAACATCAATTAGATAGGCAGTTGTATCTTGCTTTACTTGTCCATTTTCAATAACAAGTTGCTTCGTTATAAATTGTGCAAATAATTTAGGAGCGTCCTTTGTAGATACAAAAGTTGCACTTGTTCCTTCATTATTGTTAACACCCATCGCATACAAAATGTTTTGTTGCTTCTCTAAACGCTGATTTTCAGTAATCATTGGTTTTAATGCGGATGCTAAAAACGCTAGTAACGCACCAACTACCAATACCATTCCGATAGCGAATATGACGGTATATGAATTTTTATCTGTTCTTTTTTCCATCGTTAAGCTGTTTTTACTTTTAGACGTTTCTTTCTTTTCTTGACATTTCCTTGAACCACATAGTGATCAATTGTTGGTGCAAATACGTTCATTAACAGTATTGCTAAGAACACACCTTCTGGATATGCTGGATTGAATACACGAATCATAATTGATATGAAACCAATTAAGAAACCGTAAATCCATTTTCCTTTATTTGTTTGCGCGGCAGTTACAGGATCGGTTGCCATATATACAGCACCAAACAATATACTCCCTATGAATAAGTGTTGCCAGAATGGAATATTCATCAATCCGTAAAACTTACTTGACTCTCCAATCATTTCTGCACTTACAACTCCGTTGAAAATTAATCCCATTGCTAAAGCACCAATTACAGTACTTAACATGATTCTCCAACTTCCAATTTTCGTAAAGATTAAGAATAATGCGCCAAAGATGATTAAGAACTTAGACGTTTCTCCAACAGATCCTGGAATTAATCCCCAGAACATATCTGAATATGAGTATAAATCTGCGGCTCTTTCTCCATACGTGGTTACAATATCCGATCCGCCATTTGTGCCGGCAATCGTTAATTCTTGTCCTGCTTTTGCATAAAACCCTAAGATTGTTTCTCCAGAAATAGCATCTACATTTTGTCCTGCTGCAATTAATCCATCTCTTTCAACAGCTTCACTAACCCATACTTTATCTCCTGTCATCCAAGTTGGATATGCAAAGAATAAAAAGGCTCTAATTGTTAATGCTGGATTTAAGATGTTCATTCCTGTTCCTCCAAAAACTTCTTTTCCGATAACAACACCGAAAATTACTGCTACAGATAACATCCATAATGGAATATCAACTGGAACAATTAATGGAACTAACATTCCTGTTACTAAGTATCCTTCTTCTACTTCGTGTCCTTTGATAACTGCGAATAAAAATTCTACAGCCAAACCAACACCATACGAAACAATTACTAATGGTAATATTTTCCAAGCACCATGAATTAAGTTATCGAATGTCCAAAATGTACCTCCTAAAAATCCGGTAGATGCTTCAATTTCTCCTAATGCTAAGTAATGTTGGTATCCTGCATTAAAAATTCCGAAGATCAAACATGGAACCAACGCCATAATCACCGTATTCATTGTACGCTTTAAATCGTCTGCCGCTTTAATGTGCGTTCCGTTATGCGTAGTCTCGTTAGGCAAGTATAAAAATGTGTGCAATGCATTGAATGCAGGCGCCATTTTTGTTCCTTTATACTTCTCCTTTATATTGTGTAATTTATTTTTTAAGCTCATAGCACTATCCTATTTCTTTAAGCATTAAATCTAAACCTTCTCTAATTATCTTTTGATGCGGTTGCTTTGAAACACATACAAATTCTGTCAATGCAAAATCTTCAGGAGCTACTTCGTACATTCCTAAAGCTTCCATTTCATCTAAATCTGAATACATACATGCTTTTAGTGTTTGCATTGGATATATATCTAATGGAAATACTTCTTCATACGTTCCCGTAGTTACGAATGCTCTGTGTTCTCCATTAGTATTTGTGTTTAGATCGTATTTCTTATTTGGTTTTAACCATGAGAATGTAAACGCTCTTGATACACTTACTTTGTTAAAGATTGGCTTGTTCCATCCGAAAAACTCATAATCGTCACCTTCTGGAATCGCAGTAATTTGATTGTCGTAGTATCCTAACGAACCATCTTCACTTTCTTGCTTTCCTGAAAGAACATTTCCACTAATTACTCTCGTATTGTCTAAGTTGATATTATCAGCTACAAGGTCTTTAATGCTAGCTCCAGCAATTGCTGTTACATATTGAGGTTTTGTGATTTGAGAACCCGTAATTGCAATTGTTCTAGTAGCATTGAATGTACCCGTAAGTAACAATTCACCAATAATTACTAAATCTTTTGCGGCTACAGTCCAAACAGACTCTCCTTTGTTTACAGGATCAATTTTGTTAATGTGTGTTCCAACATTTCCTGCTGGATGTGGTCCTGAAACTGTATGAGAAGTTGTTCCTGCTACATTTGCCAATGGAGAATTTCCACCTTTTTTTGTAACCACATGAACACTTCCTTCTGTAAGTTTTGTTAAAGCAGTTAAAGCTGCAGTTAACTCAGCTTCTTTTCCAGTTAACACATATTCTAAATCTGCAGCTAACGGCGAGCTATCGTGACCTGAAACGAAAATCGCTTTTGGCGACTTTGCAGGATCAGCAATAACATCATACGGACGTTGTTTGATGAATGGCCAACATCCTGCAGCTAGCAAGTGTGTCTTAACCTCTTCACCAGACATTTTTGCTGCATCTTTTTTCCCATTATCTTGATGTGCTTGTGTTGCATCTGCTGAAATCTTAATTGCTAAAATTTTACGCTTTGCTCCACGAACAATCTCTGAAATCTCTCCGCTTACTGGAGAAGGAAAAAGTAATGTTTCGTCTAATTTAGAATGGAATAGTGCCTGACCGGCTTTAACTTTGTGACCAACTTTCACTAACATTTTAGGAATGATACTGTGAAAATCTTCTGGCTTTACAGTATAAATACTACTTGCTTTAGCAGCAACTGTAGTTTTTTCTGCCTCGCCTATAAGCTTAATATCTAAGCCTTTTTTTATGCGAATGTCTTTTGACATAGTTATGGAATTTTTATCTAAAAATCCCGCAAATTTAAACATTTATACACTTATCTAAAAGCCAATAGAGAACTATAAAATTTATTTATATCGATTCTAAATTAAGCATTTGCAACTATGTTTTCTTTGCACAAAGACAAGTCCTACATTTGGGCACGCATTTTGCGTATATTTGTTAAAAATCTAAACGAATGACAACTCGCAATTTCTACATCTCTATACTTTTAGCATTGGTAAGTTTTTACTCGCATGCACAAGTAAAGCCACTAGAAGAAGTTGAACCTCCTTATTTTATTAAAAGCATTGAACTATCAGGCACAAATGATGGCGATCAATTTCCTGTATTAAAATTAGGCGAACCTTTGAAAGTTACTTTTGACGATATTATTGGAGATGAAGCAGATTATTATTACAAAATAGTGCATTGCAATTATGATTGGACACCTTCAAATCTTGCAAGAGCCCAATATATGCGAGGTATGGATAATCAACGTATTATAAATTATGAAAATTCGTTTAACACTTTACAGTTGTATTCAAACTACCGATTGTCAGTTCCAAATCGCTTTACAACCTTGCTACTTACAGGAAACTACATGCTTTCAATTTATAATGATGAAGACGAACTGATGTTTTCTCGAAAATTTATTGTGTATCAAAATTCTGTAGGAGTTGGTGCTGCTGTTCACAGAACACGTGATTTGAATACGATTCAACAAAATCAATTGATTCAATTTGAAATTAATGCCGCAAATACACGACTTCGAAATCCTGAACGAGAATTGAAAGTAGCTATTTTACAGAATTATCAATGGAAAACTGCAATTACCAATATTAAACCTCAGTATACTTTAGGAACACGATTTGTATATCGCTATAATACAGAAACTAGTTTTCCTGGTGGAAATGAATATTTAAATTTTGATAATAAAGAGATTCGTGGCGGAAATGTTAGTATTGCTAGCATTGAACTAAAAGATGTGTACCATAATTATTTGCACACCAATTCAACACGTGCTTTAGAGCCATACACATTTAACCCTGATGTTAACGGAGATTATCTTGTAAATACCATTCAAGGAACCGATCCTTCTATTGAAGCAGATTACGCCATGATTCATTTTTCACTTGCCAATTATATGGATTTAACTGGCAGCAAGGTATATGTACAAGGTCGTTTTAATAATTATGCAATTAATAAAGATTACCAACTGTTTTATAATGAAGAAACTGATTTATACGAAGCTACTGTTTTAATGAAACAAGGTTTCTATAATTACAGATATGTTGTTGTAAATGAAAAGGGAGAAGTAGATTCTGTGAAAATTAGCGGTTCTAATTTTGAAACAGAAAACGACTATTTAATCATTGTATATTTTAGAAAATTTGGAGAAACATACGACCGAATTATTGGAATTGGCACAGTAAATTCAAGCGTGATTAAAAACTAAAAGAATCAATTTTTCTTTAAAAATCGTTAAAATTTTAACGTCTTTTAAGATCTTATATATAAAATTCGTATTTTTGATTGTATTGTGATTACTGAATGTTTTCATTTCAAACATCTTAAACACATTAAACATAACAGATGATTCAACAGGTAACTAGAGGCATAAAAATTTCCGTAGAGACTAGTTTTGAAGGTACTTTCTTCAAAAACTACAAGATGCATTTTGCTTTCGGCTATCAAATTACAATTGAAAACCAGAGCAAAGATTCAGTTCAATTAACTTCTAGACATTGGCAGATTTTTGACGCATTGAATAGTGTTGAAATTGTAGATGGCGAAGGTGTTATTGGAAAAAAACCTGTTTTAAAACCAGGAGAATCGCACACATATCAATCTGGCTGTTTACTCGCATCACCAATTGGAGCCATGCGCGGACACTATAATATGGTGAACTTTACTACTACAAAAAAGTTCAGAGTTTTTATTCCTACTTTTAAGCTAAGTGCGCCGTTTGCGTTGAACTAGGTTCTGGGTATTAGGTATTAGGTATTAGGTATTAGGTATTAGGTATTAGAAAAAAACACTTTTTACATTTAAAATTCGTAGTGTTTCTCGATACATTTTTTCCTTATTTCATTCAGAAAAATCATGCGAAACGACCCAAAAGCAAAAGCGCGTCTAAAAATCTAATTGCACAGCAAGTCCAAAAGCGAAGCGCGTCTAATTTCACTCAAAATCCAACACATTTTCTGCTTCAATCAAATACCGTAATGCATCAATTTTTTTATACATTTTATTAAAAAACATACGTTGTTCCTTTTTTCCTGCGGAAGACAACAGTTTAGAATTTCGCATTTGTCGTTCCAAATGTTTATCAACTTGCACAAGCGTTTCTGTTTCACTGGTTTTGTAATAGGAAAGAATCGTATATGGAACAAACAATGTTTTTATGATCGGCGTTTTTACTAAAACTGTATTATTCATCAATAGCAATTCATTATAAAACAATCGGTATTGCTCATCATTTGCTACTTTAAACTCAATAGCTTCTACCAATTCTCGTAAATCATCACATAATTGCAACGCCATTGTTTCGGTTAACAACATTGATTTGTAATAGAAATGAATTTGCTTTAACGTACTATTAATCGTAGTGATATCCCAAATTTCAGTTACTTTCAAATTTGCATACAATTCCCCCAAACGGGAAGCAGCAGTAACCAAAGAAACTGAAGGCGCAAAATTTTCAAAAGGGATTACGTTTTGATCATCACTCAACAATTCCAACCAAACATACATTTTAAAACGCGACAATACATTGTCTGAAGAAGTGTAAAAAATAGGCAAGTCTTTCGCAGAATAAATAATTTCCGAACCTTCCATTGCTAAAATCAGCTTCAAATTTTCATGCGAAGCATTAAAGTAAGCTTCCATGTCTTCCTGCGTAGAAATGATTTGTGTTTTTTCAACTGCAACTACATTTTGCAGTCCAATTTCATACAATTGATCTATAGACATATTAAAGTGACGCGATAATTTGATAGCTTCTTCAAGTGACAACTTACTTTTCAAACTTGTTCGCCTGTGCGCAGCGTCATAACTAATGTCTAAAACCTCAGCTACAGCATCAATCAACGATCTATTTTCAGGTAATGCTCCTTTAATTTTTGACAGAAAGAATTCTTGCATCTCATTTGTGATTTTCACAAAAATACACATTATTCATAAGTAGAAGTTTTAATGACTTGTACTTTTAGCAATAATATAAAAGGTTAGCCCAATTAATTGTGCAACATTTCCTTAGAATTGTGTTTCTCTATCGCCAAGTCTCTTATTTCCGTTGCACGTCTTGCAAGATTAGGTTTCCATGTACGCCCAATGAGGCCAAACCAAGCCAACACTAAAAACCCGACAAATACCAAAATATGCGAAACAAGCCACCAACCACTTCCGCTCTCTCCAAGATTCACATGCGAAAATATACAAGCCGCAATATACACAAGTACATAAAAGCTAGTATTCATCATTGCAATACGATTTTTTTGGAGCATACGTTTCACTCCTATATGACCGTAAGAGATTAAATTTTTCCCTACTATTTTATTGATAGCAAATTCTAAGTATTGTTTATATCCGTGCAAAACAATTGTACGCTGGTATTGATATAGTATTCCACTAAGTATTATTAACACGATGAATGGTAAGAATTGAAGATACACATTAGCTCCATTGCCGCTAGTTGCAGTTTCGACAACAAGATTTGTTTGAACTAAGAAAAGAATATATCCGCCAGTTAAAACCAAACCTCCTTGCGTGTACAAAAATTGGTTCCCTACAAATTTTTCAATTTTGCTATTTGTTACCTCATATTCTTTCAACAAAACATCCAACCTACTCTTCTCAATATCAGTTATTTTGCTTTTTTCTGTATGCATCAAATTTGTTTCACTCATACTACTTCTTTAGGTAAATATAGTATTTTACTTATTTATTCAAGTCGAATACTACTTTTTATTACATGTAAAAATACCTAAAATAGTTTGAATTATTATTTACAGAAATCATCCAACTAAGTAAAAACAAGTGTAATTTCTAAGTTATTTATGTGAAGTTTCTACTGGATTGAATATAATGTCACTTTCTTCACCTTTTATTAAATCGTGATAATGCATCGTAAGTGTATCTGCTGTTTTTTCAATTTGCGTGATACTGATAGTTTTTACGACAAGTCTGTCCATCATCACATCTACAATTGGATCGCCAATACCAGCTGTTTTATGAAATGTAAGTAACGAATCTGCTTTCAAATCTTCCTTTTGTTGAAATTCTTCAAACCAATCTAAACGCAATCCATGCACCTTTTCTGTATACAACATAGAAGACGACCAAATATGTGGTGTATGCAATGGTAATGATTGAAAATGTTTTTGTGTGCCATCCCAAACAAATTCAAATACCTGTAAAGAATCATTCCAGTCTACAATAATTACTGTAAAAGGTTCTATTAAATGAAGGTTGTAACTTGCGATTGTTTCTTTAATATCTTCTGTAATTAAAAAGTCATTTACAACAATTCCGCGGCTATGTCGATACTTTGACAAACGTCTATGCATTTTAAAACCTCCATTTAACAAACAAACTACACGTTTTTGATTGCTCATGCCAATCCAAGTGCCGCCGCCAATACTATCTTTTGGAAACACCAATCGCGTATTAGAAATAGTATATATCTCTGGCTTCTTTGTTTCTCGCATTGGCGATTCGTCACGACTTGAAGTAAGCACAAACGTATCATTCCCTTTACACATAAAACTAACTGTACACATGGTAGTTTTTTATTGTTTTTCAACGAACAACTTACAAAATTTTCATTAAACAAGAACCCAAATTATGCACCGTATTATTTTACAAAAGACAATTCGGAAAAAGCTGTAAAATATTAAAAATGATCTAAATTTGTTTTCGGCGCTAAGGTGCTTTTTTTTTGTATCTTTGCAGCTTAAATTCAGATGCTGTAATAGATTTTCTAACACAGCATTCTGAATTAAAAATCAAATCAAAACATTATTAAATATAACACCTATGGGAAAAGGATTTTTTCAAGTTCCGACAGCCATCAATGAGCCAGTAAAATCGTATGCACCTGGAACTCCTGAAAGAGCTGCTGTTACTGCTCAATATGAAGCATATTTTAACGGAAGTGTAGATGTGCCAATGTATATTGGAAGTGAAGAAGTAAAAACAGGAAACACCAATACGATGTCACCTCCACATGATCACAAACATGTAGTAGGAACATACCATTTGGCAGAAAAAAAGCATGTAACACAAGCTATTGAAACTGCTTTGGAAGCTAGAAAAAAATGGGCTCAACTGACATGGGAACAACGTGCAGCAATCTTTTTAAAGGCTGCTGAGTTAATCGCTGGACCATACAGAGCAAAGATTAATGCTTCAACGATGATTGCGCAGTCAAAAACTGTACACCAAGCAGAAATTGACGCAGCTTGTGAGTTGATTGACTTTTTACGTTTTAACGTAGAGTTTATGTCTCAAATTTATGAGGAGCAACCAGATTCAGCAGAAGGAATTTGGAATCGTGTTGAATACAGACCTTTAGAAGGATTTGTATATGCAATTACTCCTTTTAACTTTACAGCAATTGCAGCAAACTTACCTGCTAGTGCTGCTATGATGGGGAATACAGTTGTTTGGAAGCCAAGTGATAGTCAAATTTTCTCTGCAAAAGTAATTGTAGATATCTTTAAAGAAGCTGGTGTACCAGATGGCGTTATTAATGTTGTATATGGTGACCCAGTAATGATTACTGATACTGTTTTAGAAAGTCCAGATTTTGCTGGAGTTCACTTTACAGGTTCTACATATGTATTTAAAGAGCTTTGGAAGAAAATCGGAAACAACATTCATACATACAAAACCTATCCAAAAATTGTAGGTGAAACTGGTGGAAAAGATTTCATCGTTGCGCATCCAAGTGCTAATCCTAAGCAAGTTGCTACAGGAATTTCTCGTGGTGCATTTGAATTCCAAGGTCAAAAGTGTAGTGCTGCTTCTAGAGTTTATTTACCAAAGTCTATCGCTGACGAAGTATTAAACTATGTAAAAGAAGATATCGCTTCTTTTAAAATGGGTTCTCCTGCTGATTTAGGAAACTTTATTACAGCAGTAATTCACGAAGGTTCATTTGACAAGTTAGCTTCATATATTGATCAGGCAAAAGCCGATGCTGATGCTGAAGTGTTTGCAGGTGGAAACTATGACAAATCGAAAGGATACTTTATTGAGCCAACAGTTATTGTTGCAAAAGATCCTAAATATACAACTATGGAAACTGAATTATTCGGACCTGTAGTAACTGTATATGTTTATGAAGATGCAGATTGGTCAGAAACTTTAAAATTAGTTGACGCAACTTCTGAATACGCTTTAACAGGTGCTGTTTTCTCTGGAGATCGTTACGCTATTGACGAAGCTACAAAAGCATTAGAAAACTGTGCTGGAAACTTCTACGTAAACGACAAACCAACTGGAGCTGTTGTAGGACAACAACCATTTGGTGGAGCAAGAGCTTCTGGAACGAATGACAAAGCTGGTTCTGCACAAAACTTGTTACGTTGGGTTTCTCCACGATTAATTAAAGAGACATTTGTAACTCCAGTAGATTACAGATATCCATTTTTAGGATAATAAAATTCCTAAATTATACATACAAAAAAGCCAGTGTACATACTTACACTGGCTTTTCTATTCTTTAATTTATTGTTCTTTGCTTAGTGATTACAACCTGGCCCTATAAAAGTGCAACAAATGCCATTTCCATTTTCATCTTCATAATAAATTTCACTACACTGATCGGAAATTGCTCCTCCTTTAACAGATCCTACTTTAAAGCTAGAAACTACTTTTTTGTTTAAGCTAACTTTTTTTAAATTTCTTTTTTTCATGACTTATAATTTTGGTTAATGAACTAAAATTACAAACTCACTTACAGTATTCATTACGGTTTCACCATAAGAAATTAAAGATCAAACAAATACACTCTCAAAATACTATTATTCTTAGAAAGGTTTTTTATAGTTTTCAAAGCACACATATCAATTTTACATTTCTACAACATTTTGCTCGTATTGAAAATAAATGGTATTTTGCTGTGTTGATTCATTCTTAAAAACCCCTTTTATGAAGATAAAACTACTTTTTTTTATTTTTCCATTACTTGTATTTGCGCAGTCAAATGACAATTATGTTGAATTAAACTCCATCCCTAAACAAACCGAAACACTAGTTACAGAAACAGCTCCTTTTTCAGTATTAAAAAATCATGCTGATTACAATAGCATGCACAGTTTATTGCAAGCGTCAAAAGAATTATCACATGCTGGTAAAACAACACCCTCTCTTTCTATAGAAAACAACATGCGCATCACTTCGTATAATGAAACAATAAAAATTGGAGGTCTGTATGCTGAATACGAAATCATCAATCCAGAAGCAATTACAAATAATGACATCATACTAGAAGACACTATATACAAAGTTCGCCAAGATGCTTCTGAAAGTATTTTTATAAAGAAGGATGAACTCATCATTGCACCTTTGAGCGTTCATAAACACGGATTGCAAACTACTTTTTATATTGATCGTTCTTTATTTAATACTGATGCGGAAACGAATATTTCTCAAATCTTCATCGATTTTGATAATGGTAATGGTTTCACTCTCGTCAACTTTGATACCTCAACATTAATAAATTACACATCCGCAGGTAAAAAAAATATCACTTTTAAAGTGCATTTAACTTCTGGCGAACAGAGAATTAGCACTTCACAACTAATTATTCACAAAAACACACAAACAGAAAACTCTCAAGCTATTACAGCTACCATAAGTCCCGATTTATCTATTTACAGTGGCGCTACAAGTTTTGCTGGCATGGGAGAATATGAAGTCTTTTTAGGCGCTGGTAATACCGATATAACAAAACCTATTATTGTTATTGATGGTTTTGATCCTTCTGATACAAGAGGCATTAGCGACATTTATGATTTACTTACCTACACGGACACAAACGGAGCTACTCAAAATTTAGCTGACAGAATTAGAGCCGAAGAAGACTTTGACATTATTGTTTTAAACCTGCCGCAGTATTTAAGACTCTCCGATAATACATTACAACTTGTTAGTACAGTTACAGACACAAATGGAGATATGATTATTGATGAAAGTGATTATCCCGCTGGAAGTACTTTGGTTGATGGTGGAGCTGATTATATAGAGCGCAATGCAATGATTTTAGTAGAACTCATCAATACCATAAACAGTCAAAAAGTAGGCAATGAACAAAATGTAATTATTGGTCCAAGTATGGGCGGATTGATTTCAAGGTACGCTTTAAATTATATGGAAAATGAAGCTTCTCAGAATCATGATACTCGCTTATGGATTTCGTTTGATTCTCCGCATTTAGGTGCAAATGTTCCGATTGGGTTTCAACATTTATTCAATTATCTTGCTTACGGATTGGACGTTTGGGTTGGAGATTTTAGTGTAGAATCGTTACGACCTATTGTAGATGGCATGTTAAAGTCGCCTGCAGCTAGACAAATGTTAACAGATCACATGGAAGCTCATTTACAAAGTGGTCAAATTGCAGAGTTTGATACTAATATAGTATTACCCACCGCACATCCTTTTAATGTATTATTTTTTGATAGAATGAACAACTTAACAACTTCTGGTTTCCCTGAAAATCTTCGCAAGATATCAATCATAAACGGAAGTGGAAATGGAATACCTTATCAAGACAAAAACGGCGGTAATGTATTACCAGGAAGACAAGTGTTAGATGCTTTTATAGAAAATGTAGCACTTCTTACTGATGCTTATTTAAAAGTATGGTACACACACGAAGCAAACGTAAATGACGAAGTAAGCAATATATGGATTGACGCACCTTTTTTATGTTTTTGTGATATTAATGCTGCTGCAGATTCTCGCTCACAAACATATTCTCATGGTATTGATGCCGCTATGGGCGGATTGTTTGACTTAGGCGCTTTATCTGGAAGTTTTACTGGTGGAGATCCTACGATAGATGCTTTCTTTATGAATTTACAAACAGATTACTTCAATTTCATTCCTACGATAAGCGCTATGGCATTAAAAAATCAGAATGATTGGTATGCTATACCAAATCCAAATAATGGAGCTACAGTAAACGAATCGCCTTTTGACGCATGGTATATGCCTACAACAAATGAAGGTCATGTTGTTTTAACGGATCCAAATGCACAATTTGCTTGGAATGAAATTGTTTCTCCAACTTTAAACATTCAATCTGAAATACAAAACAACTATATCCAATTAGCCGAAAATCCTATTAAAAACATACTGAAGTTACTCATAAAAAAACCTATTGATAAACTAGCTATTTCTATGTATGATATTTCAGGGAGAAAAATCTTTGAGACAAAAGAAACTTCTATAGAATCAACATTAGAAATACCTATTTCACTTCAAGGTGGTATGTATCTATTACACTTACAATACGAAGGAATAAAAGAAATTAAAAAGGTCATTATTAAATAAGCAGAAAAGCCAGCGTAAAGCTGGCTTTTCCGTTCTTTAAGTATGGTTATTATTGACTAAAATTAAAGAATTTTAGATTTTTTTAGCAAACAAAAAATGAGCAACATACATAATATCCATCTTCATCTTGATGCCATAAATCACTAAGTGCTCCTCCTTTTAACTGTTCTACTTTAAAGCTAGAAACTGTCTTTCTGTTTAAACTCAAATTTTTGAAACTTCTTTTTTTCATAGTAGTAAAGTTTTATGGTTTATGACACTAAATGTAATTAATCATACTTTCTTTTCGCTACGGTTTTACCATAATTAACTACATATCAACTCAATAAATACTATCTACTTTTTTTAACAGAATACAAAAAAAAAGACAAATTGAAGCATAAAAAAAAGCAGCCTATTAGGCTGCTTTTATATAAAGAATTAGAATTCTAGCTAATTATAATTAATCTCTATTACTCAAAATCTTTGTCTTCTCCTGTGTGACCTCCGTTAGAAGATACAATATCGAAAGTATTATCAATAATCATTGCAACTACAGATATCTTACTTCTATCAGCGATACTACTTGGAATAGCAATATCATATGTTTGTGTATACTTTTGTCCTGCTCCAGAGTTTCCAGCTGGAATAGCATCTCCAAGTACAGCAGTAAGAGAATGCCTTAATGTATGATTGTGTACGAAATCAGTAATTGGATCAACACCTCCATAATAACTAGTATAGTTTGCTTGAGAAGAAACGATTCCGCTTTCAAGAACATACACAGCTAATTTAGCGTTTGGCATTGCTTGTGCAAATGCAGCACTAACATATACTTGTAAGTTGTTTCCAACTACCATTGAGTTAACAGATAACCCTCTAGATGTAGTTCCTGTAGCTAAGTTAGTTACTTGAGCAACATTACTTGGCTCTGGGTACGTCCATTCAGTAGTACCATTAAGTACAGCTGTTGGGTAGCTTCCTCCTGGGTTTACTTGAGCAATTAAAGCAGTACTAAATGAGTTTTGCATAGGATCTCCTGTGTGAGCAGCAACAATAAATGCTTTGTCTGTTGCAGCTTCAACTAACTCAATTCCGTAAGATACTCTAGTACACCATCCACACCATCCACCAGTTGCGTCAATAAGACTAACTGTTCTTTGGAATGTTCCTGGTGCAGTTTCATCAGTTACAGGTAAGTTAAATACATCAGAAGTAATACCATCTTTATCAGCAGTAACTACTAAGTCATCTGTTGTAAGTGTCATAAATCTGCTTCCAGTAATTGCGTTTCCATTTACTGTAAGTGTTGCACTATCAGTAATTGTATATTCGTTACCACCTGCATCAGTTCCGATAACAGTAAAATCAGCTGTATCTCCTATTTTGATACTTGTTTCAGTACTTTCTACTCTTAAAGCAGTAATAACTGGCGGTGTAACTTCTACACTAATAGCTCCACTAGTAAGACTTCCATTCTTTGCTGTAATCTGGTAAGATCCAGTAGCAGTTGGCGTATACTCTACACCTTGAATTGTACTATTGTTTACTAAGATAGTAGAACTTGTTGTTACGTTTGAACCATCATTTGCAGTTACAGTAAAAGTAACTGATCCTCCTAATTCAATTGAATTACTACTAGCCGTTACAGTAATAGAAGTAATTCCTGATCCTCCACCACCTGGGCTAGGCTCTCCTGTGTCATTGTCTGAGTCACTACTACATGAATACATGAATAAAGCGAATACGACAACCAAGCATTACAGTAAAAAATTTAGATGGTAGCTCATTAAACATGAATGATATCACCAAAGAAAAAGGTGTGAAGGTCATTAGTTTTTGGGCAACTTGGTGCGTACCATGTATTAATGAGTTAGATGCTATTAGTGAAGTATATGACGATTGGAAAGACGAAACTAATGTTGAGTTGATTGCCATTGCTACTGATGATGCTAGAACTAAAAAAAGAATTAAGCCGTTAATTAATGGTAAAGGTTGGGAATACAAGATTCTCTTAGATGAAAATCAAGAGTTGCAACGTTCTTTAAACATTACTACAATTCCACATGTAATTGTAATTAAAGATGGAAAAATTGTATACCGTCACACAGGATACTTTCCTGGAGCAGAAGATGAGCTTTACGATGTAGTTAAGAAAAACGCGAAGTAAAGAAACAAACTGACCAACCAAACACTAAACTAATTATATATTACATGAAAAAATTACTATACCTTTCTTTAGCATTGGCTTGTACTTTTACTTTTGCTCAAGATCAAGGTGATGAAGAAGAAAAGAAAGACTGGGGAACATTAACTGGAGGATTTGAATCCATTGTACAATGGTATAATGATGACACAGCTCTTGGAAAATTCGCCGAAGACGAACACGTACGATCTAATAATTATTTAAAATTAGATTATAATTACGGAAATTGGTTTGCAGGTATTCAAGTAGAATCATATGCACCAATGCCTTTACTAAACTATTCGCCGAAATTAGATGATTCAGGCATTGCACAATATTATGCAATGTATAAAACTAGAAAACTAGAAATAACTGCAGGTTATTTTTATGAGCAATTTGGAAGCGGACTTATCTTACGTGGATGGGAAAACAGACCTTTAGGTATCAACAACTCTTTTAGAGGTGGACGTGTTAAATACGAACCATCAAACTCATTATCATTTACAGGAATGTACGCAAGACAACGTGATGGGTTTGAAGTATCGGAAGGTGAAATTTTTGGATTCAATTCTGAAATTGATCTTACAAACTTATTCAAATTACAAAGTTCATCACTATCTGCTGGATTTAGCTATGTTGGCCGAAAAGAAGACATTCCTCAAGAATTTCAAAATACTGGTTTTGACGAAATGACGAATGCCTTTTCTGCACGACTTGATTATTCAGGAAACTCATTTTATTCTGGAGTAGAATATATCACTAAAAGTGAAGATGCAATTGTAAACTCACAACGATTTATTGAAAACTTTTCTGAACCTGGAAGTGCACTTTTAGTTAACTTAGGATATTCTCAAAAAGGATTAGGAATCGATGCTACTTTTAGAAGATTGGAAAACATGAATTTCTTTTCTGAAAGAGAAGCTTCTGGAAATGTATTCAATGAAAATATCATGAATTACTTACCAGGATTAACAAAACAGCACGATTACTTATTAACAAACATATACGTGTATCAAGCACAACCTGCTATTTCAGTTCCAGATCCATCTTTATTAAAGTATGGTGAAATTGGAGGACAGATTGATATTTTCTATAACTTCAAAAAAGGAACTCCAATTGGAGGAAAGTACGGAACAAAAATTGCGGTAAACGCTGCATATTGGGCTGGATTAAAAGGAGAATTTAATTTTACTGATCGTGAAGCTGAAGTAGAATATTTTGGTTTTGGTCAAAAATATTTCTCTGAGTATAGTTTAGAAGTTCGTAAAAAATGGAATCGCAAGTGGCAAAGTATATTTTACTATGTAAACCAATATTACAACCAACGTTTTATCACGGATCAGCGTGGTGAAGTAAATTCTAATATTGCAGTAGTAGAAACAACTTATAGAATTAATTCTAAAAGATCAGTTCGTGCTGAATTGCAACATTTATGGACGCCAGACGACAACAAAAATTGGGCTGGAGCTACACTAGAATTTAACGTAACGCCAAGATTATCATTCTATCTTAATGATATCTACAATTATGGAAACGATGACGAAGATGAACAAATTCACTATTACAATGTTGGAGGTAGTTATGCAAGAGGCGCTACGCGTTTTGCTGTAAACTATGGAAGACAACGTGGTGGATTGGTATGTGTTGGAGGTGTTTGCCGATTTGTACCACAAAGTACTGGTGTTACTTTTAACATTACAACCGCATTTTAATCAATAGCACAAAAAAGATACATTCTAATTATTTAGATGTAAAGAACTCTCAATAACCAAACCAACCAACTAACTACAAAAAATCCCTTAAGTGTGAAAACTTAGGGGATTTTACTTTTTTAAGGTTTATATTTTAAAGGAAGATGTACTACTTTTTTTGTTTCAAAGAAATCTTCTTCAAAATAATCAGGAATAGCATACAAACTGGCTTTTGGAAAATCTTTCAATTCCTCTGTCAAATCGCCACCTTTTAAATACAAAATTCCGTTCTTTAATTCGTGTCGTTGTTTTTTAGCTACTTTTTTACGAACCCATTTTACAAAATCGGGCATATTTGTCACTGCTCTACTTACAATAAAATCAAATAGACCTTTTACTTTCTCTGCACGAATATGATGTGCTTTTACATTGGTTAACCCAATAGCTTCTGCAACAGCTTCCACAACCTTTATCTTCTTTCCAATAGCGTCTACCAGCACGAATTCAACTTCGGGAAATAATATTGCTAACGGAATTCCAGGGAAACCGCCACCTGTACCCACATCAAGAATACGTGAACCATCTTCAAACGATTGTACTTTTGCAATTGCTAACGCGTGCAATACGTGGCGCACATACAATTCATCAATATCCTTGCGTGATATCACATTAATTTGTGAATTCCATTCTTTATATAAAGCTTCTAACTGTTCAAATTGCTCTATTTGAACCTCCGTTAAACCTGTAAAGTATTTTTGTATAATTTTCATATCTGAGGCAAAACTACTCTTTATTTACGATTATGTAAATTTATTGTTTTCAAATTACGATATTTGCAATATATTGCGACAGTAATTTAAATTCATTCTAAAGATTAAAATAGTTCCCTCCATGACGCAACAAAATATTGATAAAGAAATCAAAGAGGCTCTTAAAAACTGGAGATCAATTATATCAAAATACAAGAAAAAAAGTACTAAAAAAGCTATAGGTCAAATGGCATCTTCTTTTTTACCTTTTATTGCCGTTTGGACATTAATGTATTTTACACTCGAATATTCACTTACACTCACCATTTTATTAGGAATTTTAAATGCTTTCTTTTTGGTGCGAATTTTTATCATTCAGCACGATTGCGGACATGGTTCCTTTATCAAATCGAAGAAAGCAAGTGATGTTATTGGATATGCTTGCAGTGTATTTAGTTTTTTACCATTTAAATATTGGTCAGAAACACATACGTTTCACCACACACATAATGGGCAATTAGAAACCAGACAAGTTGGTGATTTGCCAACACTGACAGTAGAAGAATTCCGTTCAAAAAATTGGTGGGGAAAATTCAGATACAAAATCTTTAGAAGTCCACTCGTAATTTTTGTGATTGCACCTGTATACTACTTAATTGTAACAACAAAATATCCGTTCTTACAATTTAACAAATGGCAAAAAGTTACTTTGTCATTATTAAAAGATAATATCATTATCGTTATTCCATATTTAATTATAGGCTATTTCGTAGGTTGGGCAGATTTCTTTGCCGTTCAATTTATCATCTTATTTTTCTTCGGAATTATTGCTTTTTGGTTCTTTTACGTCCAACATCAGCATGAGTTTTCATATAAAAAATGGAAAAAAGATTGGGACTTTTTATTATCAGCAATCAAAGGAAGTACCTATTTAAAATTACCAAGAGTAATGGAATGGTTTACAGGACATATTGGTATTCACCATATTCATCATTTAAACAGTAGAATTCCAAACTACAATCTAAGAAGATGTATCACAGAAAATAAAATCTTATCAAAATACGTAACTACTTTATCTTTTAAAGACGGTTTAAAAATGATGTTTTTAAAACTTTGGGATGAAGAACAACAACGCATGATTACTTTTAGAGAATACTACAAGTTAGAAAAAATGCGTTTCTCTAATTAAAAAAATAGAATCACTTACAAAAAGTCTGCTTTTCGCAGGCTTTTTTTTATTTCCGTAACAATCTATACTTTAATTTATACTGTTTAAGTAAAAACTAAAAGGCATTCCTAAAAACCAAGGAATTAGTAGCTACATTGTTTCTTCTTAAATTTTAAAATACCTAATTTCGCAGCATTCAGTTTTTTAAAACAAAATAACAACACACAACAATGTCATTATTATCTGAAAGAGTTTTAAACATGTCCACTTCTGCTACGTTAGCAATGGCAGCGAAAGCAAGAGAATTGAGAAATGAAGGGAAAAACATTATCGGACTAAGCTTAGGCGAACCTGATTTTAACACACCTGACTTTATAAAAGAAGCAGCTATTCAAGCTATTAACGATAACTATAATAGTTATACTCCTGTAGATGGTTATGCTGATTTAAAAGAAGCAATTATTACTAAATTTAAACGCGATAACAGCTTAACGTATACTGCGAGTCAAATTGTAGTTTCTACTGGTGCAAAGCAATCCTTAGCTAATGTAGCTATGGTTTTATTAAATGAAGGTGACGAAGTTATTCTTCCTGCTCCTTTTTGGGTAAGTTATAGTGATATTGTAAAATTAGCAGAAGGTGTTCCTGTACAAGTAGCAACGTCTATTGAAACAGATTTTAAAATGACACCTGAGCAATTAGAAGCTGCTATTACACCAAAAACAAAAATGATTTGGTTCAGTTCTCCATGTAACCCAAGTGGTTCTGTTTATAGTGAAGCAGAATTAAAAGCGTTGGCTACTGTGTTAGAGAAACATCCAAATATTTATGTAGTTTCTGATGAAATTTACGAACACATCAACTTTACAAGCGAACATTTTAGCATTGCACGAATTCCATCTATGTACGATCGTACAATTACAGTAAATGGAGTTTCCAAAGCATTTGCAATGACTGGTTGGCGAATTGGATATATTGGTGCTCCTGAAAAAATAGCAAGAGCTTGCAACAAAATTCAAGGACAAGTAACAAGCGGAGCTAATTGTATTGCACAACGCGCTACAATTGCCGCTTTAGAAGCTAGTAAAGATAAAATTCAATATATGATCGATGAGTTTTTAAAACGTCGAAATATTGTCTTAGAATTGCTAGGAGAAATTGAAGGGTTTAATATTAATGTTCCAGAAGGTGCGTTTTACGTATTTCCAGACATTTCTTCATTCTTCGGAAAAACTTTACGCGGAAAAACAATCAACAATGCTACCGATTTTTCTTTGTATTTATTAGATGAAGCATTAGTTGCCACTGTAACAGGTGATGCATTTGGGAATCCAAATTGTATTCGTATTTCGTATGCAGCTTCGGAAGAAGAATTACGAAAAGCAATCCAACAGATTAAAGAAGTACTCTAATACTAAAAGTATATATAACGAAAAGCTGCTTTCAAAAGAAAACAGCTTTTTTTGTTTAATTATTTTTTTTGGTGATTTTGACTTTGAGTAAGAAAATTGTAGTTTTAAAAATAACTAAATTCTTAAAATAGGTTTGATTATAGTAGAAATAACTGGAATTTCCGTTATGCATATGTTGTAACCAATTTACCAAACGAAATGAATCCTACTGAATTTAAAAAAAACTGGATGACTAATGACTCTGAAAGATGGGTTGAATTTCCAATTGACCAAGTAGAAAAATCAAATCTGAATGAAAAAACAAAAGAATTTTTAAAAATCGGATTTCCAGAAGACGCAGCACCTTTTTTAGGGTTTGGATTAAAAAGTTATGATTGGAAATTTAATACAATTCAAGCCCATTATGACTATGATGATTTAAATGATAAAACTAAAGATTATTGGATTTTTGGTTCTGACAACAGTGGAAACCTAATTTGCATTGATTCGTCTGATGATGACAAATTAGTAGTACTTGACCACGAACAAGGATTTGAATTTATGGAAAACATGAACAAAAATATTTCAGAATTAGCTTCTTCTCTTCTGCTTTTTAGAGGTTTTATTGAAAAAATAAACAACGAATTTGGAGAAGATGGATTTTTTGAATCAATGTTCACGGAAAAACATATAGCTGAATTAGAAAATGATTTTAAAGCATTGAACCCGAATTATTACATAGAATCAAGTTTTTGGGATATTGAAATTGAAAATTTAAGAGCAGAAATCGAATAAAAAACTGATTACAACACCGTGTATAATTCATTACTAGTACTCGCCTACTTACGAAAACCCTCACGGGCTTTCTATCTGTGATTTATTTGCTAACTTTAGTGCTTAAACGACGTAACTAATCATACACAAACTATTAGGTACAATTACAAGACAAGAAAATGGATTCCAAAAAAATAACTTTAATACTTCTTCTAACCTTATACCTAATATCTTGTAATTCAAAGGTAGATTCAAAAGACACAATATTCATTTCTCTACCACCTTTTAGTATTCAAAGGTTTGTTGGTATTCCATGCTATGATGATTTAAAAAACTCCAGTCAAACTTTCTATCATGCTAATGGAGAACAAGCAAACATTG
>NZ_JBOEFY010000007.1:0-5778 GCF_050633145.1 Kordia sp. | reverse complement strand
ATCATGCCAATGGAAAACAAGCGAACATTGGAGATACATGGTATAACGCCAATGGAAAGTTGGTAAGCTTTTGAATATAGATGCTATAATAGAATCTAAAATAGTATAAACAAGATATAAGCTACATTAAAACGGTAGTTTATACTAAACGCTAATCATAATGAGAATATTCTTTCTCAAAAGCAAAACACGTCTAAAACCCAAGAAGCCTAACAATCTGAATAAAAACAGAAAAGCCAAAAAATGTTTGATAAAGACATCTTTTGGCTCTGATTGAGATTAACTAAGTAATTTAACTAAATAATATTAAGTATTAAAAGTGAAATTGTCAATATAGCACCACTAAACATAATAATGGTGTTTGGGAACTTTCGTTCGTATCGCCAAAAGAACTCTTTAATTCCGAAAAATAGAAAAGTATTAAAGGCGTAAAAGATAACAATGCAATATTTAATGTCAATTCCAAAAAGTGTAGGTGTTGCTGTTTCTGTAGCAAGGTCTGTACTTGTAAAAATCATTACTACAGTACTTGTTAATAAAACCACAGTAGCTAACCAACAGAATTCCAGAAAATTAAACTTCTTAAGCATTTGTTTTTAACTTTTTGTTTACTGATGTAAATATCTATAAAACATTTGAAGTTTAAAAACCCTTTAGCAGGGGATTTTTCCCCTTTTTTCACTCTAAGTCTATTGGAAAGAATATTTTTTACAAAAAAAATACTCCTGTATTTCAAGGAGTTAGTAATTTTTAAATATAAGCAATTACATAAGCGAGAACGAATACTGAAACTTTTAGTACAACTCCTGCAGTTGGCGAAAATCTATATTGATTTGTACGAACGCGTCGTTTTAAGTTAAATAACGATTGCGATTTTGTATTACTAAAGCTTTCTTTAATTTCTTCTTTGTAACGAGAAGTTAACATTCCTCTGTTTTCAAAGTTACTAAACGTTTCGATGGGTTCTACAGGAACCGAAATTGGCTGTGTTTGAATTGTTGTTGTCATGATTATTGTTTTTTGATTGATTTACACATATATGACGCGTCAACAAAAAAAATGTTACAAAGAAAATCGAAAAAATTTTAAAATATATTTTTTAAACCACTGTAAACTAACGATTTCTCCAGAAGAATGGCGTGATAAGAATTAATACCGTAAATAATTCTAATCGTCCAAGAAGCATTAAAAAAGTACACCACCATTTCCCAACAGAAGGTATGGAATTGTAATTTTCAAGCGGATTTAAATCTCCTAATGCAGGCCCAACATTTCCTAAAGAAGAAGCTGCACCACCAATGGCCGATTCAAAATCCAATCCAACAAATCCTAAAACTAATGCTCCAATAATAAACAATAACATATACAAAATGAAGAATCCTAAAATATTGTATACAATATGCTCCGAAACGGATCTGTTGTTATAACGCACAGGAATAATAGCACGCGGATGCAAGGTTCGTTTAAATTCTAACAAACCATTTTTAATCATTAATAAATGCCGCACCACTTTTACACCTCCAGAAGTAGAACCTGCCGAACCTCCCAGAAACATTAAACCAAAAAAGAAAATAGTTAAAAATGTTGTCCACGAAGTAAAATCTGCGGTGACAAATCCTGTGGTTGTAATGACAGCTACAACCGAAAATAACGAATGTCGAAAATCACTTTCCAGCTCGCCCCAAACCATTGGATGATAGTCAGATTGCTCTACATTGACTTGTGCATATATAATAACAGTTGCTATAATTGTAAAAATAATTGTAAGGATAGCATAGACTCGAAACTCCTCATCTCTAAATACTTTTTGAACCTTTCCTTTAAAAGCAAAGTAGCTCAACACAAAGTTTGTTCCTGCCAAAAACATAAAGAAAATGATGATATATTGTATAATTGGATCACCATTCCAATGCGCTATACTTGCATCTTTTGTTGAAAATCCTCCTGTAGACAAAGTACATAATGCATGATTTATTGCATCAAAAAAGGACATTCCTGCTACTTGCAACAAGATTGTTTCTGCAACTGTATATCCAACATAAATAAGCCATAAGCGCTTTGCTGTATCTGTAATTCTTGGATGTAACTTATCAGCACTTGGTCCAGGCGCCTCTGCAGCAAACAACTGCATTCCTCCTATTCCTAATAGCGGTAAAATAGCAATAGCTAATACAATAATTCCCATTCCACCAATCCAATGTGTCATGCTTCGCCAGAAAAGAATTCCTTCAGGCAAACCTTCTATTTTTTCTAAAATCGTAGCTCCAGTCGTGGTATAACCAGACATCGTTTCAAAGAACGCATTGGTAAATTTTGGAATCGTTTTGGTAAATAAATATGGAAACGTTCCAGAAAGGGACATAAAAATCCAACCAAAAGTCACAACAATATATCCTTCTCGTTTTTTGATTTCCTTTTTATGATCTTTTGTAGTCAACATAAAAAGTGCTCCCGCAATAATAGTAACCAATCCAGCTAAAAATAACTGAAACGTTATGCCGTCTTCATAAAAGAAGCTCATTAAAGTTGCTAGCAACATAAATCCGCCGTTGCAAACCAACAGCAGTCCCATTAAATGAAATATGATTTTATAATTTACCCTCATTATCAATAATTAGAGAAACATGCGTTCTACTTTGTTGATTGATTGTGGTAAACTACAGACGACAACTCTGTCACCTGATTTGATATGGAAATCGCCCAAGGCAATTAAACCTTCTCCTTCTCGTATAACACCACCAATAATGGCAGAACGAGGAAAATCTAAATCTTTTATCTTTTTATCGCATACGCGAGAAGTTGGCTTTACAATAAATTCTAATAATTCCGCATTCATGTTATTTACACGCGTCATATCGACTACATCTCCTTTACGAATGTGTCTGAATATATTGTTTGCCGCCAATAATTTTTTATTAATCAACGTATCTATTCCGATAGATTGTGACAATTGGAAATAATCCATATTTTCAACCAATGCAATCGTTTTTCGAATACTTTTTGACTTTGCTACCAAACATGACATAATATTGGTTTCAGAGTTTCCTGTTACTGCAATAAATGCATCCATGTCGTATACACCTTCTTCTTCTAGTAACTCTACATTACGTCCATCTCCTTGAATGATAAGTGCATTTGGTAATTCGTCTGCCAATTCAAAAGCTTTGTCTTTATCTTTTTCTATCAATTTTACATTAAATCGATTTCGACAAAGATCTTTAGCTGTTTTATGCCCAATATTACTTCCGCCAAGAATCATTACATTTTTAATGTCTTCGCGTTGTTTTCCGATCAATTTGTACAATTCCTCTACACCTTCTTTCGAAATCACAAAGTATACCTGATCTCCTTCTTTAAATAAAGTATCTCCACGAGGAATTATAGTGTATTGCGTTCCAAATCGCTGAATAGCAATAGGCACGAAGTGTAATTCTGGAAAAATACTAGCTGCTTCTTTCACACTTTTTCCAACAAAAGGCGCCGTTCGCTGTAAAATTGTACCTACCATTGTCAATGCGCCATTTTCAAACTCATAACTATCGTTAAAAGCCGATTGATCTAGTAATAATTTTATTTCGGCAGCCGCTAATTTTTCAGGAGAAATCAACTCATCAATTCCCAAATCACTAAATTTTAACTCTTCTTGGTTATCAATAAACTCTGTATTTGAAATTCGTGCAATGGTTCGTTTGCACCCCAATTGCTTTGCCAATACGCAAATAGTAATGTTCGTTGTTTCTGAAGAAGTTACCGTAATTACCAAATCTGCTGTAGCAACTCTTGCTTCTTTCAGCACATTAATAGACGTTGCATCACCTTTAATGACACGAATGTCCAAGTGTGCATCTGCATATTCTAAGTTTTCCTTATTGCAATCTATCAGGGTAATATCTTGAGATTCGTAAGAAAGTAATTTTGCCAAATGATATCCTACTTCACCAGCTCCCGCAATTATAATTTTCATTTAATTAGCTTATTGAAAAAGTATACAAATATACGAGAAAAAAGCAATCATCCACTAATACTTTTAAGCTTGAGTATCAGATTTGTAAAACCTATGCAAATTATAGGCTTTACAACACAACTATGATAGTAGGATTAATTATATTTGCCAAAATTTCCTGATATGTCTAAAAATGTAACACCGTATAAAGAGTCGAAACTTGGCAAGAAAGAGCAGGTTACAGAGATGTTCGATACTATTTCTAAGAATTATGACGGATTAAATCGTGTGATTTCTTTTGGTATTGATATTAAATGGCGAAAAAGAGTTGTTCGTATGGTTGGCGACACCAAACCGAAGACGATTTTAGATATTGCTACTGGAACAGCCGATTTGGCTATTAATTTGGCAGAAACCAGTGCAGAACGTATTGTAGGTTTAGACATTTCGCCAGGAATGCTGGAAGTAGGAAAACAAAAAATTAAGAAAAAAGCACTCAACGAAAAAATTGAAATGGTTTTGGGTGATGGTGAAAAGTTACCATTTGAAGACAATTCTTTTGATGCTATTACTGTTGCTTTTGGTGTGCGAAACTTTGAAAATTTAGAACAAGGATTAGAAGAAATTTTGAGAGTTTTAAAACCAAAAGGAATTTTTGTAGTGTTGGAAACATCTGTTCCTGTAAAAACACCATTCAAACAATTTTATAAATTCTACACAAAAAATGTTTTACCACTAATTGGGAAACTGTTTTCTAAAGACAATTCTGCCTACGGATATTTATCAGAATCGGCGGCTGCTTTTCCTTATGGAGAAAATTTCAACAATATTTTACGAAAAATTGGGTTTATAGATGTGAAAGATAAACCACAAACGTTTGGTGTAGCGAGTATTTACACCGCAACAAAATAGATTTTATGAAGAAGATTTTGCTCATCATCTGTTGTATTTTTGCTTTACAATCTACACATGCTCAACTATTCACTAAGAAAAAAGTATTGAATGATGCAAGTGGCGGAAAAGGTCAAATAGATAATAACACACTTACTTGGGGTTATTTTTTAGGGTTTAATAGTTACGATTTTAAGTTTACGTACAATAGAAATGCAGATGCCATTCAGCTAAAACCAGCTACAGGTTTTAATGTAGGTTTGGTTGGAGACGTAAAATTGAATAATTATATGAACTTACGTTTAGAGCCAGGAATTTTCTTTACGACACGTACGTTGGAATATCCAGAAAGTTATGGTTTGACTGATCCTGTAGATCAAATGCGTGAAATAAAATCGAGTTATGTGCATATTCCGTTATTATTAAAAATCGGAACCAAACGTATTAACAATATTAAACCATTTATTGTTGGTGGATTTTCTACTTCTATCAACTTATCAAGTAACGAGAAAAACCCTGATGACAATTTCAACAATCAGTTTCGTATGAAACGTAGAACGCTTTACTATGAATTAGGTTTTGGAGTGGATTTCTATTTACACTACTTTAAATTTACACCTTCTATTCGTGGTGTTTTTGCGTTGAATGATGAATTGGTTCGTGATGTAGATCCAAACAGTCCGTGGACGAGCAATATTCAGAAAATGCAATCACGCGGAATTTTTATCAATTTTACGTTTCAGTAGCATCTCGATAGCTTCGCTAGGTATTTTCAATCAAAAATATATTTTGATTTCAATAATGCTCGATGTGACACATCTCGATTGAGATTTTTATGTTGAAAGTATCTTAGTTTTTCAAAAGAATTTTTATTTTCAAATGTCATTCCTGTGTAGACAGGAATCCATTTAATATTTAAGTAGATTCCGCATCAAGTGCGGAAT
>NZ_JBOEFY010000006.1:0-134465 GCF_050633145.1 Kordia sp. | reverse complement strand
TACAACCCACAACTAACAACTAGCAACTAGTAGTTGGTTAATTTTTGTATAGCTGATTTTCAGAAGTTTACAAAATAAGGAGTCCGAAAAAGGGTTGATTTTCATGCTTTTCGGTACTCTGAAACGGTACTCTTATAACATATTTAAAGTGTATGTTTTTCCATGAATTATAATAATTTTTTTAAGGAATACTCAAATAACCTAAATAGGTTTTGTCTGAGTCTAAAACAACTTTAAATATCTATTTCTATTATAAAAAAATAAATTACTTCTTATCTATTAAATTTAATAGATAAGAAGTAAACCTATAATGAATTATTTATGCAATCATTTTATTGCAACTTATTTATTCATCTTCATTTTATGATCATACTGACAACAACCAGGTAGTTTTTTATATGCTTCTTCATTACCAGCTACTTTTTCGGTATCGTAACCTGAAGCTGCGATTGCTTTATGGATTGCCATTACATCGGTTTTTGTGTCATCAAAAGAAACATCTATTTTCTTTTTATCGACATCCCAATTCGCACTTGCTACACCTTCAACACCCTTAGCAGCCTTTTCGATAGTACTTTTACACATACCGCAATTTCCTCTTACACCAAAAGACAGGTCTTTCATTGCCATATCTTTAGTCATCTCAGTAGTTGTTGTTTCCGTTTCTTTTTTGGTTTCGTTTTTACAACTTGTTAAACCTAATGCTGCTATTACAGCTACACTTAAAATTACTTTTTTCATTGTTTAAAATTTAATTGTTATTACTCTATTACTTGTTTTACTTCTCCACAGGTTAGCATTGCATCACCAAAATATGGATTGATTACTTTTTCTTCTTTGCTCAACCAAAACGCACCCTTGTTATTATCTGCCATTGGACAAAATTCTAAGTAGACTTTTTCATTTACACCAAATAGTTGAACAGCATTGATTAGATGTGATGACAAATGCTTGAAATGGTCTCTTTGAGCTTTTATATCGGACGTTTCAGAAATTGAGGTCACTGAAGATTTTATTTCCTTTTCTAATGACATCCAATGGTTATGCGCTTTATTATCTGATAACAATTTCATATCTACTTTGGTTAAATTGTTTAGTAAAGTTGATGTGCTTGTTGAAATACTTTTTGAATCTTCTTTTACTAAAGCATCTTTTAAATTGATATACTCATTGTAAATACTATTTAACTGTTGTTGAAATTTCTCAGACACTTCCAAACGTTCATTCATATTGGTGTGGTCTGTTTCTTTGTTGGATGAATTGTTATCCATACCTAAATGACCTTCGTGACCAGTCATTACTTTACCACCATCCTTATTCATCATCGACTTTTTGCCTTGTAATTGTGCTGCTGCATCAACCGTAAAGGCTCCGTTAGTTACTATTTCATTTCCAGAAAACAAGCCTTCTAAAACTTGATATTCATTACCAATTTGATTACCTAACGTTACTTCACGCATTTCAAAAACTGGTTGGTCTGGATTTGTTTTTAAATATACCACAGAACGCTCACCTGTCCATAACACAGCAGATGCTGGAATAGATAAAGCTTCTTTATTTTTATTCTTAACACCATTAATATTTGCGGTTACAAACATTCCTGGTTTAAATACATCATCCTTGTTGTTTAGAACCACGCGCAAGGTTACTGTTCTTGTTTTTGTGTTTAAAACGGGGTCTATAAAATCAACTTTACCGTTGAATTCTTTATTAGAATAGGCATTGGTTGTAATCATTACTTCCTGTCCTTTTTTAAACAAATTTATCTGATTTTCATAGACATCAAAATTTCCCCAAACTGTGTTTAGATTGGCAATTTTTAATAAAGGTTGACCTTGTTTAATATAATCACCTTGCTCTACCAGTTTTTCTGCGACAGTTCCTGAAACTGTTGCATACACAGGAAAGTTTTCTTTCACTTTTTGGGTTTCCTCAATCTGATTGATTTGATTTTCAGACAGCTTCCATAATTTCAGTTTATTACGAACTGCTTTGTATAAAGCAGGTTGTGATTCTTTTAAAGATGCTGCTGTAATGAGTTCTTGTTGTGCTGCATATAATTCTGGCGAATAAATAGTTGCTAATAATTGACCTTTACGAACTTCTTCGCCAGTAAAACTCACATTTAAACGTTCAATTCTACCAGAAAAATAACTGACTTGTACTGCATTGGCTTCTTCATTTTCAGCAATTTTACCAGATAGTTTTATGGTATTGCCTTCTATATTGCTTTTACCAACAACAGTTGTTTGGATATTTGCCAGAGCCATTGCATTTTCAGTCAGTTTAAATTCGTCTGCTGCCAAACCATCCGCGCCAGCTTCTGAAGGAATTAAATCCATACCACAAATGGGGCAATCTCCTGCTTCTGGTTGCATAATCTGTGGATGCATAGAGCACGTCCACATTTGATTACTCTCTTCAACTTCAGAGTGATTGTGTTCTGCTTCTTGTTTTGATGAGCTACCGAATAGTATCCAACCTAAAAGTAGACCTACAGCCAATATTCCGAGATAAACTATATATTTTTTCATTTCTTTATTTTTTTCGTTTTAATAATTTCCTAATTGAAGGTGACGAGGTGTACCACAACAAAAACCCACTTAAAACGGTTATCAAACCTAAAAGTGAAAATGCTCTTAAAACAAGGGTATTAAAATTATCTCTACCCTCATAATCCATTGTATGTGTCATCCATAAAAAATCAAACCAACGCCAAGAACGATGTCTTACGGTTTGAAATTTTCCGTCGTTTACAGAAACGTATGCTTTTAGAGCTTCATCTGTTTTATATGAGATAACATAAGCAGGTAGTAGTTTTTCTCGATACTCGTGGTGTTTTCCAGTTTCAGTAATTTGCTCAACAGATTCTACCTCTAAACCACTTTTTATATGGTTTTTGGCAATATAGAGTGCCTCATCCTGCGTAATACTATTTTTTGGCATTCCATCTAAAGCATTATACAGCTGCTCTTTATTTATCCAATAGTAGGGTGCATTATCAATATCTCTTAATTCAATAGTCTTTATACCATTTGGAACATCCATTTCTGAAGGACTTATTAAACTATTAAATGCTTTGGGTTGATGGTCCAAGTTTTTAAATTGGTCTCCGTGTATTTCATCGATGTTTGTCCAACTAAAGTATAAACCACTAATGGTCCAAAACAGGAATTGAATCCCTAAAAAGAGACCCAAATACCTGTGCATTTTTCTAATTTTTAAAGCTGTATGCCTATTTACCATTTTTAGTTTTTTATTGTAAAAGGAAACTCGATTTTAACTTTTTCCCAAGCCATCGAAATAGTTCCGCTTTTATCATTTATTTTATTGACCTTATATTCTAAATGTTCTGTGATGTCTTCTGAAATTATCGGTGTCACTTTAAATCGAATTGCATCATCTTTTTCGTCATACTCATCTTTACCGTGTTGGTCCCAGTTTTTATTAATCATCACAGTCCAGTCGCCTTTTGATGGAATTGTAAAAAAGCCATATTTTCCTTTAGGAAGCGTCTCTTCATTTATGATTAAATCTTTATTGGTTTCCACCCAAGTAGCCATATGTGCTCCTGCTTGCCAAATTTGGTCATAACCAACCAAACCACCAAAGATGATTCTATCTCTTACTCCTGGCGAAGAATAATCGATATGAATATGAGCATCATCAATCATTACCATCGTTTCCGTATGCGGACTTAATACTTTTTTCTTTGGCTCTTCAACTTTTTTAGTTGGGTTGTTATGATTGTGTTTTTGCTCTTCCGAACTTGATTTTTCGTTTTTGCAACTTACTGTTAGAAGTACTATTGCAATTAATAAGGTTAGTTTTTTCATTATGTTGTTTTTGTTTTAAGGTTTCCTTTTAATAATTGTGCATTTACAGCACAGATTATTGTACTGATGCTCATTAGAGCTGCACCAAATGCAGGACTTATCATAAGTCCTGGTACAAACCCTGTTGCCAAAGGTAATGCGACAACGTTATATCCTGTTGCCCAGACCAAATTTTGAACCATTTTGCGATAAGTAGCCTTACCAAATAATATCAAGTTGGCAATGTCTTTTGGATTGCTGTCCACCAATACAATGTCAGCAGTTTCAGCTGCTACATCTGTTCCAGAACCAATGGCAATACCCACATCTGCTTGTGCCAAGGCTGGTGCGTCATTCACACCATCGCCTGTCATTGCCACGAATTCCCCTTTCTCTTGTAGTTCTTTGATTTTTTCCTGTTTTTGGTCTGGCAATACTTCTGCGATATAATCATCAAGCCCCAATTTATTAGCTACATCTTTTGCTACTCTCCCATTATCTCCTGTAAGCAAAGACACTTTTATATTGTTTTTTTGAAGTGTTTTGATGGCTTCATAAGAACTTTCCCTGATTTCATCAGCGAAGGTTACAAAGCCTATCAATTCATCATCTACTATGGTAAAGATTTTGGTTTCAATGCCTTCGTCTTTATCTTCAGAAACTGATTTTTTCAACTGCTCCATTAGTAAATAACCACCTGCTTGCACTTTTTTTCCGTTGACCGTTCCACTAACACCAACACCTGCATTGTACTTGAAGTCAGTTACTGAAGGAATCTCAATATTTTCCTCTTTTGCTTTTCGTCTTAATCCTTTAGATATATGATGCTCGGAAGGGCTTTCAACTGCTGTGGCGTATTTTAAAAGTTCTGTTTTATCATAATTAGATGATAATGGAACAATGCGTACCACTTCGTGAGAGCCTTTGGTAAGTGTTCCAGTTTTGTCGAATACTATGGTCGATATTTTGCGAGATGCTTCAAAAGCTGTTCTATTACGAATCAACAGTCCATTTTTTGCTGAAATGCTAGTAGATATAGCAGCTACTAGAGGTACAGCCAGACCTAAAGCGTGTGGACAACAGATAACCATAACAGTTACCATACGTTCTAAGGCAAATGATACCGTTTCTCCTAAAGCCAACCACGTAAAGAATGTACCAAAACCTAATACTAATGCAATTACAGTAAGCCATTTTGCTGCTACGTCCGCCAAACGTTGTGTTTTTGACTTTTGCTTTTGGGCGGTCTGTACCATATTTATCACTTTTGATAAATAGGTTTCTTCTCCAATACCTTTTACTTTTACTTTAATGACCCCATTGCCATTAATAGCACCACCAATTACTTCTTCATCAACACTTTTGCTTACAGGCTTACTTTCACCAGTAAGCATACTTTCATTAAGGTCACTTTTTCCGTCTACAATTATTCCATCAGCTGGTACTTTTTCTCCTGGTTTGATAAGGATGATATCTCCTTCGTTTAGTTCGCTTATTTTTACTTTTCGAGTTTGGCTGCCATCTACCAAATTAGCTTCATTAGGCATTAATGCTGCCAATGCTTCTAAGGCTTTACTTGCACCCAAAATAGAACGCATTTCTAGCCAATGACCAATTAGCATTACGTCAATAAGTGTTGCTAATTCCCAAAAAAACGTTTTGCCCTCGAACCCAAAAATGACCGCAACACTATAAAAATATGCTGCCGAAATTGCTACAGCAATAAGTGTCATCATTCCTGCCGATTTCTTCTTTAACTCACTTGCCAAACCTTTTAAAAATGGCCATCCACCATAGAAGTAAACAATACTGGATAAGGTAAACAGCACATAATTACTGCCCGTAAAATTCCAATCAACACCCAACCATTTCTGTATCATTGGCGATAATAGAAGAATCGGTATCGTCAAAATTGTAGACACCCAAAATCTTCGCTTAAAATCTTCTATCATCATTTTGTGATGGTCGTGTCCCATTTCTCCGTGAGCAGGGTTGTGACCAGAATGGTCCATTTTACTATGGTCCATTTCTACTTTCTGCTTGGAATGGTTTTCGTGGTTATGGTGTTCGTGGTTATGGTGTTCGTGATGTTCCATTTTAAATATTTTTAATGTTGTTCAATATAAAATCCACTCGTTCAGTTGGTGGTAACAAAGGGACGTTTACTACTGGAAAGGGTAACGCTCCATATACTTCAGTTATAAGATTGTGTATTTGATTTTGGTCGTTTTCACTTTCCAATCGAGCATAGTCGTTGATTAAAGGCAGTTTGTCTAGAACGAAAACCTTTTTGTAATTCACTTTACGCATTGCTTCTTTTAAAATTTCGTCAACTTCTAATTTTAAAAACCGATAGTACGCCAATGCATCAGGGATTGCCCTGTCCAGAAAAACTAAATCTTTAGGGTTTACCGATGCTTCCTGCTCGATTTGCATATCTAAAACACCAAGTTGAAACTCTCGTTTATTGCTTCGTAGTTCTTCAACTGTTTGCCCCTTAACTCGCATTGTATCAATATAATGCCTTGCGTGTTCAATAGTGGTTTCATATCCTCGTTCGGCAAGCATATTGATAGTGGTAGTTTTGCCAGTACTTGGACCGCCAGTAATAACACACCAATTTGTTTTTATGATTTTATTGCTTTTCATTTTGTTTTAATAGTTACATAATTCATTAGCTTCTTTAAGAATGTTTTTCTTTTTGGATGATGCCATACCCAAGTCATCCAATAGTTTTGGATTATCGCAAACCTCTCTACACAGCACAATGCCTTTGTTTAGTATTTTTTGTTTTTCCTGCTTACTTAAGGAAGGTAAAGCCGTAATCGGGTACAATCTTGAACCATCAATTTTACTTTTAAGGCTGTTTTTTTCGGGATAATCCCAACTTACTAATCCAAGCCCTGAACATTCGCCAAATTGTATAGCATCGGTTGAGAACCTTGTATTGGTATAAACCCAGCCTTTATGAAATTTTAGTGAATGGTCTTTTTGCTTTAACCATTGAGTTTCTAAATCCTTAAACCTAGACTGTATGTAAAGAGGTATTTTTACATTGCAATTTCTACCTTGGTCACTATGGAACTTACATTCCACTATATAATGTTCGTTAGCTTTCAAAGCAGCTACATCTACTTCGTGGGTTACACAATGACCTTGCATAATGACACCTACATCTGTATTGAAGCCTTCATATTCGAGGATTTTACCAATATATTTCTCAAAAGGATAGCCAGTTGGACCAAATTCCATAATGGCTTTTTTGAGTTTGTATCTAGCAGAACCTGATTTTGATTTGCGTTTCAACATCTTATAAGCTATTTCATAAATCCGTTTGGTTGTCATTCCTTCAGTTAATTGCTCCTGAACTTCTTGGGCGATTTCTTGCACAAGTTTTTCACTTGCTTTGGAATGCCTTAAAGAGCGTTTTAGCTTTTCGATATTGAATGCTTGAACCTCGCCTGAATACTTTATGATATTGATTGCTTTTTCCATTTTATAGATGTACTGTCATAACAGGTTTTTTTGAATGATTTGTTACAGTTTCAGCAATACTCTTTGAGAATATGCTTGATAGCCCTTTTCTACTGTGTGTGTACATTACTATTAAGTCCACATCATTTGAGCTTTCAAACTTTTCAATACCACCTAATACGGTAGATTCATTATAGACGTGTATTGCATAGTTTTCCAATTTTGGGAAGTGTGTTAAAAACTCTTTGATGGGTTGCAATCCATTTTCAACACTATTAAAATCCGATGTTGTGTTTATGTTCAACAATTGAATTTTTGCATTGCACTTTTTTGCTATTTTCTCGGCTTCCATAAAAGCATTGGATATGTCTTCCTTAAAGTCAGAAACAAACACGATATTCTTAAAAGGAAATGTTACTGTATCTTCCTTTACAACCAAAATTGGTACTCGTGCTTTCCGAATTATTTTTTGGGCATTGCTTCCCAATAATTGCTTTAGGAATCCGTTTTGTATGCCCCTGCTTCCAGTAATAATAAAATCGTGATTAAAATTGTGGGAATGTGCCACAATTGCATCTTCATCAGAAACAAACTCCAGAAACGTTCTTGATTTCAAACCTCTACTTTCAGCTTGCTTGTCCAAAGCCCTTAAATTGCTTTTGGCTATGCCAATTTCTGCTAACGTATCAGGATAATTGTGTTCCTGGGTCTTGGTTAATTTTGTCCAGTTAACTACTGTACTTATTTGATGCAAAAAATGGATTTCTGCATTAAAAAGTGCCGCCATTTCTATAGCCAATTCTGCTGCTTTATTGCAGTTATCTGAAAAATCCGTGGGTACTAATATATTTTTCATCTTATTTCTTTATTTGCCAATTATAAAGCGATGCAATACAGGCACCGATTAACCAACCCAAAATGAACGTTTGAACAATTCCTAAACAAGCTTGCCAAAGAGGCATATCCATTCTCATTATGGTTGAAACATCCAATCCGTGTAACAAACTATTGAAGAATTTTACTGACCCTTCGTGACCAACCGTAAACATTACCACCATACAGCCCAAATAAAGCAATGCTCCAGTAAGACCTGTGGCAAATCCTAATTTTTTGATGTTAATTGTTTTCATAGTTCTATGATTTATTGTTGTTTTCTTTATCGTGATTATGCTTGTGATGTGGTAATAGCAGATGACATCCGAACATTAGAATTATAAAAATGAACAGGGATACGTTTTCGCCCATTCCTATACTTGGTGCAATAAAAATGAGTAGCAACGGAAGTACACAACCTAATATAATCCAAAGTGTATGTGATTTCATTTTTTATATAATTTGAGTTAACATTACAATCGCCATCACAATCATAATGGCATTTTCAATAAATGTGGCTTCGGTCATTGGCAATTTTAGTGCCGTTCCGAGACAAGCACAACGAATTGATTTTTTGTCCAAAAGCGTTTTAGTAACACCAACCGTTGTAATACTTAATAGTATAAGTGTGGCTATAAGAGCAATTTCAATTTCAAAACGCATTAAGAACATCAGCCCGAGAGCAGTTTCGATGAATGGATATACCCAACCATAAAGAGTAACCCTTTTTGCTAATGGGTCGTACATTCTGAATGATTCTGGGAAATTCTTTAAATCCAACATCTTGAAGAAACTGAACACTATGAAAAACAAGCCCATAAAATCCAGCATTACAGCATTACCAGCCCAATTCTTATAATGCAACAAAACGCTTGTAGTTGCTATGTAAAAAAGGATAAGCAATAACGGTTGTAATTGTTGCAGTTTTGATTTTTCCTCTGTGGTATCCATAGATTGGGATGTCATTTGGAAAACATTTTTATTTTCTTTTTCCGAAAGGGTATATTTTTCAGGCAATGCTTTTTGAAGGGTTTCTGTGGTAACGTGGTTGTTCATTTTTACTTGGGCTTCTGCTTTTTCAAGGTTTACAACAACTTCATTTACGTTTTCTACTTGACCCAAATATTTTTCCACAGATGCCTTACAGCCTCCGCAGGTCATTCCTTTTATGTTATATGTGTGTGTCATTGTTCATTTTTTTTAATGATTATTACACAAAATTAATTTTAGCAACCCACCTTCATTTGTACAATTCTGGATAATCCTTATACAATTTGGTCTATGGATTTTCTGTCCCATTTTTGCAGGTTTTTAAATACTGTCATTGACATTCCTGTTATATTTTTGAATTGCCTCGCCAAATGACTACTGTTATTATAGTTCAAGCTGTAGGCTATTTCTGAAAAATTCAACTGCCTCAATTGTATAAGTTCTTTTACTTTTTCAATCTTTAAATTGATTTCATATTTTTCTATGGTTAAACCTTCAGTTTTACTAAAAAGTTTACTTAAAGCCGAATAGGACTTGTTAAACCGTTTAGTCAAAAAGGAAGAAAGCTTAACATTGTCCTGGCTATCAATTTTTTTTATAAGGGAAATTTTTATCTCTTCTATCAAAATTTCTATTTCATCCTTTATGATTTCAAAACCGTGTTTCTTTAGCACTTCTTCCAATTTGGAATATTGAATGTCTGTAATTTCGTCAAGGATTATTTGTCCGAGTTCAACCGATATTATGTAACAACCCAATGCTTCCAACTCTCCTAATACAGTTGATTTGCATCTGTCACAGACCATATTCTTTATGTTAAGGGTTTGTTTCATAATTACTGTATTAAATAATTAATGATTGTACTTTGTACATAGTAGGTCTTCACAGATTCTATTTGGTTCATTTGAAATTTTAGTTGCAACTCTTGAATATCCAAAACATCATTAAAATCAATCGTTTCTGTTTCGTAGCTTTTGATTAAAATGTCTTCTGCATCTTTAGCTTGCTTTAAGTTTTTGGTTTGGGTGGCGTAACTTATTCTTGCAGAAATACGTTCGTTAATCGCCTTGTCTAAAAGTGTTTCCAATGAATTTAACCGTTCTTGTTTTTGAGTAGTAATTTCCTGCTGCTGGAACTCATTTTGTATAGTTTGGGATTTATACTTCTTATTGAAAATTGGGATAGAAACTGAAACCATTGGCATTACAATATCCTTTCCGTTGTCACTAAAATCCATATTTGGTCTTTCGGAAACATTGATATAATCTAATCCAAAACCAATCATCGGACTGCTTTCTTTTTGATTCAATAATTCAGATTGTTCTATGGATTGATAGAGTTTATCATATTTCAGCAATTCGGGATGTAATGCTAAATTTTCAGTAGTGATTTCAAAATCTTCTGAAGGTATCATTAAACTATCTACCACATTGACCGTAACATCATTATCCCTATTCAATAGATTATTTAATTTGGTTTGTTCTGCCAAAAATTGTTGGTGCAACACATCTTTTAGTTGTTGCAATTCGTTCTGACGCATTTGCAATCGTAATACGTCTACTGCTGATGCTTTACCTACTTCTACCGATGTAAGGGCTAATGTTTCATAGGTCTCCAATAGTTTGATGTTACCAACTAACACCTCTTGTTTCGCTTTGTTAGCATACAAATTGTAATAGGATTGTGATACAGAAGCCATTAGTTTTCGCTTTGCGATAACAATGTCTTCATATTTGGCATCGGCTAATGAACTCACATAGTTTTCTCTCGATGTAATTGTTCCGAACCACGGTAACATTTGTTTTGCTGACACTTTAAAGCGTTGCGCACCTGTTCTTGTTTCTGGCTCACTTACAAAATATCCTATACCAAATTCAGTATTAGGAATGGTGTTGACCTCGTTTACTTTTTCTGAAGCTCTTTTGTATTGCAACTCAAACTTTTGAATTTCTGGATTGTTCGATTCTGCTTCTTGAATGTAGGATTGAAGCTCTTGTGCTTTCGCGAAAGCGGAAACAAACAAAATACTTATTATTAGAATTATATTTTTCATTTTGATGTTCTTTTAAGTTGAACTTCTGCTTTCCAGCTGTACAATACTGGTACAACAAACAAAGTGATTAAGGCAATGAGCATTCCGCCAAAACTTGGTATTGCCATAGGAATCATAATATCGCTTCCTCGTCCTGTTGATGTGAGTACTGGTAATAGTGCTAAAATTGTGGTTGCAGTAGTCATTAAACACGGTCTGATACGTTTTTCACCTGCTTCAACAACTGATGCTCTAATTTCCTTTTTATTGTCTGGTGTATTTCTATCGAATGTTTGGGTTAGATATGTTGCCATAACAACACCATCATCGGTTGCAATTCCGAAGAGTGCAATAAACCCAACCCAAACTGCAACACTTAAATTAATTGGATGCATTTGGAATAAGTCTCGTAGATTTTCACCAAAGAAATTGAAGTTTAAAAACCATCCTTGACCATAAAGCCATATCATTACAAAACCACCTGCAAATGCTACAGCAATTCCTGTAAATACCATTAAGGAAGTACCAACCGAACGGAACTGGAAATACAAAATCAAGAAAATAATCGCCAATGCTAAAGGCACAACAACCGATAAGGTTTTTTCTGCTCGCAACTGATTTTCGTAAGTTCCTGTAAATTGGTAGTTAATACCTTTTGGCACTACTAATTCTCCACTATCTATCTTTTCTTGAATTAAGGCTTGTGCATTTTCAACTACATTGACTTCTGCATAACCATCCATTTTATCGAACAATACATAGCCAACTAAAAAGGTATCTTCACTTTTAATGACTTGTGGCCCTTGTTCGTATCGAATGGATGCCAATTCGCTTAAAGGCACAGGACTCCCTTTTTCAACTGGTACGTAAATTTGTTTTAAATCGGTTGGGTTTGCTCGTAACTCTCTCGGATAGCGTACACGCACACCATAACGTTCACGACCTTCAACGGTTTGGGTTAATACCATTCCACCAACTGCAACTTTTAATACATTTTGTACATCATCAATGGATATTCCATAACGTGCAATTTTTTCTCTATCAATATCAATGAGCAGGTAAGGCTTACCAACAATACGGTCTGCAAAAACAGCTTCATCTTTTACACCTTCAGCTTGTTTTAAAATGTCTTCCAATTGGACACCAAATGCTTCAATCTGCTTTAAATCTTGACCTTTTACTTTGATTCCCATTGGCGCACGCATTCCTGTTTGCAGCATTACCAATCGGGTTTCAATAGGTTGTAGTTTTGGTGCAGAAGTGACACCAGGTAGTTTGGTAACTTTTACAATTTCATTCCAAATATCGTCTGGTGATTCTATTTCTGGTCGCCAGTTACGGTAGAACTCACCATTGTTATCTTTTATCAATTCAGACCTTTTCACCCTGCTTAAAGTGACATTTCCGGAATTATTTGGGTTTGCAATAAATCGACCATCTTTTAACTCAAATAAACCATCATCATTCACTTTATAGCGTTGGCGTTCTCTATTTTCATTCAACATATATTCTGGTTTGTACTGAATGATATTTTCGTACATTGATAAAGGTGCTGGATCTAAAGCTGATTCTGTTCTACCTGCTTTACCAACTACGGTTTCAATCTCTGGAATACTGGCTACTGCCATATCCAATTGTTGTAAAACTCGTTTATTTTCTTCTACACCAGAATGTGGCATCGAGGTTGGCATTAGTAAAAATGAGCCTTCATTTAATGATGGCATAAACTCTTTGCCTGTATTTTTCATAATGAAAAAACCTGCAATCACAATTGCTGTTGGGACAGACAAAAAGAGGAACTTATTATCTAAACACCACCTTAAAATACGTGTGTAGTATTTGATGAATAATGAGAAAACACCTAATAAACCAAAGCAAATAACACTAACGAAAATGAGATTCCAGAAAATGCTTTTATCAACGCCTAATGGTCTCCAATATTTGGCTAACAAGAATACTATTGCTGATGCTGAAATAATAATATTAATAAGGTTAGCTTGTTTGTCCGTTATCTTATTTTGAAGGTTGAGAAGTGCTGTAATTCCAAAAGCTATTAATACCAACCCTAACCAATACCCATAAATAATTGCAGCGATACCTGATACTATTAAAACACCATTTAAAACATATTTAAAAGTGTTTTTAATGCTTTTCTTTCGGAATAAGAATGCAGCAAACGGTGGAATCAAAAATAACGCTACAATAATGGATGCTGTTAATGCAAAAGTTTTTGTGAATGCTAATGGTCTGAATAGTTTTCCTTCTGCTCCAATCATCGTGAATACTGGAATGAAACTGATAATTGTGGTCATTACTGCGGTAACGATAGCTCCAGATACTTCAGCTGTTGCATTGTAAACTACGGTATTAATGGATTGTGTTCCATCATCTTCATCTAAATGCCGAATGATATTTTCTGAAAGTATGACACCAACATCGACCATCGTTCCAATAGCAATAGCAATACCTGATAAAGCGACTATATTGGCATCGACACCAAAGAGCTTCATCGCTATAAATACCATTAAAACTGCTACTGGCAGTAGTCCAGAAATTAATACTGAAGCTCGAAGATTAAACACCATAATGATTATGACCAGAATGGTTATAAGTATTTCTAAAGTCAATGCCTCATTGAGTGTACCTAAAGTTTCTTGTATTAGTTCTGTTCTGTCATAAAAAGGAACTATGGTAACTTGTGATGTTCTTCCATCCGCTAATACTTTTGAAGGTAAACCTGCACTTAATTCATTAATTTTCTCCTTTACGTTATTGATAACTTCCATTGGGTTTGCACCATAACGAGCCACCACAACAGCACCAACAACTTCAGCACCTTCTTTATCCAATAAACCACGTCTTGTTGCTGGACCTAATGAGACTTTTCCAATATCCTTTATCTTAATTGAAGCGTAATCTTCGGAAGTGACTACTGCATTTTCGATGTCTGAAATGGATTTTATGTAACCTAAACCACGTACTAAATATTCAGCTTGGTTAATTTCCAAAGTCTGTGCACCAATTTCTTTGTTACTTTTTTTAACCGCTTTTACAACGTGATGCAATCCAATATTATATTGACGCATCAGTTCTGGATTAACATCCACTTGGTATTCTTGAACATATCCACCTATCGAAGCAACTTCCGAAACGCCACTTGCAGAGGATAAGGCATATTTTACGTAGTAATCTTGAATACTGCGTAACTCTTGTAAATCCCAACCACCCGTTACGTTTCCGTTTTCGTCACGACCTTCAAGAGTGTACCAAAATATTTGTCCTAAACCTGTCGCATCTGGACCCAAAGCAGGATTAACACCTTCAGGTAATAAACCACTTGGTAAGGAATTTAGTTTTTCGAGAATACGGCTTCTACTCCAGTAAAATTCTATGTCTTCCTCAAAAATGATATAGATACTTGAAAAGCCGAACATAGAGGAACTACGAATGGTTTTTACTCCTGGAATACCGAGTAGTGATGTTGTAAGTGGATAGGTAATTTGATCTTCTATATCTTGTGGAGAACGACCATCCCATTTGGTGAATACAATTTGTTGATTTTCACCTATATCAGGTATGGCGTCAACAGCAACAGGATTACTAGGTAAGAAACCTGTGTCCCAATTAAAAGGTGCATTTACTGTTCCCCAAGCCACAAAAAGGGCGAGTAGCAGAACTGCAACAAGTTTATTTTCTATTAAAAATTTGATACTTTTGTTTAGCATTGGCTTTGATAATTAAACAATTAGATAATAGTGTTTAGAAAACACCGAATACAGAAAGGTATCCTTACAACATTGCAGTCATAGGATAAAAAAAGTCTATTGTTTAAAAATCAAATTAAATAGGTCTCGTCAAGCTTGTAGATGTGCCTTATGACCAGTGGCGGTTTATATTCTTCAAAAGCAGATAAATTATTGTCTAAGCCTTCAAAGAGATTAATGTAAGTGTAAACAAATGAAACTAGAAATAATTGTTGCTCAAACGTAATTTTATCAACGTGTAATTGTAGTTCGTCTTGACCTTCAATTACTAATTGTTCATCATCACAACAATTTTTCTTGGTAATAGAACATGCTTCACTTGAAGGCTTTTCCATTTCCATTCCACAACCTTTTGCTTTGTGAAATATTGCAGTTTCCACTAAAATTTCTCCACAATAATGCATATTAATTGTGAATGACATCGTAGAAAATAACACTACAAAAGTCATTGCCAAAGACATTATATTATGGAAAAAATTTTTCATAAGTGTAGCAAGTTACAAAATTTTAGCAAATTTTAGTTTTTTAAAGCAGTTTAATTTAGTAGATGATCTATTTCCAATTCATTCGTTGTAGTCTGACTGCATTAAATATTGCTAATAAAGCTACACCAACATCTGCAAAAACTGCTTCCCACATGGTAGCTAAACCACCTGCACCCAATATAAGTACGATTACTTTTATACCAAATGCTAAAACAATATTTTGCAATACTATTCGTCTTGTGGAACAACTAATTTTTATAGCAGTGATAACCTTTGAGGGTTGATCTGTTTGAATAATTACATCTGCGGTTTCAATAGCAACATCACTTCCTAGACCGCCCATTGCTATACCAATATTACTAGTGGCTAAAACAGGTGCATCATTAATACCATCACCAATAAAGGCTACTTTATTTTCTGGATTTTGTTTTAAGGTTTCTACTTCGTTCAATTTATCTTCTGGTAATAAACCGCCTTTTGCTTTTTCAACATTTAATTCTTTTGCAATTTGTTGTGTTATGGAATCTTTATCGCCTGAAAGCATTATAATGTTTTTAATGCCTACTTTGTGTAGTGCTGTAATAGTGTCTTTTGCATCTTCTTTTAATTCATCTGCTATGACTACATAACCTGCAAATTGGTTATCGATTGCGACTAATACTATCGATTCTACAATAGATTCCGTTTCCGTTGGAACATCAATACTATTGGTAGTCATTAAGGCTTTGTTACCTACTAAAACTGTTTTTCCATTTACAATGCCTTTTAATCCTTTACCTGCAATTTCAGAAACTTCGGTAGCTTCAAAACCTTTTCCTTCTGCTTTATACTCTAAAATTGCTTTGGCAATTGGATGCGTTGATTGCTCTTCCATCGCCATTAAATATTGCATAAATTCGGTTTCTTTCCAATCAATTGCTTTTACTTCTTTAATTTTGAAAACTCCTTTGGTAACCGTTCCTGTTTTGTCCATTACCAATGTATTTATCTTGGTCATTGCATCTAAAAACGAAGCGCCTTTAAATAAAATACCGTTTTTTGAAGCTGCACCCAATCCACCAAAATAACCTAATGGAATTGAAATCACTAACGCACAAGGACAGGAAATTACCAAGAAAATTAATGCTCTGTATAACCAATCTCTAAACACATAATCTTCTACCAAAAAGTAAGGTATAAAAGTAACACCAATAGCCAAGAATACAACGATTGGTGTGTAGATACGAGCAAACTGTCTAATAAATAATTCTGTTTTCGACTTACGAGCTGTTGCATTTTGCACCAAGTCTAATATTCTGGCAATAGAACTATCTTCAAATTTGTTGGTTACCTCAACTTCAATAACGCTTTCCAAATTAATACTACCTGCGTAAACCTTTGCTTCTTTCTGAATGCTATCTGGTTTGCTTTCGCCTGTTAACGCTGCGGTGTTTAGAGATGCTTTTTCGGATAATAATATACCATCCAAGGGAATTTTCTCCCCAACCCTTACTTGAATTTTTTCACCTATACTAACGCTTTCAGGGAAAATGCTTTTATAGTCACCGTTTCGAAAAACATTTACTTCTTTCGGACGAACGTCTAGCAATGCTTTAATATTTCCTTTTGCTCTATTCACTGCTGCACCTTGAAATAATTCGCCTACTGCATAAAATAGCATCACAGCAACACCTTCGGGATATTCGCCAATAATGAATGCACCTATTGTGGCAATAGACATTAAAAAGAATTCTGTAAATACGTCGCCTTTAATGATACTTTTCCAACCTTCAATTACAACAGGAAGTCCGACAGGTAGGTAAGCGACACTATACCAAATTATCCGAATCCAATCTTTGAAAAATATAACATCAAAATAGTCGAACCCAATTCCAATAATTAGCATTGTAAAACTTACAATAGCTGGAATGTAAGCTTTGAAATTATTTATAGAACTTCCATGATTGTGTCCATCATCGTGGCTATGTTGACTTTCCGAATTTTGTTTTAAATCTCTTAAATTGACTTTCTTTTTTTTCATTACGTTTCAGTTTTAACAACAACCTTTGTTTTGTTGAATTGGTGGACAAGGAACTGTTCCATAAGAACAATACACGCAACAATCACCTTCACTAGGTTTGAAAACTTTTTTGCAGTTGTCACATTCGTAGAAGAATTGACAAGCGTTTGTAGGCATTTCTTCTATTTTTTTATGTCCGCAGTTTGGGCAAGTGATTTCCGATTTTAATATAGTTTGCATTAATTTTATCTTTTTTCAGTTACATTATAACCTGTTGAGTTTATTGCTTTCTCAATTTCTAATTCATTAGTTTTAGTTTCGTCAAACTCAATGATTGCGTTACCATTTTCGTATGATGTTTTTGAGTTTACAATTCCGTTGAGTTTATTTACTTCGTGGTTAACGTGTACTTCACAACTGGCACAGGTCATTCCACTTATTTTATATTCTGTTGTTTTGATATTGGATTTATCCACAATATCAATTTGTTTCTCTGAATTTGGATAAAAGATACTTGAATAGTAAGGAAATGTCAACATTACTATTGCGAATACTGTTACAACTCCTAAATAGGTTTTTGATTGAATAAATTTTGGTTTTTCATCCGCTTCACATTCGCAGTCTATATCTTTTTCTGGTTTCAATTTTTGATACCAAGCAAAGAGAATAACTAATATGGTTAGCCCTATTAAGTATGGTCTATATGGTTCTATCCAAGAAAAAGATGAGGCTATACCAGTTGTTCCTGCAATTAACCCCAAAACAGGTGTGATACAACACAATGAAGCTGTGATTGCTGTTAAGATACTTGTGACCGCTAATTTATTTTTCACTTTCTTTAATTATTCTATTAATAAGTCTTATTAAAAACATACGCAATACCATTTTGATATTACAACAATGATTTAATATCACTTGGAATAGGCATACGCTTTAGTGGAGGTACGTCTGCTCCTCCAGTATTACCAAGTGGAACGTGATTAACAAACGATTTCCACCCACCAACAAGTAGTCTAATAATTTGTCCTAATACTTCTTTGGAATTTTTCTGCATCAAACCAAATTTTAGCATTAACCAATGTGAATAGGTATGTTCTATTGGGTAAGATTGCCCTATTATATGGCTACGTTCTAAATGATACCAAGCATTAGCATACTGCTTGTTTTCTAAACAGTATTTGTATTGTTTTAATTCTTTGTTATATGCCTGTTTAAGATTTTTAGGTATTTTAGTATTAAACTTCATATTCATTAATTTTGTATAAAAGTAGCTTATAAAATAATGCAATGGAAGTGCATTATTTTCCACTACACTTATCACAAATACCTTTTACTACTAGATTTACATTCTCTGAAACAAATCCATCAGGTACTTTTATTTGAGGTATTTTATGGTCGGTTAAACAAACCGTTTCATTACAGTTGTTACAATGAAAATGTAAGTGTAAATCAGTTTTTATATCACATTCGCAATCTTGCTCACATAAGGCATATTTAGTAATTCCTGTACCATCATCAATTTTATGAACAATAATTTTTTCTTCAAAGGTTTTAATAGTTCTGTAGAGTGTTGTTCTATCTGCTTTTACAAATGCGTTTTCTATATCACTCAAAGTTACTGCTACCTTTTTTTTAGCAAGAAACTTATAAATTAATAAGCGCATTGCTGTTACGCGTATTTTTTTTGACTCTAATACTTCTTCGATCGTTTTCATAATTAGTGTGAGTGTTCTGCTTCTCCTTTTTTCATTTCAGCAATTAGATAATAAGCATTGTTATAAGCGAATAGGGTGTTATTTTTAATTTCTTCTACAAAAGTAACTTCTATCCAATCTCCATCTTTTGTCCCTGTAATCACTTCAATAGGTATAAAACTCCATTTATCATTCTCTTTTGTTACTGTAAAAGCATAAAATTTCTCCCCTTCCTTTATGATAGCATTTTCAGGTAATGCTTTTGTATTGCTATTATCTACTTGAATTTTACCTTGAATGTACATTCCAGGAATTAAATTTCCTTTTTTATTTTCTATTTCAGCGTGAACATGAACTGCTTTTGGATTTTGTTCAAAAGTTTTACTAACAGAATATATTTCTGCGGTAAGTTCTGTATCAGGAATTGACTGTACTGAAAAACTTACTTTTTGACCTTTTTTGATCTTAAATACATCTTTTTCAAAAACCATTAAATCCGCATGAATATGATGTGTATTTACAATATCAAACAATTCGGTTTGTGGTGCTACATATTGTCCTGTTTTTACCTCTACTTTTTGAACAAAACCTTCTATTGGACTTCGCAAAGGTACTTGTTGTACAATATTTCCGTTACCAACAGAAGTAGCGTTGATATTTAATATTTTTAGTTGAGCAGCCAATCCATTAACCAATGCCATTGATGCTTTGTATTCTGCTTCTGCTTTTTGGAAATTAGCACCAGAGCCAACTCCTGCATCGTATAACTTTTTTTGTCGCTCATAGTTTTTCTTTAAAAAATTACTGTTGCTGTAGGCATTCAAATATTCAGTTTGTCGTTTTATGATATCTGGATGAGATAAATAAGCAACTACTTGTCCTTTGTTAACTTTGTCGCCTTCAATGACTTTAATAGACACTACATTAGCACCTACTACAGCAGTAATTGCGGCTTCGTTTTGTGGTGGTACTTCTAACGTTCCGTTTGCTTCTACATAGCCACTCATATTTCGTAAAGTAAGCGTATCTATTTTCATTTTCAATGCTTCAAACTGTCGTGCGTTTAGCATTACTTCATTTTCTTGGTGATGTTCTTCATTATCATTAGCTTTTTTAACTTGCTCATGTGAATGTCCATCATTTTCAGTATGATTTTCTTTACTATCACAAGACACAATTAATAGTGTTGTAAAAATAAATATGATGTATATATAGGATGTTTTTTTCATTGTCTTATTGATTAAAATATTGTAATTGAAAAGTACTTTCTAAATAATTTGATAAAGCCGTTTGTGCTTGCTGTTCAGATTCGATGGCTTCCTTTATGAGTTGTGTAAATGCTGTATAATCAATTTCACCTTCTCTGTATGCCAACAAAGCACCTGATTTCTGATTTTTTGTTAATGGTAACACTTGGCTTTCATAAAACTTCCAAGCTTTTTTCCATTTTAAATAATTTTCTTTAGCCTGAATAAATTTTGACTCAACTTCTTTTTTTCTAAATTTAGCATTGATTTCTGCAATCTCTGTATCAATTTTTGCTGTTTGTGTTCTTGATTTATTCGTACCTGATAAAAAAGGGATTGAAATACCAGCTTGATAACTGTAGAATCCTGAATTGCCATTGACTCTTTGTAAACCTCCTTGTATATTGAATTTAGGTAAGTTATTAGCTTTGGCAACTTTATACTTTGCATTTGCTTCTGCCACAATATTTTGTGAGATAGTATACGAAGGATGATTTTCTATTGTAAAATTATCTACGTTAGAAAATGGCTCAATATCAAAATCTTTTGAAACTGTAAATACTTTTTCCGAAGCCAACCATAGGTTTAACTCTTGTAAAGCAATTAGATAATTACTATATGCTTGTTCTTTTTTATTTTTAATTTGAAAATATTGATTTCTAGCTGCTGAATATTCTAATTTAGAAATAGCTTCCACTTCATAATTCAAAGCAACTGCTTGTTCAAATTTTGAATAAATAGTATCTAATTCTTTGTAGAGTAGATAATTTCTTTTCATTTGGTAACAATTAGACCATGCCTTTTTTACTTCCAATTCCAATTCAAGTTCAGATAATTGATATGCTTTTTCAGCTAACTGTATACGTTGTTGCTGTAACTTCTTTTTTGGAGCAATACCGAATATATCTATATTGGATTGTCCAATGCCAATAGTTGTATATATTCCATTATCACTATTTATTTCTTCTCCTCCTGTAAAGATTCTAGTTGTTCCAAGTTCGTAAACAGTTGCTTTTTGTTTTTCCTGTTTGGTTACTTCTAGTTGTCTTTGTTTTAATAAAGGATAATTATTTTTTGAAATTTCTACGGCTTCTTGCAATGTTATTTCTGTAAGTACATCGTTGCGTTTTTGGGCGTTTACTTGTGCTAAAGAACTAAATAACATAATTATTACGATTGTTGGTGTAGCTAATTTTTTATTTGGTTTCAATGAGAAAGATTTATTTTCTACCCAATGATATAATATGGGTAAAACAAATAATGTGAGTAAAGTAGCGGTCAATAGTCCGCCAATAACCACGGTAGCCAATGGACGTTGAACTTCTGCTCCCGCAGATGCTGAAATAGCCATTGGTAAGAAACCTAAAACATCTGTAAATGCTGTAAGCATAATAGGTCTAATTCTTCTTTTTGTACCTTCAATAATTCTGTCTTTTAGATTGGTTACGCCTTCATCCTTTAATTCATTAAGTCCGCTAATCATTACAAGTCCATTTAAAACAGCAACACCAAAGAGTACAATAAAGCCTACACCTGCCGATATACTAAATGGCATATCTCTTAGCCACAATGCTACAACACCACCGATAGTAGCCATTGGAATTGCAATGTAAATCATTAATGTTTGAGGTAATGATTTTAGTGCAAAATAGATCAATATAAAAATAAGCAACAATGCAATAGGAACAACGGTTAGTAAACGACTGCTTGCACGCTCCAAATTTTCAAATGCGCCACCATAACGAATAAAATAGCCTGATGGTAGTTCTAATTGCGTATCCAATTTTGATTTAATTTCAGTTACTAATGATTTCACATCACGACCTCTAACATTTATTCCTACATAGGTTCTCCTATTAGTGTTATCTCTACTAATTTGCATTGGACCCGATTTGTATGATATGTCCGCTACTTCTCGAAGTGGTATTTGGACTCCTGATGGAATATTGATAAAAAGATTTTGAATATCTGTAATATCTTTTCTGCTTTTGGTATTTAAGCGAACTACTAAGTCAAAACGTTTTTCTCCTTCAAAAATGACACCTGCATTACCTCCTGCAAATGCAGATTGCACCATCTTGTTGAGGTTGTTGATTTGAAGTCCGTATTGTGCTAATTTATTTCTATTGTAAGTAATCGTCATTTGTGGCAATCCTGTTGTGGCTTCGGCTTTCATGTCTCCAATACCCTGTGTTCCTGCTATAATTTTAGATATTTCTTGCGCCTTTTGAGAAAGTAGGTTGATATCATCGCCATAGAGTTTTATGGCAATATCTTCTCGTACACCTTCAAGCAATTCATTGAATCGCATTTCTATAGGTTGTGTGAATTCATAATTAACACCTGGAACAATTTCAATTACATCTTTCATTTCTTCTATGAGTTGATCTTTAGAAGAAACCGTTGTCCATTGGCTTTTTGGTTTTAGAATTACGAAAACATCAGCAATATCCATTGGCATTGGATCGGTGGGTATTTCAGCAACACCAATACGGCTTACAATTTTATCGACCTCAGGAAATTTTGCCTTTACAATTTGTTCAATTTTAGTGGTTGTTTCAATAGTTTCAGTTAAAGAACTCCCTGGTTTTAAGATAGCGTGAAATGCAATGTCACCTTCATCGAGTTGTGGTATAAATTCGCCACCCATTCGAGTAAATATAAAAACCGCTAGTGCAAACAAACCAATAGCAAGACCAATGATGAGTTTCCCTTTTTTTAAGGCACTTTCTAACAATGGTTGGTATTTACGTTCTACCCAATGCACAAATTTATCTCCATACGACTTTTTATCGGATTTAGGCGCTCTCAATATCAAAGCTGACATCATTGGTACATAAGTAAGACACAAAACCATTGCACCAATCATTGCAAAAATAAAAGTTAATGCCATTGGCTTAAACATTTTTCCTTCAATACCTTGTAACGCTAGAATTGGTAAAAAAACTATTAGAATAATTAACTGACCAAAAAATGCTGCATTCATCATTTTTTTTGAAGCTGAAGATGCTATATCATTTCTCTCTTTGGAAGACATTTTTTTCTTTTTGAGTATCTGTGAAGCAATTAAGAATACTGTAGTTTCAACAATGATAACTGCGCCATCCACTATGATTCCGAAGTCAATAGCTCCTAAACTCATCAAGTTTGCCCAAACATCAAAAGCATTCATTAATATAAAAGCAAAAAGTAATGATAAAGGTATCGTTGAAGCAACAATTAATCCTCCTCTCCAATTCCCTAATAAGAATATAAGTACGAATATTACAATCAACGCACCTTCAATTAAGTTATTTGCTACCGTAGAAGTTGTCTCGCCAATTAATTTACTTCTATCTAAAAGTGGCTCTATGACAACACCTTCAGGTAGCGACTTTTGGATTTGTTCCATTCGTTTTTTAACATTGTCGATAACTTCATTAGAATTAGCACCTTTAAGCATCATTACTAAACCACCAACAACTTCGCCTTCGCCATCTTGTGTTAAAGCACCATAACGGATAGCTGAGCCATACTGAACAGTTGCAACATCACTAATTGTAATGGGAATATTGTTTATGGTTTTAATCGTAATTTTTTTAATATCCTCAAAATTACGTACCAAACCTTCTCCACGTATAAAATTGGCTTGATGATTTTTTTCAATATAAGCACCTCCTGTATTTTGATTATTGGCTTCAAGTGCTTCAAAAATGTCTATAATTGTTAATCCTATTGCTTTTAACTCATTGGGATCAACGGCTACTTCATATTGCTTTACCTTACCACCTATAGCATTTACTTCCACCACACCATCTACCATTGCCATTTGACGTTGTACAATCCAATCTTGCATTGTACGTAAATCGGCAATAGAATATTTGTTGCTGTATGCAGGTTTTACCTTTAAAGTATATTGATAAATTTCTCCTAATCCTGTTGAAATTGGTCCCATTGATGGCTCTCCAAAACCTTCGGGAATTTGTTCTTTTACTTCATTTAGTTTTTCTGAAACTAATTGACGAGGAAGATATGTTCCCATATCATCATCAAAAACTATTGTAACAACAGATAAACCAAAGCGAGAGATTGAACGTATTTCTTCCACATTTGGAAGATTACTCATTGCGATCTCTATGGGATAGGTAATTATTTGCTCAATATCTTCAGTTCCCAAATTTGGAGATTGGGTAATTACTTGTACTTGATTATTAGTAATGTCAGGAACAGCATCTATGGGTACTTTAGTCATACTCCAAATTCCTGCTCCAATAATGGTAAGGGTTAACAAACCAATAATAAACTTGTTATTGATTGAAAAATCAATGATTTTATTTATCATAGAAAATGTATTAATTTAGTTAAAACAGTCCGAATTACAACGGATTATAGTTGTAATACGAAGTGATGAAAATTCCTTTTTTGCTTAAAAAAGGGTGTAGTTATCCTGTAAAAACTAAATTATACTTGTGGAGGTTGTAAGATAGTTGGATTGAAATTTTTAATTAATCCATCCGAATAATGAAAAATTTTCGTAGAAATATCTATTGTTGCTAAAGTAAAGTCAACAATTTTAAATTGCATAACATTGATGTGACAACAATTACAATGACAAAACGGTGAACACAAATCAGAATCTTGATGCCCATGATCGTCATTAACATCATGGGAAATTTCTATTTTGATTTCGTTATCTGCATTACTGCTATCTCCACATGGGAGAAAGTTTAGTGTAAAGATGTATATTGATAATATTGCAGCTAAAAATTTCATTTGGTCAAATATATGAATTATTTGTTGCAATCGCTGTGCAAAAATTATTTGACGATCTTTATGCTTCACTAGTTTATATTAAACTTTTTTTATAGCAATTTTAAGCTGTTTTATCATAATTTCTATCATTGGAATTTTATTTACAAGAAGACGCTCCCAAAGTCTATTCAAAGTACCAATCACGTCTGCAAGTTGTGGTTGGCTTTCTTTTGTAGGGGTATTATGCGATGGTGTTATTTTTCGTCCATCAATCAAAATCAACATTTTTTTCTGTTTTTTGGTTGAATCTTTTGTAATGATGGAAGTATCTAGGTTAATGATATCACGAATAGTATAATGCTTATAAATCCAATTGAAAAAATCTCTTTTATATTTGATTCGTCCTTGTTTATCAAATACAATATGTGAATTTAGTACAATAACCGCTTTACCATCATCTTTCATAGTTAAGAGTGCTAGTGCAGAAATTAATTCTCGTACCTGAAAATCATTAGCCATAAAATAGGCATTATCTAAATACTCCTCAATGATATCCAACTTTTCATTTTTTGTTTTGGTAGATTTCATAAATGGTGGATTACAGACAACAACATCAAAAGACTTATGCATTTCTTTTGGATAGACTGACGTAGGGGCGTAGTTGGTTATTTTATTGAAATTCAAAAATTTAAGTGATTTGCGTTTTAATTTAGATATTTCATTAACATGAATAACACAATCACTTACGCCAACTAATAAATTTCCACTTCCTGCGGTGGGATTGAAAATAGAAGTGGTTGTATCCATTTGTAAATATCTTGCAATCATAGCGGCAATGGGTAAGGGGAGAATGTGACTATGTTCAAACCGCTGTTTATCATCTATAAAGTTTCTATCGAAATGTAAATGTCTCCAAAAATGTTCCATGCGATCTAACCAAAATTCGTCTTTATCATTGTTATATCTCCTTCTGAAAAAATCTATTGTGCTTACTTCTACAGCTTCTTGTAGTGTTTGTTGATCTGGGATATTTGACAACTTTAGTAAGCTTTGAATTTGTTCAAGCGTTGGTTTTTTATGAGTGTGATATATTAGTGCCACGCCAGCTACAAAACGATCAATATCAAACTTAGGAACGATAGGTTTTATTACTACTTCATCAGTATCTACAAAATCAGTTTCTTCCAGTTGTTTGGAGAGCATACTTTCAATATAGGATTCAATACACTTTTTCGACACAAATAAAGCGTCTATTTGTTCTTGAACATATTCACGTTTTTTGACAAGTTCCGTATATGAATGATCTAGTAAACTTTGTCCTGTTTTCAAATCAGTCAACTTTTCAGCAAGCTTTTGTAGTTTCCGATCAATGATATCCATTCCTGTGGAAAGATCAGCTATTGGTCTAAAGTTCTGTATCAGATATAGCCAGCGATACTTTTGTTTCTTATCGTCTAAAATTTGTTGTAATGTTTGCACAGAAACATACCCTTCAATTAAACTTATATAAGGATACTGTAAATCAGTAGGATAGCCAATATTATTCAAAATGTCAAAACCATTTATTTGCCAATATCTATTAAGTTCACGACAATTTATATTCATATCTAAATCGTCATCCTTTTTTAACTGTGATACTTCAAAAAGTTCACATTCAGATAGTGTATCTAACGTTTCAATAGTGACTTCAAATAAGTGTGGGAATTGAATTTTTAGCTTCGGTATGTGTTGCAAGGGAATTGCACCTTTTTGAAAACATTCATGCACGTATAAAGGCGCAAGTACATTATTTACTTGATAATTGGTAAAGACAAGATCAGTAGCGAACGATTTTATTTCAAAACGTTCTTTGGTAAGATCAACAAGTGGATGCATCGCGATAGCCACACTCGCCTTAAAGCAATTTGGAAACTCTTCAAACCATTCTTTATACAATCGGATGATGTGTTTGAGTTTATCTTGACGAAGCGTTTCTAAATCAATAGTAGAAGCTTCTTCAATTTCTGTAATTAGTGTCTGAATGAGGCGCGTGTCAGTAACCTTGGTAGTTTGTTCAATAGATACTAATTTGTCGATGACCTCTAAAATTAGAAGTTTATCAAAATCAATTTGATCATCCAAAATACCTGTTTCGATTGTTTGATGTGTGTTATCAATACCAATACTATCCTCTGAATTTTCATTAACAACAATATCTTCATTGTCATTAGAATACGCACATAAATAAAAAGGGATGTCAACAGGCAAAAACTGCCCTTTGGCATCTACATTGATAACAGCACCAATTTCAAATAAATCCTTAGCTCTTGTTTTATAGTTGCGCGGATGTATGGTAATGGATTCAGGAGACGTATTAAAATGTTTCAAAACGAATCGTTCTGCAATGACATTTGCAATTCGTTTATAATTTTCAAAAATGATATATTCATCTTCTATAAAATAATCTTCGTTCTTGAATTTCATTTTAACAATGCAAAACTTTAATTGATCTATACGTAGTTCAGATGCTTCAAAAGATGGGAAAATTGGAATAACGCGCCAATCGGTATCATTTTCTATTGCTTCTTTTAGATCATGCGCAAAACGAACATACGAAGGATGATATTCTGCATACCATTTGGTTTCACTTTTAAAAAAGTGCTTAAAACCTAATTTCTGTAAGAATACAATTAGTTCTTTTTCAATAGGATTCGAAAATACAATTTCAATTCCGTTTTTAGCTGTATTTTGTATTACTTGTACATTCATATTTTAATAAATTAGTATTGAAAATACCAAGCTACAAAGCACCATTTCAATATCATTTGTCAACTTTTGGTACTTGAACAATATGTTCGGTTTTACTTTTGATTCAGCAAAAGAAACTGTATTCAAGTGATTGGCAAACATTGAGTTCATCAAATATTTTTGATCAAAACAAAATTAATGTGACGACAAAAAATAAATTCCAAATCCTATTTTTTCGATATTTTACATCAAAAAAATATTCATGCTTTTTTCTGCTTAGTGTTTAAAACACTAAGCTACGAAGGGAAATTGGAAAATCCTTTGTAAAATTTTGTGCATTGCACGTAGATTGTAAGAAGAAATTGTAGGAAGTCTTTAAAGAAGGTGGTTTTTTGATAAAATGAGGGCGAAATTCAAGTTTTTAGCAGTAAAAGTGATACGTTTTTTGAAAAATAGTTGTGTTTTAACAGCTTTTTTCTGATTTGTACTTTTCTAGTTTGTTTATCAGATAATTTCAATTAACAGGCTTGAAATTTGAAATTTCTGGTTGAGGATTTAAAATCTATTAGCTTGTTTATGAGTGAACTAAAAAATAAAAAAATTATACTAAAAAGTATGCTCCTAAACACTATTTAATTGAAGGGTAGAGAGGAGGTGCATGTACTGCATCAAGTATTCGGAAATTTCTACATAAATATATCACAGATGCTCAAATTACTAAAAACGTAACACCACACACACTAAGACATAGCTTCGCAACGCATTTATTAGAAAAAGGCATAAGTTTAAGATATATACGGTATATATTAGGACATCAAAGTTCTAAAACTACAGAAATGTATACGCATATCACACAAACGAGTATTGAAAACATAAAAAATCCTTTAGATGACTTTGACTTTGAGTAAGAAAATTGTAGTTTTAAAAATAACTAAATTCTTAAAAATAAATAGGTTTGGTTATAGTGGAAATGAGGCTGTCTGAAAAGTACATATTTCGTCAAACCGAACTTGATTCGGTTTCTCATAACAGTTGAAAATCAACATGATGAGATTCTGAGTCAAGCTCAGAATGACGTTTCAATACACTTTTCTGACAGCCACATGCATACGTTGTGTACAATTTCAGAGCACCATTTGAAATATAGAAAATGATTGAACAAAATAGAATTCACCCACCACAAAATTGGCAAAGTTTTGAACACTTGGCTTTAAAACTTTGGGGAGAAATATGGAATGTTCCAGACGATATCGAATTTAATTCTGAAAGTGGCTCAAAACAAAAAGGTGTAGATATTTGTTGTGTACCAAAAAACGAAAAAAATTATTTTGGAATTCAATGTAAAAACACAAAACTATTCTGTAAATATGGTAAAATTCAAAAATTAACCAAAGCAACTATTGATGAAGAAATAGAAAAGGCAAAAGAATTTACACCTAAATTAGAGAAATTAGTTATCGCAACAAGTTTTCAAAAAGATGGAGACTTGGAAGAATACGTTCGAGAAATAAATTTAAAACATATTAAAAGTGGTATTTTCAGAGTGCAAATATGTTTTTGGGAATATTTTTCAAGAAAAATTCAAGAATACGATAATATTGAAAATTGGTATCTTAATAATCAAAATTTCGCGAGCCAAAAATCTGTATATATAAGTTTTGAAAATGACAAATCAGAAAAAAATGTTTCGCCTGAATTCATCAAAAATAATGTGACTTATCGTTTACAAACAGATACTGAAAAACTTGAAGAAAAAACTGCTTTTCAAAAGGCATTTAAAGAATTTCAGAACGAAAACAAATCGAGTTTTATAAATAGAATCTTTAACTTTTCAAATAAAATATCTGACAATATTCTAACAAGTGACAAAATTTTAATTAATGGAGTTGACATCAAAAGTCAAGAATATATTGAAAGTACTTATCCAAAGCAAAAACTAGACACAAATATAGTTCCGAGAATTTTAAATAACTTAATAAAAGATAAACAAGAATTTAGTTTTAAGCTCAAAATTAAGAATGATGGTCGTTCAGGAATAGATGATTTTAAACTATCATTTCGAATAGAAGGAGATTTTGAGAGCATACAAGTAAATCCACCCAGAATTAATGAATTAAAGACTTACAATGCCACTACTTGGATTAATGAACGATTTGGTTTATTTGAACCTTCAAAAAACTTCATAATCCAAAAAGACACTTCTAGTAGTAAACAGATAATAGTAACACCAAAATTAGCTAAAGAAGGAGAAATCAAAATTAAATGGACACTTTTAGCAAGAGATTTTAACGATGAAGGAGAATTAACGATAAATATTAAACCGAAATATATAGAAAGTCAAAAAACTATGTATGTATTGAGAACGGAAGATTGTAGAAATGAAATTCAGTATAATCATAAAATGATAGAAGGAAATTTTCATTTGAATTGGTAAAAAAACTGTAAACAACACCGGTAACCGTTGTACTGGAAAGATTACTCTTTCGCTATTTATAATATCATAAAATAATTCTAAACTATCAAAAATGTTTGGTTTTATCTTAGGTATAAATTACGGCATTGCATAAATAGCCAATAGAATCATAGAAGTCAAGAATGAAAGAAAACAAATAAATTCAACCAATAAGGCTAACTTATTGTATTTAGTAATCAATGGATCGTGAGTATTCTTATTCTCCCTAATTTGTTTCATTACAGCTTTTGCAAAATCTTTGTTAATTCTCCTTAATTGTATCAAAGATATATAGACCTATTGTTCCCGAAAAGATGCAGATAATCAAGCAATACAATACACAATAAAAAAGAGTAGCCTTATTCGTTGGATTGGAATTGAATGAAATTAAAATAGCAAGTAAGACTCCACTAATACTTACAAAATGTTTCAACACATCAATCATGTGATTGAATGTTTTATCCTTAATCGTTTGAAACTTTTTATATGATTGTTCGATGCTCATATTTAATAATTTTTAACATTAATTTGAATACTTATTTTCGTTTAACAATGATAGTTCAAGAAATATATTGAAACTTTCAAACAATTTTTCGATGTTGGAGTTTTCGTGATAATCATTAACAATTCTAGGTAGATTACCAACAAAATGGAAAAGATTTCCAAAACTATTTGTTCTTAATGTCTTAGCTGTCATGGCATTATATAAAATCTCATTTAAGTTCTTAGACACTACATCTTTTGAGTATAATTTATAGATTTCTAAATCCGTTAGCGAAGAATAATTACCATCTAAGCATTTTGAAATTTCAAGAATACTTAATTTTTTTTCAAGAATAAAATCTTTGTCTTTAGAATCTAAAATCATATCATTATATCTTTCATTACTAGACATAGGTGAGTAATCATCCTCTGTATCGTAGGGACATATTACAATATCATGTTTTTCTAGTTCATTTAGTTCTGGAGCATCATTGGGAATACGGATATCGTGTTTTACAAATTTTAAAATCTTTAGTAAATCAACCCATTTTGAAGATGCGAAAACATTCTTTATATCCTTAAATTCAATTTTTCGACTATACTGATGATTATATAAAAACTCACTTAAAGCGTGTTCAAATAGATTATCTGAAAAAGCATTGATATGTTTTGTAGATAAATCGAACCAAATTACTTGTAAGTCATCTAAGTCAAAATGTGTTTCTATTTTTTCTAGTATTTTGGGAGAATGATCGTTTATGTAGTCTCTCAAAATATATTGTATTCCTTTCTCAGATATGCTTTGTGCAAAAACTATATTTTTTATTGACTGCTTTTCTTTTATTAATTCATTTTCTTCAAATACTTTATAGGCATCATAAATATTTATAATTGTGTAGTCCTTTCTTTCATGATACATATACCAAAAATGACCTATATCTGTAATATCAATTTTTCTTTTTTCCTTTAAAGATAATCGTAAATAATTCAAGACATTAACCCACATTTCAAAAGAACCAATATGATTATTTTCTTGAATGTAAGCCTTCAAACTATTATGCAGATACGGATTTACATTTTTCAGTTTTCCTAAAGCAAATAGTTCTCTTTTTATTTTATTAAGAATTGATTTAGGATGGTATAAGTTTGTATTAAGACTTCTCTTTTTTAATATAATCCTTAACTGATTAATACCTTCGAGTTCATCTCCATCAATAAATTCTACTATACATTTTTGTAGTTCAAGCAATGATTCTTCAGATGTTTTGTAAATGTATAAATTAGTTAAAATAGCAATAAGATTTTGTGTCAAATGTAGATTTTTGCTATCTAAATAATGACCTATTGGTTCATTTAATTTTAATGGGTTTTCATGTATTTCAAAAAAAGAATTTTCTTTATCAATATGTTTACGTAATTCTTCAAGAAAACGTGAAGTTCCATAATGGTCATTGCTTTTTAAATTATATAAAAAAGTAAAATCCTGTTCCATAATATAATAGAAAGTACCAAATAAATACCCAGAGCTTGTTATGTCTTTAATTGTAAAACCATTAAATAACAAAGACTTTACATAAGTATATAAAAATTGGTTATTGGTGGAAACATGATCTCTTATAACAGTATTTAAGATTAAAGATAAATCGTAGTAACTTTGCACGCTTAAATCATTACAGGACACATAGCTTAAAGTTTCTCTTATTTGGTTATAAAATGATCGTAAAGCTTCGTAATCAATGCACTTGGTTGCGATTTCTTTAAAAACTTTTATTGAACAAAACTTTTTAATAATATCTAGCTTCATTTTATTATCAAGATCAAAATAAGAATATCGAGATATAAATTTTGCTTCTTGATTAAGAATAGAATAATAAACTATCTCATTTACTTTTTCCTTTCTGTTTAAGAAATTGATATTAAGTTCTCTCAAATATTTATTGAAACTATCATGAAATAAAGAAATTCTGTTTAGTCTTATTTCAAACAAATAAGGGTAAGCTTTTATAAATTCTTTAGCTAAGTCAAATAATTCATCTTTTAGAAATAGTTTCAGTTCTGACTTCATAAAGAAACTCCTTGAAGTTAAGAACAATGTTAAGGCAGTTTTTGTCTCAACATTTTCAAGAACTTGATTGTAATAATCGTCTATTCCTGTTAGTTTTTTTAAATCTGGAATCTCATCATTTTTTTTATAGTGTTCACAAATGAATCGAACTAAAATAGGATAACCATCTGTTAATTCAAAGATTCTATTACCTATTCTATAATTTTCAATATGATATAATTCCTTGACAACCTTAATAGTTTGCTTTTTATTCCAATTTGTTAATATCTGTTTTTTCCAAGTAATATTTGTTTTTAAGGGTCTTGACAAAACAATAACTTTACATTTTTTACACAGTAAATTAATAAATGAAATAAATTTTGTTAAGTCTGTTTTATTGTAATTCTCAACGTGATCTAAACCATCAATGATGATTAACTTTCCTTTTTCTTTAATTTTATTAATAATTTCGTTTTCATCTCTTGAAGTATAGTCTCGGTATATTTTTTTGGAGATATCTGATAAAAATTTATCATATAATAATCGGTTTCTATAATCTTTATCTTGATTAGATATCCAAAAACGATATAAAATATTTTCTTCATAAATTTCAGCTAGACTATCTACATAATGACTTTTTCCAATGCCTGGTTTACCTTCAATAAAAAGTATATTTGAAAATTCTAAATGTTCTTTACCTACATTAATTGTTTCTTCAATTAATTTTGTATCGTAGACTTTGATTACAGGTAAGTCTCGTCGTTCTATCAAAAGTTTTCTGTCATCTAAAGACTGTTTGAAAAATTTTTCAATAACGAGTCTTCTCTCATTATTTTGACCATATAAATCATCTATTATCTCGTCTAGTTCTAGTCTTGATAATGATATGATGTGTATATTATTTGTGAGGAAAGAATCTAAACCGAAAATACTACTATTCGTATTCAATTCTATGTTCTTGAAAAATATTATGTTAACTCCTTGAGTTGATAGCTTATGAATTTTACCTTTTATAGAAACTTGATTTTTTAAAAAAGTCAAATTTTTCAATTTTATATCCTTAAAATCTTTGATTTGAAAATAGAAAACTCCATCATCACAACTAATTTTAAGGTCATCAAAATTATGGTTCACTTCAGCTTCCATTTCTAATGAGTTGAAGTTTCTTTTAGCATCCATCATTATTAAGAATAGAAATGTAATTTGTTGTTGATAAGTATATCCTATAAGGGGATTTCTTGGAGTTTTCATAGTGAATAAAATCTTGGTTGAAATTTACAATAAGAATTTTAATTTGTAGGAAAAATTATGATTTAAACTATCTAAATCATATTCAATATAATTTAATTGATATCGAAGAAAGCACCTATTTACGGAAAACCGTAAGGAAATCATTTTTATTATACAGATGCTAAACTATAATCATAAACCGTAAGTCTTTTATGGTTTAACAGTAATCTGAACTATGTTACTTTATTATTTTTGTTTTTAGTTTATTTATGCTTTAAAATGTTGATAAATAGTAAATAACTAATTTTTCAACAAGCTAATCAATTGCAAGCATTATAGTATTTTTCTTATTAAATTTTAATCTTTAAAAACTTATTATTTATGAGAAAATTATTAGCAATCATGGCTGTATTAACATTTGTAGCTTGTACACCTCCAACAGTAGAAAATGAAAACGAACAATTCGGAATTGATAAAGAAGAAGTACAAAGCCCTGCCGATAGAGACTAAAGTACTTATTGTATTAGTGGGTGCGATAATTGTAATATCTTTTATTGCACCTTACATACATATTTTTTTAAGCAAAACGTCAAAGGACAAAGTTTTTGGTTTTAATAATTTAAGGGCATTTACTTATGCTTCTGGTACACCCTATTCATTACTTATATGTTCATCATTATTGATACTTGCTTCCAAATACATATTTGAAAGAGTACCAAAAATTTGTTTTAAAATCTGCGGACATATATTTCTATATTCTTCTATTTATCAATTCATTTGGATTTTTTGGGCGGCAAGTGATTTGCCAAAGCCTGCATATTACAGTTCAATAGCAATACTAAGTTTAATACCAATATTGATTTCTAATAAGATATATAGTAGATATCATTTAGGGATTGAAAAAACAAAACAATCAATAAGGAATTTAATTTCCTTTTTATATTCTTTAGATAAAGAAGGATTTATAAAAGACGAAAAATTAATTGAATACAAAAAACAAAGAGGAACAGTAACGCATAAAACTATCTTGGATAATGAAAACTAAAAAGAATAAAGTTAGCGTGAAAAATTCGGGATATATAGATAGTTCTATTTATGATGATTATTTAAGTGATTTAGAGTTATTAACTATTCAAAAAGCAATAGAACAGAAAAATGAAATTGAAAAGCTCTCAGAAACTTTAAAAAAATTGATTGATTCCAAGTTTAATGGAAATAAAAGTGATGCAATTGATTACTACAAAGCGATGTGTAACATAAGCTAAACATTATTTAAGATTTCGATTGCTTTCATAGCCGCTTTTTTCTCAATCAAATTAGAAAAAATAGGAATATTTAAAAACTCGGATTCTCTGTTAATTACGTGCAATGCAATTTCTTCATTTGAAAAGTCGGAAAGATTTTTCTTTTCGTTTTTACTAGCGTGCATTTCTTCTTCGTCTCTAAATAACCAAAGAGGATTAATATCTTGAAAATTATCTAAAATTCCTATTATGATTTTATCGCCTGCTTTCTTCTTATCATTTAAAACATCACTAACTGTTTGCGGAGTAACACCAATTCTATCCGCAAAGCTGTTTTGTCTTAGATTGTAAAACTTTAAAATGTCCTTTATTTTCTCTTTGATTTCCATTAAGTAATATAAAATAATTCATCATTTTATAAAGTTTTAGTTGATTTTATAAAATAATAAATTATATTTGTTTCAGTTTTATAGTCTTTTACTGACGAAAGAGTTTTTTAAAGATTAAAATTTTGTTCAATCGAAAGTAAAAGCAATCTAATAGGACTGTCAAAGACAATTCTATTATAGTTTTTCACGCAACTAATATAGTAAAAAACTAAGATAGTCCTATTTTCAGTCAACTATTAACAAAGAGTAAATTTAACATAAAATAAAATTTTTTCAATTTTTCATAGTTATAGTTTTAAGGTTAATTCATAGTGTAAATTCCCCCTATTCTCGTAGAGTTGTGTTGCAGTAATTCATGGGAAACGCCGAAAACCATTATTAAGAGTAGGCATAATTTAATTTATTTACAAAATGAAAAAAATCTTTTCAATTAGTTTGGTGTTATTGTTGATGTTTAGCACCATGAGTTTTACCCTGTTAGCTTCAAATGAAGCATTAGTGAATGAGGATTCAAGTGAAATGTTTATCAATGAGGATTCGGAAGAATGTGAAGACAGATCATTTATTGTAATGCATCAAGCCTCAAATGCAATTCCCGATCTTACAATTGGAGAACTCACACAAATTATGAATATTGCTTATGCATTATGTGAAGGTTATACAATGGAAGAAATTGTTGCCGCAAATTAATCAAGGTATAACATTACTCAAAAAGGCTATCTTTACGATAGCCTTAATTAAAGACTTATAACATGAAAAAAATATTAATTTTAATAATAACAATTTTTGTTTACTCACTAGCAACAAATGCCCAATCAAAAACAAATTTAGCGGGAATCGTTGTTTATAAATTTAGTCCTAACGTAGTTAGTAAAAAAAATAATAGTGAAAAAAACGAATTTGAAAAACTACAAGATAGATTTATTAAAGAATCTAAAACAATTACTTTCAATTTAAAGTTTAAACAAAATGTTTCATTTTTTTACGTAGAAAACACCTTAGAAAATGATGATACACCACTAGGTTTGCATTTTGCAAGGAGTCTTGTTGTAAAAGGTAATTATCATACTGACCTAAAGAAAAAACAAGTTATTAGAGATTATAAAGGGTTAGGCGAAAGTTTTTTAGTTTCTTCCAAAACAATGTTATCATCTGATTGGAAACTTAGTAAGGAAAGTAAAATGATTGGAAAATATAAATGCTTCAAGGCAACTACAAGCAGAACTTATAAAGCCGCTTTAGGGCATCAAGTCACTTATGAGGTTGTTGCTTGGTACGCTCCACAAATTCCTGTAAGATTTGGGTTAAAAGAATACAATGGGTTGCCTGGTTTAATTTTAGAATTAAAAGATCAGAGATATACTTTTTATGCAAGCAAAATTTCTTTTGTAAACGAAAATGAAATTGTAATTAAACCAATCAAAGGAAAAGCAATAACAGAAGAAGAATATCTAAAACAAGTCGAAAAATCTAGCGGCTTTCTCATGCTTGATAAAAAGAATTAATGAAGCAAAATTTACTAACATACTTTATCTTAATATACTTGATTACAACCTCAATTTCAATAAGTCAAAATATGAAATTGTCGGGTACAGTTAAAGAAAGTACAACCAATTTGATTTTGTCGAATGCAAATATCATCGCAGAACCGCAAGGCGATAGTGCGATGAAATTTTCAATTTCTAACGATAATGGATATTTTGAGTTGAAGCTTGAAAAGGATGAAACCTATAAAATTACTATTAGTTATCTTGGGTACATTCCACAGGAAATCACATATAAGGCTATTGAATCCAAAACGATAGCTATTTCATTAAAAAAAGATACTGAATCATTAGGAGAAGTTACACTAAACTATACGCCGCCTATTGTGATAAAAAAAGATACGATGTCTTTTAAAGTAGATGCCTTTAAAACAGGAGACGAACGTAAGCTAAGAGACGTTTTAAAGAACTTGCCAACTGTTGAAGTTGACAAGCAAGGAAACGTTACCGTAAAAGGGAAAAAGGTTTCGCGTGTGCTTGTTGAGAATAAACAATTTTTTACAGGAGATAGCAAACTTGCAGTTAACAACATTCCTGCTGATGTAGTTGATAAAGTTGAAGTACTTGACAACTATTCAGATGTTGCCTTTTTAAAAGGTTTGGAAGATAGTGACGAAATGGTTATGAATGTCAAACTAAAAGAAGATAAAAAAAAGTTTGTTTTCGGAGACGTTGAAGCCGCTACGGGTATTAAGGAACGTTATATTTTGAATCCAAAATTATACTATTACAGTCCTAAAACATCACTAAATATGATAACGGATTTTAATAATACGGGCAAAAAGTCTTTTACATTTCAAGACTACTTAGATTTTAACGGTGGCATAAGTAAATTCTTTTCAAATAATCAATCTTATTTATCTTTATTTGATAATGACTTTACACGCTTTTTGAATAATCAAAACTTTGTAGAGAATACCAACCAATTTAACGCAATAAACATTTCCCATGACTTCAACAATAAACTATCTTTAACAGGGTATAGTATTCTATCAAACGACAAGCTTCAAACACTTACAACAACTACTAACAACTATATTGCAAGTGACAATCTTATTGAAAACAGAAGAAATGAATTTGACAATACAAACAAGTTTGGAATTGGGAAATTTGCGTTTAATTACGCTCCAGATGATAACACCGAATTACTTTTCGAGTCAAATATAAAAGCATCAAAGAACACCATACAGGGAAACATTGTAACAGCTTCAAGCTTTATAAATTCATCAATCAATCAAAACGAACGTATTGACGATTTTACGTTTCGTGAAAGTGTAGAGCTTCACAAACAATTCAATAAAAAAAATACAATTAGTGTTGTTTTAAATTACAATTTCACGAGATCGCAACCCAAAACAAATTGGCGTACAAATGAATCATTTTTAAACGGTTTACTTCCGATTGAAGATGAAGCTATTTTAGACATCAATAGTAACAAACTAAGGAAAACACATTCTTTTAAAGTTGTGGGTAAATATTACTATGTACTTAACAAATTGAATCACTTATACTTTACCACGGGCGCAAATGTTGTAAATGACAACTATTCTACGTTTGATTTTCAACTATTGCAAGATGGTACAACTAACGATTTTACAGACAGTAATTTTGGGAATCAATCAAGGGTAAATTTCAACGATTTATATTTTGGTGTCGATTACAAATTCAAAAGCGGAATCGTTACGATAAAACCAAGCTTGACGTATCACACCTTTTTTTGGGGCGTTGAACAATTTACGGAACAGAACAAACGAACTAAAGCGGTTCTGCTTCCAAAGTTCACAACTAAAGTTGAGTTTAACAGTTCAAAAGTGTTAAGTTTCAATTATAGCTTACAAACACGTTTCCCAACTGTTACACAATTTGCAAATCGTTTTACGCTTACAAATTTCAATAACATATACAGAGGAGACGAAACGCTAGAAAATGAATTATACCACAACGCACGTATTAGCTACTATCGTTTCAGTATGTTTAAAAACATACAATACAATTTATCTGTAAACTATCGTAAGAGTACCCAAAATTTAAAAACTGCAAATGTGATACAGGGAATTGATAATGTGTTAACACCTATTCTACTGGATGCGGTTGACGAATCTATAAATTTCAGAGGTTCGCTAAAAAAAGGCTACGGAAAGGTAAAGCTATCAGCAAAAACAAATGTTTCATTGTCAAACTTCTTTACGTCCGTAAATGATGAATTGATTGAAAACACTTCAAACAATTATACCGTTGGCGGTGGAATAAGTACACGATTCAAAGACTATCCAAATATAGGTGTTGGTTACAATAAAACATTTTCAAGCTACAAAGCGAATACAAGTGCTAAGTTTGAAAATGATGTATTCAATATTAATCTTAGTTATGACTTTCTGAATGACTTTATTTTCAAAATTGACTACAAGCGCGAAGCATTTCAAAATACAACTTTAGATAATACAAATACTTTTGATGTAGCTAACAGTTCTCTATTCTACCAAAAAGAGAACAGCGCATGGGGTTTTGAGATATCAGCATCAAACTTATTTGGTGTAGACTTTAGACAACGAAACTCATTTAGCAACATCTTGGTATCAGACGAAAGAACGTTCATTCAACCTAGAATATTATTATTAAAAATCTCATATAAACTCTAAAAGATATGATGATGGATTATATACTTGGAATAGTAGAGACAGTTTTTTATATGTTAGGAATAATAACATTTTGCATATCAATTTTTTGGCTGTTCCCTTACATAAAAAAATATGTGACTCGTTTTAATGACGAATAAAAAACTAAAATTAATACGTCAAGAATAATATCATTTTTTCAATTTAAGTATCTACTAAAAAGCACTTATACAACTTTAGTGTTAATTACTCTTGACGTATTATTAACGAAGTTTTCATTGAACTTTGTTGTTTAGTGCAAGGCGATATACGAGAGGCTTAATACTCATCGCCTTGCCATTTTAACAAATTTAAACAAATAATGTCTTTAAAAAAATTAGAACGTTTCAGATGGTTTATAATTGGGTTTTGCTCATGTGCTTGTTTTGTGGTACTCATAACCATTATTGGATTCTACATTTACTATAGATAAACAGAATAATTACATAGAAAACCTAAATTATCGTAAAACTAGAATTATTCTTTTACCCGAAAGCTTCAATTGTAATGATTGGGGCTTCTTTTTTTTAGGTGTTTTTTATGTTAAACCTAATACTTTATCCATTCTCTCAAAAATTTGATAGGAAATGGTAAGACAGTTAAATCTCCATTTTTAACAAAATCAACATTCATAAGCGGTAGTAACTTATCAAAGATATATTCGGAGTTTTTATAAACTGTAATTTCTCTAATTACAGAAGCTCTTGAAATAGTTTGCTGAATACCTTTCCCTTTTATTCCGACAAAGTAGTAATAGCTATTATCTTGTTTGAAGGAATGAATATCAAGTTGACTATCTAAAATTTCATATCGTGTCATATCTCTAAAATATGACTTTAGAATTTCTCCTGTATCTTTTTGAATTTTCTCTACTACTTTTTTCTTTTCAACTCTATTTTTAAAGCAGTTTAGTAGACTATCCTTATTCCAATTTTCAAGTGAAATTATTTGAGTTTCGTATTCACTTGCCTTTTCTTTATCAAAGACTTGATTGACTGCATTTATAACTTGAGATTTTGTAATAGAAATTTCTCTACTTTCTTTGTCTAATACGCTACTTATTTTTTGATAATCTGGAATAGTATAATTATTAGTTCTTGTTATTATGTTAACGTTCCCAATATCATCCTTAACAATGAATTCGATATTAGTATTCTCATTATAAATATCGCATAATTCATCGTATTCATTTTGATTAAATAAATCTGATTCAAATTTTTCAAACTCAATTTTACCGTTTGGTTCAATAGTCAAAAAATAGAAATCGGTTTTATCTCTAATGCCAAAAATCCAATTATTTTCAAAGTTGAAACTTGACCAATCAATTATTGAAACTTGGTTCTTATTAATATCATTCTTAATAACTAATTCCTTTACAATAGCCTTCAAACTAGCTTTAGAATTTGTTTTGAAGTCTTCTAAAGTAATATGTTGAATATATGGGGAAGATTTATACGGGTCTTTCTGTTCGTATTTTAAATAGAATGATTTATTATGTATTAATTTAATATTAAAACCATTTTGGTCTTCCGCCTTAGAAACCTTTATTCTTGAATTGGGAATTATTTTTCTTAATTCTGTTTTTATATTAGAAGAATATTCTTCGGAACTCTCATCTTTAATACTATTAATAAATAGTATATCTTCATTAAAACTATTGAAATCAAATGAGTTTGAATGTCTAATGGTTTTGTCTATGTTAGCATATTTAAAATCAAGTTGAAGATAATTTGATAGCTTTTGATTGATAGTATTCAAAACATCATTTAAGATTCCAATTTTACTATTTTTAAATTCTTTAAAGTTACTAAAGTCCAAGAATGAGATATTACTTTTCTCAATAGTCCCTTTTTTAATACTTTGCTTTAAAATGTATTGATTATCAATGCTTATCTTCTCCGATGGTAAAATTCTTCTAAGTGTATTTGTTGAATGAACAAAAGTATATTTAGGATAAGCACCCATTTTTTTCTTAGAAAAGTCCATTGACTTATTTAACAATAAGCTTGAAAAAGTTTTTACATTTAATTGTAAACAGCTGTTAGGATCAATGTAAAATTCTAATCCAATAATTTTGAAAATTTGTTCTTTATCTTTTGATTTACTTATTCTTAAATAATTGGTATTGAATAAATATAGTTTTCCTGTTAAGTTATTATATGTAAGTCTTTCATGCTTCGGTGTAGCTATTGAGTTAACAACTAATTGAGTAATCGAATGTTGCTTGACCTCTTTAGTTTCATTTAGATCAAGAATCTTAAATGACAGCTTATCTCCGTCTTCAATTTTTTCAAGTTGTTTGAATAAGTCAATATTTGAAATGAAATTTTTATCAAAAAGAACATAAAATGATTTCCCTCTTTCAAAGACAATACTTTTTGCTCTTAATCTTAGACCTACTTCATCAAGAATTAAAGCTCCGTATTTTATATAATTTTCAGTTGTTGAAAATTTTACTATTGAATAGTCAGTTAGTAATTGATTGTAATTAATTTGAATAACAAGCTTGTTGGTTTTACAAAGTTGCATAAGCATTAATATCTTTTAAAATTGAATGATTTAGTTCTTTTGTTTCTGTATTCCATAAAAAGGGAACTTCAATAATTTTTTCATCTATTGATTTTATGATTCGTTTCTCACTTGATGAAAGTATATTGATTATAAACACTCTTTCTCCTTTGACTTTTTCAAGTTTTTTTCGGATTTTACTTTCTTGCTCATCAAAATTGATCTCAGTACTTTCTTTCCAATGCTTAAAATCTATGTAAATATCTGTTTCTTTAATTTTGTAATCGAAATTCTCATAATACTCAACTTCCAATTCTTCTAAGTGGATGCCGAAGTGTCGTTCAAAAATAAATTTCCCTATCTGTTCTCCTAAAGCGCCTTTGTATATGTTATTAAACATTACTGGTGTTATAATGTATTGATTAATTTTAAACTCAGTTGCCCATTTTTTTTCTTTAAAAAAATCTCGAACTCCATCTATTTCCAAAAGTTCATTTAACCTTGCTGATTCAGAAGAAACCTTACTTCCTTTATTAGTATTGAAATCAACAGAAATATTTTTATAGTCATTATAAAACTCAGTTTCTTTTATGTTGAAGTGATAATTGTTTGATATGTGTGGTAGTTCAATATATAAATCTAAAATGCGATTTAAGTTGTGTTTATTTATTTGATCTTCTGAAACAGTAGGAAAACGCAAACACATTTCTCTTAGGTTTTCCCATTCATATAAACGCTTCAGAGTCCATCCCCAATCTTTATTAGAAATAAATTTTTGAATTATAAAATGTACTTTTCTATTAGTTGTAGTTGCAAGATTTTTGAACTTAGCGTTTTTCTCTTTTTTATTTTGAATTAGTTGCTTACTCGATTTAACCAAAGCCTTAAATTCGTTAAGAACCAAGTTGTTTTCAACATCAAAATCACAGATATATTCGTCTATTTTTTTATCTGCATAAATATAAATATTTTGAGATTTTAAATTGGTTCTACAAATTCTACCAATAGCTTGGATAATAAATTTTGCATAGTGTTGTTTTATGTTTTCTCCTTTGTATAAATCAACTTTGGGATTTCCTAAACTCTCTTTTGTGTTAAACGATGCTAATAGGTTTTTAAAAGCTCTTGATACTTCAGCATTTAATTGATAAATTGAAATAACACCAATTTGTGCTAAAAACTCTAACTGAAACAAATACTTTATAAAACCTTCTTCATTTAAGTTTTTATTTATTTGTTGAAAGATGTGAGTTGGCTTATCTAAATATATGGCATTAATATCCGTTTTGTTTTCTGTATTCCAATTGGTTAATTCATCACTTCTAACATCTATCATTTTTTTTGGATTTGGAGAAATGAATTGTATATTTTGACCAGCTCCCATAGTTTGATACATAGAAATAATAAAAATCTTTTTTCCTTGCTCTAGTTTCTCTATAAAAGCTGATTTTTTATTTTCAAAATCGTTGCTATTTACGACAGTGTATGAGTTTTTTACATTAAATTCTTCATTACCATAGATTATAAAATGATCCTTTTGATTTGTTTCTAGTATTAAGTTAGAAAATATTTCTTCTAATATTTTTAAGTTCAGCGCTCTATCATTCCATTTTGGTTCTTTATTTAAAAGACATAAAAACCCTCTAATATCTTCTTTAAGTAAAAATTGCTTGAATGAATGAGAAATCTTTAGATATCTATTGAACTCGTAATCAGTAGTTTTTAAAGCATTTAACTTTCCTAAAATATCATCAGCTAATTCTTTATTTCCAAACAATAATTCAAAGTCATTTTGTTTATCAATAAAATCTAGCCACTCTGTATGAATATTGATTTTTGAGTAGTACTTATTTTGTTTTTCAAATAAATCAAAAAGTTTCTTGTTTTCATCCTTTGTTAGCTCAATGAATCTAGTGCCAAGTTGTCTTTTAAAATAATTGATGTCATAGTTACCCGTTACAGTTTTCATATATGCCGTAGCAGATATTCCAATTACTTTTGATTTTTCAGCTAGTTTTAATAAGAATTTTTCAGGTGTGTTTTGAAAACTATAAATGAAAGTTTTTGTTTTTGATTGATGAGAATCATCATCCACAAAATCGTAATACCTGAAACCATTTTCATAAACACTTAAATCATAGTTTAATTCTGGCTTGCCCTTTTTATTTTTTTTAGGCTTTTCTCTAGCACTTAGAATATTATTAATTATGAAGTTTTTGTATTTAGAGTCTAAGGCAAATTCTTCAATAACTGTACTCAACGCTGAGTCAAATGTAAATTCTGACTTCTTTGTATTATTCTCTTTATCATCATTTTCTAATTGTTGGTAATTTTCTGCGATACTTTTTATTCTTCCACTAAAATAATTTACGAAACCTTTTATATCATTTAGAAGATGAACCATACTCTCTCCTTTTGGTTTGGTGTTCTCAAAAATTATTTCATTTGTTTTTGATAAGTCATTTTGATTGAGACGAATAAATTTTTTATCGTTTCTATATACAGAATGATATTGAAAATCGTGAAATAATAAATTCCTTTGATTTATATTTTCTTGTTCGGTGTTTGTAGTTTTAAAACTATAATTGAGTTGATATTTTTGTACGATTTCTTCAGACTTATCTAATAATGTTTTTTGAATATCGGTAAGCGGTAAGCCATATTCATTATCTAGTAACTCTTGTCTTTTTTCAGAGTGAGTAATAAATTTTTGGGGTAATATATTTTTAGATAATGCCCAATAAATCTCTGTAAAAAGATGAATAAAATCAATACGTTGATTTTTACCATTATCGATGATAATTTTAAGTATATTACTTTTTGTAGCATCAAATTCATCAATAAAGATGATCGCATCTTTTGTTATATCATTTTCTAAAAAAGAATAAGAGGGTTCAATTAAAGTACTATTTTTAACATAAAATTTATTTACGCTAAGAAAAAATACTTTTCTTTTAGACGTAAAAACAGCAGGATATAATTCCCCCATCCATTTAAGTTCATCATTATTTTGAATAGCTCTAATCCGTTCTTGTTTATTTTTAAAGTTTTCTTTTAGATATTTTTCAATTATTCGTCTAAATTTCGGTTCAAAGTCAGTTCTTAATTCATCTTTGAGTTTTTTAACGTATGTCTTTAACTTTGGATTTTCTTTGTGATTATTTATTTCGGTTACATTGCTTTTTATTGAATAAAATACTTTGAAATTTTTGAAGTAATCATTTATAGATTCTTCTATATCCTTAAACCTATTAATTAGGCAATCGGAATTTGAATCTAAAAATGTGATATCTTTTTCAAAATCGTATAATTTTTTTTGGGGAATAAAGAAATTATCTCTTAGTTCTTCATAAGGTAGATTCTTTTTAAGATTTGTAACGAAAAAAATCTTTCTATTTTCCTTGCAATATTTTTTATAATTTTCAAATATCCAAGTCAAAACACTATGTGTTTTTCCAGAACCAGTTGGTGGATTAAATAATAAAAGTCCATTTTCTTTATTGCAATGATTGTTTAGAATTTCTATCATATTCAGTTAGGGTAATTATTCTATATTAAGCTTGGTAATTCATGTAGAATATACAGAAATAAAAGTAGTAATATTCTCTTTAAATATTAAAATAAAACTTTCTAGTTTTGAAATATTCAAGTTAGCTTTCAAAATCGGTTTTAATCATATTAGTTTGCTTGCTAATTTTATTTTCAGCTTATCATAGAATACGATAAGTTCAATTTTACAACTAATCACTAAGTCGATGAGCAGATTTTCAATAGTAGTTTTGTATATTTATCATAGAGCAATGAATTCGTTTTTGATCTTTATTTCAGCTAATTGTTAAACGATAAGTTCAATTCCCCAACTAATCACTAAGTAATGAGCAAATTTTCTAAAAATAAAAAATCAACTTATCGCTTAAGGATAAGTTGATTTTTTTTATCGTTTTTTTATTGATTGCTAAACAATGAGTAATTTTTTCAGAATCAAATTATGAACTCATCGCTTAATGATAAGTTGATTTTTTTTATCATTTTTTTACTTATCCCTTAGTGATGAGTAAATTTTCGGAAATAATTTAAAAACTAATAGAAAAATTATTTTATCCTCTTTTTCACTAACTTGTTGAGCGATATCTTAAACGAAAATATGAAATCAGAAAATATTTGTTAAATTAAAAATAATTCTCAAATTATATATTGATTATTCTATAATTAAACCGCAATTATATTAGGATAAATCTTTCTTTATTAAGAATCTTACAATTTCTTCTTACAATCTGTGTGTCGGACACAAAATTTTACAAATGATTCTTCAAAATTAATTCAAATCTTTACACTCTTGATACTTTAGAGAGTATTATAGAATAGTGTTTAGCACAGCAATCATCATATATATTGCTTCCTATTCCTAATAAGAATTATTAACCCATTAAAAACTTATACAAAACAGTAGAAAAGAAAAAAGAATGCGCTTTATATGTAAAAGAGGTAACAATAACGAGAAATATTGTTTCATAGCTAGTACTATGTCGGATTGCTTATTCTTAAAAATAAAACCATAAAAGGAGTTTGTTTAATGGCTGTAGGTTCAAGTTACAAAACTGAACAAATGATTCTTCAATTATCTTTTAAATCTTTGTTTTCAAATAAGCTAATAACAAGTTTGAATTACTATAAAAAATAAATTCTAAAACGATTGTCGCGAGCGACAAAAGTGTGCAAATGATAGTATAAATCATTGGTTAATATTTGTGTAAAATATTAAAACAGAAGTCTATTTGTCTAATCAAGAACAAGCTCATAATTAAGAATTAAAATTGAAAGCCGAAACAGCATATAATGTGATTCAAGCGCTCTCCTCTGATGAGAAGAATCGCCTGTATAGTCTGTTAGGTGTTGAAATTCCAATAAAGAAACAAAATATAAGCACAAACAAGAAAAGCAAAGTTACAGAAGCTATGGATAAAATATTGGTTCAATATTTTAACAAGCGAAGAAATTATTAAAACCATTTATTAAAACTTAAGTTCAAGTTTCCAGCTTAAAAATGAATAGTATACTTATCCGAATAATCTTTCGGAAGTGTTGCGCCAATTTCACGCAAGTAATTTTTCAATCCTGCTTTCGATCTGTGTCGAGTAATTGACATTAAGTGCATCAAAGCACCTTCTTCGCTTTTTCCTTCTGCTAACAGAGAATTATAAATGTTAGTAGCTGCGGTATGACGAACGGAATAGAGTGAATAATCATCAGAATATTCCAGAGCCTTTTTTACTTTTTTGAACTTTTTAGAAAAATAATTGGTTTTATTATTTTCATCAATATCCCAATTTGCAGGCTTTTCATAACGAGTAACCACAAAATCTGTAGGAGCGTAGTTTTCAAGTTTCATGTCTCGCAAAACAGTCTCTAATTCGCCAATAATAGGAACTATGGCAAGTGGAGCAGTTTTAGAACGTACATACAATCGTTTTGAAGCCAAATCAATATCCTTTACTTGTAAACGACATACTTCTACATTTCTCAAAAAAGCGTACGACATAAACTGTATAAATATGCGTAAATAAGGATCATTTTTATCCAAGTAATCTCTAATATCAATAATCTGCTCTTTAGAAAATGGCTTATTCTTTTTTGGTATACTTTTATTGACTTTTATTTGGGAAATAAAATTTCGCTCAATAATTTCATCTTCTTCTAATTGACTAAATAGGGTAGAGAGGGTAAGTCTAAAGTTATTACGAGTTTTAGGGCTTACAGGTTCTAAAGGTAACTTTAACAGCTTTTGTTTTTTCGTTTGAATTTTAGTTAGTGAATTTAAAAATGTAGAAACATCACGTTTTTTAAGTTCAGAAATATCTTTATCAAGAAGTTTATTTGTAGTAAGCCACTCAATAAATCTATTAAAATGACCGACCATTGTTCCCGCAGTTTTTTTCTTCCAATGCGGTTTACGTTGCTTTAAAGCAAAAAATAAGGCTTCTTTTACGGTATAATTTTTTCGTTGACTGTCAATTTGAATGCCTTCTTCTTGTATTTTCTGTTGTTCTATGCGTTTTTCAGTTTCCTTATAGGTTTCATACGGATTATACCCTTTTTTGAGTAATTCATGTAGAGCCGTTTTGTTTATAACTAATCGCTCCATACGAGCGCTTTTCGTCTTTAAACGATTGACTCCCATGTATAAAGGCGGTTGGAGAACCAATTTTCCTGTGGCTGGATTTCGATAATAGAAATACACATACCATCGTTTTGAAAGGTCTCCATCAGCATCATAAATCTTCGGTTCTGTGTACAAATTCTCACTCAAAGTATATGCGTTAATATATGCGTTTGTTAAAAGGAGATGTAATTTAGACATAAAAAAAAGGTTTTCCAAATGATGGAAAACCTTGTAAACATTGACAATGCGTGTATGATTGTCTTTGTAGCGAGATCGGGAATTGAACCCGAGACCTCCGGGTTATGAATCCGACGCTCTAACCAACTGAGCTACCTCGCCTTCTTTGCGGCTGCAAATATAACAACTATTTTTTTTTGAGCAAATATTAAGTAAAAATTATTTTTTTTATTGTTTTCTTTTAAACTTAGCAATTAATGTATATATTGTCAACAACATAATTATAAATAAAGCATGTCAGATAAAGTAAAATACGAAATTGAGTTCCCTATACAATCTTCTCCACAGCTTTTATTCCAATATCTATCTACACCTTCAGGATTATCTGAATGGTACGCAGATAATGTGAATTCTAGAGGTGAGGTTTTTATATTTATATGGGACGGTGAAGAAGAAACGGCAAAGCTCCTAGGAAAGAAAAATAATGAACGTATCCGCTTTCAATGGGAAGAAGATGAAGACACATCGTATTATTTTGAAATGAAGATAGTAGTCGATGAAATTACTAAAGATGTTTCTCTTATTGTAATCGATCATGCAGATGACGATGACGAAGTAGAAGAAGGTAAAATGTTGTGGGAAAACCAAATTGGAAGTTTGAAACAAGTTTTAGGTTCTCGCTAAGAAAAACCATTTTTAAAAAGTATATTTGCCTTGAGATAATCAAGGCTTTTTTTATGGTAAATTTTAATGGAAACATCAGTGCAGAAACTACAATACTGAATGTTGAAAATAGAGGACTAAAATATGGAGATTCGCTTTTTGAAACCCTAAGAGTCGTAGCTAATAAAATCCTCTTTTGGGAAGACCATTATTTTCGATTAATGGAATCAATGCGAATCTTACGAATGGAAATTCCGATGAATTTTACAATGGAATTCTTAGAAGAAGAAGTGCTCAATACATTAAAAGCAAATGAATTAACAAATGCTCGTGTACGTTTAACAATTTACAGAGGAAACGGCGGATTGTATTTGCCAGATACAAATGAAGTTGAATATGTAATCTCAGCAGACTCGCTAGAATCACCTTTTTATTTACTCTCAGAGTCAACATATGAAGCCGATTTATACAAAGATTTCTATATCAACAAAGGATTGCTGTCTACATTAAAGACCAATAACAAGATCATAAGCGTATTAGGAAGCATTTACGCGAAAGAAAATGATTTAGACAACTGTTTGTTGGTCAATGAGGATAAAAGCGTTGTAGAAGCGTTAAATGGAAACATTTTCTTAGTAAAAGGAAACACAATCAAAACGCCACCAATTACAGATGGATGTTTAAAAGGAATTTTACGCAAGCAATTGATAGAAATTCTTGAAAAAACGCCCAATTATGAATTGAAAGAAGAAAGTATCTCACCTTTTGAAATTCAAAAAGCAGATGAATTTTTTATTACAAATGTAATTCGAGGAATTGTTCCCATCACAAAATACCGCAAAAAGCAATTTGAAGCTACTGTTGCACGTGATTTAATGGCAAAACTAAATATGCGAATTCGCTTAGGATAGTTCGATAGTTATAAATTGTATGAGTTTTAGAACTAAACAAACAATAAAAAAGCCAAGAGCGAAGCGACCCAAAGGCAAATAACCAAACACCTAATTATGACTAGGATCTTCAGGCGCATTTGACCAAATCAAATATTCGCCACCAAATTCCATCATTTTATTACGCCAAATTGACTTGCATGACTTAGAAATGATTTCTTTTTGAAATTCATTTTCAACAATAATCCAAGAATTAGAATTCAATTCTTCACTCAATTGATTGGCATGCCAACCAGAATACCCAAGAAAAAACTTAATGTCGTCTTGTTGTAATTTATCTTCTTCCAAAAGTTTTGCAATAGAAGAAAAATCGCCGCCCCAATAAATCCCCAGCGAAATTTCTATACTATTTGGTACCAAATGTGGTATTTTATGGATAAAATATAAATTATCTTGTTCTACAGGACCTCCATTATACACTTTAAACGTTGCTTTAACGTTAGCAAATTGTGGAATTAAGTCCGAAAGATGAACATTTAGTGGTTTATTCAAAATGAAGCCAATAGATCCTTCTTCAGTATGGTCAGCAAGTAAAACAACTGATCTGTTGAAAGATACGTCTCCAATAATGGATGGTTCTGCAACTAAAAGATGTCCTTTATTGGGTTTTAAGGCTATCATTTACGATTTTTTAGGTTACTTAAATCTATTAAAAAAAAACGGAATAATCAAATACTGCTTTTTTTAAGACCTCCTAAAAAACGAAAAAGCACTCAAATTTGAGTGCTTTTTGTCTAACTTATATAATAAATATAATTAGTTAACTGCTTTTCCTAAATCAGATCCTGCTTTAAATTTTACTACTTTTTTAGCAGCAATTTGGATAGTTTTTCCAGTTTGAGGATTTCTTCCTTCTCTTGCAGCTCTTTCTGAAACTGACCAAGATCCGAACCCTACTAAAGAAACTCTGTTTCCGCTTTTTAAAGCTCCTTCTACATTTCCTAAAAATGATTCTAATGACTTCTTTGCTGCAGCTTTAGAAATTCCTGCGTCAGCAGCCATTGCGTCAATTAATTCTGTTTTGTTCATAATCGTTGAATTATTAATTGTTTGGTTAAACATTATTTTTAAAAGCAATACAAATTTATACGGATTTCTTTGTCATGCAAGTAATAGCGCGGGAAAACCCCGTTTTTGTTAATAACTTAATGCGATTGTTAATAAACATGGTCATTTTTTATTGTTTTTCTCTCGTATCAGTGAATATAGGGCTTACGAGACTTTTGCGCCTTTTTCGAAAGTAAAACCATTTAACAAGGAGCTAATTTCCATAGAACGCTTTCCTGGAAGCTGTAAAACTCTTACAATAATGTATCCTTCTTTAACCGCAATTTTGACTTCTTTTTTAGAACTTATAATACTTCCCACAATATCAGAATGTGATTCAATTACTTTTTCTACTTCATATATTTTAATGTTATAGGTTTCTTCACCATTATATAAGGTTGTCCAAGAAGCAGGATATGGACTCAAACCACGAATCTTATTATATATATTGTCAATGGTATCTGTCCAATCAATTTTACAAGTGTCTTTATGAATTTTATAAGCCGTTCGTATATCTTCTAAAGTTGGTTGAATGGTAGTCGTAACTTCATCCTTTTCTATATGTTGAACTGTCTTTACAACCAAGCCACTTCCAATAGTCATTAATTTATCATGTAATGAACCTGCATTTTCGGTTGGATCAATAGGAAGTTCTTCCTGGAAAATCATGGCGCCTGTGTCAATTTTCTCATCAATAAAGAACGTTGTCACACCTGTTTTTGTTTCTCCATTAATAATAGCCCAGTTAATTGGTGCTGCACCTCTATAATTTGGAAGTAATGAAGCATGTAAGTTAAACGTTCCGTATTCGGGCATTTGCCAAACAACTTTAGGCAACATTCTAAAAGCAACTACAATTTGTAAATTCGCGTTCAACGCTTTTAATTCTGCAACAAAAGATTTTCGTTTTAAGTTGGTAGGTTGTAAAACATTCAAATCATTTTCCAGCGCAAACTTTTTCACGGCAGATTGATGCATCTTACGACCACGACCAGCAGGTCTATCTGGCGCTGTAATAACGCCAACCACATTATAATTGGCATCCAATAATGCTTTTAATGTTGCAACTGCAAAATCGGGCGTACCCATAAAAACGATTCTAAGATCTCTCATATATTATATGGTATAAGTATTTGTTTCTGTTAATTTAATTTTTTCAGCCTCCAAAAGTAATTGAATTATTGATAATAGTAAGTTTTCTCTATAGGGTAAAACAGCACAAATTTCCGTTGAGGTCATTGGCTTTTCTTTTAAAACTTTTAAAATATCATCTCTAATGAGTAATTGCATTTCCGTATCGGGAGCCGCGGTTTTTTTTGTTCTACATACCGAACAAATTCCGCAAGGTGTTTTGGTGTCTTCTCCAAAATAGGAGAGAAGCTGTATGTTTTTACACGTTTCCGAATCTTTTATATAATTGATAACGGTTTGTACACGTTTCTTTTTCAATTCGTTTTGTTGTCGTACTTCTTTTGCAATAGGATGAATGGTTTTATCATCTTCACGAGCAACTAAAAAAGTAACTTCGGCATCCGTTTGTATTTCGTCTAGCGTAATAATTTCATCTTTTGCCAACTGTTGAATGGTCTCGGTAATTTTATGTTTTGGCAATCCTAATTTTTGAGCTAAAAAATGTGTGTTGATGTTTATTTTCTGTTCAAAAGCACCTCCATACGTGCGTAAAATTCCTTGTGTAATTAAACTTACGTTAGCATTGTTATCAAGATACTTCATCAAATTGAATTGATCTACACTAAATTGTAAAGAAGTCTTTCGGTGAAAATGCTGTGAAAGCTGAATCACACTATGCCTGTCTAACAGTTGTAAAGCAGTATATGTTTTTTGTGTGGGGAATTTGTATGCTTTGCAAAATTCGTAAAAAGCCAATGCGTGTTTGGTATCATATCCTTCACCGTAGGCAACTTGAAAGAAACTACACAACTTCCTAAACGCGAGTTTCAAGAAATCGACACTTGGTAAATTATGAATAAATTGTTTCTGTAAAATATCAACGTCGTTTGCATCAGTTAGAATGATAGCGTTTGCATATTCGCCATTTCGTCCTGCACGTCCAGCTTCTTGGTAATAATTCTCCAAACTATCAGGCAATTGCACATGAATTACATTCTTAACATCAGGTTTGTCAATGCCCATTCCGAAAGCATTCGTAGCTACGATTGTTTGCACTTTTCCGTTCAACCATTTCTGGAGGTTCTTTTTTTTCTCTTCTGACGAAAGTCCACCATGAAAAAATACACTAGTAAATCCTTTTCGTGAAAGTGCTTCATGAATGTTTACCGTGCTTTTTCGGTTGCGTGTATACACAATACACGATTGCGGATATTTGCGCAAGGTTTTTTCGATCGTCAAAATTTTATTTTCGGTTTCTAAAACCGTGTATGCTAAATTTTCACGCGTAAACGACTGCTGAAATTGCTGTACATCTTTTAAATGTAAACTCGCTTCAATATCTTTTACAACTGTTGGCGTTGCAGTTGCCGTCAATGCAATACAAGATATGTTTGGCAACAACTCTCTAAGTGTATTGATGTTTTTATATGCTGGACGAAAATCGTTTCCCCATTGCGAAATACAATGTGCTTCATCAACAGCAATTAAGTTGACGTTCATTTGCTTAATGCGTTGTTGAATGATTTCCTGCTGTAAACGTTCGGGCGATAGATATAAAAACTTATAATCGCCATAAACACAATTGTCTAGTAAGTCACTAATTTCTGTCGCTTTCAATCCACCAGTTAAGGCAATTGCTTTAATTCCATTGGCTTTTAAATTGGCAACTTGATCTTGAATTAAGGCAACCAAAGGTGAAACCACAATACAAATTCCGTCCATAGCCAAAGCAGGAATCTGAAAGCAAATAGATTTTCCGCCACCAGTTGGTAACAAAGCTAAAGTATCTTTTTGTTGAATAACCGCGTTTATAATTTCTTCTTGCAAAGGACGAAACGAAGTATGTCCCCAATATTTTTCTAGAAGTGCAAGCGGTTTGGTCATTCGTAGTTTTTAAGTGTATTAAGGATGAATAAAACACGTTCGGAAATCGTTCCAAACGGTACATCAATTAATTTGTAATCATAGCTTTCATATGCCGTTGTCAAATACTTCTGAATGGTTTCTGCTTGTTCAAAACTTTCGTAACGTTCGTTATCTTGTTCGTAAATTTCTTTCCAAGGTGCTAGCATAAAGGCAACATCATACTGATGTTCTTTACAAGCTTCGCGAAACATATCGGGATATTCATCTCCTGTATAATCCATATATGCTGCTACATCAGGAATTCCACGATCGTAAAAAGCATACTCAGTATCGAGCGATTTGGCATCTTCAAATTGTTGAATTCTACCTTTTAATAACAACTCACTAAACAATAACGGTTGCGTTAAAAATAATTGTTCAATGCCTTTTTTCTGTGCAGCTGCTGTAACTTCTCTTGAAATTTCATGAAAGCAAACATGTCCTTTGTCTTCTAAAGCTGTAATCAATGTAGATTTCCCTGTGCCAGGTCCACCAATAATAAGTACTCTTTTCGTGTTCAATCTGAATAATTTATGGCGTAAAATTACGCAAAATCATAGGAATATGAAATTTTTGTTTTTGGTTGCTAACTAATGAAATTATAAATGTAAAATGCTAAATTTTAAATGTAAAAGTATTTTTGGCAAAAATGACTTCATTAAACTTAACAGAATTACAGAAAATAACTTTGAAACAATCTTAATTAAGTTAAAACCTACATCGTGGTAATTCTATCTGTTTTATACAAACAGGTAGTTTCTACTTAGAATAAAACAAAGAACTATTGCAGATTTGTATTGTTGTAAAAATCAAATAAAGAGGAAGTTAGTTAGCTCTTTTTGGTTTTTGTAGGCGAAACCCGAAAAGCCAATTTTAAATAGAGTAGGAAATTATAAAATTAAAAATTATGAATAATTTTGTTATAGCAACGAATTCAGATGAACGTGTAGAAGCTTTTTATATTGATGAGGCAAAGATGGTAGCACATACGTGGCAAATAGAATCAGGAGATAAGTTAGTATGGTCACAAGCAAGCGCACTTTATGGAACAGCAGAAGGTTCAACGGGACCATTGAATAATGCTGCTAGAGTAGCCGCAACAACAAATGGTGAAGGTCAAATTCAAGTAGTTGCTGTTACAGAAGCTGGCGAATATTTTATATGCTATCAAATTGGCGGTGTATGGAATGGCTGGTTTCAAATTGAACAACAATAAATAAGATTATAATAGAATTAAATTTAGTTTAAAGACAGATTGCATATAATACTTCAGTATTTTGCAATCTGTTTTTGGTTAGTATTTGAAGGATATAATGTGAAACCATTAATAAAAGTGATCTATTACTGCGGTAAATTCTTTTAAGAGTTTATTTACTTCCATTAGACTCTAAATTCACACCTTCATCTGTGAAAAAAATCAAGCTAACTCAAATTTCTCTTTTTTGTGAAGGTGGACTCCAGTTTTTAGTTTTCATAATCGTTTTTACTTCATCGTAAGATAACGGATAAAAGTCATGACAATCAACACCAATATCAAAACACAAACGATCTTCTAAGTCTGATAAATTACCGTGGCTATGTCCATATAAATGCCAACTTCCTCTCGAATCACTTCTCCACACGCGCATGGCATAATGAAATAGAATGATGTTCTGATATCCGTTTTTACAATCAGCATCTTTCACCTTCAATTCAAAATAGTCCTTTATCCAAACAAATTTATCAGGGTTTTGTAGTGCTGGCTTTTCATGATTTCCCACAATTAAATGAATCTTTCCATTCAATTGGTCTAAAATAGAAGCAATATTTTCTTTGTATCCATATCCAAAGTCGCCTAAATGATATACGGAATCATTCTTTTTAATTTTTTTATTCCATCTCTCAATCAGAACTTGATTCATTTCCCGAACATCTTCAAACGGACGATTACAGAATTTTATAATATTATCATGTCCAAAATGATGATCGGATGTAAAAAATAATTTTCCCATTCTTGTTTTTTTATCAAATTAAATCAAAAAATCTTGATTCTAGAGTTTTTAAAACGAAAGTGATTTAAAATTCAATACAAATCATCTCATAAATAACCTTTTGCAAGTTGTGAAACTTTACCTACATTTGAAACATACCACTTTACTTATGAAAACTAATTTCACCTACATTTTATCTTTATTTTTTGTGCTAAATAGTTTTGCACAATCGTACACGTCCTATCGAACAGGAAGTGCTACTAGTGTTGATGTAACTCCGTTAGGCGGATCGTGTTTAATGGGCGGTGCTTCAGAATCAGACGAAGCCATGCAATGGTTTTTGCAACGCGCCAATGGCGGTGATGTGTTGGTATTGCGCGCAAGCGGTTCAGATGGTTATAATACATATATGTATTCGGATTTGGGGATTACGATCAATTCGGTGGAAACCATCGTTTTTAATAATAGTAGTGCAAGTTCAGATGCGTATGTATTGCAAAGGATTCAGGAAGCAGAAGCAATTTGGTTAGCTGGTGGCGATCAATGGAATTATGTTTCGTATTGGAGAGATACAGAAGTACAAAATTTAATCAATCATGCAGTTAATTTTGAAAATGTGGTGATTGGCGGAACAAGTGCTGGAATGGCGATTTTGGGAGGACATTATTTTTCAGCGGAAAACGGAACGATTACTTCTGCGGAAGCATTGGCAAACCCGTATGCAACCGACGCAACAGTTTCGAGCGCACCTTTTTTAGAAAATTACTATCTAACCGATGTCATTACAGATACACATTATGATGATCCTGATAGGAGAGGTCGTCATGCAGCTTTTATGGCACGAATTTTAACTGATAATGTAAATGCTGGTATTTTAGATATCAAAGGAATTGCCTGCGATGAATATACTGCAGTTTGTATTGACGACGAAGGTTCGGCGCGTGTTTATGGCGGATATCCTACCTATGATGACAACGCGTATTTTATTCAATCAAATTGTGAGTTAACAGAGACAGTACCAGAAACTTGTGAGCCAAATACACCATTGCATTGGAATAGAGGTGGCGAAGCTTTAAAAGTGTATAAAGTCAAAGGAACAACTACTGGAAGCAATGCATTTAGTTTGACTGATTGGAAAACTGGAACAGGCGGAACTTGGGAACATTGGTATGTAACTAATGGAACACTTGTAACGGAAGCAGGAACACAAATTAATTGTATTTTAAGTGTAGATGAAGTGACTGAAAATTCTGTGAAAATCTTTCCAAATCCTGTAAAAGATAAAATTTATATCGCAACAGAAAAACCGCTAAATTCTATTATTTTATTGGATAGTTTTGGTAGAATTGTAATGCAAAAAGAAGTTTTCAACCTCCAAGAAACGACTATACATGTATCGCAACTAAGCTCAGGAACATACTTTTTGAAAGTGCAAGTTGCTAATACAACATTCATTAAAAAAGTAATCAAATAACAGAAACAGCAAAAGTTTTCTAAGAAGCTGTATCTTTGCCGTTCATTAAGAAAAAAAGAGAGCATGAGTTTAAAAAACGACCCTGAAGCGTTTTATGCAAAACTGAAAATACAATTAGAAGATACTACGCAATTTCCAGCACTATACATGTACAAATTTATTGTACCATCTAGTGAAGAAAAGATAAAAGAAGTACACCAAATTTTTGACAATCTTGGTGCGGTAATTAATACTAAAAAGTCTTCTAAAGGAACGTATACAAGCGTTACAATCACGGCAAATATGAAAAGTGCCGACGCTGTAATTGAAAAATATAAGGAAGCAAGTCAGGTAGAAGGTATAATTTCTCTATAACTACAGAGTTATATAGATTTTTTTTACTATTTTGCAATCACAAAATAATCTTCACAAGAACTTTATTTTACTTCAATATTTACCTTACAAACAAATTTTATTTTGATTGACCAGTTAGAGTATAACACAGAGCGTAAACGATTGATTATTCCAGAATATGGACGACATATTCAAAAAATGATCAACCATGCCGTAGAAACAGAAGATGATGTAGAACGCAATAAAATTGCAAAATCAATCATTGGTGTCATGGGGAATTTACAACCGCATTTGCGTGATGTTCCCGATTTTCAACACAAATTATGGGATCAATTATTCATCATGTCAGATTTTCGACTAGATGTTGAATCTCCATATCCAAAGCCTTCACGCGAATTATTACAAGAACGTCCAGAACCACTTGGATATCCTCAAAACTTTCCTAAATATCGTTTCTATGGAAATAATATTAAGCGAATGATTGATGTGGCAAACGGTTGGGATGAAGGAGAAATGAAGGAAGCATTAGAGTTTGCGATCGCAAATCATATGAAAAAGTGTTATCTAAACTGGAATAAAGATACTGTTGAAGATTATGTAATTTTTAAGCATTTGCTCGAATTGAGTAATGGAAAAATTGACTTAGCTGCTAAAGAAGAAAACTTATCTGATGCTTCAAACTTACTGAAACAGAAAAAGAAGTTTTCACACAACAACAATAACAAAAATCAGCAGCGAAATAATAAAAATCATCGTAACAACAGAAAACGTTACTAACAAAATTCATTATCATATTTTATGGGGACTTTTAAGATTGAAGGTGGTCATCAGTTAAAAGGAAGTATTCAACCACAAGGCGCAAAAAACGAAGCGTTACAAATATTGTGTGCGGTTTTATTAACGCCAGAAAAGGTGACAATAAGCAACATTCCTGATATCGTTGATGTCAACAAATTAATCATGCTTTTAGGAAACTTAGGTGTGAAAACTCAAAAAAACGGACCAGGATCGTATACGTTTCAGTCCGATGATATCAATCTTAAATACCTAGAGTCTGAACAATTTAAAGAAGAAGGACGCGGTTTGCGTGGTTCTATTATGATTGTTGGTCCATTATTGGCACGATTTGGAAAAGGATACATTCCAAAACCTGGAGGTGATAAAATTGGACGTAGAAGATTGGATACTCATTTTGAAGGTTTTATAAAGCTTGGTGCGAAATTTAGATACAACAGAGAAGATTATTTCTATGGAGTAGAAGCTAAAAAGCTAAAAGGAACGTACATGCTATTGGATGAAGCTTCAGTTACAGGAACTGCCAATATTGTAATGGCTGCTGTATTAGCAGAAGGAACAACAACCATTTATAATGCCGCTTGTGAACCATATTTACAGCAGTTATGTAAAATGTTGAACCGAATGGGCGCAAAAATTAGCGGCGTTGGTTCTAATTTATTACGTATAGAAGGTGTAGAAGAGTTGGGCGGAACTGAGCATAGAATGCTTCCAGATATGATTGAAATTGGAAGTTGGATTGGTTTGGCTGCAATGACTAAAAGTGAACTTACAATTAAAAATGTAAGTTGGGACGATTTAGGTCAGATACCAGATGTATTTAGAAAACTTGGAATTACAGTAGAACGTAAAGGTGATGATATTTATGTTCCTGCACATGCAGACGGATATGAAATTCAAAACTATATTGATGGTTCTATTTTGACTATTGCCGATGCACCTTGGCCAGGATTTACACCAGATTTATTAAGTATTATATTAGTTGTAGCTACACAAGCACGCGGAAGTGTGTTGGTGCATCAAAAAATGTTTGAAAGTCGTTTATTCTTTGTAGATAAATTGATTGATATGGGCGCGAAAATTATTCTGTGCGATCCGCATAGAGCCAGCGTTATTGGTCATGACTTCAAATCACAATTAAAAGCAACTACAATGGTTTCTCCAGATATTAGAGCTGGAATTTCATTATTAATTGCGGCTTTATCAGCTAAAGGAACATCTACTATTCATAATATAGAACAAATAGATAGAGGTTACGAAAATATAGACGAACGCCTGCGCGCCATTGGAGCGAAGATTGTCCGTTTGTAATCTCATAAAAATAGATATTTAATGAATCATTTTATTTTGGTAAGATGATTCATTTTTATTTTTTAAAATTTGTCTGAAGCATACAGTTCAAAAAAATAATTACAATTTTATTTTAATCGCTTCAAAATTTCATTTGAAAGTATTATATTGTTAAAGTTAAAATAATCTTTCCCCCAGAAAAATACAATACTCAAAATATACTGCATGAAGCGTATCCATAATACATGTACGTTACTATTTTTTATTTTTTACAGTTTAATAGGATTTACTCAGGATCTCTATTTAAAATCGAAGGAAGAAAATATTAAAATTCAGAAAGATTCTTCCTTTGTAAAGGAAATTGCAATCACATTTGAAAAAAGTGATGAACTACGCTATTATCCAATTTTTTATGATACGGAGTTAGAAAGAGTATCTGATATTTTATTATTTGGAAAAAAGAGGAAGCGTTTTAAAAATATAGTAGCAGTACGAACGTACGATGAAAACGTTGAACTAGATTATATAACGAGCAAAAAGATTAAAATTGTTGAAATCCCTGCAGATGTAGAAGTGAAGTTAAAATATTCGATTTCCTGTAAAGAGCTCATGTATTTTACAAGTTTACACTTTTTTTCATATTATGAAATAGGTATGTTAACATATCAAATAAACGTTCCTAAAGAATTCAAATTAGTACATAATACAATTCATAAAGATTTACTTTCTTCTTACGCCATAGATTCTACTTCAACGGATGTAAGTTCTGTATGGAATATAAAAGTAGTTCCAAGGAAAGTAGAATCAGATCCATTGCAGATTTTTGGTATTTATAAGAATATGAAAGTTCCAATGATGCGAACACTTGTCATGCCTAGTTCTTATGAAAAGCGACCAATGGATTATATGAACGATTGGTATACAAGAAATTTAGCTTCCAAAAAAGGTATAGATGACTCTGTAAAACAGAAAATTGATGAATTGACGGCAAATAGTACAGATCCATCAGAAATTGTGAATATCATTTATGATTATGTTCGAAATAACTTTAAATATGTCGCTATAGAAACTGGTATGGGAGCATTCATTCCTTTTACAGCGAATGAAGTGTATGCTAACAAACAGGGTGATTGTAAAGATCTTTCAAACTTTTTATCAGAAGCATTACGGTATAAAGGTATTGAAAGCGATATTGCCCTAGCTGCAACTTTTGATCATATTAGTGATTGTGATTTTCCTGCATTAAGTTCTGCAAATCATGTGATAGGTGTCGCCTATATAGATGGTAAAACAATACTATTAGATCCTACCGATCCTATTCACTATGCTGGAAGTCCAGTGCAAAGTTTACAAGATAGAACCATTTTAATTGTAAACCCGAAAGGAGCTACATTTTTTAAAGTAGAACGATTTAGTCCTCAAGAAAATGAAATTCTGTATCAGTTAGATTTAAAAGTTGACTCCGAGAGTATGCTTGTAAATGGAATTTTTACTGTTGATTATGACGGAATATCTAGTAATTATTTTAAAAGATATATAAAAAGTGAAGGAGAAAAAAAGTTTAAAGATTTTGGAAAAACTTTCTTTGATGAGGTTTTTGGAAACCAATCGATCTCTGATTTAGAAGTAGTAAATAAACCTAAAAAACTTCATCTAGAAGGTACTATTGCTATTAATGGAAAAACGTTTAATGATGGTGAAAGTAAATATTTGTTTATTGATTTTTTACCAAGACTTATTGAGACAGAAGCCAGAGAAGAATTGATAGAAGGTACTTATTTAAGGAATCCATTTTACAAAAAAATGCGCGCCAAAATAAAAATGGACGAGCCTATTGTAACGTTTCAACCTATTGAGCATACGTATAAAGGAGAAGGAATATCGCTGACTATGACCATAAAAGCTATTTCTAACTTGGAAATAGAATGTAATTATGACTTTATTTTTGATCATATATTCATAAATAAAGAAAATAGTAGCAAGACAAATGAAATTTTAAAATCATTTAAAAAAATAATAAATGAACCTATCGTTCTCAAAAAACAAAAAAGCTAGCCTGATTATTATATGCATGGCTATTCTTTTTTACAGTTTTAAAACTTTTATAAAAGAAGATCCCTTTGCAGAACTTTGTAAAAACTCGGATGCTTATTATAAATATACCTACACAGATGTCACGTATGCCAAATATGTGTTTGGTTATAAGAGGTATATTTCTATAAATAATAAATTGGTTGTAAATACAACGAAAGGTGTAGAAAATCATGCTTTTTTAAATTTAGATGAATATAAAAGTAATCGTATAGAAAGTATTAAGATAAGAACTCTTAAAGCTGACGGTTCTGTAGTTGAATTGGATTCTAGTTTGGTGTTTAAACGAAACTCTAAAAGGAAACCATTTGGAGCAATCAATTATCCTATTCCTGCTGTAGAACCAGGTGACACCATTGAAACAAATTACGTTTTTTATGAAGATTTAAGTAAGTCAAACTTAATGGGATATGTAAATTTATATTCAGATCTACCTAGCATGAATACTCAATGCACTATAAAAACGGGTAAAGGTTTTGCTGTTCGCTATAAGACGTATAATGATTTTCCCGAACCTGAAGTTGTCTCTAATGATAGTTTAGTGTATTTGCAATTCTCAGCTGATAAATTAAAAGGTTTAGAGTTAAATGAACATAACTGCCTGCCTTGTGAAAAACCATATTTATATTACTCTGTAGAAAATAAGTATAGTAAGTTAAGAACTTGGAAAAAAGTATATAATGAAGAGTTTAATATACTTACGCAACCAATGAATATTGACAGAGAAAGATCGTCATATTATAAACGATGGAAGCGAAGAGTAATTGGAGAAGCCAAAGACAGTACTAAGTTCTATAAATTTACATTATTGTACAACGAGGTGTTGGAAAATTTTAAAATGGAAGAGCCTCGAAGAGGAGAATTGATAAAGTCTACAGGCTATTTTCTTAAAGAAAAAAGATTTGATCCAATAAGCATTCGAAGGTTTTACAGACAATTGTTGGAAGATTTAGAAATTGAGTATTGGGCTGTATTTGGAAAAGACAGACAAGCAGGACCTATTGATATGGATTATATTAGAAAAGGTGAGTTTGATCACATATTTTTTGCGCTTAAAGATGAAAAAGGAAACCTGAAATTTTTATATCCAAATGAAGATTTTTACAGGTATCAAATAGATGAAATACCAACTTCTTTGTATGATACTAAAGCCGTTTTGGTAAAGCCTTATCAAAAAAAGAAAAAAAGAAAAAAGGATAAGTTTATTTCTAGAGATTTAAAACTCGCTACTGTTGACTCAGTTTCTGTAGCTACTGTTCAGTTACCTGGAATTGACTATAATCGTAATTATATACAACAAACTATTTCCAGTACTGTAGATATTGATAAAAAGAAAACCTCTTTTAGATATCGATTTAAAATTTCTGGCGGATTTTCTACAGAGCTGCGAAGCTTTTTTGGTATGCTAGATAAAAATAAAGAAGCTAGTGAATATTATGATGCTTTAACAGAGTTTGAAGGTGAGGATAATACGATACAGGTTGATACAATTACCAGTAGAGTACAAAGTAAAGAAAAGCCATTCTCTTTTGCTATGAGTGGTAAAGGTACATTAAACAATGCAGTGACATTTATAAATGATAGTCTAGTCAGTATTTCAATTGGCAAATTGATTAAACACAGTAAATTAGAGAATACATCAACGGCTTCCGATCTAAACTATTACCTTGATTATAATTATTCTGATAATTTTTTATTTTACCTAAACTTCCCTTGTGATATCGAGGTTTTAGGTCTTGAAAAAGGAAATGTAGATTTTAAAAATGAGTACGGTGAATACTATTTCAAACTAGAAAAAAGTAAGGATAACCAACTTAAATTTCATTCAAACTATAAAATTTTAAAGAATTTAATTCCAAAAGAAAAGCTTGAAGAATTGAGGTTGCTAAATGAACAAGTGAAAAGTATAAAAAGTAAACGACTGATTGTTAAATTAAAACGTACTTAAGAGAAAATAAGAAGAATATTATTATTACACTTTCGTAATCTTAATCTCTACACGTCTATTAGCACTGCGATCGCGAGCTCCTTTTTCTGGAAAATACAATGGTGCTTTAAACGCGTAGCCTTTGTAAGTAAGTCGTTCTTCAGAAATTCCTCTACTAATAAGATATTTATAAATAAAACGCGCTCTATCTACAGAAAGTGTCTCTGTACCTTTAGCATTATTCAAAGCATCAGAATCATCATTACCGCCGCAACATACATGTCCTTGTACTTCAATATGAATATTTCTATTTTTCTTTAAAAACCGAACGAGTTTTTCTAACTCTTTTTTTGATGACTTTACAAGTGTGACTCTTCCTGTTTTAAAATTAATCTTACCAAAAGAATATGATCTTCCAATTTGAAGTTTCTTTACTGGAATCACAAAAATATTTTCTTTTCGTTTGACAACTTTTGGTTTGTGATCGTTTTTAGAAACAACTACAGATACTTTTCGGTGTTTTTTTACACCAATGCGCTCATTTTGTTGTTTCGTTAAGGTAGGTAATTCTCCTTTAGCTTCTTTCTCGATAGAATTTATCAATAATTCATAATTCTCCTTAAGAAATGTAGTTACCGAATTTGCTCTGTTCTTAGATAATTCTAGATTAAAATTCTCTGTATCTACAAAATCAGTGTATCCTTTAATGACAAAATTATAGGTTGTAGTACTGTCTAAACTAGCAAGTTCCTGATTGATTTTCTTGGTATGTTTTTTAGATAATACAAATTTGCCAGAATCAAAATAAATATCAAACTCAATGTTTTGTGCTTGACAAAAACTGATAGAACATAGGAATATGACAAGTAGATGTTTCATTAATCATTCTTTGGGATGAAAAAGGTACAAAATTATATCAAAAAAATAAGGACAACTAAAATATAGTTGTCCTTATTGGTCATATAAAGGATTTTATTATGAACCTAATACACCTAATTTAGATTCGGTAATATAACCTTATCAACAGCATGAATTACACCATTCACTGCCTGAACATCGGTAACAATAATATTACCGGTTCTATTGTTTAAGTCCGTGAAACTTGCTCCACCAGACGTATTGATTGTAAAACTATCTCCTAATGTACTAATCATCATTCCATCTGTTAATGTTGATGCTAATACGTTTGCTTCTGTTACTACGTGTGTGTTTAATGTGGCTTCTAAAGTTGCTGTTGGAATATCAGCTAAAGAGTCTACGCCATCTAATTCTGCAACTAAATCTGTAAATGCTGCATCAGTTGGAGCAAATACTGTAAATGGAGCTGGTGATGATTTTGTGCTCAAAGTAGCTACATATGTAAAAGAAGTTTCTCTTGTTAAAGCAGATACTAGAGAGCCAAAAGTTGCGTCTGCTGTTGCAAATGTTACCACAGTAGGTAAATCAATAACTGTATTAACTGCATGAATTACTCCGTTATCTACAGATACATTTGCAGTTATTACTGTTGAAGCACCATTTAAAACTACGCCACTGCTCGTATTTACATACATACTTAGGGTACTTTCGGTTGTTGCCTCTATTGCTAAAGTTTTAATGTAACCAGTAGTTAAATCTGATGAAGTATTTACTCCGCTAACAACGTGGTTTAATAAGACTTGAGTTAAAACGTCTACTGGTACTGCTTCTAAGCTAGCAAAGTCGTTTGCTGTTAAGAATGCATCAAATGCAGCATTGTTTGGAGCAAAAACAGTGTAATCTGTTGTTCCAGCTAATACACTTGTTAAACCAGCTCTGTCTAATGCAGCTCCTAAAGAGCTAAAGTCAGCGTTTGCAGCTACGAAGTCTGCAATCGTGTTACTTGGGGCGACTACATTGTTGTCATCATCACTACAAGAAGTGAGTGTAAATAATGATAAAACAAAAGCCATAATGATAAATGTTGTTTTCTTTTTCATAACAATTTTATTGCTTTTTATATGATTAGTTGTTTATAACGATCGGTACAAATATAAATGATTTTGTTTAAACAAAATTATAAATAGTTAAACAAAACAGTTAATTGTTTGTTAAATTGATAAAAACGTTAAACAAAATGAAGGGTTGATTCTATAAGCTTGTTGGTATTCATTATAGAGATGACTGGTTTTTAAGTCGTATAATATTGTCTAATTGGTCGCTATTCATGTCAGTATAGCTACACGCTTGTAAGTGTTGCATTTGTCAGTGAACTGCTAGCATTAGTAAAATTGACTTAACCAAAGCAAATCATGGAAAATAAAAATGTAAAGGTGTAGAAGTTTTTCAGGAAAAAATTATGTTAAACCTTCCTTATATGTTGCTAAGCAACGTTCGCGAGCGTGTTTGTGTTCTACTATAGGTTGAGGATAGCTAAACTCCTGATAATCTGGAACCCACTTTTTTATATAATTATGTGCTTTATCAAACTTTTGAATTTGTGTAGTTGGATTGAAAATTCGGAAATACGGAGCAGAATCACAACCTGTTCCTGCAACCCATTGCCAATTTCCAACATTCTGAGCCAAGTCAAAATCAAGTAATTTTTCAGCAAAATATGCTTCGCCCCATTTCCAATCGATTAATAAATGTTTGCATAAAAAACTTGCAGTAATCATACGAACTCTATTGTGCATGTAGCCAGATTCATTGAGTTCGCGCATGCCTGCATCTACTAATGGATATCCTGTTTTTCCTTCACACCAAGCCTTGAATTCTTTTTCATTATTTCGCCACTTGATGCCATCGTATTTTGATTTGAAATTGTTAGTGACTGATTTAGGAAAATGCCAAAGAATCTGCATAAAAAATTCTCTCCATATCAATTCCTTTAAAAATGTATTTTCTTCTGATTGCAATCCGTTTTGTACACATTGCCGAACACTGATAGTTCCAAATCGCAAGTGTGGACTTAATTTTGAAGTTCCTTCAATTGCAGGGAAATTTCGAGTAGCTTCATAATTTTCAATGATATTTTCTGTCATTGTATGCGGAAGTACTTTGATGTTGGAAGTTGTAAATCCAATAGCTTCCAATGAAAGAAAATCAAAATGTAGTTTCGAAAAGTTTTTGTAATGCGAGGCGCAATCTACACTTTCGTAATCGGAATTTTTTAGTTTAGCCAACCACTTTTTTGAATATGGAGTGTATATGGAATATGGTTGTCCATCTGCTTTTACAATTTCATCACGTTCAAAAATAACTTGATCTTTGAAAGTGTGAAAAGCAATGTTTTCCGTTTCCAAGAATTCCTTTACTTTTTGATCTCTTGCAATCGCATACGTCTCATAATCATGATTGGTATAGACCGCTACAATATTGATTTTTCCGATAATTTCACGAAAAACTTCAATTGGATTTCCATGTTGTACAAGCAATGAAACACCATGCTTTTCTTGCAGCGTATTGTACATTTTTTCGAGTTGTTCATGAATAAATGTGACACGTGCATCGTCTTTTGGAAGCTTATCTAAAATATTTTCATCAAATATGAATAGCGGAATAACCTTGTTTTCAGAAGTTAGCGCTTTGTGCAATCCAATATTATCTTCGATGCGTAAGTCTCTTCTATGCCAAAAAAGTACATAATTATCCTTCATAAGCTCCAAATAATTCGGTTAGTTTTTTAGTTCTGTATTCAAATATTTCTGTAAGCTTTGGTTTTACGAGTATGGGATGCATGAGTCGTCCCAAAAAGCCAAACGGAATTTTATAGTCAATAATATCTTCCATTTCTACGCCGCCAGGAATTTCTTTGATAAAATGCTTGTGATGCCACATTTTATAAGGACCAAAACGTTGTTCATCTACAAAATAATGCTGATGCTCAACATGTGTAATTTCAGTAACCCAATGTGTTTTTATGTGTAAGATAGGAGTGACAATGTATTGTATAATTTGACCAGGATACATTTTTCCAAGATCTTCTGTGAGAATATCAAAACTCATATAATCGGGCGTAATAGTCTTTAAATTCCTTGGATCCGATAAAAAATCCCATGCCTCTTCAAGAGATATGGGAAAGTTTTGTTTACTGTGTAGTCTATACACAATTCCTTTTGTGCTAAATTTTTGCATAATACATTAGTTAGTATATAAAATATAACCGTTCAAAGAATTAGCGACGAGCATCCATACTAAGTAGGGAAGTATGAATATGCTATATATTTTTAATTGTGATTTAAATTTAAATGTCATCACAGCAATTAACATCAATAATACAATCAAATTAAGCATTCCTAAAGAAATGTTATGTTGATTAAAAAAGACATAATTCCAACTAACGTTTAGTATAAATTGTATTGTAAATAAAAGCAAGATTACTTTATTGTTTTTTGCTTCTGTGAGTTTTGCCATGTAGACTGAAAAACAAATCATGACAGTTGTCCATGCAAAGCCAAATACCCAGCCTGGAGGTGTCCATGGAGCTTTATCTAAGCTTAAATACCAACTAGCTCTTGGTCCATCGTTCATTAAAATGATGCCTAATCCAAGCGCACCAAAATTAATGATTAAGAATAGTATCAGACGAGTATAAAATTTCATAGACTATAGTTTAACACTCACAATGCCACAATCCATTGTAAAAATTTGTCCTGATGTAGAACGTGATTTATTAGAAATTAAAAAGTCAGCCATATCAGCGACTTCTTGTGGTTGTAAAAACTTTTTCAAGGGATGACGTTCTGTAATATTTTCAATCATTTTGTCATTTCGTAGCAGCTTGCTAGCCAAATCAGTATTGGTAATAGTTGGAGCAATAGCATTCACACGAATTGTTGGAGCAAACTCCGCAGCCAATGATTTTACCAAACCTTCTACAGCCGATTTTGCTGCAGCAATGCTAGCATGAAAAGGCATTCCTAAATGCGTTGCAACTGTGCTAAATAATAAAATATTTGGATCTGTTCCTTTCTTTAAAGCAGGAAGGTATTTTTGAATTGCTTTTACTGCACCAATAACATTGATTTCATAATCATTTTTGAAATCCTCAATTTTTAGTCGTGTTATTGGTTTTAGATTAATGCTACCAGGACAATAAATAAGTGTATCTATTGCTTCTAATTCGGGAAGCTCATCTTCAAGGATATCGCAGTTATAATGCGTTAAATTATTGGAAGTTATTTCTGGAGTTGTTCTACTAATATTAATCACAGTATGATTGTTTACTTGTGATTTTACAATAGCAGCGCCAATTCCTCTACTACCTCCAATTACGACTATATTGCTCATTAAATAGATTTGGGTATGTATAAATTCAATACAGTACAATGCTAATAGCATACAACTATTAGCATTGCATAACATTATATTTTAGAGTATGTTTATTTTAAACGCTTCTCGTATTTCTTTTTTAGCGTAGTTAGCCGTTTCATAATTTCCATAATTGCAGGGTCTTTTTTCTGCTTATAGATTTCATTTAATCCTAAGATTAGACGTTTAGCTTCACGACTTGCAGCAATTTTATCGCTTCTTGATATGAACTTTGTTTCCTCAAAGTCCGTTACTTCTGAAAAAATGGTTGCCATAATTTAATTGTTTAAAAAGTTTTGTAATTCTAGTATTTTTTCGGACGTATTAAAAACACCTCCATAATAAGACGTAATTGTAGTAGATGAGTCATCTTTAACTCCTCTTGATGAAACACATAAATGTTTCGCATCTATAATTACCGCCACATCGTCAGTTTGTAATATTTTGCATAATTCTGTAGCAATCTGATTGGTCAGTCGTTCCTGAACCTGAGGTCGCTTTGCATAATATTGAACAATTCTGTTAAGTTTCGATAGTCCAATTACTTTCCCTGAAGAGATGTACGCCACATGTGCTTTTCCCATGATGGGAACAAAGTGATGTTCACAATTAGAGTAGAATTGGATATTTTTTTCAATAAGCATCTGATTGTATTGATATTTATTATCAAACAATGCAACTTTTGGTTTGTTTCTTGGGTTTAACCCTGAAAAAATTTCTTCTATGTACATTTTAGCAACTCGTTTAGGAGTTCCTTTTAATGAGTCGTCAGTTAGGTCAAGACCTAACGTTTCCATAATTTCTGAGAAGTGGTAGGCTATTTTTTGCTTTTTTTCTTCGTCAGTTATTCTGAAAGCATCTGAACGCATAGGAGTTTCCATACCTGTTAGTAGGTGTTCATCCCCAATTTCATCATGATCAAATCCATTAAAAGAAATGGAAGTATCACTCAATTGGTTTAAAACGTCAGCAGTTTTCATGTATTTTTAAAATGTTTAATTATTTGATTTTAAAGTTAAACAAAATAAAGTTTAATCAAAAGATTCTCTTTCTTTTTTATTGATGCTTCTATAAGTAAAAACTATACTTGGCTTATCGCTTTGATATTTTGTTATTACTAATGCTTTTTTGGCGAGAACATTTAAAGCGTCCGTCTATAAAATTTCGCTTTTTTTGATGCTTGGTTTTACGACCAGAAACACGTTTTCTCCAAAGTTTGAAACTAGATATTTTCATCTGATTTCGCATCAAATATATAACATCTTGTTCGTTAAGTCCAAATTGAAATTTTATTGCGTCAAAAGTAGTGCGATCTTCCCACGCCATTTCTATGATTCTGTCTATCTGTATTGGGGTTAAATCGTGCTTCATCCTTGGTAATAATCAGTAATGTTTAATATAGAATTTTTTTGTGCTTGCATTTTTTCAATGAACGCTTTATTTTCTTTGTAGCTTTTATTTTTTTTGAATTGAATAAAATTGCCATCTGCATGAATGCTAAAATAAGCAGATGTATATATGTGTAATTTGTAATATGGAACAATCCAAGAAAAACTATTTAATTTTTTGTGGATATGAATTAGAATGCCTTTTGGTCGTAATTCGATATTTCCATAATTGAGATCATCAACCGCATTTAAGTATTGTTTCATTTTTGGACTTACATTATTGATGATCATTCGCTTGGAACCAATTCCTTTTAGTTTGATGCGTTTTAATAATGGAAAGGCCTCTCCTAAATGCGAATCGATCAATTTAGCAGTTTCTTTGTTTGTATATGTAGTATTGATAATCATTACGAACTTCTTTTTCTATTTGCTAAAGTGTGTCTTTTTAAGATTCGAAAATTTTCTTCAATTACGGTATTTTCATCTTTCATACTCCATAAAACAGTACTTGCATGTTTTCTTGTTTTTTGAAGATCAACAATTGGTTTCGGATAGTTTTTACCAAGAAAAAAGTTTGCCATTTGTTGTTCCATTGGCGTCATTCGCGATGGTTCATGAACAAAAGTAATGTCTAATTCTGCCAATTCAGGAACCCATTGTTTTATAAAAATACCTTCAGGATCATGTGTTATTCCGTTTTTCGTCGGATTGTACATGCGTAATAAATTAATTCCAGTTTCGCCAGCCTGCATTTGTATTTGCGGAAAATGAATGCCTGGCTCAAAATCCAAAAAGTATTGTGACAAGATAACTGTTGCTTTTTGCCAAGGTTGCCATAAGTTATGCGTAAAAAAAGAGACAATAAGCGCACGCATTCTAAAGTTCAAATAACCTGTTTCCTTTAAGCAGCGCATGCAGGCATCAACTAGCGGATAGCCTGTTAATCCGTTTTGCCAAGCTTTGATATATTGATCAGAAACTCGTTTTTTTAGTTTTCTATATCCTTTATTAAGACTTACAAATTCCATTTCGTCTTCCATCTCAAATTTTTGTATGAAATGCGCTTGCCAACGCAAACGTGAACCAAAGGATTCCATTTGTTTTTTGTAAATATTCTGTTCAATACAACGTGTTGTTTCTTTAATAACTTGTCGCACAGATAAATTTCCCCAAGCTAAATACGGAGATAATCTACTGCAACTTCTACGTGCTAATAAAGGTTTTGAAATGTGCGCATTGTAATTTTTTCCACGATCTTTAAAAAATGTATTCATATACTTATATGCCATCGTAGTTCCTCCTTTTTGAAAAGGCGAATTTGGATCAGTTTCTAAATCAGGCAACTGAAAAAAAGTGAGTAAATGTGCTATTTCTTCTGGTGTAAATAATTGTCCTTTTTTTGGTTTGAACGGAAGTAGGGGTTTATTCATAAAATCTTCCCACAATTCTACCCAATTGGTACGATCTGTCAATCCTCGAAATACACCATTATTTACATTTTCAACCCAAGTAATCATGTTGTTTAGTGTAAAGCGTTTCAGTCTTTTATCACGATCATACGTTGATTTTATGCCTGTCTCTTGGTGCGAATATAAGTGTGTAATTTTATAAGTTTCCTGAATGATCTGCAATGTTCTATTAATATTTGATCTTACAATTAATATCTCACTATTGAATGCAGTCAAAGAATTATTTAAGTCGATTAAAGATTCTTTAATAAAGTTCCAGTGACGTTCACTGTAATGCGGATCATTCAGGAGAATATCTTCAAATACAAAAAGAAACAACGTTTTTCGTTCAGTAGAAAGCGCATTGTGAATTGCTTCATTATCCTGAAGACGCAAATCACGCTTAAACAGTACGACGTTAATTTCTATTTTGTTTGAAGTGTTCATATATATTTATGCTGTTTTTACAAGTTTGCTTATCATTCCGTTGAATATAAAACCATGAAACGGCAATACGGCATACCAATACACGCGTCCCCAAATTCCTTTAGGTCTAAAAATAGCACGTTGTAACAGTTGACCTTTCTCAATTTTAAATTCTAGCCAAGCTTCACCTGGCAAACGCATTTCTGCAAAAAGTAACAATCGTTTTTCTTCTTTATTAGCGTATAAAACTCTCCAAAAATCAAGAGGATCTCCAGCGTTGAGTGTTTTTTGATTTCTACGACCACGGCGCAATCCAATGCCTCCGCATATTTTATCTAAATAACCGCGTAATTTCCATAAATAGGTTGCATAATACCAACCGTTAGTACCACCAATAGCCCAAATTTTATCGATAGTTTGTTGCTCATCAATAACTGTACGTCTTTTAATATCTTTAAAACAACCATATTCAGGCACTTTGATATAACGTGAAATTTTTTCGCGAAAACGACCACTAATTAACGAATCTTTCCAGCTAGAAATTACACTGTTTTGCTCAATTTTTATGAATGCTTTTTGTACTGCTTTTTTGTACGGCATTGGTTGAATGTCCAATATTTTATTGATGTCACTTGGTTTTCCAATCACTTCCACTTTCATACTATCTACTAAATTGATGGCAAGTTTATAGGAAGTTGTAGTGATGAAATACAACCAATAGGAGGAAAGCTTTGGTGTCATCACAGGAACAGAAATAATAGTACGTTTTAACTTTCGTACTTCTGCAAATTGTAACATCATATCTTTATAAGTCAACGTATCTGGTCCAAAAATATCATAGGACTGATTGTATACTTTTTTAGTACCAATAGCTTTGGTTAAGTATTCCAAAACATTCCGAATGGCAATGGGTTGCGATTTCGTTTTAATCCACTTTGGAGCTACCATAATTGGTAACTTTTCGGTGAGATCACGAATAATTTCAAAGGATGCACTTCCGCTACCGACAATGATTCCTGCGCGAAACGTTGTTAATTTATACGTACTAGATTGCAGAATGTTTTCTACATTTTTACGCGATTGTAAATGTTTAGATAATTGCAAATCATTGACAATTCCACTCAAATAAATAACTTGTTTTACTTGTGTGGTTTGCATGTACGTTTTAAAATGCACGGCACAATCGCGTTCCAATTGTTCAAACGCTGTTGAGGAAGACATGGAATGAATTAAATAGTAAGCAACGTCAATATCTGTGGGAATTTGATCTAAACTTTCCAAATTCAGAAAATCAACTTCAATCAAATCCACGCGTTCGTGAGCTGAAACTTCTTCAGGCACACGTTGTTTATCTCTCACGCAGCAAACTAAAGAATGTCCCATTTCCAATAAAATTGGAATCAGTCGTTTTCCTATATATCCTGTAGCTCCTGTAAGTAGAATTCGCATGGTTTTTTTATTTGGGACGTTGGTACGGATAGCGTGTTTGCTGTTGCGGAATTGCATATCCATCAAGTCCATTGATGGCGGCAGTTTCTGCTTTGGCAAGATTTATAAAACCATCCGTTTCTAAAATATCATCATTTATGTGTATGTGTTCAATTTTACCAATCACTAAAATTGTATCGTTCTCTTCAATTAAATATTCATTCATATAACGCATGCCTATTTGCACATGGCAACCTTTTACATACGGTGCTGCAAAGTCACTTTTGTATTCAGTTTCTAAATTTGTTTGATCGAACTCCGAAACTTCTTTTGGATATTTTGCAGATGTATGATGCGCATCTTTTGTTATTTTTTGATGAATATGATTGATCGTATATATTCCTGTTTTTCGAATATTTTCATACGTATTTCTCGGTACAACATTTGGTCTCAAAATAAAACCTAGTAAAGGTGGATTTGATCCTAAATGTGTCACAGAACTAAAAACAGCAACATTTGTAAAACCTTCTTGTGATTGGGTTGCAATTAAATTTGCCGATTTGTACCCCGAGCAACTATTAATTAAGTTAATTCGGTACAACTTTTCCATTGCATCAATGTCAGTACTCGTGATTGTAGCCATTAGAGACTTTTATAATTGTTAATAATTACATTTTCAGCTTTTAAATCGTGTAATAAATTATACAACCCAAAAAATGTTCTGTTCATATAAATAAAATGTTTTGAACCTCTATTTGCATTCATGCTACGCAGTTGTGTGTTTTTTGAATAACGCTCACCAATGTCCGCAATTTTACCGAAGAATTCTTCATCAGAAAAGTCAAAAACTTCAGTGTTAAATGGTGTGGTAAACAATCCGAGTAATTCGTGAAACATCTCAGTGAAAAAGTCTAATTCCTCTTTAGAATCGTCTTCGCGAAGAATTTCTAATTCGTATAATTTCTTCGTAAACAATTCAGGATTATTAATTGTTTCCTGATCTGCTAGTTCAAAATACGGAATGTAAAAATCTTCTGGAATGGCTTTCATACAACCAAAATCGAGTGCAATCAATTCATGATCTTTTGAAACTAAAAAGTTTCCAGGGTGCGGATCGGCATGTACTTTTCGGTATTCATGAATTTGAAACATATAAAAGTCCCAAAGTGTTTGTCCTAATAAATTTGCTTTCTCCTGATCGGTATTTTTAGCCGTAAACTCAGATAAATGTTCACCATTCATCCAATCCATCGTAATAATTCGTTCTGATGAAAGCGAATCATAATATGTTGGAAAAAGTAGGTTTGGAATATGCTTACATGCTTCCGAAACTTCTTTACTTTGTTTAATTTCAAGAAAATAATCAGTTTCTTCAATCAATTTCTCTTCTACTTCTTTAAAATATTTATCAGAACCTTTTCCAGTAATGTTAAACATTCGAGTAGCAATAGGTTTTACAAGAGCCAAGTCGGTGGAGATGCTTTGCGCAACTCCTGGATATTGGATTTTCACAGCAAGTTTCTTCCCATCTTTTTTGGCAACGTGTACTTGTCCTATACTAGCGGCATTAACAGAAGTAGAGTTGAATGTATCAAAAATTTCATTTGGATGTTTACCAAAATACTTTTTAAATGTTTTTATAACCAAAGGCGGTGATAATGGCGGTACCGAAAATTGTGATAATGAAAATTTCTCCACATAAGCGCGTGGTAAAATATTCTTTTCCATACTCAGCATTTGTGCTACTTTTAAAGCACTTCCCTTCAAACTTTTTAAACCATCATAAATATCTTCTGCATTCGATTCGTTCAATCGTTCTTTTGCTTTTTCTTCAGAATTTATGAGTTTATCACCGTAATACTTTAAGTAATTTACACCAACTTTTGCACCTGTAGTTACAATTTTACTGGCGCGTTGAATTTTGGTGATAGGAATTTTGTCAATTGTTTTCATTAAGCTCTTATGTCTAATTTTTCCTTAAGAATAAATTTTCCGAAATCAATAATACTCTTCAAAGGTGTATTATCGATCAAATCAAAACTGGCATTCACAGATTTTTCAATGTATTGATCTGTTTTGTCAAAACTTGGAGATGTATCATCTAACCAAAATTTCATAGCCATTATAAATTGTATCCAAGCCGTTTCTTTAATGGCTTTGTTCTGTATCTTTTCTAAACGCTCTTCATTCAAATCGAGCGTTTTTAAATCGAGTGTTTCTACAAAATCGTTGAATACATGTTTAAGTCCTTTAAGCAATTTCAATGATTGAATTTGATTTTTATGCATTGTCAAACTATGTACTACATAACTTCTGTTAGCAGTAAATTGTTCGAAAAAAGTGTAATAAAAACTGAGTAGCCTGTTGCGTGCATCAAATGTTGCAAACTCTTCGCTTCCTGCTAAAATTTCTATAGTATTTGTACCAAAGGTTGTAAAAATAGCTTCTTCTAATGCTTTAAAAGAGCTAAAAAACTCGTAGAATTTTGCTTCTTCAAAATTATTGTTCTTCGCAAATGCATATACGTTTTTGGGTTGTTCTCCATGTTCCAATATGTGGTCCATATATACCGAAATGATGGAGAGTGCAGTTATATTTTTTTTCTTTGCCATGATGTACTTTTTAAGACAGCATAAAAATACGACTACTGTTTAACTTATTTTGACATTAGTTGAACAAAAAAAATGAAAGCATTGTTAAAGTTTTCTTAAAGAATTTGTTAAGAAATTTAAATTATAGAGAAGAAATGAAATATTTTTGATCTTAACAGTCTGTTTCACAGCAGTTTTCAGCTTTTACAAGCTTACAACTTACAACAGCAGCCAAAGCGCCTAAAATTGGAGCAACTATGTATAGCCATAAATGCGTTAATTGTCCAGATACCAATGCAGGACCCAAAGAACGTGCAGGATTCATAGAAGCTTTGGTCATAGGACCTGCAAACATAGCTTCTAATAGCACAATACCACCGATAGCAATTCCTGCCATCGTTCCTGTTTCTTTACTTCCTGTAGATACATTAATAATGACTACCATTAAGAAGAATGTGAGGAAAAACTCTAAAATCAACGCTTTCCAAGCTATAATTGTTGGAATGGTTGCGCCAAGCGTTTCGCTTTGTGGCCAGAACATATATACTAGCAAACTAGCACAAATAGCGCCTAAACATTGTGAAAGAATATATTTTGGAACTTCCTTCCAAGGAAATTTTTTGGCATACGAAAATGCAATGGTCACAGCTGGATTAAAATGTGCTCCAGAAATTTCTGCAAATGCATAAATCATTCCCATAACAACCAAACCCCAAGTAATTGCAACACCAGGATGCGTAATTTCTCCAGTAATATCATTGACAACCATGGCAGCAGTTCCGCAAAAAACCATTGTAAATGTTCCTATAAACTCCGAAATATAATTCTTCATGTTTGGTATTCTTTAGCTAGAAGCAAAAATACTATTTCTTATTTTAAGTATTTGTTAACATTTACACGTAAGGTTTCTGCGTAAATTCGTCAAAATAAAAAACTCTAAAATATCAGTAAAGATGAAAAAACTACTTTTGGCGTGTTTCTTAGCAGCAGGAATCAGTGTTCAAGCACAAATAGAAACGCCACAACCTAGCCCAAGTGCAAAATTAACTCAAACTGTTGGATTAACAGAAGTAACTATTGAGTACTCTAGACCAGCAATGAAAGGAAGAAAAATATTTGGTGAATTAGTTCCTAACGATAAAATGTGGAGAACTGGAGCAAATGCAAATACGAAAATTACATTTAGTGACGACGTAACTATTGGTGGATCTGCAGTGAAAGCTGGAACATACGCTATTTTTACAAAGCCAAGTGCTAAAACATGGGAAGTTATTATATACAGTGACGCTTCAAACTGGGGAACTCCAAGAAATTGGGACGATTCAAAAGTTGTTGCAAAAGCAGTAGCGCCTGTAAATAAAATGCCTTATAAGACAGAATCATTTACTATTGATATTGCAAACCTTTCTAGCACAGGAGCTGATATCGAATTTAAGTGGGACAAAACCTTAGTAGTTGTTCCTTTTGTAGTGCCAACTGATAAGAAAGCGACAGCTAGTATTGAAAAAATGATGGGCGGACCTTCTGCTGGTGATTATTTTTCTGCTGCTAGATATTACTTAGAAGAAGGAAAAGATATGGACAAGTCTAAGATGTGGATTGATAAAGCGATCGAAATGACAAAAGATCAGCCAAGATTCTGGTACTTAAGACAACAATCTTTAATTTACGCTAAGATGGGTAAAAAAGCAGATGCAGTTAAAATTGCTAAAGAATCATTAGCATTAGCTGAAAAAGCAGGAAACAAAGATTATGTAAAAATGAACAAAGATTCTATCAAAGAGTGGTCTAAATAAGCCACATACTTTATAAAATATAAGAGCCTTTCTGAAATTTCAGAAAGGCTTTTTTTTATGTATTTAAGTTTTTAAGTAGAATTCTCAACGATTTTTGTGCATAGTTTTTAAAAATAAATTAAATTGAGCTTCTTAAAAACAACCTATTAACATGAAACTTTCTATACGAGTACTATTTTTAGTGCTTATTACCGCTATTGTATCAACTTCTTGTTCTGATGAACAACTAGATGTGACAATACAGCCAACAACTCCTGTGATTACAAATGAAATTACACAAGTTATTCTTGATTGGAATACGCTTTGGTGTGAATTAGATCGCTATGCAACTGGCATGCGACCAAACGCAACAACACGTGCTTTAGCATACATCCATTTGGCAGCTTTTGAAGTGTGTGTGGAAGATATGTTGGGCTATACGTCTAATAAAGATCGATACGCAGAATTGGTGATTGATTTTACCCAAAGACAACCCAATGTCAATATTGCGATTGCCTTAAATGCTTGTTATGCAACTGCAATGGATCACTTTATGTACAATGTACGCTCAGATATTGATGCTAAAATTAACATTCTACGTCAACAGAAAGAAGCAGAATTGACACAAGGAATAGATGCGACTATTGTAGCAAATTCTCAAGATTGGGGAAATTATATAGCACAACAAGTTATTACGTATAGCCAAACTGATATAGAAGCAGAGGCTCAAATTTTAAATCCACAACCAACTACTTATGAACCGCCAGTAGGAGTAGGGTTTTGGACGTATAGTGACGAATTGGAGAGAGGATTATTTCCGTATTGGTCTTCCGTACGTACGTTTGTAATTTCTACAGAAGAAACTTCTACAGTTCCACCATCATTAACCTATAGTGAAGATGCTACAAGCGATTATTATGCAGCAATGGAAGAAGTGTATACAGCAAGCGAAGCAGCAAGAACAACGGACACTGAAGGATTGTGGATTGCTGAGTTTTGGTCAAATGATGTAGAAAATTTAATGATGGGACCTCCAGGAAGGCAAATTTCTATCGCTAATCAATTGATTGAACAATACGATGTAGATCATCAGACAGCATTAATTATACTATTAAAATTAGGCTTTTCACTAAATGATGCTGCGGTTTCTACTTGGGCAGATAAGTATGAATACATGGTAATGCGCCCAAGTGTGTACATTCAAGAATTTATTGATCCAGCTTTTCAAACGAACTTATTTCCGTTTATCTCTTGGCCAAATCCGACATTTCCAAGTTATCCATCAGGGCATTCAACGTTTGCTTCCGCTGCAGCGGGAATATTTATCCATCATTTTGGAAACAATACAAATTTTACAGATCGTTCTCACGAAGGAAGAACCGAGTTTAGAGGTGATCCAAGAACGTATTCAACCTTTACAGATATGGCTGAAGAAAATGGATTTTCACGTGTGCCATTAGGCGTACATTTACGAATGGATTGTACGGAAGGTTTACGCTTAGGTTATGAAATTTCGAATGCTGTAAATACTTTTGATCTTTCACAGTAATAATACATTTTATAAAATATAAAAGCCTTTCTATTACTTGTAGAAAGGCTTTTTTGTTTTTATATAGTTCAACAATAGTGTGTTGGTTACGAGAAAAGTATATATGAATTCACAATAATTGCAATGGTTTCTCCTAATGACCAGATAATGAAAGCTCCAATTGGAATTGCTTTTTCTTTTATTTTGAAGATTTTTTTGATGAAATCTGACAGTTTAATAACGGCGTTTAGTGGAACCAAAAGCACTAAGAAAACAATAAGACAAACAAATAGAATAGCAAAAATATCCAGCGACAAAATAATCATTAGTAAAAGTCCTTTAGTAGCAAATGCATACACTTTTACAATGTATATCCAACCACTAAAATCAAGATTCATTTTATCAAAGAAACTTTGGAAACTGGTTACAAATTGAACTGCATCATAATCTGGTAAGAAACTATTTATAATTGGCACTTTTTGAAAAATATCGCAAATGAATTCCAACGGATATGCCAGTGCAATTGTCCATGATTCGGGAAGAATCCATTGTTGAATTGCGGCAAAAATCAGTGCAATTAAAAGTATGGCAAACCGATAATCTGAGATGGTTTCTGAGAATGCAGAACCTACAATCGCAATAACGATTAAACCAGCAACTAAAAAGATACTTCCGTATGCCAGCGCTGTTATTGTAAGTGATATTCCAAAGAAAAAAATTACGGCATATAACAAAAATTTAGGAAGTTTTTTAAGAATCCATTTTTCTAGTTGCAACTTTTTTTCGTCACTTAAAAATTCAAAAGCCGCCGCCGGAACTGCAAAGTATTTTAATAAATCTGAAATGTATAATATGATAGCAAAGTTGGTCATAAGGTATCCTATTTTCAATAATTATTCAGAAAATTACTAAAAAAAATCCTTTCCAACGGGAAAGGATTTTCTTAAGACTCTATATGTATTCGTTTTTATTGACTACAATTGCCATCAATAAAATCTTGTGTTGTAGGATTGATAGGATTATTTTCAATAGCTATTTGAAAATCTGATGTATTACCATTTACAAATAAATTTTGTAGCCCACATAAGTCTACTAAGTTTGGATTTGGACCAGGTTCAACTTCTGTTGTATTTGTTATGAAGGTTGGACGTACACCAATAGAAATTGCTTCGGCATATTGACTTTCTATTAAAGAGGTGATATTTTGTAATCCATTTAAACTTTCTAAAGAATTATTCTCTATTATGGCTAAAACAGCTATGGAAGTAACTTGTTCTAAGCCTTCAAAATTTATGAGCGAATCATTATGATCGACCAATAACAAGTGTACTTCTGTTAAGCTTTCTAATGCGCTCAGCGAAGTTAGTGCACTATTAGAGGTAAGTAAAAAATGATCTATGCTAGTAAGGTTTTCTAATCCTTCTAAAGAAATTAATCCATCATTGGATGAAATGTGTGTAAATGCGGTAATAGCTGTTAAATTGTCTAAGCCCGAAAGTGATGTTAATTGATCATTATTAAGGATAGCCAAACTGTGTAAGGTTTCTAAGTTATGTAATCCATTTAACGAACTTAACGCTGTATTGTTTATGATGGTAAACCTACCGTTAATCATCTCAAGAGATTCTAAAGGAGCTAAATCAAGAATATTGTCAGAACTAGAGTTGCTACCTATATCAAGATCTCCATTAATTATAGCATAATCAAATATTCCAAAATCATTTACATCTTCTTGAGTAAGTAGAACAACGTCACCATCATAGGTGCCGCCTCCAGTTTCGCATGTACTAACGGCTCCTAGGTTGACAGCATTACCATCTATAAAAACATTATCTATAATTGCCCATAAACCTGTATCAAAATCTAATATTTGAAATGTGATTGTTTCTAGAGAGCAATTTAAATAAGCAAAATTAATAGTCCCGTCAGTAATACTAAATGTATTGTCGTTATCTATGTAAACGTATCCATTTGTGATAGGATCGCCATCACAATTTGTTGCGATTCCTGTTATGGATGTTGAAGTAACTTCTTCGGTAAAAGAAATATTAACTGAAGTGTCAGTAGCGTAACCACCAAATGTTTCCGAGTGTACTAATTGCTCGTTACAACTAGCACTGCTACTATAAATACGTACTAAAATTTCTTCATTTCTAGGAATTAAGCCACATTCAATATCGTAAGCATACACAGCTCCATTATAAATTATTTGATTGTTTGATACACGCGTAATCACTGCATAATATGGAATTGTAGTATCTGTATGTAATGGAGATATTGAAAAACAGAATTCAATAGAATCAAAAGGAATGTCACAGTTCCACCATGTAAAGTGTGTTACTTCTGCAACATATTTGTTACCTTCTTTTATAGCTTGTCCTTCTTCTTTCCAGTATCCGTTTTCTTCATCAAAATACCATAAGTTTATAGTTTCTGGAGCAATACTAGTTTGACTTACATCAACAGGAAATTCAATCGTTGCTGGACTGTTACTATCTATATTTAGTTCTTCCCCAGAAGGAGAAAAAAGATTTACAGAAAGCATTCCATACGTTTCCAAAGCTCTGGCTTCATTGGCAGCTGTTTGCGCAAATAAACTTCCTGGCATTTGTGTAAATGTTTCTTCTGAATTTGGAGTTATATAGTGTAAAACTACATCTACTGGACCATTATAACTTTCTCCAGCAGCAGTAATAAAATCACCGCTAAAGTTTGCTTCTGCACCATTTGGTAATGATACTTGTGAAGTTTCTCCAGAATTAACTGTTGCGATGACGTCTTTTTGGAAGAGAGCAATATTTATAATATTTACACCATCAGTTTTTGGTAATACAACTCTAGATCCTTTTATATATCCATCTTTTTCAGCTTTTACGTAGGCAAAATTTTCAAAAACAGCTACATCATTTAAAATGAAGAGTCCGTTGTTATTTGTTACGGTTGTGGTATTTCCAATAGTAATTTGTACGTTTTCTAATTTATTTCCAGAAGTATCGGTAATTGTACCAATGAATTTTCCAGTAGTGGCGTTTCCGAAGTTTTCTGATTTGAATTGTTCATCTCTGACAGCTTCCGTTTCTGGATTTGTAGTATCTCCAGCATTGTTGAAGTCATCATCCTTACAATTTTGGATAGATAAAATGCATACAAACACAAAGATTAGTTTGGTTAGTTTTTTCATAGTTATTGTTAGGTATGTACACATGAGATGCAAAAACCTACAAATGGTTGCGTAAATTAACCAAACTAATTTATTTTACTGACTACAGTTGCCGTCAAGAATGTCTTGTGGAGTAGGATTATAGGCGTTATTTTCGATAACAGCACAGTTATTAATCCAGTCGTAAGTAGTTAGTACATTACTTAGTGCGCAAAAATCGGTTAAATTCGGATTTGGACCATCAGTATGTCCGCCACAGTCACCTTCCCATTGTATGACTCCAATATTAATCAATGTGAATGAAGTTGGAACAAGACTCAAGTTTTCAATTCCGTCTAAACTTTGTAAAGCGTCATTGTTTGCAACAATTAGACTTCTAGCTTGTGTAAGTTGTTCTAGACCTTGTAAATTAATTAACGAATCGTTGTCATCAATAAGAATATCTAATAACGTAGTTAAATTTTCTAATTGTGCAAGTGAAGCAAGTGCGTCATTGTAACGAATATTTAAAAAACGTAGTGTAGTGATGCTTTCTATACCTTGCAAAGAAGTCAACGCATCATTATTATGAATACTCAAACTTTTTTCTGAACTCCAGCCAAAGTTCTCGATTCCATTTAATGAAGTTAAATTTGCATTGTTATAAACACGAAGAGCTTGTTCAATAGAAAAGGTGTTTGAGAAACCAGTAAGGGATTGTAGCCCACTATTGTTGTCAATTATTAAGGTAGGAATAGTTGTCAAATTGTTGAATCCAGCGAGTGATGTTATAGAAGGATTGTTTTTAATAAGAAGTTCATGACCATCAACTTGGGCAATGTTTCCTAAGTCTTGTAAACTCGTTAGGTTTTCATTACCAGCAATAGTTAAATCGCCAGTAATGTATGTGATGGAAGATAATAAACTTAAATCTACAATGTCTGTGTAGTTATTCTCATTTCCAATTGTTAAATCACCATTAACTGTTGTAATTCCAAAGGCACCAAAATCATTTACTTCTTGTTGTGTAGATAGTATAAGATTTCCGTTAAATATTCCTCCAGAAGCATCACAAACACTCACGTTTCCTAAGTTAATGGCTTCTTGAGTAAGTGTTATATCTTCAATAATAGTCCATAAATTTGTGTCAAAATCAAATAGTTGAATCGTTGCTATAGTATCGTCGCAATAAGGAACAGATATGTCTATGATTCCATCGTCTATCACAAAAGTATTTATGTCATTTATATAGATATAACCATTTGTAATAGGATCGCCATCACAACTAGTCGCCATTCCGGTAACGTTTGTAACTTGACCTTCATGATGCGAAAAAGAAACATTGATATTTGTGTCTGTAGCATATCCGCCAAGCGTTTCTGAGTGAATTAAAGCTCCTTCGCAAATACCTAATGACCTGTATACTTCAATTCTAATTTCTTCATTTCTTGGAATTAAACCGCATTCAATTCCTTCATTAGCAGTCATGATTCCATAATATAAAATTGGAGAACCTACCGCACGTTTAATAATAACATGATATGGTACTGCATCATCTGTATTGGTTAATGATAATGAAAAGCAGGCATTTACGAATTCTAATGGTAAATCACAATTCCACCAAGTAAAATGAGAAACTTCGGCAACATACATATTAGAAAACTTCACTGCCTGTCCTTCTTGTTTCCAATAGCCTCTTTCTTCATCAAAATACCATAAAGGAATAAAGTCAGGAGCATTAACTGTTGTAATAGGAAATTCAAGCGTAGCACGGTTGAATTTATTTATATTTAATTGTTCTCCAGAAGGAGAAAATAAATTGACAGACATCATGCCTAAGGTCTCTAAGTTTACGGCATCATTTTCTGTAGTTTGTGCAAATAAACTTCCAGGCATACGTCTAAATGTATTTACTGAATTTGGAGTTATATAATGCAAAACTACATCTACTTGTCCGTTATAAGTAGTTCCATCTTGTCGAACAAAACCGCCACTAAAGTTTACTTTTGTTCCATTGGGTAAGGATACGGTAGAGAATTCCCCAGAATTTACAGAAGCTACAATTTCCTTTTTATGCATTGAAATTATGATTCTGTTTTCTCCATTAAGCTTAGGAATAACAACTCTCGATCCATTAATATATCCTTCTTTTTTTGTTTTGATGTATGCGAAGTTTTCGTAGACATCTGCATCTTTGATCAAGAAGATACCATTACGATCTGTATATGTAGTTTTGTTTCCAATAGTAACTTGTACATTGTTTAGTCTTCCTTCATTTATATCTTCAACAACTCCAAAGAAGTTTCCAGTAGTAAATCCTCCAAAGTTTTCAGCAATGAATTCTTCGTCACGTAAAATGTCCTCTTCGGTTTGTAGATTTGGGACAGTTCGTGTGTCAAAATCATCTTCATTACAACTATGTAAGCATACAATACAGGTAAATGCAATGAACAGTTTCGTTAATTTTTTCATAATTTGGTTACGGTTTATACATCTTGGATGTCTGAAAATACAAAAGGTTGCGTTGAAAACGCAAATTATTTTTTACCGAACACAAAATTTAAACTACTTTCCGCTGCGTCATTTGTAATATTGTTGCCAATAAAATAACCAATACACAGCCTACTAAATTTAACCATAAAAACGGCATAATGTCAATATACCAAATGCCTATGACCAGCACTTGCGTAATTAAGGCTCCTGTAAAAACAGCGTTTCCTTTTATCTTTTTAAAGAAGAAAGCTAATAAGAAAATACCCAATACATTTCCATAAAAGATAGAACCGATAATATTTACTAATTGAATTAAATTTTCAGCCAAACTAGCGAAACAAGCAATAATAATAGCAACAATTCCCCAACCTAAGGTGAACATTTTTGTTGCTTTTACATAATGTGCATCGTCTTTTTCTTCTTTTAAATTTCGCTTGTATAAATCGATAGAAGTAATAGTTGCCAATGCATTAATTTCTGAAGCTGTAGACGACATAGCTGCCGATAGAATTACGGCTAGTAATAATCCAATTAATCCGTGTGGTAAATATTTTAAAATGAACGAGATAAACATATAATCACGGTCATTGGTTTCGCTATCTTTTGCTGAGCTTTTATACAATGTTTTAAGTTCAGCTTTCTTAGCAATGTATTCCTCGCTTTTTGGATTCTTTGCGAGTGCAAGTACTTCTGCTGATAGTTTATCGTAATCCGCACTATATTCAGGATCAATTGTACGTTTTATTAAGTACTTTGATTCTGCTCTGTATGTTTTTTCAATACTATCTAAACGTAATAAATTTTTCTTGTCAGCATCATTGTATGACTTTGCCAATTGTAAACTCACCGTTTTTTTCTTTTCGAATAATACAGCTTGCTTTTCTTGTAACGTTTTGTATTCGTCGCTATATTCTGAAGCCAATACTTTTTCTGTAGAAGCATCAATAAAGTTTAACGGAGCAGGATTGAATTGATAAAATACAAATACCATGATTCCTACCAAAAGAATAAAAAACTGCATTGGTACTTTCAACAATCCGTTGAACATCATTCCCCAACGCATTTCTTTTACAGATTTCCCCGAAAGATAACGTTGTACTTGACTTTGATCGGTTCCGAAGTAGGAGAGTGCCAAGAAACTTCCTCCAATAATTCCTGTCCAAATCGTATATCTATTATCTAAATCGAATGAAAAATCTAATACTTCCATTCTTCCACTCGCACCAGCAATATCAAGCGCACTTGTAAAACTTATATCATCAGGAATTAAATCTAAGGTGATAAAAAGCGCCGCAAACATTCCTGCAAAAATTACGAACATTTGCTGTTTTTGAGTAACACTTACAGCTTTAGTTCCTCCGGAAACGGTATAAATAATCACTAAAACACCAATGATAATATTTAAGGTCACTAAATTCCAACCTAAAACAATTGATAATATAATAGCAGGTGCAAAAATCGTGATTCCAGCTGCCAATCCACGTTGAATAAGGAATAAAATTGCTGTTAAACTTCTGGTTTTTAAATCGAAACGATTTTCTAAAAATTCGTATGCGGTATATACTTTGAGTTTGTGATACAGTGGAATGAACACCATACAAATAATTACCATTGCAATTGGAACACCGAAATAGAATTGTACAAATCCCATTCCGTCGCTAAATGCTTGTCCTGTGGTTGATAAAAAGGTAATGGCACTTGCTTGTGTTGCCATAACTGACAAACCGATAGTCCACCATTTAGTAGTACTTCCACCTCGTATATAATCTTCTGCGTTTTTACTTCCGCGTGTTTTCCAAGTTCCATAACCAACAATTGCGGCCAATGTTCCTATTAATACAGTCCAGTCTAATGCTTGCATGTGATTTGTGGGGTTATGAAAAAATATTCATGATTAGGTAAAAGAAAAGGATATACGCCAAATTGGCTACCAAAATGATTGTATACATTTTTTTCCAGACAAATTTTTCAGTATTCATGGCTTAGTTTTTTAGTTCCTTTTTAGTGATTACTTGTTCTTTTCCAACAGAAATCATGTTTGTAAAGAGTTTATATGCACCAGGAACGCCCGCAGGCAATTCGCGGAAGAAACTCAATCCTGTATAGATGTAGTTTCCTTTTCCGTATTTGGCAATTAACAAACTTCCTTTTTTAGCAGTTTCTCCTTTGTCATGCATGGAAAGTATTGGTGTAAACTCATTTGCCCAACTATTTGGGAAATACAATCCACGTTCTTGTACCCAACCGTCAAAATCTTTGGCTTCTATTTTGTTTGGAAAGTTTACAATAGAATGGTCTTTTGCAATTACTTCAACCTTGGCGTTTTCGTCTGTTACACGATCTCTAGAAAGTTGTAAGCTAAATGGTGCCAATTCATCGCGCTCTACTTTTATACGGCGATTTGTATTGTACTGAACAATTACATTTCCACCATTTTTAACGTAGTCTAAAATGTATTTTTGTTTGAATTTTAATTCATCAACAGTATTGTAGGCACGAATTCCTACGACAACTGCATCGTATTTTTCAAGCGATTCGCCACTGATTGTAGATGGATCAATTATTTCTACATGATATCCAATTTGACGTAAACTTTCAGGAATGGCGTCTCCAGCACCTTGAATATACCCAATATACTGTCCGCCTTTCTGAATATTTAAACGAACCACTTTCGTTTCTGAAGGTAATAAAACTGATTGTTTCGGAATATGATCGTATTCAATTTCGTTTAACGCTTGCGTGTATTTTTTATCCCCAATATATACTTCTGGAGTTAGTACACCTTCACTTTGCGTTGAAGGCGGCACTACGGTAAACATTAAGGTAACTTCGTCTCCTTTTTGCTGAATGTTCACTTTTTGCTTTGCAGGATACACTTTCCAGCTATACGGATGTTTGATAGATACATAGCCATCAACATTATCTTTTCCTGCCTTTACCGTTACCGGAATTTCTTTGGTTTTATCATTTGAAAAAATAATTACCTTGTCTTTAAAGTTAGCAGTAACTTCTGGTAAAATTTCAAATGGTTGATACAATTCTCCTTTATCTGGTTTTGAATAACGATAGACAACAGGTTTTGTAATTGTAATTGATTTCCCTTCAATTTCTAGATTAAACTTAACCATTGCTGGCCTTGGTGTTTCAGGTAATCCGCGTAACTGTTGATCGGCTACGTTGTACATTCCTAAAGTTCCTTTTTCAAATAACCAATATGGTGCAGAATACGTATCTGTTGCTAAATTTGCTTCTAGTGAAAGGTTTTCTCTTTTGTTTGCTGCTAAATTTAAGTTCTGTGGAGTAGTTTTTTGATCGCTAGTTGAAGTCATTGAAATCAACTTGATCGTTGCATTACTTCTGTTTAGCGCTTCAATATTCACGGCTACATTTGCTCTAGGCGTTCCGCTTGATGCTGTCGCAGAAGCTTCTAAGTACAATCCGGCGCAAGCCTGAATAATATTTTCAATCTCAGCAAGCTTAATCGTTTTCCAATGATCGTCTTCTAAGTTTTGAATCATTCCATAAGCTTTCATCAATTGTGGTAAATGTGAAGCAGGATTTACAAAGTCAAAATCTTTTTCAATAGCATATAATATGTTTCCAATGGCCTTTCCGCCTTTTACACGACTCCAAGAAGTATCAATTCCTGAAAATATATTGCTTTTATCTTTAGGGAAATCACCTTTTAAAAACTCTACATATTCTTGTTGCGTTCCACGCGAAGTCAATCGTCCAAAACCTTGACATAAATGTTGACTACTTGCAATAGAAGCCAATTCGTTGTTTGACAATCCTTTTAGTGGATAATACACACCAATATCAAAATTCAACATTTTACTTTTATCAGCTTTCTCAAATTTTTCACGACTTCCATAGAACCACCAAGACGTGTTAAAAAATAATCGAGTTGGTTGCCAAGCATCGTATGTTCCTAATTGAGAAGTGTATTTTGTTTTATCGCCAGCCAAATCAAAAGCTTCCATACTCAACATGGCAGAAGTTGTATGATGTCCGTGCGTTCTTCCTGGCGTTCTATGATCAAAACGATTGATAATTACGTCTGGTTTAAATTTTCGAATTGCCCAAACCACATCGCTTAATACTTCGTCTTTATTCCAAATATCTAACGTTTCATCTGGATGCTTAGAATATCCAAAATCATTTGCACGTGTAAACAGTTGCTGCCCGCCATCTACACGACGTGCTGCAAGTAGTTCTTGTGTACGAATAACGCCAAGTTGTTCTCTAATTTCAGGTCCAATTAAATTCTGTCCACCATCACCACGTGTCAATGACAAATAGGCTGTACGTGCTTTTACATTATTAGACAAATAGGCGATGAGTCGTGTATTTTCATCATCGGGATGCGCTGCGATATAAAGTGCAGAACCTAAAAAGTTCAATTTTTGTACTTTCTCGTAGATTTGGTTGGAGGAAAGTTTATCAGGTTTTTGAGCAGAAATTGTAGAAATAAAAGCACAATTCACTAAAATAAACAGTAATAATTTTCTCATTAGGAAATATTTGGTTCAGTTAGCATCAAAAATAGAAAAGTTCATGTATTGAAGCCTATTTTTAACGTTCTTTAACTTTCGTCGAAATTGAGTTGAGAAACCAACAGATTTATTACTAGACAATATATCTAAAGTCAGTACGATGATTTGCTTCGCTTTTTTTTGACTTCTATATTTATCATAACTTAAAAATATATAGTATGAAAAAAAGAGTGTTAAAAAATTTGAACCTTAACAAAAAGTGCGTGTCTAAGTTTGAATATCAATTTGTTACAGGAGGAGTTGGTCCTACAAAAAATAAAACCTGTAGAGGAAAAGCAACCTGCTTCTTGTGTGAGTAACTTTTAAGTGATCTTCGGGTCACTTTTCTTTTTTCTAATAAAAAAAGCGGACCGAAGCCCGCTTATGTATACAGAATGTATATTTCATCTATTCACAACAAAGTGTTGGACGACGACTTTCCGGAAATGGACAGTCGAGCCAATAGCAAGTTCCTACATTTTCTGAGTAACATTGTCTATTATTAGAATCACGTCCACCTTTTGGAGCGGAAGTATCTAAATTAGAGATAGACTTTTTACTAAGTTGTAAACTTTTAAAATTTCTTTTTTTCATAAGTTTATGATTTTAACAATTAGTATCTGTGACTTTTTCTAAGCTTCACAATCTTCCCAGTCACAAGAACCGCCAGAGCCACAACCGGCTTGTGTAGGGCAACCATTGGTGTTATTTCCAACGCCGCCACCGCCATTGTATGGACAGTAGCAATCACTCATAAAATCAGGATCTCTAGATGGGCAATCTTGCCAAAAACAAGAACCATTTTCAGATTGATATCCTCCTTTTGAAGTATTCATTTCTAAGCTTGAAATTGATTTCTTATTAAGCGTTAAACTTTTTAAATTCTTTTTTTTCATGATTCATTTTTTTTAAAATTAGCAAATGCAATTAGAGTTAAACAGACAGTTTGTTTCAGTTTTTCCTTCATCACAGATAATAATACTTTCGGCATGACAAGCGCGTCCTGTAGCTCCTACAATGCTTTTAGTTTCTAAGCTTGAAATTGAATTCTTGTTAAGTTGTAAATTTTTTAAATTTCTTTTTTTCATGGTAAACTGTTTTAAATGAGTTAAATAATTTTAGTAACATGCATAACATTGGTTATTATACCAAACAATTCCCCAGCCAAAACAACGATCTTGCGGCCAGCTAATCGGTATTCCACCTGTTCCACCACATGGCTGTGAAATAGGCCTAGGTCTCATTCCACCTACTACCTTTTGTGCTTTTTTACTCAGAACTTTCGTTCCTTTTAAATTTGAAATGTTTTTTAACATGATTATAATTTTTTGGTTAACGTTTAAAATTTAAAAAAAATGAACTTAAACTTAGTATGGGAATGCCTTACTTAACATTTGAGCAGCTTTGATTTCGTTATATTCTTAATAATTTATGTAGTTTTGAAAAAATCGATTAAACCATATAATTACAGAGACATTCATGACTATTTTTAAAAAAACTGCTTTTTTACTACTTGCTTTATGTGTGGTAAGTTGTTCAAATACCGAAAAAGAGATGGGAAAAACGAGTTCGTATGCAAACGATACGCATTCGTATGCAAAACCTAACGAAGCTGTAGCGAAACATTTATTGTTAGATATTAACGTAGATTTTGAAAAAGAAATCATCAAAGGAACCGCGAGGTATACAATTGAAAGTACAAATGCTACCGAAATTATATTTGATGCGAAACATTTAAAAATTCAGGAAACTTTTGTCGATGGAGAAAAGGTGAAGTTTTCGCTTGGCGCGAATGATCCTGTATTGGGACAACCATTGTCGATTCCTATTAAAAATGACTCCAGAACGGTTTCAATCACTTACGAAACTACCGATAAAACAGAAGCATTGCAGTTTTTAAATCCGCAGCAAACGGCCGATAAAGAACATCCGTTTTTGTTAACGCAAGGACAAGCAATTTTAACACGAACATGGATTCCTATTCAAGATAGTCCGCAAGTACGATTAACATATACAGCCAGAGTAAAAGTGCCAAAAGAATTGTTGGCAATTATGAGTGCTGAAAACCCGAAAGAAAAGAATGAAACTGGACAGTATAGTTTTGAAATGAAACAACCAATTTCACCCTATTTAATTGCGTTGGCAGTTGGTGATTTGGTGTATAAAGAAATTAGCCCACGAACTGGAGTATATGCCGAAAAGTCAATGATTGATAAAGTGCATTACGAATTTGCAGACATGGAAAAAATGGTGAATGCTGCCGAAAATTTATATGGTAAATACGCTTGGGATCAATTTGATATAGTGGTATTGCCGCCTAGTTTTCCGTTTGGCGGAATGGAGAATCCGCGATTGACTTTTGCAACACCAACTGTAATTGCTGGTGATCGAAGTTTGACAAGCTTGGTAGCACATGAATTGGCACATTCTTGGTCTGGAAATTTGGTTACGAATGCTACGTGGAACGATTTCTGGTTAAATGAAGGATTTACAGTGTATTTTGAAATGCGCATTATGGAAGCTTTATATGGAAAGGAACACGCAAACATGTTGGCTTCTATTGGTAGACAAGATTTAGCAGAAGAAATTGAAGGTTTTCACGATCAGCCAGAAGCAACACATTTAAAGCTAGACTTGAAAGGGAAAAATCCTGATGATGGAATGAATAGTATTGCTTATGATAAAGGATATTTGTTTTTGCGCACTTTAGAAGAAACTGTTGGGCGCGATAAAATGGATGTTTTCTTAAAAGAGTATTTTAATAGACATTCGTTTTCGACTATGACTACAGAAAAGTTTTTGAAGTATTTGAATACTGAATTGTTAGAAAAAAATAATGTAGAGTTTAATGTAAAAGATTGGGTTTATAAAGCAGGAGTTCCAAAGAATGCCGCTACAATTACATCCGATAAGTTTCAAAAAGTAGAAGAAGCTATTGCAAAATGGGAAAAAGGAACACTGAACGAAACGGAATTGTGTAAAAAAGACTGGAATATTCAACAAAAAATTCACTTTATACGAAACATTCCAAAAGAAATTTCTATTGAAAAATTTACAGCTTTAGATACTGCTTGCCAATTTTCAACAGCTACAAATTCATACATCGCAATGGTTTGGTTTGAACAAGCTATTAATCATGATTATCATGCAAATAATGTAGATCAACACATAGAAAACTTTTTGATGACAGTTGGTCGTCGTTGGTATGTTTCTACGCTATACAAAGCATTTAAGCGTAATGATAAACTGGAAGATGCAAAACGTATTTATGAAAAAGCACGTGCAAATTATCATTCGGTTACTGCAAATACGATTGATGATATGTTAGGAATTTCGAATTAGGAGAATTACTGAATATTAGATTGAATTAATTGATTTTTAGGTTTTTATTCTAAAAACAATTGACGAAAAATTATCTGATAAGTGGAAAAGCTAGATTATTACGCTGAATTTTACGCTTATCAAATGGTAGTGTTTCTGCTGCATTTAAATAATTTTGGTTTGGATACGCATGATCAGCCATCTGTAGAATGATAAACATTTTCATTCTATCAGCTTTTTTAATCGATGGATGTGGCCATGGTTTTTTCGGATCAGTATATGGTATAAGATAATCAAGTCCGGTTCGTAGACGTGAATTTTCATCATTTGCATTATAAATATCTACACCAACTTTTTTAGCTAAATGTGCTACAAGAAATATGGCATGTAGATTATAAATACTGTAAAAAAGTGGTCGAGTACGCGCCATTTCTTCAGGCATTGAACCATCTGGTTTTATCTGTGAAAAAAGGCGATTGCGAATAAAATTTTGCGCCACTTGAGTAGCTGCATCATTATTTCCAGAATACAGTGCAAAGTACATAGCTTGAACATCATAAAACGAACCATGATTATTTTTTGAAGCGGCTTCTTCAAGTGCCATTTTGCTAGTTGTTAACCATTCAAAATATGCTGCTGCCCAATCTTTCAATTTTTTATGTTCGGCATTACTTAACGCTGTAGAACCTTTAATAAGAATAGCACCTTCAAAAGCGCCTATCATTAAACGACCATCTAGTACACCAGATTTAGTTCCGTTATTATGACCAAGTCTACATTGTGCGTGATTAACATTTGGATTCATACGAGTCGCTGCGTCAAGAAACCAAACACGAAGTAATTCAGCCGCTTTTACAGCGTATTTCTCTTTTCCAGTTAAATAATAGGCGAGTCCAAGAGTTTCAGTACAAGAGCTTAAAGCTCCAATTCTTTGCCTGTCAGAATTTTTTAAACTTTGACTTTTAGGATTGGTTTCACCATCACGCCAAATATAAGGTAATCCATCAGGTTTAGTAGGATCAGGCCACCAATAACGACTGTAACTCGCATAGTCATGTTTGTCTCCACTAGGCGGAAGTTTTTCTTTATCAGTTACAGAAAATGGTCCTTTTAGAAGCGCAGCTTCTGCTTCCTTTATGAGTTGGTTAAAAGCATATTTTAATTTTGGATCGTTAGCATCAATTCGGGTTTTTGTGCGCATTAGGTATTCCATATCCATTAAAATGGTTTCCGTGTGTTGATCGCTGACAACGGTGCTTTTGCACATACATGTTAGCAATACTGAGAATAGGAGTATAATTTGTAAACTTTTTTTCATTAAAGAGATTGCTTTAGCCAGCTGTACAATAGTAAGTAACAGATATGTTTCTTAATGATTCCGTTGTTACTTCGTTTCTTAAAGTTATGAGCCTAGTTGAAGTTAAAACTACAATATTCTTATTCAAAGTCAAATTTATCTCATGAATTTTGGATACTCTTAATCATAGTTAGCATGATGGATCTATATATTGTAGTAATAGATTATCAATAAAATATTGGAAATTTCTAATTCGTATAATCAATTGAGGTGAGCTCAAAAATCTATAAAAAAAAGAAAGGATACAATAAGGGCATATTGTATCCTTTTTTTAATGAGATGATATCTAAGCCAGCAGGTTAAGCGTGGAATTATGACTTAAATATACTTAGTAAATAATTTATCAGATTATTACTTTCAATTTCGGGAAATTCCTAAACTTTTAATTACGGTTTTACCGTACAACCACTACTTGATTGCATTGATATGTTTTGTTGTTTTGTAGGATTATAACCCTAGTTCTTTTCTAAGAATGCTGTCTTTTGCACTATTTTTAGACCAATATGGACTTTTTAACTGTTTGATCTTCGTTGCTTTAGTAGCCATTCTTTTTTCTGATTTTCCATGACCTACCGTAGTAGTCTCTGTCCATCCAATAATGTCATAAGGAAAGCTAGAGTTGAATTTTATGGCAAGTTTTCTTTTCAATTTTGGATAGTCTAATAAATAGATCGAATAGTTTCCGGTGGTATTCATAGTAGCGTTGACTTCATACGCTTTTAGCGGAATATGTTTCATGCGCAATACTTCGAAAGCAGGAACTATTTGTAGAGTTCCTAGTGGTAATTGTGAAGGATCTATTCTGAGTTTTGTCCACAATTCATCTTCTAAAATTTCTTTCTCGATAGAAAACTTCTGGTCAGATTCACTTTCAAAATACGAATACGATTGTATATCAAATTTTTCTCTGTTATTCAATTGTGTAAATACATGTCCGCACCATTCTTGCATAGAAGAAGTCACTTTAATAGCATGTACATTGTTGCTAACTGGATAAAATGTACTCGTCATTACACTATATGGATATATACCTGTATAGAACTTTTTGGTAGTATTTAATTTTAAAACAGGAACGTTATTTGCGCGTTGCTGATCAGCTTTCACTTGTTTTTCGGGGTTAAAATCTTCGGTAACATATACCAATACAGCTTTTCCTTTGTGAATTTCGCCGTAGCGCACTTGTTCCAATTCAAAAGAAGTAAGTTCTGCTTTGCCAGCATACCAATATTTATTGAATGCTTCTGAAGTTGCTTGTGCAGCTGGTTTTATTTCTACTTTTTGAGTAGTAGGAGTTGAAGCTACATTTTCATTTTTCACATTAGAACATGCGATAACGGTTCCAACTACAGTAATTGCTGCTAAAACAAGTTGTCGGGAAATAGATTTCATCGTTTTTTTATAAAGATATTTAAAAACGATGATATCGCCAACGCTTTAACAATGTGTTAAAACAATTTCAATGTATTTTTTCTAATTCTGAAACTTATGATAATAATAATCAAAAGACATAAAATTGTTGCAATGACATACACGAAATTAGTAGAGGTTTCTGCTTGTAATTGAATAGTACTTGCAGTATTGAATGCAACTGCATTATCTAACAATGCGCTAGGTTCAGGAAATGCAAACGCAGGATCAAACGAAACTTCTGCAATTTCGGGTGTATTTTGTATGCTTTCTTGCGAATGCACAAATTGCAAGGAAGAAAAAAGACATGAAATAATAATACAGGGTATAAATTTTTTCACTTACGGGGTTGTTTTTTTTAGGGAATCTCCTCTAATTTACAGAATGTTAGCGAAGATTCCGAATTTTATTTCTGAGATTGCGTTTTTAATGTATGAATTGCACTAAATTTTATATGAACGGTAAATGAATTGTTTGTTTTCAATTCAAAACCGCTCATATAAGTAACAACTCGAAACGTAAAAAACCGACATTGCTAGTTTTTTATAATTGTAATAGTTTTATGTTTTTTTAGTTTTCTGGCAATCTCTCTTGTATTTGATAAGTGCTAAAGTTTAGAAAGTTTCCTGGATGCGCTAATACATTTTGAAGAATAAAAGGTGAATCAGGTTCGGTTCCTGTGTATTGTGTTTTGCCATCCATATTTATATCGTGAGTATTATATCCACTTACAATATATGTTGGGAAATTAAGAAAGTTACCTGAAGCATTTAATACTTCTGACAAAATGCTAGGAACATCTGGGTTCGTTCCTGAATATTGTATAATATCATCTCCATTTACATTTCCTGCCCAAAGTGCCATCGTATTATTGGTTGATTGTACTTGTGCATGAGATCCAAAGGTTAAAAATGTACTATTTGTAAAATTGACTATCGTTGTGGTAGCTTCTACAAGCGCAATTGGATTTGCAGACATTACACTCAAGTGATTACGATGTTTAACAACTACATAATGATTGCCTGATGCTGCATTTAATACCAATGTAGAGCTGCCATCTACTGCAACTATATCTCCGTCACGTTGTAATAATGCCGATGTTGATGTTATTATTTTTGTAGTATCATCTCCCTGTCTTAACTCTACCCAAACCCAATCTACAATAGCATTGTTGCCCGTAACGGTAAATACCGAAGCATCTACGGTAGCATTGTCTGCATAAGGACTTGTCGTTGGAATATAATTATTTGAACGTAAATCGTCATTCATTAAGCCCGCGATGTTTGGACTGAATAAAGGGCCTTGCAAAAAAACAATTGGACTTATTTTAATTTGAAAACGTGCATTTATAAATCCTTCTGAAATGTTGATGTTTCCTTGAAATTCTCCTGTAAAGGTTTCTCCTAAAGTGTATACTATTTGATGATTTCCTGTAGTATACAAATCACCACCACTGTCAATACTACTTTTTAATAATTGTTGTCCAAAAACAGTATAAGAAACTAGGAATGTACTTATGAGTATTATATTTTTCATGCTATACATACTTTAGTTTTCTTGATATTGAATCTGAACAGATCGTACATGAGTATTTGGTACATCCCAATTTTGTCCACTTGAAGGAACAACTCTTAAAACATATGAATAGTTTTCATTATCAATAACTACTGAGAGTCCAGTTACAATTTCCGATCTATTACTATTTACATTTCCAGAAGTTGTAAATATGTCTAGCGTAGCTATTGAGTTACCAGTATCATTTGGAACGCGATATAAAACAAACTGTAAATTTGTACTTGTCGAATTATCTAAATAGTTAGCAGTATATCCAGTAATAGTAGCTCCATCTGGTAAATGGATAGCTGAAGTTATCGCTCTTTCTGGGAGGTTGTCTAGTAAGTATACTGATACTAAACTTTTTCGCATTTCCGCATCAGGAAAACTAGCTTCAAAGTCATATGGACTTAAACAATAATGTTTTGTCACATAACTTGTGACTACTAAATCACCATTAGCATTTACTTTTACATCACGCGTTCCTGTACCAGACAAGTCTTCAATATTGACAGTACCATTTCGCATTACTTTAAAAGCTGTATTTCTTAACGAAGCGCCCAAAGGTCCAGGAGATCCATTTCCAACCATAAATACTGCATTGATATCATCTACATTATGTCTTCCTACAGCAACAGCCGAATTTCCAGAAGCGATCGTACGTTCCCCTAAAGCAACAGAATTGTCTCCTGTAGCAATGGTATTCAATCCAAAAGCAGTAGAGTTTGCGCCTATATTTGAATCGTTCCAATAAGATGAATCAAAAAGTCCACCAAGTGTTGTTCCCGATCTTAAAGCGCCTTTGCTTTTATCAAAAAATAAGCGTGAGTCATCTGTATTTGTAGAAAAATCATTTTCAAATTGATTGGAGCCAACAATGATACTTCCATTACTTTTTACAACAAATGCATTTTGACGTTCTGTATCGCTTGTTCCATTTCCCACAATTAAGGAAGCATTTGTGTCTTCTATGTTATATGTACCATTTACAAACTGACTTGAGTTATTCGATTTTGTACCAACACCCACAACTAATGAAGCATATCCACTGGCAATTGTGCCATCACCTAAAGCTGTAGCATACGATACAAGTGCTTGCGTATCTTTTCCAAAAGCTGTTGTTCCCACGCCACTTGCACGTGTATTTCTTCCAGCAGCAAATGAATATAGACCACGATTTGCATCATTCCACTGTGTGCCATCTACTGAACCAACTCTAAACGCTACTTTCGATTTGTCAAAAAATAATCGACTATCTAAATTGATATTATTTTCATCTTCAGTGTTTGTGCTTCCTATGACAAAATCTGCATTTGTATTGGAGGCAGTAATTCTATTTGGAGTAGATTCTGAAAAAGGACTCGCATCTTCTGTCGAACTTACCGTTTCTGCATGTAATGCGTATGGAACTGTTTTAAATTCGGTTGTACCAAAATCGACAAAACCACTTCCTATATTTATTTCTGTTTTTACAAAATGTGTATCAAATCCCCAATTTATAGTTTGAAAATCTCCAGAAATATTTACACCTTCACCAATATTTACAATCACAATTCCGTTTGCATTCGTAGTTGTTGTATGTGTTTCTTTGTATACTTCATTGGTTGCCATACTTCCTTCCAGAATGGTAAACTGAATTGTAATGGATTGATTGACCAAATGTGAACCATTATTGTCTGTAATTACTGCTTTGTAATTGATTCCGCGTGTTTGTGAAAACGAATTTCCAACATGAAAAATGATCAGTAATAGTACTAAATATCGCGTTTTCATTTGTGAGCTAGTTTTTTAATAATTTGAATGTTTTTGATTGTGTATTGGCTGTAACTTCAACTAGATACATTCCAGAAGTAATCATAGAAATATCAATAGATTTTTGAGAGTTATCTATGCTGCCTTGAGCAATTAAATTTCCAAGTGTATTGTAAATTCGATATTGCAAACGATTTCTAATACCCGAAAACTGAATAGTATTTGAAGCAGGATTTGGATACATAGACATCGTTTCTACCTTAAAATCGGTACTACTTAACACACTAGCATCTTGCAGACTCGTAAGCTCATTTCCGTTTCCAGATTTTGTTCCTGAGAACCAAATTTTATTTTGGAATTCAATCAATGAGAAAGTAGAAATTAATAAGATTTCTTCTGAATTTCCAGTTAATACTTCGGTTCCTGCTGGAGTTCCATCTGTAACCCATAATTGTTGTGAATCAAAGTAAAATAGCTTGTTTGCATAATTAATTGCTTTTGAAAAATCGATGGATTCTCCTGTGTCTGTTGAACTTACGGCTTTTACAGTTCCACTTTCTGTTCCATCAGTTTTCCACAATTCAAAGTCAGATGTTGTATTGTCGGAAGCAGCAAAGTACAATTCGTTGTTGTAGATGGTGAAGTTTGGCATATTCAATCCGCTAGCAAGATTGTCGGTATCAATATCTTTTACCAAGTTTGCGGTTGTTCCATTGGTTTTCCAAAGTTCAGATCCTATAATTTGTCCAGAAGTTCCGCTATAACTTCTCGCTTTAAAATACAATTCGTTATTAAAAACGGTCAAATCAGAAGGGCTGCTTCCAAAACCAAATGCAGGATTTAGGTTGTTTGGGAAAATATCATGCTTTATGGTTGTTCCTGCAAAAGTTCCATCAGAAACCCACAATTCGCGTCCTTCTGTAAAAGTATCATCACCAGAAACAAAGTACAATTCGTTATTGAACACCATCATTTCCGCAATATTTTTCAAACTGCTACGTACAAGTTCTGTATTGGCAGTTGTTCCGTCAGTTTTCCACAATTCGCCATTTCCGCCACGATTCACATAAAAATAAAGCAATCCGTTATACACAGTTCCAAGGATGCTTTTTCCAGAAGTGCTAATAAACGAAGGCGCACCATTGGTAGCATCTTCAAAATTCTTTACGGAAACTGTTCCAGTTGGTGTTCCGTCAGTTTTCCAAAGTTCAATAGAAGAATTGGTGCTTCCGCGAAAGTATAATTCACCATTGTATTCTACAAACAATTGATTGTCGTCATTCGAATTAAAATCCAAACCACTAGATGAGCCAGCGCGAATATCTTTTAATAAAATCGTTCCTGCATCAGTTCCATCCGTTTTGTATAATTCTGTACCAACGCCAGAAACAAAAGCTGTAAAGTACAATTCGCCGTTCATTACGTATAAAGATTCAGGGGAATAACCAGCACCGCTATTTAAATTACTAGCTATAATTTGTGTTCCTGCGTCAGTTCCGTCACTTTTGTATAGTTTTTTGAATGATGGCGTTATTTCAAAAGCTTGAAAGTACAATTCGCCATTAAATTCGGTTATATATTTTGGAGAACTTCCATTGCTTCCAGACCAGATATCGATTTGCTCAAACGTATATTGAGCGTTTACCTGTAGCCCGAAAAGAAATAGAAATCCGAGTAGTGTTTTTTTCATTTTGTATTTTTTGAGATTATTTTCGTCTAGATTCGTTTACGGTAAACTCAACTTTTACAGTAGTTTCTATCGTTTGCTCGGAACCATCGTCGTTTCTAATTTTCATGGTAAGTGTATCTTCAAAATGACCAGAAACGGTTCTGCGTTTTTTGACAATTCCGTCTTTCCATGCAGATACGTTAGTGATGGTTGTTTGCGTGCAACCAGTAAAATCACCATCAATACGTTTGTACGATTTGCTATTGTTGAGGTCAATAAAGTTTAAGCTTCCGCAACCCGAAGTACTTTTTTTAGGATTGTGCGTTCCAGCGACAGCTTCGCCCATAAAATAACGATTGATGTAATGTACTTGAAAACCATCTTTAGTCATCAATTTAGAGGCGTTTACATTGCTAGCGTCTTTAAATAATTCCAAATTTGCTTGACTTGCGTAATTTCCTTTTTCAGGATAAAAAGTATGTGTTCCTTGTAAAGGTCCATCACTAAAAGTAATAGTGATAAAATGTTTTTTACTTTGCGAAAACGCTATTGTGCTGCACAATAGGAATGCTATAAATATATGTTTCATAAGTTTTGTTTTACATGGAAGTATATGCGTCTGCGTCAATTTTTACAGTTGCGCTCGTATCAACTTTAATTACTTTGATAGTACCACTTTCGTTGGATGCGTTATAGTGTAATTCTAATACAAAACCTTCAAATGGACCTTCTTTCTTCATCCCTAGAATTGGCACAAATTTTTGTTTGATCGGAAAGTTTTTTGCAACCCAAGCATGCACTTTTCCACCTTCATTTTCATAAGAATATTCGTGACAGGTATATCCGAGAATCGTTTTGGTGTTTCCTGTTTTTTTCAAATCATCGTGTTGTGGCATTTTATCTGAATAGTCCAATTGCCCAAGTTCTTCTTGTGAAACTTTCTTTTTAATCTTCATACCTGGCATGTCCATAAACATTGTACTAGACGTAGGCGTGATGACTGCATATACTTTTCCGCCAGAATCATCGCCATCATTGTTTAATTTCATACAGATGACTTCTGCGTTTTTACTATCAAATAAAAAATCGAGTTGCGCTTTTTCATTGTCCTCTGTTTGCATTTCTAGTGTAATGCTTTGATTGAATGTGTACGATTTACTAGCCTTGCTGCCTTTGTTATTTTTTTTATTTCCCAATACTTTATCGAGCATTTTGTCGGCTGCTTTTTCAGCTTCTTCCGTTGCTTTTTGTTCTATCTTTTGCTCTACTTTGTTTTCTACTTTGTTTTGAATTCGTTTTAAGAGTTGCGAATTCGCACTTTGTGCCACTAAAAAGAAGCCTATACAAGTGCAAGTTTTAAAAATTGTGTTCATGATTTATTACGTTTCGTTTCCTCTTTATATATTTACAATGGAAAAGGTTAACAAAACTCATTTTTAAATTTTTTCGTTAACCTTTTGATTTGATTTTACACTGAATGGAAAAGCAACAATTAAGTTTACAATCGAGACTGCGCAATGATGATAAAAAAGCATTGGAAGAAGTGTACGTGACTTATAAAGATGCTTTTGTGAATTATGGATTGCGATTCAATTTGGATAAAGAAGACCTTATTGACGTATATCAAGACAGTGTGATTGCCATGTATCAAAACTTTATTACCAAGCAAACACATATTGAAAATAGTACATTAAAGACCTATTTGTTTAGTATTGGAAAACATAAAATTTATGATCGATTAAAAGAACGAAAACTTTTAGTAGGCGGAATTGTTGTGGAAGATGATTACGAGGAAATAGATTTGAACGAAACGACTTTGACTAATGAACAAGAACTATTGCGCAAATATTTTAGTCATTTGGGCAAAAGCTGTCAGCAGGTTTTAAAACTGTTTTATTATCGCAGTTTGAGCATCAAAGAAATAGTGAGTCAAACAGAATACAAAGATGCAAATACGGTAAAGAGTCATAAATCTAGGTGTATGAAAAAGTTAATAGCATTGATAAAACAAGATTGATGGAACAGGAAGAATTGATTCAAAAATACATTCAAGGCACGTTGAATACAGCGGAGCAAGTACAATTTGATGCATTGTTACAAAACGATCTTGATTTTGCTCAAAAAGTAACTGAACACAAAAATTTGCACAGTGCTATCAAAGCAACTGAAAAAGACGATTTAAAGGCACATTTGCAACAATTGGAAGCAACTCAGAACGAATCTGACACTTCAAAAAAGCCATTCAATAAAAATATACGTTTGGCAATTGCTGTTGTATTACTATTGTTTTTTGGATTGATCGGAAACTATATCATTCAGCAAGCAAATATGAATGAAACCTTGTATGCAACGTATTTTGAACCGTATCCGAATGCATTACAACCTATAACACGCGGGCAGCAAGATGCTGATGTATTTTCTAAAGCTACACAAGCTTATGAATCAGGAAATTATGAGAAATCGGTACAGTTGTTTGATGTAGTCTTGGCTGGTTTAGATAATCCAAGTACAGACATTTTGTTTTACAAAGCAATGAGTTTGCTCAATTTAGGTAAGGAAACAGCAGCTTTAGATATTCTTAGAGAAATAAAACATAAAAAAACACGATTTGCACCACAAATTTATTGGTATGGCGCGTTGATTCATATCAAATTTGACGAAAACGAGAAAGCTTTAAAAGCCTTGGAATATTTGGATACTCTTGAAACTACCTTTAAAAACAAGGAACGCAGCGTGTTAAAAAGTAAATTAAAATAAACAGGAAACTCTTTCATTTTTTTATACTAAACTAGAACCGTAATTCATAAATAACGATTACAAACTTGTTTTTATGAGCTTATGATTTATGAATTGTAAATGACTTTTCTTTTTTAAGCATTCATTATCAACTAATTTTACGCTGTATTTAATTAGAAAATATAATTGTAAAAAAGTTTCCAACTTGGCTATAGGGTAATAACTAGTGGGAGGAATAAGAACTTCGATTTATATTCAACATATTATATACTACAAGATTCCCATCCTTTTTTAGGACATCCAGCTTGTACTTGTAAATAATATGATAAATACCTTAGTTCATAAAAGTCGGAAGTTTTACTTTCGACTTTTACTTTTATAGACGATTCGTTAAAACAATGTTTCAATCTCAGAAAGAACTTTATATACCAAATGCGTTGGCAAGCCAACCACATTTGCATACGAACCTTCTATGCGTGAAACTTTGGTATAACCAATCCATTCTTGAATGCCGTAGGCGCCAGCTTTGTCGAAAGGTTTAAAGTTATTGACGTAATACCAAATTTCATCGTCTGTCATGGTTTCAAAAGTCACTTTGGTAACTTCATACACTACTTTTTGCGAAGTCGCAGTGGTAAAGCAAACAGAGGTAATGACTTCATGAGTTTTTCCACTCATGAGGTTAATCATGTCAAACGCTTCTTGTGCATCTTGTGGTTTTGCTAAGGAAGTATTTTCATGCCAAACAACCGTATCAGAAGTCACTAAAACTTCGTTGTCTTTTAATTCTTCTTTGAAAACAGACGCTTTCAATTTGGCTAAATAATCTGAAATTTCGTGGTGCTGCAACTGTTCAGGATAGATTTCATCTACTGATTTTAGACGAATTTCAAAATCCAATCCTAAATCTTTAAAAAACTGTTGCCTTCTTGGCGAACCAGAAGCTAAAATGATATGGTATGTTGAAGAAAGTGTGTCTAACATAATTTATGGTAATAAAAGCGCAATTTTATCAACAGAATCAAAATAATAAAGTACAAGCGTAGACAAAATTCCAAACAGCATAATTAGTTTTAATAGTAATGACAACATTCGGTATTCATATTTGGTATCTGCTTGCCAAATTTTAATGATAAAGTAGAGTAGAGGTAATAATATGGTAAACAACACATAAATTGTAGTCACCGTTTTTCCCTCCAAATAAATACTTGTCATGTATAAAATATAACAGATTAAAACACCTGCCAATACCGCTACTATTTTATTGACTCTATTTCTTCCTAAAATGATTGGTAAAGTTGTAATATTTGCATTGTAATCGCCATTAATGTCTTCAATATCTTTCACCATTTCTCGCATTAAATTGATTAAAAATGCGAAGTTTGCGTACACATTTATAGCGATGAGCGAAACTGGAATGAAAAGATTCATGTGTTTACCACGAACCGTATGTTCTTTGTTAAAAGCAATCAAGATTAATAAACTACTGGCTACCAAAAGCGAAACTACAATATTTCCGACTACAGGAATTCCTTTTAAATGCGAACTGTATATAAATAGCAATATGGCTATTCCGATGAAAATCAGAGAAATCCACGAACGATCAATTGTGAAACCAACGTAACTTCCCAAGCCAACTCCCACGAAAGTGAACAATAAATAGAGTACATATGCACTTTTCTTAGAGATAAATGTACCAATAAATAGTTTGTGTGGTTTGTTGATGCGATCTGTTTTTACATCAAAAATATCGTTGATGATATTTCCGCCTGCAGCAATCAAAATCGTCGCAAATACCACACAGGAAAATAAGTTAGTTGATATATAGCAATCGTTAAAAGGAAGAATCCAATAGTAATAAAAAAGGAATTGCGTCAATGCAATCATGACCAAGTTTGGAAAACGAATGAGTTGAAGAAACTTCGCCATGACTTGTTGATTTAATCGTATTTAGCGTCAAAATTCTTATCCCAAGTTCCTTGTACACGCATTACTTGAGAAATGACGTCTCTTGCAGCACCTTTTCCGCCATCGACATGCGAAATGTATTTGCAAATTTCCAATACTTCGTAGGCTGCATCTTGCGGACAACATGACAAACCAACTTGTTTTAGTACAGGAATATCTGGAATATCATCGCCCATGTACAATACATTTTCAAGTCTCACATTTTTTTGGGTAAGATACTCTTCTAATTGCACCACTTTTTGATGCGCACCTAAGTAAATATCTGTAATACCTAAACCTTGTAAACGCTTGCGAACACCTTCATTGGTTCCGCCAGAAATGATACACACATTATAACCTCTAGTTACAGCAGCTTTTAATGCATAACCGTCTTTAATGTTCATACGACGTAGCATTTCTCCAGATGAGGTTACCGTTACAGTTCCATCCGTTAAAACGCCATCTACATCAAAAATAAGCGTAGTAATGTGGTTTAAATATTCTTTATAGCTTTTATCTTCCATAGGTTTTTGAAATTGATTGTGTGAGCAATGTATATATTTCTTTGTGAATGTTTGTATCTAATATTGCTAAATGATCGTTAATCGTTTTATCATCGCCGCGTTTTGCAGGTCCAGTCTGTGCCATATACGGCGTTAACGTATTAATTTTGTTTGCAGTTTCCTGAATGAGTGGATTTAAAATTTCGAAAGGAACATTGTTTGTTTCACAAATTTCATGTGCAATTCGGTATAAATGATTGCTAAAATTATTCACAAATACTGCGGAAACATGCAATGCACGACGTTGTTCCGAACTAATTTTATACCAAGTACTTCCCATGGCATCTGCAATTGCTCTTAGAATTTTAAAATCAGCTTTTTCGCCTGTTTCTAAACAGATTGGAATCTTAGAGAAATCGACTTTAGTTCCTTTGGTAAAGGTTTGTAGTGGATAAAACACACCACGTCTATTCTTTTTGTGTAATTCGTGCATGCTAACACTTCCAGACGTATGCACTACCAAACGATCTGTAAATCGCAACTTATTCGCAATGCTTGCAATGGCATCATCCGCCACAGCGATTACATACACATCCGCTTCAACAAGATCTTTCAAACTCATTGTCGTTTGCATGTCTTTAAAATATTTTAGTGCTTTTTCAGATCGATTATATACCTGAACAACCGTTATGTTTTCTGTAGCTTGAAATACAGTATATAAATGTTGTGCAATATTTCCAGCACCTAAAATAACTACTTTAACCATTCCGCAAAAATAAGAACACTTTGTGGTTTTCAAAACATTCGTACCCTACTTTTCTATAGATTGATTGTAAAAGCAACTCAAACACAAAACATTTCACCATGTAAAAAACCGAAATATGACCAATATCATATTTTAAGACTTTGAGAGTGTAGATATTTGTCAAGAACAAAACAAAAATATAATATTATGACACTATATACGCAATATTACAACGAATTTCAAGAGAAGTACACTATGTACATCCCATTAACAATTATACTGCAAAGTTGTATAGGAGGAATTGCAACTATGTATATTTTAATGAACGGACTAGACACCATTTCAAGTCTTGCACAGCTATTTTTATGTGTGATACTTACTTCGTTTTATAATGCAGCTATTTTAGCACAGTTAAAAGGTAAAATTGTATTTAACTTATTATTAATGAGCTTGTTGTTTAATATGTTGTTCATTGTGATTAATACGATTTAGTTTTTTCAAATTGAAAACAACGTAGTTATATATACAACAAAACAATCCATCTAATGTGGGATTTTTTAAAAGTGCATAAATACATAATTACACTAATTTGGGTTGGAATGGTATTGGCAATTAGTTTTATGGAAGCGCCACTCAAATTCCAATCTGAATTGGTAGATACACGTGTAGGTGTTAGTATTGGAAGAATCATTTTTACGATGCTCAATAGAGTAGAAGTGATTTTTTTAGTAATCTATACTATTTTAACATTGGTTTCTGGAAACTTTAAAAGAAGCTATTTACTGCATATGTTGATTGCTATTATAGTGATTCAAACATTTATACTACTTCCTTTTTTAGACGATAGAGCTATACAAATTGTAGCGCATCAACCTGTAGAAGATTCAATTTTACATATCAATTATGTATTGCTAGAAATTATAAAAGTAATTGTATTATTGTGGGTAAGTATTTATGAAATAAAAAAACAAGCCAAGCGCTCATGAAGCACGACATACAAAACAGAACAGATGTTCATCTATTGGTGACTACATTTTATGTGAAGATTAGAAAGGATGAAGTTCTTGGACCAATATTCAACAACCGTATTCATGATTGGAACTCGCATTTAGAGCATTTGACAGATTTTTGGGAAAGCAGCTTGTTCTTTGTCAACAAATACAAAGGAAATCCTTTAGAAAAGCATGTTGAGGTCGATGTAGCAGTTGGTAATGTTATAAATGAACATCACTTTGGAATATGGCTTAATTACTGGATTCAAACCTTAGACGAACTCTTTGAAGGTGAAAAAGTAAGCATTGCAAAAAACAGAGCTCGTAAAATTGGAACTTTCATTTATATCAAATTGTTTGAAGCTAGAAGCACAAAATAAAATACTTCCACTTAAAATATTCGTAACGATTACCAGTTATAATTTTAAATTACTGTAAAAGAAGATTTCAAGTTTCAAAAAGAAAGCATAGCTAATACTATACTTTCTTTTTTTAGTAAGAAGAAAGTGAAAAAGGGTGTTTTATTCAGGGAATTTCAAGTTATAATAGATGTAAGCGCAAATTCAATGTTAAATAGACTTTAAATTATGTAAAATACCGTATTTTTGCATACTGAAATTTTGATCTAAACGATAACGCTATACAATGGGTAATTTCATTAAGAATATTCTCTTCTCTACACGATTAATGGCACTTCTTTTCTTTGCATTCGCTTTGGCCATGGGAATAGGAACTTTTGTTGAAAGTGAATACAGTACAATAACATCAAAAATATATGTCTACAATACGTGGTGGTTTGAGTTAATCATACTTTTATTTATGATTAATTTCTTCGGAAATATCTTCCGATATCGCTTACTTCGAAAAGAAAAATGGGCAACACTGCTCATTCACTTGTCATTTATTTTTATCATTCTAGGAGCGTTTATTACGCGCTATATTAGTTATGAAGGTGTAATGCCAATTCGTGAAGGAGCTACAGAAAACACGTTTCTTTCCGAAAAAACATACATCAAGGCTTGGGTAGATGGTGAAATTAATGGTGAACCAAAAAGGCGTACGTTAAAAGGTGATTATTTAATTTCTCCAGAAGGAATAGCACCTACAACTTGGTTACAGCAAGGCTTTCCTTGGAATAGAGATTTTAATGGACAAGATTTTACGATTGACTATAAAGGATTTATTGAAGGTGCAGAAGAAGGAATTATACCTGATGAAAACGGTCAAGAGTTATTGAAGATTGTTGAATCTGGTGGAGGAAGTCGTCACAATCACTTCATACAAGCAGGCGCAAAAGCGCAAAGTTTACATAATATTCTTATTACGTTCAACAATCCTGTAGATGGTGCCATCAATATTATGGCTGATGAATATGGAAATTATACCATAAAAAGTCCGTTTGAAGGTACAAATATGATGATGCGAACTCGTATGCAAAACACGGTATACAAAGACAGTTTGCAACCATTTCAATTGGCTTCACTATACAACTTAGCTGGATTGCAATTTGTAATTCCTGAACCAGCGGTAAAAGGAAAAATAGGTGTTATAGAAACTCCAGGGAAACTAAAAGACCAAGCTGATGCTGTCATCTTAGAAGTTTCTAGTAAAGGCGAAACACAGGAAGTACGTGTAATGGGCGGAAAAGGATATGACATGAAGCCTGTGAAAATAACCATGGCTGGACTTGATTTTTGGCTGTTTTACGGAGCTGAAAGATTAAAACTTCCATTCAGTATTAAACTCAATGACTTTATAGCAGAACGTCATCCAGGAGCAATTAGTGACGGAAATTATAAATCGTTTATGAGTAGAGTTACGTTGATAGATAAAAAAGAACCAGCGTACGATTATGATATTTACATGAATCACGTATTAGATAATCAAGGATATCGCTTCTTTCAAGCACAATTTGATAGAGATGAAAAAGGAACAATTCTTTCTGTAAGTCATGATTATTGGGGAACAAACATTACGTATTTAGGATACTTTTTACTGTATTTAGCATTAATGGTTATTCTATTTGATAAAAATACACGCTTTGGCGCTTTGAAAAAACAATTGGACAAAATCAAAAGTAAAAAGGCAAAATTGCTTTCAACTATAGCATTGCTCTTTAGTTTGGGAACATTTGCGCAAGACAATTCAGCGCAAGCAAAAGACACTACGCAAACAGAAGTTACGAAAGAAGTCAAAGATGAACATGCAGGACACAATCATGCGCCAGGAAAAGGACATGAACATGAAATAAAATCATACACAGATGAGCAGATAGATTCTATCATTGTTGCAAATGCAGTTCCGCAAGAACACGCCGATAAATTTGCACGTTTGGTCATTCAAGATACAGACGGTCGAATGAAACCAGCACATACGTACTCACGAGAATTGCTTCGTAAGTTGAGCAAATCAAATACGTACAACGGTTTATCTGCAGAACAAGTATTGCTCTCAATAATTCAATATCCACAAATGTGGTATAGTGCAAATATCATCAGTGTAAAAAGTCAAAAACACGATAGTATTCGTAACATCATTGGTATTGAAAAAAGTGATAAATATGCGAGCATGTTGGATTTTTTCACACCAAAAAACGAATACAAACTGAATGCATATACACAAGATGCGTATGCTACCAACATACCAAATCAATATCAAAAGGCAATTAAAGAATACGATCTAAAGTTAGGATTGTTGAGTAGAGCCATTCAAGGTGATATCATTAAACTTTTTCCGCTTCCAGATCATGAAAATAACAAATGGATTTCTGATAAGGAGTATACTGACAATCCAGGAGTAGGTTTTCAACCAAAAGATGCGCGTTACGAGGAATACGTGAAAAACGCGATGAAAGTATATGTCTTTATGTTGAATGAAGCACATAAATCGGGCAATTACAAACAGGCCGATGATATGGTGAAAAACTTGCGTGAACGTCAGAAAGAAATGGGAGGCGCAGTACTGCCTTCTGATACGCAAATAGAAGTAGAAATTTTATACAACAAAGTCAATGTTTTTGAGCGCTTAATGATGTATTATTTGTTAATAGGTTTCTTAATGTTTGTACTTATCATTGCTCAAATTTTTAAAGATGGAAAACGAATTCGCGTTGCTATATCGGTCTTTAAATGGTTAGTTATAGCACTATTTGTAGCGCATACGGCAGGATTGGTTGTTCGTTGGTATTTATCTGGACATGCACCTTGGAGTGATGCTTATGAATCAATGATTTATGTAGGCTGGGCAACCATGTTATTTGGATTGTTATTTGGACGAAAATCTGATTTAACTATTTCTGCGACAACGTTTGTCGTTGCCATGATTTTATGGGGCGCACACATGAATTGGCTCGATCCAGATATTGCAAACTTACAGCCTGTATTAGACAGTTATTGGTTACTTATTCACGTTGCCGTGATTGTAGCGAGTTATGGACCATTTGCGTTGGCTATGATTCTTGGAGTAGTGTCTTTATTGTTGATTATTTTAACAACTAAAGAGAACAAAAAACGTATGGAAATCAACTTAAAAGAAATCACTATCATTAATGAAATGGCGATTACTGTTGGTTTGGTCATGTTAACCATTGGAAACTTCCTTGGTGGAATGTGGGCAAATGAAAGTTGGGGACGTTATTGGGGATGGGATCCAAAAGAAACATGGGCGTTAATTAGTATCATGGTATATGCGTTTATATTGCACATGCGATTGGTACCAGGATTACGTGGACGTTGGTTCTTTAACTGGATGTCTATTTCGGCGTTTGCTTCTATTTTATTTACGTATTTTGGGGTGAATTTTGTCCTTAGCGGATTGCACTCGTATGCAACAGGAGACGCTGTTTTAGGATTACCATTTGTATACACTGCAACTACCATTTGGCTTGTGTATGGTGCTTTGGCGTATTGGCGTTATCAAGTACATTACGAGAAAGTAAATGAGTCTAGATTTAATGCTGTAATGAAACTATTTCGGAGATTGATTTCTATGTTTTTAAAAGCCTAATTTGTTATCAAATGTCAGTTCGAGCGCAGTTGAGAATAGTTATGAAATTCAAGAGTTTCTAAGAACACAGCAATTCAACATTTAAAATTTTCATAACGTCAGTTCGAGTGGCAAATCTACGATTTGTTGTATCGAGAATAACTATGATTTCTTGTAGTTTACTGGTTTATAAGTTTAGTTTTCGAAGTACTTCTCGATACAAAATTCTTTCGGAATTTCACTCGAAGAGACGATTCGTTATTCGAAGTATAGGAGTTTCTAAGAACACAGCAATTCAACATTTAGCATTTAAAATTTAGCATTTAGAATTTCACTCAAAGAGACGGTTTGTTATTCGAAGTATAGGAGTTTCTAAAAACACAGCAATTCAACATTTAGCATTTAAAATTCATCATTTAAAACTTCAAACTACTCAAGCCATTTCCTAAAATCGGAAGTCGTTGACGAACTCGTCATTACTTTTTCTTTGATTCCTGTAAGCTCAATGAGTAAACGATTTTTAAAGTGACTTTCAATGTTCTCAATGTATTCTATATGTGCAATTTGACTTCGATTGATACGAAAAAACTTCAAAGGATTTAGCATCTGTTGAATGCTTCCTAAATTCTGAGAAATCGGATGTTTTTTACCAGAAGCATCTATTGCCATACAAAAATCACCCGAAGCTTCTATCAAACTAATATCACTTACATTTAATAACTGAATTCCTTTTGATTTTTTTATAACGAAACGTTTTTTATAGTTCGCTTCTTCTTGCTTTAGCGCAGATTTCAACAAGTTGATTGTATCATTGTGAATTGGTTGATAACTCTCAGCTTTAAAGAATGATTGAAATTTGTTCAATGCTTGACTAATGTCTTCTTTGGTGTACGGTTTTAAAATATAGGCGATTCCATTGGTTCGGAACGCTTCAAACAAATACTCATCATGTGCCGAACAGAAAATAATAGGACACTCTATTTTTACGGTATTAAAAACATCAAAAGAAATTCCGTCCAACAATTGAATGTCGGACAGAATAAAGTCATAAGTTTCTTGTGCTAAAAATTCACGTGCTTTATCATTGGAACGTGCCCAATCATGTGTAAACGATTCGGTAAAGTAGCTTTCTAAATTGGCTAAAAGCTTCTCGTAAGCAGGAATTTCATCTTCTAAAATTAATATACGCATCAAACTATAATTTAAGATTCGTCACTTAGTTTAATAATTGGAATTTTGATTGAAAAATTGTTCAAAGTATCAGTAATTACAGGCTTTTGATCGGAAAGTAATTGATATCGATATTCCAGGTTTTTTAAGCTAGTTCCTAACGAATCTTTGTTGGTTTTTATCATACTTTTTGTGTTGGAAATTGTAAGCCAATCTTTATCAATGATCAATTGTGCTTTGATGGTTTTTCCATGTTGTGCACGATTGTGTTTTGCAACATTCTCCAACAAGGTTTGAATGGCGCCAGTAGGAACAAATTTATCTTCTAGCGATACATTTTTGGTGATTGTAAAATCGTAATCATTCCCAAAACGAGTCTTAATCAAAAATATATAATTTTCAGCCAAGTTCATTTCTTGGGTCAATTCCATCACTTCCGAATCTTTGGTTTGAATTAAATACCGATATATTAAGGACAAACGATTTATATATTCTTTCGCTTTCTCCGTATCGCTATCAATCAAAGCATCAAGTGTATTTAAATTATTAAATAAAAAGTGCGGACTGATCTGTGAACGCAAAAGTTTCAATTCGTTTTCTTTTTGCTTCTGTTGTATGGTGCTAAACATAATTTGATTTTCATAATACTTTTTCGCTAAAAGTAATCCAAAAGGCAAGCCAATACTTTCTGCAGTATTTGATATGTAGTTTAACATCCATTGAAAGTTAAAATGAAGCTTGCTCCAATCTCCACCACCACTATAAATACCCACTACACGTTCAAGAAACCCTGCAAGAACCATTGTTATAATTGCCCAAAAAGTAAAATGAATGTATCTTTTTTTGTTAACAATATAATTAGGAAGCAACCAATACATGAACACCATAATCATTCCGACATCTAGTATAATAAAGGCTGAAATATCTAAAAAATACTCGATTAGATAGTTTTCTTCATTGTAATATTCATATACGGTCATCAATGTAGATATACCATAATAAATAACAAAAAGCATGAAATCCGACCTGTTCAGTTTTGTGTCCATAATGAGACTTTAAAAATAGGTTAAAAAGTATTAATTTTTCGTTTTAATACGATCAACTTCATCACCAGCACTGTTTTTTCTATTTTTAGATTTGTTGTATTTTTTACCAAAGCTATAACTTACTTGTAAAAAGACGTTTCTTCTTGGCCAATCGCTAATAATGTTTGCATTGATATTGTCATAATTGATAGTTCCCATAAACTTACGATCAACTATTTCTTCTAATTCTAAGCTAACTTTTAATTGATCGTTCATGAATTTTTTGCTGAATGCAATATCAATTCCTGCAATCCAATCAAATTCAATTTGTCCGTCTAAACCGCCAGAAGTATAATATCCAGAGATTTCCGAATTGATATTCCAAGGAAGTTTGTATTCAGCATTTGCAAACCACGTTACGCTCCATTTAGACGTGTCTAATTGCGGAGTTAAGTTTTTAGAAGTATAACTGTTATGATTTGCAATAACTCCAGTGTATCCTTCAATACCTTTTATAAAGTTTAATGGCGCAAAAAGACTAAAACTCCAGTTTTTGTTTTGAGCTAAATTGATGGTTGAACGAGAGGTTTCTGAAGTAGCATCATTTTGAGAAACAATTTGAAACAATACATCATCTGTTTTACTGTAACCAACACTAAAGAAGGGTTGATTTTCGTATGTTAAGTTAAAACGCAAGCTATTTGTTAAGGCAGGTTTTAAAGTTGGATTTCCTTCTTCAAAAGTAAATGGATCATAGTAATATACAAACGGATTTAGTGATTCATACGATGGACGTCGTATGCGATAGCTATACGCTAAGTTTGCGCTAATTTCGTCTGTAATTTCGCGAGAAACACTCAAGCTAGGGAAGAACTTAGAAATTGTACGATCTAACGAAGTATTTAGGTTTTGAGAAGTTCCTGTAGTTTTACTTTGTTCCCAACGCAATCCACCAGAAAAAGACCATTTATCTACACTGTAATTAAATTTTGAATAAGCTGCTATGATGCTTTCATCAATTAAAAAGCGATTGGTTTGATTGCTATTATTTACAAAATCGCCACTAGTATTCTGCACCAATGATTGTAAATCACTATCAGAGTCTACATTCGAGTATTTAAATCCAGTGCTCATCGTAAAGTCTTTCCCTAAAACTCTTTTATAATCTGCTTTATAGGTTTGAATTTTATAAGTAGCATCTTGAAAATAACGTTGATTCGCATACGCAACATTGCTTTGTCCTACTTGAAACAAGTTGTTTTCATTATCAGAATTATAGTTTACATAATTAAAATCTAGTGTTAACTTGTTTACTTCATCATCATATTCATAATATGGATTTACAATATACAATGACCAGTTTTTATCGTATTTATTGTCGGTAACTAACATTTCTGTAGTTCCATTGCTTGTAATGTTGGTCACATTGTCTGTAACTCTATCGGAGTCACTTCCTGTGCGTTGCAGGCTAATTCCTGTAGTGTGTTTATCACTAATATAATAATCTAATCCTCCGCTAACTCTTAATGTATTTGGATCATAAGGTGAGCGAGAAATTTGGTCATATACTTCATCTCCAACCTGACGAATAAGTTGCAAGTCTTCACGAGAAGAAGATTTAGAATAACTAGCACTAGCTTGCCAATTAATTTTATCCTTAAAACTAGCAATAGAAGCGCTTGTTCTGTACATAAAATCATCTACATGACCAACCATTGTTTTTACCGTTCCATAAGTTCCAAGTTTTACATTTCGCTTTAAAATGATATTAATCAGCGGTCCAGAACCATCTGCATCATATTCAGCACCAGGTTGTTGTACGAGTTCTATTTTGGCAATATTATCCGCAGGCATTTCACGTAATAGTGTTGCCATATCCATATAATTAGTAGATTTTCCATTGATTAAAATGCGAATATTACTTTGTCCTGCATAACTCAAATTTCCATTGGTAATCAATACACCAGGAATTTTTTTCATGACATCACGTACATTAGAGTTCACCATTTCGGAGTTTTCTAAATTCACAACTAACTTTTCAGCATTTTGCGTAATTACAGGTTTTTTAGCAACGATTACAACTTCGCCTAAATTTTCGGGAATATCTTCTTTTAAGATAAAATCGAAAGTGACATTTTTGCTTGAATCAATATTTAAAACAATAGAACGTTCGGTTTTATAACCAAACAAGGAAGCTTCTACAATATAACTTCCGTTTTTTACATTGGTAAATGTATAGGTTCCGTTATCTTCAACAATAACCGCTTTCAACGCTGTATTGCTGTCGTTATCATAAAGGACTACGTTAGCGAAAGTTACTAATTGTTTTGATTCGTCCATTACTTTTCCTGTAATGGTACTTTGTGCAAGCATTGAGAAACTTGCAAATAATAAAATAGTGTTGAGTAAAGTTTTTAACATAACTGTTCGTTTAATTTGATAGTACAAATATGTTTCAGAATTAACTTTTACAAAAGCAGATTCTGCCGAATTGGGATTAAAAAAGGGTGAATTGGGGATTTTTTACCGTTAAGTTTTTGCAGACTTTAATTTGGAGAAATTGATGAAACGAATTCAAAATTAGGATCTATATTAAATCCGAAAAAGGTTATAAGGTGTTGGTTTTAAGGGCTTTGTCGGCAGTTTGTAATTTGCCAGATGTACTATTTTTATATAGTATTAAAGATTCTAATAGTCATTATATTGACACTATTAACGGAAGTTGGCGGAGTAGCGTATCTTGTCTATTTATGGTTGAAACGTCGTAATACGTTTATAGGCTGGAAGAAAAAAGCAATCAACATGAAATAAAAGGAAATCATGTTTTCGACAGAGCGCACACAAAAGCAGTGCTTCAAAAATTTACAGCTTTCTCAAAAGTCAAAAAGATTTTCATTGAGCCACACCTTAAAGCGCGGATGAATTTAACGAATTCCAAAATACGTTTTCACGGTTGTCATGCAGTTCGTCATGACGATCACATTCACGTGCAATTATAAAACAGAAACTTCACAAGGATCTTATATATCTCCAGGGTCTTCATCTTCTGTAAGTACAGACGCTGTATTGCAAGAGTTAGTTGGTATTGGAGAACAGGGCGTATATGTTATCACAGCGCCACCTTTAATTTTTGAAGAATCTGTCAATTGAACGATGGTGATTTTGTTGAGGTCTAATTTGCTATTTTTCATGTTGATTAGTTTTAAAATAGGTTTCTAAATTAAAAGTATGTAATTCATGATGTTAAAAAATATCATAAGGTTTTAAATTAGCACATATTCATGAATATGTGCTAATTTTAAGAAATACAAAACTAGGATTCAACTTAACTTTTTTAATTCTCTAATAAAAAAAGAAGGTTTAATCCCTTTGGTATTATAAAATGCTTTCACAAAAGATTGGACGTTATTAAAACCTACTTCTTCAGCAATAGCTTTCACTGTATATTTTCGATATGTTGGGTTTGTTTGAAGCGCTTCTATCGTATATTCTATTCTTAACTTACTAAGGTAGTTTGTAAACGAAGTTTTTTTATAATGATTGATTACTTTAGATAAGTAACTAGCATTTGTATTCAGCTTTTTTGCTAAAGAATGTAATGTAATACCATTAGCAGTAAATGCATTGTTTTCTTCAAAAACTTCCAGTTTTAATAAAATCTCTTGTATTATTTTATCAGGAACATTTATAGTTGTAGGATCTGTTTCTTTTACAACATTTCTAGTTTCGCTATTGAGTTCTTTTTCTTTGGAAAGAATTTCCTGAAAGCGTTTTTTGTACTGGCGTCTTTTTTTAAATTGAATACCAAAAGCAATCAATAAAATTCCAATGAGTACAGATAGTACTATAACAGTCTTTTTAAAAACACTTTTTTGTAATTCTATTTTTGAACGCAAAGGTTCTATTCGTTTTGGAATGTCATATTTCTCAGTTATTTCACTGTTTAAATATGTTTTGATAGAATCTAAAGTATTGTCAATTCTATGAATTTGAGTCAAATACGTTATTTGATGTAGTGAATCTTTTTGTTTTTTATAATACTTGTTAAGATGTTTATACGCTTCTCTGATGGTTGGATATAGAGTTTTTGTTTTTTGAAAAATAGTATCTACTTTTTTAAAATATCCAATCGCTTTTTCTTCATTATTTATCTCGACATAAATCTTCCCAAGATAGAAATACGCAAATGAAAGTTCTTCGAGGTGTTTTTCTTTTTCAAAATAGGGAATATGCTTCTCTATGCTGTCAATTGCAATTATATATTCTTTAGTATAATAATGAGTTACACCTTGATTCAGCGCAAACAGCGCAAAATAAAATTTGTTTTTTAATCTAAGTGATTCCTTAACTCCGAGCAAATTGTAATGCGTTGCAGAGTCAACACTATGTAAATCATTAAACACATTCGCTAACGAAATAATAGAAGCTAAATGGTTGCGATTGCTTGTGGAAGCTTGCTCCTTTTGAGTATAAGAAAAGTTTTCTCGATATAAATTCAACGCCTTGTCAAAGTCTTCAATTTGTCTTTTTAAATTCCCAATGTTTAAGTTTGAGTAAAAAATATTCTTTTTATAATTATACTTTCTAGCTAAAGAATCAAAAACGAGATAATTGTCTATTGCATTTTTATAATCTCTTATTGTATAATAGTAATTTCCTTTTCTTTGATATGCTTTTGCAGGATATTCTTTATTTCCATTTGCTTCAGTTAAGCCTACAATACTGTCTGAATACAATACTGTTTTTTCATTGTTTCCGTGTATGCGAGATAATGTATAATATGCTTTAATCAACTCATTCGTATTAGCTTCTTCTTTAGCTTTCTTTACATATACATTCGTATAAAATTCTTTTTCATTGACAGTCTTAGATTGTTTAATAAGCGTATATAATTCCTTAAATGTTTTTTGTTGAAACGCATCAATTTTCTCTTGTCCATACCCAAAAACAGCAAAAAACATGAATTGAAAAAAAATAAATTGAAATAGAGTTTTCTTAAGAATCGGGATAGTTAAGTCAGTTTTTAGCGTACTAAAATTATAAAAACACATTGGTAGGTATTGGTTTTGATTTCATTCAAAATATAAATATAAAGTTTTAGGCGTAAACTAGGAGCAGGGTTTAAATAGAATACTATTTCTAGCTTTTATATTACTCTATATTCATGAATATGGGCTTTTTTAAATTGCAAAATCATTTTCTAGAGTGTTGATTTGTTAGATCAAATGTTTTGATAACTACTAATTTTTAAACCTATTTAATCATGAAAAAACAAATCTTAAGTATTGGAAAAGCTTTAAGTAAAACGGAACAAAAAGCAATTAATGGTGGTGCAGTGAGTCCAGGACCATTAGTTCCATGTGAAGAACCACAATTAGCTCCACCACCAGAAGGATGTTACTACAGACGCATCAGACCATGTACTTACATTTTAATATGCAATGATATTTTTGCGATCTAAACGAGAAGATAACTCAATCATTTCCTAAAAAAACAGACGGAAACAATGGACGTCTTTAAATGTTCGTTGTAGCAATAATTTCAAACCTACTATAATCATGAAAAAGCAAATTTTAAGTATTGGAAAAGCTTTAAGCAAAACGGAACAAAAAGCAATTAGTGGAGGAGCGCCCGATCCATGTATACCAACACAGTTACCTGCACCGCCAGTAGGATGCTATTACAGACGTGTTATTGGAACATGTAATTACATCTTATTATGTGATGACATTTTTCCATTCTAAATAGAATAAAAACCTTCTCCATTAAAGAGAAGGTTTTAAGTATGATTGCAATCTAAAATGAATTTTAAAAAAATAGACACAAGCAATGAGTGTCTTTAATTGTTCATTGTGGAAATAATTTTAAATTTATTTACTCATGAAAAAACAACTTTTAAGTATTGGGAAAGTTTTAAGTAAAGCTGAACAAAAAACAATTAATGGAGGTTATAAAAATTGTAATGATCCAGATCAGTGTGATTGTTTTGTAAATCTTGCTCTTTTTTGTTTGTTTCAAGATGATGGAGATCATGTATGTTGCGAGCCAGGAAGGTAAAACCACTTGCTATTTTTATGCGTACTTATAGTTATTTATCTAACCAGTTCTTAAATAGTTTCATAAGTAATGGTTGCGCTATATAAACCATTAAGAGTACTAAAACGGTTGTTAAAAGTAATTCTGATACAATTGTATGCAATCCTAATGCTACTAATCTTGGTTTAAAAAACGGCATAATAGTAAAAATTAAAGGAACAATGGCAATCCAAATTATGATTGCCATCTTCCATCTTTTGGGTTCTTTATTTGTGGTCATTCTATCTATCCGTAATTTTTTTATAATTGATTTTAATTGGAGATTGTAATATGAAGAGTTCACTATTTACAATTGCATTAAAGTGAATTCTTTCGATACCACTTATTTTTGTAAAACTATCTTTTAGTATTTCATTTCCTTCAATATCAATTCCACCTTCCATTAAATATAAAGATGAAAAGCTATTTTTATCCAGCTCTATACTGTGATTTCCTTTTGGTAATTTATATCGTTTTGCAGAAATATCTGGAGCATCAGTTTGTATAGGCGCATCTTGTCCTACATAAGATTTTACTTCAAAATCATTTTTGCGCTCCCATTGAAAATCAGTTGCTTGATAATCCTTATAATACGGTGTTTTATGCAATGATTTACTAAAATCTGGGTCAAACCATATTTGAAAAGCTCTTGATCCTTTCCAATACTTTTCTGAATGTTGTAAACCACTTCCAGCTTGGATATGTTGTACACCATCAGAAGGTAAAGGAGTCCATTTATTAGTAGCAGTATCATAATGTTCCAATCCACCTTCAAAAATAAACGTGAGTATTTCGATACCTTCATGTGGATGCATTGGAAATGCTCCTTCTTCAACGGCTTCTAAATTAGCCCAATAGATAAGATTGGAATATACCGGCGCTCCAGATAAAGGCTTATTCTCAAGGAGACGACCACCAAAAAGTGAAACACTATGTTGCTCCTGTTTTGATTTTATATGTAATTTCATTTTAGATGAATTTTTTGAATTAAAAATGTTTGCTAAAGTCCAACCAGAAGCTCCTAATAGAACTCCAATGGTTGAACTCAATTTTAGAAAATGCCTTCGTTTCATTTTCGTTTATTTTCGTTGTTTTACGGAAGATAAATAACTTTCGTAAATCCATCCGTAAGACGTAAACTGACCTAAAACACCACCTAATTCCATAGATTTTTCATCTCTCCAATCGTGCATTAATTCAGCATTTACAGAAGCCCAAGTTGAAACTTTTGCACCAGCTTGCGATAAACGATGCGTAGTAACATCCTGTACCATTTTATTCCAAGTCCCAGAAGCATCAATTACGGCATACGGATCATAACCATCACGTACTGCTGAAATTGCTGGAAATAATAAACACACATCTGTTACAATACCTGCCATAATTACTTTCTTTCTTCCTGTTTTGTCAATCGCTGCTTTAAAATCTGGATTATCCCAAGCATTTATTTCCCCTGGCCTGTCAACAATAGTTGCGTTTGGTACGATATCTACTATTTCTTGCCAAAATGGACCATTTGGACCATCTGCCATACTTGTTGTTATAATTACGGGTATTCCAGCTACTTTAGCCATTGTTGCCAATGCTTTTAAATTGTTTTGAAGTAGGAGCGGATCAATGTCTCTAACACTTGCCAACAAACCAGTTTGATGGTCTATTAAGGTTAGTACTGCATTTTCTTTTGTTAAAAACTCTGTAAATCTGTTGTTTGTACTCATGATATTAATTTTATGATTATAATTGTATAGGTAATATTTGCATAGGAGAATATTTAATCAAATTTTTTTAACTCCTAATTTTTATTAAAATTTTTGAAATTAATTCAGCTTCTTCTTCTGTAATAGAGTAGAGGACTTTAATAAGTTCATTGATTTCTTTCGTTGCTTCACGTAATACGCTTATACCATCAGCAGTAATATCAATATCCATCTGTCTTCTATTTGTTTCACAAAGACAACGTGTAACCCAGTTCTTAATTTCCATTTTGTCAATTAATCGTGTAATATTACTTCCTTTATCAATAACATGTTCTTTTAAATATGAAGCAGATACAGGCGTATTTTCGGCACCATTTAATATTCTTAAAATATTATATTGCGCTGGAGAAATATCGTAGGGTTTCAAAACTGTTTTCAATTGATGCATGTACCAACTATGAGTTGTTAGTAATTCTACAGCAACATTTTGATATACGTTTTTGTTGTTTTTCATTGTATAGGTAATATTTTCCTATGCAAATATAAAAAATATTATTAACTATACAAGTTAGAGAAGTACTTACAAGTTTTTATGGTTAGTCTAAATCAACAAGAATCTTATCTAAAATGAATTATTCCGCTCGCTATGCGGGCGATTGTTTGCGTAGTATTCTTTTTTAGCTTTTTTATTTTTGTAATAACCAATAATTACTAATGAAACTGGAAAGAAAAGAATGATTCCTATCCATTTTAATACATTTAAGAATGCACTAGGAGAACTGTCGTTAGTATCACTTTTCCCGCCTGTTAATGTTTTATATTCAGAAAAAGTAGCAGTCTTCTTTCTTAATAATTCATGCGCAGCTTCCAATTCATAACCATTATACTGAGCTGAATGGTTAATGATAGAAACAAGTTCGGATTTTGTTTTATGTCTAAACTCTTCTAGGTATTTAGTTTTCATTGCTGTAAAATTATTCTTTTCGCAACCAACCAACAATTTTATTATCTAAAATTTCCCAAGAATTATCTTCTAGAATCAAATCATAAGAAACACGTGTACTGCTAAATGGACCAGCGTTCTGTTGAATTATAGTAACTGAATTTTCTGTGACTTCTGTAACAATTGCTACATGTCCAAATGAATTATACCAAGAAGCTTGAAACACTAAAATATCGTGAGTTTCTGGTTTAGAAATACTTCCATTTGTGTACTGAATCAAATTTCTTTGTGTATTCAGTTTTCCATCTTTTACAGTTGAATTGAAGAAATCTTTTGCATGCCCGTAACTATTAGGCATTTTATGATTTAAATGTTCGTAATAATAACGTTTTATGTACTCTACACATTGATATTGCAATCCTAAATTATAACCGTCTTTGGTTACATTTCGTTTCTCCACGTTGTTCACTGCGCCATTATAATAGACTGAAACATTGTTGAAAGAATCTAATTCTTCACCAACTGTTCTAAATGGATTCATGTTTACATGTAACGATAACTTCATTATGCCAACACAAAATATGAGCAAAAGTGATATAATAAGGAGTTTTCGTTTCATGCTGAAAAATAGTTAATTCTCATTTCATCTAAAGTAATAACAAAAGGAGTGAAAATAGAAACTGTATGAAAATATTTTCCTTCTATTTTTTAAAACTCTAAATCAATTATGCAACAAATTTGAGAAGATGAATTTTAGTATTGAGTTGTAAAACTAAATTAACCGTATCTTTGCACCGATATGCAAACAAATAAACTTTCAGATTGGTTACCAACAACGAACAGAGAAGTAAAAATTCGAGGTTGGGAAGAATTAGATGTTATTCTATTTAGTGGAGACGCTTATGTAGATCATCCTTCATTTGGACCAGCTGTTATTGGTCGTATTTTGGAAAGTTATGGACTAAAAGTTGCCATTGTTCCACAACCAAGTGTAACCGATGATTTGCAAGATTTTACAAAACTAGGAACACCAAAATTATTTTTTGGAGTTACAGGTGGTTGTATGGATCCAATGGTAAGTAATTATACGGCAAGTAAAAAGCGTAGAGATAAAGATGCCTATACACCAAATGGTGATAAAGGATTTCGACCAGATTACGCCACATCGGTGTATTCAAATATCTTAAAAGATAAATTTCCAAATGTTCCTGTTTTAATAGGAGGAATTGAAGCTTCGCTACGTCGTGTAACACACTACGATTATTGGAGCGATAAACTAATGCCAAGTATTTTAGAAACTTCTAAAGCAGATATGTTGGTGTATGGTATGGGCGAACAGCCTTTGCGAGAAGTTGTAAAGTTATTGCAAAAAGGAGTGCCTTTTTCAAGTTTAAGAACCATACAGCAAACCGCTTTTTTTGTAAACAAAGATGAAACCATTCCTAAAAATAAAAATTGGGACGATGTCGAAATTCAATCACATGAAGTTTGTTTAAAGGATAAAAAGAAGTTTGCCTCTAACTTTAAAATCATAGAGCAAGAATCGAACAAGCTTAAAGCAAGACGAATTTTTCAAGAGGTAAACAACAAGACATTGGTGATAAATCCACCATATCCTACAATGACAGAAAAGGAAATTGATGCCTCTTTCGATCTGCCGTACACACGTTTACCACATCCAAAATATAATAAGCGTGGACCAATTCCTGCGTTTGAAATGATTAAGACTTCTATAAACATACATCGTGGTTGTTTTGGAGGTTGTAGTTTTTGTACGATATCTGCACATCAAGGAAAATTTATTGCAAGTCGTAGTGAAGAATCCATATTAAGAGAAGTAGATAAAGTTGCAAACATGCCCGATTTTAAAGGTTATTTGTCAGATATTGGTGGACCATCTGCCAATATGTATAAGATGAAAGGGAAGATACAATCCATTTGCGATAAATGTGTAGCGCCTTCATGTATTTCACCTGTGATTTGTAGTAATTTAGATACATCTCACAAACCGTTAACAAAGTTATATCAAGCTGTAGATAAGCATCCTAAAATAAAAAAATCATTTATTGGAAGTGGAATTCGTCATGATATGTTGGTTCCAGAATTCAATAAGAACGCAGATCCAAAAGAATTAGATGATTACACAGAAGAAGTGATGACAAAACATGTTTCTGGACGTTTAAAAGTAGCTCCAGAGCATACATCTGATCCTGTTTTAAAGTTGATGCGAAAACCTTCATTTCAATATTTTCATAAGTTTAAAGAACGTTTTGATAGAATTAACGTAAAGAAGAAATTGAAACTTCAGTTAATTCCTTATTTTATTTCAAATCATCCAGCTTGCGAAGTAGAAGATATGGCAAACTTAGCTGCGGAAACAAAGGAAATGGGCTTTCAGTTAGAGCAAGTACAAGGTTTTACTCCAACGCCGATGACGGTTGCAACGGTTATTTATTATAGCGGATATCATCCATATACACTAAAACCAACCAAAACTCCAAAATCTAGAAAAGAAAAGGAAGAACAGCATCGTTTCTTCTTTTGGTATAAAAAGGAAAATAAAGGTTGGATTACAAAAACGTTGAACAAACTTGGTAGAAAAGATTTGGTAGAAGCGTTAGTGCCCGAAAAAGAAAACAGTTCTTGGAAAAGTATTAAGCCTAAAGCTGTAAAAAACACCTTTGATGATGCGGTTCCTTCAAAGCATTCTTCACGTCGTAAAAAGAAACATAAACCAAGAAAGAAGCGACGTTAAATTATAAGCTTGTTTTTATTTTAAATGTGTCTACTATTTTGAAATTTGAAAAGAAAATTAGGAATGCCTACGCTTGAAGTTATACATGAAAACAACGATTATTTAGTTGTAAACAAAGCTGCTGGACTCATAACTGAACAAAGTCCGTACGAGGCTATCACTATTGAAACACAAGTTTTTAATCACCTTTTAAAAAGTAAACGGAAACCATACGTCGGAATCATTCATCGATTAGATCGTGTGACAAGTGGCGTATTGATTATTGCCAAGAAAAAAAGCATTCTAGTCGAATTTAATAATCTATTTAGTTCCCGTAAAGTTCAAAAAACGTATTTAGCAGTTGTTAAAAACAAACCCGCTAAGAACAAAGGAAACTTAGTAAACTTTCTCATAAAAAATAACAAAGAAAAAAGAGCAGAGATTGTTCAATCGAAATCAAAAGACACGCAGAATTGTATGCTTTCCTATAAAGTGATCGATAAAAATGATTTCGGATATCTGTTAGAAGTTAGGCCTAAAACAGGTAGATTCCATCAAATACGAGCGCAATTATCGAACATAGGACTTCCTATTATTGGAGATGAAAAATACGGATCGGATGCAACATATGCGCCACTATGCATTTGCCTTCATGCTTGGAAATTAACCTTTGAAGTATCTGGCACAAAAGAAACACTAACTTACGAAGCGCCTTTGCCTAATCATGATTTTTGGAGATTTAAATCTATCTAAACTTTTCAACTAATTTTCATCAGATTCTAATTTAAAATCTTTTAATTCCCATCGTGTAATAGATGAGCTTCTACAGGTTTTTGCCAGTAAGTAGGATTGTCTTTTTAAATGGTCTAAAGATTTTTTAGAAGTATTTTCTTCATAATCACGCAAAGCACTAGAAAAGTTTTCCATCGCTTTTTTTACGTCTGTATCTTCTACAATAGACATTGGTCCCCAAAAATAGGTGTAAAAAGTTTCACGACTCTTTTTATAGGATTCTGAATTTAATTCAAACTGAGTGAGTTCAGCAGCAGCTGTAGTAGTGTTTACATACAGTTCAAGTTGTTTTTGCCAAAAAGAATTTTGAAAAGAATACAAATGCTGTACTTTATTTTCTTCTGTCTGAGTTTGAATTTGCTTTGCTAACGTCTTTAACTGATTTCGCTGTCCTATATAAAAAAGAAAAATAGTAACTATAAGACTGGCTACCGTTATATAATGTTCTGTTTTCATAATGGCGATTTAATTCTAAAGTTAACCAAATACTTTCTAACCATAAAAATAAATATCACAAGATTCTTCTGTAAAGTGATAGAAGTATTCAATATCTAATTAAATACTTTCGTATTTTTACATAAAACTAAAAACCTCATGAGAATATTCATGCTATTATTGGTTGTGTGTGCTGTAAGTTGTACATCGAAACCGAAAGAAAAAGCAAAAGAAACCGCTTCTACTCAAGAAACTACAAAGGAAAAAATAGCAACAAAAACAACACCTGAAAAGACTATGGAAAAAGGATCAATTCATCAATTTACAGTAAAAGATATTGCTGGAAACGATTTTAAATTAGCCGATTTAAAAGGAAAAAAAGTAATGATTGTAAACACTGCTTCCGAATGTGGATTAACACCACAATACGAGCAATTACAAGAAGTGTACGATGTATATAAAGATAAAAACTTTACCATTGTTGGTTTTCCAGCAAACAACTTTGGTGCGCAAGAACCAGGAAGCAATCAGCAAATTGCAGCATTCTGTACAACAAAATTTAATGTCACATTTCCAATGATGAGTAAAATTTCTGTAAAAGGAGACGACATGGATTCAGTGTATCAATTCTTAACACAAAAATCACAGAACGGATTGGAAGATTCTGAGGTAGCTTGGAACTTTCAGAAGTATTTAGTAAACGAAAATGGTGAATTGGAAAAAGTAATTTCGCCAAAAACCTTACCAAACGATGAAGCTGTTTTAGCTTGGATTGAAGGACAATAGTATAAGTTTTTCAATATGTCAGTTTAAGAATTATTGTCACATCGAGCGCAGTCGAGATGGCTATATATTTCAAAGAGTTCTCGTGAGTTACACTCGGTATCTACGATAATACTCGAACTGATATTTTGTAATAATAAACTAAAAAAACTTACATATCGCTTTTTTAAAAGAATTTGGAGATTCGGAAAAAAAAGCGATATTTGTGTCATTATGGAACTGTAAGTAGTATATATTCGGAACCTGTCGATGTACTTCGACCCTTTTAAGTAGCCCAATCTTCTTGAGGTTGCTACATTTCAATATATAAAATTACAACATGTCACAAGACCATAAATTATCAATCAAACAACTATACTCTAATTTTAAAGACGCTATAAAAGGCAAACAAAACGATTTTACTACTGGAAGCATTCGAAAAGCAATTTTTATGCTTGCCATTCCAATGATTCTCGAAATGGTGATGGAATCGATATTTGCCATTGTAGATATTGCTTTCGTTTCACAAGTTAGCACCAATGCGGTTGCAACGATCGGACTAACAGAATCTGTAGTAACACTAGTATATGCTGTTGCTATAGGTGTGAGTATGGCTGCGACTGCTTTAGTTGCGCGTAGAATTGGCGAAAAAGACCCAGATGGAGCTTCTAAAGTAGCTGTGCAAGCCATCTTTTTAGGTGTATTCATCGCGAGTATTGTGAGTGTCATCGGAATCATTTATCCAAAAGAAATTTTAGGGCTCATGGGCGGCGAACCTGAACTCATTGAAGAAGGTTTTGGCTATACGCAAATTCTGTTAGGAGGAAACATAACTATTATGTTACTCTTCTTAATCAATGCCATTTTTAGAGGAGCTGGAGATGCTTCTGTAGCCATGAAAGCACTTATTTTATCTAATGTATTAAACATTATTCTCGATCCACTATTTATTTTTGGTTTCGGACCCATTCCTGCTTTTGGAGTAGAAGGAGCTGCAATTGCTACAACTATTGGACGTGGAAGTGCTGTTCTATTTCAGTTGTTTATACTGTTTTACGGTTGGAGTACTATTAAAATTAAGTTTAAAGATTTGGTATTGCGCACTGCAATAATGATCGATCTTTTAAAAATTTCGCTGGGCGGAATTGTACAATTGATTATTGCAACTTCAAGCTGGATTGTCTTAATGCGTATCATGTCTGAATTTGGAAGTGATGTTTTAGCAGGATATACAATCGCCATTCGTGTCGTAATGTTTACCTTATTGCCTTGTTGGGGAATGAGTAATGCAGCAGCCACTTTAGTGGGACAAAACTTAGGCGCAAAGCAACCGGAAAGAGCAGAAGTATCTGTTTGGAAAACAGGAAAATACAATGCGTGGTTTATGGGAATTGTTTCTATTGTTTACTTAGTATTTGCGAAAGAAATCATTGGTTTTTTTACAGATGAAACAATTGTGATCGAAAACGGAGCTTTGTGTTTACAAATCATTGCGGCAGGTTATATCTTTTATGGATACGGAATGGTCGTGATACAATCGTTCAATGGAGCAGGAGACACTACAACACCAACGTATATTAATCTATTTTGTTTCTGGTTATTTCAGTTGCCTTTTGCATATTTCATGGCAATCAGTTTAGAATTGGGTCCAAAAGGTGTATTTTGGGCAATTACTGCTGCACAAGTTTTAATCGCCATTGTAGGAATGTTTCTTTTCAAAAGAGGAAAATGGAAGACTGTTAAAGTCTAGGTTTATATTGCGCAGTTTTGTAAATTAGGAGCAACGAAAATTATGATGCAAAACGAACATTCATAATTAATAAAATTTAAACCTGTGAAAAATAAAAAATTAGGTCTCAATACAGTTTGCACACATACAGGAGAAGTAAAAGATACACAATTTAAAGGAGCTATTTCGCCAATCTATTTAAGCAGTTCGTATGCTTTTGATGATGTAGATGTAAAGCGTTATCCGCGATATTTTAATACGCCAAATCAAGAAGCACTAACCAAAAAAATTGCTACGTTAGAACATACAGAAGCTGCCATGATTTTTGGAAGTGGAATGGCAGCAGTGAGTACGAGTTTATTGGCGTTTTTACAAAAAGGCGATCATATTGTATTGCAAAATGCTTTGTATGGAGGAACGATGAATTTGGTATTGGAAGAATTTGATAAATACGGAATCGAATATTCATTCACGAAAAGTTTAGACATAAAAGATTTCAAAAAGGAAATTAGAAAAAACACCAAAGTCATTTATATAGAAACACCTTCCAATCCGTTGTTGAAGATTACAGACATCAGAAAGGTTGCCAAACTTGCCAAAAAACACAACTTGGTTTCTATGATCGATAATACCTTTGCAACTCCAGTAAATCAGTTGCCTGGTGCTATGGGAATTGACATTATGATACATAGTGCAACGAAGTATTTTGGCGGACATAGTGATATTTTGGCTGGTGCTGTTGCCGCTTCCGCAGAACATATAAACCGTATTTTTCAACTAGGAAAAAACCTTGGAGGAAGCTTAAGTGACTTTACCGTTTGGATGTTGGAAAGAAGCATGAAAACCTTGGGAATTCGGGTTGCAGCGCAGAATAAAAACGCATTAAAACTCGCAAACTATCTAGAAAAGCATGAAGCGGTTGTAAAAGTATACTATCCAGGTTTAAAGTCGCATGAAGACTATGAATTGGCAACATCGCAAATGTCTGGTTTTGGCGGAATGATGTCTTTTGAATTAAAACCTAAATATGATGTTTCTAAATTTTTCAAATCCCTCAAACTAATCAAACCATCTATGAGTTTGGCAGGTGTAGAAAGTACTGTGTTAAGACCAGCAACAGCTTCACATGCATTGCTAACACCAGAAGAACGCAAAAAGCAAGGAATTGCGGATGGACTCATTCGTTTTTCAGTCGGAATTGAAGATCGAAAAGATATCATTTCTGATTTGAATCAGGCGATTAAAAAGTCTAAAAAGAAATAAAAACATATTCTCTATATCTAAAAACCTCAATCGTAACTGGTTGAGGTTTTTTTTGAACATAAATAAAATATTTTCTGTATTTTAAAGATTTAAAACCGAATTCATGAAAAAGTATATACACTTATTTTTAATCTGTATTTTTTTTGCAATAGGTTGTAATTCAGTAGGTGAAAAATCTGAAAAGACAAGTGTGTTAACTTCTATAGCTAATCTTGAAGCATATGTGGGACAAAAAATTACGATCATGGGAAAAATTTCAAACACCAAAACTCCACAAATATTAGGCATTGATATTGATTATACAGGAGATACTTATACACCTAAAACAGGAAAAGCTACGGGAATCTTAGTCAAAACAATAGTTCCTAAAGATACTTCAGGAATACAAAAAGCGAGTAGAGGCGCAGGAACATTTTATCGTCTTCAAAGTTTGGATGGAGATTTTATTGCGAAGGCTACACTTGTAAATAATTAATTCGTTCAATCATAATTTATGAAATACATACAGCTCATCACAGTCATTTTAGTGTCATTTATATTTTCTAGCGAAAATGCTGAGGAGTATTATTTCCCTGTGAAAGAACTTACCGAAAGTAAAGTTTACACGTATACATGTAAAGAAGATCCATCAAAAACGCAATATTGGAAATTGACTTACAATCCAACAGATAGTACGTTTGTTACAGAAGCTTTTGATTCACATTTTTTTCAATTTGAATTTTTTCAAGAAAAGCGTACCGACACAGGTTTTCAAATGGAAAAATTTGTAACCTATATTCAAAGAAATAAAAGAGGAGAACCGGGAAAACTTGTTCGCAAGCCGATTGAAACAGCTGTATATTTGTGGAAAACGGATAAACCCTATATGTATTCTTCTACAATGATAGATGAAGATTATGGAGAAATTTTATTTCAAAAAAAGCGCACATTTGCAGATAAAGAAAAATTGACTGTGAATTCGAAAACCTATGATGTTTTAAAATTTACAGATGAATATAAAACAACATTGGTTTCTACAAAAGAAAGTTTTAAATTCAATCAAATTATACACTATGCAAAAAATATAGGTATGATACGTTCTGAGAAGAATTTTGAGGATGGAAGCAGCGTGATTTTAGAACTTTCTAATATACTTTCAATAGACGAGTGGAATACGTTAAAGAAGTAAAGCAGTTAGAGTTTTCAATTTCACTGAATATATACTACAAACGTGTCGTTTCAATAGTATTGAAAACATAATAAAACAGTGTTGATTCCAAAGGCATTTTCATATTTTTAAGTATATTCGTCGTTCCCTCACAAAAAAAACAATTACACAAACCAAAAATTACATATACTACAGATTATGAAGAACACTTTTTTCGTATTTCTATTGCTATTTATTTATTGTCAAGAATACACAACAGCTCAAAATGCTACTAATACAGCAAAATTCAATCTTAATTTTGAGAAGAATGATTCGGGAGAAAGTTTACCTGATGGATGGTTTAAATGGGGAAAATATACTGTAACAAAAGAAGCAATAGCACATTCGGGCGCGTATGCAGGAAAGGTAGTTTCTAATGGAGAAAAAGACTCTTTCGGCTGTATTACGTATAAAATTCCAGCGAATTATAGAGGAATTACTATAAAGCTTACTGGGTATATGAAAATACAAGATGTAAAAGGCTATGCAGGTTTGTTATTACGTATAGACGGAAATGGTGAGGTTTTAGCGTTTGACAATATGAAAAAGCGAAAAATTGAAGGTACTAAAGATTGGGGAGAATATACAGTTACCTTAAAGTATCCAGAAGATGCTGAACAAATTTATGTAGCTGGTATCCTTTCAGGAGAAGGAGTAGCATGGTTTGACGATTTTGTAGTAACTATTGATGGGAAAGATGTGCAAACACTCGAAAAAGCCAAAGAAAAAGTATATAAAGCACGATTAGATACTGAATTTGATGAAGGTTCTAAAATTACATTTCCAGCATTGACCGAAGCAAAGATTAATGATTTGGAAGTTTTAGGGAAAATTTGGGGATTCTTAAAGTATCATCACCCAGAAATAGGAAAAGGAAACTACAATTGGGATTATGAATTGTTTAGAGTGCTACCGAAGTTTTTAAAAGCCAATTCAAAAGGAAAAAGAGATAAAGTGCTAATTAGTTGGATAGAAAAGCTAGGAACCGTTGAGAAGTGTACAAACTGTAAAGAAACAGATGAAAAGGCAATTTTAAAACCAGACATGGCTTGGATGGATGAATTGAATATTGGTTCGAGTGTACGAGCAAAACTAAGATACATTTACAAGAATCGTTTTCAAAGAAGGCACTATTATGTAAAATTAACACCAAGGATTGAAAACCCAGAATTTATTAACGAAAAAAAGTATGCGGATATGAATTATCCAGATGCAGGTTTTCGCTTATTGACCTTGTATCGTTATTGGAATATGATACATTATTATTTTCCATATAAGGAGTTAACAGACAAAGATTGGAGCAGGGTTTTAAAAGAATACATTCCAAAATTTATCAATGCTTCAACCGAACTTGAATTTGAAATAGCCGCACTTCACATTATTGGAGATGTACAAGATACACATGCAAATTTATATAGCGGTGATGATAAATTTGAAGCAATGATCGGAGCGAATACAGCGCCATTTAAGGTATCGTTTGTAGAAAATAAATTGGTAGTTGTTAGATATTACAATCCAGAACACAAAGAAGTTTCAAAAGTAAAAGTAGGCGATGTTATTACTCATATTAATGGTAAAACTGTAGCACAATTAAAAGAAGAACAGTACAACTACAATCCTGCTTCTAATGAGCCTACGAAAGATCGAAATATTGCGAGAAATATATTACGTTCATCTGATAGAGAAATAGCAATTACGTATATTTCAGACGGAAAAACGCAACAGCATGCACTTCCTTTATATCCTTTTAAGGAACTTAATGTTTACAAAAAAGTTGCTACACAATCTTATAAATTATTAAGAAAAGATATTGGATATGTAACACTTGAAGTTATTGAAGAACTAGATGTGCCAGAGATAAAAAAACTCTTTAAAAATACTAAAGGAATCATTATTGACATTCGCAATTATCCTGCTACGTTTGTCCCATATTCTTTAGGTTCTTATTTTGTGTCGAAACCTACAGATTTTGTAAAGTTTACACGAATGAATTATAAAAATCCGGGTGAATTTGTAATGACCCGAAAGTTAGAAATTCCAAGAGATGCAGAAACGTACAAAGGCAAATTGGTAGTGTTAGTAAATGAAAGATCGCAAAGTCGATCTGAATTTACGGCAATGGCTTTTCGTGCAGGTGACAATACCACTATTGTGGGAAGTACTACAGCTGGTGCTGATGGGAATGTTTCTTATATATACTTGCCAGGCGGATTGCGTACAGGGATTTCAGGTATTGGTGTGTATTATCCTGATGGAGAAGAAACGCAACGTATCGGAATTATTCCAGATGTGGAAGTAAAACCAACTATCAAGGGAATAAAAGAAGGAAGAGACGAAGTGCTCGATAAAGCAATTCAAATTATACGTAACGAG
>NZ_JBOEFY010000005.1:0-91360 GCF_050633145.1 Kordia sp. | reverse complement strand
GATATACGGTTTCTTATTTAGAAGACAACAAAGCTGTTTCTGGTTTTGCTGGTTATAAAGCAGCTAAGAATATTAAAAACACCTTGGTTTTTGGAGAGCATAGAATTGGTAGTGGAAGTATGATTTATATGGTCGACAATCCGATGTTTAGAGCTTTTTGGGAGAATGGGAAATTGTTTTTTGCCAATGCTATTTTCTTGGTGAATAATAATAGTTTTGAATTGTAGTTAGACTCGCTTTGCTTTTAGACTTGTTCCCGCGTAGGCGGGAATCTCTTAGACCGCTTCGCTGTTGGATTGTGCTGGCGCACTTTTAGAATGGTTTTCTTGGGTCTTGGGTCTTAAAAAGTATGTTTTTATGTTTATTTGGTACTCGTAACTCATAACTCGTAACTCATAACTCATAACTCATAACTCATAACTCATAACTCATAACCAAAAAACAAATCATTCTGTTTTTTCTTAAAGAATAACTTGTTTAATCCTAGAATATCCTTTTTATTTCTTATTTTTAAAAGGCTTAAACAACTCATTTTCAAGATGAAGTATTTCATGTTTCTTTTTTTTATAATCAATAGTGTTTCTGCGCAAACATGTGATATAGAAAATGAACTGAAAAATGTTGAAGCGTTAACTCTTAAAGGTCATTTTACAGATGCTTTGACCAAAGTGAAGCAGTTATATACATGTGATGCACTTTCTGACAAAGAACAAATAGAACTTTCTATTTGGGAATATAAACTTTATAGAAATACTACTGAAAAGAAGAAAGCGTATAAAGCAATGCGCAAAGCTCGAAAGATTTTTAAGGATAAAAACATTGTCCCTTCTACAGATCAAGAAATCTTAATTGCTGAGAGCTATGCTACGGTAAGAAAAGATGAAAGATATGAAAAGAGCATTTCAAAAATTGATTTTGATCAGTTAGATACTTTAAACAAGGTACGTTACTTTTTTTCTAAGTTTTTGATTACTGATAAAGTTGGAGACACCTATACTGCTATTGATTATTTGCAAAAAGGATTGGCTGTTGTAGGTAATACATCTGACCATTATAAGTCTGCAATTTTAATGGGACTTGGTAATATGCATAGCATCCTTGCCGATTATGACAAAGCACTTTCTTTTTACCAACGCGAATTGGATCTTTTAAGTTCCGTTTATAGTCCTGATCATATGAATATTGCAAAGTCTAATTATCATATTGGCAATATGTATTATGGGAAATTAGAATATCAAAAAGCTGTAGATCATTATGTAAAAGCGCACAAGGTTTGGCACAAAGTATATCCGCCAGATTTTAGATATATGCGTTATTTAAATGAAGCTATGGGCGATATGTATTGGGAATTGGGCGATAAAAAAAATGCGCTAAAATATTTCAATCTCGCAACACTAAATCAAAAAAACACCGATAAAGATATTAGCAAATCATACATTAATCAGGCAGATAGTTTATTGAATAAAGGAAATTACAGTGAAGCAATGACCTATTATAATGATGCGTATGAATGGCGAAAAAACACGTTTGGTAAAAATCATGTAGTCACTGGAGCTTGTCAAAATTTTGTTGCGAGAGCAATTGGATCTTCTGGAAATATTGAAGCTGCTTTAGACAGTTACCAAATAGCGATTGATATTCTTGTTAAAGAAATGGACTCAACTTCTCGGTATGAGAATCCAACTTTAGACATGACGTTTCAGTCGCATCACTACCTTTTAGAATCCCTTATCGCGAAAGCTAATTTATTCAGACAGTTATATGATAAAAACGTAGATATAAAAGACTTAAAAGCTGCCTTTGACACACAAACACTTGTGGTTGATGTATTAGATGAGATGAAAAACAAACAATCGTCTGATGCTTCAAAGTTATTTTGGACCAATCATGTTTCTTCCGTTATTGAAGAAGGTATTGCCACTGCGATACAACTTCATAAACTCACAAAAGACAGAACATATTTAGAAAAAGCATTCCTATTTTCAGAAAAAAATAAAGCATTATTACTTTTATCTGTTATTCAAGAACAAGACATTACTTCTTTCTCTAAAGTTCCCAAAGAAACCATTCAGGAAGAGAAAGCACTTAAAAAAGACATTACACAAATTTCAGGGAAAATTGCAAATGAAGAAAATCGTTGTGCGGAACGCAGAGCAAAAATAATTGAACTTTGGCGTACTGAATTAGACGAAAAACAAAACGCGTATGATATTCTTGTCAACTCAATTAAAACGAAGTATCCTGAATATTATAAGTTGAAATATGATGTAAAAATTAGCTCCCTACAAGAAGTTCAAGAAACGCTTTTAGATGATAAAACTGCATTGATTTCGTACTTTACAGGAACAGATAATGCCTATGTTTTCTTTGTGACCAATCAAGATGTTTCTGTTCGAGAAATTTCAGGAGCCACAAAACTCACAGAAGAAATCTCGTCCTTCTTTAACTTAATCAGTTCTAAAAAAGAATTTACAGAACATCCCACAAAGGCTTTCAATTCGTATTGTGAAACCTCGTATTCGCTTTATGAAAAATTACTGTTTCCAGAAATTTCAAATACAGAAACAATAGACAATCTTATTATTATTCCTGATGGATTACTAGCTTATATTCCTTTTGAAAGTTTGCTTACCAAATCGCACACTAAAACTACTAGAAATTACAAAACGCTTCCATATTTAATAAAATCTTTTGCCATATCGTATAGTCCATCCGCTTCCATAAAACTAGCAACTAACAGTACCAATAGCGAACAGGATTATGTTGGATTTGCGCCCGATTATTCAGATCAAAACTACACTGCATCTAGACAAAAACTCGCAAAACTTGCTTACAATCAAGAAGAAGTAAATTATGCTTCAAAATTGTTAGATGGCAAACAGTATTCTGGAAATTCTGCCACAGAAGACACCATGAAATCTATTGTGAGTACTGCAGGAATACTACATTTGGCAATGCATGGAGATGTTGAAGATACAGAACCATTATTATCAAAACTATATTTCAATCCTTCCGAAAAAGACGATGGTTTGTTACACACATATGAAATCTACAATCTTACAATTCCTGCGCAATTGGTCATTTTAAGTGCTTGTAATACTGCTACAGGGAAACTACAAAAAGGAGAAGGTATTTTAAGTTTAGAACGCGCATTTCAATATGCAGGAAGCAAGTCGCTAATTTCTACTTTATGGACAGTGGACGATCAGGCTTCTTCAAAACTCACACAATTATTTTTGGAGCAATTAAAGAAAGGGAAAACCAAAGATATTGCGCTACAACAAGCTAAAATAGAATATCTAAATTCTGCCACACCAGAAGTGCTGCCTCCATATTATTGGAGTAGTTATAAATTGACAGGAAGCACAGAAGCGCTTTCAAAATCTTCAAATACTATATATTATATTTTAGGTTCATTCATGATATTTCTATTCGTTTTAGTTGCGATTAGAAAGAAGAAAAAGCGCAGCGCTGCTGCTTAATTCTCAATATTTTTAGCTACTATTTCCACAGCTTTTTCATGATTATAAGATGTGGTTTCTTTAATCTTCTGAAACACTTTTAAAGCCTTATCGGTTTCTTTTAACTTTAACAAGGTTAATCCTTTGTACCAAAGTGCTTGCTGATTGTAATCGTTATCCGTTTGCAAAACGATTTCAAAACTTTGCAAAGCTTGCTTGTAGTTCGGGTCTTTTGAAGATAAATAACTTAGTCCTTTATAAAAATTCGCTACATAATTTGTTTTATCTTCTAGTTTATCAAAAAACTGAAGTGCTTCTTCATAGGATTTTGCTTCGTAAGCTTTCATCGCCGATTGCAAATTAGTATCTAAAGTCGTTTCAGAATTTCTTTCAACTGATGGTGCTTTGTACGTTTCAAAATAAGATTCAAATACTGCATCGCTAGAAATAGTACTATTAAACACAACTTGATACAATCCAAAAAGAACGATAAAAACTGCAGCTGTTGCCATTGTCCTTTTAAACCATAATGGAATAATTGCTTTCTCTCCTGTTAGTTCTTCACTTTCAAAAACATCAAACTTTTCTCTAAGCTCCAATCTTCCTGCTTCTTCAATAAATTTTCGTGCGGCGATACTTTTTAAATATTCGGCATGTAAAGTCGTATCAGTTTTCAGCAAGTTCTCAAAGTCTTTCACTTCAATTGCTGTCATTGATTTAGATAAATAACGGTCTATTAACTCTTCTATATTATCCATTAAACTTTAAAATTTTAACTAGATGGGGATTTTCTGCAATTAACTTTTTTAATTGCTTCATACATTTATACTTCTTATTGCGCGCTATTTGCTCATTACTAAAACTAGTTTCAGCAACAATCTCTTTCATTGTCTTATTGTGATAAATACTTTCCACCAAAAGGTTTTTACAAGTAGTTCCCAATTGTCCCAAAACGTCTAAAACCAAACCTTTCTGTTCTTTATGAATTAACTCGGTCAAAGGACTTTCTACAAAGTCATCAGGCAACTCCAATTTTTGATGAAACTCGTTTATGACGCCTTTTTTTTTCAATTGATTCAACCATTTAAATTTTGCAATAGCATATATGTATGTACTTATAGCACTTCGTTCTCCGTTAAATTTCCGATCTCGCACATTTTCATAAAAAGCAATGATCGTTTCTTGATACACATCTTTCGCTTCAACCTTGCTTCCATTATTCGAAATAACATACGAATAAATCGCATTCTTATTATCGTTATAAATAGTCTTCAATGCGTTATCACGAGCTGTTTTTCCAGCAAGTAATAGTTTCAAAAGTTCTGTATCTGTTGTGGTAGTTTTAATAGTTAGTCAATTGAATTATAGGATATGTAATAAAAATATCAAAAAAATATTAAAAAAGAGGTTACAAAGCGCTCTTTAGGATTGACAAAGTAATATAAACCAAACAATATGACTATGAAAATACAAATACTCAAATTACAATCTATCTTGATTATTAGTACAATACTATCATTTCAAACTTCATTTTCTCAGCTCACTCCTATAGACATCGTTCCGGGCGCTGGTTCAAGTTTTGCTACAGATTTCGAAGCTGTAGGAAGCACATTATTTTTTGCTGCTGTTGATCCTTCTGGCGATGATGAACCTCATATATTTGATCCGATGGTTGGACCAACTGCCATGAAAATAGATGTAAATCCTAGCGGATCTAGTATGCCTGCAGAATTTACAAATGTTGGAGGCGATGTCTATTTTTCTGCCGAAGATGCTTCTGGCGATCGAGAGTTGTATCTATTTGATGGCGCAGGAATGTTAACAAAAATTGACGTAGATCCTGCTGGTTCTAGCATGCCATTTAGACTCACCGAAGTTGGCGGAACACTTATTTTTACAGCTACCGTTGCTGGCGACAAAGAAGCTTTTTTCCTTAGCGGAACAACTCCTGTTAAAATTGACACAGATCCTGCTGGAAGTGGTGATCCTGAAGAATATACGTTTGCTGGTGGATTCATCTTTTTTGTTGCGACCGTAGCTGGCGATGAAGAATTGTATAAATTCGATGGAATGACACTTACAAAAGTAGACATTAATCCTACTGGTTCTAGTGACCCGAATGAGCTTACAACAGTTGGCGACGATCTTTATTTTAATGCAGAAGGTACTACTGGCGACAAAGAACTTTTTGTGTATGATACAGCTATGTCAATAGCAACTGAAATTGAAGTAAGCGCAACTGGCTCTAGTTCTCCTTTTGCTTTATATAATGCGGATGGTGTTTTATATTTTACTGCTGATGATCTTGGTGATGCAGAAATGTATGAATACGATCCAGGAACTGACACGCTTTCTAAAATAGACATCAATCCTTCTGGCTCAAGCTTTCCTGCTATTTTTCCTGGAAATTATCTAAAAATAGGTATTGATATTTTTGTTCCTGCCGAAATTGCAGGCGATCGAGAATTATATAAGTTTGATACCATGACGGGAATTGTCACTAAAATTGATGTAAATCCTACAGGACCAAGCGGACCATTAGAACTTGTTGAGATGGCTGGGAAACTATATTTTACTGCTGGAGAATTAAGCACTGGAAAAGAACTTTATAGTTATGACGGAACATTATCTAAAATAGAATTAGATGCCGGAGCAGGATCTGGAGAGCCTAAAGAACTTACCGTTACCGATGGTCCAGCATTATACTTAGGAGGAACTGATGGTGTTTCAGGATTTGAACTATTTGAATATTTAGATCCGACATTAAGTGTTGAAAATTTTGATGAAACACCTTCTATAAATTTATTTCCGAATCCTATAAAAAATGCTGAAACACTTAGACTAATTATTCCTAAAAATACTGCTGTAGAAAGCATTACAATACATGCTATAAATGGTGCGTTGATTGAATCTTTCCAGTATAAAAATTCAGTAGAACAAATAGAAATTCCTATACAAAATTATGCTGCTGGATTATATGTTGTTACGATAAAAACAACAAAAGGAATTAACACTAAAAAATTAATTATTGAGTAGTTGATTTTACTCCATTAGATAAGTCCAAAAATTTTCTCTTTCAAAAACAAATTTTCTTAAACTCTAACATTATGAAACATTATCTAACTCAATTATTACTTTTCTCATGTATGCTATGTACAATTATATCTTGTAAAGAGGATAAAAAATCAAGTACCGAAACCACTAAAAAAAGCAGCAAGAAAACAAATGGTCCTTTTGAGATACAGTCAGGAGTAATAGAATATGAAGAACAGAATCTTAAAAACAATAAGAAGACTATATACACGCTCACTTTTGATGATTATGGCAATGTTGTCAAATTAGAAGAAACTGTTGAAGGAGAAACTTCCATTTACATATATAATGATACTACAAACAAAGGAGCAACATTATTTTCGGGAAGAGATAAACCTGTAAAAATATATATGAGACAAGGCGAAATTTCTATGTTTCTAGCACAACGTTCCACATCAGGATTTGTAAAGCAAAACGATCAAGAAGTTCTTGGCAAAAACTGTACAGTATATGCTAATAATACCAAAACAGCTGATGGCGCTCCTAAGGTAGTGTATTGGTTGTATAAAGGATTAGCTCTAAAAGAGATTAATAGATTAGGTAATGGTTATAGATTCGAAGCCATAAAATTTGAAGAAAAACAAATTGACAGAGAAGTCTTTTCACTTCCCAATAAAATTAAATTACCACATAATATATTTAAATAAATTAAACTCAAAAAAATGCATAAAATTACCCTCTTAATTTTATTATGTATTCCCTTTACAGCCTTCTGTCAATGGTCGCAATTAGGCGGAGATATTGACGGAGAAACTCTAGAAGATCAATCTGGTTTTTCTATCAGCATGTCTTCTGACGGAACCATCGTTGCTATTGGTGCACCAGGTAATAATGGCAACGGAAATAATTCTGGGCATGTACGTGTTTACAAATACGAAACGAGCACTTGGAGTCAGGTAGGTTCTGATATCGATGGCGAAGCTACAGGAGATAATTCTGGGTACTCGGTAAGTCTATCTTCCGATGGAACTATACTTGCCATTGGTGCAATTTTAAATACCAATAGCACCGCTGGTTCTGGTCATGTTCGCGTATATAAATTTGAATTGGGAGCTTGGACGCAAATGGGAAGTGATATTGACGGAGAAGCCGAAAATGATGCTTCTGGAAGATCGGTTAGTCTTTCTTCAGATGGAACTATTGTAGCTATTGGCGCCATTAACAATGATGGTGCTGCAAGCAATAGTGGTCATGTACGTATATATAAATTTGCTACTGGTTCGTGGACACAAATGGGAAGCGACATAGATGGAGAAGCCATGAATGATAATTCTGGGTATTCTGTAAGCTTATCAGCAGATGGCAACACAGTCGCTATAGCGGCTACTAGAAATGATGGTGGCGGAAATAATTCTGGACATGTGCGTGTGTATAAATTCGAAACAGGCTCATGGAGTCAGGTTGGACTCGACATTAATGGTGAAGGTTCTAATGATGAATCTGGTTTTTCTACAAGTCTCTCTTCAGATGGAACAATCGTCGCTATTGGCGCGCCATTTAATGGCAGCGATGTTGGACATGTACGCGTGTTTAAATTTGCCTCTGGTTCTTGGGGACAACTAGGTTTGGATATTGATGGTGAAGCTGGAGGAGACAGGTCAGGGAATTCAGTGAGTTTATCTGCTGATGGAACTAGAGTTGCTATCGGCGCTCCATTAAATGATGGTAATGGTAGTATTTCAGGGCATGTGCGTGTCTATAAATTTGAATCAGGAGCTTGGACACAAGTCGGAAGTGACATTGACGGCGAAGCTGCTGGCGACCGATTATTTTCAGTGAGTTTATCATCAGATGGATCTAGAGTTGCCGTTGGTGCTGTTGGCAATACAAGTGAAACTGGTAGCGTACGAGTCTTTGAAGATTCATCCACATTAAACATAGAAGAAAATACTTTTGGCAATTCGTTTTCGGCGTATCCAAATCCTACTTTTGGACTGTCCAAAATCAGATTAGGAAATCATTACAAATCTGTAAAAGTTAGCATTTATAGTATATTAGGCACATATATTGACCAAAGCATTCACAAAGATATATCAGAGATAAACCTAGATACAAGCCGATTTACGAAAGGAATTTATTTTATTAAAATTTCTTCCGAGAATAAACACGCAGTCATTAAACTAATGAAAAACTAAAATACTAACAACTAGCAACTAATTAAACTGGCTCACCGTACAAATCAAAATCGGCAGCTTCAATAATTTTCACATCTACATATTCACCTTGCTTTACGTAGTGTTTTGCAGCGTCAATTAAAACTTCGTTATCAACATCAGGAGAATCGAACTCGGTACGACCTATAAAATAGTTTCCTTCTTTACGATCAATGATACACTTGAATGTCTGCCCAATTTTCTGTTGATTCAATTCCCAAGAAATTTGCGATTGAATCTCCATAATTTGGTTTGCACGATCTTGCTTCACATCTTCTGGAACATCATCTTCTAAATTGTACGCATGTGTGTTTTCTTCGTGTGAATAGGTAAAACATCCTAAACGTTCGAAACGCATATCTTCAACCCATTTTTTTAAGGTTTGAAAATGTTCTTCAGTTTCTCCAGGATATCCAACAATCAAAGTAGTACGAATGGTCATGTTTGGAACTGCAGCTCTGAATTCTTTTAATAATTTAGTCGTCTTCGCTTGATTGGTTCCACGACGCATTGACTTTAAGATATCGTCTGCAATGTGTTGTAACGGAATGTCTAAGTAGTTACAAATCTTTGGTTCGTTGTTCATTACGTCTAAAACGTCCATTGGGAAACCAGCTGGAAATGCGTAATGCAAACGAATCCATTCAATTCCTTCCACTTTTACTAAAGCTTGAAGCAACTCTGCAAGGTTTCGTTTTTTGTATAAATCTAAACCGTAATAGGTTAAATCTTGTGCGATCAAAATCAATTCTTTCACACCTTTTGCGGCTAATTTTTCACTTTCAATCACCAATTCTTCAATTGGTTTTGATCTGTGTTTTCCTCTCATTAAAGGAATTGCACAAAAAGAACACGGACGATCGCAACCTTCTGCAATTTTAAGATATGCGTAGTTTTTTGGCGTCGTTGTAATTCGCTCACCAATCAATTCATGCTTATAATCAGCACCAAGCGCTTTTAATAATTGCGGCAATTGTGTGGTTCCGAAATATTGATCAACATCTGGAATTTCCGCTTCTAAGTCTGGCTTATAACGTTCGCTCAAGCAACCTGTTACAAAAACTTTATCTACAACACCTTCTTCTTTCTTCTGAACGTAATCTAAAATTGTATTAACACTCTCTTCCTTTGCGTTATTAATGAATCCGCAGGTATTAATTACAACAATATTTCCTTCCTCTTCATGTGCCACTTCTTTCCCGTTGGCTTTCAATTGTCCCATTAAAACTTCAGAATCGTATACATTCTTAGAGCATCCAAGTGTTACAACATTGATCTTGTTTTTCTTTAAAGTCTTTGTTCTCATGCTTTCCTATTAAGCTGCAAAAGTACAATTTTACTTTTTCTCTCAATTGTTTTTTTTATCGTTTTACAACACTCCGTAAGATTAAAATATTTAGTACCTTAGTTTTCATACAAATTTTAAATTTTTTAGCCATATCAAAAAAGTTAGTATTCTAATATTGAGTGTTTTTGTAGTCACAGAAATATTACTCATGTTGATATTCCCAAGAAATATATTTTCTCCAATGAAGTATGAAAAGGCAAGACTGCTTTTTCCTTTTTTAGTTTTATTAGGAATTCCATTAATTTCTATAATATTATCATTTCTAATAAATATTCAACACCTAAAAACAAAACAGCTTCAACCAAAAGTGATGAAATTGTTTAAAACTATTGCGTCTTTTCTATATATCATTATTCTGATTCGAGTTGTGTTTATGAGCTTTTATTATTTTCAGAACTTCTCCATTCGTCCAAGATTTATATTATCTCCCTATTTTTTTGTTCCTATGCTTGTTGTTTCTATCCTTATAGCTAGTGCTTACGCATCAAAGGATGAATAAATTCATTGTTTTACAAAAAAGAATATAATCTCATATTAAACTTTTATAGTCTGTAGGAGTCTTAATATAAAATCTAACGAGATGAACCAGTTTTCGAATATATTCCCACTTATATTTTTATCACTTTTTTTAAATTGTTCTTCGGAAAATGTAGATGAAATTCCTCAAGAAGAAACTCCAGAAACTGTTGATACTTCATTGTATTTCCCTCCTTTAAATTCAACTACTTGGGAGACAAAATCTATTTCAGACGTAAACTGGAATGCAGCTCAATTGCAACCACTTTTAAATTATCTCGAAGAAAAAAACACCAAAAGTTTTATCATTCTTCACAAAGGAAAAATTGTTGTTGAAAATTATTTTGACGACCATACAGAAACCTCTCCTTGGTATTGGGCAAGCGCAGGAAAAACCTTGACAACAGCTATTGCTGGAATTGCGCAAGAAGAAAGCCTCATCAACCTCAACGATAAAGTTTCAGATTATATTGGCACAGGTTGGACAAGTGCATCTTTAGAAAAAGAAAATTTAATTACTTGTAAAAACTTATTGTCTATGACTTCTGGTTTGGATGATAGTTTTGGCGATGGAATTTCTCCAAGTAATTTACAATATGTCGCTGACGCAGGAACGCGTTGGGCATATCACGGTGTATTTTTAAAAATGCAAGATGTGATTGCTTCCGCTAGTAATCAAACTTGGGATGATTATTTTAATACAAAATTGAAAAATCGGATTGGCATGACTGGCGCCTGGATTCAAACAGGAAATACCAATGTATATTGGAGTACTACACGAAGTATGGCACGTTTTGGCTTATTAATCTCAGCAAATGGAGCTTGGGAAAATGCACAAATTATTCCTGAAAACTTTTTGAATGAAGCAACCTCAACTACACAAAGTATCAATGAAGCTTATGGTTATATGTGGTGGATAAATGGAAAATCTTCTTATCATTTACCACAATCACAACTAGAGTTTCCTGGCGAATTAATTCCAAATGCGCCACAAGACATGTATTGTGCATTGGGCAAGAATGATCAAAAAATATACATTGTTCCTAGCAAAGACTTAGTTATTATTAGAATGGGAAATACTGCCGATGACAGTAATTTTGCACTTTCTGACTTTGACAATGTGCTTTGGGAAAAGATTAATCTTCTAATAAACTAAATTCCTACATCTACGCTATTTCAAAATCACGTAGTTCTACGTTTACCTATTTGTGGCTTGTATTTTAAATTGCATACTATCAATTTAAAACATTCTGCTTTCCTCCTACCAAAGCGAATTGTTTTAAAAAATTATAGTATTAATCATTTTTTATAGCCAAATGAAAGGAAACGAAACACTTGCCGGTTACGACATGGTTCTCGCCTTGTCACAAGACACAATCAATTATCAATTTCAAGAACTACATAAACGAAACATCATTCATAAAAAATGGGGTGTTTTGGGCGGAAAAACTGCTGATGAAAAAGACTTCCACATTACAGATCAAGATGCTGGATTTAAACAAAAAGTAAAAGATTGGATTGCCGTTCAAAAAGATATCGAAAAAGCTCGAAAAGACAATGATTGGGCAGAAATTGGCAACTTAATGAACAGAGTGAAGTCAGAAAACTTAAATTTCACTTTTGGTTGGGAAGCTCTCCTACTTGCTCCAGAAGTAAGTTTTATAAAAGACAATACCAAAGAAATACTACTTGAACTCCGTTTTAAAAGCGGAAAGTTATACTACAGGGAAGAAGAAACGAAAGCTGTTTCTACGTTCAATTTAAAAAATGCAATGTATGTGTTTAAAGTGCCTATCGGACAATTAAAAGTAACGAAAGACAATATGACTTTAGATGCAGGTGAAAGTGCAGCAAAAGTAATTCGCGAAAGCGGTTTATCTGATGAAGATTTCACGATTCAAAGTCTATTCTTAAATTTTGAAAACGCCAACATTTCAAGTTTCGACAAATCAAAAAGCGTCTTACCTGATGGTAGTAGTGTCGCATTTCAGAATGCAATTTCCAACTACTTTAATATGACTATTTCTGGAAGTGAGAACCCGTATGTACTAGGTTACGGAATCAATCGCAGAAAGATCAACGCGACCGAAAAAGCAATGTTTCAACCAACTTCTTTAGGCTTTTCTACATCTTATAGTAATAAAAATAAAGAACCTGGGGTTTTTAGTGCGTTTAATTTTTTAATGATGTTAAACGATACCAAACCGCCAACGACTCCAACTGCGGGAATTCTTCCAAAAAGCTTAATTGAACTCGGGAAAGACGTAAGTAGTTCCACAGATGGCGTATTTTCCATACAAAGAGATCATTTTAACGTTTACATAAAATCTTTAGATGATTATGTACAAACTACGTTTACAAATTTAGATGGAGTTACGTTAAAACATGGCTTCACGAATAATGTTATGGTACTTACAAAACATCAAAAGAAAAAAGATGATACCATAGATACTACATTTACCATAACCAAAGAACCTATAAAAAATAATAGTACTAATTCTGGAATTTCTGTACGTTACAAAATTGAAATTCATGTAACAGTAAAAGTGCATGCTTGGTTTGTTGAAGTTGGTAAGAAAACCTTATCTACAAGCGGAAAATACACTAAAGATGAAATTAAGAAAAAAGGTTCAGCTGGTTATTTAGATTTCACTATCAAAGCCAATAAAACAGGGCGTTTTGATTTAGATCATAACCTTACTACGCCCAATGTAGCGTTTGATGAGAATCCTAATTTATTCGGTCATGGTTTCTGGAATGATTTACTCAGTATTCTTACCATATTCGTCTCATGGATAATCCTCACAGTAAAGGCTGTTGTCAATCAAATTGCTGCTGATTTAGGAAAGCAAGGTGCAAGCGGCTCCAGCGCTTTGATTGATAAGCTCAACGATATTGATGTTTTAAATCAAACGAACAAAGTTATTCTTCCACTAGGAAAAGTATATGCCTTTAAAAATTTACGTATAAAAACCGAACAAGACGTTGTAGCGTATGACATTGCGTATGCATCTTCAATTGAAAAATAAAAGCATTATGAAAGTAGATCCAAAATTTCAAATCACAAAAGACGACAACGTAACTGTTGACTTTCAAAGCGAATTAATGAGTAATTATTTTCCAGAATCGGCTATTGAAGCTGGAACAACAATTCGTTCGTTAATGGTAGCGCCAGAACAGCCATTTATTTTTTGCCTTACGGCAGAAGGAAAATTACAAGGTATTTTACGTACAGAAGGTTCCGCTTCTGGATGGACACAATTGTTACTATCTGAAGGAAAAGTAACTTCATTCGAATTGGAGTATAATACTGACGAAGACTATTTTCAATTGGCAAAAGTTGAAGATAATAAAGTATGGGTTTCAGATGAAATTCCACTCGATTCTACACAATTCACAACACTAGACAAAAGTCTTTCTTGGTCTTCTATGGAAGCTGTACATACTTCCGAAATCATTAATAAAGTTTCCATTGGTGCTGAAAAAGTAGTTTTTTCAACGACAACAAAAGGTGAAGATGCTAAGTATTATGTAGCCGATTTGGACGAATTAGAACCAAAGCCATCTACACTTTTTGAAAACGGAATGAAAGTTATTCAGTTTGAACTCGGAAATTTTCAATACAACGATGGTATTTTTATGTTGTATGATATTGGAAAAGAACGCTCGTTTGTTTTTCAATCATTTCCAGACGAACGTTATGGTAAAACATCGAAAGCGCGTTTTAATGCAGAAAAATCTATCAACTGTTTTGCGCTGGTAGAATCGGATGATACAAATGACATTGTATACAGTGCTGGAAAAAACATTCACCAATATATTTCTGGTATTGAAAATGATGAAGTTGATGTGATAAAAATGCCTGGAACTTTTGATGCCATCACAAAAATACGCGCTGCTCGAAACGGAGATAATCACAGTGTTTGGTCGCTCAACGAAAAAGGATTACACTATCAAACCAATCAGTTTTTCGATCAAGGATCGCAAAGTTTTTTGTCTGATAAATGGACAAATCCTATCGTAATGGCAAAAGATGCAGAACAATTTTGTTGTGCAAAAGGCAAAGGAATTCGCAATCAGCTATTTTCAATAAGCACAAAATATGGAAGCGAATTGACTCGATTGTGGCAAGATGAAACCACTACATTGTGGAATAAAAATACGCTTACAATCAAAGGAATTGATAGTTTGAAAGAAGTAGAATCGTATTCTGCTCATATTCGATTCAACAGTAAAGCCACCAAAACATTTCAAGGTTTACAGGTAAAACTCAGTGCCGAAAGCAATCTTTTTGTCTATGTAAATAGTCAAAGTTATCATATAGGTCCTAATCATGAAGTGAGTATTCCGCTGGATGTCTCCGCAGAATTGACCGTAATTTGTCCTGTAAGAGATATTGCTTCTTGCCGAATTTTCCTGAATGCAAATTTCCTTAAAAAAACAGTCGCGATCAATTTAGCGCAACAAGTGTTGGAAGATTTAGGTGAAAAAATAACTTCTGGTTCAGCCTTAGCAGGCGCACGAAAACAAAATGGTGATCTTTTAGTAGCCAAAGGAACAGATGCTGATACACTAAATAGTGCCGCCGCTGGAATTCAAGACATGTTATCGGCTGCAAAAACGATGGAAACAGATGCGCCTTTGCAACGAACTTCATTTGCTATTGGCAACGTTGCTGCTCCAAACGTACAAATGCGACCTACAACAATGGCTGCTAGTATATCGGCACATCATGGTTTGACTTTGGGTGACTTTTTACATGCGGTTTGGGATGGTGCAAAGCAAGCTGCCGAATTTATAGTTGAAAAGATAAAAGACGGTGTAAAATTCGTGATTAAAATTGGCGAACAGGTATTCAATTGGATTGCCAAAACACTTCGGGAAATTGGAAGTTTTATTCAGAAAATATTTGATGCAATTAAAGTTTTCTTTAAAGATTTGTTTGAGTTTTTAGCATTTCTATTTGATTGGGATGCGATTGTGGAAACGAAAGAAGCATTTAAAGATTTTACCAATGAAGCAATTCTGAGCTTGAAAGGTGAAATTAAAAACATCAAGAAATTTGTAGATGATACTTTAGAGAAAGAGATTGAAAAGTTTTCTCCTGATTTGGTAGATATTCCCGATTCACTTGATAAAATTGACCCTTCTGATTCTTCCGAAGAAAATACAGCCGATCCTCGGTCAAATTGGTTAAACTCTAAGAAAGGCTACTTAAATGACAGTTCGCAAAAACCATTAAAAGAACGAATACCCACAGAATTTTCTAGTGTTTTAGAAGAATTCTTTACAGAAGTAAAAAACATTTTAGTCAAAGCAGGCGAAGGTATCGGAAAAAAAGTAGAAACTATTGTTGCCAGTTTTAAACGAATGATTACTGGCGAAATTACATTTTTAGATTTCCTAAAGTTATTATTGAATGATCTTGCGGGATTAGGTCTCTTTTTGGTAAAACAACTTATGGATTTAATTTTTACCGCGCTTACTACTTTGGTAGATGTTGCCCTAGTTGGACTGAACAAGGAATGGGAAATTCCTTTAATTACACCACTTTACAAATCAATTACAAAAAGTGATGCATTGACATTTTTAGATGTGATGTGTTTATTTGTTGCAATTCCAACCACAATTCTCTATAAAATTGGCGAAGGAAAAGCTCCTTTTGGCGAAGGAAAAACAAAAGAGGATTTTGTAAAAAGAGGGCAAACTATTTTTCAACTAAACTTAAACTAAACGATCATGTCAAAAAAAGAAGATACACCACAAGGGAATGAAATTACAGTTGATGACGTTGATAAAATATTCGCTATTAGCGGCATTGCATTATCTGGTTTAGCACTTTTGTTTTATCCCGCAGAAGAAATTGCAGATAGTTCTGAAACTGACTTAGGATTTGTAGGTACAGTTGCCAAAGTCGTTTCTGGGCTTGGATTAATTGGTACACTTTGGTCTATTGGTTTGTTGTACACAAGAGAAGTTGACATTCCGCCTGCGTTAAAATGGGTTTTAGTTCCATTACTAGTCTTAGATGTTTTTCTAGTACTACTATTGCTTGGAATGTTAGCATTGAATACAGCTAGTGTTGGAAAAGTAGGAAGTTTTGCTTTAAAGTTTATAAAACCAGTGATTTGTACTTTAGGAGCCGTTGGATTAATTGTTGGAATGGCAGTAATGCCAAAGAAACTATTAAAAATGTCCTTTATTGGAATGGCAATTCACTATTTACCAGCAGCTTTAGGATACGCGCCAATTAATAAGCAACCTTTTTATGTGTTGGTCGTTTTTGTACGTACTGGCGGATTGATTGCTGCCTTAGCAGGAGACATTATTGATGTTGCTGTAGATGATAAAAACTCTGGGGAACAACCGCAGTTAGAAGCATAAATTTTTAAACATAAAAAAAGCACACCGGACATTGAGCGAAGTCGAAATGCAGTGTGCTTTTTTTAATATTTTATATTTTAATTGTGATAGATGGTTTCTTTATAATCTCCATCATATCGAAAATGCACTTCTCCTGTATGACCGCAACTTGTCGTAAAATGCATTTTCCAAGTTCCTCCTCTGTACAATTCTTTACGCGTGATTTTGTATCCACTATCACAGAGTTTATTTAATCTTGCTTTTGTTTTCTTAATAGCTATTTCTTTTCCTTTTCTAGTTTTGTACTCACGCACATCTGAACTGTGACCAGGATTTTGCGCACTCATTGATACACTAAAAAATAAAGTAACTAAAAGTCCTAAGAAAATTGGTTTTGCTTTCATAATGATATTATTTTATGGTTAATGCTGTAGTGATTACCAATTAGCATGCCAAAAACACATCTTCTCTTTTTTTAATAAACTTATAATCAACAAAATACAACAACACTTAAATAGAATGATTTTACCTCTAACACTAGATCAAGTCTCAGTAAAACGTGTTTTTAAGTTATGAGAACCAAAACTAGATTACTATTTTGTTTCTTTGTGTAGAAATTATTTTTAGTTCATAAAGAAACTTGAAATATATTTGAAACAAAATGATCACATAAAGATTTTTGGAATTAGCGGACTTGGCGCTGACCAACGTATTTTTGATTATTTACATCTTGATCATGAAATTATTACACTCGATTGGATTGAACCAAAATCCAAAGAAACCATTGCATCGTATGCACAACGATTGATCGATCATTACCAAATAGATAAAGAAACCAATATTGTTATTTTAGGCGTAAGTTTTGGTGGAATGATTGCTTCTGAAATGCATTCACTTTTAGACGCTAAAAAAACATTTGTCATTTCTTCTGCAACGCAAACAAAAGAACTTCCGTGGTTATTTTCAATAGCAGGAAAACTAAATCTTATTCGTTGGATTCCGAAAAAATTATTGAAACCAAATGTTAGAATTGCTGCATATTTATTTGGCACGAAAAGGAAAAAACTTCTCAAAGCAATTATTGATGATACAGAGGTAAATTTTTTAAAATGGGGAATCTACGCAATTACTACTTGGAAGAAACCTGAAAGCAATTCTGAAATTATTACGATTCACGGTACTAAAGACAAGGTAGTTCCTGCAAAGGGGCAAAAAACACATCTAATTAAAAATGGTAAACATTTTATGATTGTTGATATGGCTGATGATGTGAGTAGGATAATTAACGAAGAGCTTCAAAAGACATTCTAACTGCGTATTAAAAAACGTAGATAACTTGACCGCAACAGTACACTGAGCGGAGTCGAAGCGTACTGTTGTGGAATGTCAAATTATTATTGATAGTTTTTAGGCGCTTTACGCTTTTTAGAAGCTTGCTCATACACATAAGCATATCCTAACAACTCTTTTTCTGTAAATGGTTTTCCTATAAGAGTTAATCCTTTTGGTTCGCCTTTTTCAGTATATCCCATCGGAACAGTTAATGCAGGATATTCAGCTACTGCTGCATAGGCTGCATGATAGTTGTTGATTGATAATATACCATCTAAGTTGTGTTTTTTCATCGGAGTGTCTAAAAAAGTTTTTCCATTTTCATGCAATACCTTTTTCATTTCTGAGAATTCTTCCGCAGTAGCATTATCATTTACAATTCCGTAGAATAATTTTTGCCCATAAGGCATCGTATTTACAGAATCTTTTTTGTTGAAATCGATCACATCTTGAACCGATTTGAATGAAAGTCCTTTACTTCCATGATTTTGAAAATAATCAGGCAAGTCTTTTTGCATGTCTAAATTCAACAGATTGATAAATTTTGGCAACGGCACATTTTCTTCTTCAATTTCTATAATTGTTGCACCTTGCTGTTTTAATACTTCAATTGCTTCTGCATACAAAGCATCTTCTAACAAGCTTTTTATTGCTCCAAAACGTTTTCCTTTTAGCGAAACATTTCCATGTTTTATGTCTGTATAAAAATGTTTTCCATAATATTTAAGTGCTTGACTTTTTGAATCTGTGTTATCATATCCGTACAAAGCTGCAAGCAAAATTGCGTTGTCAATTACATTTTTTGTCATCGGTCCTGGCGTATCTAGCGTACTTGAAATTGGCACAATCCCTGAACGACTTAGTAAACCAATCGTTGGTTTGAGTCCAACTACAGAGTTTTGACTTGCTGGAGATAGTATAGAACCTGCTGTTTCTGTTCCGACAGCTGCTACCGCAAAGTTTGCTGCAACAGAAACGCCGCTTCCTGAACTCGATCCGCCAGTATCAAATATTTTTCTTCCATAAGGGTTTAAAGTTTGCCCACCAATAGCACTATAACCACTTGGGCAATCGCCACAGAAAAAGTACGCCCATTCACTTAAATTTGCTTTTCCGAGAATGATAGCACCTTCGTCTTTTAATCGTTTCGTAATGAAAGCATCATTTGTGTTATTATTTTTTAGCGCAACTGCTCCTGCCGTTGTTGGCATGTTTTGAGTGTTGATGTTATCTTTTAATAAAATTGGCATTCCAAAAATAAGTGGTTTTAGTCTTTTATTAAAAAAATCGCGATCGCGTTGTTTTGCTTCTGCAATTACATTCGGATTGATACTAATTACAGAATTCAACGACAAATTATTATCACGATCGTATTTTTTTATTCTATATAAATAAAATTTAACTAATTTCTCATAAGTAAACACTCCTTGTACACGACTTTGATGCAATTCTAAGATGTTTTTTTCAAGAATATATGGTTTTAATCGCTCATATTCTGCCTCCGTAAAATCTTCCATCTGTTTAGACACCGCATTCCAAACATCCTGATTTTCAATATTTTTCGAATCTAACACTTTAAAATCTCTAAATTCTTTCTTGCTTATATCAGAAATATCACTCTCGTTTTGCACTTTTTTTTGTGTGTGACAAGCTATAGATGAAAATAGAACGGCTAATAATATAATTTTCTTCATTTTGATGCGTTATTTAAGGATATAAAGATACGATCTTAAAGTTTAACTGTTTGGAATTCTTGTTTTTTTAGCTTCTAAATGTCATACTCTTTATTGTTTTTATATATTTGTCATATTCGAAAAAAAAAATTTATGAAAAAAGTAGTTTTGCTTCTACTGATTGGATTTGTCTTTTCATGCTCAGATGATGTTCAAATTCCAGAGATAATACAACCTTGCCAACCTGTTGCTGCTTCTTTTGCTTCAGATATTACCAATAATTCTGCCAGACTTAATTGGTGTGGTAGCGTCAATGACGCAGGAGAATGTTTACCTGTAACTGGAGTTACATGGACAGCTTCTTGGGGAACTCCAGGATTTGATCCGGATGCAGGAACTATTATCGATACACCTACAACGAGTATTAACATTACAGGATTATCTTCACAAACTACGTATGAGTTTTACGTGAAGTCTGATTGTGATTTAACAAATAACGAATGGTTTGGACCAGTACAGTTTCGTACGTCATGTCCTGCACCAACAAATTTAGGTGCTACCAATATTACACAAACTGGTGCTACATTAACTTGGATGCCTGGTGGAAGTGAAATTTCTTGGGAAATTAAATATGGCTTAGTAGGATTTAATTTAGAAGAAGCTGATTTGTTTGGTACTGGTAATAGTACAGAACATATTATAAATAATTTACAACCAAATAGCGAGTATGAATTTTATGTAAGAGCAAATTGTAACGCTATTACTGATGGAGATCAAATTGGAAGTTCTAGTGCATTTTCTGGACCTTATAGATTTGCAACTTGTTTGCCTCCTATTAATTTAATTTTTGATACTGTAACTCAAAATTCAATTACTGTAGATTGGGACTCGAATGCTCAAACTACTTGGGAAGTAAGTTATGGTGAAGCCGCTGGCTTTACTCCAGATACTGGAACAATTACAACAGTAAACAATTCTAACTTTACAGCGAACGGATTGTGTCCAAACACAACATATACATTTGCTGTACGAACAATATGCAGTTCTACAACACAGAGTTCTTGGTTTAGCTTTGGAAGTGTAACTACTCCAACATTAGGATATACAGGAATGTATACGTATCAAGAAATTGGGAATACTGATGAAGCTATTTTCGGTGATCCTGCAACTGTAGAGATTGTAACTGTTTCTGATACTGAAAGAAGTATTACTGTAAAGTATTTAGCTAACTTAGATATGACAGGAACACAGCCTACAATGACATTCAACTTTACATTGAATTGCGACGGTACGGTAACTGTTACTGACGATCAAGATACAAACTTTAACTGTGGTGGTGCCAATGTCTTATTAGGACAAGGAACAGCAACTCCAACGTCATACAATATGGTAGATGATACTACAATTGATATTCGATTCGTAGAAGATACTGGAAGTGCGATGTGTACTAACGCTCCATTAACAGAAGTTGTTATTCGCCTGACGAAGTTATAATTCAGAAGAAAAAGATTTATATAAAAAAAGCTGCATATTTGAAATATGCAGCTTTTTTGTTTGTATAAATTGCTTGAGCAATTGTGTATTATATGTTTTTCCATTCTGAGCTTGACTCAGAATCAATCTCTTAAAATGCTTTCTTATTGTTATTTGAAGTTGAATCAAGTTCAATTTGAGCGATGTAGATACAATTCTGAAAAAGAAAATAAAGCCAGCTAATGAAATACTGTAGATCTGTCATTGTATCAACAAATAACAAATCAGCACAGAATAAAAGTCAAAAGTGCGTTAGCACGTTCTAACAATCTAAAAGCATGGCAAGTCTAAAAGCGTAGCGCGTCTAACCTACTTTTTAAAGAACGAATCAACGAATTCGTATTTGTTGAATACTTGTAAGTCTTCGATACCTTCTCCTACTCCAATATATTTTACTGGAATTTGAAATTGATCAGAAATTCCAATCACAACACCACCTTTTGCAGTTCCATCAAGTTTAGTTACAGCCAATGTAGTTACTTCTGTAGCCGCAGTAAATTGTTTTGCTTGCTCAAATGCATTTTGACCTGTAGAACCATCTAAAACCAATAAAACATCGTGTGGAGCGTCTCCTATCACTTTTTGCATTACTTTTTTGACTTTCGTCAATTCTTTCATCAAGTTTACCTTGTTATGTAATCGTCCTGCTGTATCAATGATAATAACATCCGCATCTTGTGCTACACCAGATTTTAGTGTATCAAATGCAACAGAAGCTGGGTCACTTCCCATGTTTTGTTTTACAAGAGGAACATCTACTCTATCTGCCCAAACTTGCAATTGATCAATTGCGGCAGCTCTAAATGTATCTGCAGCTCCTAGAACTACTTTTAGTCCTTGTTTATTGAATTGATATGCTAATTTTCCTATTGTAGTTGTTTTTCCAACACCATTTACACCAACCACCATTAATACATAAGGCTTTTTGTCTGCTGGAATCGTGTATTCGGTTTCTTCTCCAGAATTGGTTTCTGACAATAGTCCTGCTATTTCTTCTCGAAGAATTTTATTTAGTTCGTCGGTTCCTAAGTATTTATCTTTTGAAACTCTTGCTTCAATACGGTCAATAATTTTCAAAGTAGTATCAACACCAACATCACTGCTGACTAATACTTCTTCTAAGTTATCCAAAACTTCATCATCTACTTTGCTTTTTCCAGCAACAGCTTTGGTCAACTTAGAAAGGAAACTTGATTTAGATTTTTCTAAACCTTTATCGAGCGTTTCTTTTTTTTCTGATGAAAATATTCTTTTAAAAAAACTCATAATTTGTGGTACTATTTTTAATTCTACATACAATTTAACTAATTGTATGAAACGCAAAACAAGATACTTAAAATTCGTGTATGTTTTGCATTGTGTTTATATACCTATTCATTTGTCAATTATCTTGCCTAATTCACAAACCTGTTAAACTGTCATACTGAGAGAGAGTTGTTGAGGTATAAAAACAAAAAGCTACTCTCTTTCGAAAGTAGCTTTTATAATCGTATAGAATGCTATACTTATTTTTTTAGCCAATCGTTTACCTTATCTGGAGACATGATTGACTCAACAAATGTGTAAGCTCCTGTTTTAGGAGATTTTACCATTTTGATAGCTTTTGTTAGCCTTTTTGATCCTGTTTGTAAGGATGCTACTGATTTCTTTGCCATGACTTATTATTTTATTTCTTTGTGAACAGTCATTCTCTTTAAGATTGGATTAAATTTTTTAATCTCTAATCTGTCTGGAGTATTCTTTTTATTTTTTGTAGTGATATAACGAGAAGTTCCTGGTTGTCCAGAAGCTTTATGCTCTGTACACTCTAGTATCACTTGAACTCTATTTCCTTTCTTCGCCATTGCTATTGGTATTTACTTTTATGACTGAATTACTTGATAAAACCTTTCGCTCTTGCTTCTTTAAGCACAGCTGAGATTCCTTTTTTATTAATTGTTTTTAATGCTGAAGTAGAAACTTTTAGAGTTACCCACTTATCTTCTTCAGGAATGTAAAAGCGCTTTTTTGTAAGATTCGCATTAAATTTGCGTTTTGTCTTATTCATTGCATGGGAAACATTATTCCCTACCATAGCTTTCTTACCTGTTAATTCACAAATTCTTGACATCTGTACTAAACTTTTAAGTTATTCAAAAACGAGGTGCAAATTTACGTTTTTTTATTTTTTCAGCAAACATTTACTGACTGTTTTTTAAAATTTCTTCAAGTAACATTTGAAAAGCCTTGGCAACAGCCTTGTTTACTACCTTTTCTCTTGGTTGCCCAAAGTTAAATTCTTGCGAAATAGTTCCGCTTGGCGTAGCTATTCCAATAAAAACAGTTCCAACTTCAACATCTGAGTTCCCTTTTGTTGGTCCTGCATTTCCTGTTGTAGCAATTGCATAATTTGTATGATATACATCTGTTGCACCTTTTGCCATGGCTTCTACCACTTCTGCACTAACCACAGAATGTGCATCAATTAATTCTTTAGGAACTCCTAATATGTCTATTTTCGATTGTACTGCGTATGTAACAGCACTTCCGTTGAAAAAGGCAGAAACACCTGATTCTTTTGTTATTTGTGCAGCAATACGTCCGCCAGTACAACTTTCGGCCGCAGCCAACGTATGCCCTTTAGCTACTAAAAGTTCGCCAATTTGCGTTACTATACTACTTTCTCCTTCTATTCCTTTAATAATATCTCCTATAATTGGATAGAGCTTTTCCGCATGTGCATCAACCGCATTGGTAATTTCCTCTTTGTTAGTTCCTTTTGCCGTGAGACGCAAACGCACTTTCCCAGTATTGGGCAAATATGCTAGTTTGATGAATTCTGGAAGATTGCTTTCCCAGTCTTCAATTTTCATCGCAATGCTACTTTCTCCCATTCCATAGGTAAGAATGGTTTTGTGATATATGTAGGGACGTTCAAATTCTTCTTGAAGCTTCGGAATGATATAATTACTCATGAGTCCACGCATTTCATATGGAACGCCTGGCATTGAAACAAATACTGTGTTTTCTTTTTCTAACCACATTCCTGGCGCAGTACCAAAATCGTTGTTTAAAACTTGTGCTTTTGAAGGCACCAAGGCTTGTAAACGATTCATCTCTGATATTGGTGAAGTGCTAATATATTTAGCAAATAGTTCTTCGATATGCGCTAATACATTTTTATTCTGAATCAATTCATCATCAAAGTATTCACATAAAGTATGTTTGGTAATATCATCTTTTGTAGGACCTAATCCACCAGTAATTAAAACAACATCTGCTTTTTGTTTAGCTGCTTCTAGAGCTTCTAAAATATGTGTCTTGTCATCTTGGATAGATGTGATTTGATGTACAGAAATTCCAATTTCATTAAGTGCTTTGGAGATAAATACAGAATTGGTATCTACTATTTGTCCAATAAGAATTTCGTCACCAATTGTGATTATTTCTGCAATCATATCTTATTGTAAATTGAATTCTTTCTTGAGTTCTTCAATGTTTTCATTAATCTTACTTTGTACATCATCAAAAGCAATAACAATATCTTCTATGTTTGTTTTGGCTTTTGACCAACCTAATATTTTAAGATTTATTTCGAAAGATTCTTGCATGCCCAACAACTCTAAGTTAGGCTTTATTTTATGACTTACTTGGTATACACCTTCGTAGTTACCTGACTTTACTTCTTGTTGAAATGTAACAAGATCCGCAGGAATTTCTTCAATAAAAGCAACTACGACTGCCTCTATAAAGTCTTTATCGCCATCAGAGATCGCGTTTATTTGTTCTAAATTGTAACCCATTTTTATTTTACTAGTATTGAAAACAATTGTTGTCCTTCCAAAAATCCTGTCAGTCGTTCGTCAGCGTTAACCTTTGCAACTCCTGCAGGTGTACCTGTAAATATGATATCTCCTATTTTTAAGGTAAAGTATTGTGAAACATACGCAATTAGCTCATCAATTTTCCAAAGCATTTGTTTGGTATTTCCTTGCTGAACAATTTCATTGTCTTTTTCAAGTTTAAAGTTAAGATCATTAATATTCTCAAATTGATCTTTTGAAATCCATTTTCCAACCACTGCCGAACCGTCAAACGCTTTTGCTTTTTCCCAAGGCAAACCTTTGGCTTTTAGTTTTGATTGCAAGTCGCGAGCAGTAAAATCAATCCCTACACTGATTTCGTTGTAATATTTATGCGCAAATTTCTGATCAATATATTTTCCTAATTTATTAATTTTTACCAGAATTTCAACTTCATGGTGAATTTCTTTTGAAAAATCAGGAATAAAGAACGGTTGTTTTTTTAACAGAATTGATGTATCTGACTTCATGAAAATAACTGGATCAGTCGGTTTTTCATTTTCAAGTTCTGCAATATGTTCTGTATAATTTCTTCCGATGCAAATAATTTTCATCTGCTTGCTAGTTAGTTATTTAATCTATTGAAATAGAATAGTCGTACAACTTGTATTAAAATTTCGTGTTGAGTTTTCTAAGTTTAATTGCAGTCAACACTTTCTTCGTATATAACGGAAAGTTTGCATTAAGAATCCAACCAAAATAACCTGGTTCATCATCTAATACTTTTTCTACTTTTTTTCCTTTATGCTTTCCAAAAGAGAAAATTTCCTCATCATCTTTATCAAAAATGATAAATCCGGCAAAGTCTGCTGTTTTTTTACGTGTGGTAAATTCGCTTAGCTTCTTCATATCGTTTTCCAACTCATCATAACGATCTAATTGCGATTTCAATACTTCATATGTAGCTTTTGTATCTGCTTCTGCACCGTGTGCACCTTCCAATTCTTTTCCACAATAAAATTTATATGCGGCAGATAGCGTACGTTTTTCCATTTTATGAAAAATGGTTTGCACATCGACCGATACTTTATTTTTCATATCAAAATCAATATCTGCACGTAATAACTCTTCTGCAAGTAATGGAATATCAAAGCGATCAGAATTGTAACCTGCCAAATCGCTATCCTTAATCATGTTGTAAATATCTTTAGAAAGCTGTTTAAATGTTGGTTCATTCGCCACTCTTTCGTCTGTAATTCCATGAATTTCAGATGTGTGAGCTGGAATTGGCATTTCTGGATTTACCAACCAGGTTTTGCTTTCTTTATTCCCATTAGGATACACTTTTAGTATAGAGATTTCTACAATTCTATCTTTAGCTACTTCTATACCAGTGGTTTCTAAATCGAAGAAACAAATCGGATTTTTTAGTTTTAATTCCATTATTTTATTTAAAGCAGTAAATTTACCATTATTACAGAGCAAATAAAATTATTTTGTGGTATAATAATTGATTTTAATGTATTATTAACAATAACAGGAATGCAAGCATGTGGAAGTCTATTTTAGCAACTCTTTTTTTATGTTTTTGTTGGATTTTTTCAGCGAACGCGCAAACAGAAGCTATTGAAATTGTAGAAGTTAAAGGTAAAAAGAAGATTCAATTTTATGCCATTAATCATACAAATATCGAAAAAGAAGTTTTTTTTAAGATTGATGGAAAAGGTTTTCGAAAAAGTAGTTATCGACCAGTTATTAAAAAAGTTCCTGCACAGAAAAAAGTATTGCTTACTACACTGATTCCTCTGAGAAACGTAACTCCAGAATATACTTATTTTTCTTCCTTTGATGATAAACTGCAAGAATTAAATGTAAATACTACAGTGAAAAGCTGGAAAGCACTCGATCATCTAATTGATAAAGGAGAAACGATTATTTTTACGAAAGAAGAATGCACTAAGTGCGAAAAATTATTGGGCATGCTAAAAGCAAATCGCATTCCGCACAAAGCGTTTAATATTTCTGAAAATGATAGATATAGAGAGTTTTTTTGGAATACTGTTTCAAAAATGAAACGCAAAGATGTTGTTATTTCTTCCATTCCTATCGCAATTGTTAAAGGAGAACTACATGAAGGATTGAATTTAATTTCTTTTATTGAGATGCTTAAAAAATAGATATTAGATCGCTATGCTGTTAGATGTTAGATCGCGCTTCGCGCTGTTAGAACGCTTCACTTCGGCTCCACTCAGTGTGAACGCTGTTAGATTTTTAACTTATCATTGAATATATTATTTTGTGTTTATTATGAATCCTGAATTTGAAAAAATAAAATCATATATAACAAATGTCATTCAGATGGATGACAACACCTTCAATTCAGCATTGGATTATTTTGTAGTTGAGGATATAAAAAAAGGCGATTATGTATTGCGAGAAGGACAGATTTGTAATCGCATAACATATATAAGTTCTGGTCTTTTTAGAACATTTCATCTTAAAAATGGAAATGAAATAAATACTTGCTTTTGTATGGAAAATTCAATTACCTCATCACAAGAAAGCTTTGTAAATCAAATAGTTTCAAAGGAATACATACAAGCCATTGAAGATGCTACAATTGTTTCTTTATCTTATGAAAATTTGATGAAGTTATATCAGTTCAATCAAAAATGGGAATCACTTAGCAGAGTATTATCCGAAAAAGAATGTGCTCGTTTATCCGAAAGAATTGATGCGTTGAGTTTTGAAACTGCTAAAGAAAAATACCTTCATTTACTTAAAAATCAACCAAAAATTATTCAACGCGTCTCCATTCAACACATTGCTTCTTATATTGGTGTTTCTAGAGAAACATTGAGTCGAATTAGGTCGAAAATCTCCTAACACCAATTGTTGTTTGAATTTACTATAAAAGAAAATGATAAATGGTATAAGCATACGATTGTGACATATATCAATTGATCCTATTTTTTATTCGCAGATTTTTGTTCAAATTTAAACAACTCAGCGAATGGATATTTTATATTACTTAAGCACATTATGCTTACTACTCTTCATGTTTTTAGCAACTTACGATGGATTTTATTTACATATATGGAAGTATGAACTATTTAAAAGGGAAGACAGTGTTTTTGAACACAAAACACATACTGCAAGAGCAATCCTTTTTCCTTTAATAGTTTGGTTTTTGTTTCTTAATACTGACAAAATAAGTTTCTGGATTTCAATTGCACTTATTGGTATTGATTTTATCGTTTTAGGAATAGACGCATATTCTGAAAAGGATAGTAGAAAGTCTATTGGAGGTTTACCAAAATGGGAATATATTTTACACCTTTTTGCAAATAGCTTTCATTTTGCAGCCATTTTTTTACTACTTGCTACAAAAGTAGAAATTACAGAAACTGGAATTGTCATTACTGAACTCGTTACTAATTCATCTGCACAGCAATTAATGGAACTGATATCAATTAATATGATTCCTGGCGCTATTGTTTTAGGTGTTGTTCATCTTATTTTATTATTTCCCAAAGGAATACAAATTTGGAGTAACATTGTTTTGAGGGTAAAACGTTTGGCTTTTCGTTAATTTGTTGATTTTAAAACACTTTAACATTTGAAGTTCAATTTTATAACCTAAAATTCTCCAACGCCAGTTCGAGTGTTTTTCAATAGAAAAATGTATCGAGAATAGTTTTGAAACTTCTGAATAACCTTGAAAAACCAAGTACTTCTCAATACAACGAATCAGAGATTCGCCACTCGAAGTGACGTTCAGTTTTTTTATTTTGTCAATGCGTTTCTTTGTTAAGAATTGTAAAATTGGCTTTAAATACTTCTAAAACTTACCACAAATTCACGAATGTTTTTTGTCATGTTATTTCATCGTACTTATTGTAACGAATTGTTTCGTTTCATAGTTAACTAGTATGCGATATTTAATATCCAATATATCGTTTGAAACTTCTCAATACTCAATACTAACATCTCACAACTATTAACTAAATACTAAAACAAAAAAAGAGTTTTCTTTCGAAAACTCTTTTGTATATGATTGAATAAATATTTCTTAAATATCTCTATCGCTGTCCCAAGCTTCTAAGTAATCAGCAACTTGTTTTACAAATTGTCCTCCAAGCGCACCGTTTACAACTCTGTGGTCGTATGAGTGTGATAAGAACATTTTGTAACGGATTCCGATGAAATCACCTTCTGGTGTTTCAATAACCGCAGGAACTTTACGAATTGCTCCTAAAGCTAAGATTCCAACTTGTGGCTGATTGATAATTGGAGTTCCCATGATACTTCCAAATGTACCAACATTCGTTACTGTATACGTTCCTCCTTGAATATCGTCTGGCTTCAATTTGTTGTTTCTAGCTCTTCCTGCTAAATCATTAACCGCTTTTGCCATGCCAACTAAGTTCAACTGATCTGCATTTTTGATCACAGGAACAATTAAGTTTCCATCTGGTAATGCAGCTGCCATTCCTAAGTTGATATTTTTCTTTTTGATGATATTATCGCCATCAACAGCAATATTCATCATTGGGAAATCTTTCAATGCTTTTGCAACAGCTTCCATGAATATTGGTGTGAATGTTAGTTTTTCACCTTCACGTTTTTCAAAAGCAGTTTTTACTTTTTTACGCCAGTTCCAAATTTTTGTCACATCAACCTCCACAAAACTTTGCACGTGTGCCGATGTTTGTACCGAAGCTACCATGTGATGTGCGATGAGTTTCCCCATACGTGTCATTGCAATGATTTCGTCGCTTCCATTTACAGAAACTGGTGTTGCTGGTGTCGATTTTGGAGCTGCTACCGTTTTTGCTGCTGCAGTTACAGCTGCTTTTGGTGCTTCCTTTTTTTGAGGTTGTGCTTGCACTGTTCCTCTGTTCTTTATATATGCAAGAATATCATTCTTCGTTACTCTTCCGTCTTTTCCTGTTCCTGCAATTGCATCCAATTCAGCAACAGAGATTCCTTCTTCTTTTGCAATGTTTTTAACTAAAGGCGAATAGAATTTTTCAGTGTTTGAAAAATCATTGCTTACTGTTTCTTTCGCTGCCGTTACAGTTTCTTCAACTGCCGCTACTGCTACAGGTGCTTCTTCTACTTTAGTTGCTGGCGCTGGTGTTGCATCTACACTTCCTTCTCCTTCTGTTTCTATAATAGCTAGTGTTTGACCAACTTTTACGACATCATCTACATTGAATAAGATTTCAACTAAAACACCATCAACTTCACTTGGTAATTCAGAATCTACCTTGTCTGTTGCGATTTCTAACACTGCTTCGTCGGCTTCAATAGTGTCACCAACTTCTTTGAGCCATGATATAATTGTTGCTTCTGCAACACTCTCTCCCATTTGTGGAAGTTTTAGTTCAAATTTTGCCATATCCTTAATCTAAAGATGTTATTTTATTTTATTTTGCGAAAATACTAAATAATATCGTTTTTTATTGAATTATTTTCAATTTACTTCAACAAGTTCAGCAAGCTTGCTTTAACTTTCTCAAACACCATTCTTTTGCTTACTCAGCAACCTAACTTCTCCTCTATTTTTAGAGGAATCGCTACCGACGATAAAAGTACTGTTTTTTGGTAATATTTTGTAATATCCAAGCTGTTTTTCAAAGATTAGAATGATGTCTTTCATAGCTACAAAATGATTATCCAAAATGATTTCAGTATTGTTTTTCTCTTCTATCTGACGAAAAAAATGATCTAAGTTTTCAACTTGTACACAATTTTTATCACTATAAATAGCTTGTATTTGCTTGAAACGTTCCGCCGAATCACTCACAATTATATATTTATGAACCTCTTTTTGTGTTTTTTGTTCTGATGATGATATTAACGGAATCAATCTCGCGCCAAGCGTAACTGCCACATCATACACAAAATTTCTTTTAAAATGTTTTTTATAGAATAGCTGCATGGCGCCATAAAAACGTTTTGCATAGGTTTTGTCTTTTAGCGTGCTTTCTCCTTTATAGTGAATGACCGAAGTTTTACCATAATAGTAGTTTTGAAAACCTGCTTTTTTGATTTTATAAGACAGATCGATGTCTTCTCCGTACATGAAATAGTCTTCGTCAAATCCGGAAACGGCATCGTATACTTCTTTTTTCATCAGCATAAACGCGCCAACAAGAATGTCTATTTTACCAATTTCATTTTCATGAACGTCTGAATAGTACCCTGAGTTTTTATTTCCTATAATTTTCTTTACAGATACCATTGGCGTTGGAATGTTTCGTTTGCTTTCTGGCAGAAACGTTCCGCTTCCATCGATCAATTTACACCCAATACTTCCTATGTTCTCTGTTTTTTCTGCGAATTCTAGTAGTTGCGTAAATGTATCTTCTGCAACAATTGTATCTGGATTTAAGATACATACGTATTCTCCTTTGGCAATTTTCACTGCTTGATTGTTCGCTTTGGCAAACCCTACGTTTTCTGTATTTGCAATGAGTTGAATTTCTGGAAAGATGTTTCGCATCATGTCACAACTATCGTCAGGCGAATTGTTATCCACCACAATAATTTCCGAGTCAAGCGTTGTTATCGCAGCTTGTACACTTCTGATGCAGGCTTCCAAAAAGTAGCGTACATTGTAGTTGAGAATGATAACGGAGAGTTTCATCTATTTATAATTAAGAGCTTTTCAGAGAGTTTTCAAACGGAACTCTGTTGATGATGCTTCTTCCTAGAGTCACCTCATCTGCATATTCTAATTCGTCACCCACCGAAATTCCACGTGCAATAGTAGATGTTTTTATTTCGTATTTCTCTATTTGCTTATAGATGTAGAAGTTCGTTGTATCGCCTTCCATCGTTGAACTTAGTGCAAAAATAATTTCCTTTACTTTTCCTGCTTGCACTTTTTCTACCAAACTCCCAATGGTTAAATTGTGCGGACCAATTCCGTCTAAGGGAGAAATTTTTCCACCCAAAACATGATATAAGCCTTTGTATTGCGCTGTACTTTCAATTGCCATGACATCACGAATGTCTTCTACAACACAGATAATTTCTTGCTGGCGATTGCCATTTTTACAGATATCACAGATTTCTACATCTGAAATATTATGACAACTTTTACAATGTTTAATTTCTGTACGCAAGTCTTGCAAAGCTGTTGCCAAATGCAAGGTCTGACTTTCTGGCTGGCGTAATAAATGTAATACCAACCGCAATGCCGTACGTTTTCCGATTCCTGGCAATTGCGAAATTTCGTTAACAGCGTTTTCTAAGAGTTTTGAGGAGAATTCCATTTGGCAAATTTACACTTTTTTGAACTTGAAATCGAAATTGAATTTGAATTCTTGCATCTTCTAATATCATCACGTCATCTCGAAATTGAAATTGAATTCGAAACTGAGATTTCACAAAGCTTATAAACTGTAGAATTTTCTAGTTGTTCTCAACTGTGCTCAAACTGACATTCTGAAACTTTCAATCAAAAATCATAAATAATTCGTTTATGAATTAGAAGTTTGTATTTTGCAATACAGAAAAATTACATAGATGCAGCCAATTCACATTTTACTACTGATTGCCGGATATTTTGGCGTTTTAATTTTAATCTCTTATTTCACAGGAAAAGACGACAGCAACGAAACGTTTTTTAAAGCGTCTCGAAAATCACCTTGGTATGTGGTAGCTTTTGGAATGATTGGCGCTTCACTTTCGGGTGTTACGTTTATTTCTGTACCAGGTTGGGTTGAAGCTTCAAATTTTAGCTATATGCAAGTTGTATTTGGCTATTTGGTCGGTTATTTTATTATTGCCTATGTATTGATGCCTATTTATTATCGCTTAAATGTGACGTCGATTTATCAGTATTTGGAAGATCGTTTTGGCGTGGTGAGCTATAAAACAGGTGCTTTTTTCTTTTTGATTTCTAGAATTCTTGGTGCTTCTTTTAGATTGTATTTAGTTGCGATTGTCTTACAACGTTATGTGTTTGATGCATACGAAATTCATTTTGCCGTTACAGTTACACTTTCCGTTATATTGATTTGGCTATACACATTTCGTGGTGGAATTAAAACGATTGTATGGACAGACACACTACAAACACTGTTTATGCTTGTTGCCGTTGGAGTAGCTATTTATCTAATTTTAGGTGATTTGGATCTAAGTTTTGGCGAATTTTTCAATTCAGACACACTAAAAGAATACAGTCAAATATGGTTTACCGACGATGTCATGGCAAAGAATTATTTTGTAAAATCTTTCCTTGGCGGATTGTTTATTGCAGTGTGTATGACAGGACTCGATCAAGATATGATGCAAAAGAATTTAACCTGTAAAAGTTTGGGCGATGCGCAAAAAAACATGGTTTCTTTTAGTGTTGTTTTGATCGTTGTAAACTTTGTCTTTTTACTTTTAGGAGCTTTGATTTATATGTACGCAGCTAAACACAGTATTGATGTTCCTTTGATGAATGAAAAACCAAAAACTGATTTATTGTTTCCAGAAGTTGCGCTCAAAGGCGGATTGGGACTTTCGTTAGCAATTGTCTTTTTGTTAGGATTGATTGCCGCAGCATATTCTAGCGCCGATTCTGCTTTGACTTCATTGACCACTTCGTTTTCTGTTGATTTTTTAGGCATTGAAAAGAAACCTGAACATACACAAAAACGAACACGTCAATTTGTACATGTTGGAATGTCTGTTGTATTGATTGTTGTGGTAATTATTTTTAAATTATTAAATAACGATAATGTAATTAATAGCATTCTAGTAATTGCTGGCTACACATACGGACCATTATTAGGTTTGTTTGCCTTTGGAATTTTCACCAAATACAAAGTAATTGACAAACACGTTTGGATTGTCACTTTAGTTTCTATCTGCTTAACGTATGTATTGGCTAATTTTGGAACATACTATGTTTACTTCACCGAAGATGTTACCAATCTAGTGGAAGCTACAAAACTATCGAGTAAAATGTATTATCAGTTTGGGTACGAATTATTACCAATTAACGGATTGCTAACTTTTATTGGTTTAATATGTATTCGACGCCAACATGACTAAGGTGCATGCAACTTCGCATTTTATATCTTTTTCATGTAATGTTGTACAAAATTCTGAATTTTCTGTGCCTGGATTAAAAATTACACGTTTAGGTTGTAACGAAAGTATATAGTCATAATATTCAGGCTGTACAGTAGGATTCAAATACAAGGTAACTGTATGAATGTCTTTGTATTGTACTAATTCGGTATCGATGGTAACGCCATTAATTTCTCCTTCTTTTAGTCCAAAAGCTACAACTTCATGTCCCTTTGCAACTAATTTATTTACGGCTTTATGAGAAAAGCGATGCGACTTCATAGAAGCGCCCAACACTAATGTTTTCAATAGATTACGATATTTAGGTTTACGATTTGGATATTGCTCACTGGTAATGAGGCTACAAATTTAGTGATTTTTGATGTGTAACGACCTTATTTGTTAAAATATGTTAAAAGTTGTTAAAGCTCGTAACACAATAGGAATTACTTCGTCAAGTATGCATGATTCCAAAAGTATGGATTCATCATCAACAACAAAAAAAACGAACTAATTAGATGAAAAAACTATTCACACTGTGCATGGTAATGCTAGGCTTTGCTTTACATGCTCAAAATCCAGCCCCCAAAATCGGAACTATTAAAGGAAAAGTAATTGACGCTACTACTAGCGAAGCAATTCCTTATGCAACAATTGTTATTAAATCGAAAGCAGACAGTAAAGTAATTACTGGAGCAATTTCAGATGACAATGGAAATTTTAAAATTGAAAAGATTCCTGCCGGAGCTTTAATCGTAGATATTCAATTTATCGGTTACGAAACAATTTCAAAAGATATTACAATTTCAAACGACAATAAAGTAGTAGAATTCGGAACTATTTCACTTGCAGAAAGTGCTACAACACTTAATGAAGTTGAAGTAGTTGCAGAACGAACTACGATTGAACAGAAAGTAGACAGGAAAGTTATTACTGTTGGAAAAGACCTGGTTACTGCCGGGCCAACAGCTTCTGACATTATGAACAACTTACCTTCTGTAAATGTAGATCAGCAAACTGGAGCTATTAGCTTGCGTGGAAACCAGAACGTACGTGTTATGGTTGACGGAAAACTTTCAAACATTCCTACTGCACAATTATTAAAGCAGTTGCCTTCAAATTCGATCAAAAAAATTGAATTAATTACAAATCCTTCTGCAAAGTACAATCCTGAAGGAATGAGTGGAATTATCAATATTGTATTGCGTAAAAATGTAAATATTGGATTTAATGGAAACGTAAATATCGGTTTAACACGTGAGCGTGAAGCTAAATTTAATAGTGCTCTTGACATGAACTATCGTAATGGAAAGTTTAATGTTTTCGGAAACTACTCAAATAATATTTCTAAAAATGCAAATGATGGAAATATCTTCCGTCCAGATGAAAATTCTGAACAAATATTTAGTTTTTTAGACAATCAAAAAACGCACTTATTTAAAGTTGGACTTGATATTTACTTAAACGAAAAGAATACCGTTTCTTTCTTTACAAATCAAAATATTTCTGATAGTAAGAATGATGGTGTTACAAATGTATTTTTCAATAATGATCCACAGTTTAATACTTTTCAAGACTTTTTAGCAAAAAATGAAAATCTTGCTTCTCAATATAACTTTAACTATAAGTATGATATTAATGATGAAGGACATAACATTGAATTGGAAGTAGATTATAATGTTTTTGATGCAACTGATAGTTTTGATTTTGTATTTTCTGGAGCAAATATATTCCCTGATTATGTTGACGATACAGAAACAGACAGAGATCGTACTACAATTAACTTAGATTATGTTCGCCCAATGCAAAACAAAGCGAAGTTAGAACTTGGAGCAGAAGCACGTTTGTTTAACTCTGGTATTGATTATAAATCTACTGGATTTTCTTTTGACGAATTAGGGAACTTCCGTAGAACACCAAGTACTGATTTTAACTACAGTAGAGATATTTACTCATTGTATGGAACATACGGAAAGCAATTTGAAAAATGGTCATACCAAGTTGGTGTTAGAGCAGAAAGTGTTCAAGTTGACGCCAATGCATTATCCAGAGAAATTGCAACTACAGATGTAACTGATATTGTTTTTGAAAACGATTACGTTGAGTTTTATCCATCTGCATTTTTCACATATACTGCATCTGAAAAAAATTCATACCAAATTAGTTATAGTCGTCGTGTAGACAGACCAGGAATTGGGCAAGTAAATCCAATTAGAGAATGGAGTACTCCGTTGATCTCTTCTTTTGGAAATATCAACTTAAAGCCACAGTTTACAAACTCTATGGAAGCAAATTACACTAGAAAACTTGGAAACAAAGGAACTATTACTGGAGGTGTTTTTTATAGACTTATTGAGGATGAAATAAACAGAGCTGTTTTTGTAGATCGTACTGACATTAACAGATTAATTTTAACACATGACAACTTTGACAATACATCTGCTTATGGAGTAGAAATTTCAAGTAATTTTAGACCAACTAGCTGGTGGAGTTTCAATACAAGTTTTGATTTCTTTTCACAAAAACAGAAAGGAATTACAGAATCATTGAATGCACCAACCGATGTAGCAACTACTGACAATATTATTCGTGAAACGCTAGAAGTTGATAACGCAGCTTGGAACTTTAGAATGTTTAACAACTTTAGAGTAACTAAAAAATTAAACTTATCTGCTTTTGGTTTCTACAGAGGTAGTGTACAAGGATTACAATTTGAAATGCAACCAATGTATTTTGTAAATATTGGAGCACGTTACTCTTTTGCACAAGGAAACGGAACGTTAAGTGTTAACTATAATGATATTTTCAACACCATGGAATTTGGTTTTGACGGCCAAAGACCTTTCCGTCAAGAAGGAGGATTTAGATGGGAAAGTAACACTGTAAACGTTAGCATTTCATACCGTTTTGGAGGTAGAAAATACAGAGCAAAATCTCGTAAGAGACGTGATAACGACGAAAAGTCTGGAAGCGGCGGATTCTTATAAAAACTACATTTAATTAGAACATATAACAAGTTAATAACTTCAATTATTATTGATGGTTAGTGTTAATTGAATGTTATTAATAAATGAAAACCTTAGTTGTGCACAACTAAGGTTTTCTGTTTTTAAAGATCATCTAACATACTCTTAATCCGTAAAGTAAGGTGTTTTAACAAAAAAACTGTTAAAATTACATCAAGGAGTAATCATATTTGAAAAAAAACAACCAATTTTGTATTCTAATTGAAGTATACTGTATTGTTATTTAGGTTAATTACTCGAATTTAGCACTCTATAAAGACACCCATTAATTACTAATAAGGTATACTAGATATTCTATCTAAGAAAAAATCCCAAGCGCGTTAGCACTTGGGATTTTATTTTCTATATAGTTTTCTTGTTATTATATTACCATTTTATAATTACACTTCCCCAAGTAAATCCACTTCCGAAAGCAGCTAATACAACCGTATCTCCTTCTTTTACTTTTCCTTCTTCCCATGCTTCTGTCAATGCAATTGGAATTGAAGCTGCAGTTGTATTTCCGTAGCGCATAATATTATTATACACTTGATGGTCTCCTAAACCAAATTTTCTTTGGATAAACTGTGCAATTCGTAAGTTTGCTTGGTGAGGAATTAACATATCAATGTCTTCTTTTTTCAAGCCATTTTGGTGTAAACCTTCCATAATAACTTCACTAAAACGAACAACTGCATTTTTAAATACAAATTGTCCATTCATGTGTGGAAAGTAGGAAGTGTCTTCTACACCATTCTCATGATCGTGAATAATATCATTTACCCAACGTGTTCCCATTCCTGGTGCTGTTAATGCAAGTTCTTCAGCGTGTTCTCCTTGCGAATGTAAATGTGTTGATAAAATTCCACGACTATTATCATCACTTCGTGTTAAAACGGCTGCTCCTGCTCCATCTCCAAAAATTACAGAAACACCTCTTCCGCGTGTTGTCATATCTAAACCATGTGAGTGCAATTCTGAACCAATTACCAAAACATTTTTATACATTCCTGTTTTAATAAATTGATCTGCAACAGAAATTGCATACACAAACCCTGAACATTGGTTGCGTACATCAAGTGCACCGACAGTTTTAATGTCTAATTCTTTTTGTACCATAACACCAGGTCCTGGAAAATAATAATCGGGACTTAAGGTAGCAAAAACGATAAAATCGATATCATCTTTATCAATTCCTGCACGTTCAATAGCTACTCTTGCAGCTTTGATTCCCATACCCGAAGTTGTATCTTCTGTACCTTTTACGGCAAATCTTCTTTCTTTAATTCCTGTACGTTCCTGTATCCATGCATCATTTGTATCCATTACTTTGGATAAATCTTCATTGGTAACCACATTATCTGGAACATAATGTCCTAATCCTATAATTTTAGATGTATACATAAATTATTGACTTTTATTTTTTAGTGTGAAAACGTCTTATAAATTACGAATTCTTAAAAATTCAGAATACAAAATTACACATTAATAATTACTTCTTAACCTTTAATCGCGTGTAGTTAAGCAAAAAAGCACATCTATGAAACATAAATGTGCTTTAAAACAACCTAACCAATAAATAAACAATTGATTAAGGAATTATTCGTTTTCGATAACAGTCTCTATCCTTAATCATTACAGAGTAAATCGAGAATATTCTAAAATCCTTACAAGAAAACTGTTATTTTTTATAAAAATTCCGAGTATTTTAAATAGTTTTATACACCTACAACCATAAATACAAGGAATAACTATGAAAAACACCTTTTTACTATTTTTACTTTTTCTTCCATTTTTTGGATTAAAAGCACAAGAAAATATTGGCTACCAACAACCGCCTGAAGAAATATTAGAACTTGCTGATGCTCCACTTGCTCCAAGAGTGAGTATGGATAACAAAGGTGAAAAATTTTATTTTGCCTATAGAAGCAACTTTAAAAGCATTGCCGAACTTTCTGAAAAAGAATTGCGTCTAGCAGGTTTACGTATCAATCCAAAAACAAATATTGGCAGCCGACAAACATATTACAATGAAATTTTAATCAGAGTTGGTCGTACCAACAAAGAAGAAGCTGTAGCAGGATTGCCTACAAAAGGACGTTTTTCTAACTTTAGTTGGTCGCCAGACGAAAATAAACTCGCACTTACCAATACTGTTGCAACTGGAGTAGAATTATGGGTAATTAATTTCAACACAAAATCTGCAAAAAAACTAACTGACGCGAATTTGAATGCCAACATTGGAGCTTCCTACATGTGGTTAAAAAACAGCAATGCATTGCTTGTAAAAAAAGTACCTTCTAAAAGAAAAGAGCTTATAAATACTACTACTTCGGTTCCTACTGGACCTACAATTTCAGTAAGTGAGCAAGGTGTAAAAGCGCAAAACAGAACCTATCAAGATTTATTGAAAAATAAGAATGACGAATTTAACTTTGAGCAATTAGCTACTTCAGAATTATACAAAGTCGATTTGAATGGTACAAACACACTTTGGATGGCGCAAAACATGTATAAAGGCATGTCATTATCACCAAATGGAGAGTTTATCATGCTGAATACAATTGAGAAACCGTTTTCATATTTAGTAACGTACTCAAGATTTCCTTTTTCTTCTATCATTTATGATTTGAACGGAAATGAAGTATACGAAGCATTAAAAGTGCCGCTCATTGAAGATTTACCAAAAGGGTTTATGTCAACACGTACAGGACGCAGAAACATTTCTTGGCGTTCAGACAAACCTGCAACTATTTATTGGGCAGAAGCATTAGATGGCGGTGATCCTGCCAAAAAAGTTTCACACAGAGATGAAGTATTTCAGCTAGAAGCGCCATTTACAGGAAACGCAACTTCTTTATTAAAAACAATAGGTCGTTTTGGCGGAATGGATTGGGGAAACAACACAACTGCTATAGCGTATGATTATTGGTGGAATACACGAAATACAAAAACATATCTTTTCAACCCATCTAATAATAAAATTGCGCCAAAAATGATTTCTGACAGAAGTTATCAAGATAAATATAGCGATCCTGGAAATTTTGTTACTTCAAAAAATGAATACAATAGAAATGTATTGAATATTGAAAAAAACAATCTGTATTTAATTGGTGACGGTTACAGCAAAAAAGGAAGAAAGCCATTTGTAGACAAATTGAATCTAAAAAACTTAAAAACAAAGCGAATTTACGAATCTGATTATGTAGGAAAAACGTTAAATATCGTTGATGCTTTAGACTTAAAGAAAGGAACTTTTCTTATTAGGTTAGAATCTAAAAATGAATACCCTAATTACTACATTCAAAATTTAAAAAAGAATAAAACGGCTGTACCATTAACGAATTTTAAAAATCCTTTTGAAAGCATTCAAAATGTAACAAAAAAAATAATTACCTATAAACGTGATGATGGATTGGATCTTTCGGGAACGTTGTACTTACCGACAAATTTTGAAGAAGGGAAAAAATATCCAATGATTCTTTGGGCATATCCTAGAGAATATAAAGACAAGAAAAATGCTAGTCAAGTAACTGCAAACGCTAATAAATTTACATATCCATATTATGGCTCGCCTATTTATTGGGTAACTAGAGGTTATGTAGTTTTAGATGATGCTTCTTTCCCAATTGTGGGCGAAGGAAACGAAGAACCAAATGATACATTTATCAAACAATTAGTCGCCAATGGAAAAGCAGCAATTGATGCGGTTGATAAGCTTGGATATATTGACAGAACTAAAGTTGCAGTTGGCGGGCATTCGTATGGTGCATTTATGACAGCAAACTTACTAACACATTCCGATTTATTTGCAGCAGGAATTGCCCGAAGTGGCGCATATAACAGAACTCTAACTCCATACGGATTTCAAAGTGAAGAACGCAATTATTGGGAAGCTCCTGAAGTGTATTACAACATGTCACCTTTTATGCATGCTGATAAAATGAAAACACCTTTGTTACTAATTCATGGTGAAGCAGACAACAATTCAGGAACCTATCCACTACAAAGTGAACGTTATTTTAATGCCTTAAAAGGTATGGGCGCGCCTGTACGTTTAGTTATGTTACCGAAAGAAAGTCATGGATATCGTTCTAAAGAATCAATCATGCACTTATTATGGGAACAAGATCGTTGGTTAGAATTGCATGTAAAAAATAAAAAGACGAAATAGATTTTTGGACAGCTTTGCTGTTAAACTCGTTTCTGCTGTAGCAGAAACTCTTAGATCACTTCGTTCATAGATAACAGGTATTAAACTCCGCTTTTGGCGGAGTTTTCTTTTTCACACTTTTTGACAGAATTTATGTCATCTTGTCACTTGTGTAAGAATGGTATTTTTTTTGGGAAGTATGTTCACAGTAAAACACGAACAATTAATAATAAACTAAAAAGATAAAAAATGGCAACAGGAAATATTAATGTATCTGTAGAAAATATTTTTCCTTTAATTAAGAAGTTCTTATACAGCGATCACGAAATCTTTTTAAGAGAACTTATTTCAAATGCAACGGATGCTACTCTAAAGTTGAAGCACTTAACAAACATTGGAGAAGTAAGTGTCGAGTACGGAAATCCAGTTATTGAAATTAAAGTAGATAAAGAAGGAAAGAAACTGCACATTATCGATCAAGGAATCGGAATGTCTGCTGAGGAAATCCAAAAATATATCAATGAAGTGGCTTTTTCTGGAGCCGAAGAATTCTTAGAAAAATATAAAGATTCTGCCAAAGATTCAGGAATTATAGGGCACTTTGGTCTTGGTTTCTATTCTGCTTTTATGGTTGCAGAAAAAGTTGAAATCATTTCTAAAAGTCATGGTGATGCAAAAGCTGCACATTGGACATGTGATGGTTCTCCAGAATACACAATGGAAGAGCATGACAAAACAGAAAGAGGAACTGAAATTATTTTACATATTGCTGAAGATTCTACCGAATTCTTAGAAGATTCAAGAATTACAGAATTGTTGGTAAAGTATAATAAGTTCATGCCGATTCCAATCAAATTTGGAACAAAAGAAGAAACATTACCACTTCCAGAAGATGCAGAAGAAGGTGCTGAAGCTGAAAAAATTACAGTTGATAATATCATCAATAATCCAAACCCAGCATGGACAAAGCAACCGTCTGAATTAGAAGAAGGTGATTATAAAAGTTTTTACCGTGAATTATATCCAGCACAATTTGAAGAACCGTTATTCAACATTCACTTAAATGTAGATTATCCGTTCAACTTAACTGGTATTTTATATTTTCCGAAGCTTGGAAACGATATGAACATGCAAAAGGATAAAATCCAATTGTATCAAAACCAAGTTTTTGTAACGGATAATGTAGAAGGAATTGTTCCTGAGTTTTTAACAATGCTTAAAGGTGTTATTGATTCTCCAGATATTCCATTAAACGTATCGCGTTCATACTTACAAGCTGATGGAAACGTGAAGAAAATTTCTTCATACATCACACGTAAAGTGGCAGATAAATTAAGCTCTTTATTCAAAAATAGCAGAGAAGATTTTGAAGCAAAATGGGACGATATTAAAATTGTGATTGAATACGGAATGCTTTCAGAAGAAAAATTCTTTGATAAAGCAGACAAGTTTGCATTGTATCCTTCTGTAGATGGAACGTATTATACGTATGAAGAGTTACACGAAAAAATTAAAGATACACAAACGGATAAAGATGATAAGACTATCATTTTATACGCTTCTAACAAAGATCAACAACACAGCTACATTCAAGCTGCAAAAGACAAAGGGTACGAAGTATTGTTACTAGATTCTCCAATTGTTTCACACTTAATTCAAAAGTTAGAAACATCGAAAGAGAAAATTTCATTTGCGCGTGTAGATGCAGATCATATTGACAATTTAATCAAGAAAGACGAAGAGCAAATTTCAAAACTTTCTGATGAAGAAAAAGAATCCTTAAAAACTACATTAACAGAAGTTGTCCCTGCTGACAAGTATACTGTTCAGTTAGAAGCAATGGATTCAAACGCTTCACCATTTATGATTACGCAGCCAGAATTTATGCGTCGTATGAAGGAAATGCAACAATCAGGCGGTGGCGGTATGTTTGGAATGGGGAATTTCCCAGAAATGTACAACTTGGTCGTAAACACAAATCACGAATTAGTTGGTCAAATTCTAAATACTAAAACAAGAAAAAAACAAGAACGTTTAATCAAACAATCTCTCGATTTAGCACGTTTATCTCAAAACTTATTGACAGGTGAAGAGTTGACACAATTCATCAAGCGTAGTTATGATATGATTAAATAGATAAAAAAAATAATCTTACCTTAAAGCCTCTTCGAAAAGAAGAGGCTTTTTTTGTAACTATTTTTGAGTAAGGTCGTCGTATTACTATTCAATCAAAAACAATAAAATAAATTAAACATGAAAAAAACATTCATCCTTAACGTATTCTTTTTAGCGCTTTTTATAGCGATTCCATCCGTGCAATATGCGCAAAATATGGAAACTCAAATTGATCAACTCATGAACGATCAATACCAAAACGATAATTTTGGTGCTACAATTTTGGTCGCTAAAGAAGGTAAAGTTGTCTTTCGAAAAGCCTATGGAAAAGCTAATACGGAATTTAATATTGACATGATTCCTGAAAATGTTTTCGAAATTGGCTCCATTACCAAACAATTTACCGCAGTTGGAATTTTAATGTTACTTGAAGAAGGAAAGCTTTCGCTAGATGATGAAATTACTAAATATATTCCCGATTATCCTACGCAAGACACAAAAATTACGATTCATCACTTATTGACACATACTTCCGGAATTAAAAGCTATACTTCAATTCCTTCGTTAAGAGAGTTTGCTAGAAAAGATCTTTTGGTTACAGAATTGATTGACGCGTTTAAAGATGAGCCAATGGATTTTAAACCTAACGAACAATTTCGCTATAACAATTCTGGTTATGTACTCTTAGGATATATTATTGAGAAAATTAGTGGAAGTTCGTATGGAGAATTTATCCAAAAGCGAATTTTTGACAAATTGAATATGAATAGTTCACATTATGGAAGCAAGTCAAAAATCATTAAAAATAGAGCGTATGGGTATCAAGAACGTGAAAACGAATATAGAAATGCAGATTATATTAGCATGACAATTCCGTATGCAGCTGGCTCTATCATGTCTACAGTAGATGATTTATTAAAGTGGAACACCGCAATTCGCAACCACAAATTAATTTCGAAAGAAAGTACTAAAAAAGCATTTACAAACTACAAAATAAATAACGGAAACAATATCAATTACGGATACGGTTGGTTTACTCACAAAATTAAGGATGTTCCTGTAATTGAACATGGTGGTGGTATTTTTGGATATACAACACAAGGAATTTATGTGCCTAGTGAAAACGCATACATTATTATTTTGACAAATTGTGATTGTGTTTCGCCAACAAATGTTGCCTATAAAATAGCAGCCATTACAATTGGAAAAACATATCTGAAAGCTTCAGACGCCATTAAACTTAGTAAAGAAAAATTGCAAAAATGGGTTGGTGCTTACAAATTTGATGATGGTTCTACCCGATTCATCACTTTGAAAGGCAAACAATTATTTAGTCAGCGCCTTGACAGTAATAGCAAGTTTAAAATTTATCCAACTTCTGAAAACAGCTTTTTCTTTGACGATAGTTTTGCTGAATTAATTTTTTCTGATGAAACAAAAAAGCAAGCTATTTTTAGAGATAATAGAGTAGAATTGGAAGGTGTTTGGAGTAATGAAAAAATGCCTGAACCTAAAAAAGAGGTTCAACTTTCGAAAGAAACATTAAAGAAATATATTGGAACGTATGAATTGGCTCCAAATTTCTTCATTGAAATTACAGTAGAAGGAAATCAAATTTTTGGACAAGCAACAAACCAATCTAAAGTAGAAATGTTCGCCGAATCGGAAGATAATTTCTTTTTAAAAGTAGTTCCTGCAACGATTACTTTTGAAATTGATGAAACTACAAAGTTGCCTATTAGTTTGACATTAAGTCAAGGAGGCGGAGAAACAAAAGGAAAAAAAATTAAATAAATCTACCGTATATACATATAAAAAACACGAATCTAACAATTGTATAGATTCGTGTTTTTTTTATGAAAAAGAATATAGGGAAATATATTTATTCTGTTAATTGATCTGATGTCACCGTCTTTGTGCAATCAGCACTCCAAGGGCATTTGGTACATTTTTTCCCATCCTTATGAGGTACACAACCATCACTTGTTGCACAACTCTTGGAAGTACATGAAATCCCTGCATATTTAAGCTGTGTTTCATTTTCAACTTTCAATAATGTTGTTGTGATTTCATCTCCGTGATATGAAGACAAATAATATGTATCCTCTATTTTTTTTAATTTTACTGAATCAATAGTGATTTGTGCGTTTTTTGTAATAGATACATTAGTTTTTACCAATTTTACAATGGCATCTTGTTCCGATTTACTTAAAGTCATTTCTTCAATTGTGAGATCATCTGAAGAACAGCTTGTTATAAACATGGTCAGTATGCATAACAAGACAAGAGTTAGTTGGTTTTTTTTCATAATTTACTAGTTTATTTAAGTCAAATATAAACAGTAAAGAAAGTAAAACCTTACGGAAATCCGCAAACAGTAAAAATTTTTGTAAGTTTTATTTTATTTAAGCAGAAAATTTTATCTCTTCAATCAATTACAAGTGAAGTACTTACTAGTGATTGACCACTTTTATGATTAAAACATTTAATTCTAAATTCAATTTTACCAAACATAAATCATCAACAGACTTGCTCTATTTCCAACTTACTCATTTCAATTGGAGCTATTTGCAATCTGAAAAATCGTTTCTTTTAGAGCCGATTTAATTTCTACGACGTGGATTTGTAGATGTATGATTATTACTTAAGACTCTTTTGGTTTCCATAGTATCTATTACTATTATAACCTCATCTTGAACAACGCGAACGTCAGTTGATACTGGTGTTATGTGTGGTTGTAGTGCAGTTTCTCTTACTCTAGATTCTTCGGAGGTAACGTCATCTGAAGTACAAGCTGTTGCAAATAAAATAAGTACACATAAAAAGCTAAATATACACTTCTTTATTTTCATGGTTGGTTTTTTAAGTTTTGTTAAAGATAAGACATAATCTATAAACCCTTACATTTTTTTATTCACAATACGTTTACACTATTAAAATGTATCAATAATATAGAGATGAAATACTTATAAATAGCTATCAATTTCTATTTTTACAAAAATATTTTTTGAAACTTCTAGAAACACATATTGTCCCTAAATCCAATTCATCTGTTCGTATTCAGGAATATGATGTAGCAAACTTTGAATGTATTGCAACAAAAAGTGCGTTAAAAAAAAGTCTAAAAAAACAATTGATTACCATTAATGGAAAAATAGCAACTACCGCAATATATGTTTCAGAAAATGATATTATTAAAATTTACGCTGAAGAAACGATTGTTAAAAAAATATTTAAGCTTGTAATTCCTGTTATTTTTGAAGATGATGATATTGCCATCATTAATAAACCTGCCGGATTTCCCACAAATGGCAACTATTTTAAAACCATAGAAAATGCTCTACCACATAATCTAAAACCTGCTACAGGAATGGATGCACTCACCTACCCTAAACCTGTTCATCGTTTGGATAATCCTACGAGTGGAATTTTAATTGTAGCAAAAACTAAAAATGCACAAAGAGATTTGTATCGTCAATTTGAGCAACAACAAATTACAAAAACCTATCAGACAATTGTAATTGGTAAAACAACTAATAAAGGCGAAATTACCTCAGCTGTAGCTGAAAAAGAAGCATTTACTAACTACAAAACCATACAAACTGTTCCTTCCTTACAGAATGAACATTTGTCACTAGTAGAATTATTTCCTACTACGGGAAGAACGCATCAATTGCGAGTTCACTTAGCAAGTATCAATCATCCAATCATTGGCGATCAATTGTACGGAAAAAAGGAAGAAAACTATAAAAAAGGCTTGTTTTTATGTGCGACTTCTATTGAATTCACACATCCAAAAACGAGAGAAAAAATATCTTTTACGATCAGTCCGCCAAATAAGTACAAAATTTTTCTTGAACGTGAAGCTAGACGATTCTTGAAGTTTCACAATTAGATTACTTGCTAGACAAAAAAAGCGAACCGAAGTCCGCTCACTTTTAAATTTTTAATGTGACTACACAAGAATTATTGACATATACAATGCGAAGCATTACATCTTGTAATCCAACTTGCAGGACAATTGTAAGTTCCGTCGGTGCAACCTATGTAAGTTCTTCCTCCTTTAGTTTGACTCTCTTGAATGTTAGAAATACATTTCTTGTTAAGCTTTAAGCTTTTTAAACTCTGTTTTTTCATAATTATAAGTTGTTGATTTACAGCTAAATATATCAAATGTTTTTTCTTAACAATTACGGTTAAACCTTACTTATTTATCAAAAAGGATCACAAACAGTATTTCATTAAAAAAGCGAACCGAAGTCCGCTAAATAATTTACAAGAATTATTACTTTTTTCGCTGTCTTGCAGGAACAACGGTTTGACTAGCTGCAACTCCATCTTCATCTTCTTCTACATCATCTTCATCATCATCTGTAATTCCTCCATACAACTTACTCACAACTGTTTTGTGAAGTGCTAAAAGTTCAAGTCCTTTCAATTTTCTTTTCTTCATAATTTAAAACTATTTAATTATTAATAATACTCTAAGTAATCAATTAGTTACACAGAAAAAAAGAAAAGCTTATGACTCTTTATAAAAGATCACAGATAGAATATCGTAAAAAAAGCGAACCTGGAAGTCCGCTTTTAAGATCTTTTATATATTCTATTAAGTTTATAATAGAATAATATATTCGGTAGCTCCTGCGCCGCCATTAATTGTTTCTACATTTGTAATTTCGAATTCTTGGAATTTGTCTAACATAATTTTCGATTTTAATTGAATACTAGTTTAGATGAAGTTACAAAAAATCTATTAGTGTACAGGAAAATCAAAGTATTGATTTCTATATGGTTCACCGCGAAGTGTAAAGTGCCACCACTCTTGTGGATAGTTTCGAAAACCATTTTGTAACATTGCTTCTTGCAATAGTTTTCTGTTGTGCAATTGTTTTTTGGTTAATTTTTGATACGCTACCCAAGAAATTTCACCAAAGAAATCGTATGAACTTCCCATGTCCAATTCTTTTTTAGTGTCTAAATCAATCAGTGTAATATCAACCGTGCTCCCACTACTATGACGCGATTTTGTTGCGATATATTCAAGTCGAAATAAATCTTTCTTAGCAACATCAGGATAATATTCTTGCTTCATTAAAGTATCACTTAAATCTCTTGCCCAACGACGAAAATGATCTACTGCGCGTTGTGGTCTGTATGAATCAAAGACTTTGATACCTAAGTTTTGTTTTTTGAGTACAGTTTGTACTTTTTGAAGCGCTAAGGTTGCAGGTAAAGACAAAATACATTTTTCCTCTTCATAACCATCAATATGCGTTCCTACAAAATTATCAGAACAAAAATAGCGCAACTCTATGGTGATATCTGGAATATAATCAGTTACATACACAAAGCCTTTAGGCAGTTGTGATGAAGACTGTATTGTAAGCGCACTTACAAGAATTAATAGTATATTTATTGATTTTAGCATAGTAATATTTCAACTGAATACAAACATACACATTTAAAGCACATGAATGATTCTAATGGACAAAGTACAAAACGTTTTTGGAAAAGCATGATCACAATTGTTGTTGTTGGAATTGTACTTGTTGCAGCAGTTTATTTTGGAAAGAAATATAAAGAGACTCAAAAAACAGCAGAAATTACGGAATTTTATAATCAGTTTTCAGATGAAAACTATATTGGGTTTGCTAAAAAACTAGAAGAATCAATTCATGCAGAAAACCCCGAAATGTTTGATAATAGTATTGATGTCGCTTCATTTTTTAATTTCTCTAAGCGTGAATTGGCTCAAAGTTACAACAAGCGAAAAGGGATAGAACTTTTACAATCGTATCTAAAAGTAGGCAGTTCTATAAGTTCGCAACTAGTGTCTACAAACGATTTTAAGTATACTAACTTTTATAAAGAAGATGGTATACCGCATATCGTATTTAGATTGTATCGTCCAGATTTTATCAATTTTATAGATTTCACACTTGGTATCAAAAAAGATAAAATCATCATAAAAGATATGTACAATTTTTATTCGGGAATTTTATTTTCTGAAATGGCATCAGATATGTATTATAAAGCTATAAACTCACAAGGAATCGATATTGCGGATATAAAAATATATCAGCCTATAAAGAACCTTTTGTTTTCGGGTAACTATGAAGAAGCCTATACGTCACTCGTTTCTATTCCAACGGCAAAAAGGAGTTCGTTTCACTATCAATTTTTATTAATCGCTGCTTCAAATTATGATGATGAAAAATTAATAGAAGTCATCACCGAAATGAAAGCGTTCAAACCTGACGATAAGCGATTACATACTTACTTAAATTTTCAAGAAAACATTGTTCATGGCGATTTAGACAAACTAAATGCAGCTATTGATGATTTAAAAAAATATGTAGGTGAAGATCCAATTTTTGATTTATACAGAGGTATTCTGTTTAATCTTCAGTCAGATTATGAAAAATCAGAACCATTTTTTGATCGTTTAGTGACAGAAATTCCAAATTTTTATGGTGGTTATTATTATAAACTCTATAGTTTATTGTTACAAGATAAAACGAGTGAAGCGTTAACTTTAATAGCCAAAATGAAAGAACACTTTTCAATCAATGAAGAAGAGCTTACACTTGAACTTCAAGAGGAATACAAAGAATTCACAAACTCCGAAGCTTATAAAAACATTTTCAAAGATGCAGAATAAACAAGGGTTTCCTTTGCATTTACCAGACGCAGACATTTGTTATTATCCAAATTTTATAGCAAGCAAAGAAGCTACACACATTTTTGAAGCATTACTGCAAGAAACTCCTTGGCAACAAGATGACATTAAGGTTTTTGGAAAAGTATACGCGCAACCGCGTTTGACAGCTTTGTACGGAATCAATCAAAAAACATATAGTTATTCTAACATAGAAATGACGCCGCATGCATTGACGCCAACTTTATTAGATTTAAAACAAAAAGTAGATCAAACTTGCGAAACAAATTTTACAACCATGCTTCTCAATTACTATAGAGATGGAAAAGACAGTAATGGTTGGCATGCTGATAACGAAAAAGAATTAGGAACAAATCCGATCATAGCTTCTTTAAGTTTTGGTCAAGCTCGTTTTTTTCATCTCAAACATCGTACAGACAAAACCTTAAAACACAAATTAGTATTAGAACACGGAAGCTTACTAGTAATGAAAGGTGAAACACAGCACAAATGGCTGCATCAAATTCCGAAAACGGCAAAACCAATTCGAGGTCGTATCAATATTACATTTCGCATTATTGCATGAAAAAGCATCCCGAAGGATGCTCTTTTCTTTAACTAACCAACCAAAATGTAACAAGCTCTATTTAGAAAGTAACCAGCTCTGCTAAATGTCATTGCCTTGCTACACTTTTACATATACAAATGGTGTGCCAAACTCGTTTTTCTCACAAAAACTCTTATTATTATTGACTTTAACAACCATTTTCATAATGATTGTTAAAAATATATTTTTAAAGTTCTTGTAAAGTTAAAATTTAATTTCATATATTTATGATATCATTTTAATATCAATCTAAAATATCTACATATGAAAGAAGAGAAAATTATTGTGCCTGCGAATGGGTATTTAATGTTATTTATATTTTTAGCAGCGTTCTTTGGAACAATTGCAGTAGCAGTTTTTACTAAAAACCCTGAATTTTTGCCAATCCTAGTTCCAGTATTATTTATTGCGCCAGGTTTTATAATGGTAAATCCAAACAACTCTCGCGTATTATTATTATTTGGAAAGTATGTTGGAACGGTAAAACAGAACGGTTTTTATTGGGTAAATCCTTTTTATACAAAAAAGAAAGTTTCGTTACGTGCAAGTAACTTTGATAGTGAACGCTTAAAAGTAAATGACAAGCTAGGTAACCCAATCATGATTAGTACTATTTTAGTTTGGAAAGTAAACAATACATACAAAGCAGCTTTTGATGTAGATAATTACGAACATTTTGTGCGTGTACAAACAGATGCAGCCGTTCGTAAATTGGCAAGTATGTATCCATACGATAATTTTGCTGATGAAGGTCACGATGAAGATATTACGTTACGTTCTAGTGTAAACGAAGTAAGTGAAGCGTTAGAAAAAGAATTGGAAGAACGTTTGGCTATTGCAGGAATTGAAGTATTAGAAGCACGTATTGGATATTTAGCGTATGCGCAAGAAATTGCAAGTGCCATGTTAAAAAGACAACAAGCAACTGCCATTGTAGCTGCAAGACATAAAATTGTAGAAGGTGCCGTAAGTATGGTAGAAATGGCTATTGACGAATTGAACAAAAAAGAATTACTAATGCTTGATGAAGATAAAAAAGCCGCTATGGTAAGTAATTTATTGGTAATTTTATGTGGCGACAAAGAAGCTGCCCCAGTAGTAAACACAGGTACTTTACATCAATAATTATGAACAATAAACAAATTACGGCCATTGGGCTTGGCACTGCCTTAGGAACAAGTATAGGAACTTCTGTCGGTACCGTTATTGGCGATGTTGCTATGGGAACTCTAGCTGGCTCCATTATTGGAACTATTATTGGTGTTGTTTTAAGCTTCGTAGTTTTTGACGAGGATAAGGAACAAAAATAACCTCATTAATTTTGAATAGACGATGAAAGAATATAAAGTATTAAAACCAAACTTAGGTTGGCGAGACAGAAGCATAAAATTAGAAGAGATTCTAAACAATCATGCAAAACAAGGTTGGGTTTTGCATACAGTAACAAAACATGAAGGCTTTATACAAGTCATTTTTGAACGTAATAAAAACAGATAATTATGTACGCAAATAGACCCAGAATAAAAGTGGCTTTAGAGCCTATGGACATGATCTTAGAATCAGTTACAGCAGCATTGCTTGTCATTTTATGGGTCTATACACTAATATCGTATACATCTTTACCTGAAATTGTGCCAACTCATGTAAATCTTACTGGAGAAGTTGATGGTACAGGAAACAAAACAACAATATGGTTCTTATTGGGAATTTCGACACTTATTACCATTGGAATGTATGTTTTAACGAAGTTTCCGCACATTCACAATTATATGGTAAAAATCACAGAAGATAATGCTGCACACAACTATCAATTGAGCAGCCGTATGTTGCGTATTGTTAATTTTTTAACCTTACTTTTGCTAGCGTATGTATGTTATTCCATCATACAACAAGCACAAGGAAATGACTTTTTCTTGAAGTCAGCGCTCATGTATATTATCATTGCATATTCCGTAATGATGCCAATTGTTTTAATTGTATTTATGTTGAAAAATCAAAAAGCTCCAAAGTCAAAATAATAATTATGGCAAAAAAGAAAGCCTTTGCATTACGAATCAATGAAGAGATGCTGAAAGCTATTGAAAAATGGGCTGCAGACGAATTTCGCAGTACCAATGGACAAATAGAATGGATGCTGATGCAGAGTTTAAAAAATGCAAAAAGAGAACCTAAAAAGAAAACAGACGATACAGCAGAAAACTAATGTTTTTAACTGAATTATTGTTTACTATGTATAAAAAAGGCTATCAAATTTGANNTTTTTTAGTTTTTATCCGCTAACAACAAGACAACCTTCTTCTCCTGTTTCATTACACTTATTTTTCAGGTTTGTTACAGGCAAAGTTTCCGTACATGTTTTATCTATTTCTGTTGTACATTCACCATTTTTCGAATATACATCAACACCAGGTCCTCGACCTTTAATAAAATCTGTGTTCAATTTTGCTACTTTGCTTTTTTTTAATCGAAGTTCTTTTATATTTTTTTTCATCTTTTATGGATTATTAAACTATTTACAACTCAAAGCTACATATTCAAAACTTGAAATGAACCCAGAAAAACAGGGTGTTTATAACGTTTCCGTGAATTGTTAGTCCTTTTGTTGGTCTTCCTTAACTTTTTTGATAAAATAACCAGGTTTTAATCCTGTTCTCTTTTGAAAAACTCTATAAAAAGCTTGTGGATTTGAAAACCCGCCTTCTGTAGCAATGGCAGTAATAGTATACTTTTGATACACAGGATCATGCTGAATACGGTCTACTAAATAATCTATTCGTAAATCATTTATATATGTTGTAAAGTTTTTTCCCTTGTGAGAATTAATGATTTTTGATAAGTATTTTGAATTGGTATTGACAATTTTTGCGACATCTTTTAATGAAAGCTGATTTGTGAGGTATAGATGTTCTACTTCAAACGCATCTAACTGTTGTAAAACTTCTTTAACGACATCTTCATCAATATCTACTGCTACTTTTACTGTTTTAATATTTTGTACTTTAATTTCTTCTTCTATACGTGCATTCGATTTATTTACAATGGCTTCGTATAGCTTTTTATATTTTTTATATTTTCTTTTCGATTGATAATAATACAGCAATCCGCCCAACAATAAAGAACTAATAAGTATGGCAATCTCAATAGTCCAATCTCTTTCATCAATAGCGGCATCTTTTTCTTTTTTTAATAATGCTATTAAATGTTCTTTGTCCGCTACTAATTTTAAATTATCATATTCTTTGGTAATTGTATAAGATAAATTTTTATAGTCAGCATGAATAATACTATCAAACTTTAAGAGTTGATTCGTGTAGTATAATTGCAATTCTAAATCCTTTTTAGACTTGCTATCTTTAATCAAATATTCATACGTAGTACGTAAAGGTGGTAATAAATTGTTAGTTTTATTAAATATGGAGTCTATCTTTTTAAAGTAATAGATTGCTTTTTCTTTTTTATTTATAGCAGCATAACTTTTAGCTAAATAAAAATCAGAAACAACTCTATCTCGTGCAGATACATATGGAGTTCCATTCTCTATACTATCTATCGAAGCTTGATACTGTCCTTTTATATTCAAATTAATTCCTTCATTAATAACAAAAAGATAGGCTAATTCCTTTTCATTATTATCTGAAGCAATTTGTATTCCTTGGGTATTAATCGCTGTACATTTTTCTACTTGACCCGATTCATAATAAATAGAAGACAATTGAAACAACGCATACAAATAATTAGAAGTGTCTATTGGCTCTTGATTTTTTATATGAACAATATATTCTTTAAATAATACTTCTGCTTCTTCATAATTTCCTAAAACTCGTTTTAAAAAACCTATATTAAATTTCACATAATATTCATAGGTAGAATTTTTAGTCAACTGTATTTGAGATTCTGCCAATAAATACTGATCTAAAGCCTTGTTATAATGTCTTTTTTCATACAAAACACTTCCTTTAGCTATATAAATTAGTGTAGGGAAATCAGGATTATCCTTTATATGCTTTGTATAAAAAACGGCGCTATCTAAATAGGTATTTCTAATTTCAAAGCCAGGTGCTTTTATACCTAACATATAATAGCCACGACCTATCAATAAGTTACTTTTACGCTTCTTGGCTTTTTTTAGATAGACTTCAACATCTATTTTAAATTCCTCAAAACTCACGCTTTTTTGATACACTTTCTGATTCAGAATTTCAATTTCATCCAATAAAGTAGTTTCCTTTTGTCCATAAGAAATCATTACAACAAAAAACAGGCAAAAACATGTGATTATTTTTTTCATTCGATCTAACACCTTTCCAACAAATATAACCGAATTGCTTCTTCAACTTCTGCTCTTTTTGACGAAAGTTTCTAATAATTCACTGAATTCGTATCACAATTCAAGGAAACAGGATAGGCTTCAATTGACTTGAGTTCCTTTTATCTATTGCTTTGTTACTGAAACTATTAAATAACATTTACACAAAACATTTAGATTATGAAGAAAAAAGAATTGAACAACAAATTGAAGTTTAATAAAGTTGAAATTGCTAAGTTGGAACAAAGGAATATTCTAGGTGGAGATGGTCGTACTAGAGAATATACATGCGCCACAATTATTTATAAATGCTCAGCGGTATATTGTTATACACTTGCATGTCCATATAGTGACGAATGTCCGATAGACAAAACAACTCTTAGCGATTAAAAAACAAGTTCAACTATATTTTATGGATTATAATATTTTGAGCTTTTTAAGCGAACTTCGGTTCGCTTTTTTCTTTTCATAAGATAGATAATACTTCACAGCAAACACCAGACTAATCATTGGGTGTTTGCTGTGTTTTCTTTTCTGTATAAAAACATTGTAGGTTTACTATAGAATTATAGCTTCGTTTTTATACACGCTGTATTAACAACGCTTTGGGCCAGTATAACAATAACAAGTTGGATATGTTGCACATTGCATTTCCCAAGTCCAATATCCACCTTTAATCTTACTTGCCGCTTCTGCGTTTAACTCACTTACTTTTTCCTTTTTCAAGTTCAACTTGATTTCTTTGTTTTTTTTCATAATTAACTAATTTTTTATTTGATTAAACTTCTTATAAGATACAAAAGATGAAAGATTTTACTTAAATTTAAACATTAATAATCAGATAGTTAAACCGTAAAAATCTTTCTATCCTACTTTATGAAAATTATTCACAGTTTATGGTCAAAACCTATGCGTACGCCAGATGGAACTCTTGGTGAAACTGGTTGGCGACATGTACAATACTTTTATATGAGTTGGGCTTTGAGTTGTTTGACTTTTAAAGAAGTATATAAGAATATTACACTAGTAACGGATACTTTTGGATACGACTTATTAATCAACAAATTGCAACTTCCATATACAAATGTAGAAGTCATTTTAGACGAATTGAATCACTATCCCAAGGAATTTTGGGCAATTGGAAAGCTTAAAGCTTATGAAATACAGCAAGAACCATTTATACATGTTGATGGTGACGTATATGTATGGAATCGATTTGGAGAAATTATTGAAAAAGCGGCCTTAGTATCACAACAAAGAGATGTAGATTTTGGACATTATTCACATGCTATGAAAGAAGCATTAGGTGAAAATTATCATTTTCCCGAAATCATGTTAAAACAATTTCAAAACGGTCAAACAATGGTTTCTAGTAATGCTGGAATTATAGGTGGCAACGACTTAGATTTTATTAAAGAATATTGCAAACTATCTTTTGATATTATTGATCGAAACAAGAATAAAACAAAAATTCACGGAACGTCCTATGCTTTATTGTATGAACAATATTTGTTTCATTGTTTAGCCCAAGAAAAAGGAATTACAATCGAATATTACTTAGAAAACAAACCTGACAAATCAGAAGAAAGTCACACCTTTTTCAACAAATACACACAACAAAAGAAGTTTGTACACTTGTTATCAATGCGTAAAAAAGAAATGGAATATTGTTACGATTTGCGCGATCAACTCAAAACAAATTTTCCTAAGTATTACGATATCATTCAAACATATATAAAAACTCAATCGTAGCTTTATGAATAATTTACACCATATTTTTCATAAAACGATCACTATTGCAACTGTATTTGGTTACGATTTAATGCATCATTTTTCATGCAAAGAAAATAGCGCTCAAGCAGAAATTAATCAAGCTTTCTTTGAATATACACTACAACAGTTTCAATCGAGTGAACAACTAGAAATGATGCAACAGATTTTAGAAGTTGAACAAGAAAAATTTTCACTCCGAAATACTCATTCAGCACAAATTGAAACAAAACTGCTTTCCGAATACGCTACTTTTAATCATGATCGAGAAAACCTCCTACACCTTTCTTTAGAAGGTTTAAAAAATGTCACTTTACAACAAAGCTCGTATGTAACTTGTTATGCTACCGATTGGAAATTTGTTTTTATAAACGAAACTGATAATACCGAATTGCTTGATAAAATTCAAGAATTTCCAAAAGATGAATATTACTTTGTTTTTCAACAAACAGATGTGTTTGATGATGTACTGCAAACAAACGTGCTAGAATTTCATTTGACAAAGTATGAATATTACGTATTGCAACTTTTTCAAGAAACGACATCCGTAAAAGAAGTCTTAAATGATTTTTTTGAAGTTTTTGAGATTGAATCTGAAGCACAAATGCATTCATTACTCAAGGAAGCAACCCGAATTATTAAGTTTCTTATCTACAGAAAGTTTATTGTTCGAAGCAATATTTTGAGGTAATTCATAAATCTTAACACTAATTAACACTATAATCTGTTACGTTTTCAAAAAAAACATACTAATTGCAGCATTGAATGTAAACAGAAAAAAATTATGCTTAAAAAAAATTTAGGAATTCTTGCGGTTTCGCTTATTACGTTAGCAAGCTGTAATTCAGGAAAAGTTGGAATCAATGCCAATAAAGATGTTGTCACAACAATCGACTTAGTAAACGTTGTAGATGATAAAGTACAAGTAGAAGTCAATCCTGGAAAGTTTCAAACCGAAACTGCCACATTCAACATTCCTAAAACCGTTCCTGGAACGTATAGCGATGATAATTACGGACAATATATAGATGGCTTTAAAGCATACGATTATAAAGGAAATGAAGTTGCTGCAACTCGAATTGATCAAAACTCATGGTTAATTCCAAATGCAAAGAAAGTAGATAAAGTTTCGTATTGGGTAAACGATACGTATGATATAGAAAACGGAGACAAATCGGTGGTATTTTCACCTGCCGGATCAAATATTTTGAAGGATAAAAATTTCGTTTTAAATCTACATGCGTTCGTGGGTTATTTCAGCGGAAGCGAACAATATCCATATCAAATTAAAGTAAACTACCCAAAAAACCTAGAAGGTGTTACATCACTTCCAAAAGTAGTTTCTGAAAAAGAAACATTTAATGTAGATACTTTTGGTGCAAGACGTTATGCAGAAGTAACCGACAATCCAATTATGTATTCTGAGCCAGATACGGCAAGTTTTCAAGTAAATGACATGAATATTACGCTTAGTGTATATTCGCCAACAGGTGTATATTCTGCGGAAAGCTTAAAAGGGAATATTGAAACAATGATTAAAGCGCAAAAAGAGTTTTTAGGTAAAGTAGATGATACAAAGCAATATACTATTTTATTATACTTATCTACACTTTCTGAAACAGATGCTGGTGGTTTTGGCGCCTTAGAGCACAATACCTCAACGGTTGTTGTATTGCCTGAGCAAATGCCAAAAGCTGCTATTGAAGGTGCATTGAAAGATGTAGTTTCGCATGAATTTTTTCATATTGTAACGCCATTGAGAGTACACTCTGAAGAGATTCATTATTTCGATTATAACAACCCAAAAATGTCGCAACACTTATGGATGTATGAAGGTGTAACTGAATATTTTGCCAATTTATTCCAGATTAATCAAGGGTTAATTGACGAAGAAGCTTTTTACAAGAGAATCAACGACAAAATTACAAACTCGCGTTCACGCTATAACGATGCCTTGTCTTTTACTGAAATGAGTGCTAATATTCTTTCGGATGAATATAAAGACGAATATGCAAATGTGTATGAGAAAGGAACTTTAATTGCCATGGTAATCGATTTAACGCTTCGTGCGGAAAGTAATGGAGAAACTGGAATTTTAGATTTGATGCAGAAGCTATCTACTACGTATGGAAGTGAAAAACCATTTAAAGATGACGAACTTTTTAATAAAATTATTGAATTCACAACTCCTGAATTGAGAAGTGTAATTGATACATATATTGTTGGAAACACACCAATTCCCTACAATGACTTTTTAGAAAAAGTAGGTTTAGAATTGGGAGAAACTGAAGTAGAAACAGGGTATTTCTTAAACGGACAAGTTCCATACATTGGCGCAGACGAAAGCACACAAGAAGTATTTATTCTTCCAGAGGGAACCTTGAATTCATTCTTGACCAATTTAGGAGTACAAAATGGAGATGTTATTGATGAAATTAATGGTGTAAAATACACACTTAAAAATGTATATGATTTAATTGGCGCTTCAAGAACTTGGAAAGTTGGTGATGCAATTACAATGACCGTAAAACGTAACGGAGAAGCAAAAACACTTGCTGGAAACATTACAAAACCAACTACAAAAGGTACTGGAATTACAGTAAAAGATTTACCAGAAAACAGCAAAGAAGTACAATTGCGAAAAGCGTGGCTTAAGAACTAGGTTTTTGGGTGTTGGGTTTTAGGTCTTAGTTATTTACGTTACATATTAAATTATAACTTAAACTGTTAAACCTATAAACTTTTAAACTTTATTGGGTCTTAAAAAATATCATTTAGCACATAAAATTCTAAAACGTCATTGCGAGATTTGTAAAATCGCGGCAATCTGCTTGTAAAAAAACAGATTGCTTCGTCATTCTTCCTCGCAATGACGTTTTTAGTTTCTCAAGAATAATTTTAAAATTCAACATTTATAATTTCCAAACGTCAGTTCGAGTGATTTTCTGTCATATTGAGCGCAGTCGAAATAGACAGAAAATTGTATCGAGAACAGCTATGAAATAGAATCATTTCAAAGTACTTCTCGATACAACGAAACACAGATTCGCCACTCGAACTGACGTTTTGATATTAAAGAAAAAAGACTTTTCGATTTAAAATTCAATATTTAACATTTATAATTTCAATTTTTGGTATTTTGCAACATAAACCATCCAACTATGTTCAAAAAAGCCATTGCTTTACTCCTATTATTCAGTACGTTTTCTGTGTTTTCACAGCAACTCAAATTAGAACGTGTTGAAAGTAATGAAACAACTTTCAATACAAAAGTTACTGTCGATCATATTACATTCACTGGATTTGAACTCAAAATAAAAGCAAACGATTCATTAGTTACCTTAGAAAACATTGTCAATATCAATACTAAGTTTATTGAAAAAGGTGATTTTAAATTTAACGTAGAAAATTCGGTTGCAACCATTTCATATAAAGGAATCGACGCGATAACCGTTGGAAAAAAATCAATTACATTATTTGAACTCAAAACAACTCCGAAAAGTGGATTTCAACGTGTTGTATATGAAGTTATAGAAGCGTCAACTACAAATTATGACAGCATTCATATATTCGATGTAACAGAACCAAAAAGTGTCACAGTAAAAAGCACAACCGTTTATTCGGAACCTTTTTTTACGAGTGATAAAGTCGTGTTTGGAATTCTGATGCTACTTTTAGGCTTTGTGTTTTATACTGAATCTAGTAAAAATCCTGTCTGGAAAAAGTTTTATAAATACATTCCGGCTTTATTAATTTGCTATTTATTGCCTGCAATTTTAAGTTCTTGCGGAATTATTTCTGATCATTATTCAAGTGCATATCAAGTGGCAAGTCGCTATTTATTACCTGCAGCGTTGATTTTAATGACGCTCAGTATTGACTTAAAAGCTGTATTTAATTTAGGTCCAAAAGCATTGATTATGTTCTTTGCAGGAACCGTTGGAATTATTATTGGTGGCCCATTGGCAATCTTAATCATTTCTTTCTTTTCTCCAGAATTAGTTGGCGGTTTGGAATATGATGCCGTTTGGCGTGGTTTATCAACCATTGCTGGAAGTTGGATTGGTGGTGGCGCAAACCAAGCTGCCATGTTAGAAATTTATGAATACAATCAAGATAAATATGGCGCTATGGTATTGGTAGATATTGTAGTAGCCAATTTATGGATGGCAATTTTATTACTCGGAATTGGTAAATCTCAAAAAATTGACAAATGGCTCAAAGCCGACAATTCTGCTATCGAACGCTTAAAAGAACGTGTTTCTGAGTTTACAGCTAAAGTAAAAAGGAATCCAACTCTTACCGAATTAATGATCATTCTTGCCTTGGCATTTGGTGGTGTTTCCTTAGCGCATTTTGGCGCAAACATCATTACTGACTATTTAGGACAGTTTGATATTGTAAAGAATGATGATGGCGCATTGTCATTTTTAGGTTCTTCTTTCTTCTGGATGATTACCATTGCAACTGCCTTCGGAATTATGTTATCCTATACAAAAGCCAAAAACTATGAAGGTGCTGGTGCCAGTAAAATAGGAAGTATCTTTATTTATATTTTGGTGGCTTCTATTGGAATGAAAATGGACTTGACCGAAGTTTGGAGAAATCCAGGGTTGATTATCATCGGATTGGTTTGGATGACATTCCATGCAGGACTATTAATTTTAATAGCTAAACTCATTCGCGCACCATTTTTCTTCCTCGCTGTAGGAAGTCAGGCAAATGTTGGTGGCGCTGCTTCTGCTCCAATTGTAGCTTCTGCTTTTCACCCATCATTGACTTCGGTTGGTGTATTGTTGGCAGTATTTGGGTATGTAGTTGGAACCTATGGAGCAATTTTGTGTACAATTTTGATGGAAATGGCTTCTAAAGTTGCTTAAAATTGTAGATATTTGCCCTCTTTAAAATTCAATATGATGTTCAAAAAATGTTTGGTAGTCCTCGTTGTTTTAGGATTTATTGCTTGTGGAAAAGATGCGAAAGGAAATTTAACGATTTCTGGAAACATAGATGGTCTAAAAGAAGGAACGTTGTTTCTACAAAAGATAAAAGATACTACTTTGGTTACCTTAGATTCACTTGTGGTAAATGGTGACGCTAATTTTACATTTAGCACGACTATTGAAGAACCAGAAGTATTGTATTTCTATTTGAAGAAGAAAGATTTTAATGATTTGAATGATCGTGTAGAGTTCTTTGCGGAACCTGGCGAAATGACATTCAATACAACTTTACGTAGATTCGTAAGAGATGCGAAAGTTACTGGTTCTAAAAATCATAAAGATTTAATTGATTTTAAAGAGTTTATGACCAAATACAACACAAAAGAATTGATGTTGTTACGCGATGGAATGGATGCACAAAAAGAAGATGATGCTAAGACAGTGATGGAAATCAATGATAAAATTGCAAGCTATGCAAAGAGTCGTATGCGTTATATTTTAAATTATGCATTCACTAATAACGATAAAGAAATTACACCGTACGTAGTTACTACAGAAACATATGATGCTAATATTCGTTTTTTAGATACTATTTATCAGCAATTAACACCAAAAATTGCGGAATCTAAGTATGGAAAAAAATTGAAAGAGTTAGTGGAGAAACGTAAGATTGAGGAGAGTAAGTAATTTTTTAGACTTGCTTAGACTGCTTAGATCTTTTAGACGATTAGATTTTTAAACGTTTGTCACATCGAGCGCAGTCGAGATGCTCTATAACTCAGTATTTCATAGAGTCTCGACTGCTCGACTTGACAAGCAACTTCTATATAAACAGAAAAAAATCCCAGCTTAAAGAAGTTAGGATTTTTTTATGCTTTATTATTTTTAATCGATCTCTAGAAGACTATCAATATCCTTGATCAAAGAAGAAACTATCTCACTGTTTTTCTTGTGCCATTCTCTATCTAACAAATTTCCTAATGGCAAAACATCTACCGCAACAGTATCAATATTATTTCTTTTTAAATAATGTTTAATGATCGATTTTGCATTCTCTGAACAACAATCCCCTAAATCATTATATACATTATAGCTATGTTGAGACCTTTCATATTGAAACTTTAATAGTTTTAAGAGTAGAATCTTTGAAATTTCATCCTTTATTTCAATGTCTGAATTTGTATTTTGAAATAAATATTTTAAATCATACGAGTTTAATGAATCATCTAATCTAAAAGTAACAGATGTTGGATTATAGTTATATGCGCTCTTTAAAATTTTTTCTAAATCCTTTGAATTTTTCTTTAACTCTTCATTAGATAACACATTAGATTTTGTCTCCTTAAAGGTTACATTTTTGTTTAAGTCATTAGATTTAATCGTATCTTTTTCGTTTTTACTCTCACAACTTGAAAATAAAATTAGGATTAGAATTAGTACTTTTTTCATTCTTCCTGTCATTTCAATTTACTCACAAATTTCATCAATCCATTTTTGATCAATTTTACCAGCTTCACTTATGTGAAATACAGCGCCAATTGGGCAGCCTTTCACTCCTGTAGAATCTATTAGGTATCTGTAATCGAATCCCATATCAATAGGCTCACCAAGTATCTTTTTTACATACGAAGTATCAGATTCTAATTTTATAAGCTCCACTACTTTACTGAGACTTTTATAGTCTTTGTGTTTTTGATAATGCGCTCCGTATGTTTCAACTTCCGACTTCTGTGCGCATCCGACTGTCAATACTAATAAAATGGCAATTGCAAAATAGTTACTTGTTTTCCTCATAATAGTTATATATTAATACCATATTTTTCAAAGAGTTCTTTAAAAGCAGCTGACCAATTTCCTCTATCCCATTTTTCTCGAGAAGCCAATAACGTTTCCTTAATTTCTTTGTGTAAAGATTTGTCTTCAAAAGAAAGTAACGTTCTTGTCAAATGAAATGTTTCAAAAGGATATGTCTTTTTCTGCAATCTTTGTAGCAAAGGCTTTTTTGCCGTTTCAATTTTATTTTCTATGATGATATCTAAAAATGTGGTTAACTCCATAAATTTTGCGCTACTCACATTATGAATACATATTTCAGGTATTTTTTTGGGTTGATACTTTTTTATGTTTTTTAGAAGTAATGGTACTATTGAATCTTTAGTTTCAAACTTAAAATAATCTTCTAAGAAATTATTTTCACTATCAGATAACAATCCATTTACAAAATATGGTGTTGATTCTTCTGGAGCAATTTTTAAGAGTCTTCGTAAATGTGTAATATTAATTGTTTTTGTTTCTTCAAATATTTGCAATGATAGCTTTTTATATTTCGGACAATACAATTCCAATATTGCTTTCGTTAGATTCGTAACACCTTTTCTCTTCTCTTTTCGTACTGTTTTATAAATACTTGTTAATGTATTTACTGCATCGTCATTTTGAAAAGCGGCAATTGCTTTAAAATACTCGAAAGAGTTTGCTGTAGCTTTATGTTTTATTAAAAAATTCCAAAACTTAGGATTTGGAAAGTATGACATTGCTTTATAAGCGTCAGTTCCTTTTTCTAAAATAAGGTCAATATCACTTTCTTTTTGATATTTAGCCAATTCAGCAAGCGCATCTAAATTATTGTCTTCTAAAGCTAGTGTTTTAACGATTGCATAATTTTCAGGATTTGCTTGATTGTTTTTAAGTGCACTGCTTAATAAGAAAACTTCCCCTCTTTTTCTAAGTATGATATGATCTAATTTTTGAAGCTGTTCTTTGTAATATTTTTTATCAGCATCAGTTACCACAACTTTATTGCTAGGGTACAATACTTTCGAATACAATATTCCAGCTAAAAGATCCTCTGATACAATACAGCCACTTTGCGTTTGTACCGTTTCTTTTGTTTTTAGAAACGTTTTAAAAATTGATTCTAAATCATGATATTTTTTTTCAGCCAAAGCCCAAGCTGTGTATCCTTTAACGACAGCACTTTTATGCTCTAGTAATGACAAGAGTTCCTTTTCTGTTGCGTTTTCTTTAAGCTTTTCAAATCTAGAATATAGAATCGACCTTGATCCTGCAATACCAAGGCGAAGACCTTCTACTTGTTCTCCTTTAGATATGACTTCCACTATTTTTTTTATCTCAGGACGAAGGTTTTGTCCAAACATCTGTGTGCAAGAAAATAACAAGACTACATATACTATAACTTTTACGCTTTTAAGATTCATATCAAGAAAAGGTTGGTTATTGTATATAACGGCAAATTTGAAATAAAAGTTTATTCTCTTTTTGAAAGCTTATTTTTCTTAACGAAAATTCGATTACAACTTATCCAAAACTTTTAAAATTTTACGCTTAAATTTTTCGGTTTCTAGCGGACTGTGTTTGTATCGATAGTGTTCCAATGTTTTGCGGGTTTTCTTCTTATTATCAATCAAAACGAGATTAATCACACCTCTTTCTAAATCTCCAAAATAACCGTTTGTACTTATATAAATGCTATATCTTTTTCCTTCTGTCAAAATTTCTTCTGGTGCTTTTTTCTTTTTGAAGTTGAGTTCAGTTTCTAAAGCTTTATTAATCGTATACGAACCTTTATATAAGAATGGTACCTCAACAAATGGCATATCTGGAAACTTTATTCGTATGGCTTGCAATACCAATTTTCGTAGCTCTTCTCTTTTGGCAGGATGTTTTAGAAATTTTCCGTTTTTCTTTTCACTAAGTTCTATGTTTGGTGTGATGATTTGCAAATCGTTTTTATCAATTTTCAGATTTTTGGTAAGGTTCGGATCTTCTACAACTTCGTTTTTTGTAGTAGCGCAACTCACTAAACAAAGTACTAATAAGAGTTTTATGGTAGTTTTTATCTGCATATTTTAATCAATTTGTGATGGTTTATTGTTTTGAAAGAAGCTTGGATGAAATTGTGCTGTGTTGTCTTTTTTTAGGATGTCTTCAGCAAAAATTTTCGGATCAAAACTATCGTCTTTATGTAATATTTCTAGGATTTGTTTTTCTATTTCTTCTGGAGTCATTTTTAGGTTTGAAGTGTCAATTCCTCCTTTTTCCAAAATACCAATATAGCCATAATTACCAACATTAATTGTCCAACCTTTCCATATGTTTGCTAGTTTTTCTTTAAAACCGCTATGCACATAATTGATCGTGAGTTTCTTTTGATCGCAATCAATCATCATCACATTATTTACGTCTTTTTCGAGATGTTTAGAAATATTGAATGTTTGTCTTTTATCTAGTATTGGCAATATTTGCTCTCCGAAGAAAATAAACTCCTCCATGTCATAATCATAGGAGCATTTTACATACGTTTTTCCATCTTTTATATAGATAATAATACAGGTTTCATACTCATCTACTTCTTCATTTATAAAATCTTCTATGGTAACGTCATACTCATAATCGTATTCTTGCTCAATGGTGTAATTGATCTGCATTTTCTCTTCAATATCATACATTTCTTGCGTTGCATAATTGACATTCCAACCATTCCATCGCTGACTTAACAACTCTAAATAACGTCTTCTTACAGAAGTAAGTGTCAAATCATCTCCTTCCCAAAAAAGCAATTCTTTCGCATCCATATCAACATGCACGCATGATTCTATCCAAGGTTCGCTAGTTAAGTACGTTCTTTTCTCAAATCCCTGTATAAACTTTATAAATTTCTCAGAACCTAACATTAAATCATCTGCAACATTTATTGCTCTCCAATGTGTGTAGTAGATTTCAGTTTTTTCATTAGATTTTATAACGTAGTTACCGCGTTGCCCCATTCTTTTCTATAAAGTTCATTATTCGATTCAAGTAAAATTACAAATTCCATTTTCAATTGCAGTGAATATACGTGTAAAATAATTCTTGTAAATACCGTACTTATACGTTTACGTATTCTTTTTAAAAGAAGTACTTTGGGTATCTATAAATTTTAAAACTAACATACCATGAGTAGTACCCAAATTCCTCCAGGATGGAAAGGTGGATTTGCACAGTCGAATCCCGCATTTGCATATCCAAATCCAGATTTATCTTCATTACCAATGTTGGACAATATGGATAATATTGATTTGTTACAACGTCAACAAGGTGTAAAATGGCCAGAGTTTAGTTGGCAAACTATTCATGGAGATGAAAAATCAAGATGTTTTCAGATGTTTTCCCCGTATATTTCCAGACTTGGATATACAGATGAAGGTCGTGTGTATTCTATTATTTGTCCGCAACAAGGTGCTTGTTCACCAACATTTGGTTGTATGAATGTAGAAGTTACCGTAACTGGTCAACGCGGTTGGGTTGATGAAACTACCAAAACTTTTTATGCAGATATGACTGTTGAAGGTACAATTTGGTTTAGTCCAAGTGCACAACAAAAAGAATGGGTAAAGAAACTTTGGAAGCTCTTTAATGATTTAGGACTTGATTTCCCTATTTCTAAAGCAAAAGCAATTAAAGTACAAACTCATAAGTTTCAAAATCCAAATCAACCAATATTTCCTGTAAGTCAGGGAGAAACTCCGCGTTTTAAAAGTCCTCCTTTTGCCAGACATGAAGCTGAAGCTTGGAATGTAGGTCATATTGATGTAGAAATTGGTGGTATTAAAAAGACCGGTAAAAAAGTGGTAGATGATTTTAATGAAATGGTCATGTTTGCATTCAATACTGCTTCTGGAAATATGTTGAAGCAAGGAAATACTTTAACTTGGAATGTTTGGTTTACTGCTCCAACTTTGGTTGATAGAGAAGAATGGCGTACACATGCTGAACGTTGGAGAAAATCTATTCAAGCAGATCACGGAAGTCCAACAGGACCTGGCACAAAACCACGTTATTTTGATGGCAAAGAATTTAAGCCTCTTGGTACTTTAGAAACTGAAATGGAAGGTGTACTTAAAAAAGAAGTACACGATATAGAAAAAACAGAAGTTGGTAAAATTGAAGACTTCATGAAAGAACATTTTGAAGACAAATTGTAATATACTTTTAACAAAAAAAGAGATGGCGTAAAAACCATCTCTTTTCTTTTATATTGTAATTCAGCCTTTAGTTAAGACCGTCCATAAATTCTAACTTAACTTTCGCTTTTTGTTCAGTATCAAAGTATAATTCTGTTCCTTTTGATAAGGCAATTTTTGTTGATTTTCCAGCTGCTAAAGTACGTGATTTAATTATTTTTCCATCGCGTTGAATACGAATTGAGAATTCATTTTCGCCCAAATTTTTAATCATAGCAATACTGTTTCCGTCTTTATACGGATTGATGGCTCCATCTTGTCCAGCTCCTTTTCCAGTCATTAACATGCTTTGAGATGGCTTTAATTCAAAAACCGTTTTGTCTTTTTGTGCATATGATTGTAATGCAAAAAGCATCGCAAAAAGAAAGATATATTTTTTCATCTGTAATTGATTCATCGAATTAGTACGTTTTGTATGAGTCTAAGATACAATATATTTAAAGCTTTTTAAAAAAAGTTCTTGCTGTGTCTTCAAACTCCGATGAGTTTATTAAAATTTCCGTTGAGTTGTTTTTAGGACGTTACATTTCAAGCGAATTGAATGGTGGTTTCCACTTTTTTGTTTGCATTATTGCTTTTACTTCAGCATAAGACAAAGGATAAAAATCATGACAATCGACACCAATGTCAAAGCAGAAACGATCTTCTAAATCGGGCAAGTTTCCATGACTATGACCGTATAAATGCCAAGTCCCTCTGTAATCGCCACGCCAAACACGCATTGCATAATGAAATAAGATAATACGCTGCACTCCATTTTGACAACTTTCATCTTTTACTTTGAGTTCAAAATAATCTTTTACCCATTTGAATCTTTTTCGATGATTGAGCGCAGCACCTTCATGATTTCCAACAATTAAATATATGGTTCCGTTTAAGCGATCTATAATATCTAAAATCATTTCGCGGTCTTTTGTCATTCCAAAATCACCTAAATGATACACCTCATCTTCTGGTGAAATTTTCTCGTTCCAACGCTGAATTAATACTTCGTTCATTTCTTCAACCGTTTCAAAAGGGCGATCGCAAAATTTGATCACATTCGTATGTCCAAAATGATGATCGGAAGTAAAGAATAGTTTCGACATAATCGTTTTCATTTTTTATTATGAAAGCGAATGTATTAAAAAGAAAATAATTAGTTCTGTACGATCTGTTTTTGTAGCGTATTTTTTGTGATGGTTTTTGGTTTTAAATCCAGCTTAAAGTTATTGCTCATTTTTTATTTAGGAAATTCATGAATTCTTTTAAAGGTTCTCGCAACTAAACTATCTGAATTCAATAACTTTAATGCAATCGCGTTTTCTTTAAATTGAACACTCCAAAAGCTTCGTTTTAGCTCTTTATTATATGGAATAAATTGCACTTCCGATTTGTGTCCGTGTACATTGTATACTCCGCTTATGCGGCCATTTTCGGTTCTAATTCTAAAACGTTTGTCCCATCCGAAATAAAGAGAAGTATTTGCTTTTTCTGAATTGGAAAAATAGTCTCCTTTTCCAACTGCGTTTTCTAGTTTCCATAAACCTAATAGTTGATCTCCATAGGTTGTGGGAAGTGTTTCTATTTTTTTTAAATGAACTGTAATGGTTTCACCTTCTTCTTCTCTGCTCCAAGTCATTTTATTTTGGTTGATTTTTATTTGAAACGGATCCGCTAGATCTTTTAAACCATTTGTATTTACAATTGATAATTCGTTTGTCGTTTGATTTAATTTCCACGTTCCTATTGAATGTTGAAACCAACCATTTCCCGATTGTTGTGTAGCATCTGCATTGAACTGTACCCAACGAGCATTTGGCGTCATTTCGTTTTTGCCCGCAGTTACCGAAGTGACTTGCCAGAGTCCTTCAATAGATGATTTTGGTTTGTTTTCACAGCTTGATAAAAAAATGATGCTTAGTAGAAGTAGTAAATACGTTTTCATTTTGTGTGTTTTGGTTGGTACTAATGTTTAGAAGTTTCTTTTCTAAAAATTAGTTCGGTTTGTTTTTTATTGCACCAAAAATCACACCAAAATTTCCATCAACTTGCTCGTAGTTTTTTTCAGGTAAATAGGTTCTTGAGACAAATCCGTCAAGGTATAAAGCATTTTTACAACCATTTTCTTGAAAGAAAGTCGCAAAGTCATAGAAATTGATTTTTTCTTTGCTCATTGCAAACAACAAATTTCCATTGGGCAATATGCCTACTCCATTCCGAATATGAAGATTTTTAGAGCCTTTGGTAAGCTTTTTATGTAGTTTTCCATCAATGACTAACATCGGGCCAGATTGCGTCGCGTACTTGATGTTTTTAGTTCCCCTGAATGTTTTTGTTGTACATAGTATTGGATTGTTTTCTTCTGTAATATAAAACACACCATTTGGTTGCAAATAGAAATTTCCGTATCCTGTTTCTTTCGTATCTAATGGCGTTAAGGTAACTCCGTTTTCAATGTATAAACCTTGTGGCGATTGATCTTTTTTGTACATGCCACCATTCATGCAAAAGATTAGTTCTTGTTGCTTTGTTTGCAGTTGTTCTTTTAGGTTTTTAGCATTTCCATAGATTTCACCCTGCTCATTTTTCCAATAGAAATGCAATTGATCCTTTTTCGGATTGACTTCGTATGCCAAGATTCGATCTGTGTCGTGTTCTTTTGTTGGTGTTTGTTGCGTGCAGGAAGTTATGGATACAAAAAGTATCATCAGGCAAAAGCCGAAGCATCTTTTTTTGAGCGTCATAGGTAATTTTGAAAGCTTTTTGAAAGATAGGAAAAAGAATTAAAAGTGTAGCATCAGGGTTTCTGAGCGCTTCTCGATACAACGAATCATAGATTCGCCACTCGAAGAGACGTTTGGGTTTACTTCAAAAATAAGCAATCAACAATCAGCAATCAACAATCTAAAATCGTACATCAAAAATCGTACATCAAAAATCAATTAGTACCAACGTTTTTTCTTCTTTTTAGAGGCTTCTGACTTACGTCCTTTTTTGTGTTTGCTTCCTTTCTTTTTGTGAACTTCTGGTTTTGCTTTTGGATCTAACGGATATGGATGCTCTTCTTCTACGTAAATTGCAAGATTAATAAGTTGCTGAATGTCTTTAACATACGCTTTTTCATCTGCCGAACAGAAAGATAATGCTGCTCCTGATGCGCCAGCTCTAGCTGTTCTACCAATTCTATGCACGTAGGTTTCAGCTATATTTGGAATGTCAAAGTTAATCACTGCATCTACATTTTTGATGTCAATTCCTCTTGCAGCTACATCTGTTGCAATTAAAATTCTAGCTTCTCCTTTTTTGAATTCGTTCAGTGCTTGTTGTCGAAGTGATTGTGCTTTATCTCCGTGAATACTTACTGCTTTGTAGTTATTACGCAATAAGGTTTGTTCCAGTTTGTCAACTCCGTATTTGGTACGTCTAAATATAATAACACTTCCTTTTATATTGTTTCGAAGTAAGTGCAGGCACAATTCTATCTTTTTAGGTTTTGGCACATAATACACTACTTGATGCACACCTTTTGCTGCTGAAGAAGTTGGTGATACTTCAATGTATTCTGGTTCTTTTAGAATAGAATTTGCTAAGAGTTCTACCTTGTACGGCATTGTTGCAGAAAATAATAACGTTTGTTTTCCGTCTGGACATAAACGCTCTATTTTTTTGACATCGTCGATGAATCCCATGTCCAACATTAAATCGGCTTCATCTAAAACTAATGTTTCTACATAATCGAGATTGACAATATCTTGCTTGTGTAAATCTAACAATCGTCCTGGTGTAGCAACCAAAACGTCCACACCTTTTTTGAGCATTTCTTTTTGTGGTTGTATAGAAGCGCCTCCAAAAATTACACCTGTACGTAAGTTCGTATACGCACTATACACTTTGAAATTTTCTTCAATTTGAATAGCCAATTCCCGCGTAGGGCACACAATTAAAGCTCTAATTTTTTTCCCTTTTTTAGGTGCGTCTTGCTTGTCGAATAACAATTGTAGGATAGGCAATGCATACGCAGCTGTTTTTCCTGTTCCTGTTTGCGCAGAGACAATAATGTCTTTTTTATGTAGTATAACAGGAATGGCACGTTCTTGAACTAAAGTCGGTTCTTCATATCCTTTTTCGAATAAAGCGCGTACAATAGGTTTATTGAGTTTTAGTTCTTTGAAGTTCATGCAACTGGATTTTTATAAAAACGATTTTGCGCAAAGATACATGAAGCTTCGTTTTATGCTGCTATATTTTTCATCAAATCTTTTAAATTAATAAACCTCAACAAACACTTAACTATAAAACAATTAACTCTGTTTTCTTTTAAATTCATTTTGATAAATACATTTTAATTCAACTTAAAAATAAATACCTCAACTTAATTTTACGTTATTCAACTTAAAAATAAGTTTGTTAACTTAAAATTAAGTTGTATACTTGTAAAGCTAATTAATAAAACTCATAAGGTAATGGTCACTTTAACTAAGGGAGAAGAGAAAATAATGAAGATTCTCTGGGATATTAAAAAAGGTTTTATCAAAGATATTATTGAACAATATCCGAATCCAAAGCCACCTTACAATTCTGTATCTACAATTGTAAGAGTATTGGTTCAAAAGGAGATTGTAGGTTATAAAGCTTATGGAAATTCACACCAATACTATCCATTAATTAGTAAGAAAGAATATAGTAAAGGGCAAATGAAGCGCTTAGTGACTGATTATTATAACAATTCACTTTCTCAAGTAGTCAATTTTTTTACAGAAAGTAAAAAATTAGATGAAAAGGAATTGGATGAAGCAATGAGAATGTTAGAAGAACTAAAGGCTAAGAAAAAATGATCAAATTTCTCATATATCTTTTAGAGTCTAGTGCCATATTAGCCGTATTTTATCTACTCTATGTTGTGATGAAAAGGGAGACTTTTTTTAATCTGAATCGTTTTTTCCTTCTGGGAATTGTCGTTTTTTCATTGCTATTGCCTTTAATGAGTTTTGATTTTAGCCAAGGTAAAATAGCCGTGATAGATAACTCTATTGAAGAGTTTAGTAAATTTAGAATGTCTTTTTATGAAACTGCAGAAACACTAGAATATCAAGTTTATAAAAAACCAGTTTCTTTAGATGATTCTACTACGCAAGTGATTGAAACAGCTTCCGTCGATTGGATATCCATTTTATTAATATCTATAATTGGCATATATATCATTGGGGTTTTATTCTGCTTATCTAAACTTTTTTGGAATTTTAGAAGGCTTCGAAAAATGATTTTGATGCATCCTCAGGAACAAATTGATGGAATAACTGTTGTGAAGATTTCACAGCCAATTGCTCCATTTTCATTTTTAAAATACGCTTTTGTTTATGAAGGAATACTTGATACACCAGAACAGGGTCAGGTTATTGCACATGAAAAAGCACATATTGAACAGAAACATTCTATTGATTTAATATGTATACAATTTTTAGCAGCATTTCTTTGGTTTAATCCACTGATTTGGATGCTTATTAACTCTTTAAAAGCAATACATGAATATATAGCAGACAAGAAAATAATTAAAGCAGGTTATTCTTTAGTTGATTACCAGACCTTACTTTTGAGACAATTAGTTAGCAACAACTCATGCGGGTTGGTACACAATTTTAATTTATCATTTATAAAAAAAAGAATCACCATGATGAAAAATAAAAAATCAGGATTTAAAGGAAAATTAAAAGTAGCGCTAACAATAACTTGTGCTATCTTATTTAGCCTTGTATTATTTCAGTGTAACTCAATAACTGACGGAGAAAAAGAAAAAGTTTCGAATAAATTAGAAGCTAGTTTGAAAAAGTATAAGATAGATAAAAATAGTATTTATACAGCTAATATGCCACCAAGACCCATGTTTGTTATTTCAAATGACAAGTTATTTGTTGATGGAAAACCTTCTGAAATTAGTGAAGTTGGACCTGTTCTTGAAAAAGCAGCAATAGATCTAAATAATTTCCTAGCCTCAAAAATAGACAGTATTCAAATAACGAAGAATAACGGAAAGCCTTCTGAAGTTAATAAAGTTAAGTCTACACCTAAAAAAACAGGTATAGGTCGACATTATACTGTACAGCTAAAAATAGATGGCAATCAGAAAATGAAGAAGGTAAGAGAGTTTCAGACAGAGTTAAGAAAGTTAGATAGAAGAAAGGTCATTTATTATGGAGAAACAGCTTCAGGGAAGCAAATGATTCAGCCATTTTTAGTTCCGCCTTTTCATTGGGCAAATCCTTCTCGTGACGATTCTTTATATCCAAAATTTGATTTAACGAATGCCACAATAGAAGGTAATGTAGCGACACTAAATGGTATTGAGTATCTTCAGCTTAATTTAAGTAGTACTGGAGTAAATTATAAAGAAGAAGTATATCAATTCGTAAAAAAGCATGTTGATAAAAAATCAATAGCATATTTAATCAGCGTAACTTATGATGATAACGATACATTTGTAAATTATCTAACCAACCTTGCAGACGTATTTCAAGGTTTCGAAAAAATATATGATGTACGTGCTAAGGAAATGTTTGGTAAAGACCGCCAATACCTATTAGAGAGTTCCGAATTTCTAAAAATGTCTGAAGGAGTTTATAAAGCAGTTTTTATAGCTGAAAAATAAATAGTAAACTGAAAAAGCGAAGATGATTTCTAATGAACCATCTTCGCTTTTTTTATAAACTTTTTTTAATAATTCAATATTTTTATAAGAATCACGTCAAATTTTAGGTTGTTTTTTTATTTAAAACCTAAACATTCTACCTATCCTCACATTTTCTATATGTGATTTTGAATTCTCTGAATGTCCATTTTTTCCATTTTTAAAATCGATCTTGAAAGAAATAGCTGTTTATTCAGCCTATGTTTTTTTGATATTTATGACTTCAAAAAAGATATGATTATAGAAGAAGAAGGCACTATTTTTTGATATTAATAACTGATTACTAATACTCAACAAATAAATAGTATACTTTTAACGCACTTAATTTTTGGGCATAAAAAAAGCTCCTTTTAAAAGGAGCTTTTAAACTTTGAGCCGATGGAGGGACTCGAACCCACGACCTGCTGATTACAAATCAGCTGCTCTAGCCAGCTGAGCTACATCGGCAAAGCGGTTGCAAATATAAAAACCTTTTTATTTTTTGCAAACCTTTTTTTTATTTTTTTAAAGACTGTTGATTTTTGTTACTAAATCTGTTGCTTTTGTCTCTAATGATTGTCTAATTCCTTTGAAGTGTGCCTTTGCATTTTCAACGCCTCTTTTGTTCGCTTCTGCGATCAATTCATCAAAGCTTTTGATAGACTCATCGATGATTGCTTCACTCTTTGAAGTATCTTCTCCTGGATTAGCAATTTGCCATATTAGAGCAGCATCAATAATATCTCCAAAAACGTAATTTAAGTCTTTCTTTAAATCTCTTTTATTTGACATGATTTATAATTTTTTGCAAATTTAAACTAAAATGGCATATGATTTGTTATAAATACCACAAATATTACAAGGTCTCATTTAATTTTTTTAATTTTAGCCTATGAATGCTTTAGTACACATATATCGCCAATTAATGAATCGCAATACGAAAACCCAACGTGTTATGATTTGTATTCCTGTATCGAATATGAAACGTCCGTACCACAAGCATCAACGTAAGTATTAGTTAACAATTATATATCTATATCATAAACTTATAAGGTGCTTTTTACAAAGCACCTTTTTTATTTTTAATCAGTTTAATTTTTAAAACCTTTTTTTATGAAACGTACATTTAATTACACCCAAATGATCTCTTTATCTATTCGTGTTTATCAATCTTTTTTTGGTAATCCAAAACCACATACACCAATTGAACCAATACCACTTTTGTTACACCATTAAACTTTTACAGTATGAACACATTAGCACAAAATAATATCCAAACTAATATTCAGTTTTTAGTCACGAAGAAAGTGACAAATAGTAATGGATTTTTACATCCGCATATACTTTTTGATAAAATTCAAATAGTAGCGACGTATCCAATTAGAGAATTTTATATTCATGACGTCCCAAGTATTGTTGATTATGACTTTAAAATGACCAAAAGCGCTCGTTTAAACGATTCTTTGACAATTCAAGCACAATTGATTAAACAAGACGAAAAAAGGTTAATGGTGCGCATTATGGTCACCAAATCGAAAAGAAAATCAAATACCGAAGAGATTATTTGTAATGCGCTGTTTGGGTTTCCTTTGAAAGAAAGACCAATACGTAAAGTATCGTGAGTTATAAAATTCCCAAGTTGTTTATGCTTGGGATTTTTTTTGGTTAGATTTTTAGACTGACTTAGACTTGCTTAGATTGTTAGACTACTTAGATTTATAGCGTGTTTGAAACGTCATTGCGAGGAAGAATGACGAGGCAATCTGTTTCTTAGTCTACTTTTTTTGGCACGAATACTTTAAGCTTATTTGTCGGCACGAGTTGGAAACTCACGCTAGCGTTTGTGTGAAACATATTCAACAATCTAAGAGCGACAGCGATACTAAAGCAAAGCGTGTCCAAGAATTCCCGCCTAGAAGGGAATGAGTTACTTCAATAAGTTCAAGATAAATTAAATTTACGCTAGAGTTTCAAAGTATTTCTCGATACAATAAATCATAGATTTGCCACTCGAAATGACAATCGGGAATACTTAATACTGATTTCTCAATACTACTTTATATATACTTCCAAGAGTTCAGAAGCTTCGTCTGTGCTTATTTTTATGTTTTTGAGCGTTGCTGGCAGTAATAACGTTTCTCCAAATTTGAGCACTTCTTTGTACATATTGGTTTCAAAGGTTACGTTTCCTTTTACACACATGTATATTACAAAAGAATCTTTTTCATCATGGTTTATGACCAATTCTCTCGTAAAGGGAATAAGATTTGTGGTGAAGTATGGACAATCAACAATGGTTGTAATTTCATTTTGTGTTTCTTGATAGTCCGTTTTGTAGTTATCGTATAATTTGTAATCGATCGCATCTAATGCTAAAGCTGTATGCAATTCGCGCCCGTTCCCTTGTGCATCTACTCTATTCCAATCGTAAATACGGTACGTGATATCTGATGTTTGTTGAATTTCCGCTAATACAATTCCGCCACCAATGGCATGAATTCTGCCCGTAGGCAAAAAATATACATCGCCTTTTTTTACTTCTTCAAAGTTTAGAATTTCGGTAAGCGTATTGTTTTCAAGATGTTCTTGATATTGTTCTTTGGTGACTTCCTGATTGAAACCTACCATAAGTTTGGCACCTTTATCTGCTTGCATTACATACCACATTTCCGTTTTTCCGAACGAGTTGTGACGTTCTTTCGCTAATTGATCGTTTGGATGTACTTGAATAGATAAATCACTTTTGGCATCTATGTATTTGATGAGTAATGGAAATTTTGTTCCGAATGCATCATATACTTTTTTCCCCAATAATTCTTCTTGGTATGTTTCACTAAGTTCTTGTAGTGTTTTGCCTTTTAGTAGGCCTTCTGCTACTACAGATGGTTCTCCTTTTACATCCGATACTTCCCAACTTTCACCAATAGCTTCTCCCGAAATGTTTTTGTTGAGCTGCGTTCGTAATTTTTCACCGCCCCAAATACGTTCTTTGTAGATTGATTCAAATTTTAAAGGATGTAATATCATATTTTTATTCTCCGTTGTATGTTACAAAATTTCTTGGCGTTTCGTACAGTACTACTTCTAGTTCTAGAGATGGACTGATATGCTTTCTTAGTTTGTTCCATATAACAACTACAATGTTTTCTGCCGTTGGGTTTAAATTTTTAAATTCTGGAACATCTAAGTTTAGATTTTTATGATCGAACGCATCTTCTATCTCCGAACGAATTAAATCTTTTAGAATCTTTACATCTAATACATATCCTGTTTCTGGATTTATAGGACCTTTTACACTTACAATCATTTCGTAATTGTGACCGTGATAATTTGGATTGTTACATTTGCCAAAGATTTCATTGTTTTTAGCATCGTCCCAATCTGGTCGATATAATCTGTGCGCTGCGTTAAAGTGTGCTCTTCTACTTACGGTTACCTTCATCTATCGACTTTTATGTGTTTGTAAAATTTTTCAAATATTATTTTAAACCACGCTGTGTACTGATCTGGATTTTCCGTAATGTCATCTTTAACTGCTTGCACATCCATCCATTTCCAAGAAGCTACTTCATCTGGGTTAATGATAGGTTCGTCATTGTACGTTCCTGTCATTACATGATCGTATTCATGCTCTGTTAATCCGTTATCAAAAGCTGCTTTGTATATGAACGAAACTGCTTCCGCAAGTTCCGTAACAAATCCCATTTCTTCTTGTAATCTTCGTTTACCTGCACTTATATTACTTTCACCTTCACGTTGGTGACTGCAACACGTATTGGTCCATAAACCAGGAGAATGGTATTTGTGTAAGGCGCGTTGTTGTAACATCAATTCGCCTTTGTCGTTGAGAATGAATACTGAGAAAGCTCTGTGAAGCAATGCTTTTTCATGCGCTTCGATTTTTTCCATTAAACCGATTTGCTCATCATTTTCGTTTACTAAGATTACGTTTTCTTTTGTCATATTTTTTGTTGGGACACAAATTTACGAAATCGCTTTTTGTGAAGATTGCACTTATTTATTATTTTTTAGTTAAAATTAACATAAGTTTCTTTAGCATCATTAAGTTTTTTAATAAGTTTATAGTAATTTGTAAAGACAATTTTTCCTGTTTCCTCGCTCTTCTAGAAACAGTTACCATATAAGTGTCTATAATTTTCCGCTATATTAATAGGGTACATTACATTAACAACCTAACCAAAAATTATTTATGAAAAAAAATTACATTTTACTTTTTTTATTGCTCTTTTCTCTATTTGTTCCTGCTCAAAATGTAGGAATTACCGAAATCATTTCGCCAGATACAGATTATAACTGCGCAAATATTTCTGAAACATTCACTGTTAGGATAAAACCAGATTATAGTTCAGGCTATAACGGAATAGTGCCCTGTTTTTATCAATTAAATGGTGATGCTATAGTTCAAGAAGACTTTAATTTTATCTCATCTTTAAATCTAAACATCGGTTTTTCACAGGAGATTAGTCCTATTCAAGGAATGAACACTTTGCGAGTTTGGACAGATTTACCAGGAGATTCAGATCCTTCTAACAACGAAGTTACCATCCAATTTGATCTTACTCTGAATAATCCCGCAACACCTTGGTCAGAAGATATTGAGAGTTTTACTCCTAACGCTACTCCCGGAGATAATATAGCTTGTTGGGAATTTTATTCGATTGATTTAAATGGGCAACCTGACACCTACTCCACATGGGGAATTGTTGATGTAAATACTTTATCAAATGCTCCAACACCAGTAAACGGAACGAAGGTTTTTTCACCTACTCGGAGATCTAATCTTTTTAGTAAAATCCATTTAGTTAGTCCGGAGATAGATATTAGCACATTAAGTTTAGCCGAATTAAGTTTTGATTATCATGTGTATGGACAATATCAAAGTCCCGTAACTATCGATATTTATCATAACGGAACATGGACAAATACTATTGGAAGCATAACCGAAGAAGAAAGGCAATTGGAAATAAGTGATCCTTGGAAAAAGAAAACGATTTTATTAGATGGATATGATGGCGTTGTCAAAATTCGATTTACATATTCTGACACTGATTGGGTTAGTTGGTATTCTGGAGATTATAGTAATACAAATTTTACAGGAATTGATATGATTGAAGTAAAGGAAGCTCCTGCTTGTCCTTCCCCAAAAAATCTTGCAATTAGTTACGAAGAAATTACAAAAGAATCTGCAAACATCACTTGGAATGCTGGACATATAGAAACGAATTGGGAAATAGAATATGGTCCAATTGGTTTTACGCCAGGAACTGGAACAATTATACAGACTTCTCAAGCTTCTTATATGCTTACTGGACTAACGGCAGGAACAGATTATGATGTATATGTACAAGCTGTATGTGGAGCAATGGTTGGTGATAATGATAGTGCACTCGTAGCTTCAAGTTTTCAAACGGTTTGTTCTTTTATGGCACCTTGGACAGAAGATGTTGAATCGCAATCAGGAACCACAAGAGGAATTATAAATAATTGTTGGAAAACGGATCGATATGACACACATTTATACCGTTGGGATATTGTGAACAATGGTGGTGGAACTACTAGTGTTAATACTGGACCTTCACAAGCGTATGAAGGAACTAATTATTTTCATATTGAATCGTCTCATATTAATGGCGGTAATAGTTTTATTATTGCTGCTAGCGCTGTTACCACTATCTATTCGCCTTTTATAGATGTATCGAGTTTGTCAGCTCCTGCTTTGAAGTTTTATTATCATATGTATGGAGTTAATATAGGTACCTTGAAAGTTGATGTTTTTAGTAATGGAAGTTGGACACAAGATGTACACGTTATTTCTGGACAACAACAAACTGCTAGCAATGATCCTTGGTTAAGTGCACTTGTAGATTTGAGTGCTTTTTCTGGTGAAATAAGGCTCCGATTTACAGCTATGCCAAGCGCTACTGCTGCACATTCAAGTGATATAGCTATTGATCAAATTCAGGTTGATGAATTTCAAGTATTATCGACTTCTGAAGTGAATTTAGATTTAGGAATTGTTTTGTATCCAAACCCAGTAGATGATTTTGTGAATATACAATCCAAAGAACATATTGATTCCATTAAACTATTTAATATAGAAGGGAAAATGTTGTTGAATTTTTATCCAGCAGTAAATGAAGACATCAAAATTCCTGTATCGAAGTTTGAAGCAGGAATGTATTTTATTGAAATAACGAGCAAACAAAAAAAGGAAGTGTTTAAAATGTTGAAACGCTAATAAATTGTTTTTTTACGTACTCTTTGTTAAAAGAAATTTCAATCCACTTTTTATGTGTATTCTAAAGAAATACTACACTTTGCATGATTAAAAAAATATTGTTTTGATTTAGTTTTATCGTAATTAATCTTTAAAATTTTTTATTATGAAAAAACAACATTTAAATTCATTACAATTAAACAAAAGAGCTGTTTCTAACTTTAAGTCTAATGAAGTAACAGGAGGTAGAAAGATAACTTTAACGATAGCTAAATCGTGCTATGGTATTTGCCATAGTGATCTTTGTAATACAACTAATTAAGTTTTAAAAAAAGAGAACATTTATAAGTTTTACTTTATAAATGTTCTCTTTTTCAATTTTCTATGATTATAAACTTATCCTTTTTTTGAATTGATTTTCTCTTCTATACATTTTACACCATTGTTATTTTTCCTTTTTAGATGTTTGTTCTCCATTAAAACCCCAATTTTCTAATTGCACTTCATCAATGACTATATGTGTGGTTTTTGGATCTTTGTCTAATACATCTACTAACAATTTTGTAACTCCTTCTATTAATTGAAGTTTTTCTTGTTTTGTAACTTGTTCGTCTGTGATTTTGATATTTACGTATGGCATAATTTTATGATTTTAAGCGTTTGTATTAATCCCATTTTGAGTTTGTTGTTATTGCATGGTTTCCTGCTCCTGTAAAGAATAAGGTGATAGCTCCAAATAAGTATAGTGCTTGCAATTCTATTGCCCAGCCACCAAATTGATTGAGCGCAAATATGTCTGAACTGTGTGCGAGTAATATTGCTACGAGAAAGTTAAAAGCAACAATCAAACTATTGAGTCTAACTTTATATCCTATTAGAATAAGAATAGGCGCTATAATTTCTCCAACAAAAACTCCATAGGCTAAAAGACTTGGAATTTGATATCCTTGCAATAGTCCTTTTACAAAGGCATAATTAGAACTCATATTAGCTATACCATGAAATAAGATGAGTATTCCAATGGTACATCTTAGTACTAACAATCCTATGTTGTTGTACTGTTCCTTTTTTTGTGCATCCATTTTTAATTGTTTTTAAATTAGTATGATGCAAAATTCAGTGATTGAATGTCAATCCAATAGGAGCTGAATCACTATTTTGATGTGATGTATGTCACTTTTGTGAGCTGTTTTAGCGTGAGAAGAGTGATTTATGAACTAAACTTTCTTTTAAGTTTTTGCCAAAATGAAGTATGCTCGTTTTTGTAACTCGTATTTTTTCTTAAACTTTGTAGTGAAACATTACCTTCGTACTTGTTTCTTTTCAAGTCAGCGTAATAGTAGTCTTGAAACGTTTTTAAATTATCCCAATTCGAAAAGCTCTGATAATCTTTAGAGGAATCATATTTTTTATCAACTTCTAATTGTCCAATTTTTTCAAATTCCGTTTCTGATTTTTTGAAATGTTGTGCATAATACCAACTTATCTTTTTTCTAGGTCTAAATTCAGTTTTTCCAAATTGCTCTAACCCAAACAAAATAGTAGAGTTTTCGAAGTCTTCTAAGTTAGGTTTATCAGTTTTTTTTATGTTAGTAACAGCAATTAAATTTAGTCCAAGTTCAGTTTCTTTTTCCGATTCTAGAACAAAAACACCACAAAAATCTCCGTTAGTTAATTTGAAAACTAAACAGTCTCCTTTTTCAAAAATTGCATTTCTTATTTTTTTTACTTTTCGCTTTCTGGCAGTTTTCTTTTCAGTCGATATTTTTTCAAGAAAGTTCTCTAATACTTTTTTCCGTTTTGTTACGTCAGATTGAGAAGACTCCAATTCTTTCCATAATTCAATGTCCTTTCCAGACGCAACAATGTCTTTAATTCGATTGAATATTTCTGGTTCAAGTGCTTTACATTCCCATTGAGATTTGGCTATGGTAATCCAAAAATTATTTTGGTCTTCGTAAGAGTCAATTAGCTCCTTATTTTCTTTGATTAACTTTTTTGTAATTGCAGGAACTTTCATTCCTTGATTGTATAATTCAAAGAATTTGTAGTTTATATCTTCGTAAACATCATTTGAAGAAATTCCTGTTCCGTAAGTTCCCATAAGCGGTTTTTAATATTGTTTTTAACGATCTCATCGTGTATTTCAGTAACTAAATTAGCCTAACATACAAGTCAGAGTAATTTTTAACAGTCTGTACATTCTGGATCAGTCAGACATTTGATATCATATTTCAAGAATAATTGCTTTTCAATTTCTCTGGCAGAAATAAAAGATTCTCGATTAATTTTATTGTACAAGTTACTCATTTCAACACTTAATTTTAAGAATTGTTCTTCCCATTCAGGCAGATTAAATATTGTGTCTAGTAAAGCTTTCACTTCAGTATTATTATTGCATAGCGCTATTATTTTTTCACGAAACACTTTTTCATTACCATCTTTAGTCCATTCTACTAATGCTTCATAAAAAGGCATTTTTATTTTTCTATTATTCAAATGAGCATTTCTTAAACTTTCAAATTCTATTGGGATGTCTAAATTTAAAAGTTTTTTAGTTCTTAGTTTTATTAAATCAAACTGCTGTTGTGCAAATTCTTGATAATCTTTTTTCGTAAGCCCTTTTTTATTGAAAGGAAAGATTGATAATGGTTTAAATTCATTGAAATACCCTTTATCCATTGAAGGGAAATTAACCAATAAAGGAATAATCTGATTTAGCTTTTCTTTTGTGAATTTTAAATTGTTACTCTGAATTTCACCAAGACATCCAATTGCTGTTTCAAATTTTACTGTATACCTTCCCTTTCCATAATTTGATTGTGCATTTAGAGTACATGTCAATCCAAGTAGCATTAGTATCAGAGTTAGTTTTTTCATTAATATAGCTAAAGATTTTGTGTATGGTTTTGTTTATTTTTTCATAAGGAATTTCAGTTTTCCTTTTTTTAATTGATATTCAATTTCCTCAAAATTCCTATTTTCAATTATTTCCTTTTCTTTTGCGTCAAGAACAAAACTTACTTTAGTTATCCAAGTATTTGAAACATTCGAAAAGTCAGATTCTATTTCTTTTTCATCTGAGTCAATTTCAATTTCATAATCGTTTGTAAGTATGGTTATTTTAGTTCCACGTATTGTTTTTAAATTCAGATGACTCAGAATAGTAGAATTCATAAATAAAAACCCGTTTAACTCCTGAAAACTTACCCAAATTTGGCCTTGTTTTGATTCTGCGATTTTAATTCCAGAAATATTTTTAATTTTCTTTTCAGTATGGGTATCAACGTGTAATCTTTCCATTGCTCTTATATTTCCAAGAGCTGCTAAAATTTCATCTTTTTTACTTAAAATGTTCATTGCATTCAATTTTCACGTGCGTTCTATAAATGATTACTAACGTTTGTGTATGATTAGTTGTGTACTTAGGGATTAAAGTTAGCAAATAAATCACAGATAGAAAGTCCGCGAGGACTTTCATTACTTGACTAAAACCAGCAATTAATTATACACGACTTGCTACAGGTTTTATTTTATAATTCTATTTCCTCCGCGAGTATTCTTATTACATCATATTTTCCAATTAATGCTATTGCACTATTTATGCTAGGTCGTACTTGCTCATGTGATTTAAATTGAATAAGCAAAGATTCCATAAACGCAGTAAAATCAGTTTTAGGGTCATAATTTATCATTCCAGCATCTTTTGCTGGTATCAGTATTTGTTTGATAAGCGTTCTTACTTGATTTATTTTTTCGTTCAACTCATTACTCTTATCACTTAAAATTTGCTGTACAGGTTGCACACTTACTAAGGCAGCATGATTTACTTGTTTGCGTTTTTGTGTGCGTTTTTCAGTAGGGAAGCTATAACTGGATATTAGGGAAGCTCTATATCCTGCTATTTCTGCGCATTGGGTGAAATTATATTTTTCGAAAATTGATTCTAGTTCTTCTAACCAATGTAGCCATTTTTTTAAGATATTGCTTTCTTGTTTTCCGAAAGAAGTCACAATGGCTGGAATTTCAAATAATTTTTCTTGAAGAACATTTGCTGGTTCAATAACTGATTTTTTCATAATTATTCAGGTAATAGTCGAGACTCTATATCTCCATTAGTATTTTCGGAAGTATGCCATTCCATACCGTCTTCAAATAATTTCATTTTAATTCGAATAATATTTTCGCTAGGTATTTCCCGTAACTTTGAAGCTTCAACAACTACATTTGCATCTTCTAATTGATTTGTTGATTCTTTAGTTTGAATACTGTTGTATAATTTTTCTTTTAACGAATTTTGGAATACTATTTTAGTTTTTTGAATATCCCTAACTTTTAGTTTATCGGATTGTATTCCTCTTATAAAAACATCACTCATTTTTTCTTCATACTTTTTATAAGCTTTTTCTTTTGAGATGCTTGCTTTCATGTTTTGTTCTAATTCTCTAGAAATACTTGCTATATCAGAATTGAGGAATTTTGATGTCTTTCTAGAAAAAGAAGAAACTTTTGCTACCTCTTTCATTGTGTTATAACAATGCGAATTGAATGATTTGTTATCAATAGGTTGGTAATCTTTTACTGGGCTTTCATTGAAGCTATCTATTGCAACTGGTATGTCCAACTCTATGTCTTGCGCTCTAAATCTTGGGATTGAAAAATGTTTTAATAAATCATCATTAGCATAAGCTTTCGCGACCCTGGCAGACTCTATGTCTGCCATTACTCGCGCTTGATTTATGCTAGAGATTAATGTTCCTAAATAATCATTTAGCTTTATCATAATTTACTGTTTTTAGGTTAGGCTGCTTCGTTAACACTTGCAATACTATCTTCTAGCATTGTTAGAATTCTATCAAGTCCAGCTGGAATTTCATCATTTACAACACGTACATGAACACCTAAATTATATGTTTTTTCTACGTTTGTTCCTCTAGAGGTTGATCTTTTGTATGATGCGCTTGCTTTAAAATTAACAACCTTGTAATTAATCCCTAAAGAAGCTGAAGCTGCAAATTCACTAGAAACATTTGATGTTTCTGTTGAAGTAAGCTTCGCATTAAAGTCTATTGTCATTTCTTCTATACGTAATGCAGGAATAGTTAACATCGTTAGAAAAGGAACTTTTATTTCAACCGTTTTATCTATAAAATCAGTTCCTGCATCGTTAGGGACAGACTTTATGTATTTGAAATCAACATATCTTAATTTAGATGGATCTGTTCCAGATTCAAAACCTACTTCTTGAATAAATTGAACTTGGGACATCGCTGCTGCATGTTGAGCTTGCACAGCTGCTTGTAATGGACCTCCAATATAATTATTGAAATCCAAACTGTTTAATTCTGCTACTAAATTTGGCATAATAAAAAATTTTAATTTTCCCTACTCTTTATAAAATTCGGATTTTCGGGTTACTCCTTAGATTTTAAAATCAATTATAAATTTAGATAGTCAACAGATCTAAATTTATAGCAAGTTGATAATCGGAGTACTTGAATCGATTATGTGTTTACTTTAACTGATTAATCAAAATAAGGAAAGAAGTAAATAACAAATCAAGCTTAGCAAACCCTTGTTTTAAAAGGTGTTTGAACATTTTTTAATCAAATTGTTTCAGAAAAAAAAATACTTCATTATACTGTGTGGCAATGTATGAATAACTAGAATTTCTGTTATTTTTATGATGACTAAACCTTTTTTTATAGAAGTTCAATACTAATTATGACTACAATAATCATATTCAAAGTTAAAATCATCTATTGACTTTTATAGCGAACTCACGCTAATTAAGAATTTAACCTACTCAGCGTTTCTCTTGAAACACCTAAATAAGCTGCAATCATTTTTTTAGGGACGCGTTGAAAGAGCTTAGGATATTGCTCAAGCAACATTTCATATTGTTCTTTTGTTGAATTTTTGAGTAGTGATAAGACTCTGTTTTGAAGCGCAATTCGTCCCATCTTACTTTTTTTTGCCCAGAAGCGTTCCATTTTGTGCATTTCTGCAGTTAGCTTTTCTCTATTTTCATACGTAATGTATAAGAGTTCACTATCCTCAATGCAATCAATAGAGATTTTAGATTTTGTTTGTTTTATAAAGGCTTCATAATCTGTAATCCACCAGTTTTCCATTCCAAATTGAAGAATGTGTTCTTTTCCTCTGTCTGTGATAAAATAACTTTTGAGACAGCCTTTTATGATCCAATATTCTCTGTTTACATATTCACCTTCTTGAACAATGTATTGATGTTTCCGTTTTTTTATTTGTTGAAAATGACTCAACACAAAATTGAATTCTTCATCTGTGAGATGAATGATTTCTTCAATATGTTGGCGCAACGGATGTGTCATTTTAATTGCATTTTTTTATATGAATCGAAACTACTTCTTTCTCGATTAAAATCAAAATCAATAAAAAAAGCATTCTAAAGTAAATTAGAATGCTTTTTGATATGTTGTCGGTTTTTTAGTTTATCGTTCTGTAACGATGAATTCACTTCGTCTGTTTAGTTGGTGTTCTTCTTCAGAACATTTTACACCATTGCTACATTTGTTAACGTGGCGTGTTTCTCCGTAACCAGCTCCGATGAGTCTGCTTGCGTCAATTCCTCTTGAAACGATGTATGCACGTGTAGATTCGTTTCTACGTTGTGATAGCTTCATGTTGTAACTATCAGTTCCACGACTATCCGTATGCGAGCGTACGTCGATTTTAAGTGTTGGGTATTTTTTCATCACAGTGACTACTTTTTCTAATTCCGCCGCAGCGTCAGGACGAATATTAGATTTATCAAAGTCAAAGTATATGATTGGAATGTTTAAGATTTTCGCTAAATCATCACCAACTTCAAAAGGAACTTCTTCTTTTTCAAGTAGTAAAACTGTTGAACGCACTCCTGGTTCTTCTTGTTTTGGCAATAATACTTCCGCAGTGTTGTAATCTTTTTTAGATCCTCTTACAAAGTATACTTCCTCACATTCAAGAATTGTTTTGAATCTGAAATTACCTTGATCGTCACTATACGTATTTTCTAATTCTGTATTGTCATTGCTGAATAGTTTTACTTGTGCTCCTGCAAGAATTTCATTCGTTTTGCTGTCTTTTATGACACCTACAAGTTCTTGCTCACATTCCCATTGAATTGGTTTCATTTCTACGAATGAGTAGATATCATCATCACCTTGTCCGCCATCACGATTGGACGCAAAGTATCCTTTTTTAGTTTTTGTATTGATGATGAATGAGAAGTCGTCTACAGGACTGTTTACTGGTTCACCAACATTGTAAATTATTTGTTCTTCATCATCTAAACGCATTACAAAAATATCCAATCCTCCAAGACCTACATGTCCGTCTGATGAAAAGTATAGTTCATTGTCTTTGCTTATGAACGGGAAGTTTTCGCGTGCTTCTGTGTTGATTCCTTTTCCTAAGTTTTTTGGCTCACCAAAAGTTCCATCATCATTAATATCAACCACAAATAAATCTGACTGACCAACTGTTCCTGGCATGTCTGAAGCGAAATATAATTTTTTCTCGTCTACGCTTAACGCTGGATGAGCAACTGAGTATAAATCACTGTTAAATGGTAATTCTTCAATGTTTGTCCAACGATCATCTTCGCGTGTTGCTCTGAATATTTTTAGTTTGTTGATTCCTTTTCTGTCTTTTTTGTACTTCCCTTTGTAATAGTTGTTACGCGTAAAGTACATTGTGTTTCCATCTTTGGTAAACACTGTAGTAGACTCGTGGTATTTTGTATTGAGTTTACTTGAGAACTTGTCAACATTTGCTAAGCTTCCATTGTCTGCAACTTCAGCTCCGTATAAGTCTAAGAATGGACGTGCATTCCATTTGTGTTTGTATCGTTTTGCTACACCTGTATCTCTTGCTGATGAGAATACTAAGTTGTTTTCTAGATAGAATGATGGTGCAAAGTCTGAATAAGGAGAGTTTACGCCTAAGTTTGTGATACGAAAACGACCTGATTGTTCTGCAATTTGATCTAGATAGTTTCGTGTGTTTATGAATTTGTTTCCTCTGATATCACTTCCTGTAAGCTTGCTAAATTCCTGCATTTTTTGATCAGATTCTGCATAACGTTTTTCTGATTTTAATGCTTGTGCGTAACGAAAGTAATATTCTGGTGCTACTTCTTCACCTAGTTTGAATAGTTCGTCATACCATTTTGCTGCGCTTGCTAAATCGGCATTGTAGTAGTATGCGTTTCCTAGTTTTTCAAACAGTTCTTTTGATTTGTACCCTTCTTCCGCAACTTCTTCATAGATTTCTATGGCGTTGATAAAAGCATAGCTATCATATTTTTTATCTGCTTTGTCAAGTTTTCGTTCTTGGGCATAACCAACAAGTACGAATAAAGACAGTACAGTGTATATGAGATATTTTGTTCGTGTCATCATAGTTAGTTTTAGAAGAATCTTGGTGAGATTATTTTGTCGCGGTTATTGAATAGTTCGAAACGTAAGAAGACTTCGTACGAACCATCATTGAAATTTGTATTTCCTAGTTCGGTAGTTTCACGATCATACGCAAAACCGACCATAAAACTGTCTGATAGTTGCAATCCGACCAATCCACTAAAGGCGGCACTCCATCTGTAGGCGGCTCCTAGTGTTAGTTTATCATTGATTAAGAAGTTGGCTGATAAATCTGCCTGTAAAGGCGCTCCAGATACTGCTTTGAATAGTACTGCTGGTTTAAATTGTACACTATCACTCATATCAAAAACATATCCACCAATTAGGTAAAAATTGATACGTTCTTTTGCTACAGATAGTGAAGATTCATCAAAGTGTTTTGTTTCTAATAAGTTTGGTGCTGATAATCCAACATACCATTTTTCAGAGTTTCTATAGTAAATTCCCGCTCCTACATTTGGAGAGAATTTGTTGTCTATATTACTCTGCAATAAAGCATCATTAGGATTGTATTGATTTAAACAGTCAAAACATACATCTAATAAGTGTCCTCCGGCTTTTATTCCGAAAGATAGTTTTCCTTGTTCAGATGTTTTTACTGTATACGAGAAATCTACATCAAAATAGGTTTCATCGGTTGGTCCTAATTGATCATTAACAATTGAGACTCCCAATCCTACTTTTCCTGTTCTTCCTATTGGTGTATGCAAGTTTAGTGTTTGCGTGCGTGGTGCACCTTCTAAACCTACCCATTGTGAACGATGTAATCCCGCAATACTAAGTACTCCTCTCGATCCGGCATAGGCTGGATTGATAGTCATGGTATTATACATGTACTGCGTATACTGAGCGTCCTGTTGTCCGTTCATTTCTATGGAAAATACAGTGCTCAATAAGACTATGATGATGATGATTTTATTTCTCATTATAGTATGGTATGTTTTTGTTTATTAGTTATAGCGTACATACTACCGAAATAGTATGTACGCTTGTATTGTTTATCGTTGTATGTATAAGTAACCGGCTCTACTTTTGTTTACACCGTTGGCTACATAGTCTACAACGTAGTAATATGTTCCTACTGGTAACAGTTTGTTCTTCTGAATTGTAACTCGACCGTTAGATATTCCTGTGAAATAGTTTCCATTTTGTCCATATCCTTGTGTCTCGTATACTAGCACTCCCCATCTGTTATAGATACGTACTTGGTTGTCTGGGAATAATTCGATGTTTCTTATTGTAAACACATCGTTATCTCCATCTCCGTTTGGCGTTACCGCGTTGAAGATTTCCAAGTCATCCTCTGAAGGATTCGAGTTGTTTGGTTCTAGGTAATCTGGAATATCATTACCATTGGCATCCGTTGCATCACTACTATCTCCATCTCCGTTTGGATCTGGGTTTTCGTCTGATGTAGGAAGTCCATCACCATCATCGTCGTCATCTCTATAATCTTGATCTTCTGTTCCATCTGTATCAGGTAAATCATCTGTTGGATCGTCTACAGCTGCTCCATTTGGATCACCATACCCAGAAGTGTCTCCATCATATGCATCATCTACTCCATCGTTGTCAACATCATTTCCTGATGGTACTACATCTGGAATTCCGTCTCCATCATAATCATGACCTTCTACACTGTCTAATGCTCCATCATTATCACTATCGGTATCCGTGTAATCTGGGTTATCAGTTCCATCCGTATTTACTGGATCAATTCCTTCTCCAGATCCTGGTGTTACTTCATATGCATCATCTAGTCCGTTACCATCAGTGTCCATTCCGCTTGGTGGAATATATCCGTCTGTTGATTGACCTTCAACGTTATCTAAGATACCATCGTCGTCACTATCTTGATCTAGATAGTCAGGGATTCCATCTCCATCAGTATCAACAGGCATTGTTGGATCATTACCAGCTTCCACTGTATCAATAATTCCATCATTATCACTGTCAATATCTAAGAAGTCAGGGATTCCGTCTCCATCAGTATCTTGAGTTCCTTCAAGATCATTTGGTATACCATCTCCATCACAGTCACCTTCTATCCATTCTAAACTTTGTGTTAAAGATATATCATCTCCATTTAAGTCACATGGATCGTTAGGATCTGTTGGTGTTTCGCC
>NZ_JBOEFY010000004.1:32537-332466 GCF_050633145.1 Kordia sp. | reverse complement strand
GTACATCCTTGTGTTCCAGTTGGTCCAACTATAGTGCATCCTTGCGTTCCTGTTGGTCCTACTTGAACTTGCGGAGCCGTTGTTGTTGCACACGGTGTAATTGCTGTACATCCTATTGTATTAGGCACACAATGAGGAGGCATTGTACATCCTTGCGTTCCTGTTGGTCCTACTTGAACTTGCGGAGCCGTTGTTGTTGCGCATGGTGTAATTGCCGTACATCCTATTGTATTTGGTACACAATGAGGAGGCATTGTGCATCCTTGTGTTCCCGTTGGTCCAACAATCGTACATCCTTGTGTTCCAGTCGGTCCAACTACAGTGCATCCTTGCGTTCCTGTTGGTCCAACAATTGTACATCCGTGTGTTCCAGTTGGTCCAACTACAGTGCAGCCTTGCGTTCCTGTCGGTCCAAGGCAATGACCTGGCTGTGTACAGCCTTGTGTTCCAGTTGGTCCAATTAAACAATTTGGAGGTGAAGTACATCCATATGTTCCAGTGGGTCCAAGCTGTGCTTGTGCATGTGCTCCAGCCATACTACCACAAGTTAGGGTAATGGGAGGTATTCCACATCCATGAAAAAATGTAAACATAATAATTAAAGTTAAAGGTTAATAATATGATCTTTAAAATCTTACGATTTTTAAATTGATAGGTTTATATCAATTTTGGGTCTAGTTTTTTTTATTGTCCACATTTACCACATCCACAAACAGGCACATGTGCGCCTTGTGGTTTTGGCACTGTATTTCCTTGAACAGTATTTGCAAATTGTTGGTAAATATCTCCTTGGAAAAATTGTTCTGCATTTTGTTGTGATTGCAAATGTGGTTGCGTTTGCGCTGTTTTTCCTTGTAAATAGGAAGCTGCATTTTTAACCCAAATGATGGTTCCACCAATTGGATTGTGTGATTTGGTAACTTTTACATGATGAATTATGTCTTCATCTTTTACAACAACAGAAGTTTTTAATGCAGGATCTAAGTAAAAAGTGATGTTATTTTCTTCAGTACCTTTTGCAACAAAACCATATACCATTATTATATCTTCTACTTTTTTACCATCTACAGTAAGACGTTTTGGAAGTTCATCTAATGCCAATTTTTTTGCCATGATTTTTAAGTTTTATGTGAATACTAATTTTGTAGAAGCTTATTCTAAGCCATCAATAGCTTGCATTAATTCTTTCCCGTTAGGAGTTCCTAAACCTGTGCATGGATTCCATCCTTCTGCAGCCAGATATAGGTTGTTATTTCCTTCTAAAATTTGATTGAATGATGAAGAGTTAATCAATTTGTATAAGTATGGATTAATGAATCCTAATCTATAGCCTAAGTTTTGATTCATACGAGCAATTAATGCAGCCCAAAGTGGCGTTGCTAAGCTGGTTCCGCCAACTTTTATCCATCTGCCTTCAAAGAAAATAGTATATCCAGAAGCATCGGCAGCATTTGCAGCGATGTCTGGAATTCCTCTTCCTCCCGATAAGTAGTATGGCTCAAATTCTGGAAATTTTTTAATGTATTCTTGTGAGGTAGCTGTTTGATATTGTTGCTCTGCTATACGTTGACTAAATCCGCCGCCACTTGCTATTTGCGCTTGTTGGGTAGATTCGTTCCATACGGATTCTACTACAATTTTATCGTCTGTAATATATGTTTGCGTTCCGCCACAAGCGAGTACATACGAAGAATTTACAGGGACATTTACATTGGCGTACTGTTTATTGTTTAAAGCTCCATTGTCTCCAGAAGCTCCTACAATGGTGATTCCTTTGAGTGATGCTTCATGAAATACATTATTTAGTTCTGTAATTTCTTGTAGAGAATATCCTAATTCAGATCCAGCCCAACTGATAGAAATAACAGTTAATTTATTTTTTGTGTCTGCCAAGGCAGTTTTCATGGCACTTAAAATGGTAGTTCCGTAGTAAATGACAAATTTTGCTTTTGGTGCTAAAATTCCAGCTACCTGAATGTCTGCTGTTACTTCTACATTATCGTTTTGTGGAGTTGTTGTGGGTGCGCCGACTATTTGAATTTCTGGAACTGGAGTGTTGTATTCGTCAAAGAAATTTTCCAAATCGTTTTGCTCAAACTGTCCACCTAATTCTATAATTCCTATGGTTTGTCCTTCGCCATCTCCATCAGGGAAGTTATAACTTTCTGCAATTTCGAGAACGCTGTATCCATGTGCTGGTTCTTGAATAGGAATTCCATGTCCGCGACCAACTCTTCGTTCTTGATTGTTTTTTACAAACCCCGTTTTCTGTGTTGGATCGACAATATCTTTAGCGCTTGCATTCGCTTTTTGTGTTGAATCAGCGGCATCTAAGTGAATATCTCCCTGAGAACTTAAAAATATAAGCGGAATAGTTGAAGTGCCGCTTTGTGGCTTGGTAACGTTATCCGAGTTAATCTTAATAGTAATTTCACGTGCTTTTTCATCAAAACTGACATCCCAATTTTGCGCTTCAGCATGTTCAATAATATCATTTGCATCATGTTTACTAGGCGCAAAAATTTCGGAGTAAGCTGAATTTGTTAGGTATTTACGATCTCTAGGGTGCTTTTTAATTGCATTGTCGATCATTCCTTGTTGACGTTCCGTAACGTCATTGATTGGAACATAAACTTTGATTTCGATTGTGTCTGATTGTGCTATATTTTCTTGAGTGGCTTCCATAAAAAATGATAAAGTTGGTTATAGGTTCTCAAAGTTGCACAATACACCTATTATATAGGTACGTATTTTTACTTGATTTTGAGATTAAGTATTATCACTTTTTAGGATGAGAAAAAAACCTTGCTCGTATTTTGAAAGTGTATTTTTATCTGATTATCAATTGATTAAATGTTAGCTACTCTTAACTTTTAAAATGAGAATAGATTTTTTTGAATACAGTAAATTTGGAGTGAAATAAAGTTGCTTCAAATGGTATAAATTTAAAGTTGTTTTTATCAATTTTAAAAAGAAAAGTTCCAACATTCATAATTGTATAAATGAAGGAACTTATCAGTTCAAGAAAAATAGTTAACAAATTAAAAAGAGTAATTTTTATTTATGATTTAAGCTATTTAAATAGTTTGAAGGATTTTCACCTGTATGTTTTTTAAAAGTTTTTGCAAAAGATTCTGTATTTCCAAAACCTATTCTCTTAGCAAGTGCCTTTACGGTAGTTGTTTTTAGTGAATCATCTGTTTTTAGTTCTTTTAAAACATACTTGATTCGTAAATCATTGATGTATGAACTAAAGTTTTTTTGATAGTGATTGTTTATGATTTTCGACAAATACTTAGGATTTGTTTTTAATTTTTTTGCCAATTTGTGTAAAGTCATTGGTTTTAAAAATCCTTGCTTATTTTCAAAATCAGAAAGTTTATCCATTACATTCAAAATAATATCATCACTAATTTTTAGCGTGTTTATTTTGGTTTTTTCATGCTCCTTTTTCAGAAGAAAAGAAGAGAAAAAGAATAAGATTTTTTTTAATAAGCGTGACATTTTGATATAATTTTAAAAACAAGGCAATTGGACAAAAAGTATTTAGTTTACGTGCTCTACCAGACTGAGCTACTTTCCCATATAGTGCAATTTTTTTAGAAAAGGCAGGATTTACGTTCATACTTTATTCAGTATAAACTTCTCATCCTTACCATATAAACTACATTGAGTTAATTAGTAGGAAAGGCAGGATTCGAACCTGCGACCACGGCATTCGAGTGCGAAGTAGTACTTTTCTACGGCACTTGTTTTATTTTTAAAGATACTAGGTAAAAAATCCAAAGTGTGTTTGCCACATCTCATCATTGAGACGGTTAGGATTCGAACCTAATTTATCCAGAAGTAACACTTTAGTACGACACTAATATGTATGTTTTTTTTAAAAGGAAAAGCAATATGATATACAAGATTTTAGTGCGATTAATAGTCGAAGTATTCCTGTATTGACGGCATTTTCCATGTGATATAAGGTGATAATTCAAAAAGGGACTTTTCCTCATGTCCTACTAATTAGACGACTTTCTTTACGAAAGACAAGAGTTGCACTTGCATTTTGAGATGACTCGAAGTATTCCTTTTTTACGACACTTATATTGTTTGTTTAATTTTCAATGAACTTAGTTTTGTAATTAAAAATGATAGGTAAAAAGATTAAAGTGCTTTAAAAAGGTTTTCTTCAAACCCGCGTGAATCGCCGAAGTAACACTTTGATACGACACTAACATTTTTGATAGTAAAGGAAAAGCAATTTTGCGAATAGGATTCAGGTCAATTGGAAGTCGATGTATTCCTGTTCTTACGGCATTTTCCTTATTATTTTAATGAACTTTTGAGCAGATAGCGAGGATCGAACTCGCTCCTATAGAGTGGAAGTCTACTATGCAACCAAAAACACCTTATCTGCTTGTTTGTATTTGATGATACAAAGGTTATAAAGTAGTGCGCAGTGATTTTGCGCACTACTAAAAATTAATCCAATTTTATTTTTTTAATTTCTGATAATGCTTTTTTACCATTTTCAATAGCATGCATTACTTCAAAAACTTTATCACTCCAACCTGCAATTAAATGCACGTCGTTTTTTTCTAATCGCAATGGCGCTTGACCATGACCCATTAAATCAAATAAGTACAATTTTGCATGTGGCGCTACGTTTCGTTTGTATTTTAACCATTCCTTTTGGATATGATTGTTACCATACGTACTATTCCACATTTGTAAATCGGTAAAGAAGAATACTTTATCCATCACTTTCTTCTTTTGATTCAAATACTCAATAACTTTGAAACCATTGGTTGAATAACCGACTTTACCTTCAATTTTTTTCAAGGCAGTTACATTACGTAAAATTCCTTTTTTTGGTAAATTATAAGTCATCCAACGATCACCAAAAATACCTGTAATCGTATTGTTTGAACGGTTTTGTAATAACATTGCTAACACCAAACCGATATCATAACACTGTATTTTACTTTTACCTGAAACTGGGCTAAACATTGAACCAGATACATCACAAGCCATTAATACACGCGTATGAATATCGAAACCTTGAATGTTTTGCGCACTTATTTGAATGGCATCTTCCAATGCTTCTAATATGTACGATGTATATTGCGAGTCTACCAATTGTACTTCGTTGTATGCAGATAAAAATCGGAATGGCAATTGACGCGAACGTAAAACTGCTTGCTCATTACTCAAATAATCTGCAACTTGACTGATACAATCTGGAGAAACATCTGCTTGTAAAATGTTACGTAAGTTTCGCATCATTGCCATATAACCTACTTTTTTACTTTTGATTAATGTTTCCCAAGTAGCAGTTACCGCTTCTTTTTTTGCAATTATAGAAGCATATTTTTGCTGACCGACTTTCGATAATTCAACTTCCCATGTATATGGAATTTCTAAAGTATCATTTACAATCTTGTTGAATAAAAATTGTTGGTCTTCACTCGTAGGTTTCGGATGCGTTAAAAACAATGCGTCTTTCAACGTAACTTCACCTTTTCGATTATATTTTGCAAATTGATATTCATCAAACTTTGTAAAAGCTGCTGCAATACCTTTTTGAACTTGTTTTGACAAACGATTTAACTTTTTAACGTCATTTCGCTTATTTGCCATTTGGTAATATGCTAACACTTCTGTGATTTCATCTGCACGTTGTATGATATTATAAATGGTTTTACTCACCAAATTATCGCCTTTATGAATTTTACCCAATTCTACAGCTAATACAACAGGGATTGATCGTAAGTTCATTTTTGTACGTGCGTATATGGCTAACTTGGCTACAAATACAGGATCGCAATTTCGAACCAATTTTCGGATTCGTTTCACACGATCAGACGTATTTTCGTATGTAGTTTTTTCTAAGCTAGTAGTCACTACGGCACTATACAATTCCATCTCAGGAGTCATTTTATAGGCTTTTTCACCTTGATGATTTGTAATGACTTGTGTACGTTGTTTTGTAAATACATTAAATTTCATCTGTTTAAATTTTAAGTTAATAACTACTTGTTTTATTTTGATGAGACAAATATTTAATTGTACTACGCAGTCATTTTGCGCACTATTGAAAAACCTAATCTGATCTTATTTTTTATGACAGAAATTATTAAAGAAAATAGTTGCTGCAACTACTGGAGCAATGTTAGAATGACATGTGTTTTATGATAAAAAACCACTTTTTTTGTATTAATTAGAGTTGGATGTTTAAGAGAGGTATATGCAATATTAGTTTTCATATTATAGAAAAACTACGTGAATTTTAACTAAAATTCAACGCTTATATGTTTTTTATGACGCTCACACAATATTTGAGATATATACTAACTTTTATATCTATATTTAAAAAGCATGACTGCCTCTTATACTTGAAAACCATCTTTATTACTGATCTGAGTAAGTATTTCTTATTCGGAAATAGGATAGGTATACTCATTCATTAATTTATCAAAAAAATAGAAAATATGTCAAATTTTAAATTTCATGAAGCTCCTGACTTTTGGTTAAGAAAAAAGCTAGAAGCTATGGATAATGATGAATTTCCTCCTTTTAGAACTTTCCCAAATACAAGAGGTGATTGTGAATATCAAGAAAACTTTATTTCAACTAATATTGATGAAAAAAAACTAATAGAAGATTTGAGCTCTTCTTATTTTAAGAGAAATAAATTTGATGCTAATAGATATGTTAAAGATAAGAGAAACTTTAAAAGCTCTAAAGTAAGAGATTTTAATAATAGAGAAATAGTAAAAGATGGTATTAGGTCTATCCAAAAAAGAGATAAGCTTCTTAAAACGCCATTTACAAAAGAGCAACTTGAACGAGAGATCGAGAAATTCAATTATAAAAATTTAGCGTCTAGTTTGTTATTAAATACTACAAAATGTTATCTCAACAATAGTACACAAAAAAATAGCTTTGAAGTTAATATAGATATAGATAACAAATCAGTTACCTATACCTATTATATATATTTTGAAGATTTAGATAAAAAAAATCATAGTAGAAGCGCCATAACATTGAGAACTAGTGACGCAGAGTTATTGCTTTTCTTTTTGGAAAAAGTATATGGGGAATATGAGGCTAGTAAAATACGAAAAGTTATATGGAAGAAGTTTTTATACCAGCTCAACGAAAAAGATGCAATTAAAGAATTGATGTTTTTATATGATAAGCTACCAAGTTATATAAGACTTGGATATCATACTGAAGTGGAGAAAGATACAAAACCATATAAAATATTTGATACAACACTTTGGAAACATTTTAAAATGTTTGCCGATTATGATAAAGGTACTTCCGATGCCAGCTATTATGTAGTATATGTCATGTCGCTTATAACACCAAAATATTGTATGGAAAGGTTTATGGAGGATCAAAAACTTGTACTGCAAGTGTATGAAAACTTAGATGATCAAGGTGATATTGAAGCTTTTTTTGGATGGTATAATTTTTCAAAAACCTTTCCCGGATTTAGCAGTTTTGAACCTACCAATAGAGATGTGTTTGCGACAATGTTAAACTCGTATATACAATTGTTTGAAGGAAACGCTAAGTTGTGTGTTTTTGAATCTTCTGGAGCACATTTTCATCAAGGGATTCATGATGTGCGACCACAAGCAAAGGAGGAATGGAAACACACGGTAACATACACATTAAATGCAGGTATTGAAGACGGTAAAATTCATCTTGAAAATAGTTGGGAAAGCGAGGAAAAAATAGGATATACATTATTGCCTAGTAATCGTTTTAGTAAGTCACGATCTGTTGTAGATGTAGAATTTAGTAATGGTTTCAATGAAATAGGTAGTTACAATCCTCTAGATGTTATCAAATTTACGCAATATAATGATAAAGGAGAGGCTGTTACTATGAATGTTCCAGCCATATTTATTAGACATGTTTCTTATATAAAAAAGTGGGAAAGAATAAGTAAAGTAATTCGGTTTGGGTTTAATATATTAATGGTTGTAGGTAGTGCTGCTACTATTTATTCAGGGGCTAGCTCTATGATGTTGTATGCTGCCATAACAGATATGGGTTTGGCTACTGGAGATATTTTTGTCCAAGGAAAAGAACTTAAAAAAAGTGATTATGTAGGTCAAGAAGCGCAAAATTTTTTAAGACTTTGGAACGAAATATATAACACATTAGGTTTGGTTACTTTTAGTCCTATTGCCATAAAGGTAGTTGCGACAAATGCTCCAAAAATTGTACATTCTGGAGCAAATATATTACAAGGTACAGGAAGAGTATTTTTAAAAAAGGAAGCCTATAAAAAAGTAAAAGAGCTCACTTTAAAAGCAATCCATAATTTAGAAATCCCTAACTTTAATAAAACAGGATTACAAATAATAGCTGTAGGGGAAAAGTTAGCTGGATTAAAAAATATTTCCAAGTTACAAAAAGTAGGTGCTGTTTTTTGTAGGAATATTCATGGCGATATAACGGTTATTTATAAAAGTATACCCATAGCAATAGGAAAAGCTAAAGAAATATCTTTGCAACTACACGAGGCTTTAAAGTTAGGGAAACAAGAATTACTTAGTTATTTACAAGAATTAACAGATGTATGTAGGTTAGTATTAAAGAATAAGAAATTTTTAGATATAATTAGATATGTAATTAACCATAGAGAGTTTAAAGGATTCTTAAGTATACATCAAGAGGCTATTATAACATATTACACGGCATCTGGTTTTGATAAACTTAATAAAGCTTTAAGAGGAATAATTCTGTTAAGGAAAGAGTATATTAGTTTCGAAAGGTTATTAAATAAAGCTTTAGATAAATTACCTAACAGTATTTATAATGGCGCAGAATATACATTGTATCGATCTGTAGAAATGTCCGAAGAATTAATAAAAAAGTTATTTTTAGGCAAAAAAGTATATACCGAAGAGGGTTTTTTTTCAACATCTTTTCATCGTAAGAAATTTTTAGAAAACTGGTTTCAATACAAACCTAATCATAATGTGATTTTTAAAGTACAAGGTAAAAATGGTAAATTAGTAGAAGTGATTTCTGATATTGTAGATGAAGCAGAAGTGCTTTTCAAATCAAAAACTGAGTTTGAAATTTTAAGTATAAATCCAGCTCCTCATCCCTTCGATCCAACATTAGAAATATATGAAATAATTTTAATAGAACTATAACTATGAAAAAAAAACAGACATTAAGAGAACTAGAAGAAAGAAATAAAGAGTTATATCCTCTGATATTTAAAAATTATGATACTATGAAAGAATTAAAAGATTATAAAATTAGTCATAAACATATATTTGATGAATATTATATAAATCTTGAAAAAATAAAGGCTTTAGAGTGGGAATTAATGACTCCTGAAGAGCAAGCTAAAAAAATAGAACTCAGACGCAAAATAATCGCAAAAAACAAAAGAATGAATAAGTCATAGAAAAATATTTTAGATGGATTTTTGTATCCAGATATTCAAAATATGACTTTTTAACCCATTATAGTTTTAATGATCTTAAATTTTGAAAAAGTTATGTTTTAAATTTAAATATTACCTAGTATTTTATACCCTACAAGTGAAATAGAAAAAGATGTTAACAAATCAAGAAATGCTAATTATAGCAGAAAAATATATGGTATTTAGTAGTGATGAAGATACTGAATTAATTCTATATCAAGGACGTGTCATAGAAAAGCCTTACGGAAATATCTACTATTACAATGATAAAATATATATTGAAACAGGGGATTTTCAACATCATGTTGTAACAGAACCTTTTCTAGTAGAGAAATCAACAGGTAGAGTTGTTAATTTTGGGACAGCACACCCTTTAGAATTTTATATAGATGAATATGAAAAAGGAACTATGATACCAAGTTTAGATCTTTATTGGTATCCTAATACTCAAAAATACAGTCATAAATAAAGACTATGTTAACAGAACAAGAAATGCTTACCATAGCAAAAAAATATATGTCATTCATAAGTAATGATACTGTTGAAATTATAGTTATTGATCAATTAACTATAAAGAAGTCATACGGTAATATTTATTATTCTGAAAATAAAAAATATTTTGAAACAGGAGATTTTAAATATCATGTTATAACGGGACCTTTTTTAGTAGAAAAAGCAACAGGGCGAGTGGTTAATTTTGGTACGGCTCGTGCTGTAGAATTTTATATTGATGCGTACGAAAAAGGAATTTTAGAGTTAAGTTTAGGACGTTATTGGTATCCTGATACGCAAAAACACGATTATCTTTAATATACTTCGTAACAATAAAAAGTCCCAGAATCGTTTTGGTAGAACGATCCTGGGACAGGAATAAAAACATAGTGATTATGTATGTTAAATATCTATTTATTAACTGAAAAAATATCTTTCAATTGAGTAACTACGCCGCCATTTCCTGAAACGGTAATCTCACCAATTTTATCTGCGATTTTCTCAACATATTCCATTTCTTTCAACTGATATAACATCGTATTTTCTTCCATCAATTTTGCCGTGTTAAGTAAGCTTCTTGTCGAAGCAGTTTCTTCACGACGTGTAATGATGTTTGCTTGTGCTTTTTTCTGAGCAATTAAAACTTGGTTCATGATTTCTTTCATTTCTCCAGTTAAAATCACATCACGAATTCCGCAAGACAATACCTTAATTCCTAAAGTTTCTACGGTATCTTTTATGTTTTCAAATACAGCATTGGCAATATTTTCTTTATTGTCTAATAATTCATCCAATGTGTAGTTTCCAACAAAAGTTCTCAACTTCAACTGCATTGCAATGTATAATTGTTTCTCAAAGTCTTTGTTGTCCAAAATTGCTTTCTTGATATCTGTGACTTTGTACTGCGTATAAAAGTTGATACGAATTGCCGCTTTATCTTTGGTCAATAATTCTTGACCAGCAATTTCTAGTTGCAACTGACGCATATCTACTTTTGAAATCTTGATATTTGTTGCATTTCGCCAAAAGCGATAAATACCAGAGTTTAAAATTTTCTCAAACTTATCATCAACCAATAAAATTGCTTTTTCATATTCCAATACTTCAAACAATCGGATATACTTTGACAAGTTATAGTTGCTTAGCAAGTTTTTGTCTTTGATCTCAGTAATTTCTGTCTTACTCAAATCAACTCGTGTAAAAGTTCTATTAATCAAACCTTTCCAGTACAAGTGTTGTCCTACTTCTAAAACAGTTTTAAAGTTTCCTTTTTCAAAAAGTAATACAATTTCATTATCCTTTACCTCAATTACTTCTAACATAGTTGTCAAGTTCACATCTTGCAATAAAATTTCACTAGCAATTGGCGCATGAAACTTTTCTGTAAGATCATAAATAACTGCATTTTGACTAAACTTTAGCCAATATGTTCCTTCAGTAATTACTTTCTGGTAGTTTCCGTTTTTAAAAACCAAACCTACTTTTCCTGTGTGAATTCGTACTCGTTTCATGTCTCTATTATTAATTATGCCATTACTGACGATTCTACTTTTTTAATCTCGATTATCGAGTAAAAACGAAGCGCATCAATCATTTCTCTTTCACGGAGATAAAAGATTTTACAGATGTTCACTAGTTCTTTTTTGAGGATGGAATCGCACCAAAACACAACTTAGTAAGCAGGTTTTTAGTTTGATTTGATCGTCAAGAAATAGTAGTTGCTATCAGCAAGCACTTTTTATGTCAAAGTGACTTCAAAATTGCTGTTCATCTCATTTGAAACTTCAGCAGATTGATACGTCATCGTTTTCGTCAAATTTAACAGCGTGACAGGCTGGTAATCTTTTGAGAAGAGATCAAACTTCAATCTACATTAAAAGTGTAGTACTCTACCAATTGAGTTACAGTAACCAACCTTTCGGAGCTACTGACCGGACTCGAACCGGCAACATCCAATAAACATTGTTCTAACCGCTGAACTATCTCTTGCGAGAATGGGATTCGAACCCATGACCCATGTTCCCCTTATGGTGGTGAATTATTATTTGGCCAATAACCCGAAGCCTCCAAGTCGAGTTGCATATAAAAACATGATACAAATTGTGCAACGTTTTATACAATGGTGCTATACAGAAACACGCAACAAGACTCGCTTGATATTTTAATAGTACCTCTTATCGGATTCGAACCGATACTTTCGTATGTACGAACAGATTGGCTGTAAATGCGCTTCCCTACTTTACATCTTGTGTATTTCGGTGCTTCTGCAAATTCTATTCATTAGCGAGCGTATCACTAACAACATATTCCAATCACTCCATGGTTACGTCTAACTTTTACCATAGCACTTCCCTTTATGCTAAAGAGGCTTTTGTTTACCTCGCTACAATCCACGTGTAGCGAGGATAATTAACCAAACAGTATATATTGATTAGCAACTGTTTTTCTTTCTGGTACAAATATTTCATAGAACTACGCATTCATTTTGCGTAGATAAAATATTTTCCTGGAGTTACTTTTTCTAACTTTGATTTTTGAGCAGTTTTTCCCAGTATTACTCTATAGAGTAAAGTTTTTTAGTAACAGGTTTGTATAATTTATTGGTATATTTTAAAAAGTAGGGCAACAGGCAAACAACGGAATTTTCCTTGTGGAAAATCGCTCTTACCCTAACAAATAAATGCTATAAAGGGCAGTGAGCCGGCAATTTGACATCTACGAGAGACTTTCTTTTTTGCAAAATTTTGCCATGTTGGTTTTTAACCCAACTTCGCTAGCACGGTCGCCCGTGTTACGCTACCTTAGGATCGTTATAGTTACGAAGTAACGCTGTTTTACGACACCTACTTTTATGATTTTTAATTTATTTTCTTCTTAAATCCTAGTTACAATCCACGTGTAGCTAAGATGATAAACCAAACAGTAAATATTGATTAGCTACTGTTTTTCTTTCTGATATAAATATTCATTAGAAAAGAAGAGGTATAATGCTATTTAGACAATACTATCTGCACAAGACGAACTTGCAAAAGCATAAGGTTTCGCTTTGAATGCAAAGCCCATTCCTAAGATATATCCCATTGCTTCTTTGAGGGCCACATTTGATTTGAATTTTGAGTCTGTATTAATATCTGCATGGACTTCTAATTGAATATTATACTTTTCCAATAGGTCACAAATGTTATAGGCTGTTTCTACGGATAGATTTACCTCTCTGAGCATACGCTCTTTTATTCCTATTTTAGTGGTTCCTTTTTCGTTTTTAATGAACATAAAACCACCTTTCCCTTCTCTGAGAATTACGATCACAGTACCATAGGCAACGTGTGTTTTATAAGCCTGTGAATCTGAACCCACATAAATCTTTAATCTATGACCAGCTTTTCGTTCTTTTATAATGGCATTTTCAATAAGCGTAGTTATGGGCACATCGAACACTTTTCCTGAAAAATTTCGCCATTTGTTTACTGCAATTTTCATAGTTTTTGTTTGTTTTAAAATTGAAAACAGTAAAATTTCTATCTACATTTTTGAAATAAAACGTATTATTTTATGTTCAAAACAATGCTTTATAGACTTTTAGAATCAATTGAGTTTTCATATTTATGAAGACTGCCCAAGAATAGAAGCTTGGACAGTCACCTCTACATTACCTAAAAAGAAGCACTTCTTTTACCACATTAGCAGCTTCTCTGTTAAGTATTTTTGTCATTACTTTTTGATGTTGTTTTTCCATCTTGTTCCAATCACTTTCATGATCTTTTACAAAATCTTCTAGTGCATCTTTAGCAAGCATTCCAATGGTTTTTCCAGTTTGTTTTGGAGAAAACTCACCAATCTTACTTTGTACATTCATCAAACGATTTTCATTTACATAGCCAAGAAGTGTGTTCATCAATTCTTTTTCAGTTTCAGAAAGCACTTCTGTAGCACTTGGCTTTGAAACTCTTGATCTTTTTTCATGTGACTTTTCAGACCATTTTTCGTTTTTATTTTTGAAAATAACGCGTTGTCCATTTCCAAAACGTTTACTTACTAATGGTTTGATGATGGTTCCTTCACAAATATTACCTTCAATTTTCGGAAGATTTAACCATTCATGAACTTTCGATTCAAATGCATTTGGATATGCCATACATTCACTAAAGGTTCCAGCAAAAAGTGTTTTTGCGTAAAACATTTCGACTTCTTCAAAGTATGTATTTGCAATAGTTACATCTAAATACTGTGTATGATTCAAACAAATGTCAAATGCATAAAAATCATTTTCAGGACTGTAAAAAACTCCTTTTTGAATACGAACCATTCCATCTATCTTATCTACCGTAGGATGCGGATAGCTTCCTCCAAAAATTTCACCAAAAATTGTGATCATTTCCGTTTCAGGAAAATCTTTCTTTACAAGTTTGAAAAGTGTTATAATTGCTTTTTCATACTTGTTTAAAACATAGTTGTAGTTGTTGAAGTTTTCATCTTCAGCAATTAAACTTGTACGTTTAGCAACTTGGATACTAGTTCCATCAGTAATAAAAGAAAAGTTAGCTCCATGTACTTTTTCTTGTACTACGAACACATCGTTTCCGTAATCGTGAAGGTATACCTGTTCGATTGCCTTTTCACGGTATGTATTTTCAATACTATTATATTTTTTAAACATGATTTCTTTTTTGTTTTTGGATGACTCCTAAAGAATCATTTCGTTTTACATTTCATTTTTTCTCATTTCATGCAATCGATCTCTACGATCAATTTCACCCAAAGGACTACCTTTGAAAGTGGAGATGTTTTGAAAGCCATTTTCAGAGGTAATTAATGATTGTTCCGCCAAAACGGCGCCTCTTCTTTTGTTTCCATAATCCCCAGTCATTTTTTTTGTAGCTGGATCTAAATCGCCCCATAAAATAGCAGGCTTTCCAGAATCTATTGGTTCTACAAAATAGGTGACTCCTGTTCTTTTTGAAGTCACAAGGAATCTTCCTGAATCTTCAGTTCTGTAAAAGAACCTTTGTAATACATCTTGTCTCATGACTGTTTGTTTTTATTAATTTTTAATTTGAGAAATGGCAAGATTTTACTTGCATCTTCGAGATAATTGCTCGCTATTTTAATTTTTAAACTACATTTCTTTTGTGGAATAAATAGGATTCGAACCTATATCTCTGGGACTTCAATCCATCGCATTGACCAACTCTGCCATTATTCCTGGTTGGGTGACTTCGGGATTCGAACCCTGTTCTTCTCATTCACAGTGAGGCGTTTTACCAAATAAACTAAAGTCACCATTTTTGTAGTGATAGAAAGATTTGAACTTTCATCTGCCAACTTATCAGATTGACGCTTTACCAATTAAGCTATATCACTATTTTTTAGTTGCGATAGAAAGATTCGAACTTTCAACTTCTGGCTTATGAGACCAGTGCTTTGCCAATTAAGCTATATCGCTATGGTAGACCCAAAAGGATTCGAACCTTTACCTCGAGAGTCAAAGTCTCGCCTGCTGCCGTTACAACATGGGTCAATTTGTAAGTCTAATAGGATTCGAACCTATACTCTTGGCTTCGTAAACCAATGTGCTATCCATTACACCATAAACTTGTTGCACTCCTTTCAAGATTGCGTTTGTACAGAGAGAGAGATTCGAACTCTCAGAAACCTGGGTCTAAGTCAGGCATGTTTACCGATTACATCATCTCTGCATTATAGTACCTGCGGTGGGATTCGAACCCACATGTGCTTCGCACGACAGCGTTTAAGACTGTTTTGTATACCAGTTCCATCACACAGGTGTTTTGTACTCTGTAGGGGAATCGAACCCCTAATTCTACATAGAAAGTGTAGCGTCTTAGCCGTTTGACCAACAGAGCATTTTATTTTAATAAAAAACCTTAAGTTTTCTATTCTTCGTCTGAGAAGCAGGATTCGAACCTACATCCTCTCGCGTCCAAGGCGAGTAAACAGCCAATTGTTCTATTCTCAGTTTTGCAGTACCGACGGGATTCGAACCCGCAACTTCTCGAGAGACAGTCGAGCACTCTACCGTTGAGTCACGATACTATTTGTATAGCTACTAAGATTAGTTCGTTTTGTTCTTATCTTAATAAATAGGAACTCATGAATGCAAAGCATTTCGAACTTAGACTATGAGGTTAGAAATGTTTTCACATTCACGAACTCCTTAATCTATAATGAATAACATGTGAGCTAAATCTCATGTGCTATCCATTACACCATAGCGATATTTTGCACGCCCGCAAGGATTTGAACCTCAACCGTACGTTTTGGAGACGTACATGCTACCAGTTACACCACAAGCGTGTGTTGTGGAAGTAGTAGGACTCGAACCTACACGCTCCGAAGAGACCAGATTTACAGTCTGGCAAGCCAACCAATTGCTCAACACTTCCAAGTAAATTATATACTATTCAAACAAGTTTGATACTACATAATCATTGAGACAAGGATGAGATTCGAACTCATACAAAACAGTTTTGCAGACTGCTGCCTTTGCCATTCAGCCACCTTGTCGTTGCGATATCGGAAGGATTCGAACCTTCAACCTAGAAGTTAACAGCTTCTTGCTCTGCCATTGAGCTACAATATCATTTTGTGGAGATACGGAGACTTGAACTCCGTGCTGCGAGATGCAAACCCACTGTTTTCGCCTGGTAAACTATATCCCCAATATGTTGCGGAGCGCAAAGGAATTGAACCCTCACCGCGGTTAAACGGACTTGATTAGCAGTCAAGCGTAACGAACCAATATTTACCTACACTCCAAATTAGTTGCGGAAGAAGTGGGAGTCGAACCCACACGAGTCATTAACTCCGAACGGTTTTCAAGACCGTGGCCACCGCCAATTGGCTTGCTCTTCCTTTTTGTTGACGCAGTGAGGTTCGAACTCACGACCTTGACGTTAAAAGCGCCCTGCTCTACCAACTAAGCTATGCATCATTTTTTGTTAAATAAAAACCATAAAAAAAGCATCTCTTTTTTGGGAGATGCTTTTATAAAGTTTATGTATAGTTACGATCATCGTAACATATCTTTATAATACTCCCATTGTTTTAAATACATAATATCCCATGTCTGTTCTTGTAAAAACAGTCTGTCGCAACTTTCCGGCGATCGGAGAATGTTTGCTAAGGCGGATATGTGATGTATATTAAATTTCATGATGTTTTTTTGTTATGTCGTTTCTTGTTTTTGACGTTGCAAATATGGAAACGATTTTTTGATTACGCAAATCTTTTTTTAATTTATTTTATTGATAATCAAATAGTTATGTTTGATTTTGGATATAGGAATCCCTGTCCGTTATGTAACGGATATTGAACTTTTTGCCAACTGTCTGTCTCTCAATTGCTTTTTGTTTCAACCTTTTATTTTTCTATTTGATTATGCGACTAACATTTTTTAATTTTTTTTCATAAAAAAAGCGCCCAATTCCTTGGACGCTTTACTGTTTGTATAATTTTTGTGTTATTTCATATTAAACTTCACTGATAAAAATGTACATAAAGCGTCTCGTTTCGCCAAAATGGTTCAACCATTCCGCGATTTGTGTCTTGACTTTTCAGGCAAGAAGAGGCAATATGTAAATAAATTTTTGTCATTAGTGTGGCAAATATGTGATATTTATAGGGTTCCTTCCAAATTTGAAGCGTTATTTATAATTGTTCTAACCCTATTGGTATTTAGGATTCTGCAACAAGTAAGCCAAAATATTCTTCTTTGGTTAATGCTCTAATTGTTCCTTCAGGTCTTACATTTCGTTTAATTTCACATAATAAAATATCTCCTTGACGCTTTATACAAGAAATATATGGAATCACATTTTCATGCACGCGAAATGTAGAAGCAATCGCAGAAAGCGGATCATTCTTGTATGCTTCTTCAATCCAAATCCAATGTTCTTGATTGGTAGAAGTACACCAACATTTTACTGCATAACGCAATTGTTTTTCACCACGCCAAGATCTAAAATGCTGTACTTTATTGAAATCGGCTTCGTAAATTTCAAAGACGTTGTGTTTTTGCACCATTTTTTTATTTCCTAATTCATCATATTGAATATGATTGACTTCAATTCCTTCTGTAGCAATTCGTTTTGCTTTGAGTTTTTGCATAAAAGTGTCTACACCAACATAGTTGAATGCAAATCTTTTCATAGAAAAATCGTGTAATTGAAATATGTCTTCATAAGTAAGCGGAATTACTTTTTTCCATTTTCGTTTAATTGAAGTAATAATTTCATCAAAAGACGCACTGGCTTCGTATTTCCATTCACGTGTTAATTCGCGCGTATAGAAATTATCAAAAGAAACATGGCGCATTTTTAGAATGGCAATTAGCCTTTGTATAGGTAATTTATCTTCACTTAAACGACTCCATCTTGAGAAGGATTCCTTTGAGATGATAAATTCTGTATTTCGATTTTCTACAGTATGAAAAAAATGATCAATAATGAGATGTTCAGTATCTTTTTGATACATCATTGTTCCTACTTTTTGCAGACTAGGAAGTCGTTCTCTAATTCGATAATTTTGTCGTTCACCAATATCTAAAGTGTCTATGTAAGTTAATCTTGGAGCTGTTGCAGAAGAGATGTTTTTTAACATTCTTATGTTGCAAACACCTTTTACTTCTTCTAGTTTAGGAAATGAGCAGAATTCATCAAACGTTATTTTTCCACCTATATATTTTAGGCTTTTGAACTTATGTTTAATTTTTGGTTTGTGATAATGATGCTGTCTTATCGATAAATCGCCTTGAATAAAAAGTAAATTAGGAATCTCAATTTTAGAGCTGATACCACAATGTTTTCCAATTTTATAGAGTGATTTTGCGCTTAGGTAACTTTTTTCATGCGTTACTAATTTTTTTGTTGTTTCTGTGAGTGCATCACAAACCATTTTTGATTTTTCTCTTACAATTAGCGCTCCCGTTTTAAGAAGTTTTCTAAAAGAAGCGTTTCCTTTTTGAATTTCAATTCTATCGTTAACGCTTTCAACATCTATATTTATAGGTTTTGTTGTACTGATTTCACAGCTTCCATGAATTGTTTTAAGCTTAGGACTTTCAAAAAGACTTGCTGCTTTTCCACTTTTAATGTCATCAAAACTTAAGCTTGGTTTTGCTATGTAATTACTGAATTTATCAGAGATTTCAAGTGTGAAATCGCCATAAATTGTTTCTAAGTTAGGGCAGTTTACTTTTGCATTGCTAATTTTTAAATTTCCGTAAATTGCAGTACTGCGCAAAGTAACATTGCAATTTTCTATGCTGAGGTTGTATAATTCACCTTTTTCCAATTCATCTAAATCTTTTTGAAAAAGAACGCGTTGCCATTTTTCTGAGATACGACTTTTGAGCACATTGGATTTTCCGGTGATTATTTTGAGTTTGGGTAATTCTACAAGATGATGTTGTTTAAAATCACCTAGTATTTTGCTTAATTCAGGAAGTAAAATATCATTCCCATGAATGTTCAAATTTCCTTGAATTTCTGTGAGTTTTGGTAATTCCGCTTTATGCGCATCTAAAGAAACCAATCCGAAAACAATTGTTAAGTTCGGAAATTTACAACCAACGGCGCGTGCGTACAATTCGCCACTCATTTCACGAATGGGAATTACTGCATTTTTCAGATATATTTCTAATCGAATAGTATCTGTTTCCGAGATATTGGCAATATCTTCTTCGGTATATATTTTAATTGTTTTCACAGATATTAAATTTTAGTCAAAAGCATTTTCAATGATCCGAGTTACAGGATTAAATTCTTGTTGCACATACTTAATCACATATTTACTTTCTGTTTTTATAATTCCGTGTTCACCATGTGACACCATTCCTTCACCTTCAATTTGTAATACTTGTGTACTACCAACTGTATGGCGAACTTTTATTTCTTCGGCTTCTAAAATATGTGTATTGGTTGTTTTTTCTAAAGCGTATTTCATGGCTTTGTATTTTATCAATTTATAAATAGGCAACAGTAGGCGAGATTCGAACCCGCAACTTCCTGCGTGACAGGCAGGCACTCTTCCAATTGAGCTACTACTGTTACCATTATGGAACAAAGATTGAGTGAGATTTGAACTCACATCTCCAAAATGGATGTTTGATATTCTTCCAGTTGAACTACCAATCTTTGTATGTCAAATTTTATTTTAAAATAGGCAGCAGCACTTGAGATTTGAACTCAAAACCCTCTGCTTGGAAGGCAGATGCTCTTCCAATTGAGCTACTACTGCTACCGTTTTTTTAGTAAAGGTTGAGCGAGATTTGAACTCGCACCTCTAGATATGAGCCAAGTGTTCTTCCAGTTAAACCATCAACCCTTACATATTTTTAAAGATCTTTTTTGAGACAAAGGCTGAGCGAGATTCGAACTCGCACCTCCGGAATAAAATGTCTGTTTACAGGTGTTCTTCCATTAAACCACCAGCCTTTGCGTATCAAAATTTCTTATTATTATTATTTAAAAAGTGTAGCAGACGGGACTCGAACCCGCAACCTTCGTTTTGTTGACGATATTCTTCCAATTATCTTGAACTACTGCCACATCTTTTATATATTATGCACAGCAGACGAGGATCGAACTCGTGCCCTCTATCTTGTAATGATAGTATTCTTCCGCTGAACTACTGCTGTGCTTTCTTCATTTTACCAATCTACAATACAGTAGTTTTTTAATAACTTTCCTGTAAATATAGTATTGTTTTTTTCATTTTCATAGATAGGATGCACGATTCTTGATGCGCCATCAACAGGGTCGAGTGGCGGAATGTATCCTTTTTCAAATTGTTTTTTACGCAAGGTTTCGCGAGCTCCTGTAGAAACCCAACCAACATCAACTGCATTCATATAAATATGATCTTTTTCAAACGTCATTGCGGAAGTTCGCGTCATCATGTTTAACGCCGCTTTGGTCATATTTGTATGCGGATGAAACATGGTTTTGTTGTTGTAACTGAATTGTCCTTCGGAAGAAGTGACATTGATGATGTGCTTTTTAGGAAAGCTAGAATTTTTCAATAATGGTACTAATTCTTTAATTAAGAAATATGGAGAAATTTGATTGATTAAATTTACTTCAATCAATTCCTGCATGGAAATTTCTTCCAAGGTAGCATTCCAGCTATTTTTTGAACGAGTGTCAATAGGTTGTCCAAAACGATTGAGTTCCAAGAAACTTTTTTCTACATGATTGTTCAATAATTTTACATTCGCTACAGGCGTTTCATTCGCGATTAAGTTTTGCTGACCAGAAAATTCTAATGCCAATTGCTGTTCTTTGGCAATTAATGGTGTGTAGTATTGATCGGTATATTTGATCGTTTGCGCTGCATTATTGATGAGAATGTCGAGCGTTTTGTGTGTGTTTTTGTAATAGTGAATGAAGTTTTCAACCGATTTCAGATTTCGTAAATCCAATCCGTATACGACTAAGTTGTCTTTCCAGGATTCATAATCTTTTTCTTGACGAAATAAGTCTAAAGCACTGGCAGGAAAACGTGTTGTCACGGTTACATTTGCATGAGAACGTAACATTTTTAATGCTGTAGCGTATCCGATTTTTACGCGTCCACCAGTTAAAATGATGTTGCGACCTGATAAATCGAGGTTTTTGAAACGATTTTCATAATTGAGTTCAGCACATGATGGACATAATCGATTGTAGAACGAATGTGCCAACGAAAAGGAAGTATTGCAGCAATAACAGTTTTTAGGAACATTCAACTTTGTAAATGATTGCGGAGATTGTGCTTCATCTTGATAAATTGTGGTGTTTTGCAATGCGTTTTTAGAAATTTCACTGTTTAAGATCGTTTCTAAATCTTCCTTCTTTTTTGAGGAAAATGTACCTTTTCGGTTTGACTTTTTTGCCTTTTTAGTAATCTTTGTGAGGAGCGTTCCAAATTGTTTATTATCTGGATTCTCCAACGGATTTTCCTTTAGGACATGCAAAACTTTTAGGCACGTTTCCCATTCCTGTTGCGAAAAATTATATGTTTGTTCATGTTCTGTCATAATCGTAATCTTCAAAAGGTTCTAAAAATCCAATGAGTTCTAAGGTTGATTTTTTCCAGCGAATTCCGTGTCCACTAGGAATACGTACTTCATACACAATTTCGTGTTTGTAATGTGTAAAAACATTCCACCAGGTTTTGTGTTTCAGCATGTGTTTTACCAATTTTTGTACATTTTGTTCTTTCTCTTCCGCACTTCCTTTTACGGTTCCCCAGAAACTTTCCGTAGAGCGTTGTGCGTGTTTTTCCCAAGCACGAACCGCTTTTGATATTTGATCGTTATGTGCTTTGAAACTCTGTTTTAACAATTCGTTTTGCAAAGGCGGAATTCCATGTTCATCTTGAATACTTGCTGAGGTTAATCGTTGTCCGGAAAGTATCAAGATGTGCCTGAAGTTTGTTCTTTCTACGGCAGTGGCAAAAGCCTTGCGCGTTAGTTTATTATCTTCAAAGTTATATTTTTTTAAGATTTTGAATTGTTCTTTAAAGATGATAAACGCCTCTTTTATATCTGGAATAATTTCTTCTTCAAAATTGGGTTTTCCGTGAAATTTCTCAACATCATGTTCATACAAAGCATACACATTACGCGCTAGTACAGACAGATGTTCGTTCTGTAAAAACGCGCTGTATGTTGCTTTCCAATCTTCCGAAAGGAAACTTTTACAGGAATAGGCTATGTCTAGTAAAGCGTTCACTGGTTTTGAGTATAAAAATCGGTTCTAATGTTAATGAGTAATGTATTAATTTTTTCTATATCTGGATGTCCTGGTAACGTTGAATTTGCATATAAACTTTCCAAATCTATTTTTAATTCGGTTGCCCAAGTCACCAATTCGTCATATTCAAACTTTCCATGTTTTATATCGAGTAAAAATTCACGATCTGGGCGTTTTACATGAATTGTATTTTCTGTTGCAATTTCTTTTGCCATACGTAACAAGCGAAAGGTATGCATCATATTTTTAGAATCGTAATTTTTTCCATGAGAAACCGTTGTTTTATAACGTTCTTCATTTCGTTTTTCAACCCAATTCCAATATTCTTTGTACTTCTTGCAGTAGCTAGAGTAATTGTCTTTATTGTAAAATAACATTCCAATTGTCGTTTCTTCTTTTGGGATAGAACTCAACGATAATTCATTTGCTTTTTCACTTTTTAGAATTCCTTTGTAGGGAATTTTTTCGTTGTGATATACGTTATAACAATCTTTTAAATGTGGAATATTTGCAATGCCACAATGTTCTTGTTTTATTTTGTTATTAGCTAAGAACGTTTTTAACGGAATTGAAGTTCCTTCATCGTAGACAAAACAAAAATCCAACACAGACTTACGTTCTTTTTCCATTGGATTGACGATTTTCTTTTCCAATCCACGCGCTTTTTTGATTTGTGTAAACGCGTAGTTTGCAAATGATTTTTCGCATTGTTTGGATAGAAATATGTCTAGCTTAATTTTATCAAACAACGGATCTTTGTATAAAATACAATCTTCCGAAACATTCAGTAATTCTAAGATATTTGGATTGTTTTTGGCGCATAACGAAATGAATTTTTGCAATTCATAATATACAGTATCATTCGTTTCATCATTGATTTGATCAATGTAATCGAGTGAATAATACATGGATTTTGGCAATACAAAAACACCACGAATGTCCGTGTCGGAAGTTGGCGTGTCCAATCCGTAGGCACGACTTCCGCTGATACATTCGAAAATGATATGTCCAGATTTTTTGAGTTCTGAGAGTGTCATTGTATTACTTTAAAACGAATTAAATTGTTTTTGTTGATCGTTATGTTCTCCATCTTCATCTTGCGCAACAAATGTTTTTGTTATGGGTTGTAAAGATCCTTCTACTTTATTTGGATTCTCTTTCCCAAAACTAGACCAACCAGAGCTCCAATATAAAATCATTTCTTCAATTACAGGAATGGATTTTGTTTTTGCAGTTCCAAATTCTACATCATGAATTTTTTGTACTTCTGGTTTTCTTTCTGGATACCATTCCTCATCTTCTTTATCATATACATCGTCAAATAAATTCAGATGTTCTTCGAGTTCTCTTAATAAATAGTGCCGCATATTCCAGCCGTATACAATGGTGTCCGAACCTCTAATTGATAACACTGGATTTTGTGTATTGTTATGATTACTCACTATAAATCGATGTGCGTATACTGGGATTAATTTTGGTATTTTTTCAAACCATTCCGAAAATATTTTTTCCTTAGTTTCATCAGATTTTGGTCGAATGTTTCCCCACGATTTTAGCCAAACTCTATTTGTTCCCTTTACATCAGAAAGCATTGTTTTGTATGGCCAATACATTGTGTCTTTTATTTCTTCTTTATCTGTGATCCAATTGTAAAAGAATGAACTTTCTTGAGATGTAACTTCTCCTGTCTCATCATCTTCATACGTATATACTTCCTTTTTATCAATAGCGTGTAATATTTTTAAAAATTGACGATGTTCTTGCGTGAATTTTAAATTGAATTCTTTTTCTGTTTGATCGATTTCTTCTTCGGTCATGCCCAACCATTTTGCACCATAAGCCCAATCTTCACAAACAAAATCATCTTCAGAAGTTTCTGGATTTTTGCTCCAAAAAGCTTCCGTTGTTTCTTTTATCCAATATAAAAATTCTGTATAATCTTCTGGTATGTGTAATTTCATCTGTTCTATATTGTTTTTATGAATAGTTTATTGAATTCTTCAGGATTTGATTTTATATTTTTCAAATCGTTTCGAACTTCATCATTTTCTGTGACAATGCGTTTTACCAAATTGATTAAACGTATATCTACTGGAGCATCACTTTTTTCAATGTGTTTGCTTTTTAGTAGAATCAATTCATCTAAAAGAGAACAAGATTCTTTATCTAAAAGCGGATATAATTCACGAAAATTTACTGGCGGAACAGTTTCTTTTTTGTAAACCCAATTCGCGCATAAAGCTGTTCGTATGGCATAGAAATAACTTTTTAAGGTCATTTCATTGGTGTCTAAAGTTTCTTCAAAATTTTTGTTCATGCTGTGATAATGAAAGAAACCAGCAACAGGATTGAAATTGTCTTTAGCAACGGTTTTCATCTCTTCCAAAAGCGTTCCAGAACTTCTGTATACAATAGGAGAGAAGAGCCAACCTAGTAAGGAAGCATTCGATTTTGCTAGCAATTTTAATGCTTTTTTAATGTCCCAACCAGCACCGTCCAATTCATCTTCTGTCATAAACTGAATCGTATCTTTTTGTTCCCAAAGATTCAAATACCAATCGGATTTGTGTTTGTACACAAAGCGAATATCATAATCGGAATCGGGAGAAGCAAAGCCCCAAGCTCTGCTTCCTGATTCGACAGCGAATAAGATTTCGATATTGTTATCGCGTTCTATTTCGTTGAGTTTTTCTAGTATTCGTGTTTTCATTTTGACTATTTTTTAATAGCAATACCACAAAAGATTTTTTTGAGGTAATGGAAATTCTATTTCTTGTCCTGCTACTTTTTTTCTGAGAATGACTTTGCATTTTGTGCGATATTCTCTATTTAGACTTCTTCGGAATTCACTAGAATCGCTTGTCCAAGGGTTTTTAGCAGCTCGCGTTCTTTTTTTACGCTTGTGAGCTTGTTTGAAATTGTAAATTTTCTTGTTTTTACATGTTTTCATTTTGTATTGAATTATCTGTTAGTAATTCAATACACGGTACCTTTTTTAGTTTGCATGATTTTATATTTTTAGTTGTTTTGTATTTCTGAGTTCAAAGATGGAATTTGATTGCGCAATATTTTTGCGTAGCAAAGTTTATACTATTTTGTTAATCATTTTCTAGACTTTTTAAATCTTTTTCCAATAAAGAATGTATAAGTTTTGTTAAGGCATAAGACACTTCTATAATTAGAGTAGTTAATTCCAGCCAACTTCCTATTTTTACATGAGGATCATCTTTTGACATATAGTAAATTGTTCTTATTTCATTTTCTAAATCTTCTCGTTTGACTATCATATCATTATAATGTTGAAAGCTAAAGTGTACATAACCAGAAGTAGCATCATAAACATTTGTTATCCATGAATAATCTTCAGATAGTGAATTAACTAGATAATTATCAAACATTTTCTCTCCCTCTCGATCTTTTAAATTTCTTATTTTTTTGCCTAATAAAACCTGAGTAGCAATTTCATTTGGATTGTCACATAAACTAAAGGCATGAAGTCGTATTAAATTGTCAAGATATATTCTAGATAATGGCGCAGCACATGTGAAATTCTTTGCCTTAATTAAAGTTGTAATTCCTTCCATTGTAGAAATGGATCTTTTTAAAACTGTCATCACACATAGTTTCAAGTTTAGATTCCCTTTTTTTTCTAATAAATTGAGAACGACTTGAGAGATTTGAAAAAGTTTTTCTTGTCTCTTATCTATCTTATTTAGATGTAGTTCTAACTGCTTTTCTGAAAATTCCATGATTTTTATTTCTTAACTTTAGCTCGAAGATAAAATTTGATTACGCAATATTTTTGCGTAGTTTGTTTTATTCAGATTCCACCACATTTTTCTGAGGAATGTGTTCATCTACAATGTGTCGCACCATATTGCACCAAGTTGTTGCATTGTCTAAAACCCATGCGTCAGAACTGATGGCAATTTTTCCGCTTTCAGCAATTAACTTATCAGGATTATTGTCTAAAATGATTTCCCAATTGAGTTGGTTTTTGTCTGCGAATTCTCGTAACATTGTTTTTAAACGTCCACTATTGGAAACAGGTTTATCAAAGATCCACGTTGCTTTTTTTACCTTGTTTTCTTGTAGAAAGTTTGCAATGAGTTGAATGGCTTCTGGCGTTTGTTTTACTTTTTTGTAGGTTCCGTGTACGCTTGATAAATCGCGATAGCAACCATCTAAACCTTTAAAAAGATAGGCGCTAGATAAAGCACTTTCTAGCATGATTAATACATTAAAACCATCGAGCATGACTTCTTTTTCAGCTAACTGATTTGGTTGTAAACAATTTTCTGCACGTTTTTCAAGTTTATGATTTGCTTCACTCATTCCTTGTACGGCACGTTGTTGACGATTGTTGAGTTTGTAACGATTTCCAACTAATGGCAATGACGATTTTTCAGAGAATCCTCTACTCAATAAATACGACATATCTTTGATAGCTTCTCGTATTTTTGATTGCATTTTAGGATCGCCAAATAAACGATCGTCACTTCCTTCTTTTCCTCTGCTTCTTGTTGCCATGATAGTTTATTTTTTCTTTTTGATCTTCCAAAACATTATAAAAACGGTAATCAGCAATCCAATTCCAATTAAAAAAATGATGAGAGCGTAATAGCCTTGATTATTTTCATTAGTTAGTATTACAGTACTGTATACAGTTAAAATAATTCCAATGATTAACATCGGATATAATCTTTTTTTCATTATTTCTATAGAAGTGTTTTCAGCAACTTCCATTATTTTTTCAAGTTCTTCATCTTTGAACCCATTTTCTTTTAATAATCGTTTTATCCTAGATTTGGATTCTAAGTTTACAAGCTCATTAATTGCATTATCTATAATTTGCTTTTTTTGTTTAAGCTGTATAGGTTCTTTATGTTTTATAATATTTAAAGAAGTTTGAAGAAAGTTATTCCATTGTTGTTTCTTTTTATAGCGATTATATTCGTCAGTAATTGCGCGAGCAGATTTTTTGAGATTGAAGTATACGTCTTCTTGTTTTGTTTTAACTAAATCATCTTTTATATAAGATAGTTCGTCATTTAACCTTTGAAAATCAAATAGGATCTGATACTGATTTTTACTACGATTATAAATTTCTGCTAGTTTTGCTGAATGAAGAAAAACAGTCTCTTTATCTCTAGCCGAAATTATCTTCATACATTCTTGATAAATCTTAAGACTTATCAATTCTTCTTTAGTTGTATATTTTGATATAACTTCTAGTAAGCATTTTTTAAAATTATCTGATGTATTATTTATGAGTGTCAAATCATACAATAAAGAGTCAGGTTTAGGCTTATAAACATCGGTTAATATTTGTATGTCTTTTTTGAAATTTTCTTCTGAAATTTTCTCAAAGAGTACTTTATATACTTTGTTTTTTAGATTTTTCTGATTCATTAAAATTAAATTTTCACTTTCTCACAACTTTTCACAATCGTCTGAATTACTTTTTTAGGATCACACGCATAGACGCCCGAACTCCATACAGGATTTGCTTCAATGAGTGCCCAACCTTTTTCAGGAATGTACCCAACATCAATGACGACTGCTTTTGGTAAATCGATGGTTTTGTCGGTTAGAAATTTATTGAGAAAGTTCAGCATTTCTGTTTCCTCGCTTTTTTCTATAGAATCTTTTAGTTCAATTTCTCCGTTGTAAATGTAGGTTGACCATGTTTGAATGGTTCTATCAATGACAAAACAGCGAACTTCAATCGTCCAACGTACGACATCGGAAACGAAGACTTCAATAGTTGCATCAATCGTACTATACCCCTGGATTTCTTCCACGGAAGTGTACACACCAGCAGGGAAAAATTTGAAATCGACAGGTTTTATAAATTTGTTTTGTACGTTCTGAATGTTTCCAAAACGATCATACGTTATGTTTCGTAAGGTATATTTTAGCGGAACACTTGCCAACCAATCGTCCGTAGGTTTTAGGAGTTTTAGATTGCATTGTTCGGCCACAATCGTTGTGAATAAATCTTCGCCATAAACCGCCACAACATCTTTTTGATATTCCGCAGGAACATTCCAACTACCAAATCGCATCGCAGTAAATTCCGTATCAATCGTTGCCTGATTGATAATCATAGAATCTTCTGAAAAGTTGGGAGATAGTACAATTATTTTTTGTGTGTTCATGTTGTTATTTTTTAGCTTATAAACCAATTTCTTTGACCATATCTACACGTTCATTGTTACATGAAAGTATGTTTTCTGTTGATTTGAAATCTCCAAAGTCAATAACTGTTTGTAGCCATTTGTTTTTTAGTTGTGTTAACGTGTTTTTAGCCTTTAGATTGATTTCTTTTCTGAGAATAAAATCTGAAACTTCAGGAACATGTTTTAGTAATTTTTCTTTCGAATATACTTCTATATTTTGTGTGATGAGTAATTCATTCTGTACTAAATAGAACGCGATTATTTTCCAAGCATCAGCATCAGGTGTATTTTTTTGGTTGAAGCTTTCAATTTTTGAAAAATCAATTGTTTTTAGAACCTCTAGCTTTAATTGAAACGGATGAATTCCACGTATAATAGGTCTAACTTTCGTTCGTAAATGCGTTCGTGTCAACATGGTCAAAATTGTTCTGACTGCTTTGTAAATTGCCAGAGTTTTATTTCGTTTGACAGTTCTTGTAACAGGAATTTTAAACAATTGTTCATGATGTTTATGCGTGTGATAAAAGGCATTGTTGAGTGAATCTATCCATGATTTTGTGTAAATAGTATCGACTAAAATTCCATCTTCAATCACTACAAAAATTGCATTCCAATCCAGTTGAAAATGGAGTTTCAATTGTTTTAGTTTCCGTTTGCGTTCTTCTTGCGTACTTGGCATTTCTGCTTTTGGTAGCACAATAATTACATCAATATCTGTAGAGCTTTTAGAGCCATATTGAAAGTATTGATACGGAAAATTGTCAATTTTTGTGAGACTAGGTTTCATGATTGAAATTTCTTTATACTTCTTCTTTTAGATTTTTGATGGAACGTTCTATAAGTTCGTAAAAACTGTCAGTATCTTTTTTCCTTCGAACATAATGTTTAAACGAATTGTAATGTACTTTTCTTAGCGGATATTCATCTATAATTTTAGCTAATTGTGGTAAGCTTTTTGGTGGATTTCTAGCATTTAAATACGTAATGAACGGATCCGTTGGCGGATGATTTGGAACTTCAAAACAAGTTATTTCGGGATGATGTTGCTGAAAGTAAGATACAAAGTCAAATGTGTGATATTCGCCATATAGAAATATTATTTTTCCATCGTATTCTTTTAAACGAACTTTTATCTTTTTTCGCAATTTTCGTCCCCAAATTCGATTTTTTATATAAATCCAAGGAGATAGTAATAACAGTACAAATAGAAAAGCTATGAAGCTCACTATAGTCACGATTATTTGCCAAGGATTTTTATTTTTTTTCATGATTTTGTATTGTTTCTTACTAACGTTATAAACAGTTTTAAATGCTTTTGTAACGCTTCCGAATTTTGCTCTTTTCGTAATATATAGTTTTCCAATTCAGGAAATAATGCTATGATCGCTTCTTTTGTATATACTTCTTTGTTGTTAAGTAAAGCTAGAGTCATTCCTAGTTGAAACGCCAAAGTTTTATACACTTCTATGACCGAACCGTTTTTGCCAAAATCTGTATATTTTTCGAGTTGAATCGTAGCTAAAAAATCAAGTTGCGTATCAACATCTTCACGAATTGCTGCTTTTGCTTGTATTCGCAAATCGGTTCGTGTAAAGTTCCCAACTAGCGTACGCGCACAACGTACAATTCGCGATTGTAAATCTCTTGAAACCATATGTTGGATATGATTTTTAAATTTCTGATCGTGCAAATCGTAAGTTGTATATAGCGCGTTGTTGAGTTCGTCAGCACTGCCTTTAAAATTTTCTATGACAATACCATTTTCTACAATTGCCAAATTTGCATTTACAGGTTTTGACGTATTGAAATTCGTTTGTGCTGTATACATTTTTACAACTTCATGATTTCCTCTGATACCATCTAAACTGTCTACAAAAAAACATACATCTAAATCTTCCGAACTTTTTGAGCCAAATATTTGATATGTAGGTTTCATGATTTCTTGATTAAAAGTTCCCGTAGAAGACTTGCAAACAAGGGATTTGTAGCTTTTGTCTCCACAAATCAACCACTTGGTTTCTGTCGTCTAATACAAATTCGATGTAATACTTGTTTTCAATATTTTCTGTAAATAATTCTTCTTTAATGATGGAATCTTTACGGTTGTCTTTTACTTTTCGCATCCATAAGGCATCATAGTCCACTTCATGTTTTTCTAACCAACGCTCTGTTTCTGGTTGATGCGCAGCACTTCTGCCAGATAGTAACAAGATTTTAAAACCTAAGTCTTTATAGTTTTTGACTAAATTGACAATTGGAATGTTTGGTAAATCATGTTCACATTTGTTGCCTTCAAACGGACTTCTATTATTGATTAGTGACAACGTACCATCTAAATCGCAAATAATTGCTTTTGGCAACGAAGCGTCTTGTTCCCTGATCTCGTTTTTCAATCTTTTTTCTCCATGCAATTGTTTATGCATTTTTAGAATGACTTCTCGTCCTACAGGGTTTTCACGTTTTGCATCTCTTGCAATTGCTTCATCAACATCAATTTCCATAATTTTCTCTTCTACTTTCACTTGATGTCCTGTTTCTTCTCTGTATGCTGCTGCAATTTGTTGAATTCGTTCTAAGTTCGATTTATCAAGATTTGTATCATCGACAATGACATGTTTTCCATGAATCAACGCTTCTTTGATTAAAAAATCGCGTGTTCTTTTGATGAATTTTTCATTTCCTTTAGAGAAATGTCCATTATCCAACATGGCACGCAAACTATCACGATTGATACGTTTGTACATTCCAGGACTATCTGCAATGAGTTTCTTTGCGTATGTTGATTTCCCTGAAGCAGGAATTCCCTTTAGTATGATTATTTTTTTCATAATATTTTTTCTTCAATTGATTAACACTAATGTCAAATCGAGCGCAGTCGAGATTCAATAAAAATACTCTTTAGCTTCTCGGTAACTTTGCTAGGTGTCATTGATTCAACTGTAGTTGAATTTTGATAATGCTCGAACTGACAATAACTGATATCATTAAGATTTATAATTTCTTATACTTAATTAAATTCGTTTGAAAATGCTTTTTCGAATGTTGGACGAATGTATTTCCAAATGATTTGATCGTATTTTTTATTGTTTTTCATTGCGAATAACACTGCTGGATATTCACAAGTTTTAAAGTATGCTGCGGTTTCGCTATCGGTTTCCATTTCTTTATATTCCGCTTTTGCGATGGTTTCAATTTTGGAAAAATTAGCTTGTAAATCTGCTTCTACTTTTCGTACCCAAGTGTAAAATTCGTCTGGCACATTTTTAATCCATTGCATCAAAGTTCCTTCTGTTTTTAAGGTTTCCCAAATAGTTAATGACGAAACTTGCGTTACAATTTTATGTAATTCAATGTAATCTTCAAACTTAATCTTTACTCGAAAACCATTTTTATATTGAATTACGAACCCTTCTTGGTTTTTCCAATTGAATGCTTTCAATTCTAATAAGGAAGTAAAATCATAACGTGTTGGTAATGGAAAACCAATATCCTGCAATGTTTCATTTTGTCCACTTTTGGTATCTATAATTGCTAATAAAACCAATTTTTCTTCTGTACCGTAATCTACAATAATTCTGTTTTCTGGATAAATAATTTCAAACATATAGGTTTTACTTTTATCTATTTTATTAAAAGAATCGGCGTATTTTTCATGCAATATTTTGGTTGCTTTGATAGCTTGTTTGCTCGTAAATGAACCTCTGGTTGCTATATATGGCGTGTTATCTAACCAATATAAAATACCTAACGAACCGTCCATTTTTTCAAATACTTCAAAAGGTATGTTTGGTAACTGATCGTATCCAATTTCTTCTACATTGAAAAATTTCTGGATTGTATTTGCTACAATGTTGTAATTTTCATCCAAGATCAATCCTCTGCATTGCAAGGTTTCTTTGGTCCAATATTGCTCGTATTGCACAGATTGTGTGTAGTTATATATCCAAAGATTTGCATTTGGATGTTTACAGTTATGAATATAACCATTGGCCATTGCCTGCTTTAATTTTTCGATATGTACTACAGTTGTTTTCATTTGTTTTTTAATTATAGAACAAATTTGAATCATTATTGCGCAATTATTATGCGTAGTTAAAATGTGTTTACGAATTCATACGACCAGTTTACTCATTGTAAGTTACATAAAGTGTTTTGAATGCTTAGTTTCGTTTAAAATTAAATATCATGAAAGTTAGAATTTTTGTTTTTTTAGTGATGGTTGTTTTCTGTAGTATTATCGCACAAGAATTGCAAACGCCAGATGATCCTTTGGAGCCAATAGATCTGTTTACACAACAGTTTAATAATTCTCCCGATAGTAAACCTTTGGTGAGTTTTGATGATTACAAAACGTTGGTCGAGAAAGTAGAAAAGCATAGAGCTGCGCGCATGATCAATTTGGAAACTTTTGAGAAAATGAGCGAAGCAGAAGATGTTGTTATTTTAGATGCGAGGGCTGAAGATTTATACAAAAGAAGTCATATAAAAGGCGCTGTGAATTTACCTTTTACAAAGTTTACGCAACGAAATTTAAAGCGTTTAATACCAAACCCAGAAACTAAAATTTTGATTTATTGCAATAATAATATTCAGAACGATCCGATTCATTTTGCGTCAAAAATTGCATTGCCTATGAATAATCAGCCATTGATGTTGGCATTGAATATTCCGACATATATAAACCTGTATGGTTATGGATATAAAAATGTATATGAACTGAATGACGTAATAGATGCATTTAAATCAATGAATGATGCTTCGTATATTCAGTTTGAAGGTACTAGTATGCCAAAGAAATAGTTGTTGGCTCGATAATCGAGATTTAAATACTCTGAGGTTTGCCTTGCTATGTTAATTAATGCCTTATAAATGTCTTGTGGACTTGATGTAAGGTAGTTGATTTTGCGTAAGCGGTTGAGTGACCTGTTTGAGCTCTTTTTAAAAGCGAGTAACGAAGACGCGACCACAATAGCACACTGAGCGGAGTCGAAGTGTACTGTTGTGGTTACGCCCAAGTTATTTTAATTGTTTGAAAGGTTTTAAGAAACTATCTTTTTCTAAGGTATCCAAAGAAAAATCGAAGTCTGCTTGTTCCTTTACAGTTACAATTTCTGCACCTAAAATCTTTACGATTTTATTGAATGATAATGGTTTATTCCATTGTTGATATAATGCTTTTGTAGCCAAATCTGAGATTTCTGAGTTACCAGAAACACGCGCATGACCAGCACCAAAGTTTAACAAAACAAAGCATTGTTTGTCTTTTTTTGGAATCATGATACCTAAAACGGTTTGCCATTGTACCGAAGTACATTTTATTTCGGCAAACAATTTATTCGGATTCATCATGTAATCGTAATTGATGGAATCACCTTTACCAATAATGATTTTGTATTCACAGGTTGCACTACCAGAATATACATTGTTATTTACCAATGTTGGCATATTTAACCCTTTGTTGGCGTACAAATATTCTGCTGCACCATTTGGCGCAGAGGTAATATCACCCGAATACATTAAGTCACCATTTTGTTGGTTGTAGGCTGCATTCCAACCAATTTTACCACCAATATTTAAACCAGATAAATCCAAATCTCTTGCGCCCCAAGCATCTTTCCAATAAATACCAACTGCCAATTTTTTACCATAAAAACGTGTACCAGTTGGAATGTTACCAACATACATTTTTTCGGAAGTAGGCAATGCATATTTTACATCTTCTGGCAAGAATATTTTCTTATCAGATAAATCAAATCGAGTTTTAATATACTTGAGAATGAACTTGTAGTTTTGCTCATTTACATCAGTTACTGTATTTGATTTTACCCACGATTTACCATTACGAATTCTGTATAAAAACGCATCTTGACCATTCATACGACTGTAACACGCCGATAATGCTTTGAATAATGCAAACGGCGTTGCATTGTCTAACCAACGTACATCATTCGTTGTTAATAAAATATTTGTTACATTGTTTAATGGGTTTGAAACCAATGGTTTGTGATGCTTTTTTGAAAGCTTGCTAATCTTGTTAATCGTTTTTGGCGCTTTACTTTTATATGCTAAGAATAAAGGTTTGAAACGATTGAAGATTTCAGCCAATTTCTCTAAACCAAACTTATTGAATGCTTGTGTCGGATTGTACGAACTGTTTTTAATTAATTCGATCAATTCATCATTTTTAATCAATAAAGTCGTGTCTGTACTTCTGTAGATAATGTATCTGAAAAATTCTACTGCACTTTCAGGATAGATATCATAAAACTCCGCTAATTTTACAATTGCTTCTTTGTTTTTGATGTTTTCTTTACCCGTGAATGTGTATTGTAATTCATCTGCCAAGATTGAAATCAAATCATCAACAGTTTCCGATGTTAACGCCATACCAGATTGTAACAAAGACAAACATTTTTCTTGCATTTCTGCAACTGTGTATGCTTTGATGACTTTGTATGATAATTTTACATCTGGAATGTTTAATACTTGCGCAGGAATAAAAATTTCAGCTTGAAAATTACTACCATACGTAGAAATATAATGCTTGATTTGCTCGATTAAAAATTGACCACGAGCGTGATTTTTAATCGTATTCCATGATTTATAAAAAGTTTTGTTTAAATCGTTACCGCTTAGCTTTTCATCTTTATAGTATTTTATAATTTTTCTTTTAGCCCAAAGCGCTTTTTCTTCAATAATATAACCTTCATCTGTAATGAATGGTTTGTTGTATGAGATTTGACCAAAAATACTTGACGTTTTTTCTTTTGCTACAACGGCGTTAAATAATTTTAATGTTTTCATCTGTTCATTTTTATTTGATTAATTCTGTCAGATGCAATTCGCCAACAACCATATAATTTCAATGGATTCATGGTTTTGGCTCATTTCATTTTGTTTAAATTAATAAGTGAGGTGTATGCTTTCTTTGAATGAATGTTTTATAGGAACACCTTTTACCTATTTCAAAAAGACGAAGAGTACTATAACCAACTATACTCTTGCGAGCACTGGAGTCGAACCAGTACATAGGAACTCTTTATGTCTTTTTTTTGAAAACTAACGGAAAGTAGATCAGGAAAATAATAGGAACTTTCTGTGTCAGTTTTATTTTTATATTGTTTCGATAATTTACTTTAGATCGTTTGTCAAAAGCGTTTTATTACTAACGACAGGACAAATATTTTGTAGAAGTGCGCAATTATTTTGCGTAGTTTTTGGAAGAATTATTTATTAAGTGTAGTTGATTGGTATTTAGTGTTTTAAAGAAGTGTAATAATGTGGGGAAATGTATAAAAAAGAATAGCGAACCGAAGTTCGCTATAGATTAATCCTAAATTTAACAAACATCAGGATATACTGAATTGCAATTTAAATAACAAGAGCCTTCTCGACTTAAACAAATATTAGATATACAACGGTCAGTGATCCCAACAGGGCACTGATTATTACAAGATGTTGCTGTGACGCAACCAATAGCTTCTGAAATATTGATTGCTCCACCATTTAAATTTAATTTGCTTAAAGATGAAATTGATTTTTTGTTAAGACTCAAGTTTTTAAGATTTCTTTTTTTCATAATTCATGATTTTAAAATTAATAATGAATTAAAAGTAAAGGTTAGTAGAATGTGAAAAAACAAACAGATATCGCAATTCAGGGAATTATAGTAACCTTTAAATGAATGACAAGATGCAACGCATAAACTATTAAAGTTTTCATTTTCTTCTAATGTTGAAGTAGATAAATCAGAAATTGATTTTTAGTTTAGGGTTGTGATTTTTGGCTCTTTTTTTATGAGATTATTTTAACGATTAATAATGTTCAAATCTGCTAAAGAAAAGAAGGTGTAACAAGTAATGTATGTCTTGTTTATTTTAGTATGAGTAATAAAATTCATGTGAAGTAATGTCTATGACATTGGTAATATCTCTATTACTTTCCCATATACATTTTTTGTCCATCCGTTAATTCTTCCGCGATTGTTTCCAATTAACAATCCGCGTCTTTCGTTTTTACCTTTCACCAAATGTGTAAATACATTTCCGCGAACTTTACAAAAGACAATATCGTCAACTTCGCAATCTTCCCAAGAAATAGGTTGCAACTTTACAGGTTGCTTCGATTTTAGAAGTGGCAACATAGAATTACCAGGTTCTTTTGAAATGATGGTTTCTCCATCGAGTAGTTTTTGAATTTTCCAATTCATAATTTTAGTTTTTTAAAAAGTTATATGTACCATTATTGACACATATATCTTTTGGAAAACTGTTTCAAAAGTATTTTCAATGAACTGTTGCGAATAAAGAAAAGAACTGCGCAATCTTTTTACGTAGTGAAGTTTTTTTTGGAGGAATTGTTTTTTGAGTTGTTGCAGATTTAGTTTCTTTCTTTACTGGAATTGTTGGTGGTTTTTCAAAGACAATTGCTTTTTTAGCTGACAAGGAAGGACAAGATTCCATTTTTTCTAAAACTTCCTTTGCGAGCTGTTCAATTTCAGAATAGATTCCTTCTAAAATTTTAGAATCTACATACAGCATTCCAAGTTGTTCGTAATAGTTGTAAAAATTCCATGATAAATTAAGTGATGTGGTACTGTAAATATCAAATTCTAAAATTATATTTTGAAGAATCAAATAATAGGATTCTTTATCAGTTGTGGTTAGAATTTCAATACACGATCTTTCTATTGTCAATACCTTTATAAAACCCTCACCGTATTTTATAGAAGCTTCATATTCAAGAACTCGTAAACAATCTATCAATCGATAATTTAGAGTCACTATTTTATAGAAAAAAGAATTACTCTCTAAGTTATTTAAGATGTTTTCATTGGTATAAAGAAACTCCTCAAAGGCTAGAATAGACTGTTTTCCTAGTAACGTGTTGTATATTTTAAATTGCAAAGTTTCCATGATATTATCTTTGACGTAAAAATGTTAATGTAGTGCACAATCTTTTTATTCAGAAAGGTCAATAATTTCTATATTCTGTTCAACAACTTGCTTTTGAGTTCTTCTTTCATTTTCTCTAAGATGAATTACTTTAGAAAGTTTTTCAATAAGATCATCCTCTTCTTTTTGAGAAATAATCAAATGAATTCTTTTGTCATTCTTTTTGCAAGTATCAATTTCGTTTACGTATATCCTTAATAATTCTATTCTCCATCTTTCCTCCATTGATTGAAATTCCTCCATGATTATAAGCGAATTGTTTTCTGAAAGCCAATCGTAATGAAACTCTAAAATTCGATTACTGCTATATTTTTGTCCTTTATACCAAAGTCTATAGAGTTGTTCTTTTTTTATGTAATTACAATATTCATCAAATATTTTCATTTTTGAAGGTAAGCGAAATGTTGCTAGATTTAGCTGCTGTACTAATTCACTAACAAAATTGCGCCTTTCAATTTCTGTTTTACCAATAATCAAAAGATGTTTTTTCTTCAATATGTTTTTAGTTTTTTCTATCATTTTTTTAAATCATAAGGATCTATACTTGTTTCTATTCTGTCACAAAAATCATTGAGTCCTTCTTTGTTCAAAAGACTCATGTTGAAGCAACGTATTAAAAAGTAATATGCAGTATCTACCAATTCCTTTCGGGCTTCTTTTTTCTCATTTTTGAACCTCTTTTTAGGAAGTTCTGGCTTTTTATAATGCTCAACGCTAAGTTCACAAATTCCATTGCAAATATGACAGTAATCAGGAACTCTTGTATTGTTTTCTTCAGTCCAATTTTTTTGAGCTTCACACATTTTTTTAAATCGAATGTTGTGTTCATCTAATGCTTTTATTGCAGAAGCGACTTCATTAATCCAGAAGTTAATATTTGCAAATTGTCCTGCAACCATATAATCATTACTATCAGTAAATTTTCTAAGTTGTTCCGTAACTAGGATCGCTTTTTTAATGGTGTATATCATATTTTTGATTTAGTTAGTAATAAGGTTTCTATGAGAATAACAGTTCAAATACAAGCAAAAAAAATTAGCCACTAGGCTAATCAAAATTTAAAATTTATAAAGTCATCTTACTGATTGTTTAAACACCAATGTAAGATTTTTGCGGTGTTATTGGCATCATCAACTCCTCGGTGATGTCTTCCTTCTAAAGGAATTCTGAGTTGTTTTAATGCGCGTGCCATTCCAATACCACGTCGCATTCGATTGCAACGCCTGAACTCTTCTTTAACGTTTATATGTTGATCTCCGAATGGGAAATCGACATTTTTTTGTCTACACTGTTCAATGACTTTGTTACGATCATAGGCGCCGTAACTTGCCCAAGTGTATGCAGACGAATCATATTCGTCAAAAAGTATATCAATTGCATCTTCAAAAGAAACGCCATCTTGCGCTACCATTTCTGGTGTAATTGATGTGAGTTCTGTGCAAAATCGACTGATTTCGGAATGTTCAGGAATTACGAGAATTCCTTGTTGCTTAGATATTTCCCCCGAAAGGGTATCCAATTCGCAAATACCAATTTCGATAATCTCACTGTGATTTCGTTGGTATTCACCATCTTGTTCCCAGCACGTAGCTTCTAAGTCTACCACTAGGATTTTGTTTGTTGTTTTCATCTTTTTAATGATTGTTTAAATTAATTTTGTTTGACAGATGAAGCCGACGCACAACTAGTATGTAAAGAACTTGTGCAAAGAATGTAATTTAGCTGCGCAATCTTTTTACGCACTTCAAAATTTTTGTTATTTTCACTCGATAATCGAGATTTAGATATATTGAGTTTTATCTCGCAGTAGATGATTTTAAATTTATAGTATACACATGGCAATTAATAAAAACGCACTGATTCGATATAAAACGATTGATAAATGCTTACAAAATCATTATCGTCAATGGACATTAAACGATTTGATTGAAGCATGTTCGGACGTTTTGCACGAGTATGAAGGACGTGAAGTGAACGTAAGTCGTAGAACGGTTCAATTGGATATTCAGATGATGCGAAGTGACAAATTGGGCTATAATGCACCGATTGTAGTGTACGATCGTAAGTTTTACAAATATGAAGACGAAGATTATTCCATCACAGATATTCCACTTACGGAAAATGATATGAATGTACTTTCGGAAACGGTTGAAATGTTGAAACAGTTCAAAGATTTCTCGTTATTTTCAGAATTAGGCGGCATCATACAACGTTTGGAAGATAAAGTATATACAGAAAAAACGCATCAAGCTTCTATTATCCATTTAGACAAAAATGAAAAATTGAAAGGGTTGCAACATTTAGACTTGCTGTATCAGGCAATTCTAAAAAAAATTGTGTTGCGTTTAACGTACCGATCATTCAAAGCAAGAGCAGCTTCTGAAGTTATTTTTCATCCGTTTATATTAAAAGAATACAATAATCGTTGGTTTTTGATTGGCGTAGTGGGCGATAAGCCACAAATTCTCACTTTTGCTTTAGATAGAATTATTAATGTAGATTACGATTTAGACATTCCATATAGAAATGAAAACTTTAATGGCGACGACTATTATAAAAATACAATTGGCGTAACTGTTTTGGCTGAAAAACACATTCAACGCATTGTATTAAAAATAGACAAAAGCAATGCGCCGTACGTAACTACGAAGCCTTTTCATAGTACTCAGGAAATCATTTCGGCACATCAAGATGGAGGTGTCACTGTACAATTACAAGTGCATGTTAATTTTGAATTGGAACGTTTAATTCTTGGTTTTGGTGATTCTATTGAAGTCATTGAACCGCCATTATTACGCAAACGCATTCGAAAAAAACTAGAAGCAGCAGCGAATAAATATATCGTATAAATTTTATCTTTTAATTCTAATAATCAAATATTTCTGATGAAGTTAAAGTACTTTTTTGCATTTTTCCTTTTAAGTTTTCAAATTGTATGCTCACAATCGGTTGCCATTACTATTGATGGTGTTTTTGATGATTGGGATTCGAGTTTAACTACATATGTAGACACAAACGAGAGTATTACAGGAGTAGATTTGTTAGAAATTCAAGTAACGAATGATGATGAATTTTTGTTCATCCGTATCAAAGCAGATCAAGAATTTGATTTAACCGATGATGATACGATTGTTCAGGAATTAGGATTGTTTATTGATACGGATAATGATACCAATACAGGTTTTGATATACAACAAGGTTATGGTTCGGAATTAGGATTATTGTTTACTCGCTTGTTTGCACATTATAACGTAACTCCATATTCGCAAGTGAGTATGTCTGACTTAAAAGTTAGAGTTGCACCAACGGTAAGTTCTGATGAATTTGAAATTGCGATTGGTCGTCATGTGCTTCCAGATGGAATAAATCCACTGTTTCCATCGTCCACTATAAAAATATTAATCAAAAACGACGACAACTTTGATAAATTACCAAATGTTGGAAATGTCTTTACCTATACGTTTGATGAAACGCCAGTGCCAGCATACACGCCAATTGATATTAATAAAGGTGCAGCAGAACATATTAGAATCGTAGCGTATAATACATTGTTGAACGGTTTGTTAGATGTCAATCGGTTGGATGACTTTGAACGAATTATAAAATCGTTAAATCCAGATATTGTTGGTTTTATTGAAAGCGCAAACACTTCGGAAACATATGTAAAAGGATTGTTTGATACGTGGTTGCCATTAGGAACTATTGATGGTTGGTATGTAAAAAAACATGGAGGAGAAGTCACGGTTTCTCGATGGGAAATTACACAGCAATGGGATCATTTAACACGTCAGTTTCCAGTACTGATTGATCTTCCAGATGAAATTTATCACACAGATTTATTATTTACCAATGCACATTTAAGTTGTTGCGGTGCCGATACGTCTCGACAAGATCAAGTAGATCAATATGCTGCTTTTATTTTGGATGCAAAAACGGCTGGCGGATTGATCGATCTTCCAGAGAATACACCTTTTGTATACGGAGGTGATTTAAATTTAGTTGGTTTGGCTCAACAATTAGAAACTTTAAAAACAGGCGATATTCAAGATACTGCAACCTACGGACAAGGCGGTTTTTTAGATTGGGATAATACTGAAGTGCAAGAAGAAAATAGCTTGCAAGCAGATGTGCGAATGAATTATACATGGCGATCAGACTCACAAGCATTTCCGCCTGGAAAACTAGATTTTATATTGTTTTCAGATTTTACGCTTGAAGCGGAAAAATCATTTGTATTGCAAACAGAACTCATGTCAACAGCACGATTAACAACCTATAACTTACAACAAACGGATACTGGGAATGCTTCTGATCATTTTCCTGTTGTGACTGATTTTTCAATTAAAACAGCAACGGTTTCGCCAATTGTATATCTGCAAGGTGCAGGAATCAATCCGTATACAGGAGAAGAACAATTGATGCGAGACGATTTGCGCCGAAATAACTTACTGCCTACAACTTCACCTTATCAAGATGCAATAACCTGTGAAGCAACTGTTTTTAATGCAACAGGAGCTGAAAATAATGATATTGTAGATTGGATTTATATTGAACTACGTGATGCTTCAGACAATACGCAAGTAAAATATGGACGTTCTGCATTGCTACAACGTGATGGTGATGTTGTAGATACTGATGGCGTTTCTACAGCAGTAAAATTAAATGTACCACCAGCAGAGTATTATGTGGCTATTCGTCATCGGAATCATTTAGGAATAATGACTATTGGTAAAGTTCAGTTGTCAAGTAGTATTGTTTCAATAAATTTTTCAACGGATGCTGCATTTATAAATTACGGAAGTAATTCGCAAACTCAATTTGGAATTCCTTCTGGGAAGTATGCTATGTGGGCAGGAAATGTAAATGAAGATGGAATTGTTCAGTATTCTGGAATAAACCCTGATGTTCCAACAATACTAAGTACTGTGTTGAACGATGCTGGAAACTTTTTAAATTTTCCAACCTATACGGTAACTGGTTATCATTTGAATGATGTTAACATGGATGGAAACGTTCAATATGCGGGAACAATACCAGATACGCCTTTTATTTTGCAAAATGTATTGGCGCATCTGGGTAATCTTTTAAACTTTAGCACATATCAAATTCAGGAACAATTGCCTGAACATGAATAGTAGTTTGTTGTTCTTTATCAGCTCTTTTCGCAAGAATTTTGATGCGAACAAGGTATTTGAATAGAAGTGCATGGACCTCCAACTGATCCAGCGCAAGGACTTCCGCCTAATGTTCCAGCGGCTCTTCCTCCCTTAGTTTTCTCGGTAGTAAAACCAGAAATTACTTTTTTGTTGAGTTGTAAACTTTGTAATTGCTTTTTTTTCATGATTATTAATTTTTAGTTACATTATAAAGTTACGGATTTTTAAACCTGTATTTTTATGCTCTTCACGATTTAGAAAATGTATAATCTGATTTTTTAAGTCGCAATAAAAATAAAAAAACGCCAATACTAGTGATAATTTATCTGATAGTACTATATATTAATAGTGAATCTAGGATTTTTTCTTAACTTTGCAGCCAAATCATACTAGGAACAATTACCAGAAATTAAACAAATCAATATGAAAAAAACTACTTTTATTTTACTATTATGTGCAACTTTTGCATTATTTGGAAACAAAGCAATGGCACAAGATGGTTATACCTACACATTAGAACACAATACAGGTTACAGCTTTTCAGTCTCAGCAGTACCTAATGCAAGTTCAAACAACTTTGCTACTTCTGTACAGAGTTATGGCTTTACAATTATACTTCCAGATGGAGTAACAATTAATACAGGATCAGCAACTTCTTTAGGAGGCGCAGCAAGTGCTACCTTCTTTGATGGAACTAATGTTGCACAACCTACTCTTGATGGATACTTAGTAACAGAAACGTTAGGAAGTCCAGCAGCATTAACTCCACCTTCAGCAGGAACAAATTCTGTTATGTATACATTTACTGTTAATGGAGCTCCAACATCAGGGATAATGTACATATTAGAAAACAATTCTGCATTAGCAAATACAGTAACGCCTTTAAAGTCATTTATGCAGGCTGATATGGTTGATAATGGAATGGCTCAATTCGTAAATGTTGTAGATCCAAATGCGTCAGCTGTAACTGGATCAAGTTTTGACTTTATGACATTAAGTACTGAGGAAGTAGAATTGACAGGTGTAAATGTATTTCCAAACCCAGTAAAAAATGTAGCTACTATTACAGGAGTTTCAGACATTCTATCTGTTGAGGTTACAAACATTAACGGACAACGTGTGTTAAACAATGTATCAGGTCTTTCAACGATTGATATGACAGGTTTACAAACAGGAATTTACTTCGCAAAAATCACAGCAGCTGAAGGATCAAAAACTGTGAAATTGATTAAGGAGTAATTGAAAATAATATAATTAACATTGCTTAATTGAGTAATGTTTTAAATAGTAAAAAACCAGCAAGGAAACTTGCTGGTTTTTTACTATTATGCGTATAGCATCTTTGTATAAAAATCTTTTATTTTTAAAATTGAGAATTGACTTTCTGTTCAATCATCAAAACTCTTCATTTGGTCAGTGTAGTTAGCTTCTACTTCTTCAGAAACGATCAATTCACCAGTTTGTAGATTAACAGCCTTAATAAAAACGGTAATTCTATCTTGAGAAAACCAATAATCAGCTACTTGATATTCTCCAATAATAATCGCTTTTACACCTATTAGCTTTCCAATTTTAATAGCTTTAGTGCGATCAACATACCCACTTGTAATAAGTCGATACTCTTTTATAAGTTCGTTTAACTGTGTGCGTTCTAATAAGCTCAAGCTTTTTTTAAGATTCAATACTTTACTTCTAAAACTATTTGATAAATAAGTTCCTATTTTGGGTTGGCTTTCTCCAAGCGGAGTAAACAAAGCAATCGATACGTCGTTTAAATGATTTACTTCTAGTTCGTTTACCATTTTTTTTGCAACTTCATTGCTGATATTGTCATAGCTATATTGGTACTGACAGCGATTTGCAATAAGTATTATGAGAATAATTAATCCAAGAAGACCTATCAGCTGTTTTAGACATCCATTCATTGTATTATTTTTTTGATTTAATTAATAATAGTATATCTGTAAATGCTTTCTTTTCTGCTAAGCTTTCTGTATGATCGGCTCCAGAATATTGGATTGAACAATTGGTAATTAACGAATCACGAGAATTGTATAGTTTGAACTCAACTTCAATATTTGCAGAAAACATTCCACTAGAATCAATATTGTCATCTAGTTCTACATTATCAGTTGGTTGAATCGAAATTCTTTTGAGATAAATTAAAAGTAGGTTGTTAAGATTAGAACCAGTATTTGAATTGCTTTCTGTGGGAAGCATATTATTTTCAATCAAATATGTGTTGTGATTATTTTTATTAAGATAATTAACTAGGTTATTACTATACTTTTTTATGATTGAATCATTTTTTGAATCAATAACAGCAGTATAAATCTTTCCATTACAATTATTGAATAATTCAGTAATACACTTTATATCAGAATCTTCATTTTCTTGACGAATACTCTTTTCTTTTGTTTTATGCTCTTTAAGTTTATGAAGAATCCTTTCACTATTATTTGCTGAAGATATTTTGCCCCAAATAAGGCTAGCTAGAAGGCTAGAAATTATACCTAGGAGTATAACCCAAATAGTTTTTGAAACTTTTGAAATTAGCATGATTTAGTTTAAACTAATTAATTAAAGTGGCTTTCAGTTGTAGTTTATTTCTACACTAAATTTAAGAATTTATTCTTTATTAAAGATGTGTAGAGATTTTTTTACTTAAAGATTATTCTTGGATGAATAAATTAGAGAGGCCAAATTGAAGTGGCTTGAGGGTTAAAATACAATATAAAAAACAAAAAACCCGATCAAATTTTGATCGGGTTTTTCTGGTGGTGCCTCCAGGAATCGAACCAGGGACACAAGGATTTTCAGTCCTTTGCTCTACCAACTGAGCTAAGGCACCAGCGCCTAAATGCGGATGCAAATATAAGAGTTTTTTAAACTTGACAAAACTATTTTGAAAAAAAAACGTTTCTTAAATTAGCAATCTCTAAAATCCATCAATGAATTTAATTGTAGACGCAGGAAATACGTATGTAAAAGTAGCTGTTTTTCAAGAAGATAAAATGCTATCACATGAGAGTTTTAAAAAAGAACTGTTTCAAAAAAAAATTATAAAAAAATTAAAAGAGTTCACAGAGATTGATCAAATGATTACTTCTTCGGTGACAAAACTGAGTGACGACACAAAACAGTTTTTAGCAAATCTTGATATAAAAGTCCATAAGCTAACACATAAAACGAATGTTCCGTTCCAAAACAACTATGCAACGCCAGAAACTTTAGGAGTAGACAGAATTGCACTTGTCGTGGCTGCTGTAACACAATTTCCTAAACAAAATGTACTTGTAATAGATGCAGGAACCTGTATTACATACGATTTTAAAACCGATAAAGAAATATATCTTGGAGGCGGAATATCACCAGGAATTCAACTTCGATACAAAACATTAAACTTATTAACTGCAAATCTTCCACTATTAGAAGCCAAAATGCCAGAAAGTTACATTGGCAACTCTACAGAAACATCTATTCATTCGGGAGTTAGTGTAGGAGTAATTACCGAAATTGATGGGATAATTGAGCGATATAAAGAACAATTTGAACATTTAACAGTTATTTTAACAGGCGGCGACACTAATTTCTTGGCTAAAAGGTTAAAAAATACCATATTTGCGAATTCAAAATTCTTGTTACAAGGATTGAATAATGTTTTAGAATATAAGAGATATAATGATTAGAAAGTTTTTAGGATTATTAATTTTGTTGTTTATCTGCCAAAGTAGTATTGCACAGCAGGGAACAACTTCCCCATATTCTTTCCTCGGAATTGGCGATTTAAAGTTTAAAGGGACAACAGAGAATAGAAGTATGGCGGGAATGAGTATCTATTCAGATAGTATTCATATCAATTTACAAAACCCAGCAGCGTACGGAAACTTAAAATTCACAACATATACACTTGGCGCTAGCTATAGTCAGTTGCGATTAGAAAGTAGCGCAGGAACCGATAAAGGTTCATCTACTGCATTAGATTATCTAGCAGTAGCTTTTCCAATTTCAAGCAAAATGGGTGTTGGTTTTGGTATAGTGCCCTTTAGTTCGGTTGGTTACAACTTTGAAGGAATTGGAGAATCAGGAATTGCTTCTGCGCCCTATAAGTTTGCGCAATATGAAGGTGAAGGAGGTTTAAATTCCGTATTTGTGTCTCTAGGATACAAAATCACAAAAGCGTTCTCTGTGGGAGCGACCGTGAATTATAATTTTGGAAATATAAAAAACCAAAACACCGAATTCTTAGGTGAGCTAAATGACAGTGGTTTATTTTTTAGAACCCTAAATTATGGAACACGCTCAAAAGATGAGTCAAAACTAAGTGGTTTGAGTTATAACCTTGGGGCATATTATGAAACGAAGTTTAATGACAAACTATCTTTAACAACATCACTTACGTTTTCGCCACAATCTGATTTAACTTCACGAAATACACGCGAATTATCAGCGTTGAATGTTACTGGAACTGGAGGAGAAATAATAAGTCCAGGACAAGTAGATCAAGTAGATTTAGGAAACAGAACAAAAACAGATTTAGTTTTACCAACAAAACTTAGTTTTGGAGCAGGAATTGGTGAAAAGAATAAATGGTTTGCAGGTGCAGAATACACATTGCAAAACAATAGCGATTTTGGAAATAGTTTAACAACAATTGAAAATGTAAATTACGACAACGGTTCAAAAATAGCTGCTGGAGGATTTTATATTCCAAAATACAATTCATTTACAAGTTACTGGGAAAGAGTTACATATAGAGCTGGAATTCGTTATGAAAGCACAGGAATTATGGTTCGTAATGAAGGCATAAACGATTTTGGCATGTCTTTTGGAGTAGGACTACCAGTGGCGAGATCATTATCAAATATAAACCTAGGTGTAGAGTTCGGAAAAAGAGGAACATTAAACTCAGGGTTGATCAAAGAAAATTATGTAAACTTCCACATAAGTTTATCACTAAATGATAAATGGTTTATAAAAAGAAAGTACAATTAATCGATAAATATTAAAGAAATGAAGAAGACTATTACATTATTGGTTGCAGGGTTGTTTGCGGTAACGAGCTTCACAACTTTAAATGCACAGGATTGTAAGACGAAGTTGTCTCTATTTGCTGAAAATGCAAAAGCGAAAAACTATGCAGAAGCGGAAACACAATTAAACGAACTAAGAAAAGACTGTCCATCTATTAGTTCTGCATTGTATGCTTACGGTGAAAGAATCTACAAAAACAAAATCAAAGAAGGCACAGATAAAAAAGCTGCTGCAGAAGAATTGATTCAATTATATAAAGATAGAATTGCAAATGTTCCAGCAAAAACAAAAAAAGGAGATATCCTTGGGAAAATTGGAACATTAATGGTTGATTATAAAATTGGAGGCCTTAAAAGTCAGTACAATGTTTTTGATCAAGCGTTCAAAGAAGATTTGGAAAATTTCAAAAACCCTAAATCACTGTATCAGTATTTCGAATTATACTATAACATGTATACTGGAGGAAATGATGGTGTGCAATTAGAAAACTTAATTCAGAAATTTGAAGAGTTAACTGAAAAGTTTGAATCTGAAAGCGAAAGATTAGCGAAAACTAAAAATGAATTAATCGCTAAAAAAGATGCAGGAACAGAATTGACTTCAAAAGAAAAGAGAAATGAAAGAATTGCTGATATTAATATCAAAGCAATCGCTATCTTCTCAGGAAACATGGAATCATTAGTAGAAAAAGTATCAACTTGTGAAACATTAATTCCTTTATTTAGAAAGAACTTTGATGCAAACAGAAGCAATGCACTTTGGTTAAAAAGAGCAGCAGGAAGATTAGATGCTAAAGGATGTGATGAAGATCCATTATTTGTAGAATTAGTAGAAGCAGTAGATGCTTTAGAACCATCTGCAAACTCTAAAAGATACTTAGCCGGAATCTATGAAAGAAAAGGAAACTTATCAAGAGCAGAAGAGTACTTAAAGGAATCTTTAAGCATGGAAACTGATCCGATTAGAAAAGCAAAATTATTATATAAAGTTGCAACTAAAGCTAAGAAAAGAGGTCAAAAATCAAAAGCTAGAAAATATTACTTAGATGCTGTGAAAAACAATCCATCTTTAGGAAGTGCATACTTAAACATTGCAAGACTATATGCTTCAAGTGTAAACCAATGTGGAAACGATGAGTTTACAAAAAGAGCAGGATACTGGAAAGCAGCAGAAATGGCTAGAAAAGCTGGGCAAGTAGATCCATCTTTAAAAAGTATTGCTGGTAAAACTGTTAATTCTTACATGAAATCAGCACCAAGCAAATCAGATATATTCAGTAAAGGGTATAAAGGTGGAGAAGCAATTCCATTAAACTGCTGGATTGGTGGGAGCGTAAGAGTTCCAAACCTATAATTTATGAAATTACATAAAAAACATATTTTACCAAGCATTGTCACGATATTCATCGTGACAATGCTTTTTTCATGTCAGGATAACTATAGTGAAATTCAAAAACTTTCCTATAGCAAACGTTTTCCTGTAGGTGAAGCTGAGAATATGTTTTTAGTGTATACTGATTCTGGAAAAGTAAAATCGACCCTACGTAGTCCTTACAGTAAAGATTTTTCCAATCAAAAATTTCCATTCATGGAATTTCCAAATGGAATCGTTCTTGAGTTTTTTGATGAAAATAATAACAAAAGTGTGGTAACTTCTGACTATGCTATTTTGTATAGTGACACAAGATTAGTAGATTTACAAGGAAATGTTGTGTTAAACACGCATGATGGAAATGTATTAGAAGCACCACAATTATTTTGGGATCAAGATAGAGAATGGATCTTTACAGAAGGAGAATTCAAAATGAGTAACGAATATGGGGTGTTATTACAAGGATCTAATGGAATAGACTTTAGTAGAGATTTAAGTGTTATAAATGGTAAAGAAATCTATGACAGTACTATTCCTATTGACGAAAAAGACAGATAAAACTCAATAACCTAACAAAATCAAACCAACGTGAAAGTCTTAAACTATACAAAATACCTATATCTTATTGTGGCTGCGTTATCTATTTATAAAGTAATAGAAGCGTGGAATAGTGAAGGAAAAATTGATTACATGTTTGCGGGATTTGCAGTAGTTTCTCTATTCATGTTTTTCTTTAGAAGATATTACGAGAAAAAATTTCAAGACTACAAAAAAGACAAATAAATGGAAATACAGTTGCTCATTATTATAACGGCATTACTGTTTTCTGCGTTCTTTTCTGGTATGGAAATCGCGTACGTCTCCGCGAACAAAATTCACATCGAATTGGAAAAAAAGCAAGATGGAATTCTTGCTAAAGTCTTGAGGCGACTCACACAAAAACCTTCAAAATTTATTGCTACAATGCTCGTTGGAAACAACATTGCATTGGTAATTTATGGTTTTTTTATGGGCGATTTGATAACGCAATGGGTTCATGAAACTCCATGGCTTAATCAATATGTAACGGTCGAATACGAACTGTTATTTCAAACCATCATCTCTACTTTAGTTATATTAGTCACGGCAGAATTTTTGCCAAAAGTATTCTTTCAAGTATACGCTAACAATCTGCTTAAATTCCTTGCTATTCCTGCATATATCTTCTATCAATTATTTTGGTTGATTTCAGAATTTGTCATGTGGATTTCGAATGTGGTTCTAAAAAAATTCTTCAAAACGGAAGGAGATGAAGTACAACTCGAATTCAGTAAAGTTGAGTTGGGCGATTATATTTCAGAGCAAATGGAAGCAGGACATCAAGATGAAGATGTGGACTCTGAAATTCAAATATTTCAAAATGCATTAGAATTCTCAGCAGTGAAAACGCGCGAAGTAATGATTCCGAGAACGGAAATTGTTGCAATTGAATTGCGTGAAACAACTCAGAATCTTACAAGGCTTTTTTCAGAAACAGGATATTCTAAAGTCTTAGTCTATAAAAATACGATTGACGATATTATTGGATATGTGCATTCTTTTGAACTCTTCAAAAAACCAAAAACCATTCGAAGCATTGTATTGCCTGTTGTATTTGTGCCTGAAGCAATGTTGGCAAATGATGTACTCAATGTATTGACAAAAAAGCGAAAAAGTATTGCGGTAGTATTAGATGAATACGGAGGAACTTCAGGAATTGTTACGGTAGAAGATATTGTTGAAGAGTTATTTGGCGAAATAGAAGATGAGCACGATGTTATAGAACTTTTAGAAAAGCGCATTGGCGAATATGAATATATGTTCTCGGCACGTTTGGAAGTTGACTATATCAATGAAACATATAAACTTAACCTTCCAGAAAGCGAAAATTACGAAACTTTAGGAGGTTTAATTGTAAGCGAAACAGAGGAAATTCCGCAACAAGATGAGGTTATTGTTATCAATAATTTAAAGTTTACAATGGTAGAAGTGTCCAATACAAAAATAGACACGATTCAACTTCAAATTCTCTCAGAAGATTAAAATCCCTAAAATTAACGAATTAATACACGGTTCTTCTTTTATTATTTAGTAGGAAATTGTATTTTCGCCCACTGAATTTCATAAAATTGAAGATAAATGGCAATTCTTGCAAAAATTAGACAACGTACATTAGTACTAATCCTAATCATCGGATTGGCACTTTTTGCTTTCGTAATATCTGACGTGTTCAACAACAATGGCGGAGGTGAAAAACGACCAACAGAAATAGGAATGGTAAATGGAAAAGGTATTCCTTACCAACAATTCGAATCCCAAGTAAAATATGCTAAAAGCATTTACGGATCTAGACAAACTACGATGCAAGTCGTAAACTCTCTTTGGGATAGAGAAGTAAATAACGTTTTAATTACGCAACAATTAGACGAATTAGGAATTACTATTGAAAAAGATGAAATCTGGAATCTTTTAGTAACAAGTCCTAATATTACAGGTAACCAACAGTTTCAAGACGAAGCTGGTGTGTTTGTTGAAGCAAAGCTGAAAGAATATATCGATAACCTAGAAGCAACAAAAGGAAGTAGTGATAATGCTAGAGCTGCTTATCAAAACTGGTTGCAAACAGAACGCTATACTATTATAGAAGCTAAAAAAGCATTGTATAACAACTTAGTAAAAGCAGGTTCAATTGTAACGGTAAATGAAGGAGAGCTTTCATACCGAGCGGAAAACGATAAAGTAACATTCAAATATGTTCAAATTCCTTACAATACAATTGTAGATTCATTAGTTCAAATCAGAGAGAGTGATGTTAAAAACTATATTAGCAAGCACAAATCTGCATTTCAAGTAGAAGAGTCAAGAGACCTTCAATATGTATACTTTCCTGAAGTACCATCAAAATCTGATGAAGAAGGAACAAAGAAAGCTGTAGAGGAGCAAAAGAAAGAATTTGCAGCTGCAGAAGATGCAAGCGCGTATGCAAACATAAATACAGAAACAAACGAGTTAGAAAGCTTTACATACCAAAGCGAATTGCCCAAAGAAGTTGCAAACGATCTTATGGCAATGGAAGTAGGAGATGTATACGGACCATATAAAGTAGGAAATCAGTATAAAATTTCTAGACTAATAGAAACAGCTCAATTGCCAGATTCTGTAAAGACTAGACATATTTTAATTACCTATGCAGGTTTGCAGAATGCAAAGCCAGAAATTAAGAGAACTAAAGAAGAAGCAAAACAACTTGCTGATAGTATCTTAAACGTGGTAAAAAGAAACAAATCTAAATTTGCTGACATCGCAAAAAAACTATCTGATGATACTTCTGCACCACAAGGTGGAGATTTAACTTGGTTTAATATTATTTCTTCTAAAAGATTGACTCCAAAGTTTAAAGATTTCGCTTACGAAAAAGAAGTTGGAACAATAGATGTTTTAGAAACTCCTTTTGGATTTCACGTTATCGAAGTCGAAGACCAGAAGAATCCACAGAAAACTGTAAAGTTTGCAACAATCAACAGAGAAGTAGAAGTAACAGATGAAACATTACAGAACTTATTTACAGTTTCTTCTAAACTTCAATCTGATGCACAAAAATCGCCAAGTACTTTTGCAGATATCGCTAAGGAATCTAATTACGAAGTAAAGCAGGTAAATAGAGTTAAAAAATTAGACGCAAAAATCCCTGGTTTACCAGAACAACGCGAAATAGCACGTTGGGCTTTTAAAGAAGATACAAAAGTAGGTGCAGTTAATCGTATCCCAGTAGGAAGCGGATTTATCGTTGTACAAGTAACAGCTAAAAATCCTGCAGGACTTGCTTCAATATCTGAGGCATCAGGAAGAGTATTGCCAATACTAAGAAACGAGAAAAAAGCTGAAATGATTAAAGCTAAATATGCGTCAGCTACAACATTAGCAGCATTGACATCAGCTTCAGGAAAACCAGAACAACAAGCAACTTCATTATCTATGCAATCTCCGGTTATTCCAGGTGCTGGAGAAGAGCAAAAAGTAGTAGGAACTGCCTTTGCATTAAATGATGGTGATACATCAAAATTTGTAGCTGGAAAATCAGGAGTATTCATGATTCAAGTTGTTTCAAAATCTGCTGCACCAGCAAAAGATACGTACTTAGCAGAAGTAAACTTATTAAGAACTCAAAGAGCTAACAAGGCAACAGGTTCTGTATTTGATGCTTTAAAGAGCGCTGCTGAAATTGAAGATAATAGAGGTATATTTTACTAAGCTCTAATTATAATACTATCACATTCTAAGTGTAGAATGTAAAAAAACCTGTGAAGTTCATTTCACAGGTTTTTTTTGGTTTATATCTTACAGTATATTTAAAAACTTATCACTAACCGTATTAATCCCAATATTGATAAGCTACTCCTTGATGCGAATCACACACTGCGGAAATATGACAAAGTTCACCATCATGACAATGAATTGAATGATGAGAACCATCAGTACATCCTACATGTACAACCTGTGTCGCATTAGAAGGTCCGGAAGGTCCAGAAGGGTTAGAAGGATTAGAACTTGTTTCTCCAGAACCAACAATTCCTCCTATAATATTTCTCTGTTCTGCCTTGGTTAGAATAACACCTAAACTTTTTAATTCTTTCATGATAATAGATTTTAAATTAATAATAATCTAAGTAAAAAAAATAAAATAAGTTAGGAAAGAAATAGCATTGACGGTTCATAAACCGTAAATAAGAGGTGATTATATCAGGAATAATTTGGTGTAATTAATAAGCGGTTACTCTCTCTAGATGAATTGGAAACGCTAGCGTAATAAAGTAACTCTATATATAAATCAATACGTAGTTTATGGAATACTTACTTCTTGTTAGGAAAAATCATCTCATCAAAAGGAATTACAGTCTTATAACCTTTCGCTTCAAAATACGCTTTCGTATCTTCATTTCCTGTAGCCAATACAAAATCGCCGCCCCAAGCACCTAAACTCTTTATTTGTCCAAAATAATCACCAAACAAACGTTCCTGTACTGGTGTTTCTTGAATAATGTCGGCAATTAATTGTTCGTGTTCCTTCAAAAGCAATTCAAAATCAACTAGCGAGGTTGTTTTAGCCATTTCAGAAGTAATTGCGTTAATTACCTTTATTTCATTTGCAATCGTGCCTTTTCGGGCATTATAACTTGCAATGGCGTTTCTGCTATTTTGTTTTTTGTTTAAATGTACAAAGTACAATTGATCACTAAAAGAAGGTGAAAAACTAACTTCGGTCACTTTAGGTTGTTGTTGGTGTACTTCGTATATAATTGGCGAGTTATGTTTCGCGCAAGCAATATCATAGCCACTTCCTTTAAAAGCATTCCAAAGTAGTGTGTACGGATTTACATCTGCCCAAAGCGCAATATTATGAATTAGGGTTGAAGAAGAGCCCAATCCCCAATTTCTTGGGAAATTTAATGTGGTCTTCACTTCAAAGCCAGTTTCTCCAGCTAAAAAATCAGGGTTCAAACGTTTGGCTTCCGATAGTAAATTATGCAATGTTTGACTCACTTCATCGTCATACGTAGTTTCTGAACCAAAAGCTGATAAGTCTAAAATTTCTCGATACCAATATTCGCCAGTAAATGCGACACTTTTCCAAACCAGTTTTGAAGTTTCAATCGGAGTAACGGTAAGTGATTGTCCATATTTCGTCGGAATAGCCAATGCTTTTGCACCATCCAATACGACGTATTCACCTGAGAGTAATAACTTTCCGTTGCTATAAAAATTCATTAGGCATGTTCCGATTTATATGCTGTAAATGCATTCACTACAGCACTATGTGTAACGGTTTTATCTTTAAAGTAATTAACAAAATGAATCTTTTCTGCTTCGGTAGCTTCCAACTGATTCAAGATGTTAATCAAGTGCATTTTCATATGTCCTTTTTGAATTCCTGTAGTAACCAATGAACGTATTGCAGCAAAATTTTGTGCCAGCCCTGCAACGGCTACAATCTGCATCAATTCTTTTGCATTGGGTTTACCTAGCATCTCTAAAGCTAATTTTACCAATGGATGCAAAGAAGTTAAACCGCCAACAGTTCCTAAAGACAATGGAATTTCAATCCAAAACCTAAAAATTCCATTTATAACTTCGGCGTGTGTTAAGCTAGAATAACGACCATCTTTGGCTGCGTAGGCATGAATTCCAGCTTCAATTGCTCTAAAATCATTTCCTGTAGCCAATACAACAGCATCAATACCATTCATAATTCCTTTATTGTGCGTCACGGCGCGATACGGTTCTGTTTTGGCAATTTGTATAGCGCGTACAAACTTTTCTGCAAACTCGTTCGCGTCTACCGATTCGCTTTCGGTTAAAGCTTCTACAGGACAACTTACTTCTGCTTTTACAATGCAATTTGGAACATAATTAGATAAAATACTCATTACGATCTGAATCTCTTTTTCTGTTGAAGAAAAGGCTTCAAACCTTGCTGCTTCAGCTTGAAAAGTTTTTGCAAACTGTTCCAAACACGAATTGATAAAATTTGCGCCCATAGAATCTACGGTTTCAAAAGTGCAATGCAATTGAAAATATCCGTTGAGTTCATCTGTCTTGTCACGCAATTCAATATCAGTAATTCCGCCACCGCGTTTTTCCATATTTTGCGTAATATGTTTTGTGGCGGCAAACAATTCGGGTTTTATGTTGTTAAAATATTCTTGTAGTTTTTCAGTAGCTCCAAAATACATAAAATGGACTTGTCCAACTTTTTCAGTACTTAAAACGGTTGCTTTAAATCCTCCACGATCTAACCAAAACTTAGCTGCTTTACTTGCAGCTGCAACTACCGAACTTTCTTCGATTGTCATAGGAATGGCGTACATTTTATCATTAATCAAAAAATTAGGCGCAATTCCTAACGGAAGATAAAAATTCGTAATCGTATTTTCAATAAACTCGTCGTGTAGTTTTTGTAGTTTTTCGTCTGAATTCCAATATCTTTTTAACATGGCTATCACAGTTTCACTATCGTGAAAATATGTGTTTGCAAGCCACTCAATTTTTTCGTCTTTGGAAAATTTAGAGAATCCAGCAATGGGAGCAATCATACAATCAAGGTTTAATAACGACAAAGATACATAATGAAAAAGTAACAAATTGAGTCTGGTATATTATTTAGAAAATAGTTCAGAATTTAGTAAAAACAATCGCTATTTATATCCCTAATAATTTAGAGTTTAATTTTAGTAAAACTCAATTTTAAGAAGTCGATAAGACATCTTCAAAATTGTAAGTTGAACTAATCTTTTAGAAAAGCAAGATCATAGATTCATGCTAATTTGAGGTTGATATTTTGTTTAATATGAAACCAGCAAAATAGGTACTATAGTTAATGCCTTTTATTTTTTTGTGGTACTTGCTTGATATTTGTATATTGTCAGCTTTATAATTGAAAATTACTCAAAATAATAAGCTTTTAACAAGCTAATTTCAAAAAACGCAGCACGAATGAAAATAAAATCTGTTTTTCTTTTTCTCTTCTTAGGACTTGCCAATCTTACTTTGGCGCAACAAAAAGAAATTACGTTACAAGAAATATGGTCAGGAGCCTTTAGAACAAGCGGAATGGATGTATTGCACTCTATGAACAATGGAGAGCAATATACAGTGTTAAATAGACGATCAGGATCTGTAGATAAATACGATTACAAAACACTTCAAAAAGTAGAAACAATTGTAAAAGCGGATGATCTTTCAGAAATAAGTTCATTTTCTTCATACAGCTTTAGTGATGATGAAAGTAAACTTATCTTGGCAACTCAAGTTGAGCCAGTATTTAGAAGATCGACACTAGGAATTTTTTACGTGTACGATATCGCTTCAAAAAAAGCAACAAAAATTTCAGACAATAAAATACAAGAACCAACCTTTTCTCCAGATGGAAAAAAGGTTGCTTACGTTTATAAGAATAATGTGTATGTAAAAGACTTGATGTCTGGAGCTTCAACACAAATTACAACAGATGGTGTAATAAATAAAATCATCAATGGTGTAACGGATTGGGTATACGAAGAAGAATTTGGTTTTGTACGTGCTTTTCAATGGAATGCAGATAGTGATCATATTGCGTTTATTCGTTTTGACGAAACAGATGTGCCTGAATTTTCTATGGATGTGTACGGTAGCAAATTATATCCGCAACAACATGTATTCAAATATCCAAAAGCAGGAGAAAAAAATGCAGAAGTTTCATTGCACTTATATAGCTTAAACGCAAACAAGACTTCAAAAATCAATTTAGGAAACTATACAGACTTCTATATTCCAAGAATAAAGTGGACAAACGATCCTGCAGTTTTGAGTGTGCAAGTAATCAATAGACATCAAAATGAGTTGGATTTGATTATGTACAATGCAGCTAGCAATCAAACAGTAGTTGTATTAAAAGAAACAGACAAAGCGTATGTAGATATTACAGACAACTTAACGTTCTTAGAAGATAATAGCTTTATTTGGACAAGCGAAAAAGATGGATTCAACCATATTTATCACTACAAAAAGGATGGATCATTAATCAATCAAGTAACAAAAGGTCCTTGGGAAGTAACGAACTATTACGGTTACGATGAAAAATCAGATCGTGTATTCTATCAATCTGTAGAAAATGGTTCTGTCAACAGAGATGTCTATTCGATCAAAATCAACGGAAAGAAAAAGAAAAGACTTTCTACGAAAAACGGAACAAATAGAGCTAATTTTAGTACAAACTTCACCTACTATATCAATACATTTTCAAGCGCAACTACGCCGCCAGAATATTCACTTCACCTAGCAAAAAACGGCAAGCTTGAAAAAGAAATAAAAAACAACACAAGCGTTAAAAATAAATTGAGCGGATATAAAATGTCCGAGAAAGAATTCTTTACCTTAACTACAGCAAAAGGACACGAATTGAATGCTTGGATGATAAAGCCAGCAAACTTCGATGCTTCTAAAAAATATCCTGTATTTATGTATCAATATTCTGGACCAGGTTCGCAGCAAGTTGCCAACAGATGGAATGGTGCAAATGATTATTGGTTTCAAATGTTAGCACAAAAGGGTATGATTATTGTGTGTGTTGATGGACGTGGAACAGGCTTTAAAGGAGCTGATTTCAAAAAAGTAACCTATAAAGAATTAGGAAAATACGAAGTAGAAGATCAAATAGATGCTGCTATCGAACTAGGAAAACGTTCGTATGTAGATAAAGATCGCATCGGAATTTGGGGATGGAGTTATGGAGGATTTATGTCGAGTAACTGTCTTTTAAAAGGAAATGATGTATTTAGCATGGCAATTGCGGTAGCACCAGTAACAAGCTGGCGTTTTTACGATACCATTTATACGGAACGTTATATGCAAACACCGCAGGAAAATGCAAGTGGATATGATGATAACTCACCAATAAATCATGTTGAAAAACTAAAAGGTGACTATTTATTAATTCATGGATCAGGAGATGATAATGTACATGTGCAAAACACCATGCGTATGATTGATGCATTAATCAAAGCTAATAAACAATTTGATTGGATGATTTATCCAGATAAAAATCATGGAATATATGGTGGTTATACACGCTTACATCTGTATACGAAAATGACAAAATTCATTGAAAATACCTTGTTGAAATAACAAGCCTTATTGCAATTAAACTAATCCTAACAATTAATTATAATGACAAACTCAGTAACACAAGAAAAAGAAGTTTTCGGGCATCCAATAGGACTGTACGTATTATTTTTTACAGAATTATGGGAGCGTTTCTCGTACTACGGAATGAGAGCTTTATTAGTATTATACGTAGCCACATCTGCTACAGCAGTAGATCCTGGGCTGGGTTGGAGTAGTGGAGATGCAATTTGGCTCTACGGATGGTACACAATGCTTGTATATGTAGCTTCGATTCCTGGTGGATATCTTGCTGATAAGTTTTTAGGGCAAAAGAAGACCGTAATGCTCGGAGGATTTTTACTCTGTGCAGGACACTTGGTCTTGGCAATTCCTAACGAAACGGCGTTTTTTGTTGGTCTGTTTCTCATTATTTTGGGTGTTGGAGGGTTAAAACCAAACATTTCTACCATGGTTGGTGGATTGTATAAAGAAGGAGACATTCGACGTGATAGCGGATTTACTATATTTTACATCGGAATTAATATTGGAGCATTCTTATCTAGTATTGTTGTTGGATTGGTAGCGTATGAATATGGATGGCACTACGGATTCGGATTGGCAGGAATTGGAATGTTAATTGGACAAGCCGTTTTTATTTATGGTCAAAAGCATTTAAAACATGTAGGAAACTTTATTGGTGCTGACGATTCTGGAGTAGATTCAGCAGTAATGAAAAAACCATTAACGAAAATTGAAAAAGACAGAGTTATTGTATTATTAATTTCGTTCTTAATTGTTGTAGTTTTCTGGGGAGCTTTCGAGCAAGCAGGTGGATTAATGAACTTGTATACAGATGCAAAAGTAGACAGATCAATTGCTATAGGTTCTTGGACAGAAATTCCAGCAGCCGTATTCCAGTCATTAAATGCAGGATATATCATTATTTTTGGAACCGTTATTGGTGGTTTCTGGTTATGGTGGAAAAAACAAGGAAAAGAATCTTCTTCACTATTCAAAATGGCAATCGGAACTATTATCATGGGATTAGGATATGTGTTCATGATGTTCGCTTCTAAAGAAGCAAGTGCAGAAACATTTGGAAAAGCTGCGATGTACTGGATCTTTTTAGCGTACTTATTCCATACAATTGGAGAATTATGTACATCACCAGTATCATTATCGTTCATTACAAAATTAGCGCCTATCAAATATGCATCTATTATGATGGGAATCTACTTTGCAGCAACAGGTTTTGGTAACAAATTAGCAGGAAGTATTGGAGAAGCATCACAGTTAGAAAGCTATAAAGGAAATTTAGTAGCAAGTAAAGCTCAGATCTATAACTTTACTGAAAAAGATTCTATTAAAGTTAAGAAATTAGTAAATGGCGAAAAAATAATTGATAAAGTATTCGATTATGCTATTAATGAAGATAATAACTTCTCTATCAAAGCAAAAGTGTATTTAGATGGAGACAATGTGGTGTTTGATGAATATAAAAAAGGCACAAACATTAACAATTTATTTGATCTAACTGCAGTTACAACAGAAGGTAAAAAGGAAAATGAAATTGCAAAAGCGAAAAAAGAAAAGCAAGAAAAACTAGCGCATTTAAAGGCATATTTAAAAGACAATGGAGCTTCTAAAGAAACGCCACTTCATGCAAAACTAGCTTTCGAAAAAGACAAAGATAAAGCACAAGTTATAGCGAATAAAGGTGACGGGAAAGACTATGGAGTTAAGTTTGTTATAGAAGAAGAGCAAAACAAACAAGAATATAAAATCTTTACATTCTTAGTAATCTTTACAGTTGCTTTTGGATTGTTGTTAATTTTATTCTTGAAGAAATTAAAGAAATTAACACATGGTGCGGAAGATAACGAAGGAACAGCACACGAAGAAGCTGAAGGATTCGAATTAGCAGACAATTAAAATATAGCATATATAATGAAACCCTCATTCTCAGAGGGTTTCCCTTTTTAACAAAACCTTTTTTATATGAGTACAGATATTGATAATCTATTTAAAGACAAAGTTCTAGGACATCCGGGAGGATTGTTTGTATTGTTCTTTACAGAAATGTGGGAACGTTTTTCATTCTATGGAATGCGCGTATTGTTAGTAAACTTTCTAACAATGGCAGCCGTAAGTTACAATCCAGGTTGGGAATGGACCGCTGAAAATGCAGGTGCACTATTCGGAACCTATGCAATGTTACTATACATTACACCAATTATTGGTGGATATATTGCTGATAAATATACCGGATATCGATGGGCAGTTGTAATTGGAGCGCTCATCATGACCTTAGGACATGCGTCAATGGCAATAGAAACAGAAGCATCTCTGTACATAGGATTGGCATTGTTAGTTATTGGAACAGGTTTCTTTAAGCCTACAATGACGTCAATTATATCTGAAATGTATAAAAAGAATCCAGAGAAAAAAGATGGTGCCTATACCATTTACTACATGGGAGTAAATGCAGGAGCGTTCTTTGGAATGATGCTTTGCGGATATCTAGCTGAAAAAATAGGTTGGGCTTATGGATTCGGTCTTGCCGGAGTATTCATGTTGTTAGGAACATTACAATTCTGGTTAGCAGGTAGCTTATTTGGTAATATTGGTGCAAAACCAAGTAAAATACACGAAGTAGAACTTCCTCAAAATATCAATGAGAAAAGTGTAGAAATAGAAGAAGGAGAAACGGAAGAAAGACCAAATCCTTTTACGATGTTAGACAAAGTCTTAATGATTATTTGTTCTATCATAGGACTTGGGTATGCATTCAATGATCCAATATCTAAAATTGGAGGATTTGATATGTTTGAATCCTTGCAAATCCAAGATTTTGAAGGGCAATATGTTGCCGTACTTTTTGCCTTAGTATTATTCTTATGTTTAGTAATTTCAAGAATATCACGTTATACAAGAATTGTACGAGATCGAATGATTGCATTTATCATATTTGCGTTCTTTACCGTATTCTTCTGGTTAGCTTTTGAACAAGGAGCTACGTCATTGGTATTATTTGCAAGAGATAATGTAGATAGGTCCTTAACTGGAAATTCGGCAATTGCCTTCAATGTGATCAACACTTTGCTTACGGTGATTCCTTTAATCATTATTTCATGGGTATTGTATTTACTTTGGAAGAAAACCTATAGTAAAATTGGACTATCTAATATTGTATTGGTAGTATGCTTCTTATTAATGTGGGTTATTGTTGGATGGATGTTAAACAGAGATTTCAATACAACATCTTATGACATAACGTATGATGCTGTAAGAACAAATATAACGCCAAGTAGTTATGGAATGCATCCAGAAAGGGAAAAGCAATTTGCAGGAAAATTGCTAGGAGGAGCATTCACTGCACAAGATCCAACCGATAGTAAAAAAGAAATCGGTGTGGCTATTGATAGTATCATGTATCAAGGTAAAGTCATAAAAAAGGAAACATCTAAAAAATACATCAGAAAAGAAAGAGAAGCAGAACAAAAAATATTAAACGCTAAATATGTAGCTTCGATTATAGCGATTAGAGATACTGAAAATGCTACAGCATATTATACAGAAAAGAAAGAAGCTAAAAAAATATCATTAGGGAAACTGTACTACGATACACCAATCTCAGAAGGTTTGGCTCGTACAAATGGAGATAATGTAGTTTTGGAAAAATCTTCAATAGCGGAACCTTTAGTATTTGAAGTTGGACAAGAATTGGCAATTATCAAAAAGAACAATGAAGGTTCTGAATTTGGATACTTAGATCCAATACGTTTAGAAGCTGCTAAGTCAGTAGATGCTAAAGATAACGGTATCATAAAAGCAACAGTAACTGAAATAAAAAGTAATGAAGTAGAAATCACAGTGTCGTGGTTTAGTATCTTAAACTCATTCTTTATCATTGTATTTGCATCATTCTTCTCTAAATGGTGGGAAAGCAAATACAATCCATCTGCAGCTACAAAATATGCATTAGGACTTATTGTAATGGCTGTCGGATTCGGATTGCTTGCATTTGGTTCTTTCGGAATTAGTGATGGTGTAAAAGTAAGTATGATATGGTTAATTCTAGCCTATCTATTCCATACGCTTGGTGAACTCTGTCTCTCGCCTGTGGGACTCTCGTATGTATCTAAACTAGTTCCTGCACGTATGATTGCATTCATGTTTGGAATGTGGTACTTAGCTATTGCGATAGGAAACAAACTAGCCGCAGTAATTGGTGGGCAAATTGAAAATATTACGAAAGATTATGACTTATCTACATTCTTCTTAATATTTACGATTGTTCCTGCTGTCGCCGGATTATTAGTATGGGCATTAAACCCAGTATTAAAGAAACTTATGCATGGTGTAAAATAGCCTGCAAAATCATAAAAATTTTAAAAAAGCGTTTTCTACGGAGAACGCTTTTTTTATATCTCAATTGCAAATTGTAACTTGTATTCGTAAACTAGGCACAGAGTTTGCGACTGAGACCATATAAAAGACAAACAGATGAAAAAAGTTATCCTATTAATAAGTGTACTTTTTGTAAGTATCACTACAATGCAGGCGCAGAAAATCAATTGGGTTACCATGGAAGAAGCGCAAGAACTTATGAAGAAAGAACCGCGAAAAGTAATTATGGATGTATACACAACTTGGTGCGGACCGTGTAAAATGCTAGACAAAAACACATTTGGAAATCCAGATGTAGCCAACTATATCAACAAAAACTATTACGCCATCAAATTCAATGCAGAAGGCGATTCAAGTGTTAGCTATGAAGGAAACACATTCACGAATCCAAATTATGATCCTGCAAAGAAAAAGCGCAGAAATGCACAACATCAATTTGCAAGATATCTGAGTGTTCGAGCATATCCAACAATGGTATTCTTTGATGAAGATTTCAAACTCATTGCACCAATTTCTGGATACTTATTGCCTAAACAACTTGAAATCTATCTAAAACTTTTCAAAACAGACAAATACAAAGAAGTCGTTTCAAAAGAAGATTGGGAAAAATATCAAAAAGACTTCGAGCACGAATTTAAAAGCTAAACTTATTTTTCTAAAGAAATAGAAAAGAATCCTTTTTCGCCAGTATAGTGAAAAGGGATTTTTTGTTTTTTGGCTGCCGCTTTCCAACGCTGTATATAACTTCTATAATTACTTCCGTCGGCGATAATATATTTAGGTTTCAACTCTGCAATCACACGATTTAAATTTACTTTGGGAGAATTGCTCAACAAAACATATTCAGGTTTTAATAGTGGAATTTTATACATGCCTAAACTATCAATTCGCAACAAATACGAATCATTTATAGCATATACGTTTTGTAAACAATCTTGTGTAATGTTTTCTATAAAATCTTTTTGACGTTGCTGTTTAATCGTAAAATTTTTCGCTGTGGCGGAACTGTCTAAATCATGAAATAACTGTAAATAAGTTCCTTGTTGCTTTGCTAAAATTGTTGCTTTCGTTTGATGAAAAATAGCAAACGAATTTGTTGTTGGAAACGCTTGAAAACGATCAAAAAACCACAATCCTTGGCAAACTAAAACACTATACAAAACTACTTTTAATTGTCTCCTTTTCGGAAGATGGATATACTGAGCTAATGCAATCAATACCAAATAACAACCAATCATTTGCAAAAAGCGCATCGGAATAGCTGTCAAAACAAACTGTTCGTGTGAAGCAATCCAAGAAACGAAAACGTTCATTTGCTGAATGATGAAACTATACAGTGTGCTTAAAAATTCTGGTAACCATTGAAAATAGGCAACAACGATCACAAGAATTCCAAAGGCTAAAATAATTCCAAGCAAGGGAACAATGGTCAAATTCGCCACAAAAAACAATCCAGGAAACTGATGAAAATAATACAAACTCAATGGCAAAACTCCCAATTGTGCAGACAAGCTAACAGTTAGCAATCCCCAAAATGATTTTCCAAAAAACGACCTCGGATTCCAAAGTTTCTTCCATAAAGGTTGAAAAACTACAATGGCAAAAACGGCGGCATAGCTCAATTGAAAACCAACATCAAACAAAAAATGTGGTTTGCAAAGCAACAAGAAAAACATAGAAATTGTCAGCACTTGTAAGGTGTTGGTTTGTCTTCTAAAATGTGTAGCAATCACAATGGCAGTGAACATCGTTACTGCGCGAACAACAGAAGCAGACAAGCCTGAAACAAAAGCAAAACTCCATAAAATACTCAATAGTAAAAGTAATTTTAAAGATTTTCCATAATTAAAACGCTCAAGTGGATTTAGTAGAAACTGTAATAAAAACAGCAGAATTCCAACATGTAATCCTGAAATTGCTAAAATATGAATGGCGCCTGCGTTGGCATAATTGGTTTGTAACTCTTTCGAAATTTGTTGTCGTTGTCCAAGTAATAACGCTTCAATTACTGCCAATTCATCAGTCTTAAAATTAGCTTCTAATAATCGTGAATGAATTGTATTTCGAAGCGTAGCTGCATAGCCATATAATGTTTTCGGAACATTTTCTGTAAGTAAAAATTCACCCGTTTTCAAATACACCTGCTTATAGATATAACGATCATTCAAATACGCTTTATAATCAAAAGATGTCGGATTCAAAGCAGCTTTAATTTCAACTGGAAGTTTTTCGGTGTACAGAATCGCATCTACAGGAAGTGTAGTCATTGTACTATCTTTTCTCACATGAACTAAAATTTTGCCAGAGGCTACACTATCATTCACCCGTAAAACTTTCCCAACATATCGATGGTAATATGAATTCGATTTTAAAACTTCGTGAATGCGAAACTGTATATTTTCTGTATGTTCAACATGGTTGTAATGCGAAGCGTGGTTTTTCTCTTCATGGAAACTTTCAATCACCATTCCTAAACTCGCAGTTGTTATCAAAGCGATCATTCCGAAACCCATAGTTTGTATAAATTGCTTTCGGGCAATCCAAAAGAAAATACTCAGTACAAGAAACAATCCACCAAAAATAAAGCAACTTGTCGTCCAAGAAATACTAAAATAATAACCAATTAGAATTCCAAAAATTAAAGAAAATGTCAGTTTTGTAACGGTAAAATTGAGCCACTTCATTCGTAAAAAATCAATTAAAATTATTTCAAAGTAGTCAAAAAAATAGCAGCTTATCAAAACAAATGTACAAGCGTTCTATTTTGAGTGTGAGCGTTGTTAAAATGTAAGAAATTTGCTAAAAAAGCTTTGTTTGCAGCTTGTATTCAATAAATTAAAAAGTTAAAATGCACGAGTGAAATACAGAAATTACATATAAAACAGTACATTTATAACATACAATCAACCAATTACCATGAAAGCAAAACTACACTACGCTATTATTTTATGCTTAGCGTTTACTACCATAGGATTTTCACAAGTAGACTTAGGAGACGACATTATTGCCTGTCAGGGAGAAAGTTTTGTCTTGGACGCAAGTACAGCCAATGCAACATCCTATCAATGGGTAAAAGATGGACAAATACTTGGTGGTGAAACAAGCGCAACTTTGTTGGTAACAGAAAGTGGTTTGTATGAAGCCACGGTAATAGTTAGCGGAACACCAATTTCAGACACCATTGTTGTTACTATAAATTCAAACCCGAGTGTTAGTTATATAACGCCTTATAACATACAAAATCTTTCAAGTAATGGTTTTGAAACGTTTGATCTTACAACAAAAATTCCAGAAATTACAAATGGGAATACAGACTTAATTGTTACTTTTTATGAAACACAAGTTGACGCACAAACGAATACAAATCCTATCATAAATCCTACTAACTATCAAAATATAGCTAATCCGACAACAATTTTTTTACGTGTAGAAGATATAAATACAGGCTGTTCTAGGATTAGAAGTTTTACTTTAGAAGTGTTAACGCATGTTATTGTTGAATGTACTGATGCACCTGGAATTACGACATATTGTTACGGAAATGATGATGCAACTGAATTTTTTATTACAGCCGAAGATTCTAGTTCTATATTGCAATTAACATTTTTGGCTGGAGAGGTAGAAAATAGCTGGGATGAGTTACTTATATATGATTCGGATGGCGTTACACTATTATATTTAGGATATGGAAATAATGGCGATCTTACTGGGTTATCGTTTGAAGCTACAGGAAATAATCTTACAATAAAAATTTCGTCTGATGGAGTGAATTCTTGCCAAACGAATTCCTACGAACCATGGCAATTTACAGCAACTTGCTCAAACAGTCCAACGTTCGGAACGTTAGAAGTGAGAAGTTTTTTAGATGAAAATAATAACTCTGTATTTGATGATGGAGAAATTTTATTCCCAAATGGAAGTGTAGAATATGAAGTTAATGACAATGGAATTATTAACGAAGCAGCTGCTAATGGAAATAATATTTTAATCAATAGTGATCAAAATGATACATACGATTTTACATTTATTTTATACGAAGCGTACGAAGATTGTTTTGACGTTACAATACCAACTATTGACAATGTAAGTATAGTTCAAGGTGAAACGACTACAATCGATTTTCCTATTACAGAACAGCAACTTTGCGAAGATGTAGGCGTTACTTTGGCTAATTACTCAGCGCCACCACGACCTGGATTTACACATTCAAATACGTTATATCTAAAAAACTATACAGCAACTACGCTGAATATGGGAACGGTAGAAGTAACTATTGACGATTTATTAGTATTAGGAACCGTTGTAAGCAACGATACAAATCATATCGTAACAAATACTGCAACAGGATTTACAATTAATTTCACAAATTTGCAACCTTTTGAAGTCAGAGATTTTTCGATAGAATTATCTTGTCCTGCCAGTATTCCTTTGGACGAGATTGTAGTAAATACAGCTACCTATATCGCAGATGCTAACGATTTAGTCAGTGAAAACAATATGTCTACATTGCAAGAAACAGTGGTTAATTCTTGGGATCCAAACGACATTACAGAATCACGCGGACCAGAAATTATACACCCAGATTTTACTTCGGAAGATTATTTATACTATACCATCCGATTCCAAAACTTAGGAACTGCAGAAGCGATTAATGTACGAATAGAAGAAACACTCGATACACAAGTAGATGAAACTACATTTCAAATGATTGCGTCGAGTCATGCATATCAAGTACGTCGTATAAATGATGAATTGGTTTGGAATTTTGATAATATCAACTTGCCAGCAGAAATGTTTGATGCCGAAGGAAGCAATGGTTTTGTACACTTTAAAATAAAGCCAAAAGCAGGTTATGCTATTGGAGATATCATTCCAGGAGTTGCAGGAATCTATTTTGACTTTAATGCGCCTGTAATCACAAATATCTTTGAAACCGAATTTGTAGAACCACTTTCTGTCGATGAATTATCTAGTACGCAAATAAAAATGTATCCAAATCCAGTCAAAGACATTTTATATATAAAACTTGACAAAAGTGAACTTATAAATATCCAATTAATAGATATACACGGAAAACAAATACTAACGAAAACAGCAACGGACAAACAAATAGAACTAAATGTTTCGAGTCTAAAAAGTGGAATCTATTTTCTAAAATTAAGTTCAGACACAGCACAACTTACTAAGAAAATTATAGTGAACTAGGTTTTAATAGTAAAACAAACAAATTAACAAATCCACAAAAAACGGAGTTTAATAGTTTAGTATCCAAACGTCACTTCGAGTGATTTTCTGTCATATTGAGCGCAGTCGAAATAGACAGGAAATAGTATCGAGAAGTACTTCGAAAAATGTAGTTTCTAACACCTAACACCTAACACCCAGAAACAAAGCGAATACCTACAGAACCCTTCGCGCTTCCGTAAACGCATTCTTCCAATAACGTTCGTCCAAAGAAGAAACTAAAACACCTTTAGAAGTCGTTGCATGAATAAACTTAATAATGCCACTTTTATGGGAAACAACTAAGCCAACATGGTTGATGCGTTTTCGATTCTTATTCGTCTGAAAAAAAAGTAAATCACCTTTTTTAACAGCGTTCAATTTAATGCGTTTTCCTTTGGTTGCTTGTTGATATGAAACTCTAGGTAACTTCACTTCATTTTCACCAAAAGCGATATAAGTTAGTCCTGAACAATCCATTCCTTTACGAGTGGTACCACCAAACTTATAGCGAGTTCCTTTATATGCCATTGCCGTTTTTATAATAGCAGCAGCTTTTGTAGAAGTACTTTTGGTAGCCTTTGAAGTTTTTGTAGTCTTTCTAGTTTTGGTCGTTTTGTTTACGACTTTGGTAGATTTAGAGGTTTTTCGTGATGAAGTTGTTTTTCTAGAAGAACCACACGACACTACAAAAATAGCAAGGAAAAGTAACAGTAGTTTACGAATCATACAATATGCGTTTTCGCTAAAGTAACAAAATCTGATTATTTAGAATGCAAAAATGATTCAAAATTGAACTAGGCAAACTAGTTAACTCATTGAAAAAGATAATTCACTAATTTTAGATTTCTTTATAGCTGTAAAAAAAATACATTTGAGAATAAATTGAAATTCAATGAAAAAGAAAGAACTACTATTACTGACCTTACTTCTAAATTTTACTTTTAGTATTTCGCAAACCAAAACTGAAATTGACTCATTATTAAATAGAATTACTAAAACAGAAAACTCCAAAGAAATAATAGACAATGTAGATGCTAAAAGAGTAATAGCTTATGGAGAAAGATCTTTAATGATACTTGCTAATTTTTTTGTAGATACAACTTTGACTAAAGTTAAATCAGAATGTAATGATGGATATTTAACTAAAGGAGAAATAGCAATCATATTAGCAGATAGAATTGAAAGAATGCCATATTTTACTGTTACGAGAATTCAAAATTGCACATTGACATTTTGTAAAAATAATCCCAACTTGATAGAGTATTATTTTAGTTCAAATAATTTTCTAAACAACAAAGTGTTTCAAAATAGATATATAGAATGGTTATATAGTAAAGACAGACTGAAAGAAGTTAAAGGTAAAGCACGACGAGAACGAAAAAAGCTGTTGAAAGAATGGAAGGCTACTTTTCAATAGCGCCACAAATCAATTTTGCAGCATTAGCACTCGCACCTTTGCCACCTAACTTTTGTTCAAGTTCGTAGTAATCTTCAAAAAGTTGTGTGCGTTCGGTATCATCTAAAATTTTAGACAACTCTTTTTTAACGTTCTTAGTAGTGAAATCATTTTGAATCAATTCTTTTACAACTTCTCTATCCATAATCAAATTCACCAAAGAAATATACTCTAAAGTAATAATGCGTTTGGCAATTTGATACGAAATATTATTGGCTTTATAACATACCACTTGCGGTACTTTGTACAAAGCAGTTTCTAAAGTTGCGGTTCCAGAAGTAACCAAAGCGGCTGTAGCAACACATAACAAATCATAAGTTTTATTATCTATAAACTGAACGTTTTTACCCTGTATAAACTGATCGTAAAACAATTTTTCTTGACTTGGCGCGCCAGCAATGACAAACTGGTATTCAGAAAAATCATCAACCACAGAAAGCATCACGGAAAGCATTTTGGTAATTTCTTGTTTTCTACTTCCTGGAAGTAATGCAATAATGGGTCTGTTGTCTAATCCGTGTGCTGTTCTAAATTGTGCACCATCTACAGGTGCTCTATCTGCAATTGCATCTAACAATGGATGTCCTACAAAATGCACATCATACTCATACTTTTTATAAAACTCCTTTTCAAAAGGAAGAATCACTAACATTTGATCAACGTCTCTTTTAATCTTTTGGACTCTACTTGCTCTACTTGCCCAAACTTGCGGTGAAATATAATAGTTAGTGCGGAAACCTTCGGCTTTTGCCCATTTTGCTACGCGCAGATTAAAGCCAGAGTTATCAATAAAAACGACAACATCCGGTTTAAATTCGGCAATATCTTTCTTGCAAAAAGAAATCATACCCAAAATCTTACGGAGATTCATAATAATTTCAATGAATCCCATAAATGCACGTTCCTTATAATGCATGACTAAAGTACCACCAACTTCTTGCATCAAATCGCCGCCCCAAAACCGAATATCGGCTGTAGGATCTTCCTTTACAATGGCTTTCATCAAATTAGAACCATGTAAATCTCCCGACGCTTCTCCTGCAACAATGTAGTACTTCATGTCCTTAATTATCCAAGTAATTTATGTGCAAGTACAGCAACAGCGATTAAAATAGTAATCACTAGTACGCCTTTTGCATGTGCTTCTTTATTATAATGTAAAAAGCCAAAAAAAGCTGCAAAATTTAAAGCGGCTCCAAATACCACAACTGAGCTAATTTCGGTACCGTTCATGGCAAAATCCCACACTGCACCAATAGATTTATTTTGTTGGTATGAAACAAATATCAAGTATAAAAATGTTCCTAAAATAGTAGTGCATAAACCAACAATAGCACCTACAATTACATCTTTTTTATTTTTCATTGAATCCTAAGCTATTAAGTTTTTGTATCGCGTGATGCGCTGTTAAATCAAACTGAACTGGAACAATAGAAACATATCCATTTGCTAATGCCCATTCGTCTGTATCTTGTCCTTTATCTTGATTGATGAAGTTTCCAGCAAGCCAATAATACTGTTTTCCATGCGGATTGGTACGCTTGTCAAAATCTTCTTTCCAACGTGCTTTTGCTTGTCTGCACACACGAATACCTTTCATTTCTTTCGCCTTCAACTTTGGGAAATTCACATTTAGCACTACGCCTTCTGGTAAACCGTTTTCCAATACTTTTTGTGTAATTTTTTTTACATATTCTTTTGTAGCATCAAAATTGGCTTCCCAATCGTAATCCAACAAAGAAAAACCAATAGCAGGAATTCCTTCCACACCAGCTTCTACAGCAGCACTCATAGTCCCTGAGTAAATCACATTAATCGAAGAATTTGATCCGTGATTAATTCCAGAAACACAAATGTCTGGTTTCTTATTTAAAATTTCATTTACAGCAAGTTTTACACAATCTACGGGTGTTCCTGAACTTGAATATTCAATTTGCGGTCCATCATCAATAGTAATCGCATTGCAATAAATTGTAGAGTTTACCGTAATCGCATGTCCCATACCACTTTGTGGACTATCTGGAGCAACAACAATTACATCTCCTAATTCATTCATTACATCAATCAATGCACGTAATCCTGGGGCTGTAATGCCGTCGTCGTTTGTGACTAAAATTAAAGGTTTTTCATCCATAAAAAAAGTACGTCATTTTAAGTTGCTAAAGTACACAATTTACTTTTTACTTGCACACGGAATTAGCTTTAACAAAAAATTAGTAACATTGTTAAAAAACGACCTATTTTTTTCTTTATTTTAGTAAAAAATTAAAGATATCAGTGTGATTACCTTTATGGTATGAAAATTGAAACCTAAACTACACGCTGATTTATGAGAATGATAAAAAATAAATGTGTGAAAATAAGAGCTTTTATGAGAAGGAATAAAATATATTTAGTGATACTGTTAGTCTTTGCGATGGTGTCCTGCGGTTTTGCCAAAAAATCTTTTGACGATCCAGAAAAAGATAAAACATTAGTTGACTTAATTTCTTATGTGCTAGGTAGATGGCATTTTGATCCTCAAGATATTAATGATGATTTTTCAGAGAATGTATACAATGATTTTATCAATTCGGTTGACCCGATGAAACGCTACTTTTTAACTTCTGACCTAGAAGAGTTTAGCGAATACAAAGATAAAATTGACGACGAAATCAAAGAACCAGGAGTAAAATTCTTTAGTTTGGTGTACGATCGTTTGATGCAACGTATGGAAGAATCTAAGAAGTTTCAAGCGGAATTACTGCAAAATCCTTTCGACTTCACAAAGAATGAAAACATTGATAGGGATTATGAAAAACTAGGTTTTGCAAAAAATATTGCAGAATTGAAAGAACGTTGGAGAAAAGAATTGAAATTTTCTGCACTTGCGAATTACGACATCAAACTTGAAATTGAAAAAAATAAAAAGAAAGATGATGCTTCGTACAAAATAAAAGAGTTTGCTGCTTTAGAAAAAGAATCGCGCGAATCTACAGCAAAAACCTATGTTGAGTTTTTTGATTTAATGAGCGATTTAGAACGAAAAGATTGGTTCAGTATCTACATCAATGCTATTGTAGAAGAATTTGATCCGCATACTTCATACTTAGCACCACAAGACAAAGATCGTTTCGATATGAACATGTCAGGAACACTAGAAGGTATTGGTGCACGTTTACAAAAACGTACTGAAGGTGCTAAAATATTTGAAGTAATTTCTGGTGGACCAGCTTGGAGAAGTAAAAAGATAGAAGCAGGTGATGTTATTTTAAAAGTTGCTCAAGAAGGTGAAGAACCTGTTGATATTGTTGGAATGCGTTTAGATGATGCTGTCAAATTGATCAAAGGACCAAAAGGGACTAAAGTAAGCTTAACAATGAAAAAAGTTGATGGTTCTATCGAAATCATTACCATCAAAAGAGATTTAGTTGAGATTGAAGAAACCTATGCAAAATCGGCTGTAGTGAAAAAAGGACAGCGTACTTTCGGAATCATCAACTTACCTAAATTCTACGTAAATTTTGAAGATTATAACAAACGAAATGCTGCGAGCGACGTGAAACAAGAAATTGAGCGTTTGAAAGATCAAGGTATGGAAGGTTTGGTATTAGATCTTAGAAATAATGGTGGAGGATCGTTGAAAACTGTAGTTGATATGGCAGGATTCTTCATTAAAGATGGACCTATTGTACAAGTTAAAAGTTCAGTAGATGGAAAAGAAGTATTAGAAGATGAAGACAGTCGTATTCAGTGGGATGGACCGTTGGTAATTTTAGTAAACGAACTTTCTGCTTCTGCTTCGGAAATTTTAGCAGCTGCATTGCAAGATTATAAAAGAGCCATTGTTATTGGAAGTAAACAAACGTACGGAAAAGGAACGGTTCAAAATATTGTAGACTTAAACAGATTTGTTCGTGGTGGCGATGGAAATGTAGGTGCGTTAAAATTGACAACACAAAAATTCTATAGAATCAATGGAGGATCAACACAACTAGAAGGTGTAAAAAGTGATGTGGTTGTAGTAGATAAATATAGTTTTATCGATGTAGGAGAAAAAGATCAAGAAAATCCATTACCTTGGGATCAAATTGATCCAGCTTCTTACGATCTTTGGGATGGTTATATTGGTTATGAAGAAACCATCAAGAAGAGTAAAGAACGTATGTCGGACAATGCACAGTTGAAGTTGATTGAAGAAAATGCAAAGTGGATTAAGAAACGACGTGATGATAATGTGTATCCTTTAAACTATGCAGAATACAAAAAAGAAGCAGATGCGGATGAAGAGTATGCAAAACGTTTCAAAGCGATTTCTGATTATGATACAAGTTTAGTATTTACTTCGTTACCGTATGAAGAGTTGCTAATGAAAAAGGACTCTACATTGCAAGGAAAAAGACAAGCTTGGCATGAAGATTTATCGAAAGATGTTTATGTAGAAGAAGCAATTAACGTATTAGGAGATATTCAACTAAACAACATCAAAAAGAAGAAACGATCTGTTGTAAAAGGTTAACTCGATAATCGAGATTTTAATGCTTCAAGGCTTGCGTTAAAATATTTTTAATTACTCCTTCAAAATACTTCAAGGATTTGTTGCGAAGTAGTTGACTTTAAAAGATATAAATGAGTAAAAACTCAAATTCACTAACAAAATTAGCGCTCCAGAAATTCAAAAAGAATTTTTGGGGCGTTTTGAGTTTTAGTTTTATTGTACTCTGTGCATTCATCGTAATTTTTGCCTATGTGTTTACGCCAGATGATACAAGGAATGCAAATCAAATGCATTTGTCAATTCATTCCAAAAAACCTGGATTTTCTGTGCAGATGTTAACAATTCCTTCCGCAGAAAAAAAAGAAGAAAGTTTTATAAATACACTTTTCTTTGGGAAAGAGAATGCAGCTACCGAAATTCCAATCACAAAGTATAGAATAGATAACAATCAATTCTTTATCACGGAATATACAGATGATGCAGTTGCAGGAATTGAAAAGGAAATTCCACTCAATTCATTTCCAACTTTGACACAAGCAAGCGAAATTCCAACACAGTTTATTCAGCAAAAAACGTTTTATTTTGGAACTGATAAATATGGTAGAGACGTATTGAGTAGAATGCTCATTGGAATGCGAATTTCCTTTACTATAGGATTTGTCGCTGTGTTTATTTCCCTGTTAATTGGAATTACATTAGGATCATTGGCAGGTTATTTTGAAGGGAAAGTAGATGCTGTGATTATGTGGATTATCAACGTAACGTGGTCTATTCCAACTTTACTACTAGTAATTGCTATTACGCTTACGCTAGGAAAAGGCTTTTGGCAAGTATTTGTCGCCGTTGGGCTCACCATGTGGGTTGAGGTCGCCAGAATTGTTCGTGGGCAAGTATTGAGTGTAAAACGAATGCAATACGTAACAGCTGCTCGCGCATTGGGTTATCATGATTTTAGAATCATCATCAAACATATATTGCCAAATATTATGGCGCCAGTTATTGTAATTTCGGCAGCAAACTTTGCAGCAGCCATTTTGATAGAAAGCGGATTGAGTTTTTTAGGAATAGGAGCGCAACCGCCAATGCCTAGTTGGGGTGCAATGATAAAAGATCATTACAGTTATATCATTCTAGGAAAACCGTATCTAGCTATTATTCCAGGACTTGCTATTATGAGTTTGGTGATGGCATTTATGTTGATTGGAAATGCACTGCGAGATGCTTTGGATGTAAAAAACTAAAAAGCGTGATTTCTTTTCTGATCTTCTTGTGTTGTAATTTTATTCGCTAACTTAGTTCCTGACCAACACAAACATCTTATAAAAGATTAAAATAAAAAAAATATGAGTAAGCATTTCTCATTCCTTCTGATTTTTGTATTTGTTCTGAATTCTTGTTCGGCACAAAAAAAAGAAGAAAAACTAGTCCTAAAGAGTTTTGAAAACTACAAATCTGCAATTCTAAATGATAAAGGCGAAGAAGCTGTTAAATATGTGGATAGCAGAACTCTAAAATATTATTCTGAAATGCTTGCAAAAACGAAGGGTGCAGATTCACTAGAACTAAATGACCTCGCTTTGATGGATAAACTAATGGTACTTTCGATTAAACATCAAGCAACCAAAAGTGAAATACTTTCACTTGATGCAAAAGGGCTCCTGATATATGCCATAAAAAAAGGGATGGTTGGAAAAAATAGTGTTGCAAATAATTCAATTGGATACATAGAAATAGACGGGAATTTCGCAAAAGGGCAATGTGTTGTAAATGGACAAAAAACACCTATTTATATGCACTTTTACAAAGAAGACGATATATGGAAAATTGACTTGACGTCTATTTTTCCTCCCGTAGTAAAAGCATTTAAAAAGATACAAGAACAAAGTGGACTTGATGTTAATGAATATTTACTCTCTCTTCTAGAAATGATAACAGGTAGGAAACCCGGTAGTGAGATTTGGAAAAAAATAGAATAAATATTTTACAATATTGCATTTGAAAACTCTGCGCGTTTTCAGTAGCATAAATCGTACACGAATACATTATAAAGAATATTAAAAGCAAATGATTTTCAAACTAATTATTCTAGGAATCTTTTTTCTGTGGGGTAAGAGAATTTGGAAAAACAGGAATGAACGTACAAGATTAAAATTAATCTTAAACATCACACTGTTTTCCATCATGTTCATTTATCTTACCTATCAAACAAGAATGCTTCCAGGTTCTGAGGCAATAAGCAATAGATTGTATGTACAAGAACTTACTGGGAATCAATTTTGGGTGACAGCATCTTTTAAAAACACTTCCGAAAGAGCATTTAACGGTGATGGATATTCAATATATATATACGATATTAGTGACGATGTAGCTAATTCTTTTCTAACTCCTTCGCCAGACTTTTTTACAGAATTCCCAAAGAGTGATAGAGACTCATGGACAAAAGTTACATGGCGCAAGAGTCCAATAAAAGAAAGTGAGAATAAAATAGTAGATTTTGCAATATGGAGTAGATCAACATTGCCAGAAAGCAATAAACTTAAAGAAAATAAATTGATTCGAAAGATTCTGTCTGAAAAAGGAAATTACTATGCCTATGCGGTAAGTATCCAATCTTATGGAGTCTCTAATGTAGATTTCTATATCTTGTCTCCAAAAGAAAAGAAACTCATTTGTATAAATCATAACACATAGCGCAACCGCTAAGTTGGTCGCAATGATAAAAGATTACTACAGTTATATCCATTCTTGGAAAATCGTATTTAGTAATTATTCCAGGACTTACCATTATGAGTCTAGTGAATGCTTTCATGTTGATTGGAAATGCATTCCGAGATGCTTTGAGTGTGAAAAATTAAATAAAAAAAGCGAACTCGTAAGCTCGCTTTTCAATATCCTTATTTCTTAATGGTGTATTTACCCATTTCCAACTCTGTGTCCTTTTGCAAAACCGTTTCCAGCTTTATGTCTCAGTATCAATTTATCTTCATCAACTAAACCATTTCCTCCTCGATGTTTCAAAATGCAAGTGTTAATCCTAGAGCCTTCTGCAAGACCATTTCGACCTCCATGTTTTAAAACAAGACCATTTCCAGCACCTCCAACAGTATCTTTTGTTATTGCAATTTCGTTTCCTTTATCTCCTGCTGTGGTGAGTCCATTTCCTCCTGTATGCCCTGAGGCAAATCCTAGTTGTACCATTCCCAAAATTGCTAATGCTACAATAAAAACATTTTTTTTCATCTTGTTAGTTTTATGGTTAATGCGATAGTATTTTCAAATACTATGCCAATTAAATTATGTGTATGTTTTCCGTTGGTGAGTGTAGCGCTTTATCATTTATGATTACATTTGTGGAAGTATAAAAAAGATCCTTTTGAAAAGAAATAAAATATATCCTTTAGTAGCATTGTTAATTGGTGCGATATTCATCGTGTATGAAAAATACAATGAAGCTCCTAAAGTCACTACTTCCAATCCGAAAATAAAAGTTCACGGAACCAAGAAGCAAACAACAGATAGCAAACCAAAAACCTTAACAAATAACTATTATTTACCAAGTTCAACTACAGGGCAAATAGTGCATCATGAAGGATATTCATTGTCATATCATGAAGCTTTTGAACAAGCGGAATGGGTTGCATACGAGTTGAAAAAGAATCAAGTTGTATATACAGATTTCAAACGTCCATACTTTGAACAAGATGATGCTGTGAAAACAGAGTCGGCACATTGGAGAAACTACAAAAAATCTGGGTACGATCGTGGACATTTGTGTCCTGCTGCCGATAGAAAATATACCAAAGCTGCGTTTATAGAAACATTTTTAACGAGTAATATTTCGCCGCAAGAGCACGAATTTAACGCAGGTGTTTGGAACCGATTGGAACAAAAAGTACGCTATTGGGCTAAGAAATATGATGGAGTATACGTAGTGACAGGAGGAATTTTAGAAAACAACCTCAAAACAATAGGAAGTGAAGATGTTGCGGTGCCAAAGTATTTTTATAAAGTTTTATTGGATAACGCTAACGGAAACACAAAGATCATTGCTTTTTTAGTGCCGCATAAAGCTTCTAATAAACCATTATACGAATTTGTAGTTTCGGTAGACGAACTAGAAAAACGTACAGGAATTGATTTCTTTCCAGCATTAGATGATGCAAAAGAAAACAAGCTAGAAGCGATGACAACTTATAAACAGTGGAGTTTTCGATAAACTTCATTCACTCATTGAAAAAGCTACTTTACGAATTAAAGAACGCCATCAACTCATTTGTAAATTGAAATTGAAAAAATAAGGTTAAGTTTGAAGTAGAAGTTAACAACTATCTAAAAGCCAACCTGATGAAATCACTTTTTGTTACAATCGCATGTGCGTTATTCTCCGCGATTTCTTTTTCGCAAACGGATCAAAAAAATCAAATAGAACTCACTTCTGATGATACCATCAAAACTTCTGAAATTCAAGATATTCTGAAATTTGAAGGTATAGAATATTTAAAACTTAGTTTTACAGGAAAAGAATTAATAGATAAAAGTTACAAACTAACTGTAAAAGAAATTTGGGACGGAAAGCTAAAAACAGAAAGTACAATTGTCGATAGCAAAGAAGCACCATTCGATCAACTTAAAAAGGTAAATGATACTGTTTTTAATCTGAAAATCATTTCAAAACTAACAAATGATCACAAGTTAAAGATGACGTTTAAATTCCCTAAATTTTCTAAAAAACAAAAATTTGATGCGATACCATCGGAAGATTATAGTCTTCGAAATATAGCAGAAACCACAGAGGCAGCAATTAAATACGGAGAAAGTTTTTATTTGCTAGCGTATATTTTACCCTATGAAAAAGATGGTAACAAGTATTGGTGTGCTGTAGAAAGTAGTGGAAAAGATATAGAAAACTGGGGAAAAGAATTCGGAATCAAACACTATCTCGTCTTTGAAATGATTTTTGAATAAAAAAATATTTCACGCAAACTCGTTTATGTCACTTCAAACATTCGTAAGTTCAAAAAAAAATTTAAGAGACTTCGCCTGAACCTTCTTGCGAATCCAAAATCATATCTTGAATAAACAATGGTAAATCCTTAATTTCATACGATTTCGGGAAGAATTGATTGTTTAAAATACTTGCTGGTGTGTAATGAACATCGTTAATATCGCACCATTTTCTGTGCGTGTCTATGACTTCTATAGCCATGGTGTTTTCAGAAAGACCAAATTTCTGTTGCCAAATTTCTACATCTCTATTGGCAAACCATTCTTTAAGTGCCGCATACGATTTTTTTGGATCGAGCAAATACAAATCAACTAATTTGGTAGCAACTTGTGTACTTTTATTTTTCTCGTCAGGCGGAACATTAAAAATAAACTCTAACTGAATATCATTTCCGTAGGTACTGATCAATTTGTCATACGATTCAAAAGCAGCTGTACAATATCCACATAAGGGATTGGTAACACCTTGTAGTTTAATAGCACCATTTGGGTTTCCAAAAACAACACGTAATGGTTCTGATATTACGTTAGGATTAATAACACTTTGTTCCTTAAGCATTGTTTTAAACAATTCAGGGTTTCGCTTAAACTTTAAAAAATCAGTTTCTGTAGTCGCCAATTTTTCATGACTTTCCCAGTACGATTTGCAAAAAGTCCAAGCAATATAAATGAGTGCAAAAATGCTGATTGACTTTACAATATATGCCGTGTATATATACCACGAATAATTATACGTAACAAGTAATAAAGCAGTTTGTAATATTAAAATTCCAGCAATAAGTAAACATAATGCACACCATTGCTTCAATACAAAACCTTGTCTGAATAACGCATAAATGACCACAGGAATTCCTGCTAAAGACATCATTAATAATGTACCGTCATGAAACCCGATAGAAGATAATACTAAAAATAATCCTGCAAAAAACACAAAAGAAGCATCGCTCAAAGAAATAATTCCAAAGATTTTATTTCCTTTTGTATTGATGACTTCTCCACAGGTACTACTCTTAGAAATAGCGCCACAAACTTTGGCAACAGCTTTGCTTTTAATGCCTAAATCTTCTCGAATGATTAATATACTAATGTACAAGCCAACTAAAGTCAATGCTGTATATAATAAGTGCGCGAGGCTAAAACTATAAATTACATTTGCCGAAGCAACCGCAGCTACAATAAAGTAGGGAAGTGCTTCTTGAATAGATTGTATACTGCTGGTTTTTTCTTGCTCTTCTACAGCAACAATAGTTCCTGTCCAACGTTCGGAAAACATTGCTTCAGAAATTTTCTCTTTCTTTTCATCTGCATTTACAATTTGTATTCCGCCGCGTTTCTTTTCAACCAAAACAACTTCGTCACCACGTTCACCTTTAACCAACGCCAAAAATGAAGACGGCATTTTTTCCAAAGCTTCTTTTGGAACTGTAGCGGCTAAATTTTCAACTTCGAAATAATCGAGCGTATCGGTAATCGATTTTAAACTTGGATATTCAGGATGTGATAATAATTGTAGGTTCAACAACTCACGATTGATGTACAAATAACTATTATTTGTTAGTAAAGAAAGTATAATGTGTTCCATTTAGTTGTTTCTAATTTTGGTAGGGGAAATTAAAAATTTGCCATAATGCAAGCTAAAGATAGAAAGTATTTTGAAAGTTTATAGTATGAATAGGTCTTTTTAAGAGTTCGTACTGTTCAATTTATAAAATAAAGAATTTAGGATACTGATTTTTATAGTTTTAGTTTTTTTGGGAATTAATTGGTTGTAAAGAAGAATTATCAATAAAAGTATTACCACTCATTAATTCGATTCGCATCCAGCTTAATAAAAATAAAAAGCAAAATAGTGAATCCCCAAAGTCCCGAACCACCATAACTAAAGAAAGGCAGCGGAATTCCAACCGTAGGAAATAAACCAATTACCATACCTACATTAATGGCAAAGTGGAAAAATAGAATCGCGGCGACACTATAGCCATATACACGACTAAATTTATTTTTTTGCTGTTCGGCTCGGTGTAATATTCGTAAAAGTAACATCACAAATAAAAAGATAACTGCTGTACTACCAATAAATCCCCATTCTTCACCAACTGTAGTAAAAATGTAGTCTGTATCTTGTTCAGGAACAAAGTCTCCTTTGGTACGTGTTCCTTTAAGCCAACCTTTCCCCCAAAAGCCACCAGAACTAATCGCGATTTCTGATTGAATGGTGTTGAAACCAAAGGTTTTTCTAATTTTTTCAAGCTTTACAGGATCTTTTTCAAGTCCTAATACCAACGTAAAACGATCGCGGTGATGTTGCTGAAATACATTGTAAAAGATATAATTTACAGCTAAGATAAATGCTATTGCAGCAACTAATGATGTTAAGGCTAAACTTGTTTTTCGCTGTTGCTTCAATCTCTTTTTGAAGAAAATAAAAATACACGCAAGTCCTAAGACTGCAGTTCCAATAATAGTATATATATAACCAACTTTAAGTGTAATGACAAATAAGAATACAAGTAAAAAACCTATCAATAAATAAATAGGAGGCAAGCCTTCACGATACAAAACAAAAAAGAACGCCATATATACCATCGCACTTCCTGCATCGGGTTGTAGCATGATGAGCATTGGTGGGACTAAAATAATAGCAAAAGAAATTAATTGATGCTGAAGATTGTTTATGTTGGTCTGAATATCACTCAGAAATTTAGCCAATGCAAGTACAGTGGCAACTTTGGCAAACTCTGAAGGTTGCAGTGTAAAACTTCCAATAGCATACCACGATGTAGCGCCATTTATATTTTTACCAAAAACCATTAAACCTAGTAAACTCAGCAATCCAGCAATATAAATAATACTAGAAAACCGTTCATAAAACTTGGCTTCTATCGAAAGAATAAGAATAATTAAGATAATACTTGTACCAATAAAAAACAGTTGTTTTCCGTACAACTGAGTCATGTCTAAAATACTTGTAGCGCCTTCTGTTACTGAAGCTGAATAAATATTGACCCAACCAATTCCTACTAATAAAAAGTAAAACAATATGGAAAGCCAATCTATTTTTTTGACAAATTTTACTTCTCTACTCATTAATTGTAAATGGTTTTCCGCTTAGTGGTTTTGCATATTCTTCTTCCAAACTCTTTTCTAACACCAACTTTTCCATTGCTTTCAAAGTAATTTCACCTTTGATGTACTGTTCAATCATTAAGCTAGAAATTTTTCCAGCCCAACGCGCTCCGTAATATCCGTTTTCTACAAATACAGCAATGGCAATCTTAGGATTTTCTTTTGGCGCAAAGGCTATAAAAATAGAATGATCTGTTAGCTGTGTACGTTTTCCGTCAATTTTAACGAAGTTTTCGGCAGTTCCTGTTTTTCCACAAATTTCAATGCCTTTAACATTTAAATTTCGTGCAGTTCCACCTTTTTTCATGCTAAATACGTCGTGCATTCCTTGTATTACAGGTTCAAAATGTTGTTTGTCTATTGTGGTATGTTTTGGTTCTGTAAAGTGTGGATCTTCAATAGGTTTTCCGTCAATTTTTTTGATAATATGTGGCGTAAAATAATGACCTCTATTGGCAATTGCAGCCGTCATATTTGCCAATTGAATTGGTGTTAATTCTACTTGTCCTTGTCCAATAGCATTTGAAATGGTATTTAATACGTGCCATTTATTATGCTTAAAGTAACTGTTTGTATAATAATCTCCTGTCGGAATTCTTCCTTTACGACCTGTAGATAAATCATTTCCAAAATAATCACCCAAGCCAAAACTTTTAATATGATTGCTCCATGCATTCATTCCTTCTTTTGGCGAGTCGTATTTACTAATAATTTGACGATACGCATTCGCAAAAAACGCATTGCATGATTTTGCTACACCGTTAATTACGTTGCGTTTTCCGCTTCCGCAGTGACAACCCATTTTTCGTCCACTACGTCCGTAAATATAACCGTGATGACAAGTATATGTGGTTTGCGGTGTAATTACACCTTCTTGTAACGCTACTAGAGCATTTAATGTTTTAAATGGTGATCCAGGTGCGTACTGCGCTAATAATCCTCTGTCATACATAGGTTTTCGAATAGAATCGTAATGCATAGCATTGTAATTCTTTGAACGTTGACGACCTACTAATAAATTTGGATTATAGGTTGGTGCAGATACCAATGCTAAAATTTCTCCTGTAGCAGGTTCAATAGCGACAATTCCGCCACGTTTGTTTACCATTAACTCTTCGCCATACGCTTGTAATTTGCTATCAATCGTAATTTGGATGTCTTTTCCGTTTACAGGAAGTGTATCATAACGTCCATTCTCATATGAGCCAATAACTTTACTATGAATATCTTTTTGAATACGCTTGACACCTTTGGTACCACGTAATTCGTTTTCATAGGTCTTTTCAATTCCTGTACGACCAATTAATTCTCCTGATTGGTACTCTGGATTCTTTTTTAAATCGCGATTGTCAACTTCACTTATGAAACCTAGTACATTGGCTCCATGATTGGTTTGATAGTTACGAATAGAACGTTTTTGAATAAAGAATCCTTTGTAATGGTGCATTTTTTCTTGAAGAAAGGCATAATCCTTCTTTGCTAGTTGCGCTACAAATACAGATGGAGCTCGCCAAGAATGCTTGATAGATTTTTTGAAACGTTTTTTAAAATCTTCTTTGGTAATGCGTAAAAATTTACAAAACTCTAAAGTATCTAGGGCTTTCACTTCGCGCGGAATAATCATGACATCATACGAAGGTTGGTTTGCTACCAGTAATGTTCCGTTTCGGTCATATACATAACCTCGTTGCGGATACGTATATTCTTTTTTGATGGCACTATCATTCAAGTAATTGGTTGCAACTTCGACATCGTTAAATAATTGCAAATATGAGAGGCGCCCTGTGTAGATAAGTCCAACAGAAATAATAATAAGGTATAACAAAAGTTTCCTCATGAATTTTTTCGACTAAATAAAGTTATTGATAGTGTGATGATTAGAATAGTAAAGATACTAAAGAATGCGGTATTTCTTAGAATTATAAGTATCGAAGAAATGTTAAAAATTTCTAATAGAAAAAAGAAGAAGTGATGAATTACCGTTAAGATAAGAATATACATCATACGTTGTCCAAATGCTGTATTTTCAAGCTTTACAGATTGATGCTCATAACTTATTCCAAAAGCAAAGCGCAATACAAACGGTCGGATAAAGGCAATAATTAAGCAAGCAGCAGCATTGGCACCACCTGTATCTGAAAACATATCTACTGTAAGACCTAATAAAAAGGCGATGACTAAAAATAAACTTCTGTTTGCGTTCAACGGAAATAGAAAGATAAAGTAAATATATACCAACGGATTTATGTAGCCCAAGAAATCGATATGATTGCATACCAATACTTGCGCTAATACAGCGACTATAAATCGGACACTATTCCAGAAAATAACTGAACCCATTTAATTTTTAGGAGCTAATAAATTATCAATTTCTTCTCTGTGCAAGTTTTCAATGACGTATACATGTTCTAAATTGGTCATGTCGTTGAATAATTGCACGTTTATGTTGTATAGATTCTCAGTAGTGTTTAACTGAAAATCTTTTACGATTCCAATAGGAATGCCTTTGGGAAATAAAGTGGAGTTTCCACCTGTGATAATAGTATCATTTGCGGTAAATTTTGCCAATTTCTCTATATCTTCCAATTGCACAATGTTTGGATTTTTTCCATCCCAAGTAAGCGTTCCAAAATGATTGGTGTTTTTTAGTTGCGCGTTTATTTTAGAGATAGAACTTAAAATACTTGTAACTGTTGCATGACTTCCGCCAACGCGATCAATTCTACCAATAACTCCTTTAGTGTTTACAACGCCCATATCGGTTGCAATGCTATCATTACTTCCTTTGTTGATGAGTAAGGTATTATTTGGATTGGAATAACTGTTTTTGGTGATTCTTGCAGCGCGAAACAAATAATTAGTCGGATAGGAAGTACTATCAATAAATTGAACAGTACTTAGACTGTCTTTTTTATTGTAAAGAATATTTTTGAGTTGTCTATTTTCTTCAACCAATTTTTCATTTTCAGATGCTAAGTTGAAATAGGAAGAAATTCCATTTGCCTTTTCATAAATACCACCTGAAATCCAATTGGCAGAGTTGATAAATTTACTTCTATGATAGGAATGCGATTGAATCGTAAAGAGCAAAGAAATACATAGCAACACTAAAAACAGAATAAAGTTTTTATTCTTGATTAGAAAATTAATAATATGTTGCATGCGTTATTTAATTCTTCTTCCCTATTAATACACTTTTAAATTTACTTAAGTTTTTCAGGGTAATTCCTGTTCCACGTACTACGGCACGCAATGGATCTTCGGCAATATATACGGGTAAATCTGTTTTTTGAGATAGACGTTTGTCCAATCCGCGTAACATAGATCCACCACCAGCAAGATAAATTCCTGTATTGTAAATATCGGCTGCTAATTCAGGAGGCGTTTGCGATAAGGTTTCCATCACAGCATCTTCAATACGTAAAATAGATTTATCTAACGCTTTGGCAACTTCACGATACGAAATTTGTACTTGTTTAGGTTTTCCTGTTAATAAATCACGTCCTTGAACCGACATTTCTTCTGGCGGAACTTCTAAATCTTCAGTAGCAGCTCCAATTTGAATCTTAATTTTTTCAGCAGTACGTTCTCCAACATATAAGTTGTGTTGTGTACGCATGTAATACACGATATCGTTGGTAAATACATCACCGGCAACTTTTACAGATTTGTCACAGACAATTCCGCCCAAAGCGATCACGGCAATTTCAGTAGTTCCTCCACCAATATCAACAATCATGTTTCCTTTAGGTTGCATGATATCGACACCGATACCAATGGCAGCTGCCATTGGTTCGTGTATCAAATAAACTTCTTTTCCATTTACACGTTCTGCCGATTCTTTTACGGCACGCATTTCCACTTCTGTAATTCCTGATGGAATACAAATAACCATACGCAATGATGGCGGAAATAACTTCTTTTTAAGTGCTGGAATATTTTTTATGAAAAGACTGATCATTTTTTCAGACGCATCAAAATCTGCAATTACACCATCTTTCAATGGACGAATCGTTTTGATGTTCTCATGGGTTTTTCCTTGCATACGAGCAGCTTCCTGTCCGACAGCAATGATTTTATTCGACATCCTGTCCCTGGCGACAATAGATGGACTATCAACAACGACCTTGTCATTGTGAATAATTAAGGTGTTTGCAGTTCCTAAATCTATCGCTATTTCCTCCGTTAAGAAATCAAAAAATCCCATGTGTTATGTCTTCCTATTTGTGTACGTTTATAATTCATCTTTAGTGACTTATAAAGGTACGAAAAAATTAATGTTTAAAGTGTCTTGTCCCAGTAAATACCATCGCAATATCAGCTGAATTGCAATAATCGATGCTCAATTGATCTTTTATTGATCCACCAGGCTGAATTACCGCTTTAATTCCTGCGTTACCTGCAATTTCTACACAGTCAGGAAACGGGAAAAAAGCATCACTTGCCATGACAGCTCCATCTAAATCAAATTTAAAAGCATTCGCTTTTACGATCGATTGATTTAAGGCGTCAACTCTACTTGTTTGTCCTGTTCCGCTTGCACATAATTGTTTGTTTTTTACTAAAACAATTGTGTTCGATTTTGTGTGCTTGCATAATTTAGAAGCGAATAGTAAATCTTCTAACTGCGCTTCCGTTGGTTTATTGTTAGTCGAATATGTTAAATCTTCCAGAACATCTGTTTTTGCATCTTTATCTTGAAGCAATACTCCATTTAGACAGGTGCGAACTTGCATTTTTGGTAAAGCAACTTCATTTTGAATTAAAATGATTCTGTTTTTCTTTCCTTTTAACGCTTTTAAGGCATCTTCTGTGTATGATGGTGCAATAACTACTTCACAGAATAGTTTGTGAATTTCGTCTGCTGTTGCTTTGTCAATTTCTGTATTTGCAATTAAAATTCCGCCGAAAGCAGAAACAGGATCACCTGCTAATGCATCTACATATGCTTGGTGAATTGTTGAACGCGTTGCAAAACCACAAGCGTTGTTATGTTTTAAGATTGCAAATGTTGGATCGTCGTTTGTAAACTCACTCATTAAGTTTACCGCAGCATCTACATCTAATAAATTGTTATAACTCAATTCCTTCCCGTGAAGCTTGTTGAACATCTCATCGAAGTTTCCAAAGAAGAATCCTCTTTGATGTGGATTTTCTCCGTAGCGCAATACCTTTCCTTCTGTTTCGCTTACTTTCAATGCAGCAATTGCATGATCTTGGTTGAAGTAGTTAAAGATTGCTGTATCGTAATGAGAAGAAACATTAAATGCTTTGGCAGCAAATGTTTTTCTGTCTGCTATTGAAAAAGTTCCTTCTTGTGTTTCTAACAAGTTTAAAAAGCCTTCATAATCGTTTACTGAGGATACACAAAGTACGTCAGCAAAGTTTTTAGCAGCAGCTCTGATTAGAGAGATTCCACCGATATCAATTTTTTCAATAATATCTTGTTCACTCGCACCCGAAGCTACGGTTTTTTCAAACGGATATAAATCTACAATGACAATGTCGATTTGTGGAATTTCATATTCCGCCAATTCAGCAACATCGCTTTCATTGTTTTGACGATTTAAGATTCCTCCAAATACTTTTGGATGCAATGTTTTTACACGTCCGCCTAAAATAGAAGGATATGAAGTTACATCTTCTACAGGAACGACAGGAATACCAAGATCTTTGATAAATTTTTCTGTTCCTCCAGTAGAGTAAATAGTGATGTCTAATGCATGCAGTTTTTCTACGATTGGAGCTAAACCGTCTTTGCTAAAAACCGAAATTAAAGCTGATTTTGCTTGTTTCTGGGAATTCATTCGAGTTGTGTTGTTTAAATGTGTTGTTGTGAAGCCGCAAAAGTAATAATTAACACGTAAAAAACACGTTCTTAATCAAATAAAAATAGAGAAATTTAGCTTGATTTTAGATTGATTCGTGAAATGCTAAAATTAACGCATAAAAAAGCTGACGGACATTTTGAAAAATGCACATCAGCTTTTATTTTTTTGTTTCAAAGAGCAATCTTTATTTAAATAGAATTTACATTGAAGATATCTCAATACTAACTGCTCATAGCTCAATGCTTAAGAAAGGATCTGGTGTGTGAAAAACGATATCAAGTTTTGTATAAAGTCTATTTTAAAAAATGAAAAGCTCCCCGTTTATTATATAAATTACATGTTGTAAACGCCTCCGTTAATGTCTAATGTAGCACCTGTAATAAATCCGTCATATTCTGATGCTAAATATAAGACTGCTCGTGCAACATCATCTGCATTTCCTGCTCTTTGAATTGGAATACCAGCTATTGTTTTAGTAGCTGATTCTTTGGTTGTATGTGTGTTGTGAAACGAAGTGCCAAGAATAAGACCTGGCGCTACGGCATTTACTCGAATTCCGTCTGGACCTAATTCTGAAGCTAATGCTCTTGTAAATGTCAAAATTGCACCTTTGCTTGTGGCATATGCCAAAGAGCCTGCGTGTCCGCCTTTTCTACCTGCAAGAGATGATAAATTTACAATGCTGCTATTTTTATTTTTTGCTAAATATGGTTTCGCTGCTCGTGTAACAAACATCATAGACGTCATGTTAATGTCCATTACTTTATGCCAAAAATCAGTTTCTATTTCATTCAACATTTTGCGTGCAACTAAAGAACCTGCATTGTTGATTAGTATGTCTAATCCGTCAAACGCATCAATCGTTTTTTTAACGAGCGTATTGGCATCTGTCTCTTTTGTTAAATCGCCACTAATGGCAATGGCTTTTTGTCCTTTGCTCTTAGCATACTCAACTAATTTGTTTGCAGTGTCTGCGCTTGAAAAATAATGAATTGCAACATGAGCACCATTGTCAATAAAGTGTTTCGTAATAGATTCTCCGATGCCTTGAGCTCCAGCTGTAATGAGTACTTTTTTACCTGTTATTTTTGTGTTTTTCATCTTTTAAAAATATTCAACGTATTATTTTTTTACGATATGTTTTGATAATTTATAAAAATGGTCTTCCATCATTTTTTGTGCAAGAGCACTATCTTTTGATTTAATGGCTACATAAATATTTTCATGCTTTTTAATTTCAGATAATACTTGGTCACCTTCACAAACAGTATCGCTGTCATAAGCTGCGAGAATTGGAGGTGTAATTAAGAGCATTAGTGTTAACAATGTATTGTTTTTACTAGCTTTTGCAATTGCTAAATGAAATAATAAATCTTCTTCTAAATGATCTCCACCATCAATCATTTTCATCTTATAGGAATTTAAAGCATCCTCAATGCTTAGTAAGTCAGCTTCAGACCTTCTTTCTGCAGCTAAGCAAACCGTTTTTAACTCTAAGGTTATTCTTGTTTCTACCAATTCGTTGAATGAAGGAACATCGAGTTCAATAATTTCATTGACAATTCCATTAAAACCAATTAATCCAATGTTTAAAACCGTTCCGCTTTGTGCCATCGATTTTAGGACTCCGTAAAACTCTAGTTTGCGAATAGCTTCACGTATTTGATTTCTGTTTACGCCAAATTTTTCAGATAGTATTCTTTCTGAGGGTAATTTGTCTCCTTTTTCCAGATTCTTAGAATTTACCAAGTCTCGAATTTTGGAAATCACATCATTCTGTAATGATTTTTTTTTGTCTTTATCTATTAAACTAATTTTCATAGGAATCAATTTTTAAAAATATTCTGTCAGTGCTACAATTCCGTTAAAGGAAATCACTAAAGAGAAAAACATAGCTGCGTAAAGTCCAAGATTGACCCAAATACTTGTTTTATAATCTTTCATTACTTTTTTATTATTTACCAATAGAATAATACCAAGAATAACAGCTGGTAATACAAATACATTGAATACTTGTGATAAAATTTGAATTTCAATAGGGTTTCCACCAAAAACAGGACCGATTAAAGCAACTAAGCAAGCGATAAAAGTTACAATTCTAAATTGTTTTGAATTGGTGTCTAACTTTCCTGATTGATAATCTGCCAATAACAATGGTGCTATTAAAAGACAAGGGAAAATAGAAGATAATCCAGCGCTTAAGGCACCGAAAAAGAATATAGTTACTGCCCATTTCCCAGCCACAGGTTCTAGCGTGTTTGCCATGTCTAATACATGATTGACTTCTTTTCCTTCATAAAAAAGTGCGCCAGCAGCAACGGCCATAATAGTAGCACTAATGATAAATATCAAGATAGCGGCCACTATTGAATCTCTTTTTTGTTGTTTCAAATTTTTGATGGTCCATCCTTTTCCCTTTACAAATAAGGGTCTTGATAGAAATGTTGCGGCTGCCATAGTAGTTCCTACGAAAGCAGCTACTAACATTTTTCCACCAGGAACATCTGGTATTGACGGAATTAATCCTTTTATGACATCATTAGGAAGCGGATTTACAAAGCATAATGAAAAAATAAATGAGAACCCCATCAGCGTTACAAATATGATTAGGATTTTTTCAAAGAACGAATACTTTCCTATGAGCATCAGTAGGTAAAAAACAGCAATGATTACAATTGCGATTGTTAAAACAAACATGTATTTATGCTCGTTGATACCTTCAAAATTGACCGCTAATATTTCATAAATGATGTTGGATGAAATCCCTAAAATTCCCATCAAAGAATTCCATTGTCCGAAAGTAATTCCTATGATGATCAATATGGCTAAAATTTTCCCGTATTTCAAATGTTTTTTAAAACCATATAAAGCTGTATCGCCCGTTATTAAACCATAGTTTCCATACGCAAACATTAAAACTCCAGAGAATAAACAACTTAATAATAGTACCCAAAGCAATTGCATATTAAACTTGCTACCTGCTACAATCATAGAAGTTACGCTACCTGTACCAATCGTATAACCAATGGCAAAAATACCAGGTCCGAAAGCTAAAATGATCTTAATAATTTTCTTTAGAAAAGAACTCTTGTTATCAGAAACTGCCATAGTTTATTGTTTTTAATAGATTAATTTTCATTCCAATGCGTATGATAAAATTTTCCAGAAGCATCATCTGTTCTTTCATACGTATGTGCTCCAAAATAATCTCGTTGTGCTTGAATTATGTTTGCGGATGAATTTGCTTTTGAAATACTATTCAAAAAACTAATCGCATCGGTTAAGGTTGGAATTGCTACTTCGTTTACAATTCCTGCTGCTACAACTTTTTTTATGGATGGTTTTAAGGATTGTAATTTTTCAATGATTTCTGGAGCCTGTAATATATGATCAACCGTTTTAAAAGTCGTCACTAAAGACATCATTAAATCAGATCTGATGATGCATCCATTGGTCCAAATTCTTGCAAGTTCACTTAAGTTTATATTCCAATTGTAACGGTTTGATGCTTCCTTAATCAACTTGAAACCTTGGTAATGGTTGATGATTCTTGCAAACTGATATGCTTTTAAAATATCTTCTTTATTCGAGTTTAATGAAAGATCGTTCGTGTCAAAATGTGCACTTAGGGCACTTCTTTCTTCTTTAAAAAAAGAAGTGTAGCGTGCAAATAGGGAAGTAGCTATCATTGTACTTGGAATACCTAATTGTGCTGTAGCAATGGTAGCCCAATTGCCTGTTCCTTTGTTTCCTGCTTTATCCATAATTTTATGAATCAACCAGTCTTCACCCTCTTTTTTTCTTAAAATATCTATGGTAATCTCAAGTAAATAACTGTTTTCAATTGCTTTCCAAGATTCTAAAATAGCAGCAATTTCATCTGGGTTTTTCCCTAATTTCTTTAATAAAGTAAAAGCTTCAGCAAGCAATTGCATTTCTGCATACTCAATTCCGTTGTGAACCATTTTTACGAAATGCCCACTGCCTTCAGATCCTACATAGCTACAACATGGCAGATTGTTTTTGTCTTTTGCGGCTATTTTTTCTAAATAAGTTTGTACTTTTTTATAGGTTTCTTCATTTCCACCAGGCATTATTGAAGGTCCATACAAAGCACCTTCTTCTCCACCAGAAACTCCAGTACCTATAAAGTGGATATTTTTAGATATCAAGTAATCGTGACGTTCTTTCGTTTTGTTATAGTTCGAATTTCCACCATCAATTATAATATCTCCTTCAGATAAATACGGTAATAAATTGTCGATTACCAAATCGATGGTTTTCCCTGCATTGACCATCAACATTATTTTTCTAGGTTTTTGTATAGAACTTACAAAAGATGCTACATCATCAAATGGAAGTGCTGTAGCTAATTCAGGGAATTTATTTTTAAAATTGAGCGCTATATTTTCTTCTTTACCAGCTACATGTCTGTTAAATAATGAGAGTTTTATACCATTGTTGGCTAGATTTCTACTCAAACTTTTCCCCATCACACCTAGTCCGAAAAGGCCAAATTCAGATTTTTCATTGAGTTGATTTTTTATGATTTCTACAATATGTTCGGGAGATTTTTCTACGTTTATTTTGATAGCATTTACAGGTGCTTCCAAGATGTCAAATTGTGATTTTAGAAGTTCAGAATTCATAAAATGGTTTTTTCTATTGTCTAGCCGTTTTTTAATTTGAAGGAAAGAGCCATGTAGAAAAACCCATTCAGAATGCTGTTCTATTTGATGATTTAGAATGTCTCGGTACGCTTGTTTTAATGCTGAACAAATAATGATACAACTCTTCTTTACTTTTACATGTTTTATTGCCAAATCATGCAAGCTTTGAAGCCAGTCATATCTATCTGCATCAGTTAATGGTTTCCCATCAGACATTTTTTTAATGTTCTTTTTAGAGTGAAAATCGTCTCCATCAAAAAAAGGAACCTGCAATTCTTTGGATAACAGGTTTGCTATGGTGCTTTTTCCAACACCAGAAACGCCAATTATAAAAATGATTTTAGTTTTCATCCTAATGAAATTATGAACAATTAAATTGGTTAACCAATTTGGGTAACCAAATATAGCTTTTTATTTTTAACTGTTTGCATTGGTTCTTGAAAAAATAGAAATCCTTGAAAGATTGTTTGTGTAAAATCGTTTTTTAAGTAGACTGAATGTGTTTGAAAACGATTTATATTTTTATTCTGGAGTTAGAATAAAAAAAGCTGATATACAATATCCAAATTATTGTATATCAGCTTTAAAAATATGTTGAAGAAGATAGTCTGTTTTAGCTTTTGATCTTACTCGAAGTAACAAAAGGTATATTTCGAAGATATCTCGATACTCACTACTAAAATCTCAATACTTAATTAAGAAAGTATCTTAGCTACTTCCGCATTAATGAATTCTAAAAACTCTTCATCTTCTTTAGTGAAAGGATCAGGAGTATTTGAATCAATATCAATTTGACCAATATTTTCACCATTTACGAATAATGGAATTACTATTTCTGCTTTTACGTGAATGCTACATGCAATATAATTGTCCTGCGCTTGTACGTCTGGAACCAAGAAGTTTTCATTGGAAACAGCAACTTGTCCGCAAATTCCTTTCCCGAAAGGAATAATCGTATGATCTGTTGGTTCACCTGCAAAGGCACGTAATTTTAATTCGGGTTTGTCTCCGTTTTTAAAGTAAAAACCAACCCAGTCGTAATGGTCAATATTTTCTTGTAATAATTCGCACACTTTTGTCATGCGATCATCTACAGAAAGTGTATCGTTAGAAATAATGTTTACTATTTCGGGTTTATATGTTGCTAATGCCATGTTTCTTTTAACTTAAATTTTCACAAAAATAGTCGAAAAAAATCTAAAAATCTTTCATGAGATTGCGAATAAAGTGACTTCGAAAATGAATTCGACAAATTTTGTAGAAAATGTGATATTTTCAATCGTTTTAGAGTAAGTTTGTAACACTTAGAACCATTCAATAATTGTGTTAGAAAGCATTAAAAAATACAAATCAGCTTTAGGATTTATCGTTAAATTCTTTATTGTGTATGCAATATTGACGTATGTGTATAGTTTGTATTTGTCAAATTTTGAAGGAGAACCAGATGGTGTAACACGTATTGTGGCAAATCAAACAGAAAGTATTATCAATGCGGTTGGATATACTGCCAATGTTGAGGTTCATGAATCGGAACCAACAATGAAATTACTAGTTCATGGTAATTATGTGGGGCGTATTGTAGAAGGTTGCAACTCAATTAGCGTGCTCATTTTGTTTATTACATTTGTGATTGCGTTTACAGGAAATTTAAAAAATACAGTGCTATTTATTCTTGTCGGAAGCGTCTTAGTGTATTTAGCAAATTTGTTGCGAATTGTCGTTTTGGGTATTGGATTGTATCGTTTTCCAGACCAAGAATATTTGTTGCATCAAATTGTGTTTCCTACTATTATCTATGGAATGGTATTTTTGCTGTGGATGTTTTGGGTTCAAAAATTTTCAAAAAAGTAGATGGGGAAAATTTGGAAATATATCGTTATTGGATTCCTTTTCGGATTGCTCGTTTTAATACGCGCTTTCGAGAACGAACTATTCTATGATCCATTTTTAAACTTTTTTAAAAACGATTATTTACAAGCTGCAATTCCAGATTACGAAGCTTGGTCACTCTTTTTTAGTCATGTATTTCGATATGTGTTGAATATGATTGTTTCCTTAGCAATTATATATATTGCTTTTGAAAACATACATGTAATTAAGTTTTCACTTGGTTTGTATATTGTTGCTTTTGTGATTTTGGTATCACTGTATTTTTATCTCATTCAGCACGATTTAGCAGAAGATTATTTGCTTACATTTTACGTACGACGCTTTTTAATTCAACCACTTTTTGTGTTGATTTTACTGCCTGCATTCTACTATCAGCGTAAAATAAAGAATGAGGAAGTGTGATTGTCAGACTCGGCTTTGCCTGTTGGATTGTTAGTGTTTTGGTAGTCTTTGAAACTACTAGCTAAACTTTTATTAAATGTCAGTTCGAGTGATTTTTGATAAAAAATTGTATCGAGAACTACTTTGAAACTCGATTATTAGATGCGATACGCTCTTGGATTTTTAGTAACGCTTTGCTTTAGATTCGCTTCGACAGGATTAGTGCTGGTGCTCTTGATATTTTGGTATCAACTTCGTTACATTTTCTTAGTACATCTCGATACAAATTTATTGCATAAATTAACTCGATGTGACGTTTGTTGTTTTAAATTCGACTTCAATTCTCCAAACGTCTGTTCGAGTGTTTTATCAGAATAAAATGGAGATAAAATGTATCGAGAACTACTTTCATGTCAGACGCGCTTTGCTCTTGGTATTTTAGAATTTCCAAAGTAACAAATCAACAAAAATACAAATCAGCATTACTCATACACACTAATCGTTTTTCGCTGCGAAATCAATCCGCCATCTTTACTAATACCTTCAATAAAAAGTGTAATTTCTTCCGTTCCAGTATTCGGAATTTTGATTTGATGTACGCCAGATCGCGATATTTGCACATTCGTTTTCCAGTCAATTACGCCGTAATAATTAAAGTTTCTGCTCGATAGATTTTCATATCGCGGTGCGTAATAAGTTTTGGCTTCACTAAATCCTATAGGTACTCGCGTAATCATAAAATCTTCACTCGCTTCATCATTAAACAAAGGAGTAGATCTTAAGTAGATTTTAATAACACCAGCACTTGCGTCAATCAAACCATATCCGTATCCATTTCTACTAACGGTTATTTTTTTAACATCAGCAGTAGATAGATTGCTAATGAAATCAAAATTTTCCAATTGTATATCATCAATAAATATATATGGAGATATTGACTTTGTGTGTGTCATAGGTTTTCTAGTTGTAATACTCAATCTGGAACCTCTTACGTGATCAACAATAATGTTGTAACCATAATTTCTGAGTATATCAGTTACTTTTGGAAATCGATACGTCATATCAAGATCTACTTCAAGACTCTTTAAGTCTAATAACAACGGATCAGGATGATTGCTTTTCTCTTTTTTCTTTCCTTCCAAAATTACCGCATCAAGTGCTTCGGTATCATCACTTACGTTAAATGCTTTTATGGAACGAATTGGTTCTTTTTTTTGATTGGTTTCAGCAATGAATAATGGGTTTTCTACCGCATCTTCGGCACTTAAAACATCGTATTTTAGATATAATTTTGGTTTAAAAAATTCCTTTTTAGAATTAGCGTACGCAATTTTAATGTTTTCACCATCTTTTGGGAAAAAGTGCGTGTGTGTAAATTCTCGTTTTGTATTTATAGGCACAAAAAATGCTGATTTGTACTCGCCTTGTTGAATGTAAATACCTTTTACGTTTTTCGTCGGATAATTTACCGTGCCACTTACTGTAATTCCGTTGGTAAAGCTTGGTTTTTTGTTGGTGTTGTTATTAAAAATAGTGGTCCAATCGTATTTGCTCCAACCTTGCGTAATGAGTAACATATCTAAGTTTTTTCGAGTTTTTACGGTATTGTTTCTAAAATAATAAGAAGGGTTTTCAATAAAACCTTTTAAATATGGTTTTAAATAGCAAGATGAAAAACTATTGTGTGCAGGATCGTAACTTTTGGTTGATTCTGGCAATACAGAAATACTAACAATTGCATCGTCTGTATTTTTTTTGCTTTTAATCATGAATACATCGAGCGTAACAGAATCTTTAGAAGTTGCAGCTTTTTTAATGATAAACGCCGTTTTTCGCATAAAATATTCATTGAAGAACATGCGCTCTACAATTGGTTTTGTTCCTTTAAAAAGCGTGATGGTATTTATGCCATTAAACAATTCCTTTTTGGAAATTACTTGTGATATAAGTGTGTCTTTTATTTTGAGAGGAATTGCTTTAGATGCACCATCTTTATGAATAAGAAGTGTAAACTTATCAGAAGCGACTGTTGCTAGTGTTGTTTTGTTGGTGCGAATATCTATACGAATACTATCTTTTTGAATATTGTTTGCAATGATATTGAAACCTCTTTGTTGTACTTTTGGAAGCGCAATATTGAGTGCTGAGTTTTGTGTAATTTTAACTTGTGCAGCATAGGTTTCGTTGGCTGATGCTTCAAGAAAAAAACTGCCAATACCTAAATGATTGCTATTAAATTCAGCCACTGTATTATTGTTTTTATCGCGAATAATTCCTGAACATTTTACACCTTTTCCCTCTGCATTGATGGCTTTGAACGCAATACGGTTTTTAGTGTTTTCAATAATATGTCCACCTTCTGGCAAAAACTGAATATCAAAGGAATTAGCAGATTTTTCTTCTTTTGTATTTGTAGTTTTTGTAGCGCCTATAATGGCAATTTTTTCAATATAATCTGTATTAAAGAGTGCGTTGTTTTTATTGTTAATGCTAGCTTTTACAAAATAGTTTCCAGAAGGAAGTTTTTTATCTATTTTGAGATTCCCAGTCGTAACTCCGTTTTGAATATGGAATAATTTTTTTGTGAGTTGAATACCTTTTTCATTGTAAATACCGACAAACATATTTGTGGGTTCGTCCGAAACTCGCGTTTTTTTACGATCTAATAAATAGGCTTGAAACCAAACTTCTTCGCCAACCAAATAGGTAGATTTATTAAAATGAAGAAATAATGCTTCGGTACGAAAATCAAAATAACGTTCGTATGTGTTTTGTATTGTTTTTTCAGTTTGTGCAAACGTATTGAAGACAACTGCTAAAAACAAAAACATGATATAATGCTGTTTTTTCATAGCAATTGCTTGTGTTATTTAGTCTCTTTTTGAATAGTGATTGTTCTTTTTTCAGAAATTAAACTTCCATCTTTAGAAAGTCCTTCAATAAACAATGTAATCGCTTTTACATCTTTGTGTTTTACTACAAAATTGAATGGTCCTCTTCTAGGAATAGTGTTGTTTGGTCGCCAATCAATAACGCCATATTTTTGATAGGTTTCGTTTGTAAATGACTGGTATTTTGGTTCGTAATACTGTTTTGCAACACTAAAGCCAATAGGTGGCGAATAATTTGCAAACGTCTCTTTTTTTGAACTGGTATTAGTAACCAATGGAGTTTCTCTGGAGTATATTTTAATAACGCCACCAATGCCGCGCACACCATACCCTTGCCCTGTTTTATTGATAACAACTCGCTCTACATTAGCGGTTGAAAGATTTCGCAAAATCCTGAAATCAGATAGCGGAGCGTCATCTAAAAATATCAGAGGAGATATAACTTTAGAACCGCGTGGAGCTCCAGGTGGACCTTCTAATGTTAATCTTTTTCGTGAAAAAATGCGTAAGTTTTGCATATCAAAAGGGTCGTCAGATACGTCATAACCGCTATTTTCAATGATGTTTTTAACTTGAGGATATTGCAAGTATTCTTTCATTCCAATTTTAGTTTCTTTGGCATTCACCATCATCGGGTCTATATTTCTCTCCTTTTCTTTCCCCTTTCCTTCTATCAATACAGCGTCTAATGCTTCTGCATCATCTGGAAAAAAACCATTTGGAAGTATGAAGATGTTATTTTTGTTTAAAAATGAACGGTCAATACTAGCGTTTTCTGAAATAAAATCTTCTTGATTGTTTACACTGTAACGTAAATACAATTTTGGTTTTAAAAATTTTTGCTTGTTATTCACATACGAGAAGCGTAGTTTTTCACCTGCTTCAGGATATAAATTTTTCACTACAAAATTTCGTTCTTTATCAATTGGAATATATTGTGATGGTAATTTTTTGGTGTCATATAAAAACATTCCAGTGACACCTTTTGTTGGATAATTTACCGTTCCATGAATTGTAATGCCTCGGTGAACAGTTGTTTTTTTAGATTTGACTTTAAAAATATTTGTCCAATCATACTTACTCCAACCTTGGGTAATAAGCAATGCGTCTAATGCTTTTCTTTTTGTCTTTGAATTGTTAGGGAAATAGTATTTCGGATTTTCAATTTCACCACGTACGTAGGGTTTTAAATAAAAGCTTGAAAAAATACTATTTGCAGGATTGTATGCTTCTGTAGTTCCAGGTAGTATAGAAATACTCACATTGGCTTCTAGAATTCCCGATCTTCTTTTTACTAGATATAAAGAGAGTTTTGATTCATCTTTTACGGTTTCTAATTTTTTAACCAATACCGAAAGATTCTTTTCTACTTTTTTATTGAAAAACATACGCTCCAAAATCGGTACCTTTCCATCAAACAGCGTAATTGTATTTACACCATTAAAAAGACCACTTCGCGCAATTGTTAAGTCTACTTTTTCTGTGTTTTTAAAAGAAAATGGCATAGAACGCGTCAAACCATCTTTGTGTATTAATAGTGTATAGTTTTTGGAAACGATGCTGCGTAATGTTTCCGTATTGGTATTCATTGAAATTTTCACACTGTCTTTTTCAATATTGTGTACTTGAATGGTAATTCCAGTGTTTTCTACTTTTGGCAAAGCTTTTTCGTTAGTTTTTTCTTCTTTAAAAGTGGTTTTTGCAGTATAAACAGTATTCTTTTTTGGTGAAAGTTGCAAAGTGCCTATTCCGTAGTGATTACTTTCAAAAGTAGTGACTTCAGTATTGTTTTCATCATAAATAATTCCTTTTGCATAGACACCTTTTCCTTCTTGATTGATTGCTTTAAAAGCAACGGTGTTTTCAATATTTTTCACAAGATGTCCACCTTCAGGTAAAAACTGAATATCATATTCATCAGTTACTGAGTTGTTTGGTTTTTGAGGAGCATAATTTTTTCCATAAATGGTAATTTCTTCAATAAATACTTCTTCCAATTGTTGGTCAGCCATTTGCTCTGTGGTGGCTTTTATATAATAAACTCCAGAGTTTAGCTCTTTGTCAAGTTCTAGGTTTCCGTATGCAAGTCCTTTGTCAATAAGAAATAATTTTTTAGAAACTTGTTTACCATCTGTATCGTAAAGACCTATATATAAGTTTGTAGAAGTATTAGAATTTCTTTCGTTTCGTTTGTCAAAAATATAGCCTTTAAACCATATTTCTTCACCTACTAAATAACTTGTTTTGTTGAGGTGAATGAATATTGCTTCATTCTTTGAAAGCTTAAAATGTTCTTTGTATTGTTTACTAATAGAAGCATTCGTTTGCGAGAGGGTATACAGTGAAATGCATAGTAAAATGTAAAGGCAGTAGTATTTCTTTTTCATATTGTAAAAGGTTCGTCGGTTTTCAATTCGTTTTTAAAATCACCAAGATGAAATTATTTCATGAATGGGATTTTATATTGAAAATGAATTTTACTGGGAACAATTCACTTTTGAATGGGGATTTTTTTAGGTATTTTTATAAGAATGGGATTCCTATTTAATAAACTATCAACTACTATATTCGAGACAGTGTATCAAATATAGTAGTTTTTTTGGAATTTTAAGCTATTTATAATTTATCGCACTTGAATTGTCCTTTTTTCTGAAATCAATTCACCGCTTTCTGAAATACCTTCTATGAATAGCGTAATATTTTTGGTGCGTGTATCATAAATTTTAAAATTGACAGGCTGCGATTTGTTGAGTTTTACTTCTGGAATCCAAGAAATAGCGCCATATCTTTCAAATGTACTACTTAGATAAGAAGCATATTTTGGGGCATAGTATTTTTTGGTTGCTGTAAATGCTTCTGGAGCAATTTCACTTGAATATACGATTTCGTTTGAACCTTTTTTGAATAAAGGTGTTCTACGCGAATATATTTTGATAACACCGCCAAAACCAGCACTCATACCTTGTCCCTGTCCAGTTTTATCAATAACTATTTTTTCTACATTCGCAGTCGATAAACCAAATAAAATTGAAAAACTAGTCAATCGTACGTCATCATAAAAAATTACAGGTGATGCTCTTGGTCTTCTTCTGGCAAAGATGGAAACTTCCCCTAAATTTGTATATACATCATATCCGCTGTCTTGAATAAAATCAGTGATATTATAATAACGTTCGTATTCTTTTTGAGTGATTTGAGTCACTTTTGCATTCATAAGAATAGGATCTTTTTCTTCTTTCTTTTTTGTTGCTTTGATCACTACTTGATCTAAATTTTGGGCATCTTCGTAAAAGAAGTTTTTTGGCACTTTAAAATCGCTAGAATTAGACGAAATACTAGAAGCTTCACTCAATACAGCTTCTGTGATTTTATCTTTTCCATCAGCTATTTTGAATCGTAAATAAACATTTGGCTTTTTAAAAACTCCTTTTTTGTTCATATATGAGAAACGAATTTCCTCGCCTTCTTCTAGAAATAAATTAGATAGTGTAAATTTTTGATTTTTGTCTAAATCAATGAATCGAGCAGAATGATTTTTAGTTGCATACATAAACAAACGATCTACACCAGATGCTGGTCTGTTTACTTTTCCAGAAATGACAAGTCCGTTTTCAAAACGATTGAGACCATTTGGCTTTTCTTCAAAAATATTTTTCCATTCATAGCGACTCCAACCTTGTGTTAATAACAAAATATCAAGCTCGTATTTTTTCTTTCTATCCATCTTTTTAAAATAGTATTGCGGATTTTCCACGGTACCTTTTATATGTGGTTTTAGATAGAAGTTGGACACAATATTATGATTCGGATTGTAGCTTTTTGTCAATTCAGGCAAGACCGAAATACTTAGGTTTATAGTATCTCGTAATTGCGTTTCGCTTATTGATAAAATGATTGAATCGTTTACAGTATCTATTTTTGAAATGTTTAGCGCTGATTTTTTAATAAAGTAATCATTGAAAAATAATCGCTCTATAATTGGGACATTATCATCTGTGAAAACGGTAATGGTGTTGATTCCTTTGAATAGATCCTTTTTGGGTACACTAATTGCTTTTTCTTGCGTATTATCAAATGAAAATTCAATGATTTTTAGCTTTCCATTTTGATGAATGAGTGCTTTGTACTTTTTTGCTGGATTTGATTCTAATGTCGCTTTATTTGTGTTGAAGTTCAGAATTACCTTGTCTGGAAATGGAGTGTTGACAATAATAGTAATTCCTTTTTCTTTTGCTTTTGGAAGTGCCTGAGTAATTACTTTACCACTTTCAAACTCAATTGTAGCAGTATATTCTTGATTTGCTTCTGGATAGAATAAAAACTTCCCCAAACCTTTAGAGTTCCCTTCAAACGAAGTAATTTCTTTTTGGTTTTTATCATAGATAATTCCGTTGGCAATTACACCATTTCCTTTTGTATTGATAACTTTAAAACCAATGGTGTTTTTGGTATTTGCAATCATATGTCCACCTTCAGGAAGAAATTGAAAATCGTAATTTTCTGCTGTTTCAGCGTCCTTTTTTATAGATGGCTTTTCTGTGATGACTTCAATTTTTTGAATAAAAGCATTGCTTTCCTTGAAGTTTTTCATCCAATTGGTTTCAGCTTTTACATAATACGTTCCCGAAGTAAAAGTAGAATCGATTAATATGTTTCCTTTGGCAACGCCGTTTTCGGCTTTAAACAACGCTTTTTGTACTTGGTTTCCCTTGTTGTCATACACACCAACATGAATATTAGTGGTCGCTTTTGAAGTAAGTTGATTCTTTTGATCATACGAATAACCTTTTAACCAAATTTCTTCCCCTTTAAAGTAAGTCGTTTTGTTTAAATGAACAAAGAGCGATTCTCTAGGAAGTGTGAAATAGGCGGCATATTCATCTTCTACAACTTTTTGTTGACTGAATACTTGTAAATTGCTTAATAAAAAGAGATATAATAGTATGTATTTGTACTTCATGTGTGTCTGTTTCAATTCGTAAAAATAAGAAATGGATGTAGTTTTTTTCTTAAAAAAATGTCAATATTTTTAGAAGATATGCTATAAATACATTGAAAAACTACATTGTATATATGCATCAGGTATACTTTTAACGAACTTGAATTGTTTTTCGTTCAGAAATCAAGTCACCATTTTTGGAAATCCCTTCAATAAATAGTGTAACTTCTTTAGTTTGGGTATCCAATATTTTAAATGTTTTCACTTCATTATTGATTAAGTTTAAATTAGGAATCCAAGAAATACCTCCATATTTTTCGAAAGTATTGTTTATATAAGCACTATATTTTGGGGCATAATAATCTTTTGCTTTTTTAAATGCTAAAGGAGCAACACTCGTATTATACATTGGATTGGAGTAGTTTCCTGTTTTAAACAATGGGGTTGTACGTGTATAAATTTTTATAACACCACCAAATCCACGTATTCCAAATGAAGCTCCCGTTGTATCTATTGTTATTTTTTCTATAATGTCCATCGGATAATTATATAACATGTTTGCATTTATAATTTCTACATTATCTATAAATATCAAAGGCGGTGGTATTGGGGTGTAAGAAAATCTATCAACTAATATTTTTACCTGTCCAAAATCTTCCTTAACACTAAAGCCATTAGCTCTAATGAAATTAGTAATTTTAGAATAGTGATAATAATCATCCTTGGTAATTTTTGTAACAATTCCATACCTAAGTGTCGAATCACGTTCTCTTTTCTTGGTTTGTAGCACTACAGCATCTAAATTTTCTGAACTATTATAAAAGAAATCATCAGTAAGTTCGAAATTTGTATTAGCAGTATTTTTATCCGTTGGAATGTCTATTAAATTATTTGTATTAATACTATCATTTACTTTAGAAACACTAAAAGAAACGTACATTTTTGGTTTTTTTAAAGCACCTTTTTCATCAAGGTAGGAAAAATGAATTTCTTCATTTTCTTTTAGGTAAAAATTATGAATAGAAAATTGCTTTTTTTTATCAAGTTTAATGAATTGTGCAGAATGAAACTCTGTAGAATGTAAAAAGAGACTATCTACATTTTTTACCGGATAATTTAAAGTTCCTCGAATTGTAATCCCATTTTCAAAAGGATGTGTTTGCTTTGGTGGATTTGTAAAGATGTCATTCCATCTGTATTTACTCCAACCTTGGGTAAGTAGTAAAATGTCCAATTCATACTTTTTCTTTTTGTCTATATTGTTAAAATAATATTGCGGATTTTCAATTACTCCTTTTAGGAATGGTTTTAAGTAAAAGGTAGAAATAATAGAGTGATTTGGCTTATAAGCTTCTGTAGTTTTAGGTAATATAGAAATACTAAGATTTGTAGTTTCAGTAGTGTTAAATTGTTTTGCTGAAAAAATAATAGAGTCTTGAATTGTATTTATTTTAGATATGGCAATGGAAGTGTTTTTTATATCATAATCATTAAAAAACATACGTTCTAAAATCGGATTGTCATTTTCATCAAAAAGTGTAATTGTATTTACACCTTTGTATAATTCTTCTTTTGCTAAAATAATTGCCTTGTCTTTTATACCTTCAAATGTAAAAAAAGTCGTTTTTAATTTTCCGTTTTGATGTATTAGTAATTTGTAAGTTTTGTTTTGAATTGAGGTCTCTGTATTTGTATTAAAATTAATAATTACAATTTTTTCAAGCAAAGAGTTTACAATAACAGAAACTCCTTTAGTATGAATCTTTGGTATAACTTTCGTAACCGTTTCTCCGTTTGCTAAAGTGATTTTAGAAGTATACGTTTTGTTTATACTTGGAGTCAATAGAAATTTTCCTAACCCTAAAGAATTGCTTTTAAAAGTTGTAATCTCCGTGCCAGAATCATCATATATAATTCCAGTAGCTTTAATTCCTTTTCCATTTTTGTCAAGCACTTTAAGCCCTATATTATTTTTTGTATTTGCAACAATATGTCCGCCTTCGGGTAGAAACTGAAAATCATAATTAGTGTTCGTTTTGGGGATCTTTTTTTTGGAATTATTTAAAGTGATAATTTCAATTTTTTGAATGTAGCTATCATCTTCTTTAAAGTTTTTCATCCAATTTGTAGTTGCTTTTATATAATAAATGCCCGAAGTAAAAGTGGAGTCAATAAAGAAGTTTCCTTTGGTATACCCATTTTCTGCCTGAAATAACCCTTTTTTTAATTGGTTTCCATTTGCATCGTATATTCCAACATTAATATTTGTAGTAGCTTTTGATGAAAGATGGTTTTTACGATCATATGTATAGCCTTTAAACCATATTTCTTCTCCCGATAAATATGTTGTTTTGTTTAAATGTAGGTATAGACTTTCTCGCGGAAGCGTAAAATAGGCAGCATATTCGTCTTCAATATTTTTTTGCTGCCCGAGTAGGAGGTAACTGCTCAGTAGCATGAGTGGTAACAGTATGTATTTCATAATAATCGGTTTGGATTATAAAGATAAGAAAGCAATTGTAATTTTTTTTCTTAAAAACTACTCAATATTTTATAGAAGAGTAGTATTTAGGTGTTGATACACAATTGCTTTCTTATCATACATTATAAACTTTCTTTTAACGAACCTGAATTGTTTTTCGTTCAGAGATCAAATCACCATTTTCTGAAATTCCCTCTATGAATAGCGTTATGTTTTTGGTGTGTGTATCATAAATTTTGAAGTTAACAGGTTGCGATTTGTTGAGTTTTATTTCTGGAATCCAAGAAATAGCACCGTATCTTTCAAACGTACTACTGAGGTACGAAGCGTATTTGGGCGCATAGTATTCTTTGGTTGGTGTAAACGCTTTAGTAGTTTTTGTTCCAGAATATACTTTGTTGCTAGAACTTCCTGTAAACAAAGGCGTTCTTCGTGAAAATATCTTTATAACACCTCCAAAGCCTCCTATGGAACCTTGTCCAAGCCCCGTTTTATCAATAACGATTTTTTCAACATTTGCAGTTGACATGCCATATAAAACAGACAAATCACCCAATCGTGCACCATCGTAATAAACAAGCGGTTGTGTGGATTTTTGAGTTTCTAAATCCGTAATAAAACGTCTTCTGGCAGTAATAAAAATTTCTCCCATATTTTCATATACATCGTATCCATTATCCCGAATAAAATCTGTGATGTTAAAATATCGATTGTATAATTCTTTGGTAACTCTTGTGACTTTGGCATTTATTAAAAAAGGGTCTCTTTCTTCTTTTTCTCTTTTTACTTTGATTACAACTTTATCTAATTCTTGTGAGTCTTCATAGAAGAAGTCTTCAGGTATTTTAAAGTTGATTGCGCTCGAAGAAATGCTTGTTGCTTCGGTCAAGATAGCATTTGAAATTTTATTAGTTCCATCAGCTACTTTAAAACGTAAATACATATTTGGCTTTTTAAAAATTCCTTTTTTATTTATGTATGAAAAACGAACTTCTTCATCTTCTTCTAAAAATAAACCAGACAATTCAAATTTTTGATCTTTATCTAAATCTATAAATCTAGCAGGATGATTTTTTGTGGTATGTAAAAAAATGCGTTTTACACCAGAAATAGGTCTATTTACACTGCCTGAAATTGTAATTCCGTTTTCAAAACGATGCAAAGCATTAGGTTTTGAGCTAAAAATATCTTTCCAATCATAACGACTCCAACCTTGTGTTAGTAATAAAATATCTAGTTCAGATTTTTTCTTTTTGTCCATTTTATGGAAATAATATGCTGCATTTTCTACAAATCCTTGTACATGCGGTTTAAGATAGAAATTTGAAAGAATGTTGTTTTGCGGATTGTAACTCTGTGTCGTTTCTGGTAAAATAGAGATGCTCACATTTGCAGTGTTGTCTAGCTTCAATTCTTTGATGGAAAGTAAAATTGAATCTTCAATAGTGTTAAGTTTAGAGACGTTGATGGTTGTTTGCTTGATGCCGTAATCATTAAAAAATAAACGTTCTAATATTGGATTTTGATTGTTATCAAATACGGTAATTGTATTAACGCCTTTGTACAATTGATTCTTTTGAAGGCTTACTGCTTTTTTTGTTCCGTTAAATTTTAAAGCTGCCGTTTTTAGCTTTCCGTTTTGGTGAATTAATATTTTGTATTCTTTGGCAGGATTCTTCTCTAATGTTTCTTTATTAGTGCTAAACTCTAAAATGATTTGATTTTCAGAAAGACTTTGTAGCACTAAAGAAAGACCTTGCGCTTTTGCTGTCGGCAATTCTTTTGTAATGATTGTTCCGTTTTCAAGTGTGATTTCGGCAGTGTATTTAGTGCTTTTTTTAGGTTGAAGTAAAAATTTTCCCATTCCAAGTGTATTGCTTTCAAATGAAGCGACTTGTTTTTTGTTTTCATCATATACAATTCCAGAAGAAGGAATGCCTTTTCCAGTATTGTCAACAACTTTAAAGCCAATATTGCTAGTGGTATTTGCTACAATATGTCCGCCTTCGGGTAAGAATTGAAAATCGAAACGCGCTTCTTTGATGCCTTTATTTTTTGCGGTTTCTTTATTGCTAATAATTTCAATTTTTTGAACAAAAGCATTGTCTTCTTTAAAGTTTTTCATCCAATTGGTGCCTCCTTTAATGTAATATGTACCTGCGGTAAAGGTAGAGTCAACAGCAAAATGTCCTTGTGTGACACCATTGATAGCTTCGAATAGCGCTTTTTTGACTTGTTTTCCCTTCGCATCATAAAGACCAACATTGATATTGGTTGTAGCTTTTGAAAGTAATTGATTCTTTTGATCGTACGCATATCCTTTAAACCAAATTTCTTCTCCAACGAAGTAGCTGGTTTTGTTTAAATGTAGATATAAATTTTCTCTAGGGAGTGTAAAATATGCTGCATATTCGTCTTCAATTACTTTTTGTTCTTGTCCGTACGAACTAAATATAAAACTTGTAATGATGAGAAATAAAAGCTGGTAACTCTTTTTCATAATATATGGTGTTAATGTTTGGAGAGTATTCCACAAAAAAGATACCAATATGTCAGAATTTTAACAAAAATTGTTAAAACCCTTGTTTCAACTTCTAAATAATACTTCTGTCTTGCTGAAAAGTTTTTTTGAGCTTTTGAGTATAATTTTAGCACTTATAAAAGTGAAAAGCCTCTCAAATACAATGATTTAAGAGGCTTTTTGTGTTGTTCTATATTTTAGATGATTACATCATTCCTGGCATTCCGCCGCCCATTGGTGGCATTCCACCGCCAGCAGGAGCTTCTTCTTTGATGTCAATCAATGCACATTCTGTAGTTAAGATCATTCCTGCTACAGATGCTGCATTTTCTAATGCAATACGTGTTACTTTCTTCGGATCAATAATTCCAGCTTTTAGCATGTCTACATATTCGTCTGTTTTCGCATTGTAACCGAAATCTTTTTTACCTTCCATTACTTTTGAAACAACAACGCTTCCTTCACCACCAGCATTTGAAACTATGGTACGTAATGGCTCTTCAATAGCACGGGCAATAATTTTGATTCCTGTTACTTCATCCAAATTATCTGTAGTGATATTTTCTAAAACACCTTTGGCGCGAACTAAAGCAACTCCACCACCGGCAACAATTCCTTCTTCAACAGCAGCTCTTGTAGCATGTAATGCATCATCAACTCTGTCTTTTTTCTCTTTCATTTCTACTTCAGAAGCAGCTCCAACATATAATACAGCAACTCCACCAGCTAATTTAGCCAAACGTTCCTGTAATTTTTCTTTATCATAATCAGAAGTTGTCGATTCAATTTGTGCTTTTATTTGTCCAACACGTGTTTTAATCATTTCTGCATCTCCAGCACCATTTACAATAGTTGTATTGTCTTTGTCAATCGTGATTTTTTCAGCAGTTCCTAAAAGATCAATAGTAGCATTCTCTAAAGTAAATCCTCTTTCTTCAGAAATTACTGTTCCTCCAGTTAAGATTGCAATATCTTCTAACATTGCTTTTCTGCGGTCACCAAAACCTGGTGCTTTTACTGCTGCAATTTTTAAAGCTCCTCTCAATTTGTTTACTACCAATGTAGCTAATGCTTCACCATCTACATCTTCAGCAATAATTAATAAAGGCTTTCCAGTTTGTGCTACTGGCTCTAAAACTGGCATTAAGTCTTTCATTGAAGAAATTTTCTTATCAAATAATAAGATATATGGACTTTCCAATTCAGCTTCCATTTTTTCAGAGTTCGTTACAAAGTAAGGAGATAAATATCCTCTGTCAAACTGCATTCCTTCAACCACATCTACAGTAGTGTCAGTTCCTTTAGCTTCTTCAACAGTGATAACTCCTTCTTTTCCAACTTTTCCAAAAGCTTTTGCAATTAAGTCACCAACTACTTCGTCATTGTTCGCAGAGATTGAGGCAATTTGCTTAATCTTTTCAGAAGAATCACCAACTTTTTTAGCTTGCTTGTTTAAGTCTTCAACAATAGCAGTAACTGCTTTGTCAATTCCTCTTTTCAAATCCATTGGATTTGCTCCAGCAGCAACGTTTTTTAATCCTTCTTTTACAATTGCTTGTGCTAATACGGTTGCAGTTGTTGTTCCGTCTCCTGCTAAATCGTTTGTTCTAGAAGCAACTTCTTTTACCATTTGTGCTCCCATGTTTTCCAATGGGTTTTCAAGCTCAATTTCTTTTGCTACAGAAACACCATCTTTTGTTACTGATGGCGCACCAAATGATTTGCTAATGATTACGTTTCTACCTTTTGGTCCTAAAGTTACTTTTACTGCATTTGCTAATGCATCTACACCACGTTTGAGTCCGTCACGTGCTTCAATATCAAATTTTATATCTTTTGCCATTTTCTTTTTGTATTAAAAAATTAAATAATTGCTAGAATATCATCTTCTCGCATGATGATGTAGTCTGCGCCTTCAAACTTGATTTCAGTTCCAGAGAACTTTCCATAAAGAACAGTGTCACCAACTTTTACCGTTAACGGTTCGTCTTTTTTACCTGAACCAACTGCAACAACAGTTCCTCGTTGTTGTTTTTCTTGTGCCGAATCTGGAATGTAAAGCCCTGAAGCAGTTTTTGTCGCTGCTGGCAATGGGGCAATCAAAACTCTATCTGCTAGTGGTTTGATATTAACTTTGCTCATTTTGTTGAATATTTAATATTATAATTGTTTGATTATTTATGGATACCAAAGAGTCAGAAATTGTGCCATTGTACGAATGCTGACAAATTGAAATAAAAAAATGCCAGCTTATGACAAGCTGGCATTTTTTGTATGTTATTTGTAACTAATTTTTAGTTACCTACCACCACCACCTTCAGATCCTCCTGAAGTGTTTGTGTCGTTTGTGTTTGTATCGTTTGTTTGTGCTGGTTGCTCTGTAGCCTGAATGTTTTTACCAGAAACTTTCGATTGCTCTCCAGATGCACTTAAATTTGTAAAGTTTGTCACTAGGATTAATACGATCAATATAGTTCCTAATGCCCAGGTACTTTTATCTAAAAAGTCTGTTGTTTTCTGCACACCACCAATTTGTTGGTTTCCACCACCACCAAAAGAAGAAGATAATCCTCCACCTTTTGGATTCTGTACCATTATTACTAGCATTAATAAGAATGCTACAATAAGAATTAAGATTATAAAAATGTAATAAGTTGAACTCATTGTGTATTAATTATTTTGTTGTAATTTTTTTATTGCTCGAATTTGGTCTGCAAAGAAACCACTTTTTTCTGGATATTTCAAAATTAAAATGTTATAAGCTTTAATTGCTTTTTTGTATTTCTTTTGCTCCAAATATACTTTCGCCAAAGTTTCGGTCATTAAGATCGATTGATCTATGTTTACTTCGTTGGCAAGATTGATTGTCTTTTCTAGTGTTGGTCTAGGTTTTATCTTCGGATTTGTGTCTATAAACTTGTCTATCAACTCAAATCTTTTTTGTTTTTTTTCTTCCGAAGGAGACGCTTCTTTTACTATTATAGTTGCTTTTTTTGCTGGTACAATTTCTTCTTTTTGCTCTTTAGGACTTTCGTCAGAACGATCAATTGGCTGAAAATTGGTTAGTTGAAGCCATTCTGAAAAGGAATGTTTTTCTTTTTTGTCGAAAGATAACGGTTTGCCTAATTGCAAGGTTTCTTCAGGAGTAACCGGAGTAGCTTCTATTTGTTTTCTAGCTTTTTTCTCTTTTGATTTTTTCTTCTTCTTGTCTTTTTTGCTTTTCTTTTTGCTTTTTTCCTTTTCCTCAGAAACTACTTTTTCTGCCTCAACTTTCGTTTCAATCTTAGCTTCAACTTCAACTTCAGATTCAATTTCAACTTCTTCTTTCGGTTGAAACAAATTAGGATCAAGAATGGCATTTGCTTCTTGAATTTTTGTTTTGATCGCGTCTTCCATACGAAGATTTCGATCAATTTTTACTTCTTCAACAGCTACTTCAATATCATTGACATTGTTGTGTATTTCTTTTATTGCACTTGAAATTCCGTGCTGTTCAAAAGTTTTGGAAGTAATGAAATCAAATAAAATACTACGGTCTGTAGTGTATGCTGCTGTAATTTTTAAATGTTGATTGTATTGAAAACTATCCTGATTTTTTAATCCTTTTAAATGTACCACACGGGCAGCCTGAAAGTATGGGAAATCTTTTGTAATGGCAGCAATGGCTTCTGTTTGTGAAGCATTGATGTGAATCGGGTTTTGTAAGATATATGTAAAATCAGAAATGTTCATGTTACCAATTTGCTAAACTTGCGTTGAAAATATCGAGATTTAAACGATCAAAAATTTCTTGAAATGCAGTTGCTTGTACTGACGGCAATTGTGTGCTGGCAGGATAATCATAAAAGAACGAAAAACGTTTGTCAAAATCATCTTCAGGTCTGTTTTTATGTGTAAAACGTACTTGAACCGCAATCGTTAAACGGTTTTGAGCTGCCGTATTGTTAGCAGTTGCACTCATAGGAGATACACGATATTCTACAATTTCACCTTCGTAAACCAAATCACCATTGGATCTTACCAAGTCTAAACTTGTTTGGTTTTGAATAAAATCTTGTAAACCTAAAGTAAAATCTCTGTCGAGTCCAGGCTCAATAATAGGTGCATTGTTTTGGAAAAAGTTGACTTGATATGTTTTTGCATTCAAATCTCCCGTTCCTGTAAAGTTATAACCACAACTTGCTACAGCAATAGCAACTATGAGTGTTGTGATGATTATTTGTATTTTTTTCATTGTATTTTTTCTTTTTTATAAATCAAATTGTTTGATTTTTCTATACAGCGTTCGTTCAGAGATGCCCAATTCTTTTGCGGCAGCTTTTCGTTTTCCTTTGTTACGCTCTAGCGATTTTTTAATCAATTCTAATTCTTTGTCGTGTAGCGAAAGCGTTTCTTCTTCTTCCACATCTTCAGCAAAATGATATTTGTCAGCCTCTGAAACTACAGTAACTTCTGGAGAAATTGATAATAGTTTTACAGGAGCTGTAGTTTCTTCTTCATGGAAAACTTCATCATTTTCATCTTCGCCATATATTTTTTGAATTAGACTTTCATTGTCTTCTTTTACTTTTTGCGAAACCCCATTTTGCATTAACTCCATCGTGAGTTTTTTAAGATCATTTAGGTCACTTTTCATATCGAAAAGCACTTTGTATAGAATTTCACGTTCCGAACTAAAGTCACTTTCGCTTTTTTCATTTTCAATAACCGCAGGTAAGTTTCCTGAAGTATTCGGTAAATATTGACGTAAAGTATCAGGTGTAATGCTTCTGCGTTCTTCCAATACAGAAATTTGTTCTGCTACATTTCGCAATTGACGAATATTTCCGTTCCAACGATATTTTGTCAACATTTCCGTAGCACTTTCATCCAAACGAATAGAAGGCATTTTATACTTCATAGCGAAGTCAGATGCAAATTTTCTAAACAATAAGTGAATGTCATCTTTACGTGCGCGCAATGGCGGAAGTAGAATTTCAACAGTACTTAAACGATAGTATAAATCTTCTCTAAATTTTCCTTTTTTGATTGCTTCAAACATGTTCACATTTGTAGCAGCAACGATACGTACATTTGTTTTTTGCACTTTTGACGAACCTACTTTGATGAATTCACCATTTTCTAATACACGTAATAAACGTACTTGTGTTGTTAATGGCAGTTCTCCAACTTCATCCAAAAAAATAGTTCCATTATCGGCTACTTCAAAATACCCATTTCGGGTTTGTGTGGCACCTGTAAAAGCACCTTTTTCGTGACCGAATAACTCACTGTCAATAGTTCCTTCTGGAATGGCTCCGCAGTTTACAGCAATATATTTTCCGTGTTTTCGATGTGAAAGTGAATGAATTATTTTAGGAATACTTTCCTTTCCAACTCCACTTTCACCAGTAACCAACACAGAAATGTCGGTTGGCGAAACTTGCAATGCTTTTTCTATAGCACGATTAAGCGCTGCATTGTTTCCAATGATTCCAAAACGTTGTTTGATCGCTTGTATGGATTCCATTTATCTTGTAATTCTTTTTTTAGTTTATGTATTGAAATGTTTCGTCAATGGTAATGGTTGTGCCATCAGAAATTGTAGGCACCGATGTAAAAATAGTTCCGTTTCTTGTTAAGATTCTATTGTTAGCATCGTATTGAATATTTAAATTAGAACTTCCTTGCTGCGTTGTTACATTTGTGACATTGTTTGGGCTAAAAATCATAGCTTGCCAATGCTCGTATTGATCGTCGTATTCATCATTTAAAATTGAGAATACATACATGTCATTTAATGAGTTACGTAACGGATTGGTGTTGCTGTCGTGTGTATACGTATATGTATTAGCATCCTGTCCTGTAATTACAGCAGTTGTTAAATTACCATTGCTATCATACGAAATGTTTTCTGTTTTAATAACCATTCCGTTTTCCATCGTTTCTCTTTTTACAAGTTTACTTGTTGTTGCATCAAAAGTAAATTTGGTTGAGAAATTAGTTTCTTCTCTAGTACGTGTTATTTCATTATTTACATGTACAAACGAGAATGTAAAGTTTTCAGACGCATCTTCTAAATCTTCATACGTGATTTCTGTTAATTTGTCAAGATTATAAATTACGGATGTTCTATTTACGAGTACTCCATCAACGGAGTTTCGTATTTGAATAACTCTACTGTTTTCATCTCTAATTATGTTTGCAACACCATTTACTGTAATGCCTAAAAAGGTAAACATTGTATTTTGTGATAGAAATTGATTGTTGGCATTAATCACAAAATCGGTAATGAATGTTGTGTCATCTCCTGTTGCTGATGAAAAGGTTTTTATATAATCATAATCATTTAGCTGTAACGATGCTCCAGGTTCTGGATTTGGATCTACAGGATCTACAGGATCAACGGGATCAACGGGATCGGTTGGGTCTCCAGTAGTAGGTTGTTCTATGAAAATTTCTCCGTCATAGGGTTCATTATCACAGGAAAAGCAACAAAGCACTAGTATAACTGCTGGTATTAAAATTATTCTTTTCATCGGTATCGGTTTTAATGTTTTGCGGTTTATGGTTTCAATTAATATTGAAATACTTCTGATTGTGTAATTGAAACGCCATCACCAAGGTCAAAGTTTCCATTTCTGCTGGTAATATCGTTATTTGCATTATAGGTTACGGTCAAATCTACATTTCCGTCATTTGTTTCAATTCGTATCCAGTTGTTTGTAGCATGGAAAATAGCTATAGCACTTCCAACTTCGTCATCATTTTCACTGTCAAACATTGTAAGTAGGAATTGATCGTTGAAAACAGTTTTTAGCGGATTTGTAAAGGAATCATATACGAATGTATTGTTTCCAGTATTGGCTCCTGTTACGGTAGAATTGGTGCAGTTTCCATTCACATAAGTCAATACTTCTAATTGTGTACTTGTAGTTCCGTCAAATGACTCTTTCGAAATTAACTGACTATTAGAGTTAAAAGTAAATACTGCAGATTGATTAGCAGCTGCATTGGTACGTGTTACCGTAGTTCCGCTGTATGCAAATGTATAGGTATAGTTTTCTGTACTATCGCCTAAATCTTCATAGGCTATTTGAGTAATATTATCGCCTGTATAAGTAATAGTGGTTCTGCTTGTAACACTTCCGCTATTCATGCCTTCAACCTGAACTATTTTTCCATTGCCATCTCTAGTCAATGTGCTAACAGAGTTCGAAGTAACACCTAAAGCAGTTGCTTGAATATTTGCAGATACAACGATGCTATTATTTACAACAAAGTCAGTATTTGTAATAATTGCTCCAAAAATTGGAACGTTAGAGTTTGTGTCGTATGAATATGTGCTAAGTGCAGTTCCGTTATTTCCACCACCATTATTTCCACCGCCGTTACCGCCGCCAGTATTTCCACCACCAGTGTTTCCTCCGTTATTAGAAGCTGTTTCTATAACAATATTTGAGTCTAATGGTTCAGTATCACAAGAAAAGCAGAAAAATGCTAAGATTACTGATGGGATTAATAAGATTTTTTTCATCTGTTTGTTTTTTATTTTTTAGTAATTAGGTCAGATGGAATTCACCAATACAAGCTTCATTAGTTATTGAAAGATTGTTATGGTTCATTTCATGAGTTAAGTTTTTGATTGATACAAAACGAGTTTGTGATTAATTATTTTCTGAGAGTCCAATAGCTTCGCCAATGAGGGTAGCCGAAGTGCAATCTATTATTTTTACATTTACAAAGTCACCTGGTTGGTAATTTTCTTTTGGGAAAACAACCACCGTATTTTCTGAAGATCTTCCTTTCCAATGTGTATCAGATTTTTTAGAAGTTCCTTCAATAAGTATTTCTTTTATTGTATGCAGTTGCGCTTTTGTTCCGATTGCACTATGCTTACGTTGCAATGCAATGATTTCGGCAAGTCTACGCTTTTTTACAGGCTCAGGTACATCATCTTCCATTTTTCGAGCTGCAGTTGTTCCTGGTCTTTCCGAATACGTAAACATGTATCCGAAGCCATATTTTACATATTCCATTAATGATAATGTATCTTGATGATCTTCTTCCGTTTCTGTTGGAAAACCAGCAATCATATCTTGTGAAATTCCACATCCTGGTAAGATTTCACGAATTTTATCAATTAAGCTAAAATATTCTTCACGTGTATGCAAACGATTCATTTCCTTTAAGATACGATTACTTCCGCTTTGTACAGGCAAGTGAATGTGATTGCAAATATTTTGATGTTTTGCCATTATAAGCAATACATTTTCATGCATGTCTTGCGGATTAGAAGTAGAGAAGCGAAGTCGTAATTTTGGGAACTTCGTAGCTACCATATCTAGTAATTTGGCAAAATCGACTGCAGTTGCTTTCTGCATTTCAGAAGCTTTGTCGAAATCTTTCTTTAAGCCGCCGCCATACCATAAAAAGCTATCTACATTTTGACCAAGAAGCGTTACTTCTTTATAATTTTTATCAACTAATTCTTGAATTTCTTCCAAAATTGATTGCGGATCACGGCTGCGTTCACGTCCACGTGTAAATGGAACTACGCAAAACGTACACATATTATCGCAACCTCTAGTAATAGAAACCAATGCATTAATTCCGTTCGTATTTAAACGAACAGGTGAAATGTCTCCATAGGTTTCGTCTTTCGAAAGAATAACATTTACTGCATTTCGTCCTTCGTCAATTTCTTGTAACAAGTTTGGTAAATCTTTGTAAGCATCTGGTCCAACAACCATGTCTACAATTTTTTCTTCTTCCAAAAACTTACTTTTCAAACGTTCTGCCATACAGCCCAATACGCCAACTTTCATTTTTGGATTGTGTCGTTTTACAGCATTGTATTTTTCCAAACGCTTACGAACAGTTTGTTCTGCTTTATCGCGAATGGAGCAAGTGTTTACCAATACTAAATCGGCTTCTTCGAGTCGATCAGTAGTATTAAATCCTTCTTTAGCTAAAATAGAAGCCACAACTTCGCTGTCGGCAAAGTTCATTTGGCAACCATAACTTTCTATATATAATTTTCGTGTATTCTTTGGATTTTGTGCTAAAACAATACTTTCTCCTTGCTTGTTCTCGTCAATAATCTTCTCCATGTAAATGTATTCTGTACCGTAAATTCTTAATCAAATAAGATACAAAGATAGGATTATTTCAAAGATAGTGACATAATGACATGTTAAATACGTGCTTTTTCAACGCAACCTTTTTTAGATGTTTGTATCTAACCTATAAACCAATCAACAAACAACTACGCTATGAAACTCAATTATCTCTTTTTATGTATTGTAGGTTACCTGTTTATATCTTGTTCAGATGATAAAGATTATGAGTATGTAAATGTAGCTACACCAATTACAATTACTTCAGCAGAATTGAGAGCTTCTGTCGAAGTTTTACCACCGCAAAGCATTGTAGAATCTGGAAAAATATATGCGTATCAACAGTATATTTTTGTAAATGATGTTGATAAAGGAGTGCATGTTATTGACAATAGAAACCCTTCGCAACCTACAATTGTAAACTTTTTAAAAATTCCACTAAACAGAGATGTCTCTGTAAAAGGAAATTATTTATACGCTGACAGCGGAAGAGATTTAGTTGTTTTTGATATTAGTCAAATTACCAACATACAAATGATTGGACATGTAGAAGATGTAATTGAAAACTATCAATCTGCTAGCTATCCAGAAGATGTAAATTTCTTTGATTGGTCTGGTTATGATAATTATGATGATATTATTGTTGGTTGGGACATAAGAGTAGAACGCAGAGAAGTTATAAATTATGATGATGTAGTACTTGAAACAGCTTCAGTAGGAGATAGTTCAGGTTCTGGAGGATCATTGGCACGTTTTAAAATTGTAGAAGACTATTTATATGTAGTTGATAATGCAAAAATAAATGTGTTTGATATTCAAAACTTAGAAACACCAACAAAAGTTAACGAACAATTTGTGACTTGGCAGGCAGAAACTATTTTCCATCAAGATGATAAATTATTTATAGGAACAAGAACTGGAATGTTTATTTATGGCATCACAGAGCCAAGTTCACCAACGTATATTTCTCATTTTGATCATGCAAGATTTTGTGATCCTGTAGTGGTTGATGGCAATTATGCCTATGTTACACTTCGCGCAGGTACAAGTTGTATTGACGGAGAATCTCAAATGCTAGAGAGTCGATTGGAAATTATTAATATCTCAGACATTCACAATCCGCAACTAGAAGAAACCTATATTATGAACGAACCGTATGGTTTGGGAATTAAAGGAGATCAATTATTTATCTGTGATGGAACTTCTGGATTGAAAGTTTACAACAAATCCGATATCTCAAATTTAGAGTTATTAGAAACCTATACTTCAAACGAAGCGTATGACGTAATTCCGCTGCAAAATAAATTGCTAATGATTGGAAACAATACGCTTACACAATATAATTACACAAATACAGGAATCGAATTGATTAGTGAATTTACAATTCAATAATTACTTTACTACTACAACTTTTACACTCTGTATGTGTATTTGGAAGGAGCCTATTTGTAAAATAATAGGCTTTTTTTATGTTTTTCGGGAACCTTTTTAAAAACGAGTGCGTCTATATAAATAGAACATTAACAAAACCTGACTATGAAAAAACAATTTTTAAAAATAGCACTCATAATTTTTATCGGACTCATCTCTTTTTCTTGTTCCGATTTAGATGATAATGAAATAGTAGGAACCGTAGCGTTAGAAAATGTAATTCAAAAAGAATCAGAATTATTTGGTCTGATTGAACGCGTAGCCGAAACAGAAGATGAAGACGAAATTACCTGTATAAAATTTCTCTATTCATTCACCATGTTAGAATTCGATGTTGATTTAATGGTCGTAAATGAATATGTAGTTTCAAGTGATGCTAATTTTAGTTTTATACTAGAAAATATTTCTGATGGAAACAGTATCGGAATCAACTTTCCAATTCAAAGTATTTTAGAGAGTGGTGAAGAGTTCTTAATTCAAAACAAAGACGAGCTCAAACAAGCAATTGACGACTGTATAGGTGAACAACAAGAGCAAATTGCAGGACAATGTCGATTACTATTGCAAGAATGTGTGTGGGTTGTAACTCATGATGATGAAGACGAAGATGCGTATGAAAATGCGGTATTTGATGTCGCTGACGACGGAACGTTTCAATTCTACAATAATGGAGAAGTACATGAAGGAACTTGGATTGTATACTTTATTGAAGACGAATTGCATACCAATATTACTTTTGAGGAAACTGGCATGACTGCTGATGATTGGAACTTTGACTGGGAAACGGAAATTCAATCCGATGAAATGATGCAATTTACCAATGATGGAATAAGTTTTACGCTGACGAAAGAATGTGAAGAAGAAAACTATTGTACACAGCTCATCTTTTCAGAATGTGAAGGAATTGATGGTTCGGAAGTTTCAGAATTTATATTTGAAAATTACATACCTTGTATTTTGCAAATTGAAGATTTAGAAGCACTGACGGAAAATGATAGTATTGCATTCTATGAAACACAAATGGATGCTGATGCAGAGACCAATCCGCTATCGCAAACATCGTATCAAAACACAACGCAAGAACAAACAATTTATGTGCGTGTATATTATGGAACTAACGACGAATTTTTTATCATTCCGATAACAATCATATCGACAACTTGCTAAAAACAATTCAAATACAAAACAACCAAATAGGGCAAACGTTTTTGGAAAACACAAACGAAGCAACATATAGCATCAAAGCATTGGTAAAAGGTGATGAGCTTGCTCAAAAAGCAGTTTACGAAGCCTTTGCACCCAAAATGTTAGCGGCGTGTCAAAACTTTATTTCCGATAAAACCTTGGCAGAAGAAGCTATGAACAATGGCTTTGTAAAAGTATTTTTCAACATAAAAAAATATAAGAACGAAGGAAGTTTTGAAGGTTGGATTCGTAAAATTATGATTCGGGAAAGTTTGTCTTTTCTGCGGAAGAAAAAATTTATCATCGCATCGCAAAGTGATACCATACTCTCAACACAAAAAACGTATCAGAAACCAGTAGAAGAAGTTTCGGAAATTCAACGACTCATTGAGCAACTTCCCATAGAGTTTAAACTTGTATTTAATCTGTATGCCATAGAAGGATATTCGCATAAAGAAATTGCGAAACTCTTAAAAATACCAGAAACAACTTCTAAAACACGCTTATTCAGAGCGCGAAAATTATTAAAAGAACAATTGCAAACCATAAAAAAAGCTAATGGAAGATTTTGATTACATAGATTCGCTGGCTAAAACAGCGCTTTCCGATCGTACAGCGGAACCTTCTGCGGATGGCTGGAATATGGTGCAGCAAAAAATGAAGCGTAAAAAACGCAAACGACTCATTATATATATAGTCTTATGTGGGTTGCTATGTTCGTTAGGAGTATATGTTGGAGTCAATTCTGGGGCAACTATTGATGCGAATGCGATTTCAAATAAAAACACAGATGCAAAAGTAACCTCGAATTCAAATTCAGTTTTAACTTCGAGTTCAAATTCAATATCAAAAGTGAATGATGCCAGTCAAGCTGGAATAGACACTTCGGTGACTCAGTCAGAATCGCAAACAAAAAACCAACACCAAACTACTAACAACATACATGGAGAGAAAAATGGTATTTTGCAAACGAAGGCTGGTGTCAATTCACAAATCAATATTACAAAAAGAAACGATTCAACGAACGCTTCAAATGTGTCAACAAAATCTACTAATGGAAATAAACTCGGAAACGAAACTGATATAACATTTGCAGATGGAGAAGAAGAAGTATTCTATCTAAATGCAGCAGGATTAAAAATATATCCTTGGGAGTTGATAGCACCAGAAAAGCTCAAAAAGAAACGAAGAAAGAAAAAGAAAAAGAAATCAAAAAAAGTGAAAGAGGTCTATGAAAACCTTGATCTAATGGTTGGTTTCAATGGTTTTGTTGAGTCAAACGATTACAACTTCATAGGTTCGTATGTATTTGAGTTGTCATACACAAAAGAAAATAAGTTAAAAAAGAACTATGAGTTTAACTACGGAGCGTCAATGCAATTCAGGAACTTACGTTTCAAAAATGATACATTAAGTTTCAATAGAGGAGAGTTAAGTGTAAATGTGCATTCGAGTCTCGAAAAGCGTTATGGAAATTTTGGAATAGAAGCTGGTGGGTATCTAGGGTATGAATTGTATTCTCCGAATAATGACTTTTTTAGTGAAAATGATATCAACCTATTTGAACGAAAAGTTAATTATGGTCTTTTTTCAATACTACACTATAAAAAAGTAGGATTGGTTTTTAAATATGAATTCTCACCATACATAAATTATGTTGGAGATAAGAAATTTGGCGCATTTACTATAGGTGTCAAATATGATTTTTAAAGTTGCAAAAAGTAAAATAGTACAGGTGTTAAAAAAATGGAAACATAAAAAAAAGTGCCCGTTTTTAAAAAATCTACCTACTTTTGTACTTTGAAAAAATAATATATGGCAAAGAATCTGGTAATTGTTGAGTCACCTGCAAAGGCGAAAACAATTGAAAAATTTCTTGGAAAAGATTACAAAGTAGAATCAAGTTTTGGTCACATTGCGGACTTACCTTCCAAAGAATTAGGTGTGAATGTAGATGGTGATTTTGAACCTCAATATATTGTCTCCGATGACAAAAAATCAGTAGTAAAAAAACTAAAAGACTTAGCAAAAAAAGCAGAAATTGTTTGGCTAGCAAGTGATGAGGATCGCGAAGGAGAAGCAATTGCATGGCATTTAGCAGAAACATTAAAACTAGAACCTGCACGTACAAAACGAATCGTTTTTCATGAAATTACCAAAACGGCAATCTTAAAAGCGATCGACAATCCAAGAGATATTGATTACAATCTCGTAAATGCACAACAAGCACGAAGAATCTTAGACAGATTGGTAGGATACGAATTGTCGCCAGTACTTTGGAGAAAAGTAAAAGGCGGATTATCTGCCGGACGTGTACAATCGGTTTCAGTACGTTTAATTGTAGAGCGTGAACGTAGTATTCAAGATTTTAAGCCACAAGCATCTTTCAAAGTTGCAGCAGAATTTATAAACTCGAAAGGGAAAAAATTCAAAGCAAGACTCAATAAAACATTTCCAACGCATCAAGAAGCTAAAGATTTCTTAGCTAAAAATGTAGGTGCCAATTTTAAAATTGCCAACTTAGAAACTAAGCCAGCAAAAAAATCACCAGCAGCACCATTTACTACATCAACACTACAACAAGAAGCATCACGAAAGTTATATTTCTCAGTAAGTAAAACGATGACATTGGCACAGCGTTTATACGAAGCTGGTTACATCACATATATGAGAACGGATAGTGTAAACCTTTCTAACGATGCAAAAAATGCAGCACAGGAAGAAATCATTCGTTCGTATGGTGAAGAATACAGTCACCCAAGAAATTACAAAAGCAAAGCTAAAGGAGCGCAAGAAGCGCATGAGGCTATTCGCCCTACAAATATGCAAAACCATTCGGTAGATGCAGAATACGATCAAGTGCGTTTGTATGAATTAATTTGGAAACGTACACTAGCTTCACAAATGAGTGACGCAAAATTAGAACGTACCAATGCAAAAATAGAAGCGAATACTCATGGCGAACGTTTTACAGCAAATGGAGAAGTATTAAAGTTTGAAGGTTTCCTAAAGGTATATCTTGAAGGAAAAGATGATGACGAAGAAGAACAAGATGGAATGTTACCTGCATTATATGTTGGAGAGCAACTTGAAAACGAATACATTTCTGCGACACAACGTTACACTAAAGCGCCGTACCGATTTACGGAAGCATCACTTGTAAAACAATTAGAAGAGTTAGGAATTGGACGACCATCTACATATGCGCCAACAATTTCTACCATTCAAAATAGAGGATACATCGAAAAAGGAACAGTTGAAGGTGTAGAAAGACAATACGAACAACTCACATTAAAGAGTAATAAAATCATAGAAAAAGAACTCACAGAAAAAGTAGGTTCTGACAAAGGGAAATTAGTACCAACAGACATTGGAATGATTGTAAATGATTTCTTGGTAAAAAATTTCGCTTCAATTCTTGATTATAACTTTACTGCAAAAGTAGAGCAAGACTTTGATGATATTGCTTCTGGAAACGAAGAGTGGAAAGTGATGATGAAAAGTTTCTACAAAGACTTTCATCCAAAAGTAGAAGATGTAAAAGAAAATGCCGAACGTGAATCTGGTGAACGTATTTTAGGAACTGATCCTGAAACGGGAAAACAAGTCAGCGTGCGTTTAGGGAAGTTTGGACCAATGGTGCAAATAGGAACGGTAGACGATGAAGAAAAGCCGAGATTTGCCAGTCTAAGCCCAGATCAGCAACTAAATACCATTACGTACGAAGAAGCGATGGATTTATTCCAATTGCCAAAAGCGTTGGGAGAATACAAAGGAGAAACTGTTGAGGTAAACAACGGTCGTTATGGTCCGTATGTGAAATTTGGTAAAAAATTCATTTCCTTAGAAAAAGGAGAAGATCCGTTAAGTGTAGAGATGGACAGAGCAATGGAATTAATCATAGCTCGTGAAAAGGCAGATGCGCCAATTGCTCAATATGAAACGCATGATGTAACCAAAGGTGTTGGACGTTTTGGTCCTTTCCTAAAATGGAACGGAATCTTTATCAATGTCAATAAAAAATATGATTTCGATAATCTTTCGCAAGCGGATATTGAAGAACTCATCGAAGATAAAAAGCAAAAAGAGCGCGATAAAGTTATTCATAACTGGGAAGCAGAAGGAATTCGTGTCGAAAAAGCACGTTGGGGAAGAAGTAACATTCTCAAAGGAAAAATAAAAATTGAACTTCCAAAAACAGTTGATGCTACAAAATTGACTTTAGAAGAAGTTCAAAAAATAATTGAAGACAAAGCTCCAAAGAAAAAAACAAAGGCTAAGGCAAAAGCAAAAGCGAAACCAAAAGCTAAAAAATAATGGAGTTTGAGTTTTTATCGCCTGTCAATGATATATTGATGGCTCATAATGAATTGCTGCCACAACAGGCTTTAGGGAACCAAATAGACATTCATACGTCCAAACAAGGTATTCCAGAGTCTATTGCCGAGTCAAAGTTTGCAATCATTGCAGTACTTGAAAATCGAAGCGATATCAATTACTTAGGAGAAGGCTTAGATTTGTTAGAAATTAGAAAAGCACTTTATAGTCTCTATCCAGGGAACTGGAGTCATAAAATGGTTGATTTAGGGAATCTTCAAAAAGGAGATACTGTTGATGATACTTATGCGGCACTTAAAAGAATCATGGAGCCGTTAATTAAAAAAGACATCATTCCTATTATTTTAGGAGGTAGTCAAGATTTAATGTATGCCATGTACCGCGCGTATGATAATTTAGAACAAACGGTTAATATTGTAAATGTAGATAGTAAATTTGATTTTGGCGCAATTACGCAATCGGTAAGCAATAACCATTCGTATATGGGAAAAATAATCACCGAAGAGCCACACAATCTATTTAATTATAGTAATATTGGATATCAAACCTATTTCAATTCGCAAGAAGAAATAGATTTAATGCGAAAACTATTCTTTGATGCCTATCGGTTAGGACAGGTTTCAAATGATATAAGCATTGTAGAACCGATTACACGTGATGCCGATATTGTCGGAATTGACTTGTCTGTTGTAAAAGCATCAGAAGTTAGCGGTAATCAAAATACGTCGCCTAATGGTTTGGATGGGAAAGAAATCTGTGCAGTTAGCCGTTATGCAGGAATAAGTGATAAAGTATCTTCGTTTGGAGTTTTTGAATATCGAAATTCAAAAGACGAAGAAATTACGGCGATGTTAGTTGCTCAAATGATCTGGTATTTCATAGAAGGCGTTAATTATCGTGTAAAAGATTATCCATTTGCTTCAAAAGACGACTATTTAAAGTATATAGTGCCAAATGATGTAGATGAGATGATTTTTTATAAAAGTAATAAAACCGAAAGATGGTGGATAGAAATACCATTTATTTCAAGTTTGAATAATAAATTAAAAAGACATACGTTATTACCTTGCACACACCAAGATTATTTGAATGCATGCAATCAAATTATCCCTGAAAGATGGTGGATGGCGTATAAAAAGAGTATAAATTAATTAAGCGTGTTAAGAAAACCTTAAATTGATATTTAAAAAAAGCGATTTAAAACCATTAGTTTTTAGAATAAAAAATTGTTTTTTTAAAAATAAATAGATAGGTTTACGCCCTTAAAATCTATAAAAAACGTATTAACCTCAATAATTCCGTATGAAAAAGATTGTTGTATTAACAGCCGTTTTAGCATTTCTTTATAGCTGTGGTTCTAAAGACAGAGGTGAGCTAGTCGGTGTCAAAGGAAAAAAATGGCACCCTGAAAAACCTTATGGTATGTCACTAGTTCCAGGTGGTTCCTTTATTATGGGTAAGTCAGATGATGATATTGCTCAGACTAAAAACGCACCAACTAAAACTGTAACAGTTCCATCATTCTATATGGATGAAACTGAAATTACTAATAGTGAATATAGAGAATTTGTATACTGGGTTCGTGATTCTATAATCAGAACTAAGTTAGCAATTATTGCAGATGAAGAAGGTAAAACTGATGCAGATGCAGATGGAATTGCAAAGTATGCTTTCAAAGATGTTGATACTACAGACCAAACTGCTTGGGAAAAGTACAATATAGATAACTATGCTGGGTTAGGTCCTACTGGTTATGAAGGAAGACGTTTAAATACAGACGTGGACTTAATTTGGGATTATTCTGAAATTCCAGATGAATTCTATGCTGAAGTTATGGATTCAATGTTAATTCCTGAAGCAGAATCATACAATGGTCAGCGTACAATCGATTGGACTAAAGTACGATTCCAGTACACTTGGATGGATATTCAAGCAGCAGCGAAAAATAAAGGAATGAAGCGTACAGACTTCATTAAAAGAGAAAACTTAGAAATCTACCCAGATACTACAGTTTGGATTAGAGACTTCGAATACTCATACAATGAGCCAATGCACAATGACTATTTTTGGCATGATGCATACAATGACTACCCAGTAGTTGGTGTAACTTGGCAACAAGCAAAAGCATTCTGTGAGTGGAGAACTCTAAAAAAGAATATCTACAGAAAAGAAAAGAAGCGTCACCAAATCAATAAATTCAGATTGCCATCTGAAGCAGAATGGGAATACGCAGCAAGAGGTGGACTCGAAGGAGCAACGTATCCTTGGGGAGGACCTTACACAATGAATGATAGAGGTTGTTTCTTGGCAAACTTCAAGCCACTTAGAGGAAACTATGCAGCCGATCAAGCATTATACACTGTAGAAGGAGAAGCATTTGAGCCAAATGACTTTAACCTTTACAACATGGCAGGAAATGTAGCAGAATGGACAGCGTCATCTTATGATCCAAGTTCTTATGAATACATGTCTACAATGAGCCCGAATGTAAATGACTCACTAAACAATCGTAAAGTAATACGTGGTGGATCATGGAAAGATGTTGAGTACTTCTTACAAGTAAGTACAAGAGATTTTGAATACAAAGATTCGGCAAGAAGTTATATTGGTTTCAGAACTGTACAGAGTTACATGGGAACTGATGTTATCGGAACAGTGAAAAACTAAAAAACTAAATACTAAAATAAACCACGGTTAACCCAACACTTAAATTTTATTAACTAAACACTAAACTAAAAATTAGATTATTATGGCAAAGAATGGCAAGATCACGCTAACGAACATGGTATATGGACTAGGAGCGGCAATTGTAATTGTAGGAGCATTATTTAAAATTCAACACTGGCCTTACGGAAGTGAAATTTTGACTCTTGGAATGATTGTAGAAGCACTAGTATTTACATACTCAGCATTTGAAAGACAATCTGACGAACTGGATTGGTCATTAGTATACCCTGAATTATCAGGAGGATCAGCAAAAGCGAAAGCTAAAAAGCAAGAAGCAACTGATGCAGAAGGATTATTATCTAAAAAATTAGATAACTTATTAAAAGATGCTAGAATTGATGGAGAATTAATGAGTAGCTTAGGAGATAGTATTCGTAACTTCGAAGGAGCTGCAAAAGGAATTTCTCCAACTGTTGATGCAATTTCTTCTACAAAGAAATATGGAGAGCAAATGTCTTTAGCTGCAGCACAGATGGAATCTTTAAACAGTCTTTACAAAGTACAGATGGATAGCGCTAACCGTCAAGCGGCAATTAACGAAGAAGCAGTTGAAAATGCAGCTAAGTTAAAAGATCAAATGCAATCATTAGCATCTAACTTATCATCATTAAATGGTGTATACGGAGGAATGTTATCTGCAATGAACAAAAACTAATTAGTAGTTATATACGTAATTCAACAAAAACTAACTAAAAAAACTAATTAGAAATGGCAGGAGGAAAAGTATCTGCAAGGCAGAAAATGATTAACTTGATGTACTTGGTATTCATCGCTATGATGGCAATGAATATGTCTAAAGAAGTACTCTCAGCTTTCGGATTAATGGAAGCAAAGTTTGCAGACTCAAACGTCGCAACAATCGATAGAAACGACAAGTTACTTACAGAGCTTGAGACTAAAGGAAAAGAAAATCCAAAAGAATTTAAAGCTCCAGCAGCAAAAGCTCAGAAAGTAAAAATAGTTTCAGATAAATTCTATGCTTATTTAGAAGAGTTAAAAAAGGATTTATTAAAAGAAGGAAAATATACAGTTGATGCAGAGACAGGTAAATTACCTTTCGAAGCAATGGACAAAACTGATATCTTAGACGAAGCTTGGTTTACAGGTGACGGACTTACTAAAAAGGGTAAAGAAGTTATGGCTAAGATAGAGGAGTATAAAGGTGAAATTAATGCAATATTAGCTACAGACGAAAACTATAGAGGTAAAGCTGAAGAATTTGCAAAAACATTTAGTACTGCAAAAGTAACTAACAAAGACGGAAAAGAAATTGATTGGTTAGCATACCACTATCAAGGTTTCCCAGCAATCGCTTCATATACAAAGTTAACAGCGATGCAAAATGATATTAAGGTTACTGAATCTGATATGTTTAGCCTTTTCTTAGGAAATATTGTAACAGAAGCAACAACACTTAATAACTACAAAGCGATTGTATTAGCTGATAAATCAGCTTTCTTCGCAGGAGAAAAATTCCAAGGAAAAGTAGTAATTGGTAAATATGCAGACGTTCCACCAACAAAATTAGTAGTTCAAGGGAAAGAAGTTAACTTGTCTGAGGCTATTGATGATAGTGGAGCAGCAACGTTAGATTTCAACGTTGGAAACGTTGGAGAGCATGAAATTAAAGGAGAATTTACTTTTATTGAAAATAATAAAGAATTAAAAATTCCTATCATAGCTAACTATGTAGTAGTACCAAAACCTAATTCAGCTACAATTTCTGCTGATAAAATGAACGTAGTATATCGTGGAGTTAATAACCCAATGACAATATCATTTGCTGGTGTTGCTGATAATAAGGTGAATGCAACTGCTCCTGGATTAACTAAAAAAGGAACAGGAAAATACAACATGAAGCCTTCTACTGGAACAGAGGTTAAGATCAATGTTTCAGCTACACTTGACGATGGTTCAAGAGTTGGGGATAGCAAAACGTTCAGAATTAAGGAAATTCCTTCACCAACAGGATACTTCAGAGGTCTTTCTGGAGCACAGAAGATGTCTAAGTCTGGTGTTGAAAAAGGAACAGTGAAAGCTGATTTCGAATCATTCGATTTCGAATTCCCATTAAGAGTTACACAATTTGACTTTAAAGTACCTGGGCAGCCAACAATTACTGTTAGAGGAAGCAAATTAGATTCAAATGCTAAAAATGCTTTAAAGCGTGCTAGAAGAGGTCAAACAGTACAGATTATCAATATTAAGGCAAAACCAGTAAATCCTGGTCCGCTAATTAAAAAGGTATCGCCAGTAATTATTGAAATTACAAACTAAAATTATTTTAAAACATTTGTTATGAATTGGAGAAGTTTATTTACAATTGCATTTACAATATTAATCTCAGGATCAATGTTTGCTCAAGCAAATTTATTGAATGCCAAAGATCCGAGTCAAATAGGTGTGAAAACGCAAGCGCAAAAAGATGCAGATAATGACGGGCCATTACCGTATGGATATGTTGACGACAGAGATGTTCTTTGGTCTGCAACAACATGGGAAATTGTTGATCTTGATGAAAGAGTAAACTTCCCGTTATACTATCCAATTGATACTGTTGGTATGCGTGCTGACAGACGCTCTTTATACGATGTGTTAATGACGAATATAAAGTCAAAAAAGATAAAAAATATCTATGTTGATGGAAATTTCACAGAAACACGTACGCTTGAAGATATACAATCTAGTTTAAAGAAAACTGATACTTTACCTGAAGGTATTAATCAAATCAACAGAGGAGAGAAATTATCTGATGAGTATATTGAAACTAGAGAGCTTACCGCAGCTGATATTCAAGAATATCACGTAAAAGGAGTTTGGTACTTTGACAAACGTCAAGGAGAACTAAAATTCAGATTATTAGGTATTGCTCCTGTAGCTGTAGAAGCACAATTTGTAGATTTAGATGGTGAGCAAGATGCAATCGAATTATTTTGGATATTTTATCCAGATGCTCGAGAAATATTGCACAGTGCCAAAGCATTTAATAATAGAAATGCAGCTGTACCATTGTCTTTTGATCACTTATTAAACGCAAGACGCTTTAATGGATTGATCTATAAAGAAGAAAATGTACAAGGTGATAGACGTATCAAGGAATATGTAAAAGAGAATTCTCTCATGCAGTTATTGGAATCGGAACGAATCAAAGAAAAGATCAGAGGAAGAGAACAAGACATGTGGAATTACTAAAATTCATAACATAACAATATTAAAAACGCTCACTATTTTAGTGGGCGTTTTTTATGCGATAAATTGTAAGTTGACAAATTACTTTTTGCTTGATAGTTTGCCATCTAACTTGATACCTTTACTTTTGTACTTATGATAGATTATATAGTCGTTGGATTAGGTTTGGCTGGAATTGCTTTTTGTGAGGAATTGGAAACGGCTGGAAAAGAATTTGTAGTGTTTGAAGATGACTCTCAACAATCTTCAACCGTTGCAGGCGGATTATATAATCCAGTTATACTAAAACGATTCACGCCAGTTTGGAATGCTGATGAACAATTGGAAATAGCGATGCCTTTTTATAAAGTATTAGAAAAAAAACTACAAACAGCATTTGATGAAAAACTAGAAGTTTTAAGACGTTTTGTCGATGTAGAAGAGCAAAATATGTGGTTTGAAGCTTCTGATAAACCTAAACTATCTAAATACCTTGATACAAAACTCATCACAAATACAAATAAAGCTATTGATGCATCTTTCTCTTTAGGAAGAGTTAAAGAAACGGGGAGAATCTTTACGGGAAAACTACTCAAAGCATATCGAGAATATCTTCAAAATAAAAATAGCTTGCGGATAGAAAACTTTCAATATGACAAACTTAGTATTGCGGACAATTCAGTAACCTATCAAAACATTCAAGCGAAGAAAATTGTTTTCTGTGAAGGTTTCGGAATCAAACAAAACCCATTCTTTTCATACTTACCGCTCAACGGAACAAAAGGAGAATTACTAACTATAAAAGCGCCAAATTTAAAAGTAGATAGTGTCATAAAATCCTCTGTATTTATAATTCCTATGGGAAATGATATCTATCGAATTGGAGCAACATACAATTGGGAAGACAAAACAAATCTTCCGACAGAAGAAGCAAAAAATGAATTAGTTGAAAAACTATCTAAACTAATCAAGTGCGAATATGAAATCATAGATCAAGTAGCTGGAATACGGCCAACGGTTGCAGATAGAAGACCGTTAATAGGAACGCATCCAAAACATACACAAATAGCCGTTTTAAACGGTTTAGGAACGCGCGGTGTTATGATTGGTCCAACAGTTGCAAAACAACTCTACAATCATCTAATGCATCAAGCAGAATTGCCAGATGAAATAAACATCAAACGTTTCGAAAAAAGGTACAGAAAAAGTATAGCTAAAGAACTCGATGATAAAAGAAGAGCAGAAAACGCACGTCGAAAACAAAATTCATAACAAAAATAATTACGACTGAGTTTTATCTAATTTCTTATCATAAGACATAAAAAGATTAATCCAAATATTTCGCGATACACGCATAATTATAGGCATAAAACCAATAAGTGTTCCCATAATAGCAAAAAAAGTGACTAACAGACTAGCATTTAGAAACCACTTTGCAACTATAAAGGCGGCAAATGCAAAAGCAATTCCAACACCATAACTTACATACATAGCTCCGTAAAAAAAAGAAGGTTCAATTTTATAACGTGTACCACAATGTGAACATGTTTCGTTCATTTTCAACGTAGTATTCAATTTGTACGGATTTTTCACCTCATACATGCGTTCGTTTTGGCATTTTGGACAAGTTCCCGTTAAAATACTATTTAATTTCGATCCTTTTTTTAACATTTGTAAAAATATATTATAAAATCACTTTACTGCACTACAAAAGTAAGGTATACATTTTATAAAAACGGTAACTTTTGTCACACTCATGATAAATATTCACAATATAGCTGTTGCTTTTGGCGGAACATATCTGTTTAAAGATATTGCGTTCCGATTGAATGCAGGCGACAGTGTCGGACTGATTGGAAAAAATGGCGCAGGAAAATCTACGCTACTCAAAATTCTTGCAAAAGAAAACGAACCAGATGAAGGCGCAATTGCAACGGATAAAGACATTGCAATTGGTTTCTTAAAACAAGATATTGAATTCACGCAAGGGCGAACGGTTTTAGAAGAAAGCTATGAAGCTTTTGAGCAAATTCGGGAACTTGAATTAAAAATAGATCAAATAAATAATCAACTATCCGAACGTACAGATTACGATAGTGAATCGTACACTAAACTCATAGAGGATTTAAGTGAATTTACAACACGATACGAAATATTAGGCGGATACAATTACAAAGGCGACACCGAAAGAGTTTTACAAGGACTAGGTTTCAAACGTGAAGATTTCGACAAAAAAACGGATACCTTTTCTGGTGGTTGGCGTATGCGAATTGAATTAGCAAAGCTCTTACTGCAAAAAAACGATATCTTGCTCTTAGATGAGCCAACAAACCATTTGGATATAGAATCTATAATATGGTTAGAACAGTTCTTAAAAACGTTCCCTGGCGTTGTCATCATTGTGTCGCATGATAAGATGTTTCTGGATAATGTAACAAATAGAACTATTGAAATTTCACTAGGACGTATTTACGATTACAACAAACCATATTCAAAATATTTAATACAGCGACAAGAAATTCGCGAGCAGCAATTAGCAACGCAAAAAAATCAGGAAAAGCACATCCAACATACTGAAAAGCTGATTGAAAAATTTCGCGCCAAAGCTTCCAAAGCAACGATGGCACAATCGCTCATCAAAAAGCTGGAGAAAATTGATCGCATAGAAGTTGATGCTGATGACAATGCTGTAATGGCAATTCAATTTCCTTTGTCAATTCAACCTGGAAAAGTAGTTATAGAAGGTGAAAAGATCTCTAAAAACTATGGAGAAAAGCAAGTATTGTCAAACGTTAATTTATTTGTAGAAAGAAGTAGCAAAATTGCCTTTGTTGGACAAAACGGACAAGGAAAATCTACCTTGGCAAAAATTATTGTCAATGAAATTCCGCATGAAGGTAAGATGGAATTAGGGCACAATGTGCAAGTGGGTTATTTTGCGCAGAATCAGGCTGAATATTTAGATGGCAACCTTACGGTAGAAGATACAATGATTGAAGCTGCGGATGAAAAAACACGTCCAAAAGTGCGCGATATGCTCGGTGCTTTCCTATTTAGAGGTGATGAAGCAGAGAAAAAAGTAAAAGTGCTTTCTGGAGGAGAACGAAATCGTTTGGCGTTATGTAAAATGTTATTGCAGCCTTTCAATGTATTGGTTATGGATGAGCCGACGAATCACTTGGATATCAAATCTAAAAACGTACTCAAAAAAGCATTACAAACCTTTGAAGGAACTTTAATTCTTGTTTCGCATGATCGTGACTTTTTACAAGGACTCACCAACAAAGTCTATGAATTTAAAGATGAAAAAATAAAAGAATACCTCGGTGATATCAATTACTATTTGGATGAACGAAAAGTAGCAGACTTGCGAGAGGTTGAAAAACGCACGGTTGTAAAGCAAGAAGTTGTAAAATCGGAAGTGCCAAAACAATCGTACGAATCGCAAAAAAAGCTAAAATCGCTCAACAATAAGCTCAACAAAATTGAACGTTCCATTTCCGATTTAGAAAAAGAAATCAAAGATATCGATATGGAATTAGCGATTAATTATGAAGAAACCATTGCTAAGCCAGATTTCTTTGATATGTATCAAGGAAAAAAGAAAACTTTAGAGACTCTAATGGAAGATTGGGAAGAGCTTCAGGAAGAAATGGATGCATTAGAATCACAATCCTAAGCCGTATTTTTGTAAAATGAACGAATATTTTTTTCAATGTCCGTATTGTTGGTCAGCAATTTCCATGTTAATTGACACTTCTGTGAGTACTCAAAAATACATTGAAGACTGTGAAGTTTGCTGCAATCCGATTGAGTTAGAGGTGCTTAGTGAAGATGGAGAAATAAGCGGATTTCAAGCAAGAAATATAGAGCAATAAAAAATTTCACTTTTTTGTTGGTAGAATGAAAAATGGTTGTATATTTGCAGTCCAATATCGCGGGATAGAGCAGTAGGTAGCTCGTCGGGCTCATAACCCGAAGGTCACTGGTTCGAGTCCAGTTCCCGCTACTAAGTAAAGCTTCACAGAAATGTGAAGCTTTTTTTTTGCATTTAACTTATCCTAAAAGATACAACAGTTACCTAACTACAATATTTTTAAACTCATATGTTTTGTTGCGTATGTTGATTATTAGTATCAGGTTTTAAACATGCATTTCCTTGTAGTGTTATTACGATATTTTCACATGTAAAACCAGGAGAAGTTGCTTGTAATCCTGTAGATTGTCCAGTGCAATCATCTGTATCTTTGTCTTCCCCATTATTTGGATTAGGAGTATTTGTTCCTCCTAGAATAATGGTAGTATTCAAGTTTGCAATCTTAAATTTTTTAAATACCATTAATTTTTTGCCTTTTTTCATACTATAAATTATTAATTGAATGTACTCAAAGCTAATTATTCATTTGATAAAACAAGGAAAAAATAAACTTCAACAATTGATAATTCACTGAATTATCAATTACTATTGACTTTCTCGTACTTTTTTGATGAAATAAGAAGGGTTTAGCCCTGTTCTTTTTCGAAAAGCTCTTAGAAAACCTTCCTGATTTGAAAATCCGGCTTCTGCGGCAATTGCCCTTATAGTGTATTTTAAGTATAATGGATCGTGTTGAATACGAGTTATCATATAATCAATACGTAAATCATTAATATACGTTGCAAAGTTTTTCCCTTTATGAGAATTGATAATCTTAGATAAATATTTGGAATTCGTATTCACAATTTTTGCTACATCTTTCAAGGATATTTGATTAGTGAGGTAGTGTTTTTCTTCTTCAAAAACAGCTAGTTGTTTTAAAATTTCTTGAATAGTTCGTTCATCTATATCTATAGCAATCGGACGTATTTGTGCATTCTCTACTATAATTTCTTCTTCTATGATAGCACTAGGTCGATTTACAATTGCATCATATCTTTTTTTGTAAACTTTTTTCAAAGTATAATAATAGACCAATCCACCTAATGTCAATACAACAAGTATGATACTTATGATGAGTATCAAATTTTTATCACTTTTTAAATCTGCTATCAAATGATCCCTACTTTCCATTAATTCTGGAATGTCATATTTCTTTGTAATTGTAGTAGATAAATATTTATAATTTGTATGACTAATACTATCTGCTTTTAGCAACTGTTCTATATAATATAATTGCAACTCTTTATCTTTTTTTTCTTTCGAATCTTTTATCAAATACAAATAGGATTCACGTATGGGTAGAAATAAATTTTGGGTTTCAGTAAAAGCAGTATCTATTTTCTTAAAAAGCGATAGTGCTTTCTCTCTTTCTTGTAAAGCATCATAACTTTTTGCTAAATAAAAACTGGAAGTTATTTTGTTTGATTTGTCCAAATAAGGAATGCCTTTTTCTAAACTATCAACAGCAGCTTTATAACTCCCTTTTAAAGATAGATTGATTCCGGAGCAAACGATAAAACGGTAATACAAGTCCATTAACTTATTTTCTAACGCTAATTGGATTCCTTGCTGATTAATGATACTACTTTTTTCCAATTGTCCAGTTTCATAATAAATCGCCGTTAAATGAAGTAATATGTTTAAATAACTAGACATATTCATCTCTTTTTTTGCTTCCTCATAAACGATGCACTCTTTAAATAGTTTTATGGCTTCTTCATAATTACCTATTCTGCGTTTTAGAAAAGCAATATTGTATTTTATGTAATATTGATATGTTTTATCTTGATTTGTATTTGCATAAGATTCCGCAAATAAATAATTATCGATGGCTCTTTGGTAATCTTCTGCCATATCTAAAAACAAACCTTTATAAAAGTATCCTTTCATGGGAAACTCCTTATCCGTTTTTAAATCTTTAGTATAAAAAAGCGTACTATCTATATATAGCATTTTCTTTTGATGATCTGTATTTTTTACACTCAGCAAATAATATGCTCTTCCTATCAATTCTTTACGCTGACTCTCTTGTGCTTTTTTTAAATAATATCTGATGAGTGTTTCTGCTTTATCTATAGCTACTTTTTTATGCAGCACCTTTTTTTTCAATGCAATACCTTCTTCTAATAAAGCATCACTTTTTTGTGCATAACAGCATAAAATGACTGAGAAAAAACAGAAAAATGGAAGCAATTTCTTCATATAAGTATTTATGGTTCTGACAAATATAACCGAAATCGTACGCGAACTAATTCTTTTAAAGACTCAAATCTTTTACAATTCCATGAATTGCGTTTATAATTCAGAGAATTGTAAATACCTTCTGTTGACTCATGTTTTATTTAGCGCTTGTTTTGTCTCTGTATTAATACACGAAATAAAAATCATTTAAAATTTAAAATCTAGAAATTATGAAAAAAAGAAACATTAAGAATTTAATGCTTAAAAAAGAAACAATTAGCATATTGACTGATAAAGAAAAATTAGGTATAGAAGGAGGAATTACTCCTATAACAACATCATCCGCTGTCTGCGTAGGGGCTACTGCACGACTAACTATTTATTTAAGTGAAAAATATTGCCCTAGTCCAAACAGTTAAAAAATGTAAATCAAAACAAATTACATTAGAATTTTTTCAATACACATGGAGTAAATATTTGTGGATTCGAAACAATAAAACCAACTATAGTTTATTTAAGGTCGGAAGCAATTCCGGCCTACTTTTTAAGAGCTAAAAAACGTATTAGAATCATCATGTTTGATGATAACGGTAATAAGTTGAAAGAGATTTTTGCGACGGTTATTAATCTAACGCATTGTTACTTTTTCTTCTTCCTCTTCTTTTTACCCAATGAAATCTTATAGTCATTTATATTTCCTTTGACCTTTAGATTGAGATACCATATTCTTTTGTTAGGATCTACTTCTATAATCTCATCTTCTTTCTCTTTATCAGTAATAGTACGGTCTTTCTTGCGTCCAAATATTTTTTTCCAGGCAGCTTTTCTTACAATTTTCCAAGGAATACGTAAATAATATTCGATATTTTGATTACTATCATGCATACCGGATAATTCCATATGACCCAAAGTAGATTCAATCGTCATAGACGGAATATTAATCTTTCCTTTCTTTATGTCCAAGCTATTTTGTAAGGTGTCAAACCGAATGTTTCGGAGGTTTTTATCTCCCATATACTTTGAAAGTGCCAACATTGGATCGTAATTCTTTAATCTTCCATTTAATACTTTTACGTCCATTTCTATAGTTGATTGATCCAAATCTGGTACCAAATCTGGGTATACTCTAATCTTCCCTTTAATTCTAGAGGTGAGTTTCCCTTGTAAATTTTCTGAAACGAGATGATCTTGACCGAAATTTTCAAACTTGAATAGCAATTTATCCAAATCCACATTATTCATATGCAAATCCGGCTGAAGATAAATATGCTTTGGATCGCTACCATTAAAATATCCACTTAATCGAATATTTCCTCCTGCAGCATCCATGTGTAGCGTATCTACATAAATGTAATGGTTAGGTGTCGTTCTTAAATCTGCTTTGATTTTTTGAAGATCTATTCTATGGTAAATAAAGTGAGCAATATCTACCTCAAATCGCATGTCTGTAAATGGCAACTCATATAAATTGAAGGCCTCTGCATGTGCTGTTACATCTGCAGTTTTTGAAGTAACAACCGCTGCTGGTTTTGGCGGGCTTAAATCAAAATTAAAGAGTGCATCATAATCAATATAATTTGCTTTCAATTTGAGGTAATTATCTCTTTTCTTTATTTGCTGATCGTCCCCTAAATAATAGTTTAAATCGAAATTAAAATTAGTAGTTCCTATTTCGCCATGAAAGTCATTGATAACAATGTGCTGATCTTCATAATGTATATTTCCTTTAAAATCATGAAAACGCAACGGATGCAATTTCATTTTTGTATTTAATTTATCTAAATCCAGATCGATGGAGTGTAAAGAAGAATCTTTATAGTGCATGCTAGAATCAAAATGCAATGCTAAATTGTCAAATTCTTCATGTCTGTATTCTTCTGGAACATAATTTTCTCCTTTATACGAAAAAACATCTTCCAATTTTAATTTATTAGAAGTGAGATTGATATCTAAGTCCACATCTCCATTAAGTTCTGGTTGCATCCAAAAAGCATAATCATGTATGAGTCCGTCAAAATGAAAATCACTATCATCTATATATCCCGTAAAATCTACTATTTTAAGGTCTACACTATCTATTAATACATCAGCATGGAAATCATGTAATTTATGCGGATAATGCTTCAAATTTGCATGTAAACTATCAATGAAAAATTCACCTTTCGGTAAATATTTAGATTCTGTAAAATCTTTAGCAGAAGCCTTAAAAGAAAATCCTAAACTGAGATTCTCTACCTGTTCATCAATACCAGTTTGGATAGAGTCTTGTGCTGAATATCCTGTCAATTGCGAAATATCCAGATACTTAGAGGAAATATCGAAATGAGCTTCTATTGGTATGTTCGTATGATGTACTATGGCAGGTAAGTCTGATAGAAAACCGCTAATAGATAAATCTGTATTGCCCATTGACATATCAAATTGTTTCAACGTAGCTTCTTTACCATTCATTACTAGGTTTACATTCAAAGTGTCTAAAGGAGCAGGCAGGTTTTTGGCGTTTAAACTCAAGTTTTTTACAGTCAACTGCGCAAAGTATGCTTGATTGAGTTTTTGTAATGCCTTTTCGGGTTTGTCAATATCAATAATATCATGAAAATTCATTTTCAACGAAACTTGTCCAGATGCACCTTGTACTTGCTCTAGTTCAAAAAAGTCTGCAATAAAATTCAGATTAAAGTTAGAGTCTATTTGCATATCAACTTCTGGAGATTCAAAATTCTTAACAAGAATAGAACCTTCAAATTCTCCCTTTTCCAAAGAAGCGGTCATGTCTGTTAAGGAAAATTCCATGGTACTTGCATTTCTATTTTCACCATTTGTAAAATGGCCAATAAAACCCATATTATCTATCTTTTTTCCTTTTTTAGTATTCTCTAAAAAAGCTTTTTTAGCTCCAAAATTTGCATTGATAGAAGGTCTATTTCCTTTATTGGATGCTCCTTTGATACTAGCATTAAAATAAATTTCACCAGCATTTTTGTATTTTTCTAATATTGGTATTACATCAGCTGGAGCGAAAGCTATAAACATATCAAAATTGGGCTTTGTTCCCTTTATAGAAAGATCAAGGTCTACATCATTCTTTATATCTATAGAACCTTCTAACTCAAAATCGCCATTTTCCATGACAATACCAGAAGGTTGTATGTCAAGAATACCAGTGTATTCATTAAATACCACGTCTGTATGAATTTCTAAATGTTTTTTATGGAAGAAAGTAGTGTCTCTATTTTTTATCACATTTAATTCCAAATCGGCATCTACATGACCTGAGATAACGCTGTCTTTTTTGCTAAAACTACCTGTGCCTGCATATACGAACTTTTCGACATCTGTATTCGTCGCTTCATCTAAAGTGTGAATATCTAGATTTTTAAATTGAATCTTTTTTAAATGAATATTAGTGGAAGGTGTTTCTGTATCAGATGTACTGGCTATGGAGTTTTGAATGTTTGTAGTATTGTTTTCGTGAATAACAATATTGAATACACCATCTTCAACGATTAAAGATTGAATATCATAATTTCCACTTACAATATCCCATAGGTTAAAGCCAACATACACATCTTTTACATCCATGATAACAGGTGCATTGTCCTCTTTTGTTTCAAAAATTTGGAAATCATATACCTTTAAAGAGATGTATGGAAAGTTGCCAAAAAGAGATAATTCACTCTCACCAACTCTAATAAGACCTTTATGTTCTTTGTTTAGCTTAGCAATTTCCTCTTTAATAATTTCAGATTGATAACTTTGAACATATAATATGAGACCTCCTAGCAATAAAAGCGGGACTATGATTAATCCTAATAAAATTCGTTTCCATAATTTTTTAATCTTCAAAGTAGCTGTCTTTTAGAATTAGAAAAAGTGTTTGCCCTTAAAAGTAACGAATTCGTATGAAAAAAACTTATTTAGTTTTAAATCAACTTATTGATTAGGTATAATTAAAGTCGTTTTTCCTTAGGTCACGATATTATAGTTCTTACTATTTTAGTTATATATGTTCAATTAATAATTAGAAAATCGAATGCGGTTGGAGATTCTAAACGGAATAGGCTAGGATTAACTAGTTAAAGATCAAAGATTTTTAGTTCCGTTACTAGCAAAGACACTTCAAAAATGGAGAGTCTTTTTTTATTTAAAGAATACAGAATAGGTACAGAATTTTGTATGGATCAAAACTAATTAAAAAACCTGTTATATTCTGACTTGAGATCTTATTGTTATTGATTTGACTTTATTCTAGAGGTATGATTTGTTGTATTGTTTATTAGGTCTTTATTAGCTTGTTGAATCGTAATTGTCAAACAATGTTTTTTGATAGATATCTCCTTTGAATTTATTTATTAATTCTCTAATAAACTCGTAGTGTTTCACATATTGATTTGGGATAAATAGTAATTTAATTCCCTTAGCTTTTAAAAGCTCCATTTTTATTTTATCAGATTTGATTGTACTCTTTCTTGAATAATGTTCGCTACCGTTTAATTCAAAAACAATTTTAGGAACATTGTTTTCATAAAGTACTCCGTCAAATTCTTTTTTATTTACTAATTTATTATTCTTTTCTTCGGGGAATACATCAATAATTTTAACATTCCTTCTAAATTTACTACCTCTGTTAGAGCAATAATGATTCATAGTCAGATAAAATTCATTCTCAAACTTTGAATCATTTGAGAAGCCAATGGTAAACTTATTTACAACACTCTGTGAAACACTTGTTGTCCCATTTTTTGCTACATAATCAATCAAAGCATATAAATCATCATCTCTTCTTGAAAGAATATCAATTGCTTTTTTGTCTGTTACGACAATCAGATTCTCTTTTGCTCTTGTAACTCCAACATTTATCAATTGACTATTATTCTTTATCCAATCGTATGTTTTAGAAGATGTATTTTTTGAAATTGCAGTAGATATTATTATGGTCTTGTTTTCCTGACCTTGTACTTTATGGATCGTTCCACAACTAACAGAACTATCTATTTCCTCTTTATTTTTTGCAACCTTTAAATAATAATTTATTACTTCTTCTTGATTTCTGAATGGTGTAATAATGAATACGTCTTTTAAATTATTTTCTTTTATATAGTTTACGATTGCCTTAGCTTCTTCTATTTGTGAGTTTCTATTTTTATTATTTACATTATTTACATCTATGAGTTTAATTTCTCCTTGTGTTTTAATCGCTTTAAGATTTAATTTACTTTCATAAAATCTCATATTAGAATAATTAATAATCTTTTTACCGCATCTATAATGATAGCTTAATAGGATATTTCGCGAAATATTATCAATGCTCTTGTACACAGAAAGAATAGAATTGTTGAAGTAATCATAATGCTCATCAACTTGAAATTTTTTCATTAACTGCTCGTTTCGTGTTTCTTCAAAAATTACAATAGGTTTCAGTTGATTTGTATCACCAATTAAAACCATGTTTGTACATTTTGAAATTGGAATTAAGCTAGTAGCAATGTCACATTGTCCTGCTTCATCAATAGCTAGTAAGTCAAACTTAAACTTTCTTCCCAACCTACGACATGATATGTTGGTTGTTAAAACTATGGGAAATACTTTTGTGAATCTTTCTAAGTTTTCATCGTCTGATATCCATGTGTTGAAAACCTTGACTTGCTCGTCTTCATCTTCTAAATACAGTATTTCAATAAGGTCACTGTATTTTTTAGTTTTTAGCCGCTTAATGTATCTTAAACATTCAAAGTAAAAGAATTGTAACAACTGATAATTATCTTTAATAACCTCAAATATCCCTTTTACATTATCATCCGTTGTTTCAGGAATTTCCTTTAATCGTTTTTCGAGTTTGTTTTTTTCTTGTTCAAGTAAGTAATAACTACCTTTTGATAATAAGCTATTAACAAAATCTAAATTTTGTTCTAAGTCAATTCGATCTTCATAATTTTTTAGTTTTTTAAGAAGTATTTCGTTTTTTATTCTTGATTTTTCTTTTAAATTAAATAGAAGTTTTTCTTTTGGGACATCATTTATTTTAAATTCGTATAATTCTTTTATCCTTTTTAAAGCTTTTGCCACTAACTTGTTGTTGCCAAGTCGTATAATGGGAAATAATATCTCTTTATTTTTGTATTTACCCAAAAACAATTTGTCTTTTATTCCATCAATTGGAATATTATTATTTGAGGAAATAAGCAAGGTTTTATTATTGGTCAAACAATTCACTACAATATTTAAGATGGTTTGAGTTTTACCAGTACCTGGAGGACCTTGTACATACGTTACAGGAAACTTTAATGAATTATAGATTGTTCTTAATTGATCTATATTGATATTATTGTCATAAAGGACTATATGAGGTTCTTTTCTGTTTTTTCTGTCAAGCAAGGAAAAATTTTGAAAAAATGCTCTCAAAGGAGGATTCATTTCTTTTTTTGAGTGCTGCAAATTTATTTCATCATAAATGCTAGATATATCAATTTGAGCATAACCTAAAACAACAATCTCAGGTCTCGTATTAGGTAATTCTCCCGATTTGAAGTTACTTCTTAAGAGTTCAATTGCCCCATTTTTATCTTCAAGATACATGGCTTCAAAATCAGCAGGAATCATATCTGTGTAGTAAGATAAAGAATGTTTGATATTTTCTACATAGAAATTTGAATTGAAGTGTAATTTATGCCCTATCTGCAGTGTCTTTTCTACCGGATCATAAGTGAGTTGTCTATAAGCAACAACAAATTTTCCTCTAGAACTTAGGTCTATAGAGAACTCACATATCGCTAGTTCGTAATTATAAAACTTATTATAATCATTGGAATAGATTTCCTTTAGTATTTGTTTTTGTTGTATGTCTGATAATTGATAAGGAGTTTTCTCAATAAGCTCTTTTATTTCAAGATTTTGAATGAGATGTTGTTTATATAAAAAAGGATCAGAATTGGCTTTATAACACTCTAAATAATAATTAAGCACATTGTTATCAAATCTGTCAAAGTCATATTTATCTAAACTTTTATCCTCATCAAGTTTTTTTATGAGTTTTTCAGAAACTTTATAATGTGAGAATTTCAAAATCTCTGCATTATGAATACTTGAAATAAAAATCTTTGCATCTAGAATCGGTTCATCTTTTGTAACATTAAACATATTTACAAAAAGTTCGTCATTTGCGGTAATGTCTAAAATTGCAATCCAGAATAGTTTAATCTCACCATTCTTATTCTTGTAAGTTATGTTTAGGTATTTGCCCTCTCGAATGGCTTTCCCTATAAGTGCTATCGTACTTATTTTTGACATGGATTAGAAGCGTTTCTATTCTTGTTATTTTTCTAAAAATACAAATTTTTCTCACAAATCTCAAGATGCCTTATAAAGGAAGTGATGCTATATAAAAGGTCAAAAGCGATCAAGTGATTTAATGTTTTGTGAATAAGGTGTTTAAAATGGATATAACAATTATGTATTCTGTAAATAGAATTACAGCTGACTAGTGATTAACCGAAAATACTACTGAATAAATAAGAGCACTAAATAGGCGTGAAGGAATTGTTTTCCATATATTTGCCCGTTAAATGATAGCGGTTTAGACGTATATACTAATGCATATATTTTATGTAAAGTGGAAGATTTTGTAAAAGTTACAACACTGGTTTCTAATACTAATTTTTATAAAGTATTATTGAGTAGAAGCCCATAAGCTGAAAGTCACTGATTCAAAATCATAAAACAAAAGACTCACGGAAATGTAAGGTTTTTTATAACCTTCAAAAATAATAGGTAAAGCAAAATAGAATGACTGATGAAAATATAACAAAGATTAATGAAGCAATAGCTGAGTATTTTAATACAAATACTACCGTTGATTGGATTCCTGTAAAAACAATTATGCCTGCATTGGTTGAAGCTGGTATCTTTGAGAAAGATGTGAAAAAAGGATTTCCAATGCGAAAAGTACTTCGTAGACTGGATCAAAAATCAGAGCTTTCAAAAATTCCTGCAGCACACGCAGAAAGAAGACCTGAAAATACGTATTGGTATCTAGTAAGAGAAGGTAAAGAATATGTGCCAAAAGAAGCAATTCCTGAGATATCTAAAAAACAACAATACATACAGGACATTAAAAATAGTGATGAAAATTATCTATTAGACATGGCAGATGAATTGTTAGGACAAAAAGCATCACGAAAGCATACGTTTGACACCTTAGTTGGAAATCTTCATAAAAGAGGAAAAGGGCGTACAAAATTACCTTTAGATGCCTTTTATAAAGACTTAAAGTTGGTGATTGAGTTCTTTCAAAAAGAGAAAAATTTTGAAGACTTAGACGAAAAAGAACAAGCACGCGTTACACAAATAAAATATTATGACCAGCTTAAAAAAGAAGCTGTTCTCAACAAAAGTTTTCGTTATATGAAAATCAACTATGCACAATTTGAGTGTAACGAAAACGAAAAATTGGTACGAAATACAGAAAATGATACCATCGTACTAAAAGAAATTCTAAAAGACTTCTTAGAAGACTAAAAAATATATAAATACAAAATACATGAAACCTTCTTGAGAAATTGAGAAGGTTTTTTTATGAAAAAGGAATTAGATAGTTTGTTAAGATTCGGATGAAACGATCATGATTCTTATCAAGTGTATTTTAAATCTCTATAATTTTCTTTTCGATAGCCAATCGTATCAATTCTGCAGAAGTTTTAACATTGAGCTTATGCATAATGTTTCTTCGGTGTGTTTTTACAGTATGCATACTAAGAAATAAAGTTTCGGCAATAGCATTACTGTTCATTCCTTGTGCCACACATTTAACGACTTCTATTTCACGTTTAGACAATTCATCAACCATTATTTTTGCCTTATTCTTGCCTCTAAAATAATCAAATACTTGTTCGTTTATTTTAGTATGAAAGTAGTTTTTTCGCTGACTTGTTACTTTTATTGCTTCTACCAATTCTAACTTAGAAGCGTCTTTAATGATATACCCTAAGGCGCCACTTTTTAAAGAATCTCTTATTTTTTGTATGGATTGATGCATGGTTAACATCAGTATTGGCAAATCAATCCCTTTTTTATTTAATAACTGTATCGTAGCAATACCGTCAATCGTTGGCATATCAATATCCATCAAAATCACGTCTATTTCTGTCTCTTCTAAAATTGAAGGAACTAGGTGACCGTTTTGAGCGTGAGCTACAATTTTAATACCATCTTCTGGCTTAAATAATGCTTCTAAACCTTCAGCAAATAAATGATGGTCATCTACTATCAATACGTTTATCATGGCTATATTAAATTTGTTTTGATTGCAATTGGCAAATCAATATTCACAGTAGTACCAATGATAGCATTACTATCAAATGAAATACTTCCTTCATAAAGTGTAACAATTTCTCGGATGCTTTCCAATCCCATTCCATCGACTTTCTTATCTGCATCAAACCCTTTTCCATTATCTTGAACTAGAATATTGATAAGATTTTCATCATTAAAATAGGTGAGAAGTATAGATAATTTAGTCGCTTTTGCATGTTTAAGCACATTACTTACTAATTCTTGTACGATTCTATAAATTAGAATTTCGCTTTCAGAATCTATAATTCCATCATGAATAGAAGACGAAAACTCAACTTCCAATTCTTTAGATTGCTGCAAATGAGCCGTTAGTTCTTTCAAAGCTTGCATGAGTCCAAAATCTTCTGAAATCCCCATGTTTAAGGAATGAGAAATGTTTCTAATATCTTCACAAGCTGTATTTACTAAACTCATGAGCGTTTCGTGATTTGGAATCGTATGTTCCTCTATTCTACTTACATTCACTTTGATAGTCGCTAAAAGACTTCCAAAGTGGTTATGTAACTCTTTTGCCAAACGTTTCTTTTCGTTATCTTTTCCTTGAATCATTGATTGCAAAGCACTTGTTTCATGACTTTTAAGCAAATCTTTAATTTTATCATTATGTTCTTTCTGCTGATGAGAAGCAACAAGTTTGGCTGTTTTAAATCTTTGGCGAAAGTATAAGAGAATTGTTATCGAGAGCGCTAATAATATAAAGGCAGTAATTATATAATTTGTGTTTAATTTTTCGCGCTTTTCAAGTAAATCTATTTCTTTCTCTCTTAAATTGACTTCAAAATTGGTGCGAACATCGGCAATTTTCTTTGTCAATTCTTTGCTTTGCACACTGTCTTTATACACAATATATTGTGATTGATATTTTAGTGCTTCTTCATAATTTTCATTTTTCGCATACAGTTTTGAAAGTAACAAATAGGCGTCTCTTATCTGTTCTTTCAAACCAAGATTTTTGGACATTTCTATAGACTTTTCTGTATGAAATACAGTTTTCTCAACCTTGTTTTGCTCTAAATAAATATTTCCAAGCTGATTGTGATAATCAGCCATTCCAAACTGATCTCCAAGCGGTTCTAAAATATTAATTGCCTTAAATAAGTCCTCTTCTGCTTTTTGGTAATCTCCTTGTTTCCAGTATACCAAAGCTCTATTTCCTATTGTATACGCTTTGCCAATAACCATATTTATTTCTTCGAAAATCGGTTCTGCTTCATTATAAAGTTTTAAAGCAGTATCTAATTTTCCGTGAGAATAATAATTAAAACCAGTATTTAGTAACGCAATACAAAGTCGCTTGTTAATTTTATGTGCTCTAAAAATGTCAATTGCCTTGGTTTGATAAATTAAAGAATTATTAAAATCTTCGTTTGCGATATAAGTGTTTGATATTTCACTATAAGCTTCCGCTTCAAGAGTTGGAAACTTCTTTTCAATAGCCAAATCTGCACTTTTAAAAAGACTTTTTAAAGAATTTTCTAAATCACCTTTAAGACGATATGCTACGCCTTTTAAGTTGTAAACTTTTATCTTATAATAATTTTGCCTGTAATTTTTAGACCTTTCTAATAGTATATCTGAATATGTAAATATTTCTTCTGGAGAAGATGACTTTACAATGATTTGATATACTAATGTTGTTGCAATTGAATCTGAAAGAATTTCTTTTTCATTATATATGCGTTTTAAACTATCTGCTACCTTTTGATTTTGTCCATGCAAACTGAAAGACACACAAAAAAGGAACGCAATTATAGTTTTAAAAATCATAGAATGTAAATTGAAAAGAATATTAATCTTGAATAACTCGAAGCACTGGATCTACTGTAAAATCAAATTTTTCCCAGGTATTTTCTGCTACTTCATAATGTAGTGTCATTTCAAGAGAAAACGGCAATGGTTTTGATACTTCTTGCGGATCAACATCTATATAAAAACTAACAGGTTTGTTTTCAGATCCTAGTTCAGGTACCGCTTTTATATTCTTATTTGTGCATTCAAAACTCTTAAAATTTAGTTTGTGACGAATAAATAAAAACAAGGGAACTATTGTAAAATAAATTCTTTCTTTCGTATCAACTCCTATAGCAAATTCCTTAATAGGATCACCTAAAGACATAGAACCTTGCGAGTAAATAAGAATGTTACGCAATACTTCTTCTTCAAAATTCTCAACAAGTTTTAACTTCAGTTCTTTGGTTTTCTTTTTTTTCTTCTTCTTTAGTTTCTTCTTTTCTATTTCCATTTCCCCATGAGCTTTCATGATATTATCTGTATTAGCTTGAAGGAAAATGTGTCTGGATGTGCTCATATGTAGTTAGTTTTGTGAGTAAATATATAAAATATTATAGCTTTTTTGTGAAAAGAAAGTTGCTCTTAAATTGACAGAGCAACTTTTCTTGCTATTATTTTGGGGGAATGAATATTTATGATCCAACAAGTGCTACAGACATCTGCATAATAGTGTCATTATAATCATTATCTTGAGCGTCTTCAGAAGATATTTTATATACTGAAATACCTGGCGCCATAAATTCTTCTGTTTGTTGAGATCTACTTGCTGGTTCTAATGTAGCTCCACCATCTTTTGAAAATTTGAAATCAAATTCGACTGATGCAGGTAATTGAACAACCTGTGAATAATGTTGTTTCATAGGTTTACCTTCTCCTGATCCTGAAAATTCTTGAGAACTTGGTCCATCATTAGCATTAATAAATGCTGCTACATGTTGCTTATAAGTTGCATTTGTTAATCCTGTAATTGAAATTAATGCATAACCGCTTCCTTTAAGGTTTACTATTTGTGTACTATTAGACATAACTAAATTGATTTTATGTTTCTTACTCTGTTTAAAATAGGCTTTTCAGATACCGCCTTGTTGTAATTTTAATGCGCATTATAAATTAAGAACAGGACAAAATTGCGGTATTTTAAAGCGTAAAACATCATACGAAAGAGGTGTTTTTAAGGATACCCCAAAAGAGGTATCAAACAAAAATCAAAGAAAAATTTCCTAATAGAGATGGAGTAAATATGTCCATTAGTTTTTGAATATAAAACCTTCAGCTTGGCTTTCTCCAAAGCGCAATAATTTCTATAATCCAACATACATTTCCCACTTTTTTATTGTAATTTTAGTACTGTGTTTTCAACCAGACACTACTTAACAATCTAACCAACCAACCACTCTTTTCAAATGAAAGAGAAAGAATCATTAAAACTAGAAATACACGCGTGTATTGAAGCTATAACTGCAAGTCCAAGAGAATCTGCGCTATATCAGAAATTGGGCGATTTACAACGTCAATGTGGTGATTCCGTTGGTGCTTCAAAATCGTATCGTAGCGCAACAGAACTAAGACGTCATGAATCTGGTGCTAAAGAAACCGATGTTATAATTACATCTTCCATAAATAATACGGATGCATATTTAAACTTACTGAAAGACTCTTTAACCTATCAATTATGGGGCGCTAGTGACGGAACTGCCTTTGAAGTCAGAATCTCAAAACCACTCATAAGCTTGGCGCGAATTATTCTGCGGATAAAAGAATTCTTTAAACTTTCTACTCCCGAAAATCGAGAATTCGGTTTAGATTGGCCAGCCAAAGCACTCACAATGGCTGGAAAAGAACGTTTAAATAATGTTGAATACTGTACAAAAATAGTATTGCAAGAAAATATTCCGGGCGATTTAATCGAAACAGGTGTTTGGAGAGGCGGTTGCACAATATTCATGCGCGCACTCTTAAAAAGTTATGGCGATCAAAAACGAGCTGTTTGGGTAGCCGATTCATTCTCAGGAATGCCCAAACCAGATAAAAAACAATATCCAGCCGATAAAAAGTTTGATCTATCGATGTGGAAAACCTTAGCTGTAACGGCTGATGAAGTTCGCGAAAACTTCAAACGATTTGGACTGCTTGATGACAAAGTAAAATTTTTAGAAGGATGGTTTTCAGAAACCTTACCCAAAGCACCTATTGAACAATTGGCAATCATTCGACTAGATGGTGATCTCTACGAATCTACCATGGATGCACTAAAACATTTATATGCGAAACTTTCAGACGGCGGTTTCATTATTGTGGATGATTATCATTGCGCAGCGCCTTGCAAGCAAGCAATAGACGAATTCAGAGAAGTAAATAACATTACAGATGAAATCGTAGCCATAGATTGGTCTGCGGTATACTGGCGTAAAAATATGGACAAAACGAACTAAATATTTATGGTAGAAAATTGGGATGATGCAGCATCAGATGTATCCAAAGCAATGAAAAGTTGGTTACAAGAATTAACTCAAATAACCTGTTCAAATACAGAAAACAAAGCAAATTCATTTCCAAAAGTATTGTTCGTTCTAGACAATGATTATGGCGAATTAACCACAATATTATATTTGGTTTTAGGACAGAACTATTTTAGTCAATCCAAAATACTACTGACTTCCAGACTCTACGAGAAAAATCAAAATGTCTTGCCAGGTCAGGTTGAACTTTGGTCAACAGAAGAAGGTTTATTAGAAACGATACAAAACGATCAGCCCGATATATTGGTCTTCGCCGCTGGATATTTAATTCCTGTACACAACTTATTAACGAGTGAAGCGCTTGAGCGAGTGTGTAAAGCAGCAACCGATCAAAGCGTAAAAGTCGTAACTGCCGATCCGTTTCTAGGATTACTATCAGAATGGTCGCCAAAAGGTTTGAATCAAATTATCTCAATTGATATTCCAACAGACGCCAATGAAAACCTAGCAAACTTAAAACAACAAGCAGATAAAAAATTACATACAGAACTTGCGGCGGCAAATTCTTTCTTATGTGAGTATGAACATTTATATCCTACGTATACAGATATGAGTGGAATTAAAACCTATGCTTCGGACGAAAAAAATAGAAGCTTCTTCAATGAAAAATTAGTAATTCCATCTGAACTTCAATCATTACAATCGAAAGACAAACCGCATTGGATGTTCATCATTTCTGAAGTAGATTTTCAGACGCAAACCATGCATTTAGGCGCAGGAAAATTTGTAGCGATGGTATGGAATTTATTAACACAAGGAGCCAATTTAGATCGGACAGTCATTTTTTTAGGACCTAGTGCATTAATCAATATGTTGCGATCTATGAGTAACACTCCGAATGAAAATATTCGCTTATTCAATTTTGGAGCTTTTGACGATGTAATGTCGTTATTGCTCACGGCAGAATATACTTTTTACTGGAATGTAGTTTCGCACACCATTCTCATTCAACTATGGAACGGAAAATCGGTTGTTCTTTTTGACAAAGGACATTTAGCGCGCTCGGTTTCATACTTATACGAACGTGTCATTGCTTGGTATTATCAAGGTTGGGAACCAAATTATTTTGATCAAACTCAAAAAATAACTTTAGAAGGATTGGCTGATTTTGTAAGCGATCATAAAAAGCAAACTCCGAAACTCATGAAAGCCTATACGCGCGCGCCATCTCCAGCAGAACTATTCAATTCATTGCTCAAGTAGAGTAATATAGATGTATAAGAAGACAAAGTTTTTAGTCAAAAAGTAAATTTCTTCACGTGATTTATATAAAATTCTGTTACTTTTAGTTTCTAACTAAATGATTACATACAAATTAGAGTTTGGTTATAATAACAAACATAGTCATCTCCAATATATAAATAGTATCAACGATAAAAGTAATTTGAATAATGGCAAAAAAAAGTATTGATATCAAAGGGACTATAGTTCAATTTATCTTAATTGTATTTAGTGTAGTGCTTGGTATATATTTAAGTGAAAGAATTGAAGAAGGTAAGAATAAAAAAGATTCCGAAGAACTATTAAGCAAGATCAAATCGGAAGTAAAGGACAATCTGATCATATTGAATGAATGGTATCCATATCATCAAAAAATAGTTGAAAAATTGAAAGAACTTTTAGTGGATGAGGCGTTTATAGCGGAATTTAAAAAAGATAAATTCATCTTTTTTGAAAGATTGCTCACCAAAGGTAGTTTTATGGGGAAATCACCAGCCAATGATGCTTGGGATATTGCAAAATCGCATCCGCTTATCGTGAATATTGAGTATGACAAACTGTTTGTACTATCTAGAGTATATAAGCAACAAGAAATGACATTTAAACCCGGAATGGAGATGTTTGAATTATTTAACTCAAAGGATGTAAATACAGACAAGTACGCAAAATCAAATCTAGAATTAATGTTATACCGTATGAGAGAACTTGTGGCGCGAGAACAACAGTTGATGTATTATTACAAAGATGCAGCAGTAATACTTGATATAAAAAAGTAAACTTAATCTACATATAATATACTCAAACTTACAGTAAACACTAAATAAAACTGATCAACGCAGAATGACTATACCATTTGGTTTTTAAAGAAGTCAGATCGTTTTCTTGCAATATATTTCTAGAATCTTCTAAATACGTAATGCCTGAAACAGCAACTTCATAACAGCTAAAATCCCTGCGACGTGCTTGAATGCAAAAATCGATTCCTTGTAAATTTTCTGGAATAAATTCAGAGTCAAATCCAGTTGTAGCTAATAAAACTTCTCTTTTAACTAACAAAAAATCATCATGCAACCAGGAACTTTTTGCGTATCTTTTTTCAAGTGTTTTTTTGCTTGGCGCGATGATATCCGCATTCGTTTCATTCAAAATTTCAAGCATATCAGTTACAAAACTAATATCGCTGATCGTTACGGTATCTTTTACAAAACAAACTAGTTTTCTGCTAGAAGCTTTAAAACCTTCCATTCGCCAAGAATCAATAGTAGATGTTACTTCAATGATAGATTCTTCAGTAATACCAATCGCTTTCAATTGTTGTACAATCGGACTTTGATAATTCACAATAAATTCAATATCAGCAATCGTTTTGGAAATTGGTTCTTTTTCAATAAATGTAAATGGTGGCGCTTCATTTGTTCGAATCAATGGCAATTCCATTCGCTGTAAAGCATCATCGGCAAGTCGTCTCCACATTTCAAAAGCTGCCGCAGAAGTCAATTCGTTACTAGCGCGATCATCATGTATGCGATAATAATACAAGACATCATCAACCAATTCAAAATGTGAAACTTCTTCTACTTGAAGAAAAATATCGCAATCTTCACCAGCTTGCATAAAATCATCAAATCCGCGCCAACCCAACGTTTGATCGTAGGCACTTTTTCGAATCAAATACGGTTGCGCCTGATTAAACACATCTGTCACCATGCCTTTAAAATAATTTCGTGGACCAAATGGAAACCACTGTACTTTCTCTACAATTTCACTCTGTTGATTGATAAAACCGCGTTTTCCGCGAAGTAAACTTGCCCAAGGATTTGCTTTTGCAGCTTCAATAAAACGTGCTACAGCATTCGGAGCCAATTCATCATCGTCATCTAAAGGCAAAATATACGCTTCATTATTCTGACTGCTAATGAAGGCTCTCGCTTTCGCTATTCCTTGATTTTCATTGAAAAAAACCTTGACTTTAGGGTTCTCAGTAGCTTCAATTTCTTTAAGGATTTTATGCGAAAGTTGGTCGCCACCATCCCAAACAAGCGATAACTGCCAAGCGTCACTAGTTTGACGAAATACGGAGTCGATACATTGTTGTAAAAATTCTCCCTTGAAGACAGGAACTTCTATAGAAATTGTCATAAAATATCCTTGAATTAAAGTTGCTTAATTCAAGCAAAATTATTAAGTTATTTCATAAAGATAATTAAAATATTTTGGACAAATACGGTTATTACTTCAACAAATTACCAAAAATTGCGCAACTAAAAACACTTCAGTTACTTGAAAAAGAAGAAGTGCTATCGTTCAATTTGGATCAAAAGGTATCTGAACTTGCCGAACGATGGAAATTAACGCTTGGAAAGGTGTTAAGTGGAGGAACAGCAAGCCTTATTATTGAAGTAATTAGAGAGAATGGAGCAGCAGCTGTATTAAAAATTGCTTTGCCAGGAAGTAGTATTTGGACAGAAGCTTTGGTGCTTAGAGTTGCAAAAGGAAACGGATATGTAAATCTGTACGAAGTAGACTTTACTAAAGAAGCAATTTTATTAGAAAAGCTTGGAACACCACTTAGCGGAACATCAAAAACGATTGACGAACATATTGTAACAATTTGTGAGGTGCTTACCAAAGCATGGGTGAGACCAGATATTATGATTCCGCTGCCAACTGCCGCTCAAAAAGCCTTGGAAATGAGAGAAATCATTCAACTGAAATGGATTGAACTGAACAAACCTTTTTCCGAACAAACCTTGCAGTTAGCTATTGAATATGCACAGGCTCGATTGGAAGCATACAATCCCGAGAATTGTGTGTTAGCTCATGGAGATACACATGGTTTTAACCTTATGGAAACCAAAAATGGCGCGTATAAATTTGTAGACCCTGACGGTGTGTATGCTGATAAAGCTTATGATTTAATTTGCATCATGCGCGATTGGAGTGATGGTTTACTACGAGGAAATACACTGGAATTGCTTTTAGCACGATGTAAATGGGTTCATGAATTAACTGGTGTTGACAAAACTTCCATTTGGCAATGGGGATTTTTGGGTAGACTAATGATAGGAATCACATTATTAGAATTAGGAAACACTCATGAAGGCAAGCAAACCTTAGAAGTTGCCGACAGAATATCGCATTATCGAATGTTTAGTGAAACTTAATTTTGAGTGGTCTACTTAGAAAACAAGTATGAATTATTATTTGCTTGTTGAATATAATCTATTCATTAGATATAAATATTAAAAATCTTGCTCTTTAGTATGACTTTACATAAAATTCTTTTAATTTTAGTTTCCTAACTAAATTAATATATACAAACCAAGGTTTAGTTATAATAGAAATAACAGGAATTCCTGTTATACATACGTTGTAGGTAATTAGAAAAACCAGCTAAAACAAAATGAAAGAATCTGGAATAATTAAATGGTTTGACACAAGTAAAGGTTTTGGCGTAATTATAACGCCTACCAATGGAGAATACTTTATACACAAATCAAATATTCAAGATAAATCATTAGAATTAACTCCAAAGACACCTGTAGTTTTTAAACCTGACTTTGAGAAGAATAAAAAAACGGCAAAAAACTGTAACCCCCCTAAAAATACTGATGATTTATTTACAATTTTATTACTTAGTGGAAACAATCAAACTGTAAGCATTAAAACTAAAATTAAAGGAACAAGTCGTTGGGGAAATCCATACATAAGGGATGAATTTATATCTTATAATGTCGTAGAAATTTCTTTAAATTACATTTTTAATAAAAAAAGTGAAAGTGACTTATTCGCATTAGTTACAGATGCTTATATACAGATTAAAGATACTATTGGTAAATTTGATTATAATAATTTATTTCAAGTAATAACAAAACACATAAATCAGTTACAGATAGAAGATTCCTCTCAATTTATTGATAAGTGTTATCGCTTTTTTGGTGAGAATTTATCAGAGGGTATTTTGTTTTCCATTTGGAAATCTAAAAATTTTCATTTCATTTCAAAATCCGAGTTTGAAGATTATGAAATACCAGAAAAAATACTTTTACAAAATGTCAAAAATTTAACAGTTGATGATTTAGAAAGAATTAAAGAATATGAAGATGGTGACAATTCTTGCTATAAAATAGTAATTGAAAAGATTAAAGAAATATCAAACCAAACACCCTTTGATACAATCATAGAAACCTATAAATTCATTGAAGTTGTAAAAGACAACTCAAAAAAAGAAAGACTTCTTGATGACTTAAATGAAATTCTGTACAAAAATTCCTTGAATGAAATAAATGTTAGATTAAATGAGTTGCCTCCAATATCTGATAAAACTATTTTATCTAAATACAATAATTTAAAACAATTAATCCCTACAGAGATTAGTGAAAAACAAAAGGTTGAACTATCAAAAATCATATCCGAAACCATAATTAATAAAAGTTCAGAACTAGTTAAAACTGATTTATGGCTTTCTGGCTATATTGATAAGATTGAAAACACTCAAATAGTTGAATTGCTTTGTAATGAAAATATTCAAATTAATGATAAACTAAAGGCTATAGAAAAAACTCATAATTCTGACCAAATCATATTAATTCTTGAAGGATTACTTGACAAACAAAAATCACAAGAAATATTTGAACTAATCGAACAATTTGTAAAGCAAGAAAATGAGTTAGGTTATTATTTTGAATTAAAGTCGGCAATAGAAACTGGAGATTTTGGAGATGATAAAATTGGCTATAATCTTTTAAAAACATTTCAAACTATAATTAAGGAGAAGACAACAAAAGAAGAGCAGACAAAACTTTTCTTTGAAGGTTGGCTTGATAATTACCCCCCAGATTATATTCTTTTTATCGCACAGAATCTAACAGAAGAAGAACTAAGAAAAATTTTAAAAAACAATTATACAGAGGGAGATTATCTCTTTAAATTATTAGAAACTAAATCTAATGAAATTTCAAATAAAGAAACTAATTGGTTTTTAAAATTAAGTCAAGAATTTTTATCAATTGAAGATTTTGAAAAAATAGATAATCTGTTAATTGACCAAACTACTGATGAAATTTGGTTCAAGTTGTGGGAAAACAAAGCAACAAAAATTTTACGAAAAGAATATCTGGTTGACTATCTGGATGATGAGCAATCAAAATATAAAAAGATACATAAATGGATAAATTCAGATATTATTTCTAAAGAAAAAATATCTGAATTTCTATATGAAAAATTAGAACAAAAAACAGACATAACGGATAGAATAGAATTCTATACTGCTTTTAATATTATTCAAAAATTGATTGAATTAGATTCTAAATGGGCAGATGGTATTTCATCATTGAAAAACAATTTTTTCAATCTACTGCTATGGCATTTAGATATTACGAATAACTTTGATTTTGATACTTTAAAAGGGAAGTTTATATATTTTAAACCTATAGACCAAGTTTATATATTTAAGAGATTATTCTACTTAAAACATACAAAAAAGATAGATTTTACGTTTAAGGAATTAGATGAAATAGTAAGAGCGGATGTCGATTTATTTCTAACTAACGAAAAAATTAATAACGATTTTGTTTTAGATATTTCAACGCACATCTTAATAGAAGCAATAAAAAGTTATCAAACTAAAAACAATTTTTTATTCGAGAGTGATTTAATTCTTAAAGACCTAAAAAACAATAGTAGAAAAAAATTCAAAATAGAAAACTATTTTGAAGACTGCCCAGGCAGATTAACTGCTGATTGGAATTGGAAAACTAATGGAAATATTAAGAAGAATTCTTTCCCTAATGATAATGAACGGTTTTATTATTCTATAGAGTTTGAAACAGCCTTTCCAAGAGAGGGTAATAATTATTATGGATCTTATACTTATTTCGAGAAAAACCCAATGTTTGAAACGTTAAAGGATGACGTAAAAAAAATAACAGGTCGAAAATGGAATCCTGACAAAAAACATTGGGGAGTTCCTTCAAGTTCTGAAAGTGAAGTGTTTGAGTTCGCTAAAAGGTATAGGTTTTTTATTGACCTTGGAAATAAAAAACATTATGATAATAACACTCATCTTGTTGAGTACTCAAGAGATGAGAAACCAATTGGTATAAGTTTTTGTGAAGGTAGAAAATCTAACAAAAAGCACAATAAACTTAATTGTGAATTTTGGTGGTGCACAAATCAACCTTGTTTTCAATTTGCAGAAATCGACCATCTATCAGATAATTTCTCTATTCCAAATGATGCAAACAAAAAAAGATGGGAGTATTACAAATTAATCGATATTTTAAGAGTTTTAAATATAAATACTGACGAGAAAAAAGAGACTCCAGTTGATTTTATTCCTGATGGTAATTATTATAAATTTATTGGACATATAAATGCCTTCAACAGACTCATTGATAAATTGTATTGTCATAGTTGTGATGAACTACTTTATCCGACAGAAACATCTCATTTTGCTTTATATCGTGATACAAAGTTTCATTGCGTAAATGATAATTGCTCAGAACACAATAAGACTATTTATTTAAATCACTGTCTTAATGGAGAATGTAATAACATTATAGATAGTCGTATTTCAAAAACTTGTAATAATGGATTATACATTTGTGATAGTTGTGGGAGTTGCTGTTCAGATGCAATGTTTAGAAGACGTTTGGATAATTTAAAATTAGTCGGAAGTTACACACATCCAGAATTAGTAAGAAATGTTCAAGAAGAAAATGGGCACCTTGAAAAAGCGGAGTATTACTGTTTTAAATGTAAGGGAATGATGATGGAGATTAATGATAAAAAATACGAATGCAAAAGTTGTAATGTATCATATGATTTAAAAAATTTTAAATGGCTTGATAGAAAATGGAACAAAAAAAATCAAAGAAGAAGTGATTATCCAATTTATCGGAGAAATGATGATTATAATGAACCGTTCTAATGATTGATGAAATAAGAAAAGCCCATAACAAAGTATAAAAATAATAGCCGAAATAGTAGCAAATATGAGTATTGTAGCCCGCAAAAACATTAGTAGTAAATTGAAAATTATGCTTCCGAAACCGGCTACTTTTCATACACAAACCGTTGGCATTCATTAGAAAACATAAAAATGAAATTTGAAGAAATAATTGAATGGATTGGGAATTTCAAAGTTTCCGAAGTAATGGAAGACTATGAAATAAGTGATTTTTTTGATGATATAAGAAATGAATTGCCTGAATCTAACTCATTGACTGAATCACAAAAAAAACGACTAATAAAAAGTCTTTTCGGATTTTTAAAAAACCAAGACCCTGAAATGGATGAGAATTTCTCATTTATCCATTTCATAGAAGATATTGATACTCCTAACTATGAGATTTATAATTCAGAATTAATAAGGTTTAATAAAGAAAATGGAATTGTAACATCAACACTTTTATTGAATAGACATATAAATTCATTAGAAGGATCAGAGTGGGAAGATTGTGTAGAATTACTGAAATCTATAGCAGATAATGAAAATCATACTGAATATGTTAAAGAGTTTGCTTTAGATTTTTACGAACATCAAATTGAAAATAACGAAATGCCAACAAAACCTAAACAGCATTAAAACGCAGTTTAGCTAAACCGTTAGGTGCAATTAGAACGAAATTAACAATGCTGTCAAATAAACTTGAAATATTTAGAAAGGAATTTTTGAATGCCAACTCTTGGTCTCAAAGAAAAGACGGAGTCCCTCTTGACCTTCTTGACAATTTGACAAATGAAGAACTTGAAATTGCGGAAAACGAGTTAATAGAAAATTTGGATTTAAAAGATGATTGGCAAATTAATGGACTTGGACATATAAAATCTAAAAAAGCACTACCAAAACTTTATGACTTACTTAAAAAGAGTAAAAAAGGAATGAAAATTTCAATAGCACACTCAATTTTTCAAATATCCGAAGATAAAGAAATGACAGATATCGTCCTGACAGAAGTGCCTAAACTAAAACATTGGACTGAAATTATACACATGCTTTATCTTTTACCAATATTCAAAGACGAAAGAATTGACTCAATGCTGAATGGTTATAGAGAACATAAGGATTATTTAGTTGCATATAACGCAACGCAAGCAATGGGACTTTCGACTAAGGAGGTGGTTAAAAAGTTTAGAGATAAAAAAACTGCACCTAACAATGGCTATAATTCATTGTGGCAGAAAGTTAAAACAAAGTTTAATTTATAAAATAAAAGTCTGGGTTTCGACGGAATAATTCTACGGATGATTCCACAACGAAATCATAGCCTAGACGTTAGCATACATATGAGAAACAAACTTTTGATAATAGTATTTATATTGTTTTTTACCCAATCTTATTCACAAGACTTTGGTGAAATAAAAATTGATACAAAACTTCAGACTAAACATTCTGACACGTTGAAAAATATTGGAGAAAGATTGACTGGAAAGTGGAAATATCTTGGAAAAAGAAAAAACGGAACTTTGACAGATACAATCGGAACAAGCTTTAGTAACAATAAAAAAACTATAATTACTATTGAAAACGGAATCGTATTTGAATCTGAAGGAAATAAGAGTAAAAAAGCCGATTACTATTATGAAATCACTTATAGTTTTAAAAACGGAAAAGGATATTATTCTCGTGAGGAAAAGTCCATTAATGATGATTGGAAATCAATAACTTCTTGTCAACCGATACCTGAATTAGTGTATTACAAAGAAAAATTTGGAATTCTTTTTATTGGAATGGGAGGACAAAGTTTTAGTGAAATAATTGAATTGACAACTGAAAAACTTGTGATTGAAAATGGAAAAGAATATTTGAAATTAGAATAAAATACGTATGCCAACACTGTATATAATTTGTTGCTAGTATTCGCCTACTTACGAAAATCCGCGAGGACTTTCTACCGGTGTTTTTTGCTAACTTTAGTGCTTAAACCACGCAACTAATTATACACAAAACCGTTACACCACATTTGAAAAAAGCACTCAAAATAAAGATTGACGAATATGAAAATCCGATTAAAGAATTAATTGGGAAGTCGATTACGGACGTAAATTATTACGAAATAGATTATGGAGAGCCAACGTGGAATGAAACTGAATATCACTCGTTGGATTATGGAATTGAATTGGTCACCTCTGACAAATTGAAATTCTATTTTATTTGGGGTACTGAATACACCCAATACGATGTCAAATTTTGCAAAGGAAATATATTGACTGAATTCAGTATCGAAAATGGAGCTAAAAAATATAATGTAAATAGTAACCAAAAATGGACTGAATTAATCGGAATGAAAATCAGCGGAATTGAAAGCAGTTGGTCTTATTGGAGTTTGATTAACGAGGACAAACGAAATTACTCTCCGCAAGATGTTCGAATTGAATTTGAGAATGGAAAAGAAATGTGGATTTCTGCTCTTGAAATTAGAGACGGAAGAATAATCGGAATGCAAGACCATTTGACTGTTGTCTTCGATAAAAAAACAGCGGATAAATATAAAATCGGAATAAAAAACGTGGTGTAACAATGTATAACCGCAATTACGGCGGATTCGACTACGTCCGAATCCACTCGGAATTGCTTAAGTCTGTGCTAAACCGAAAATATTCACTAATTTAACCCGTAACTGACGGTTATACCAGACGTTGTAGCACATTTTGAGCAACTACCAAAACGACTAAATTAGAACTGATTGAAAAAGACATTATTTGTTTTAGGCACTATACTAATCGGATTAGAATTTATTTTATATATCCATTGGTATAAGGAATTATATTTTATGGAATTCTTTTTCTTAATTGGGTTTTGTCATTTAAGTATTACAGCAATCTTTTTTGGAATATTAACCGAATTTCTTCCAAAAGAAAAAAGGAAATTGATTATCAATTTATCATTCTGCGTTTTTGGTTTGATAATTCCATTAATACTTTATAATTCATATCGAATCCAAAATAAAATCGATAATGAGGGAATTTTAAAAAGCGGAATTGTAGAAAAAAAAGAAAGAGGTTCCAAATCTGTTCGTTGGTTAGAATCTAAATTTAATTACAATGGAATTGATTACAATTCTAATTTTCATATGGAAATCGAAGATTTTGACAAAGTGAATATAAAAGATACTGTTCTAATAAAATTTATACCGGAATATCCTAAATTAAACAGAACAGAAAAACTAATAAATAAATAAAAACGTGCTACAACACCGGTAACCGTTGCGCAACACTATAATTTCAAAAAAACAAGGCATTCTTAACACTTTTAAGAGTGTCTTTCTTTTGTTGAAGCCTGTGCTGACTTAATTCAGTATTCTTTGGGCGAGCAAAGACATCGAAGATTCATGAGTTCATTAATTTAAAAATAGAAAACACAAGAACTAAAACGAAAATAGAAGCCTATAATTTAGTTATGTAAAATAAGTGTCTCTCTACATTTAGAAAGTTTTAATCGAAAAAATTATATAAAACTCATGCCATTTCATTACGTTCTTGAATTACAAACAACTCTTCAAAAGTAGTATGAATCGAATCTGAATCAATAATACGTTGATAGGTGTTTAAAAGCGATATCCCAAAAATATATCTTACATCTACAAGTTTATCTGAATATTCTTCTTTCGAAATATGTTTAATAAAATGATCAATATGCTTAAAGAGTTCACGGTCGTGGACTTTTGTAACGCCCCAAATTCCAGAAATAACACGTGCTAGTTCTTTCAAATACATGTCTAAAAGCTCTGGAATGCTAATATCTGTAGCAATAGCAATCACATTTTCATGAGAAGCATGAAAGATATCGTAGGAAGTTTTTGTGATTTCCGTTTTGGCTTTTTCTGCTTGTTCTATATTCAATCGATTGATCAAATAACTTCGAAGTGCAGGTGATAATTGTTCGTTTAACAGATCGAATCTTGCGCGTTTTTGCAATGAATTTTCACGTGTTGGCGTATAATGATTTACAACTGCTTTACCAGCTTGTAGTCTAGATTGTAATGCATTACTTCGATTGTCTTTTGTCAGATAACCACTCAATCGGAAAATAAGTTCTCTATAATTTTTAAGATTTTCTAAAGCAACTTCTGTGGTTGGTAACTTAGGTTCTTCTGCTTTTAAGGTATCAATTACTTTCTGAAGTTCATCAACTGGAAGTGTGGTTAAAGACATGTTTATAGGCGAATCAACCTGATTGAAAAATAATTTAATATCTCGCTCCGTACAGTAACTCACCGTTTCTGGTAATTCATGCCAGTTGATGCGCATTGGACAATAACGCCAAACTAGGTTGAGTCCTCTGGCTTTCATCAATTGATTGAAATAGTTTGAATTTTCCATCACTTCTTCAAAAGAAGCACCTTTTCGAATGGTTTCGTAGGTTTCCTTTTTGAAAGAATCTATGGAAATGTGAATCCAACAATTAAAACTTTCCAACAGCGATTTTATAGCATCGTTCAAGATGGTTGCATTCGTTAAAATACAAGTTTTAATTTTCGGATTTACTTCACTAATGGCTTTCCAAATACTTTTGTAAGCGCCAATCATAAATGGTTCGCCGCCCATAAAATCAGTTTCTACAACTTGTGGTAAATATTTTTTTAGTTGTGCTACAAATGCATCATCATACGGATTTGGCATGGCTGGCAACCCTTCTCGATGTACACGAATAGAAGACGAAGCCAATCCGTGGCACATAATACATTGTAAATTGCAATTGTTGTGAATGTTGAATTCCAACTTCATTGGTAAAACATCTGAATCTAATTTTACACCAGTTTCAGCATTCCTTTTGTCTCTCGTAATTCCGAAATATTTAGCTTGTTGACTGTAAAAGTTAGCATGCGATCCACCAAAATCTTTTGATAGAATTTGTTCACGACACTTTTCGCAACCAATCGGAAATTTTCCAGCTTCTAATTCTTTTCGCATTTTTTGTGCTTCATCACTATTCCAAATTTCATCCAACGAATGTTTTGGATATACACCCATAACTTTCGTACGATTAAAACAGCAAGCCGTCACAATTCCTAATTGAGAAAAATGCAAGTTCATGGAAGGCGCAGGACACAAGGTGTGTAATGAAGCTCCGTGTCGAAATTTATTATATTCTTTCAGTATATTTTCGTCTATCATAATACTAGTAAATAATGCTATTAATCAAGTTGCTTGTTTATAATTTCGCTTACGCGGATTGCATTTGCTGCAATGGTAAGACTCGGATTTGTTCCAGAGCTCGATGGAAAAAATGAAGCGTCAACGATATAGAGATTGTTTACTTCGTGCGCTCTATTATCAGCATTTAAAACACTTGTTTCTGGATCGTTTCCAAATCGGCACGTGCCACATACATGACCAAAATTTATGTTATTCTTACTTCCAGTAACTACCGTAGTTTTTAAGTTTGGCGCGAGTGATTTTGAAATTAGTTTCAACAGCTTTTTATTTCGTTGTTTTAGTTCTTTTGAATAGGTATACTGAATTCGGAAACCATTTTTAGAATTTGAATCAAGTTCAATGCGATTGTGCAAATACGGAAGGTCTTCTACAATAGTGCTAAATGCAGAACTTTTATGGAAATATTTACTTGCCAGTTCAGAAACTTTTGGCAGCATAAAACTCACTCTTCTTCGAAACCAACTTGGGTCTTTTTCTTCTACATAGCGTAAATAACTCAAAATAATTGGCGGTATTGCTTTTAGTCCAACCGATTGAAATGTTCCTAGTTTTTGACCGTTATGAATATAAAAATCATTCAGCGTAATTGATTTTATTGGACCAGTTGCATCTCGATTTTCTTTTTGATTCACCATGATAAAATCACTTGTATGAAGCATTAAATTTCGTCCAACCATACCAGAACCATTTGCCAAACCATTTTTCCAATGATCCGATTTGGAACGTAATAATATACTTGGTGTTGCATAGGCTCCTGCAGCTAATATGACTGTTTTTGCTTGAAGTTTTATTGCTTTTCCACCTTTTACATATACAGCATGAACCGTTTTTACACTATTTGCGTCTGCTTCTAACCGAATTACTTCACATTCAGTTAAAATTTTAGCGCCATGTTGATACAGTGAAGGAAGCAACGATCGTGTACCTGCATCACTTTTGCAACCACGAAAACAAAGATCCAAACATTCCCAACATTTATCTGAATTATGATATCCCACATGCGAACGATACGGATGGAGTCCAGCATCCTTCATCGAAGAAAAAATAAACTGATCGCGTTCGCTCAATGCTGGTGCTTCTAGCAAAGGTGCTTCTGCATCTGGATTCAAAGTATCTTGCGTACCACAAACTTTCATGTGTGCTTCTGCCTTTCTATAATATGGAATAAAATCAGTGTAATTTATTGGCCATTTTTCGGGAATGGTAGAATCGCCAATATTTTTAAAGTATTTTTTTGGTGTAAAATCTGCTGCTTGAAAACGTTCCAATTGTGCGCCATATAAAATGGTAGATCCGCCAGTACCACAACCTACAGGTCCGAAGAAATTTGTTTTTCCGAACGAAGTTTTCCCTTCCAATTTATTTGGCCAGCGTCCTTTAATAAGTCTTGCTTCCGTTTCATCAATACCAGCGGGAATTTGTCCATTTACAAAATGTACCGCTTGTACATATTTTCCTTTTTCTATAAACAAAACACGTTTGCCAAGACGACTGAGTTCAAAACCAATCGTAGCTCCGCCCATACCTGTTCCTACAACAATTGCATCCCAATTTTCTTCTTCAGGATTTTCAGGTGTGTATGTTTCTATGCTCATGTATATATTCCTTTAATCAGTTGCCAATGTTTCCAATAGGATGGAAGCAGCTTTATTGGCGCCGTTGTATTGTTTTAGTAAGTCAGAATAGTTGACTAAGTTTTTTTGTATGTCTGTATTGGTAAGCAAGCGTTCAATGGTAGCATTTAAATAAGTTGCATCTAGCAATTCTTGTGGTTTGTCCATTAAAATTCCTAAGCCTAATTTCTCTATTTGTCTGCCAATTTCCAATTGTTCTATATTATTAGGAAATATAAGCATTGGTGTTTTGTGTAAAATACATTCCATCACAGTTCCATGTCCGCCATGACAGCAAACTATTCTACTTTTTGTGAGGCATCCTGCTAAATATCCAAATTTGACACTGTGTACATTTTCTTGAGATTTTACTTGATAATCACTATCAGAAACCATTCGTATTTTATAATGCTTGTTTATATTTTTCAAAAGCCAAGGAACTAAAGTTGAACCATTTCCTGTGCTTCCAAAACAAAGAAAAATAGCTACTTTTTCGAGTGATGTAGTATCTTTATAAAGTCTTTTCCAGCCTTGCCAAGAAAAATGTCCACACCAATTAATATTTGGATTTTCAATAGGTATTTTATCGTTGGTCAATTCTATTTCGGGAATACCGGGAACTAATATATTTCCTGTATCTAAGGGAGAAAAAAGCGTGCCTTTTGTTCTATGACAAAAAGAAAGAAAACCGAGCATGTTTGAAATATGAAAAATACGATTTTTTGGAAATTCAGATAGTAAGGTAACTGTATATCGATAATCTGTAACAATCAAATCAGGTTTTAAATGCGCGACTAATTGTTTGTCATTTTCGACCATTCCTATCAAATATTGACCTCTCATTTTAAGATCGTCAGCGCTTAAATGATTTGCACTTTCAAAATTTAATAAATCGTGCTTTCTTCCAGAACCAAAAGATTTGATAGCGCCAAAAGAACGCGAACTACTCGCGGGCATTTCAATTGATGGATGTATTGTAATGCCTTCAGGAAGCGCCTGTATTAATTTTGAATAGTACGTATCGCAAGCAATATGAACATCAGCACCTTGTGTTAGAAACTCCTCTGCAAGCGAAAACGTACGGGTCAAATGACCCAGTACGTTGCTTAATGGTAAAAATAATATTTTCGGTTTGCTCATCGTTCACCCTAATTATCCTCAGGCGGACATTTTAGGCTAAATTTAGCAAATGCATCTGTAATTTCTTTAAGAGCTTTTTCAATTGCTTCTAAATATTGATCAAAGTTTGGAATTGCTGGAATATTGATATGGATGTTTAAAATATCTGAAAGACTAGGAATCGTTAAATTGATGTTTAATGCTTTAAGAAGATCTTGGATTAAGTCTTGGATTGGTTCCAATGCTTTGTCAATCCATTCTGCGACTCCTTTAAATATGGTAAAGATCTCATACAAGCTATACTCGTGTGGATATGGTATTGGAATCCATATTTTGATATCTTTTAATTTCTTTTCTAATTCTCTTAAGAGACTCATTACTGGATCAAGAGCACTAAGAACATCATTGATGGCGTTATTAATAGCATTTAATGGATTAAGTGCGTCTTTGATTTTTTCAAGTTCGTTGTAGAAACTTTCAATTACTTTATTAGCTTCAGACATTGTTGTATTGAGTGCTGAAACTCCTGGCTCTGCATCTTTAGAGAATTCGTTTAAGTATTTTATAGAAGTGTCTTTTGCACTACCATCTGGTAAGCTTTGCACACATTTATATACACTAGTGAATGTATCATAAAACTTTTGAGAGGTGTCCTTTACTTTTTGTGTTGCATCAATCAACTTTTGTAAAACAGGATCTAATTTTTGTAAAGCTTCACGCAATGGTTTTACTACAGATTCAATACTGTCAGCTGCTTTCTTTGCTGCTTTCACCTCAGGTTGAAGTACAGTTATTGACTGTTTCAATACGGAAGCTGCTTGTCCAACTTCTGGAATTACTGAAACAAAAGTCAATAATGTTTTGGTCTCTGTTAAATACTTGTCAAGTTTTGTTAGATTGTCATCAATTGTTTTAGAATAGCCTAAAACTTTAATAATTTCATCGAGATTGTTTTTCAAACGCTTTAGGTTTGAATTCAACTCTCCAGCAATCGTGGGTGTTTGCTCCAGCGTGCTGATAAATTTTGTAGTTGGATCAGTGTTCATAATTTTTTGTAAATGTTAATAATATGGTGGTATGATAGTTTAGTTTTTCTGTCTGTGAACGGTGTTGTAAGCCAACTTAAAATAGGATACAGCTTTTTTATACTCAAAAAGTTAACCTATTGATTTCATTTAGCTAAGCTAAAAAAAAGTATTATAATTACTACAGGTATAAATACCCTTTTTCATATTCTTAAAAGAAGCAAAACCTGAAGAATAAATTGCTATTGTTAGGTTGCTAATTGGTAGCCATTGTTTTACAGGTAGACTGTATTTAGTAATAATTTTAGCTCATTAAATATAAGTATTTTGAATTTAACAAGTCATTCTTAATTCACTTAAGACATATTTTTTTTACACAATAAAACATTCTTATAACAGTAATTACGTATTGTAAGCGCATTTTTTAACTGCTCGAATTTAAATAAATACGACTGCAAATACTTTTTATACCATTATTTCATAGCTAAATTTATATCGTTACTAGTTAAAATCGAATTAATAATCAGCGACTCCTTTTTTGCTTAAATCTCAAGTAATAAAAAGTTTATGTAGAGTGAATTAGGAGTTTTGCTGTTAAACGAAAGCTTCATAGAAATATGAGGCTTTTTTTATAGTTATCGTTTTTTAAAATCTTTCAAGCCTTTTTTTCTACCTCTATCATAGCCATCTTGGTAGGTATCATACCCAATTTTAGAAATAGGACAAATTGGTGTGATGAAAATAGGTTTTATACCTCCATTAACGGAATTGTGGTGTGTGTATCCATCTTCGTACCCATCTTCCCAACCATCGCAATACGAACGCTTATCTTTTTTATTGTTTCTCTTCTTCCTTTTCTTCCTCTTCTTTTGATATATATGTATTTCCTCTTCTGAAGTTTCAAGATCTGGATTTCTCTCTTGGAATTCATCTCTACCAGCTAGTAAACCTCTATTGTATCCAGCTTGGTAGTTGTCATTGTCAATTTTGGCAACAGGACAAATAGGTGTCGTAAAAAAAGGTTTTCTCCTTCTATTTATTACATAATAATACGTGTAGCCAACTTCAAAACCATTTTTCCAACCTTGACAAAAAGAACGTTCATCATCTATATCTCTTGCTGGAATTGCTATAGGATGACTGCCATCATCTTCAACTGTTGGATCTCGTTTTTTGAAATCTTTTTTACCTTGAATAAGTCCGCAGTTATAACCATCTTGATAGGTGTCAAATCCAATTTTAGAAATAGGACAAGTAGGTGTTGTAAAAATGGGTTTTATTCTGCGATTTTGAATGCTATGATATGTAAAGCCATCTTCATAACCATCTTCCCAGCCGTCACAAAATGTTTTTTCGGGAGTTGTTTGTTGTGTTTCTAGAATGTTAATTTGGTGAGATGCTACTGCTGTAGATAGTACACTTGTTATGCATAAAAAAGTGAGTAAAAGTTTTTTCATAATGTAGAGTGGTTAAAATGTTTTTGTAATGTGAATACATTTACACAATAATTGTTCCGTAAATGCTGAGTACAAGTCTACTATGAAATTGATTGAGCTAATTAATTATAATATATAGGAATGTTTAAATGAGTTCCGTATTAAATCTTAAACTTAATACCTGTTCTTAAGTAGATTTTGGCTTTGTTATCTAGTGAAAAAATAGTCTCTCTACTATTGTTTCGAAGCTCATTATTTAAAGAAAAAATATAAGCAGCACGTGCATAAAATTGTAGTTGTTTGGTAATATAATATTCGTATTGCAATCCAGATAAAATCAATGACATATTGATACTTCTTGCTGCTTCTCCATTAATTACGGGAACTTCACGTTGTAAATTTGACGTAAAACCATCCAGTTGGGCAAAGGCTTTTAATCGCTGCTTTTTTGAAAAATGATATTGTAGATTTGTTTTGGGAATTCCAAGATTATAAGACCATTTAGGACGAAATTTTTTATAGAAACTCACAAAAGGCAACGGAAAGTTAAAACCTGAATTTCCAGAGTATGTAATTCCTAAAATCAATTTTTGAGCTTTTCCATACTGTTCTTTCCCTTTTTTTATAAACACAACAGTTCCAGAAAGTACAACATCTTCAAGACTTAAGGCATTTGCAGCTAAATTAGTGCTAAACCCAGGTTGGAAACGAACGCCTAAACGCCAATTGTTTTTCAAAGGAGTTGTGTAACCTATGCTAAAATCGAGCAATTGAAAATCGTTTAAATCACGTGTTGGAAAAGGAAATTCTCGATTCGATTTTAAATGAATATTACTATAGTCAAGCCCCAAAAATAAATAGGTGTCGTCATCTTTCAATTTAATTGGATAATTGAATAGCGCGCGCATTCTAGAATATTCTATATCCGATTTTGCTTTGGGGATATACGTATAATCAATTCGTGCCAAATCGCCCAATTGTGCATACGCTGTAGCAGAACAACACAATAACATACAGATAAGAATTCGGGTGAAATTAGGCATTTAATGAGTTTGCAATTTTAAGTGTTGAAAGATAAACGATTCAAAACAAATTATCTAAAAAAAAGCTGCTAGGATTTCCTGTAATGTGTCTTCAAAAGTAAGTTGTCAAAAACACATACGAATAACGAAGTTAAAATTGTTATAGTATACAGTTGAATTTTAAATTGAAAAATATACTTTCTAAATCAACAATCAACAACATTACACCAACTTCTTCAACAATGAAATCTGCCCCAAATGATAATGCGAATGCTCAATAATTCCGTGCATGTTACGGTAATAACTACCATATTTTTCATCTGTAAAAGGCTGATCAAAACAATCTTCAGGTAATTTTTCTAAGTAGTCAGCAAAAACTTCTGCATCTTTCAATATCTTGCTTGTAAATGCTTCCCACTCTGATTGCGAAGTAATATTCGGATGATTGAAACTATGTGCATCTTTTGCTTGTAATTCTTCACCTTGAAACACTTTCAATACGGCTGCTACGTAATATTGAATATGATATGTTAAGGTTAAAATTGTATTTAAATCTTTCACCTTAGTTGTCGCTTGTTCGAAGGTAATATTGTGTAAAACATCTTTTAAATTTGTGGCAGTCCAATTTCCTCCAAAATAAATTTCTCTAAAATGTTTGGCGACTTGTGTAGCTACTTTCATAAATATTTTTGTTTTTAAATGATTATGATTTTATCATGTTTCCCAATGCTTCAATTACGCCCAAAGCCGAAGCTTCTCCAGCTAGCATAGCAGCGTTTAAGGAACCATTTAATTGTATATCTCCAGCAAGGAAAGTTTGAGTTGTTAAACGTGTTTCTGAGGGCGACATGGTATATTGCAGCTGTTGTAAGTTTGGCAATGCTTTTGGAATGGTATATTGTTTTAAGAACGTACAATTTGTAATGCCGCAATAGTGTTGCAGTTCTTCCTGTACTTTTTTGATTAAAAATGCATTCGATAAGTTATGATCTTTTACGACTGTAACCGATAGCAATTCTTTATTACCTGTAGAAGCTGTTTGCAAACTAGTATGATAGAAAATATTATTTATGAGCAAACTATCATCTGCAACTAAGCCAATTAAAGGTTTGGAAATACTGCGTTTGGAAGTTTCAAAATACAAGGTTTCACATGATTTCCAATCCGTTTCTTGCGATTTTAAATTTGAGATCAACTGACTTGCTTCTGTTGCAACAATGGTAAAATGACTTTCTAAAACTGTCCCGTTTTCTAAAGTGATTTTTCCATCTTCTACTTTTTGTACGCGTTTGTCAAAATGAAACTTTGTGCGTTGTAATTTTGATGCCAATTGCTTGGGAATAGCCTCGATTCCTGATTTTGGTATAGCAGCAAAACCACTACCGAACATTTTATATACAAACTCAAACATTCTGTTAGAAGTCTCTAAATTTGATTCTAGAAAAATTCCACTAAAAAAAGGTTTAAAAAACTTCGAAATCATCGCTGCGGAAAAACCTAAGTTTTGCAAATGTGCAAGTGTTGTTGTTTCTGGTTGTTTAAAAATTTCATCCAATGATTTTTTCTTTAAACTGGAATTCAATTTGAGTATTTTTAGCTTATCTGAAAAATTACCAATACCAGAAAAAAGTGTTGGAAATACTAGTGAAAACTTTCGCAACGGATCGCCAATAGTTTTTTGTTTTCCTTGTGTAAAAATAGTTGCACCAGGCAAAAATGGTTGTAAATCGAGTGTGGTATAATCTAAATATTTTTTGGCAGCAGGATACGAAGTCAATAATACTTGAAATCCGTGATCTAATTGATAATTATTCACGATATCCGTTTTTACGCGTCCGCCTACACGGTCGGTAGCTTCAATAATCTCAGGGTGATATCCGTAATTTTCTAAAACTTCTGCTGCAATCAATCCGCTAATCCCTGCACCAACAATATAAATTTTATACGCTTCTTTTTCCATGAAAACTTGTATCTAAAATCATCGTAAAAATACGACAAAACCAGCATAATCATGCTTTTTATAAATGATTTGTACCGTAATTTATGTTTCTTAAAGAGTAAGAGATATCAGTAATTATTCCTTTGCGTATGCTTTTAAATTATAGCATCCCCAAATTACAAAAACGATTTCCAAAATTGTTCCAACGGTAAATGAAGTAGAAGGAACACCATCCACAAACATACTTAATAAACGTCCTGCCGCCAATCCGCCCATAAAGAAAATTACAGAGTAGGTAGCGCCACGCCAATGTTTTTGAAAAAGGACACTATAGCCCCAATAAATTCCTAATGCAAAATAGCAGCCCATCATTGCTCTAAAAACATGGTTAAGGTCTGTGCTTTCTACATTGAAATCAAAAAACAATGGTAAAAATGTATTTGGATATAATCCGTAGGTAGCTCCAACAACTAAAATAGCAAGGGTAGATAAACAAAGGTGTAGGTTTTTATGAATTTCTTTCAACGTATGAAAATGGTTTTAGTATTATAAGTTTCGGTTTGCGATCAAAGTAGTTTCTATATACTCAACGTATTAATGGCTTTTACAAGTTAATCAAAAATGTTAAAAATATGTTAAAATTATTCAATAAAAATAAAATAAATTTAATTCTAAGGGTGAAAATTACATGGTAAACCTGCATTGGAACAGTTATTTTGATGTCATCTGCTTTAAATTTTTTAATATTGATGTATTGATATGAATTGTATTGTTGAAAAAGAAGAATAAAAAAATGTCTTTCGATAAATTGATAACGTATGCACTGGAAAATAAAGGCGAGTTTACAGAAGGTATTGCATTTTACAAAAATTGGCGATCAACTCAATCACATTCCAGCTACGCTTAAAAAAAACTATCATAAAAATGTGTGTTTGTATCAATTTTACGAATGCATTCGAAAGTTTGAAGCTTCTACTATTGAACTAAATACAACAACTAAAAAATCTGCTTTAGAAATTGGCACAGGCTATTCGTTAATTGCGCCTGTAGTTTTATACTTATTAGGTTTTGACGCCATTGTTACGGTAGATATTTCCAAAGATGTTTCTATCAAAACGTTTCAAAAGCAAATTCAATATTTAAACAATGATGAATTACTTCAAGCCATTGTGAAGCAAGGAAAATTTAATCAATCTGAAATAAAAGAAAAACTACAGCAGATACAATCGTTTCAAACACTCGAAAAACTATGTGCATATTGCAATATTACCTACATTCCAAAATACACATTAAGTGATATTGAAAACACAAAAAAATCGTATGATTACATCTGTTCACAAGTAGTTTTTGAACACATTCCACCAACATTTTTAGAAGCGTTATTTAAGAAAATGAAAACTTGGTTGACTAAAGATGGTTGCGCCGTGCATACAATCAACTTTATAGATCATTTTGCAAATCCAGGTTTTTTTCAAGACAAAAATATTTCAGAATTCAACTTTTTAAAATACTCTGATACAACATGGAAATATTGGGCTGGAAATGATATTGCATACACCAATCGCTTGTCGTATGTCTATTATTTAGAACTTTGTGAAGCAAACAAATTGCAGCTAATTAACCTTGTAGGAGAAAATTACCGAACGCACAATCCGTTGCCTGTGGAAGAAATTCATCCAGATATCATCAAGAAATACAAGCAACTTTCTACAATAGAAAATGTGTGTAAATATCAACGTGGAACCTTAATTTTTAAAAAATAAAATACCTCTGACATCATCTGTCAAAGACGCGGATACATTTGCAGTATTATTAATTCTTTAAAAAATACAACAACATGAAAAACGCAGTAAACTGGTTTGAAATTCCAGTCACAGATTATGAAAGAGCTAAAAAATTCTATTCTGAAGTAATGGGAGAAGAAATTAAAGATCATCACATGGATAATATGAAATATGGAATTTTTCCATACGATATGGAAAGCCATAGAGTTGGTGGCGCTATCATGCAAATGGATGGTTCAAATCCTTCGCAAGACGGTTCGACAGTATATTTAAATGGAGGAGAAGATTTAAGCATTTCATTAGGTAGAGTAGAAGCTGCTGGCGGAAAAGTAATCATGCCAAAAACGGACATTCAAGAGAATGGATTTATTGCACAATTTATTGATACGGAAGGAAATCGTGTAGCGCTTCATTCGATGAGTTAATCATAAAAAGAGACTTTCTCAATAGCTTCTTTTAAACGTCATTTTGAACTTGATTCAGAATCTCATTAAACTAATTAGCAGTGCGATGCGAAACAGAATCAAGTTCGATTTGACATTTACATTAAGTTGTTTAAATTAATAGTATTAAAATAAATGTATACGATACAAACAGTATGACACAACTTGCAAGACTCATATCGATATTAACATTGTTACGATCAAAACGTTTGTTAACCGCAACGGAATTGGCAGAAAAATACGATGTAAGTGTACGTACAATTTACAGAGACATTCGAAAGCTAGAAGAAGCTGGTGTGCCTGTGTACACAATTGAAGGTAGAGGTTATAGTTTGATAGATACGTATACCATTGCGCCTGTTCAGTTTACAGAAAAACAAGCCAATGCACTTATTACAGCCGAACATATTATCAATCAGTCTAAAGATGTTTCTTTTGTGAACGATTTCAAGGAAGCATTAATAAAAATTAAATCAGTTTTTAAAACATCCATACAAGAAAAAAGCGAAATACTGAGCGATAAAATTCATGTGTTTAATTGGAAATTGGAAGATACTTCAAGCGATGCACTTTCTGAAATTCAGTTAGCAATTACCAATTTTAGTATCATGGAAATCAACTATAAAAAAGCGAATGATTACCAGATTTCTCAACGAAAAATAGAACCTTGTGCCATGTACTCAACTGATAACAAGTGGATTTTAATCGCATGGTGTCATTTACGAAATGAGATGCGTGCTTTTCGAATTGATCGCATTCAAAGTTTCAACATATTAGAAGAGAAATTTGAAGACAGAAAATTCAATATCAGTGACTATTTTTCTTCACATCCGTATTCAAGTCATTCGTATAAAAACTAAGAAACAATTTCATTCAGCTCCTTGTCTAAACGCTACAAATACAAGTTTTCCATTCTTTAATTTATAAATAGTACAGTCGCTGCGTTCTGATAATTCATGTGTTTGCTTACAGGTAGTTTTTTGTGTGATTCTAAATTTTCCTTCAAAAAAATTAAACACTTCGCTCGTACGTGTTAGTTTGTCTAAAACTACGGAACGACTTCCAGAAAAACGCTGCTGTACCCAATCGAAAGTTGCATGATGCAAGCGACTTAAAAGTACATCTTTTATATACACATTTTTCTTCGAGTTATATAAATAATAATCCCATTTTTGATATTGATCTGGTTTTTTTCTAGCAATTCTTATATCATCATAACCGTCAAAATTATAATCTCCCGATTGCTGTAATCCAAGAAAGTAGGTTTGCTTTGAAATTAAATTCAGCGGAACTTTAAACACTTTATATTCCTTTTTATGTTTGGTAGAATTCATATCATAATCACACAACCTTAGAAAATATTCAGGAGGAATTGCAATCATTTTTGTTTCAAAATAACCGCCGTTATGTTCGTGGTCAATATCTTCTATTTTGATATAAATTGCTTCTTTAAAAAAACCGCCTGTCAATAAATAATCAGTATTTGCAAAAGCAAAAAGACGTCTCTTTATATTTTTGTTGTGATGTTCAGTATCTGGTTCTACTTGCTGATTTTGCCATGCAGTTAACGGAACACGCTTTCCTGAAAATGAATTCTCTTCATCAGAATAATGATAGTTATACACTAAAATAGGTTCGCCATTTGCATCTACTAATGTAATTTTTAAACCTTGAATTTGTGTGTAAGTATCGGTCGTGTGTGGAAATATACCTACAATGCTAAGTGCATCATATTGGCAATGTTGTGCTTGTAAAAACTGCAGACAGCATACACAAATACAGAAAGTTATAATTTTTTTCATTGGATAAATTGCTAGTGATGCTATTCATACAAAAAGTATACCAACACACAAATAAACGCGTGCTATAAAAATATAAGTAATCGTTTGTTTTTTGATAAAAATACGTAATTCGTCGTATTGTTTGATGATGAATAAATTGAGATTTTTGAATTCTAAAATTCATTCTGTATGAAATCTATATATCTATTACTGAGTTTGTTCATCGTATCATTTGCAAATGCGCAAAACACAAAATCGTTGCTCGATGATGCTTTAGTGAAAAAAGAACAACAAAAATTTGCAGAAGGCATCAAACTATGTGAACAAGCAATTGCAATAGACAGTATGTTGATAGACGCTTATTTTTACAAAGCAGGATTTCACACAGCATTAATCAACAAGCAAAATGCAGCTGCAGATTATAAAAATTACAAAGCTGCTATTGCAGATTATTCAAAAGTCATTGAGTTGCATCCAAAACATACCAAAGCATTCTTTTATCGCGGTGGCGCACATGATGCAATGGGTTTTATAGATGAAGCTTTAATCGATTATAAAAAATCAATTGAAACAGACGAAAAACAATCAGAAGTGTACAACAGTATGGGCGTTTGTTATGCTAAAAAAGGAAATGTTGATCTAGCACTAAGTTATTTTGAAAAAGCAATTGATTTCAATCCAAAATATGGAAAAGCATATGCTAACAAAGGAAATGTGTATGATATGAAACAAGATTTAAAAAATGCTTGTGAAAACTGGAAAAAGGCAATAGAGTTAGGATATACAGGCAATCAAAGACGTTACTTGGCAAAGTGCAAGAAAAACTAAGTTGATGAAAAATACGCAATCTGTCGTATTGCACACACTGTTAAAAAAAGAGAATTTTGAATAGAACTTAAAAAGAATTCAAAACACTCAATACCAACAATATGATAAAAAAAATAGGAATACTACTTTTTGTAATGACGCTTGTATCTTCTTGTACCGATTTTGGTGAGAAGAAAATTTTTAACGGAACAGAAGTATATTACAAAGATGGTGTAACAGAAGCAGAAGCGGATGAACTAGGAAAAAACTTGGTTGAATCTGGATTTTCAAACGGAGAAGTCAAATCGGTACAATTTGTAAAAGATGGCGAAACTTATGTATTTAAAATGGTCATTAAAGAACAGTTTTTAGAAGACAAATCATTAGAAAACATCTTTAATGTCTTTCCAAAAGAACTTTCTGGCTATATGAATTTGCCAATCGATTTACACCTTTGTGATAATCAATTTAACACTATACGTGTATACAAACTAAAAGATGCATTCAAGTCAATTATGGCGAAAGGAACGGAAATTCGTTATACAAATAAAGTAATGATAGAAGATGTTGAAAAGTTAAAAGACTTCTTGATTGATTACAAATTTTCAAGTGATAGAGTTGAAAAAACAGTTGAAATAGACAGGGAAAACATGACCTATATTTTTAAACTAGTCATTGAAAAAAATAGACTGGAAGACAAAAATGTTATTAGCTATTTAACACTCCTAAAAATGGAAATGTCTAAAAATGTATTCAGTGGATTGGTTGTGAAAATTCACATGTGTGACGATTTGATGAATACATTAAAAGTAATTTAAAAACGAATAAATACCATAACCACAATGAAAAATATAGTACTGATAATGTTGTTTTATTTTATGTGTCAATTGGTAATGGCACAAAAAATAGACATGGTCAATGCACCGCGAAATCCTATAGGTTTCAAACATAAAAAAGCACATTTCTTTTTGCGTGGCGATATCTATGCTTCTAGCGGAAAAATATTTGACAGAAGTGGAAACTTGATTTATAATTACGGAACACGCTATTATTACAATCAAAATGGGGAAATAATAGGAAACAATTACGGTGATCAATGTGAATACGATTCAAGAGGAAATATAATCAAGTTTCAATACAAAAATGGAAGTCTTAGTGAGTATACTTTCAACAATAAAGATCTATTGATTTTTGAAAAAACCTCGTATGGTGAAGAAAAAAGCTATGCTTACGATTCGCAAGAAAGAATTGTAAAAATAATTGTAAATAAAAAAGGAATATTTCACCAACAAAGAGAATATTCATACAGTAAAAAAGGTGATGTTTTAGTAGTTGCAATACAATACACTAATGCAGATAAGCAACCTGGATTTAAAGGAAAATATCATTACACAGACGGTTTCTTAGTAAAAGAAGAATTGAGCTCAGGTGTCTACGAATATGTGGTGAAAAGAGATGCCAAAAGAAACAAAATTGACTTCTACATGGCCAATGATCCAAACGCAAAGCACTATAAAACCTTCAATCGTTATTTTAGTGATGCTAACAAACCTGCAAAGCTTGAATATGGATATTATATTCCTAACGGAAAAAAGAATGGAAAAAAGCTAGCAACGGTATTTGTCAATGGAAAACGCGCTAGTGATATTACAATCAGTAAAGGTGTAAAACCGAATGAAAAAGTGCTGTTTGATGGTTTAACGCAAACCTACTATTCCGTTTCAAATGTGCAAGAAGAAACGCATAGTGCCAATACAAAAATGTATGTGTCAAACGTACTTTCTCAAGGAAAAAACATGATTAGTTATGCGCATGATGGAAAATTTATCAATTACGTAGACGGACAAAACAAAGTGAAAGCGCGAGAATTTGCATTTCTCGGATCACACATGATTGATCATCGCATCGAAAAAACACTCGGAAGAACCTACATCATTTACAACTACAAAAACAAAAAAGAGCAAGCGGTAAAGGAAATGAACTTACTTAGCACAGATGAAAACTCAATTTTTTACACACGTGAATTAGAAAAAGATAACTTTTTTATTGTCGTTAAAGGACAGCATATTGATTATAAAAAAGCGCGATTTGAATACTTAACTAGTGGCGATCCAGTAATTCTTATTGATAACGAGCCGCTGTATATCTTAACAGGGTTCAAAAATGCAAAAGATAATGTAGTTCATAAAGGACGTCCGTATAATGGCGAATTAGACAAAAAACAAACGAAAGCAACTGTAAAAACAGAAACTACTAAGAAAAATTCAAGTGCTGATTTCGACTGTGTAAAAGGCGATTGTAAAGAAGGTTGGGGACGCGTAAAAGTCAACGGAATTATTACAGATGCAACGTTTAAAAATAGCAGTATAGAAGGTGTTGCATACATATCATATCCAAATGGATCGTACTATCATGGACAATACAAAAACAATCGTCGTGATGGAGTTGGCTATTACAAATGGAAAAATGGTAACGTGTATATAGGCGGATGGAAAGATGGGAAACAACATGGTTTGGGCTATACCATGAACAAAGAAAACCAAATTACAAGTGGAGGACTATTTGAAAATGGAAAGCTAGTTACCGAAACTACTACAGATTATATAGCAAATAAAGCAACAGGGAATTGTACGGGAAATTGCGAAGATGGATTTGGAAAATATGTGTACAATAATGGTGATATCTACTGGGGATTCTTCAAAAACAAACAGCGATACGGAGTTGGTACGTATTTGTGGAAAAATAAAAGTGTATATACAGGCGCATATACTTCAGGTGGAAAACGAAATGGATACGGAATTTACACCTATGTTGATCGTTCGGTATTCAAAGGAATCTTCAAAGACGATCGTATTGACGGACTCGGTGTTATGAAATACAAAACAACAGGTAATGTTGTACAAGGTGTATTCAATAACAAAGGCGCAAAAGTAAAAGAATACGAATAACACTTAATAAAATATATAAATGAAGAAAATTACAAGTATCATATTACTTCTTTGTGTGCAAATCTGCTTCATGCAATGCAAAGACAAGATTGAAGTAGAAACCTATGAAGTAACTCCTGAATTTGCTAAAAAAATTGACAAACCAGAAGTGCATTTTACCGTAGACATTCCAACAAACTTAAAATTTAAGAAGCCAGTTGAAGGTGAAAAAACATACTCGTACGGAATGATTCAAAACGTTGGAAAAGACAGCGTGGTAACAGAAATGTATTCGTTTGGATACATTAAAATGAATGGAATGTCACTAGAAAAAGATGGACAAACATTTATGAAGCAAATTCGTGATATGCTCAAAAGTGGCGGATACGAAATAGAAGAAGATAACATTGGTATTATGGAATTTGATGGTAAAAAATACCTTTCGCTTCAAGCAATTGGAATCATGAAAGAAGGCATCAGTAAGGAATTCGTCGGAAGATATTATTTCAATACTGTAGCAAAGCCAAATCCGTATGGAGATACGCATATCATTATGCTCATGGCAGCGAGAGACGATCAAGTTAAAACCTATGAAGATTTCAAAGATAAACTGGGCATTTCTAAAGTTTGGAATACGTTTAAATACCTAAAATAACCCAGTTGATCGTAGTAAAGAGGTTGCTTAAATACTTTTTTTGAGTGATCTCTTTCTTTTAATGAAGTTCAAATTTGAAAGAAATTATATGTGATAAATTTAGAAGAATAGAAACTGCTTTTTTAGGGCGAAATACGATGTGATGATGAAACTTAGAATCTTTATATTATGTATGTTCAATGCGATTGTGTTGAACGCAAACATGGCGTCTCCAGTGCAACAAGGAACTTTTGGAACACGTCCTTTCATTAGTCAATATGTGCATATAGTTCATGAGAATTTGCGCATTACTGTTGATGAAAACTTTCAATATGCCGATTTTGACATCGAATACATCATCAACGCAGAAAAAGATGGCGTACAAATTCCGTTGCTTTTCTATGCTTCAGAATACTATGAAAACTTTGAAGTCACCATTGATGGCAAAAAAATAACGCTTCAAAAACAAGAAGATTTTTGGGATTTATACGGAGATGACAAAGAAAAGCTCACCAACTTTCATTACCTATACAACACAGATCAAAAAGCAATACGCGAAATCGAAAATCAATTCAAATACGGTAGAAGCGACCGAATTTCCCTGAACGATTTCTTATACTTTAAAACAGACATTGCAGCAGGAAAGCACAGTATAAAAGTACGTTACAAAGCAAACAATTGGCGTTACAAACACAATCGATTAAATGAAGACAGTTTTCGTTATGCACTCGCGCCAGCAAAATACTGGAAATCTTTTGGTACGCTAGATGTTACGATTGATACGAGTAAGGTTAAAGACGAAATAACAATCAATCTTGGAGAAGCAAAAAGCAGAAACAACAACGGAATTGCTACTTATCACTTTGAAAAATTACCTGTAGACATTATTCAGATTACTCGAATTCCCAAACTAAGCAGTTTTACAACATTCTTACTCAATCTGGAATCCTTTTGGTTAGCGATCATTCTTATAAGTTTCATCGTACTATTTCATGTTTGGAAAATGTATCGTTTCCGTAAAAAACACCCAGAAAAAAAGATATCGATTCCAGCTATTCTTGGCGCTGTTGTCATTCCAGTAACATTTATTTTAATGTTATTAATTGCCACTTTTTGGATAGATGCTTCTATTGGAAAACCATACGCGAGCGGACGTGAAAGCTATGGCGCATTCTATTCGTTTCTATACTTGCCAAAATACATTTTCATCTATGTTATTTTTTCTGTCATAATAGATCTTCTATTTAAAAAATTTCACGCGAAAAGTTAGAGAAGGTGAATTTAATACAGCAGTCAATAGCGGTTTTTGTCTTTTCCGCAGTATAACATGGATTTTTCGTTAAAAATTTTTGAAGCCTTGGAAAAAATTTAGAAAGATTCATGTGGTTTTAGTTTTTCAATAAGAGAAAAACTAAAAATACCTCTGGAAAAGCGCACTTTCTTTTGTTTCTTTTCTTTGTGCGAGCAAAGAAAACGAAAATAAAAAACTAAATTCTGAGTATTTTACGAAATTAAAGTTGGCTGTTTATAGAATTTTGTTTGAATGAAATTTACATTGAACTGAAGTTGATAAGTAATAACTCAAAAGAATTTTTGTTAATTTACACAACAACTAACAAAAATTCAACAAATGAAAAACCAAGAAGTAACGCTAAAATATGTTGTCGCAGGAATACTTACTGTACTGATCACTTGGTTTATTCACGAATTTACACATTGGCTTACTAGCGAATCATTAGGTTATGAATCGTTCATGCGATTGAATAGTGTAGGACCTTTAAATGGAGATATTTCTACAGAAACACACAAAGCAATCATTTCAATATCAGGACCAATCATAACTATTCTACAAGGAATTATTGTTTTTATACTACTAAAATCAAAAGGTTGGAATAAATACCTATATCTATTTTTATTCACAGCATTTTACATGCGATTTTTTGCTGGATTGATGAACTTTTTAAACCCAAATGATGAAGCGCGCTTTGGTCAATTTCTTGGAATTGGAACACATACAGTATCTCTTATTGTTAGCATTTTTCTATTTTCAATGGTATATATCATCAGTAAAAAACACAAACTGCATTGGAAATTTCAACTTTGGACAGCAATTATCATTCTAGTTACAAGTTGGACAGTAATACTACTTGATCAATACTTTAAAATTAGAATCATATAATTTGTAGAATTGTAACTTTTTATTCAGTTTGTCTACATATTATGTATGATACATATAGAAGCTATAAAGAATTTTTTCATTGCAATCGGCTGCGGCTGTATTGTAATTATTCTATTTGTGTTTATTAAAAGTTTTACCAATGATTCCATAGCTTCTATTATTATATTTCCACCGATATTTTTTTTAATCAGATATAAATTGAATAAATATAAATCATAGAATTTTCAATTGTTCAATCAAAAAAATACGCAACTCTTCGTATAGGAAATACAGTAAAAAAGTAAGAATATTGTTAGTGCGAATCATCACGCAAAACGAAATCAACCAAAACATTTTCTATCTTTATAAAGATGAAAAAAAGTATACTTATATTTTTATTGCTTATTTCTACATTTTTATTAGCTCAAAATGCGGAATTGTCACCTGAAGAAACTATTGCATTGTTTGAAACATACGAGCAACAAAGTGAAGATTTCAATCAAAAAAGAGAGTTGGATTCTATGCAAGTCTACTTAAAAAAGTTAGATGCATTAGTACCAAAAATTCAAGATTCATCATACAATTACAGAGCCGATTTAATTCGCGGTTCGGTGCTCACACGTAATACACAATCGGATCAAGCAATGAAAGTATTGCTAAAAGCTTCTGAATTCTTCAAACTACAAAAAGACTTCAAAAATTACTATCGCGCACGTTATAAAATCGGGATTTGTTATTACTATGTAAATCGTCGAGAAGACACAAAAACTGCAATGTTAGAAGTTGTAGAAAATAAGCAGTATATATCTGAAGATTTAGCCACAAGCGCATTAGCAAATATTGGAGCTGTAAATATTGAATTGGGCATGCAACAAAAAGACAATGCATTGTTTCAAGACGCAATCAACAGATTCAATAAAGCAATTTCGATCAATCGAAAAAGTAATAAATACACAAAATTGGCTTCCAACTATAGCTTATTAGCTGAAAGTTATAATCAATTAAAAGACAGACAAAAAGCGCTCAAATTGTTAGACAGCGCTATTTACTTTGCCCAAAAAGATAAAAATGCAGGACAAGAAGGTTTTGCGCAAATCAAAAAAGGAAACATATTTACTAAAGGCAAACAATATTCGCAAGCACGTAACATGTTTGATAAAGCAATAAAAACCTATAAAAATGCGGATGACAATCCATCATTATTATATGCGTATATAGAAAAAAAGCGTATGTACATGTTAATGGAATCGTATGAAGCGGCGAGCAAATTGGGCGATTCAATTTATGGTTTAACAATTGAAAATTACAACAAACGTTTTGCAGATGGAATTTCTGAAATGGAAACCAAATACAAAACTGCCGAAAAAGAGCGTGAAATTTTAGAACAACGTGCAGAAATAGCAGAAAAGGGATTGGCGTTAAAAGAACGAGAGTATCAAATATATGCCGCCTTAGCTTTGGCGTTATTAATGTTGGTTTTAGGTTATTTATTTTACAATCAGCAGAAGTTAAAAAACAAACAGTTAGTCAAAGAAAACAAGTTAAAAGTAGCACTGAAAGAAATAGAAACGCAAAACAAATTGCAAGAACAACGCTTGCGAATTTCACGTGATTTACATGACAATATCGGTGCACAATTGTCGTTTATTATTTCTTCAATTGACAACTTAAAATACGCCTCCAAAGAGACTTCGGTTGAGTTTAAAGATAAACTGAGTTACATTAGCGAATTCACATCAGCAACCATCGATCAATTGCGTGATACGATTTGGGCAATGAACAAAGATGAAATTTCTTTGACCGATTTACAAAGCAGAACGCTCGCATTTATTGAAAAGGCGAAAATGGCAAAGCAAGATGTGAAATTTAAGTTCAACAATGAAATCAATTCGTCTATTCAATTCACGGCGATTGAAGGAATGCATTTATTTCGAGTGCTTCAAGAAGCAATCAATAATGCTTTAAAATACGCCAATGCGAATTTGATTACGGTTGATTTTAAAGAAGTGGACAAACAAATTATAATTGAAATAAAAGATGATGGTGTAGGATTCGAAAAAGAAACTGTTCAACTAGGAAACGGATTGTACAATATGCAAAAACGTATGGACGAAATCAACGCGGATATTGACATCAATTCAAAACCATCTGAAGGAACGGAGATTGTGGTGAAATTTTAAATTATAAATGTTGAATTTTAAATTGGAAAATAGCATTTTTTAAGAGCCAAGAAGTTTACTAGTTTATAACAAACAACAAACAACAAACAACAAACAACAAACAACAAACAACAAAATTAAAATATTAAACTACATGTCAAATGAAGAAGTATTTTTAACTGACAACTCATAACAGATAACTAGAGCGAAGCGACAAAACTCAAAAACCAACAATCATGAAACTCAAAATAGCCATTGCAGAAGACAACCATTTTTTAGCCAAAGCGGTGATTGAAAAACTATCTTTCTTTGACGATTTTGTGTTTAAATTTAAAGCGGCAAATGGAGCTGAAATGATCGGAAAATTAGAAGCAAATCATAATGTAGATGTTATTCTGATGGACATTCAAATGCCCGAAATGGATGGAATAAAAGCGACGGAAATCATTAAAGAACGTCATCCGCAAATCAAAATTATCATGTTGACTGTTTTTGATGATGAAGAAAATATTTTTAGAGCCATTCAAGCTGGAGCTGATGGTTATTTACTCAAAGAAATCAATGCAGAAAATATTCATAAATCCATTTTAGAAGTTGTAAACGATGGTGCACCAATGTCTCCGAGTATTGCGTTGAAGGCATTAAACTTACTTCGAAATCCGCTTCAAATCACAGAAGAATCAGCGATTGAAAAGGTAAAACTCACCAAACGTGAAACCGATGTATTATTGCAATTAAGCAAAGGTTTAAACTATAATGAAATTGCAGAAAACCTATTTATTTCTTCGGGAACGATTCGCAAACACATTGAAAACATTTACAGAAAACTAAAAGTGCACAACAAAATGGAAGCTGTACAAAAGGCGAGATCACAGAAGTTAATATAGGTTCGTAGTGAGTGTTGAGGTTTTTTCAAAGCACGTTAGGCTGAACTTTTACGTTGAGCGAAGTTGAAGTGTAATTCAGCTTCATATAACAATAAAAAGAAAATAGTCATAAATTTGTGACAACATCTCGATAAATCTTTCTTCATTTCATTATGAAAAATCACTCGATGTGACGTTGGAATACTAAAAGACCTAAGACCCAAAACCAAAAACCTGCCATATCGAGCGGAGTCGAGATGCTACTCCACAGCAACTTTCTTAATATAGTTTGAAAAGTCTTGTTGGCTTACGCCTAATTTTTCTTTGATAAACCTAAAAAAGTCTTCATCAGTATCTACGGTTCGCAAACCATCAATCACGCCTTTCATTCCGTGTTTTTCAAATACTTTCTTGCAAACAAGTCCACCAATAACATAGCGAAACTCTGTATGATGTTCGCCATTTGGAATATAACCACGCAATTCAGAAAGTGAAATTTCAAAATCAGGATTTTCTAAAATATAAGCTTTTAATTTCTTTGTATGCCAGTCCAAATCATTGCCGCCACTTCCTCCTAAATAAGTAGCAAAACCTTCATTTAACCAAAAATGATTTGCATCAGGGAAAAGTTCATGCGTGTAAATATGTACCAATTCGTGTGCGTAATACGCTGAATTATTTCCGGCATATACAATTCGATTCTGAATATCGGCAACGCCGCCAGTTTGTCCTGGAATGTAAATTTTAGACATGTAATCATATCCTAACAAACGAACAATTTCTCTTGAATAACTACTCAAAAAATAGTCAAATGAAATAGGAGCAACCTTAAACATTTTTGCAATTTCTTCATTAAAGTCATTCATTCGAGTTGCATCTTTCTCATCAAATTGATGCATTGGATGAATATAATACGTGATTTTACCAAATTGCTTTTTTTGCCAAACATTTTTATGATACTGCGAACTATTTACGAGCAAGAATTTTCCGTCTACTTTTTTAGCATACACGGAAAGAATAGCTTCCAAAACAATGGTGTTATTTTCATCTAAATGAGCCAACGAGGTTTTTATTGCATAATGACCGTTTTCTACAGGAAATATACCTAATACAGTACATTGCACTTTTGGAGTTCTTGTGCGAACTGTTCTAAGATCAATCATCCACAAAAAATCATCAGGAATACGATACTGACTTGTATCCCAATATGGAGTTTCTGGATTTTTATATTCGCCAGATTTTAAATAGGCAGTCCAAAGTGCTATAATTTCTTTCTCATTAGGATCATTTGCGTTTTCTACATTTGCATCAATTTTTACTTCAAAAGTATTTTCATTTTGCGCAAAGCAAGCCATATTGAATATCAAAAAGAGAAAAAATAAAATTCGTTTCATTATCGGTTGTTTAGTTGCCCAAATTAAGAAATGAATATTTTATTGATATAATATTTATGATATGTTTAAGGTTTTTAACTCGTACTGACGCTCAGAGCACTAAAATACCAAGTGCAAAGCAATCTAACAGGCGAAGCCGATACTAACATTCTAAAAACGAAGTGCGTCTAACAATCTAATGAGGCAATTTATCTTTCAACAAACCATAGACAAAAGTTCCTAACAAGGCAGCAACAATTAGAACAATAACAGGCAAAAAACCTGCGCCAATTAAGGTGAACATTGGTCCTGGGCAAGCGCCAGCCAAAGCCCAACCCAATCCGAAGATGATTCCGCCAATGATATAGCGTGCAACTGTTTTCTGCTTTGGAGGAAATTGTATTGCTTCTCCATAAAATGATTTGACCTTGTAACGTTTGATTAATTGTTTTGTAATAAGACCAAACAATAAGGCAGTTCCAATAATTCCGTACATGTGAAACGATTCAAATTTGAACATTTCATAAATACGAAACCAAGAAGCTGCTTCCGACTTCAGCATGGTAATTCCGAATACAATTCCAATCAATAAATAAGCAAGTGTTCGTTTCATAGTTTAAAAAAGTAAAGGGAAAATAACATGAATCATAAGCAATCCGCCAATAAAAAAACCAATAACAGCAAGGAGTGAAGGCAATTGTAAATTACTCAAACCAGAAATAGCATGTCCAGAAGTACAACCACCAGCATAACGAGCGCCAAAACCAACAAAAAAACCGCCGATGATAAGAAGAGAAATACTTTTTATATCTGTAAAAGCATCTAACGAAAATAAGGTTTCAGGCAAATAGGCTTTTCCAGCACTTTCAAATCCCAAAGCTTGTAAATCGTTTACTGTATTTGGATTGATGGCAACAGAACTATCTACAGTTAAAAACTCGTGCGCAATGTATCCGCCAATCATTGTACCTAATACTACAATTAAATTCCAACGTTGTGCTTTGCAATCAAATCGAAAAAAATCTGCTTTATTTCCAGCACCACAAATACTACAAATTGTGCGGAGATTTCCAGACATTCCAAAATTCTTTCCAACCATGATTAGTAAAAACATGACCAAGGCAATCATAAAACCTGAAACATACCACGGCCAGGGTTCATATATCCACTCCATAACATATTATTTTTAACAAAAAAAAGGAAAACATAGCAGGATGGAAGTAACTTAGGTTACAGAGGTGAAAAAACGAGCATAAACAGGGGTTTTTACGCTAAAATACTTATAGCATTTCTAGTACATTTAAAAAAACAAACTAGCATGGCAATACCAGAGAGAAAACAAAAAGCAGAAGAAATAGCTTCTCAAATCAAGCTAAATGTATCAGAATCAACCAAACTTGGTGCAGGTTCAAAATCGAGTATGTGGTTTTATCCAGGAGAAGTACTAGAAGATGGTGAAATGCGCGTGACACTCATGGGAACTGGTTGGGGAAACGTTGTTGGTCCATCACAAAAGGGACCAAGTATTTTTGTAGAACTAGGAAACGAAAACAAAGATTCATTTGTGTTTGATGTTGGTCCAGGTTGCATTCTTAATTATAATGCAATGGGAATTCCAATGTCTCGAATGAACCATATTTTTATCTCACACTTACATATGGATCATTGTTCCGATTTGCCATTTATTTATGCTTTTGGACCAAATTTAGGAGACCGTTTTAAAGAATTACACATTTATGGACCTTCGGGACCAACTGTATATGGTGAAAACAAAAAAACGGGAACAACTCTTGGCATTAAAAACATGGTTGAAGGCATGAAGCAATTCACACAATGGCATACTACAAGTTTTGAAACAATGACATATGGAGCTAAACAAAGTTACAACCTTGACAATAATGTTCATGAATTTGATTACCGTGAATGTGGTGGAACGGTATACGGATCAGACAAACGAAAAGGAAAAGAAGATCATGTTGTGATCAAACATTTTCCAGCATTACATATCATTGATGGTGCAGTAAGTTACCGACTCGAATGGACACCCAAAGGACAAGATGAACCAATTGTATTGGTATATTCAGGAGACACATTGCCGAATGATTTTATGTTAGAATATGGAGCTGGAGCAGATTTATTAGTTCATGAAACAGCTCCATCCATAGAACTAGTAATGAATGGTGCAAATGCAACACCTGCAGAAGCTTTTGCAATTGTATGCAACTCGCATACACCAGCAAATAGTTTAGGGTCTATTATTCAAAAAACAAAACCAGGATTGGCAATTACAACACATTCACCAATGGATCCACGTTCTATAGAAACCTTAATTATGGGTGTGCACGAAGGATTTAATACTGCAAATGCCAAATCTGATGAAACAATAAAAGAAAAGCTAGCATACAAACTAAATTATCAAGTCGGCGCAGATTTAATGGTGTTTAATGTATCAAAGCCAGCTAAAGACGAACTTTCTATAACCAAACGAATGGCTGCTTCGGTAGATCGTCCTTGGCCAGTTCGTGAAAAAGTCAATACAAGTGAAAACATAATGAGTGATGAAGGAGTTAAACATTACCAAAACGGAATCTCTACTGAAGCACCATTTAAACTTAAAGGGAGAATTTTTGAAAAATTAAACGAAGCTCCACAATGTGCTATTTATAATAAATCACAAGAAAACGAAAGTGATGACGAAAACACATTTTAAAAAAGCAGTTCCAATAACAATTATCGCTGGTTTTTTGGGCGCAGGAAAAACATCATTACTCACACATATTCTTAATGCAGATCATGGAAAGCGTATGGCAGTTTTGGTGAATGATTTTGGAACACTAAACATCGATGCCGAATTAATTGTAAAGGTAGAAGGTGAAACTGTAAGCTTAACTAATGGATGTATTTGTTGTACAATTAGAGATGATTTAATGACAGAAGTTTTCAAACTTTTAAATCAAGAAGTTGTTCCAGAACATATCATGATTGAAACCAGTGGAGTTTCCGATCCGACGTTGGTAGCACACACATTTCAAATGCAAGCAATACAAGGAATTGTAGAAGTACAAAGTATCATTTCTGTAGTAGATGCCGATCAGACATTAGCATTACAAAACGAATTTTTGGAGTTGGCGATTCGGCAAATAAAAGTGGCTGATGTCATTGTTATAAATAAAGTTGATTTGGCTTCCGCCAGAAAGAAAACGGAGCTAACAGCATTCATTAAAGAAAAAGTGCCAAATGCCAGAATCATAGAAGCAATTATGGGGCGTGTTCCGTTACATTTAATCCTAAACGAAGCTAGGTTTAACCCAGATCAATTAGTAGAAACTACGCAAAGTCACAATCTCGCGTTTGAAACGTGGACATACACTAGTAAAGAAGCATTTACCTTTATGGCAATACGAAAAGCTTTAGAAAAATTACCTTCTAGCATTTATAGAGCTAAAGGTTTTATACAGTTAGAAAGTGCGCCCGAAGAACAAGGTGTTTTTCAAATGACAGGCGAACGTGCATGGTTGCGTATGGGAACACATTGGGAAAGTGAAAAAAGATCAACACGTTTGGTGTTTATTGGTAAAAAGGAAAGTCTCAATCCAACAGAAATAAACGAACACATAGATGAGTGCCAACAGACATATAGTCGTGAAGCGTTAAATACACGAACAACACCTGTAAAGATTGAAAACTTAAATGCGCTGAAAGTATTATTTGGCTAATCATTCGTTTTGTATCTTGCTCTTTATTTTACATGTATGAAACAACAAATTTTGAGAGAGATTTTAGGAAACGCAGATATTTATTTGATCGATCAAATATTAAAAGGTCGCTATAGAGAAGGCGATTTAATTTTGGATGCAGGTTGTGGAAGCGGAAGAAATTTGCACTATTTCCATCAAAATGGATATACCTTTTATGCAATTGACAATAACGCTGAACGCATAGAAAATCTTCAAAAAAAATATCCTGAACTTTCAACTAATTTTAAAATGGAAGCATTAGAAAACACAGCTTTTTCAGACGATATGTTTAATCATATTTTGTGCAATGCCGTTTTGCATTTTGCCAAAAGTACAGCACATTTTAAAAACATGTTTTCAGAATTGGTTCGTGTGCTAAAAAAAGGCGGAAGCTTGTTTATACGAATGACTTCGGATATTGGCATTGAAGGAAAACCAACACTTTTACAAGATGGTGTTTATTTTTTGCCAGATCAGTCTGAACGATTCCTCTTAACACGTCATTTGTTGAATGAAATGCTAGAGAAACATGAGCTTACGCTGTTGGAACATGTAAAAAGTACTAATGTAAACGATTTGCGAAGTATGACAACTTTAGTATTGATGAAATAAGCTTACTTCCAAGCTTTATATCCACCTTTTAAATCGTATATTTTTTTGAAACCAATTTGAATTAATTTTTTAGCTGTACGTTGACTTCTGTTTCCAGAACGACAGTACAAATAGATTGGTTGTGCTCGATCAAAACCTGCAAAGTTTTCTGTGAAATTTGAACGATCAAAAAAATCGATGTTTACAGCGTTTTCAATATGTCCTGCATTATATTCTAGTTTTGTTCGTACATCAACTAGTTGAATTTTTTTAGTAGAAATTGCTACTTTGAATGTGGTTACATCTAAGATTTCAATTTCGTTTGTAGATTTCGTTTGTCCACCAAATAAGGAGTTTATAAAAGACATGATATTCGAGTTTAGGGGATTATCTCATAGCAAAAATAGGTGTGTAATTTTTTTTGCACAGTAACTTCGGTTACATAGTATTCTTTTTGTGAAAATAAACTGCAGCTGAGTTGTTTTACCATACCAAACTCTAAACATTTTTCATTTCTCAACTGCAGTTGTATTCTAATTTTATACTAATTATAAACTCGTCGGACAGACAAATGCTGACACAGGAATTGTTGTTTCTTTAATGGCTTTAAATCCACCTTCTATATTGACGAGATTATGAATGCCTCTACTTTTTAAGATAGAAGCCGCAATAACACTTCGATAACCGCCAGCGCAATGCACATAAAATGTATTGTCTTGTGGAAATACCGCTAAATGCATATTGATATAATCCAACGGTGTATTTTTTGCTTCTAAAATATGTTCTGAAGCGAATTCACTTTCGCGTCGTACGTCAAAAATTGCAAGATCTTTACGGAATGTTTCCTGAAACGTTTCTGACGAAATTGAACTTATTGTATCATATTCTTTTGTTGCTTTTTTCCATGTGTCAAATCCGCCTTGCAAATACCCCAAAGTGTTGTCAAAACCAACTCTCGACAAACGTGTTACAGCTTCTTCTATTCGATTTTCGGGAGTTACCAACAAAATAGGTTGTTGAACATCGGCAATCAATGCGCCAACCCAAGGAGCAAAACTTCCATCCAAACCGATAAAGATAGAACGCGGAATGTGTCCTTTTACAAAATCATCTTGATGACGAACATCTAAAATAATTGCATTTGTTTCATTGGCTATTACTTCAAATTCTGTTGGTGATAATGCGGTTGTTCCACGTTTTAAGACTTCTGAAATGTCGTCATACCCTTCTTTGTTAAGCTTTACATTGTCTGGAAAATAACTAGGTGGCGGTAATAAGCCATCGGTAACTTCTTTGATGAATTCTTCACGTGTCATATCTTCGCGCAAAGCATAATTTACTTTTTTCTGATTGCCCAAGGTATCAATCGTTTCTTTCATCATGTTTTTTCCACAAGCAGAACCAGCGCCATGTGCAGGATATACAATTACATCATCTGCTAAAGGCATTATTTTTTTGCGCAAGCTGTCATATAAATGACTTGCTAAATCTTCTACCGTGATTTCACCAATTTTTTGTGCTAAATCGGGTCTTCCAACATCGCCCAAAAACAAAGTGTCGCCACTAAATAACGCATGATCTTTTCCATTTTTGTCACGCAAGAGATACGACGTACTTTCCATAGTATGACCTGGTGTATGCAATGCAATAATGCTAATGTCTCCTAACTGAAATTCTTGATTGTCTTCGGCAATAGTTGCTTTAAACGAAGGTGTTGCATTTAGGCCATAAATAATTGGTGCGCCTGTTTCTTTTGCAAGCGTTATATGTCCGCTGACAAAATCTGCATGAAAATGCGTTTCAAAAATATATTTAATTGTAGCGTTTTGTTGTTGTGCTTTGTCAAGATAGGGTTGTACTTCGCGTAATGGATCAATAATAGCAACTTCACCATTACTTTCTATGTAATATGCACCTTGAGCAAGGCAACCTGTGTATATTTGTTCAATATTCATAATACGTAATTTAATGTGATATAAAATTACGAAGAGATGAATTTGTACACAGTAACTTGTGTTACAGTACTGCGCTTTTTTGATTACTTATTGCTTCACAAAAAACTCCATATAGAAGATGAAGATTGCCATTACAAAGATGAAATATCCAAATCCTTTTTTGAGTTTTTTTCCATCGATGAAGTTTCCTAAGTAGCTTCCTATAAAGATTCCAACTAACGAAATAGATGTAAAAATAGCTAAGAACTGCCAGTCAATTTCCATTGTAGTGGCATCGCCCAAAAAGAAGCCTAATAAAGATTTAAAAGCAATGATGATTAAGGAAGTTCCAACAGCGACTTTCATTTCTACATTGGCTAATAATACCAACGCGGGAATAATTAAAAAACCACCACCAGCACCAATCATTCCTGTAACCGCACCGACGACTAAACCTTCTAATAAAATCAGTGGATAGTTATATGATACTTTTCCCGAACTTGTTTTTTCTTTACGTTCTTTCAGCATAGAAATTGCCGCAGGAAACATGAGCATTGCAAACAAACCAAACATTCCCATTCTGCGTGTAAACTCGAAATCTCCAACTGTAAATAAGGTATCTGGTAAAGAAGGAACTATATAATAGCGTATTAAAGTAACTCCAATAATTGATGGAATACCAAAAACAATTGCGGTACGCCAATCTACATAACCTTTTAAGTGTTGTTTGAGTCCGCCAACGAGTGCGCTTGTTCCTACAATAAAAAGTGAATATGCGGTTGCTACTTTTTCGTTAACAGTAAATAAATAGGCAAGTACAGGAACAGCTAATATTGAGCCGCCGCCGCCAATAAGACCAAGTGATATTCCAATAATCAAGGCACTAGCGTAGCCAAGTATTTCCATAATTATTCAAGTATTTATCAGTGCAAAATACAGTTTGGGCAATTGTTTTGCAGTAACAAAAGTTACATATTCAGGCTAAATTTATGATTTTAATATGATTTCTGTGCAATTCTATACGTCCCATTTGTTCTAATTTTTTTAAAAGCCGCGAAATTACTACTCTGGAACTGTGCAAGTCATAAGCAATTTCTTGATGAGTGTTGTGAATTGTATTTGTTTTGTTGATGCGAATTTTCTCTTTTAGATAGTTTAGTAAACGCTGGTCCATTTTTTCAAACGCAACACTGTCTAGTATATGTAATACTTCATTGAGTCGTGTGTGATAACTTTCAAAAACAAAATCGCGCCAAGTTTTATAGTTCGCTGTCCATTCTTCCATTTTTTGAATAGGCACCATAATAAGTTTGGTATCTTGTTCGGCAACGGCTTTGATTTCGCTTTTTGTTTGTCCTAAGCAACAATTCATCGTCATAGAACAAGTTTCTCCACTTTCTAAATAGTAGAGTAGTAGTTCGTCTCCTTCTTTGTCTTCGCGCATTACTTTGATAACTCCAGAAACCAACAAAGGCATTCCACGTACATAATCGCCAATTGCCATCATGGTAAAACCAGCGGGAACTTCTTTAAAAGTACCTACTTGTGCAATTTCGTTGAGTAAATTTTCTTCGAAAAGATGTCCGTAGTTGTCTTTGAGTTCTTGAATCATGAATTGCGTTTTGGACGTCAATGATTTTAGTTACTAAAAGTAATGAAACGATTTAGAATACAAAATTATTGTTTTTCATTTTCTTACTCAGTAACAATGGTTACAAAGCTTCAATTTTCTTCATGATTGCTTCTGCTTCCGCTGTTTTTTGATCGCTTAACTTTCTGTTAGATGTAGAAAGGTCAAAAGCTTCTTTGGTGAGTTTTGTATACTGATCGTATAGTTTTTCTTTTTCAGTTTTCTTTTTGAATAATCCGAACATATTTTTCTTTTTTATAGCACTCTAAATATACAACTTAAAACGCTTTATCGCTATTGTTTTAAAACTAGAAAAGCTAGAAAATCAGTGATTGACTTTCTAGCTTTTCCATATAACAAAAATAAAGAAACATTAATCTTGGATCTCTTTTTGTTTTTTACGTAAATCAGTATTAAATACAACACTAAATTGTAAATATCCTTTTCCAGTAGTGCGTACTCTTTGATACAACATTCCTGTTTGTAAATTCACATTTTTATTTAATTGATATCCAATTCCGCCATACAAACGGTTTCTATCAAATAATTCTTCTTGTCCATTCACAAATATCTCATTGTAAACTCCAAAGAAAAATGTCCCTGTTTCTATTTTTGGTTTATTTACAGGAATAAATAACATCAATCGGTAACGAAAACGTGTTTTAAAATCGTCTTCAACCCAACGTTGTTCTGCTCGGTATCTGTGTTCAAATTTTACACGACCTAAATAGTTATTCGTAATTAATTGTTGCCAAATACGGTGTTCTTCCGTTTCAGGACTATCGCGTTCGCTTTCATAAGCAAAACTTCCAATATATGCATATCCAGCAGTAGCAAACGCATTTTTTGCAAAGTGATAATTTAATCCAGTTCGTAACAACCATTGTTCTGTATTGTTTGGAAATACGGTATGATTACGAAATTGAACTTCCGAGTGAATACTTAATTTTTCACTAATTCGGTTCGATCCAAAATACATTAACCAGTTTCCTGTTTCGTCCTGACTCCAACTCATAAGTGGAATCATACACAATAGTAAAACAATGATTCTTTTTTGTATGATTAACTTCATTTTATAAGAAAGTTACTTTTCCGTTATTGATATCGTACATTCCACCAACAATTTTAATTTCTCCATTGCTTTCTTGTTCTGCTAGTACAGGACTTTGCTTGCGAATGTTTGCAATAGTCATTTCCACATTTTTTACAGCAACATTATTTACAAAGTCAATGTTTTTAGAGTTACGTAAACTTTCATCAGTTGGCTCAGTTACCGCTTCTACTGCAGGCTCAATCTTGTTGATTAAAGCAGTTAAGTTTCCAAGTCTTGCATGATCGCAAGCTCCTTTTACAGCTCCACATGCAGTATGTCCTAAAACAACAATCACTTTAGTACCTGCAAGTTTGCATGCAAATTCCATACTTCCTAAAATGTCTTCGTTAACAAAATTTCCAGCGATACGAACACTAAAAATATCTCCGATTCCTTGATCGAAAATCAACTCAGAAGAAACTCTTGAATCAATACAACTTAAAACTGTTGCAAATGGATATTGTCCTGTGCTTGTATCTGAAACTTGATCTAATAAGTCGCGAGAAACTTGTGTGTTTCCCATAAAGCGCTCATTACCATCTTTTAATGCTTGTATTGACGAATCTGGAGTCATTACTGCTTGTGTTTCTTTTGTATGTGCTTTCATAATGTATTAATTTGTGTTATTGTAGTTGAATTGATGATTTATTATTTATAATTAAAATCGGTGCATTGATTTTTTGAATTACTTCTTTTATGTTAGATTGTATATTGAACAAAGGTCCTGAACTTTTCTTTTCATGCGGATTTATGCATAAGAGTCCAATATTATTTTTAGCAACATATTTAGCGATGTTATTCATTGTATTGCTATCGTTCTCAAACTCGTATGTAATTACGTTTTCAGCATTTGCTTCTTGCACCATTTGTTCCTTTTCATTGCGAATGTGAAAACGTTTCATTGGGCTTTTATTATTCTTGCGCAAATCGTTAGTAATTACAGCGGGTAATTCGTCAACAGTTGTGTTAAGCATTCCTAGTGACATCCCTTCAGACGGTTGTAATGCTTTTTCCTTTCCAGAAATTAATACTGAGCCTTCAAAGGAATTTAAGATAAACTTTGTAAATCCATCACCAAGAAAGTTCGCTAATTTTTTTGTACGCTTTCCTAATACGATAATATCTGGGTTTACTGCTTCAATATATTCTGTAGCTTCGTCTTTTAAGTTTCCTAAAATACAATGTGTACGAATGGTAATATTTGACTTTTCAGCAATTTCTTTTGCGATTTCTTTTAACTGCGATTTTTTATTAACTCGTTCTTCATCAATAGAGCGCATAGTCGAAAATTGATTTTCATATTCTGCAATATCAGAAGATTTCATTACGTGAAAAACATCAATGCTTCCACCGATAGTCTTAGAAAGATTTACGGCGTTTTCTAGCGCTATATTACAAGCTTTAGAAAGGTCTGTTAATACTAATAATTTATATTTTGGTGTGCTCATTATTTTTGACTTTTAGTGGTTAATAGTGCTTAGGCCGTTTTTGGTCTAAGCTGGAAAAACTCGATAAAACTATCTGGGTTTTCAACAATACCGCGTTCAGAAATCAATTTAATATCAATATTTCTGTTGCGTGCTTTTTCTGAAAAATCGTCTAATATTTCAATAATATCGTTGTCCAAGAAACGTGTTTTACGAACATCTAATTCTAAAAATGTATCTCTTGGTAAGCTATCTAATTCTTTTAAGATGGTAGCTTTGTTAAAGAATGTTACTTCTTCGGCAAGTGTCATCTTAATTTTATGTTTTCCGTTACTTTTATCTTCAATATGTAAGAAGTGAGAGTTTTGGAAACTTCTATAAAGTATTACTACAATACCTACAGCAAGTCCAAGTCCGATTCCCCATAAAAGGTTAATAAATACAATTCCAATAATGGTTACAATAAATGGTACAAACTGCATCCATCCTGCATTCCACATATTTTTAAAAGTAGAAGGCTTTGCTAATTTATATCCTACAATAAGTAATACTGCAGCTAAAACAGAAAGTGGAATTTTATTTAGAATCGTTGGAATAAGAATTACCGAAATTAATAAAAAGAAACCGTGAATAATTGCTGACATTTTAGTGCGTCCACCAGATTGAATATTTGCAGAACTTCTTACAATAACTTGTGTAATTGGCAATCCACCAATTAATCCAGAAGCTACGTTACCAGCACCTTGTGCTATTAATTCTCTATTGGTAGGTGTTACACGTTTTAACGGATCTATTTTATCAGTTGCTTCTACACATAATAAGGTTTCTAAACTAGCAACCAATGCAATGGTAAATGCGGTAATTAAAACTTCAGGGTTTGTAATAGATGTCCAATTTGGAAATTTAAATTGACCAAAAAAGGAGTCCATACTCTCTGGTACAGGAACATCTACTAAATTTTTATTTGCAATGGCAAAGGTTTCTGAATCGCCAAGGAAAACATAAAATAAAATTCCGACAACCACAGCAACTAAAGGTCCTTGAACCAATTGAAATATTTTTCCTTTTTTCATTAAAAAAGTCCAAGCAATTAAGATGACTAATCCAATCACGGCGATAAGCGTATTTCCTAAACTAATTTCAGAGAATGTAGTAGCGATAGCAGTAAATGTACCTTCATCTTTTGGAGGAATGTATCCAAAAAAGTAAGGTATTTGTTTTAAAATGATAATGACACCAATACCTGTAAGCATTCCTTTAATTACTGAAGAAGGGAAAAAGTATCCAATAATTCCAGCTTTTAGAACGCCCAATAGTATTTGAATGATTCCAGCCAATACGACTGCAACTAAAAAATTTTCAAAACCTAATGATCCAATAGCTGTAAGTACAATAACGGCCAAACCTGCTGCAGGACCACTCACTCCAATTTGTGAGCCGCTCATTACTCCGACAACAATTCCACCAATAATACCTGAAATTAAACCAGCAAAAGGATCTGCTCCACTGGCTACGGCAATTCCTAAACATAGAGGAAGTGCAACAAAGAAAACGACAATACTGGCGGGGAAATCCGCTTTTAAATTTTTAAATGGGTTTGAACTATTCATGATAGTAATAAATATTTGTAGAACCGAAAAAGCGTTATATATACAACGCTACTTTCAATCCGTAGTTAGCTTAAATTTTTTTTGACATGAGTAATTGAACTGCTCTTCAATAAATTAATTTCTGAGAATTAAAGAACATTCAATAATGTGCACTATGTGCGCAGAAGTGTTTTATACCATTTCTGGTGGAGGAATCAATATTTCTATGCTGTGTAAAAGATTTGATTTTTGTACATAAAAGTGAGAATTGCACAAAGATAAATCTATGTTTGTAAGCACAAAATGAGTGGAATCTGTTGTTACTTTTTGATTTTTTTTAGAGGAGTCTTCGTTTTCTTCTTCGGTATCATCTTCAAAATCATAATCAGCCAATTCGTAGGCTTTTGAATTAGAAAGTATCGAATATGTTTGTATGATAGGTTGTGATAAGAATGCACAAAGCACAAGCAAAAAAGGAAGTTGCTTTAATAAGTTTAATATGTGCTGATATTTATTTGGCATGTTAATTAATTACTTTAAAAACTAAGTCATGATAAAATCTGACAATAGTATCTTTTCCTTCTTGAACGTTTGTTAACGATGGTAAATGTTTTGAAAAATAACGTTGTTGATGTGCGCCTTCAATAACTGTTGAAATCAACATTTGCGGACAATCAAAATCAGCATTTATCTCTTTTACCATATTGCTAACGCGTTGTACTACACGTTTGTAAACTTTATAATATCCTTTTTCGTTTTCGGTGTCAATATCTTTTGTATGATACGCTTTTGATGATTCTGCAATAATAATTCTATTCAAAATTACTTCATTGATGTATGAAAACGAATTGTCAACATCTACTTTGCGTGTCAAAATTTCTATAGCTGCGGCTAATTTCTCTTCTTTCGATTGAATATTTGCTGTTGCAAACACTAACTTATACTCAATCCAACTCCAATACCAACAAATCAAATACACCAAAAGCATGTGTTTGCTTTCAAAATATCGATAAATTGAACTTTCATTTGAGCCGATGGATTGTCCCAATTTTTTAAATGTGAACGATTCAAAACCTAATTCATCAATCATTTCAATACTGCGCGATACGATCTTCTTCCCCAATTCTGAAGATTCGGGATTTTTCGTATACAGTTCTTCACTGATAACAATATGTATTTGTAAACGATCCATACTAATATTTACAAATATAATAGTATTACTATCAAAAAATAAGAGTTTAACTATATTTTTAGAAAAAAATAAAGAAAATTTATAAAGAGAATTAAAAAAAGAAGTTGAATTGTTTGAAAATCACGTCAATGAAAAAGAAGTAAAGCAGTTGTTTCTTGGTAAATATATGTATTTTTGCACACTTAAAATATACTAGTAAATCAACATTATATATGTCACACAAAGCAGGGTTTGTTAATATTATCGGAAATCCAAACGTAGGAAAATCAACTTTGATGAATGCGTTTGTTGGAGAAAAACTTTCTATTATAACCTCGAAAGCACAAACTACGCGTCACAGAATTTTAGGAATTGTAAATGGCGAAGATTTTCAGGTGATTTTATCAGATACACCAGGAATTATAAAACCTGCGTATGAATTGCAATCGTCCATGATGGATTTTGTAAAGTCAGCTTTTGAAGATGCTGATGTGTTGATATACATGGTAGAAATTGGTGAGAAGAGTCTAAAAGATGAAGCTTTTTTCAAAAAAATCATCAATAGTAAAATTCCTGTATTGTTATTATTGAATAAGATTGATAAATCGTCGCAAGAACAATTAGAAGAGCAAATGGAATTGTGGCGAGAAAAAGTACCAACAGCAGAAATTTATCCAGTATCTGCGTTAGAAAACTTCAATGTAACACAAGTATTTTCAAGAATTATTGAATTGCTTCCAATGTCGCCAGCATTCTATCCAAAAGATCAGTTGACAGATAAACCAGAACGTTTCTTTGTCAATGAAACCATTCGCGAAAAAATCTTAGTCAACTACAAAAAGGAAATTCCGTATGCAGTTGAGGTGGAAACAGAAGAGTTTTTTGAAGAAGAAAACATCATTCGTATTCGTTCTGTAATTATGGTAGAGCGCGAAACCCAAAAAGGAATCATTATTGGTCACAAAGGAAACGCATTAAAAACAGTTGGAATTCAAGCACGAAAAGACTTAGAGAAGTTCTTTGGGAAGCAAATTCATATTGAATTGTATGTGAAAGTCAACAAAAACTGGCGTAGCAATGCAAAGCAATTGAAGCGTTTTGGGTATAATAAGTAGGTTTGTTAGTTTTTTGTTGCTTTTGAAATAGCTTCTTCAATATTTCTCAATGGACTAAATTTTGAGTTCATCCAAATTTCTGAATCATACTTGTTGTCAAGTAACCAATTTCTCATAGTGCTCAGTTTTTTCAAGCTATTTGTGTCACTTTTGTTGATTAAGAATGAAAAATAAGAAATACTATTTCGAATATCAATATCTGTACAATTTATAAATAAACTTAAGTAGAAATGAGCGGCATTCTGTACTTGACTTTCATCAAGAAATACACTAAAAGCTCCATCAAATCCAAAGCCAATTGCTTCTATTATTATATGCAAGTAGTCGAATTGCCAATAATTTATATCAGAAATTAAATCATTCCAATCTGTATCTTTAAAATTGTTTACGATGGTTTGTATATCGTGATTTCCACCACCTAAATCCCAAAAATCTCCATCGTGTAATGTAATGTCATTCTTGAATATAATATATCCGTAGAGGTAATTAACTTTTGTGTTTTCAGTTTTTGATGTCGAGAACTCAGCTATTTTTTTTGAGTTATTAATTAAATACTCGTTGTATTCTTGTATATCAGAACTTCTGCGCATATTCTTTATGGTAAATTAAACAAGATTATTCTACAAAATACCATCATATTCAATTAAGTGAATAGTTTGATTTATAGTTTCTAGGTGAAAACCTAAATTATTATTGCTATAGTCTATAATGGCAATATGCCCGAAAATAGTTCCTTTTTTTACTTCAATATCTATATCAAAAATTTCTAAGCCATCAAACCAATGTTGATCGGCTTTATCTATTTTATATTCAATGTTTTTTTGATTATAAAAATTGATTAGTTCTTTTTTACAATTTCCTAACCACAAAAAATATTCGCTAACACTATCAAGGTCTATTTGATCTGCAGAGATAAAAATAGCAGTAGTTGAGATGTATTTGTTGAATACAACAAGTTTCTTAAGTTCATCTTTAAATGACATTCGATACTTTTTGTCTTCATTTATAATGAAAAAATCGTCTTCGGTAAGTTTATTGATTTCTTTTAAAATACGTGCTTGCCGTAAATCTCGATAATGAAAACGTGTATGTAATCTTTTGTTTTTCTCTAATTCTCGTAATTTTTTTTGATGTTTCTTAGCTTCTTTTGATGAAAAAGATTGTGTTTTTAATAGTGAAAAAAGATCGTATGCTTGTATATAAAAACCTAAAAGGCAGTATGCTTCAACAAGCAAAGTGGTTTCTTGATAATTACGTTCTTTATGTTCTAACAGATAGGCAAAGTCAAAAATAGCTTCCACATTTTTTTGAGATGCGTTAGATTCTTTGAATGCCGAAACAAGTGTGTTGAAGTGTAATCGTTTTTGTTGACTCACAATTTTAATTTATGCAAACAAATATACGAAGCTCAACTTAGTTGATTTCCAGTATCGTAACCTTACGTGTCAATTTTGTTCTAGTTTGAATTAATTGTTCTGAGTTTATAGTTACGTTCTTTGCAGTTTGAACGTTTAATTTACTCTTTATTATTTTTTCTTCAAGAGATTCAAAAGATGCATAACCTCCAATTATGGCAGCTTCGTTGGGTTTAACAGTAAGTGTTACAGTATTTGAAGTGGCATCGTAGACAGCATTGTTAGGCAATTTTACAGGTCTTTTTTCAGGATTATTTTTATATAAATACTTTATTTTTTTATTGAAAGAATATGTACTTGGCTTCTTGGAGAATTCAGTTTCATTGACCTCATACGTAACTACGATATCGTGATCTGAACTATTTCCAACAGCCAATAAAATCCCCCAAGAACAAGAGGAAAGACAAAGTGTAGTTATAAATAGGAGTGTTAGTTTGAGTGGTTTCATACTATACAATACGTTTTTTACTAAAAATTAGTATATAGAAAAGAAATGTTTATGTGTAAATGGTTTTATTCAAAAAATCATTCAACTGTATCATTTCTGGCTTTCCAGTCGATTTCCCCCAGCGACCACCAAAATACAACGAAAACCACACCAACACCATGAAAAATGACAATGCAACTTGAATGGCATACGAGTTTCCTAAAGTAGCATTGGAATATGCCCAAACCCCAAATCCTATAAATAAGCACGCTACTATAAAGTGCAAGAACATAAAAAATGTCCAAACTGTCGGACTTGGTCCAAAGAGTCCATGTAACAAGCAGTTGTGTTCATCTATTTCGTCAATCTCAACATGCAATTGTGGCGACCAGAAATGCTGTTTTTGCTTCGGGATTTTTATAAAAACATGCTGGTCAATTCGAGATACGATAAAATCTTTCTGTGTTTTTTTAGTTGCTTCCAAACGATTCAATATCGTTTCAGACGCTTCAGGAATCTCAACTTTAAAGCGCGGTCGTAATACAATTTCTTCTCCTAAACTCATGATAGGTAATTTTTAGGATTCCAAAATAAATCATTCCATCAAAATAAAATCTGATAAATATCATACTGTTAAAATAGTTCTATTTCTTTTTCTAATTAGCAAGAAGTTTTGTAACATTTAACATAACTATTGTACGTATCTATTGCATTAAAACAAATTTAACATGAAAAAAATCACATTAATATTCTTGATTCTAACCACAATAGGTTGTAAGAATAACACGCTTTCAGAAGCAGATAAACTAAAAGTAACAGAATTAAATAATAAAGCAATTGAACTTAGGATAAAGGGGGAAATAGATAAAGCCGAAGAGTTATACATAAAAGCTTTAGAAATTGATAATACAGACTTAAATATTCATTATGCTTTAGTTGGTATCTATATGCAAAAGAAAGAGATTGATAAAGCATTTGATTTATTAAATAACTTGCCAGAAGATGAAAAAAAGGAACCTTATTATTATCAAGCAAAAGGCAATGTTTATGAATTTGATGGAGATTTAAAAAAAGCAAAAGAAAATTATATCAAAGCTTATGAACTGAGTGAAGTAATTGATGTAATTGCTGAAGAAGATTTAGGCTTGCTAGTTGGTTATGCAACTTTAGAAACTTTTGCAGGATACAAAGAAAAAGCAGTTGACAGAATGAACAAAGCGCTAAAGCTTGATTGGCTAACTAAAAGTAATAAACAGTTTCTAGAAAGTTTCAGAAATGAATTTGAATTCTACCAAGGAAAGGGAGCAAAAGAATTTAGTGATAAAGATGAAATGACAATTTGCTCAAAAAACATTGATAGTTTAACTAATATACTCAAAACATATCATATAAATGTTGCAGGAAGTAGTTATACTTCAGAAGAAATAGCAGGAAAAACAAAGAAAGTCGGAAAAATAAGAGTGCATAAAAAATTCTCAAGCGGGATTGAAAAACTAGGAATAAAAGAATGTGACTCCAAATAACTATATTAAAATAACAACTTCATAAAAGACTTACTCAAATTTACTTTTTACTCATCAATAGAAAACGTACCTTTGCAGGCACAAAAAGAACGAAATGAGTAATATAGTAGCCATCGTAGGACGTCCAAATGTTGGAAAATCGACTTTATTTAATCGTATGATTAAACGTAGAGAAGCGATTGTTGATGCAGTAAGTGGAGTTACCAGAGATAGACATTACGGGAAATCGGATTGGAATGGAAAAGAATTTTCATTAATCGATACAGGTGGATATGTTGTAGGAAGTGATGATATCTTTGAAAAAGAGATTGATAAGCAAGTAGAATTGGCAATTGATGAAGCAGATGCAATTCTTTTTGTTGTAGATGTGGAATCTGGTTTAACAGGAATGGACGAAGAAGTAGCAAACTTACTTCGTCGTGTAGATAAGCCTGTATTATTAGTAGTAAACAAAGTAGACGCTGCTAACCGTTTGCACGATGCAACGGAGTTTTACTCGTTAGGTTTAGGTGAATATTATCCAATAGCTAGTATCAACGGAAGTGGAACTGGTGAAATGCTTGATGCTTTAATTGAAGCGTTGCCAGAAGTGGTAGAAGTAGAAGAAGAAAACTTACCGCGTTTTGCAGTTGTTGGAAGACCAAATGCTGGAAAATCATCTTTAATAAATGCGCTAATTGGTGAAGATCGATACATTGTAACTGATATTGCAGGAACAACACGTGATTCTATCGATACAAAATACAATCGTTTCGGATTTGAATTCAACTTGGTTGATACTGCCGGAATTCGTAGAAAAGCCAAAGTAAAAGAAGACCTAGAATTTTACTCAGTAATGCGTTCTATTCGTGCTATTGAACACAGTGATGTTTGTTTGTTAGTTGTTGATGCTACAAGAGGATTTGACTCGCAAGTACAAAATATTTTTTGGTTGGCTGAAAAGAATCACAAAGGAATCGTGATTTTGGTGAATAAGTGGGATTTGGTAGAAAAAGATACTTCTACAGTAAAAGAATTTGAAAAACACATTCGCCAACAAATTGAACCATTTACAGATGTGCCAATCGTATTTATTTCGGTATTGACAAAGCAACGTATTTTTAAAGCGATTGAAACTGCGGTTCAAGTATACAAAAACCGTTCAAACAGAGTGCCAACAAGCAAATTGAATGATACTATGTTATCAATCATTGAACGTACGCCACCGCCAGCACACAAAGGAAAATATGTAAAAATAAAGTTCTGTACGCAGTTGCCAACAGCATATCCGCAATTTGCATTCTTTGCAAACTTACCGCAATATGTGCGCGATCCGTACAAGCGATTTATAGAAAACCAACTTCGTCAACAGTTTGACTTTAACGGAGTTCCTGTGCAAGTCTATTTTAGAAAAAAATAACATGTCACCCAAAGGAATCCTCATCACGTTTGCAGTTGTCAGTCTTTTGTTGATTGGAATTATGTTTTTAGCTGTTGATGGGAGAAATAATTCGGTTTTAGAAAAAGATCCAGTTACAAAAACTTCAAACAGAAGCAAAGCAAACGAAGTGACAAAACGTGAAGATTCACTCAAACTGATTACACAAAAAGACGATCCTAAACTAGAAGATTTCATCATAAGGAAAACGATCAATCCAAACGAAGTACTTAAAACAGAAGCGCAAATAGATTCACTAAAATCGATTGTAAAGTCACAAAAATCAACTGATAAAAAAGTGAATTTGGAAGCGTTCAATAGCATTTCCGAAGAAATTATCACGCATATAAAAGAGCTGCAAGAAACGTTATTTCCTGGCGGACTTGCTGCTCACGACCTTGGAGAATCTCCTAGAATAACAGAAAACAATGCTGTTTTCTTCAAAAAAAATGATGAATACACAAAACAAGCAACACGGTTTATAGCAAAGCTTGATGCTTTTGAAAATGCTATTCGAAGCTTGCAAAAAAACTATCCGAGTCTTAAAACTATAAAACCGGAAGTCCGTGAAGAATATACAGGCGGACATGATTGGCTAGAGTATAATTACAAAGACTTTCCTGCCATAGCTTCACACACAAAATTAATACAGTTAAAAGAAGCAATTAGAAGGAAACAAAAAGATATCATTACCACTTTGTTAACGAACGAGTAATTCTTTACAATAAGTTTTCACAAACAACACACATCAATCACTTTTCACTAACATTCAAATAAAATACGAAGTTCATTTTTGTTGAAATAAATACAATCAACACAATGCAAACTTTAAAAAAATCACTTTTAGTTACAGTCGCAATTATTGGATTGAATAGCTGTAATACTAATGATGATAATCAAACGAATACGGCACAAATAGATACTTCGGTAAATTTTCAATTTAAAAATACCATTAATGTCGGTGGAGAAGGATCAGCAGAAATCTCTGCATTCGACCCTACAACAAATAAACTATTTACGGTAAATACTGAATCAGATCAAATTTCTATCTATGATATTTCTGATGTAAATGCGCCAGTTACAGAAACACCAATCAGTGTTAGTGGTTTTGGAACGCCAAACAGTGTTGCAGTATACAATGGAAAAGTAGCAATTGCAGTAGAAGCTTCCAACAAACAAGCCGCTGGAAAAATATATGTGTACAATACTTCTGATAGCTCGCTGGCAAATGAATATACAGTTGGATCGTTACCAGATATGGTCACTTTTACAAAAGATGGAAACTATATTTTAGTAGCCAATGAAGGCGAACCAAATGATGATTATACAGTTGATCCAGATGGTACAATAAGCATCATTGAAGTAGCCAATAATACGGTAACTACCTTAGATTTTTCTGCTTTCAATGCACAAGAAGCAGCATTGGAAAATCAAGGGTTTAGAGTATTTGGACCCAATGCAAACTTAGCTGCTGATGTTGAGCCAGAATACATTACAGTTTCACAAGACTCACAATATGCATGGGTTTCGTTGCAAGAAAATAACGGAATTGCGAAAGTAAACATACAAACGAAAACCATTGAAGCTATTTATCCTTTAGGTTTCAAAGATTACAGCGTATCAGGAAATGCTATTGATGCAAGTGATAAAGATGATACCAACGAATTGAAAACTTGGCCTGTGTACGGAATGTATCAACCAGATGCGATTACGTCTGTAAATATTAATGGAACAGACTATGTAATTTCAGCAAACGAAGGAGATTCTAGAGAATACGAAGGAGCGCCAGGATATGTAGGTGAAGACCGTGTAAAAGATATCACCTTAGACGAAACGGCTTTTCCAACTTCTGAAAACTATCAAGCCAATGAAAAAATAGGTCGTTTAAAAATTGCTTTAGATTTAGGAGATACTGATGGTGATGGCGATTATGATAAATTATACAACTATGGAGCGCGCTCGTTCAGTGTTTGGTCTGCTGATGGAGCATTATTATACGATAGTGGAAATGAAATTTCAACACGTGTTTTAGCAGAAACTCCAAATCGTTTTAATTGGGATTGGGAAGACAATGAAACAGACAAAAGAAGCGACGATAAAGGTGCTGAACCTGAATCTGTAGAAGTATTAAACATTGCAAATCAACGTTACATTTTATTTGTTGGATTGGAAAGAAACAGTCAAGTAATGGTGTATGATATTACAAATCCGACAGCGCCACAATTTTTACAATTCTTACAAAGAGATACTGACTACGCACCAGAAGGAATTTTGGCAATCAACGCTGAAAATAGTCCAACAGGAAAAGCATTACTCATTATTTCGTATGAAGACAGCGGGACTGTTTCTATTTATGAAAATGAATAAATAACTACAGTAAATAACCAATATCCAAATATTAATAACAGAGGTGTGCCCATTTATAAATGGGCGCACCCTTTTCTTTTATAGCCTATGCTGAATGGCTACTTTCGTTTCGAATCATATGCATTCAACCGCAGAAACTTTGACTGCAACAAACAATTCAAAGTGTATACAATTTAAAATTAATACCATGAAGAAAAAGAATCTTAACGCAAAACTGTCATTCACAAAAAGTACGGTGTCAAACTTTAAAGCATCCACTATAAAAGGAGGAACTGGAGACACAAGAGAAGTTACTTGTGATACATCATTAGTATTTGTTTGTTTAAGTGACAATTGCCCAACCTTGGGTTGTACAGTAGGATGCCCTCCTGGTCCAACAAATGTTAGTTGTGCAGAATCATGCTTTAATGCAATGTGCGATCCGCAAAGTAATCAGGTTGCGGTTTGTTAGAAGAATAATGAGTTGATTATAATTCCATTGTTGTCTTTTTTCTTGATAACAATGGAATTTGTATTTGTTAGTATGGATGTGTAAGTGGATCTACCATACATTTCTTAGGATCTATGCTTTTGGTACAATTTGGATGTTGAGTTTCGGGACATCCTATATACGTTTTGCTTGTGTTGGTTTCATCATCAAGTGAATTTCCACCTCTAGTTCCGCCAAACAATTTTTGAGCATTTAGGCTAGAAATTAAAACCTTCTTCAATACAAGTTTCTTATTCATGATATAGAGTTTTAAAAATGGACTCTCAAATGTAATGGTAAAACTTTCAATAAGTTAAAAGTACTAGTGCCCATTTATAAATGGGCATATCTATTTCTTTTATCGTTTGTGTTGAATAGTTACTTTGGTTTATAGTTATATGCATTTAACAGCAGAAACTTTGACTGTATGAACTAATTCAAAGTAATAGATTATAAAATGTAAAGCCATGAAGAAAAAGAATCTTAACGCAAAACTATCATTCACAAAAAGTACGGTGTCAAATTTTAACGCATCCACAATAAAAGGAGGAACAGCATTTACTGCACAAGTTGATTGCGATACTTCACAAATATTTGTGTGTTTAAGTGTTGCAAATTGTCCAACAGCAGGATGCACAGTAAATTGTACAGTAACATGTCCTACCAACAATAACTGTCCAACAGATGTCAGTTGTCAGCCATCATGTTTTAATGCAATGTGTAATATAACAAACCAACAAGGACCTTGTTAAAAGAAGAATAAAATAATAATTCCATTGTTGTCTTTCTTTTGATAACAATGGAATTATTTCTCAGCATAAAATAGATTACGGATGTGTAGGCGGATCTACCATGCATTGATTTGGAATGATGCTACAACCATCATAACAATCTGTATATACGCAAGTAGGTTGATGTTGTGTTGCAGGAGCATTACAATATTCGGAAGGAGGTTTGTTCGTTTCGTCATCCAAAGAATTTCCTCCGCCAGTTCCACCAACTAATCTGAAAATATTCAAATTAGAAATAGAGCGTTTTTTTAATACTAGTTTTCTTTTCATAATACTAAGGTTTTAAAAATGTGATCTCAAATGTAATTGTAAAACTTTCATTAGATAAAAATTACTAGTGCCCATTTATAAATCAGTCACAAAATAATCATTCAGATATCGTTTCCGCTTCTATATTTTTGATGTAATACGAAGGGTAAATTCCTGTCTTCTTTTTAAAAGCTCTTGAAAATGATTTCGCGCTTTTAAAACCGCATTCTTGGGCGATAGACGCTATTGAGTATGCTCTAAATCGTTTCTCATTTTTCAATCGTTTTAAGGCATACGAAATACGCAAACTTACCAAGTACTCTGTATAACTTTGTTTTTTATGAGTATTTATAATTTTTGAAAGATACGTAGTGTTCGTAGTTAATTCTTGTGCTAAAAAAGGCAAGGTACAGTCAGGATTTACAAACAAAGTACTTTGTTCAAAATGTACTAATGCATTTAAAATTGTTTCTGTTTGTGCTTCTGAAACATGTGTAGCAATCGTATTTTTAGGAACTGCTACTTCTTCTTCGGTTTGTGATAAACTTCTTAAAGTCTGTTCAAAATTCTTTTTATTTAATCGTTCTCTTCGTTTAAAAAACACAAAACTAGCTATTAAAACCATCACTAAAATTAAAGCCAAAACGATCCAAATTTTCTTAGTGTAAGAAGCGCGACTCAATTCATATTGTAACTGTTTTGACTTTTCTTTCAGTTTTGGTAAATCGTACTTTGTATCTAATGTATATTGTAATGAAGCTCTTTTTGAATATGTATTACTTGTATATGCTTCAGCTAACTGTGAGTACTTTAAAGCTTCCTTTAAGTTGTTTTGTTGTTCATAACTTTCAGATAAAAGTGCATACGTGTTAGGAAATGCAAATAGCTTTGATGTATCTGCTAAATGCACTGCATTCTTCTGAAAATAATAAATTGCAGAATCGGGTTTTTTTTGAGCCAAAAACACCATTCCTTTATAATGATACACAGATTTTAAACGTTCTTTCAAACCAATTTCGGAAGCAGTAGTTTTTGCTTTTGTCAAATAGGATAAAGCATCCTCGTAATTTTTGCTTGTATAAGATGCAATTCCTAGTAAAGTTGTTAGATATGTAATATCTTTTTTATTCTTTTCTGCTAAAGCAAGTTTCAAACCTTTCTGACCGAAAAAACTAGAAGAATCTAACAATTTTTTCACCGAAGGATCTAGTGAATATTTCTTAAAATAAACATTGCTTAAACTTTTTATAATAGGAATCTTTATAGCATAGGGAATTTCTTTTTTATCATAGGTTTGATTGTATAAAGTTCGATACATTTGCAATGCCACTTTTTTATTATCGATCATAAAATACAAGGCTGCAATCTTATGTTCTACAGTAATCATTAATAAGGTGTCATTAGTATCCTCTGCTAGTTTTGATGCTTTCAAATAAAACTTTAAAGCGGTTTTATAATCTTTCTTTTTATAATAAAAAACAAAACCTTTTCGCTCATAAGCCTTGCCCATTTCTACAGTGTTCTTTTGACTTTCTAATAAAGAAATTGCAGAATCAACATGTGCAAATGCCTTTTCGGTAGAACCATAAAAAGTTTCATGTCTACAGGCTATTAAAAGTGAAGCAACACGTTGCTCTAAAACAGTTGCTTTTGAGAGCATTTTGTCAAGATAAATTTTTGCTTCTTTTGGACTTGTATTCTTATAAGAGTCGTATTTCTCTGTTAAATCCTTAAAAGAATATATTTCTAAACTGTCAGTGTGAATCTTGTTTTCTTGCGAATGTACATGTAAAGAAAATATAGAATATATACTAATTAAAAGGAAAAGTTTCAACATGTGTAAATAATAGTTAATGCGCATAAATGAAATACAAAAGTAGTAATTAAAGGAATCGAGTTTGAATATAAAATAGTGTTCAATTCTGGTCAATCTAAATATTTTAAGAGTTTGTAAAACCTTTTTAAGATTATTTTAATAATAAATCATCATTTTTTCTGTTTGTTTGTGGAACGAAAACCGATGACCATCAATTAAAACTAAAAATGAATAAACCACTAATTACAATACTGGTATTAATTATCAGTGTTTTTACATCTACAGTAGTTGCACAAGAATTCGAAATAAAAGGAAACATCGTTGATAAAACAGGTAAAACTCCTTTAGAATCTGCAACAGTCTATTTACAAACCATCAAAGATTCTACATTAATTACGTATACAATAAGCGATAAAAATGGACGTTTTGAACTGGCAGGACGAACAAAGCAAACGGAAGCAAATCTATTTGTAACCTTCACAGGATTTAAAGTCTATCAACAAAAAATTACCTTAAACAAGTCAGTCATCACACTACCAGAAATTGGTTTAGAATTGGCAACTGACGAACTCGATGCTGTACAGTTGGTAGCCATAAAAGCACCAATTACTGTCAAAAAAGATACCCTAGAATTTAATGCAGATTCGTTCAAAACACGACCGGATGCTACGGTAGAAGATCTTATCAAAAAACTGCCTGGTGTTGAGGTAGATAGTGATGGAAAAATAAAGGTCAACGGAAAAGAAGTAAACAAAATTCTGGTGAACGGAAAACCATTCTTCGGAAACGATCCAAACATTGCAACAAAAAACTTAACGAAAGAAATTGTAGATAAAATTCAAGTAACGACTACAAAAACGGATGCAGAAGAATTTACAGGAAAAAAAGGAACTTCGGAAGAACAAACCATCAATATAGAACTCAAGGAAGACCAAAACAAAGGTTTCTTTGGGCGAGCCACCGTAAGTGGCGGAACCGACGAACGCTATGCAATGAGTGGTATTGGGAATTATTTCAATGACAAGCAACGAATAAGTGTACTCGCTGGTAAAAACAATATCAATAGCTCAGGATTTAGTTTTGATGAAATTTATGATATGATGGGAAATGCTGGAGGAGGAATTTCTTGGAGTGATAATGGTTCATTTAATATTGGCGGTCAAAGCTTTGGTGGTGGACAAGGAATTACAACATCAACCAATGCAGGGGCAAGTTTTGTAGATGAATACAAAGACAAAACAGAAGTCGTAGCCGATTACTTTTTCTCGCGTGCCGATTCTGAAAATGAAAGTAAAGTTGAACGAGAAAATATTTTGCCAGATGGAAACTTCTTTACAAACTCTAGAAGTACTTCTTTAAACAAAAATGACAATCATAGAGTCAATGCAAATTTGGAGTTTGAAATCGATTCAACTTTTAAAATCATTGTAAAACCAAATTTCCAATTTTCAGAAGGAGAAAACTTTTCGTCTCGTAGTGAAGAATCTCTAGAAGAAGATGGCACTGTAATTAACAGAGGTGATTCACAAAATAGAACTGATTCCGAACGCCGTAATTTTAGAAGTAATATTTATGTGGTTAAAAAGTTTGGAGCTAAAGGAGCGTATTTAAGTGTTGGAGCTAATGGAAACTTTATCAATAACACTTCCGAAAACTTCTTAAATACAACCAACGAAATATTTGGCACAACACCTTCTACTGAAACTAGAGATCAATTGACAGATTCAGAATCCAAACAAAACGAAATTTCTGCAAATATTGAATATCGAATTCCGTTAAAAGAAAAACTATTTATAGATCTTGGATATCGCTTTGCAAACAGACGTGAACGTAGTGATAGACGTGTTTTTGATTTCGATACAGGAACCAATGCGTATGATGATTTTAACCAAAGTTTAAGTTCTGATTTAAAAGTAAATTTTCAAACACATTCGCCAACAATTGGAGTAAATTATGAAACTGATAAACTCTATTTAGGAGTTACTACAGGTTTGTTATTTTCAGAATTAGAAAACGAGGAATTTATACAAAATACATCTGTAAAATCAACGTTTTCAGATATTAGTGTAAACAGTTACATGCGCTATCGCATCAAACAAGGAATGAGTGTATATATTAACTATAATACACGAACACAAGCGCCAAGTGCGCAGCAATTACAGCCTGTAGCCAATGTGAGCAATCCACTAAACATAACTGTTGGTAATCCAAACTTAAATAGAGAGTTTGCACATGATTTCTATGCAAATTTTAATAACTATGATTTTAAATCAAAAAGTGGGTTTTTTATATGGTTAAATGGAGGCTTTACAAACGATAGAATTGTTCCATTATCGGTTACAGATGAAAACAGAATTAGAACAACCACGTTTACCAATGTAGATGGTGTGTATAGAATAAATGGAGGCGGATCTTTAAGCAAAACAATCAAGCGCGATAGTACATCACTTCGTTTCAGAGTAGGCTTGTATGGAAGAGTCAATAAAGACCAAAACTTTAGTAACGGTGTTAAGTTTTCCACAAAGCGAAATACGATTACACCAAGCGCACGAATGACATACAATTATAAAGAATTGCTAGAGATAGAGCCGCGTTATTCACTTTCATTTAATACAATCCGTTACAGCTTAGATAATTTAAGCAATGAAACATTTCAAAATCATAATGTAGGTTTAAAAACGACGACATTTTGGCCTAAAAAGATTGTATTTGGAAACGACTTGCGTTACACATATCGAACCAATGTTGCGCCAGGATTTGAGCGAAGTGCACTATTTTGGAATATGAGTTTAGGGCTAAAAATTCTTAAAGACAAAGGAACTATTAAGCTTACTGCCTACGATTTGTTAAATCAAAATATCAATACCAGAAGGAGTGTTACGGCTGACTTTATTCAAGATTCACAAAGTACAGTATTACAACGTTATTTTATGCTTGGTTTTACCTATAAACTTAATAAAGTTGGTGGAAACAAAACTAGCTTTGAAATGCACTAAACATATATATCATTATATAAAAAAAGCTTCTGAGTATTTTTCAGAAGCTTTTTTTATACGTCAAATATTGTGTCTTTATAAATCATGAATAAATCTTATATTTACGATTGATGAAAGAAAATTGTAACGAATCATTAAAAAGCATCGTCAAACAGAAAAATTGCGCATGAAAAACATACTAAAATCATTGCTTTGTATTATTGTTCTATTAAGTTCAATAACAGTTTTTAGCCAAGAAAATACTCTTGAAACAGAAACCAATTTTATGAATTGTGTGTATCAAGGATTACCCGATAAAGGCGCGGAATTCAGAGAGAGATTCAAAAAAGCAGAACAAAAACTCATTGAGTTAAACTACTTAAAAGATAAAAGTGGTGAAAGTTATGTAGAGTTGTATAATAACCTTGATAACATGTTCGATAAAAATTTGAAAGATTTAGGTGTTGCTGCTTATATGGGAGAAATATCTAGTGTTTTTAATGATTTAGAAGTAGAAAAATGTATGATAAAAATATTTGAATCTCCATCATTTGAAGATTCTAAGCTTTCAAGAATGATGATTCTTATACGATCATTAAATCAATATGATGGTGATTTAAAAGAAGACATCTTAAAAATACTAGATCCTAAAGATTTTGAACATGATTATTACAAAATGATAACATTTACCATGATTGAAAGGATGAATTATGTAGATCATAGTATAGTTCCTGAATCGCCAAAAAAGAAAGAAGAAAATTTTACAGAAGAAGAACTCAGAAATGCATTTATAATTACAATTGATAAAAACGAACAATTGAGTGTAAATGGTGAAAAAATAGCATTGGAAGAGTTGAAAGATAAAGTAGTGATATACCTGAAACAACATACATCAAAAAGTGTCATTGCATTTCAAATGAGTAAAATGGCTGATTATGGAAACTTTATTAAAATTCAGGAGCAAATTGCAGAAGGGTTTGATGCAGTTAGAGATCAATTGGCACAAAAAGAATACAATCGTTCTTTTAAAGAACTCGAAAAGTCAGAACAAAAAATAATTATAGAAACATATCCATTCCGAATCAAAGAATTATAAATAGATGAATAACATGATAAAATCAATAGTCTGCGCTTTTGTAGTATTAATTTCATTGCAAACAAAAGCCCAAAACAACTACGAGCTCGAAACGAACTACATGAATTGTATGTGTAGTTTATTTGATGATAATGGCACAGAATTAAAAGCACTCGTAAAAAAAGCTGAACAAAGTCTAATAACAGCAGAAGTATTAGAAAGTACAAACGGAAAAAGTTACATTTCTTTGTATAAAAACATTCGAACTTCAATTGATGGAAGAGTCGCAAATTTTGGAATTAGTGACTATGTTGTCAATACATTAATGGATTCAAAAAATGTCAAGAAATATTCAATCTGTATGGACAGCATTCTAAAAAATCCAAACTTTAAAGATTCGAAACTCAGTAAATTTATTGCTTTGTCTACTTCAGGAAACAATCCTAAAATTACAGACTTAACAAGCAAAATGTTAGAAGTTTTTGAAGCGAAAGATTTTGAACATGATTTTTATAAATACTTGACTTTTTCGCTAATAGATAAATTCAATGCTGCTAATAAAAAATAAAAATACCTAAAGCTAAATGCGCGTAAAAAAGTAATGAAAAAGAAGCTGCTTAAAATAAGTGTCATTCTGCTATTTTTAATAGGAATTGCAGGATATGTTCTCACAATTCATGTAGCGCCGTACGCCATCATTCAACCGCAAAAAATCAATCTAGATATTACGCCAAAACAACTTGGTTTGCAAAGTGAAATGCTTACAATTACTACTAAAGACAGTATTGAGCTAAAAGGCTATTACATTCAACCAAAAACACAAGCAACTGAAGCAATCATGATTCTCATTCATGGTATTGGTGGTTGTAAAGAACACTTTTTAAACCTTGCGAAAAATTTGGCAACACACGGAATAGCTTCTGTTGTTTTTGATGGAAGAGCACATGGAGAAAGCGGCGGAAAATATTGTAGCTACGGTTTTCATGAAAAACGAGACATTGCAGCAATTGTTGATGAAATCAAAAAGCGAAATCCATTATTAAAAATTGGAATTTGGGGAAACTCGCTTGGCGGCGCTATTGCAATTCAGGCATTAGAACATGACAAACGGATCGAATTCGGAATCATAGAAAGCACATTTGCCGATTTAGATCAAATCGTATACGATTACAAAAAGAAAATGTTAGGCGGCTTCGGATTGCGTTTTATATCGGATGCAGCGTTGCACGAAGCAGGAAAAATTGCTAACTTCAATCCCGATGAGGTAAAACCGATTCGTTCTGTAAAAAACATTCAGCAGCCAATCATTATTGCGCATGGCGATCAGGATGAAAATATTCATTACAGTTATGGTAAAAAGCTCTTTAAAAATACCGCTTCCGCGGAAAAGGAATTCATCTTGGTAAAAGGTGCAGGACACTTTAATGTTGGAGAAAAAGGCGGAAGTGTATACCAAGAAAAATTGTTGAAATTTATCAAAAAGCAATTGCAATAAATTAGCAATCTAACAGAAAAAAACAATCAATGAAAACAATATTTCAAAAGCTTAGTTGTGTGATTCTTCTATTTAGTACGATGCATATTTTGGGGCAAACAGAAAAATATGAAAAAGAAACTGTTGCGATGAATTGTTTTCGTAATGGTTTTAAAGACAATGGAGCTAAACTTGAAAATCTTATTAAAAAAGCAGAAACACTGTTAATTGAAAAAAAGTTACTGAAAGATGGTTCGGGCGAAAGCTATCTAAACGTATTTAAAAATTTAAAAACACTTAAAAGTTCTGAGACTGTAAATTTAGGAGTTGCAGATTTTATTCTGAATACAATGGTGAAAGCAGATGACTTTATTTTTGAAAAATACAAATCTTGTATAAGCGGAATGATGAATGAAATAGGTTTTAAAGAATCTCGCATCAATAAAAATACTGAATTCTTAAAATCTATAATCAAAAATAAAGGCACAAACAGTATTTCTGAAATTGGAAATGAAATTTCCAAAACGTTTACAGCAGAAGATTTTACACATGAATATTACAAGTTTCTAATAATTACGACTATAGATAACTACTATACAAAACCAACAATACAAGAAGTTGATATAGATGAATCACATTTAGCAGAAGAAATTAAAGATGTAATAAAAAAAGATCCGACTGTAGCTACCAATCTTCAAATCACAATTGAGGGAAAAAGCACTTTAAAAATAAATAATGTAAAAGTCTCTTCTGATGAATTAAATGAGATACTTAAAAAGCACTATCAAAAACATACATTCAATAGTAGCATATCTCTAAGAGTTCATTCTGAAACATTAATGGCGACTATTTCTGATTTAAAAAAAGAAATTCAAAAAGTAGCTAATACACTTCGTAACGAATTAGCAGTAAAAAAATTCAATCGTCCATACAACGAACTTACCCAAAAACAACAAGAAGTCATAAAAAAAACATACCCAGAAAGCATAACTAGAAGTTAGTTTTTACAACTATAACGTTATAGTTAATAAAAATCTAGCAACTCACTAGACTGCATGAAAAAAATACTTATTTTTAGAGAGATACTCTAAATAATATGCGCTATTTTTCTCGATCGATATGCTTTTTTCTATTGCTTTTAGCAACTCTAATATTGCATGCGCAAACGCCACCGAATATCTCGGCAGAAGGCGATCAACACTACTGTGAAGATGTTCCAATGAATATTGCCATGAATGTGTCTATTACTGATCCTGATACGCAAGACACAAGTTTACCTGTTGTATATATTCAAATTTCAGAAGGATATTCAAACGGACAAGATCAATTGAGTCTAACAGGAACGCATCCTAATATTGATGCTTCTTGGGCACCAGATTTAGGTCGATTGGCATTGGTAGGACCAGCAACATTTGCCGAATATGAAGCTGCTATTGAAGCTGTCGTTTTTCAAACCACACAAACCAGTTTTACAGAAGATAAATTTTTCTCTATCAATCTAGGCGATGCCAACTATTTGCCCTCTACAGGACATTACTATTTTTATGTAGCAAACACAGGAATCACTTGGACAGAAGCGCGTGACGCAGCAGCAGCACAAACGTATTTTGGACTCGAAGGATATTTAGCAACTTTAACAACCGAAGAAGAAGCCGAATTAGCAGGTTCGCAAAGTTCGGGAACAGGCTGGATTGGTGCCTCAGATGTAAATCAAGAAGGCACATGGCAATGGGTTACAGGGCCAGAAGCAGGAATGATTTTTTGGATTGGAGAAGCTAATGGAGCACCGCAAAATGGCGCGTATACATTTTGGAATTCGAATGAACCCAATAATTTAGGAGAAGAGCATTATGCACATATTACCGATCCGAGTATTGGTTTGTTAGGTTCTTGGAACGATTTGCCGAATGCAGGTTCAACCGATCCGAATAATCCATATCATCCACAAGGATATATTGTCGAATTTGGCGGAATGCCAGGCGAACCAGCAATCAATTTATCTGCGAGTACACGAATTCAAACACCGCAATTTACAATTACAGAAAGTGAAAGCTGTGCTGCAAGCGAATTGACATTGAGTGTTACTACAAATACAGATAGTGTGCAATGGTATACTTCAGAAACCGCAACAACACCAATTCACACCGGAACGAGTTATACGGTTTCGCTTACTGAAACAACTACGTTTTGGGTATTTCCAGCATTTTCAACTTGTACAAATGGAACACGGATACCAATTACAGGAACCATTTTTGGCCTGCCTGAAACGGAAGATATTTCTATTGTACAATGTGGATCTACAAGTGGAGAAACAATTTTTAATCTATTTGAATACAATGAAGAAGTTGCAGCAGGAATCGTTGCAAATAGACAAGTCCGTTATTATACAGATAGTGGATTAACAGATGAAATCACGACAAATACGTATACAAATACGTCCAATCCGCAAACCGTATATGCAAAAATTACAGATGTAGTTTCTGGATGTGAAAATACGGCAGAAGTGATGCTTCAAGTAAATTCAAATGCAATCAATAATGCAACGTTAAATGCTTGTGATGCTATCGAAGAACTTGGTTTTACACAATTCAATCTATCTGATGCAGATATACAAATAACGGCTGGTTTGCCAACGGATGTTACGGTTGCTTACTATGAAACGCTGGAAAATGCGTTATTACAATCAAATCCTTTAGGGAATCAATTTACAAATACAACAGCATATTCGCAAACTATTTATGCACGCGTAGAACAAAATGGTGGTTGTTACGGAATTGGAGAAGTAATGCTCAATGTGATTAATTTACCTTCTATTGACACAGAAGAAACTGTCTATTACTGTCTAAACTTTTCACCACAAATGATTACGCTTTACAGCGGAATTACCAATGACGTATCTAATTATACTTTTGAATGGTCAACTGGAGAAACAACGTCTCAAATACAAGTCAATCAAATTGGAACGTATACAGTAGAAGTAATGGAAATTGGTCGTTGTGCAAAAACAAAAACAATCTCAGTGCAACCATCAAATATTGCCACTGTTGAAAATATTCAAATTGATGATATTTCAGATAACAATATTGTTACCGTGATGGTTTCTGGCGAAGGCGAATATGTATTTGCTTTAGACAATCCGAATACTATATTTCAAGAGTCAAATGTTTTTCAAAATGTAGCTGCAGGATTTCATACAGTCTACATAAAAGACATTAAAAATAACTGCGGAACCATCTCAGAAGAAATTGCTGTTATTGGCTACCCAAGATTCTTTACGCCAAATAACGATGGAATTAACGACACGTGGCAACTCAAAGGAATTTCGGATGTGTTTCAAGCAAATTCTCAAGTCTATATTTACGATCGTTATGGAAAATTACTCAGAGTATTAATTAACTCCGAAGACGCTTGGAACGGAAACATTAACGGTGCAAAAATGCCTTCAAACGATTATTGGTTCTCCGTAAAACTACAAGATGGACGCACCTTTACAGGACATTTTACGTTGAAAAGGTAAGTTGGTAGTGAGATGTTTCTCAATCATGTATAGCTATCTAAGTGCAAACTTTTTCATAAAAACGGTCTGTTTATAACAAACGTCTCTTCGAGTGGCGAATCTATGATTCGTTGTATCGAGAAGTACTAGAGAAACGAATTTGTTACATAAATTCACTCGATCTGATGGTTAGAGTAGAATACAAAAATATCAAGGTAAAACGTAAATAATAACCTAAGAGATTCCCGTCTAAATGGGAACGAGTTTAAAAGCAAAGCGAGTCTAAAGCTCTAAGAGAGAAACAAGTCTAAGAGAGAAACAAGTCTAAAAGCAAAGTAAAGGTAGCTGCGCCTGTCGAAGCTACCAACTTCCACCAGCACCACCACCGCTAAATCCGCCGCCGCCGAAACCGCCACCAAATCCACCGCCGCCGAAGCCGCCACCGCTGCTTCCACCGCCGCCAAAGGAACCTTTTCCAAGATTACTCAAGATAATAATATCGAGTAAATCACTTCCAGTACTTCGTCTTCCACCGCTGCCATTATTGCCACCGCCGTTACGTTTATTATTTCCTAAAATTGAAACTAATACAATAAAGAAGATCACTAAAAAGAAAACCACACCAACAGGTGTACTTTTACTGGAACCTTTGCGACTACCTGTAAATTCGCCAGCTAGTACTTCAATAATACTATCAACTCCAGCGTTCAAACCGCCATAATAATCACCTTTCTTAAAAAATGGAATAATTCGATTTCGCGTAATTTGTCCCACAATTCCTGCGGTTAATTCATTCTCAGCACCATATCCTGGAGAAATCCATATTTTTCGTTCGTTCTTTGCCAAAAGGATAATAACTCCATTATCTTTTCCTTTTTGTCCAATTCCCCATTCGTGTCCCCATTTTGGTGTAAGCATACCAATGCTTTCGCCTTTAAGGCTTTCAATAATAACCACAACAATTTGTGTAGAAGTGGTATCTGAATATTTGATTAACTTATGTTCTAACGATGCTTTTTCGCCTTTAGAAAGCAAGCCTGCATAATCGTATACTGCATCAGGATTTGCCTTTGTAGGTTTTGGCGGAATGTCATATTGAGCATGAGAAACGTTCAAAAAGAACAATCCGATAAGGAAAATAAGTGTATGTAAGGGTTTTATATGTAGTGTCTTAAGCATTAGCCTCTTGAAATTTCATTTGAGAGTTCGTTTTTGTCATCCACATCCCAAGGGAAATGCTTTTGTAATTCTAGTCCAGCTTTTAAAATACCATCAATTAGTCCTTGTGTAAAATTTCCTTGTCGAAATTGATTGCGCATTGTGTCTCGCGTAGTATCCCAAAAACCTTCTGGAACAACATTATTAATGCCTTCATCTCCGCAAATTACAAAACTTTTATCTCGTACAGCTACATAAATAAGGACACCATTGCGGAGTTTCGTATTGTCCATCTTAAGCAGATGAAATACTTCTAGTGCACGATCAAACGTGTTCGTATCTGCATGATCTTCGATGTGGACGCGAATTTCACCAGAAGTACTTCGTTCTGCCGTTCTAATGGCAGCAATGATTTCTTGTTCTTCCTCTGCGGAAAGGAAATCTTCTACTTTAGACATATTGTGTGTACGTATTGTAAATTATTATTTAAAATCTAACTCAACATTTGGTGCATTTTCTGTACCAGCTGCACCTTTAAAACGTGCCATCTCTTTAAAGCTAAAAATCTTTGCAAACATATTTGTTGGAAACGTTTTAATGTGTTTGTTTAAATTGTTTACTGCAGTGTTAAAACGATTTCTAGAAGTTCGAACAGAGTTTTCTGTACTTGCCAATTCGTCTTGAAGCTTTAAGAAATTTTGATTGGCTTTTAAGTCAGGGTAACGTTCTACTGTTACTAAAAGACGAGATAATGCTCCAGATAATCCTTCTTGTGCTTGTTGAAACTTAGCCATGTTTTCAGGAGTTAAATCATCTACATTAATTTGTGTAGCAGTAGCTTTTGCTCTCGCATTAATAACAGCTTCCAAAGTTGTACGTTCAAAATCGGCAGCACCTTTTACAGTTTTCACTAAGTTGTTAATAAGATCGCTTCTTCGTTGGTATTCACTTTCAACGTTAGACCATGCAGTTTTTGCATCTTCATTTAATCCAACCATTCCATTGTATTTCGTATACGTGAAAATGGCAATCACTACAAGGACAACTGTAATGATAATCGATTTTTTACTCATAATTATTCGGGTTTATCTATTTGTTAGTATTGTATTTGGTTCGAGCGTTACATATTATCTTTAATTTTTACTAGTTCAGCTCTTATGTGTTGTAATTTACGAATAATCTCAAAATTGGAAAGTGTTTTTTTCTTTTCCTCTTTTAAGTGAACTTTTGCGCCGTCAAGTGTAAACCCACGCTCTTTTACCAAGTGATAAATAAGTTCAATATGCTTGATGTCTTCTGGAGTAAACTTCCGATTTCCTTTTGCATTTTTTTTTGGTTGAATTTCATCAAATTCTTTCTCCCAAAAACGAATCAAAGAAGCATTTACGTCAAAAGCCTTGGCAACTTCGCCGATGCTGTAATATAATTTGTCTGGTAAATTAATATGCATTTAGTCAAGCGATTGATTTTGCTTTGCAGCGTTTTTAAGTAATTCCTCAAATTCTTTGGGAGTCAAATTTCCGTAGTAGAAGTTAAGCGGATTAATTTTATCGCCATTTTTTCGAATTTCATAATGTAAATGTGGTGCTTGCGATCGTCCTGTGCTTCCCACAAATCCAATCAAATCTCCACGTTTTACTTTTTTTCCTTTACGAACATTGTATCGACTTAAATGTGCGTATAAAGATACATATCCATAACCGTGATCAATACGAATGTGCTTTCCAAAACCAGAAGACGAATTATCTGCACGTACTACAACACCATCGCCTGCAGCGTATATAGGTGTTCCTTTTGGTGCGGTGAAATCCATTCCCCAATGCATCTTACGAGCTTTTGTAAATGGATCGTTTCGAAAACCATATCCAGAAGCCATACGTGTTAAATCTTCATTGTTTACAGGTTGTATGGCAGGAATAGATGCTAAAAACTTTTCTTTGTCCTCTGCTAATTTTGCAATTTCATCTAAAGACTTTGAATGAACAATTAAGCGTTTTTGTAATTTCTCCATTTCTTTTGTGGTGGAAACTAACAAATCGGCATTTTCGTAATTGTATAAAGCTTCATACCTGTTTACACCGCCAAAACCAGCTTTGCGTTGTTCTTCGGCAATCGGATTTGCTTCAAAATACAATCGGTAAATATTATTATCTCTTTCTTCTAAGTTTTCTAACACGGCTTGCGCTTGTGTCATTTTTTTATTCAATAAATTATACTGAAGCTTCAATTGAGATACTTCACGCTTCAATACCTTTTCATTAGGTGTTTCAAAAGCCATATTGATAAACAAAAGAAGCAGTAAAAAAGCACCCAAAACAACCGCAGCTAAATACAAAAGAATGGCTCCAAGTCTGCGTCCACGCTTCGTTTCTATCTTGCGATATGACAATGTTTCTGAATCGTAATAATATTTTACCTTACTCATTCCTTAAATTATTCTATTTTTGTACAGATTTTTCGTGAAAAAAACTCACGAGAAGCTTGTAAAACGAACAAATATAGCTATAGTTTTACAGTTTTTTAAAACTTTAAAGCAGGTTAAGATAATTTTAATAATTCAAAAACTCGCTTTTCTATTTAAATTTTAACACGTTTACACAAATAAATAAGAGATTGTTTACAATTTCTTTTAATACGTTAACATAAATGAAATCTCAAGATATCCGTACGAAGTTCTTGGACTTTTTTAAATCTAAAACACATCAAATTGTGCCATCTGCGCCAATGGTAACGAAGAACGACCCAACTTTGATGTTTGTAAATTCTGGAATGGCTCCTTTTAAAGAATATTTCTTAGGAAATGGAACGCCAAAAAGCAATCGTATCGCCGACACACAAAAGTGTTTACGTGTAAGTGGAAAGCATAATGACTTGGAAGAAGTAGGGTATGATACCTATCATCACACCATGTTTGAAATGTTAGGAAACTGGAGTTTTGGTGATTACTTTAAGAAAGAAGCCATTGCTTGGGCATGGGAATTATTGACAGAAGTATACGGAATAGATAAAGATATTTTATACGTAACTGTTTTTGAAGGAAGTGATGAAGATGGATTAAAACTCGATCAAGAAGCATATGACTTATGGAAAGAAATTATTCCAGAAGATCGTATTTTGATGGGAAATAAAGCAGACAATTTCTGGGAAATGGGAAGTCAAGGACCTTGTGGACCTTGTTCTGAAATTCATGTAGATATTCGTTCTGATGAAGAAAAAGCAAAAACACCAGGAGCCGATTTAGTCAATATGGATCATCCACAAGTAGTGGAAATTTGGAACTTGGTATTCATGCAATACAATCGTAAAGCTGATAAATCGTTAGAAAAATTACCTGCGCAACATGTAGATACAGGAATGGGATTTGAGCGTTTGTGTATGGTATTACAAGATGTAAAGTCTAATTATGATACAGATGTTTTTACACCAATTATAAGAGAAATTGAAACAATTGCGAATGTAGATTATGGAAATGATGAAAAAGTAGATGTTGCTATTCGTGTCATTGCCGATCACGTGCGTGCAGTATCTTTCTCTATTGCAGACGGACAATTGCCAAGTAACAATACGAGAGGATATGTAATTCGTAGAATTTTGCGTAGAGCAGTTCGTTACGGATTTACATTCTTAAACAAAAAAGAACCATTTATTTATCGTTTGGTAGATGTACTAGATAAAAAAATGGGGAAAGCATTTCCTGAACTCAAAGAGCAAAAGCAACTCATTCAGAATGTAATAAAAGAAGAAGAGCAATCATTTTTACGTACGTTAGATCAAGGATTGGTCTTACTTGATCGTGTGATTGAAAATGTAAAAGGGAAAGAAGTTTCTGGTAAAAAAGTATTTGAACTAAAAGATACTTATGGTTTTCCAGAAGATTTAACTGAGTTAATCTTGAGTGAAAATGGATTAACGTATAACAAAGCTGAATTTGATGAGGCTCTCAAAATACAACAAGAAGGCGGACGAATAGGAACTAAGATTGAAGCTGGCGATTGGGTAGTTGTATTAGAAGATGAAGACGAAGAATTTGTTGGGTACGACACATTGGAAGTTGATGTAAAACTGACACGTTATCGTAAAATTGAAACTCAAAAAGAAGGAGTCCAGTATCAATTAGTATTCAATGTAACACCATTCTATCCTGAAGGAGGTGGACAAGTTGGAGATAAAGGATACTTAGAAGTGCCAAATGGTGATGTAGTATATATCTTAGATACAAAAAAGGAGAATAATTTAATTATTCATATCACTAAGAATTTACCGAAAAATATAAATGATACGCTACGCGCAGTAGTTGATAAAAAGCAACGTGATCGTACGGCAGCAAATCATACGGCGACACATTTATTACATCAAGCATTGCGTGAAGTATTAGGAACACATGTTGAGCAAAAAGGTTCAGCTGTGCATTCTAAATATTTACGATTTGACTTCTCGCATTTTTCTAAATTGACAGTAGAAGAATTGCGCGATGTGGAAAACTTTGTAAATGCGCGAATAGAAGGAAAGCTTCCGCTAGAAGAAAAACGAAACAGACCTGTTGCAGAAGCAATGGCAGATGGTGCAATGGCACTATTTGGCGAAAAGTATGGAGATACGGTGCGTTCTATTCGTTTTGGACAATCTATTGAACTGTGTGGAGGAACGCATGTACAGAATACAGCTGATATTTGGCATTTTAAAATAAAATCGGAAGGAGCTGTAGCAGCAGGAGTTCGTAGAATAGAAGCAATTACTTTTGATGCTACAAGAGAATTCTATTTTGAAAATAACAGAGCGTACTACGAAATTAAAGATGTTTTAAACAATCCGAAAGATGCTGTAAAAGCGGTAACGGATTTAAAAGACGAAAATTCGAAGTTGAAGAAGCAGATTGAAAATCTACTAAAAGACAAAGCCAAAAACTTGAAAGGTGATCTTAAAAATGAACTAGAAGAAATAAACGGTGTTCAATTTTTAGCTAAAAAAGTAGATTTGGATCAAAACGGAATCAAAAATCTAGCTTTTGAATTTGGTGGTGAAATGAAAAACTTATTTTTATTCTTCGCAACAGCGACAGAAAGTAAAGTAATGTTAACTTGTTATATTTCAAAAGAATTAGTTGCCGAACGTGGATATGATGCTGGAAAAGTAGTACGAGAATTAGGGAAACTAATCCACGGAGGTGGAGGTGGACAACCGTTTTTTGCAACTGCTGGAGGGAAAAACCCAGGAGGAATTCCAAAAGCATTGGAGCGCGTAAAAGAATATGTAAAATAACTTAATAGTAACCCATATATAATAGCCTAATGAAAAGAATGTATATTATCGTATTGGCATTGTTTTTTGCAATACCAATGCTTGCGCAAGAAAAAACAAAAGAAAAAGATACCAAAGAAGATGTGTATGTTTGGTGTGTAATGCCTAATAAAAAAGGGCAATGGCTAAAATTAGCGCCACCAACACCAAAAGTAGTGACTGATTTTCAGGAAAAACTAATTTATCTTAAACTATTAAACGAGCACGATATCGTTGAAAAAGGAAAATTAGACAGAGCTACAAGTGATGCAATTTTAAAAATGGAAGCACGTAAAGGTGTAACATATGAAGCTAAGGAAATTGTAGGTTTTACGCAAGGAATGAAAAATAGACTGCTTTTATTATATCATACAGCAAAAAGAGCTGAAAAGGCTAAGAAAAAGCAATAAATATGCTATTACAAACCAACATCCCGTTTGTAAAAGAACAATACAATCCAATAAACTACGATTCAAACGTATGTTTATTGGGTTCTTGTTTTTCAGAACATATTGGAGAGAAGTTGGCATATTACAAATTCAAAACCTTTCAAAACCCACTTGGAATTCTATTTCATCCAAAAGCGATTGAAAATGTACTTCTAAAAGCAATCAATGAAGAAGTTTTTACAGAAGAAGATATTTTCTTTTTAAACGAGCGTTGGCATTGTTTTGAAGCACATTCAGCATTGAGTCATCCAGATAAGGAAAAAATGCTAGAAAACTTAAACACTAGCATTCAAAAAACACATACAGTATTGCATGAAGCTTCACATGTTATTATCACCTTAGGAACAGCTTGGACGTATCGAGATATTGAAACAGATACGATTGTTGCTAACTGTCATAAAGTACCACAAAAACAATTTTTAAAAGAAATTTTATCGGTTGAAGAAGTTGCTGCGAGTGTTGAAAATTGTATTGTTTTGCTAAAAAGCATCAATCCGAAAATTACAGTACTATTTACAGTTTCGCCTGTGCGTCATACAAAAGATGGTTTTGTAGAAAATCAACGTAGCAAAGCACATTTGTTGGCAGGAATTCATCAACACGTATCTAAGCGGCATTTTGTGCATTATTTTCCATCCTATGAATTGATGATGGATGAATTACGCGATTACCGATTCTACGCAGAAGACATGATTCACCCAAATTCATTGGCAATTAATTATATCTGGGAAAAATTTCAGCACGCTTGGATTTCTCACGAAAGTGAAAAAACAATAGAAACCGTAGAAAATATTCAGAAAGGATTGGCGCATAAACCGTTCAACCCAAATTCTGAGCAACACCAAAAATTCTTAGCAAACCTTCAAGTAAAAATAGTGCGACTACAAACGCAATTTCCTTTTATAAAGTTTTAATTCCGAACGCTTCACTTTATCACATCCCATTCATAAACCAAGGGCAGTGTGCTTTGTTTTTGATAATTTCCAAAGCTATTTTCATGGTATTATTAATTATGTTTAAAATATCATATTATGAAAAAAGTAAAGTTAAAAAAACTGACAATCAGTAAAAAATCAATCTCTAATCTAACAGCTCAAAACCTTATTGGAGGAATTACTGGAACCAATTGTTCCATTTCTTGTGATATATTTGGAGATATCTGTATTTCAGATGATTGGTGTGATGGAGATGATGACTGTTAATAGTTCTCTATTAATTAAAGAAATTAATTTCGCTTAAATTGTGAGGTTATCTGATAAGTAAGATAGCCTCTTTTTTTATCTAAAATCGAGCCTTATAAAAGCAAAGAAAGTCGGAAGTATAATGCTTCCGACTGTATAAGTGTTTCTTTTTTAAAAAGCAGTACAAAGTGAATCATCCCATATTGAACCGCAGGCAATTTTAGTTTCGCATAAATCGGAATAACAGATTGTCTGACAAGAGTTAAACATAGAGTAGTTTGTACAAACTATTCCACCGCTAGTACCAGAATCATCTTCTATTGGCAATACTCCTCCAACCTTTCCAGATGTAAGATTAGAAATTGATTTTTTGTTTAGACTCAATGAGTTTAAATTTTTTTTCTTCATTGGTGAATTTTTAAGTTATATATGGTAACAATATTAAAAACTCAACGAATAAGATAAAAGAAGAATAAGTCGTATTTACATAAAAACGACTTGTAATAATGAAAGAAAATACATTGAGCGAACTTCGCTCTTTTTTATCTAAAAGCACTTGTGTTGTACTTGTTAAAATGAAGCGTGTCTAACCATCTAAGATATCTAGTTTACCAAATCAACTCCATCACGAATCAACTGTGCAACTTCGGCTCGTTCTGTTTGAATAATTTGTAAACGCTGTAAAATTTGTGTGTTTAGTGCAGTGTCTTCAATTGTCAATTCGTATAATTCTACCAACAACAGCCAATCTTGAGGGTGATTTTTAGTAAGTGTTTTAAAAATGGTTTCCAATGAAATTGTAGAGTTTCCTTGAGCTCTAAAATCACGAATCTGTGCATACAACTTCTCTAGTTCTATAGTTGCTTCCGATTTCTCTACTTTTACAGTCAATGTATCCGATTTAAAATGCATTGCATCAAACGAATTATAATCAGCAGCTCCAGCATAAGCAGAAACAATCTTTTTACCCAAAGCCAAATCAAACGTGCCATATTCTGGTTTAAATAGTACGCGATCTTTATACGTAACAGTACAATCTGTAAACTGAATTAAAATCAACTTTCCGTAAATATTACGAATTCCAGTTACGTTTAAACCTTCTACTTTAATGCCGCTTTCATACTCAAAAGCAATACGTTCTCCATCGTAAAAACTATAAGCTTTTAAATCGCGCGGACTCATATCTTCAATAGCTAAATTGATTCCTTTCAATTTGCCTAAGGGCGAACTAAAACCATGTGGATGCATTGTTACGCCATGACCAATCAACTCTTTCTCACGATTAGATAACGCGGTTGGTCCTTCCGTTCTAAAAAAGACAACTTCATTATCTTCATTCGTAATCATCTCTGTAAAAACGCCTGAAACTTGCAAGCCTGTGCTCAACTCAATTGTTCCAATTTTTTTAGATTCAATCAACTTTCGTAAACCTCTAAAACCACCTTTACGTAAAGCCATCGTAGAAGCAAACTCTTCCAAAACTTGCATCAAATATGAAAAATCGGGTGTTACATACAACTGCGGTTGAGGTTTTGTAATATCAAATTCTTGATACGCGGCATCTACTGAATATGGAATCTTTTTCACCTTATCAGTCATACACCATTTACTTTCGCCAATAGAAGAAAGCAAACCTGCGCCATAAATCTTCGGGTCTTCTACATTGCCAATCAAACCATATTCAACAGTCCACCAATGTAAATTTCGAATCATTGCCATTTCCGACAATTCTACTTTCTTGGCTTGTAATTCATTTACGCGTGCTTCAGCATTTTCAATCTCAGTTTCAGTACTTCCAACAGCTTCTTTTACAATAGAAAGTTTTCGAACTGCTTCATACATATCATTATCATGTGCAGACAAAATTGCCTTCGCCCCAACTTCTCCAAAACGACGTAAATATTCTGCATAATCAGGGTTTGCAATAATTGGCGCATGCCCAGCGGCTTCATGAATAATATCGGGAGCTGGCGTGTATGAAATATGTTCTAACTGACGAATATCACTTGCAATCACCAGCACTTTATATGCTTGAAACTCCATAAATGCATTTGGTGGAATAAAACCATCAACAGCAACAGCTGCCCAACCAATCTCTTTCAAAATTCGATTCATTCCGTACATACTCGGAATATCGTCAATAGAAATTCCAGTCTTTTGCAAACCATCCAAATACGAATCATGTGCCACAGTACTCAAATACGAAACACTCTTTCGCATTACATAACGCCAAACTGCTTGATTTATGGCAGTATAGTCGTCATAATTTTGCGGTTTAATGTACTGTTGTAAATGTGGAGGAAGTTTATCCAGCAAAGGGTTCGTTTCAATATTCTGGTTCATGCGACAAATTTTGACAAAGCTATTAAAACATAAAACAGCAATGCAATAAAAAGCAGAAATTCAACGTATTTTATAAAATATGTATCTTCACAAACTTATAAGGGCAACATCATGAAACAAAAACCAACAACTCGAAAAGAAGAAATTGTCGGTACAGCTGAAATGCTTTTCAAAAAAAAAGGATACAGTGCTGTGACCATGCGCGACATTGCACAAGCCATGGGAATAAAAGCGGCTAGTTTATACAATCATATTCAATCCAAACAACAAATACTTTCAGATATTATCATACAAATTGGTGAACAATTTACGGAAGGTATGTCTGAAATTGTAGCAGCAGAAAACACAACTAGCATTCAAAAACTAGAGCAAATCATCAAACTTCATGTGCAAATTACGATGGACAATCCTTCCAAAATGGCAACGATGAATAATGATTGGATGCATTTAGAAGAAAAATTAGACTACTACTTGCAACTACGTAGAAATTATGAGCAAAGCTTTCGTCAAATATTACAAGAAGGAATTGATAAAGGCGAACTGATAGATGTAAATATCGAAATCATACTATTTTCTATTCTTTCCACGTTGCGTTCACTCTACCTTTGGATTCCAAAAAAAGAAGAAATCATCAAGGAAAATTTACTAGGCAAACTGAGCCAAGTGTTGTTAACAGGTGTAACACTGTAAAGTAGTTGAAAAAATACCCAAAAAATAATTTACAATACAATAACTACTGTAAAACCTTTTATGACTGGACTTTATCTTCTCTATCTTTAAGGTAGATTAATTTTAAACCTACCATAATGAAAAAAAAATCTATCAACAGGTTGAGATTGAAAAAGAGTATGATCTCAAACCTAAATGCAGTAGTCGCAGGTGGACCTCCAGTGCCACCAGGAAGTAACACTTGTTTACAAGAAGAAACATGTTTAACATGTGAAGGAATAACCTGTGAAGGACAAACATGCGGTCGATGCTGACTTAAATTTAGAACTTAAAACTACAAAAGAGTGCCTAAAAAGCACTCTTTTTTTATATGTAAACTATTGATCTGTAATATTTAATAAAAAAATAGTTGCAAGTCAAACTAACAATTGTTAGTTTTGTGCAAAACAACTAAAATATTGCATGGCAAAGTTTCATGAAATCCAAGTAGCTGAAGTACACAAGGAAACTTCAGATTGTACTGTAATCACCTTCAATATTCCAGAAAATCTTCAAAAAGAATTTCAATACAAACAAGGGCAGTACTTAACGCTACGCAAAATAATCAACGAAGAAGACATTCGTAGATCGTATTCACTATGTTCAAGTCCAGTTGACAACGAATGGAAAGTTGCCGTAAAGCAAATTCCAGGTGGTATATTTTCAACTTACGCAAATACAGAATTAAAAGCAGGCGATACACTCGAATTGATGGCACCAGCTGGTAATTTCTATGTAGAAGTAGATCCGAAAGGAAACAAAAACTACATCGCATTTGCAGCAGGAAGCGGAATAACACCAATGCTTTCCATCATAAAAACTCATCTAGAATTAGAACCAGAAAGCACGTTCAAACTATTTTACTTGAATCGCACGGTAAAATCTATTATCTTTAAAGAAGAGATAGAGCAACTGAAAAACAAATACTTACAGCGATTTAACACCTTCTATTTCTTAACAAAAGAAAAACGAGATATCGAATTTTTAAATGGACGTTTTACTCCAGAAAAAATTCAAATACTCACAAAAACGTTCATCGACATCAAGGATACGGGAGATTGTTTTATCTGTGGACCAGAAGAAATGATCTTCCTTATAAGAGACGAACTAGAAGCTGTAGGATTGCCAAAAGAAAACATTCATTACGAACTATTCTTCTCAGGCGATACGAAAGCATCTAACGCACACATTGCTGAAATATTAGAACAAAAAGTAGACGGAACAGATGTAACAATCGTAGATGGTGGTAAAGAATTTCATTTCATCATGGAAGATGAATATGACAACATTCTCGATGGCGCATTAGCCGCAGGTGCCGATTTACCTTTTGCTTGTAAAGGCGGTGTTTGTAGTACCTGTAAATGCAGAATCGTAGAAGGTTCTGTAGAAATGAAAATTAACTACGCATTACTAGAAGACGAACTTGCGAGCGGATTGGTACTTTCGTGTCAAGCTGTTCCTACCACAGAAAAAGTGGTGGTCGACTTTGATGTATAACAAAATAATTTGGGCGTTCCCACCGAAAAGGTGGTCGGGCTTTCGGTAGTCGCTTTTTGAAAACTGTCATTCCTGCGTAGGCAGGAATTCATTTCCAAAAGAGCTTCAACAAAACCTCAATCCCTAACGCGGAACTTCCCGAGAAATCGGGAACCTAAAAAAATAAAAAAATGTCACATCGAGCGCAGTCGAGATGTCTTGTAAAAAACAGACTGACTGAAAATACTCAAAGTGATTATCTAAATAAAACAAAGTCTAAGTGAAAACTTTAAAAATTTACACGTAGCATTTTTAATTTAAAATTCATAACTATGAGTGAAGCACAATTAAAAAACCTGGAAGAAATCTTCGAGAAGCGCATCGCAAATGATGAAAAAATTGAACCAAAAGATTGGATGCCTGAAAAATACAGGAAAACACACATCCGACAAATATCGCAGCATGCACACTCTGAAATTGTAGGAATGTTGCCAGAAGGAAACTGGATTACCAGAGCGCCTTCACTACGTAGAAAAGTAGCTTTACTTGCCAAAGTGCAAGACGAAGCTGGTCACGGATTATACTTATACAGCGCCTGTGAAACCTTAGGAGTTTCTCGCGACGAATTATACGAACAATTGCACTCTGGAAAAGCAAAATACTCTAGTATCTTCAATTACCCAACAGTAACTTGGGCAGATATGGGAGCAATTGGCTGGCTAGTTGATGGTGCTGCCATAATCAATCAAGTGCCATTATGTAATACCTCGTACGGACCGTATGCACGAGCAATGATTCGTGTATGTAAAGAAGAAAGTTTTCACCAACGTCAAGGATATGAAATCATGATGTCTTTATGTAACGGAACAGAAGTGCAAAAGCAAATGGCACAAGACGCACTAAATCGTTGGTGGTGGCCATCATTAATGATGTTAGGTCCCGTAGATTCAGAATCTGTGCATACAGAACAATCAATGAAATGGAAACTAAAACGTAAAACAAACGATGAATTACGCCAGCAATTCATAGATCAAACCGTTCCTCAAGCAGATATCTTAGGAATAACAGTTCCAGACCCAGACTTAAAATGGAATGAGGAAACAGGTCATTACGACTTCGGTGAAATCGATTGGGATGAATTTTGGCAAGTTGTTAAAGGTCACGGTCCTTGTAACAAAGAACGTATGAATGCCAGAGTTGGTGCATGGGAAAAAGGAACTTGGGTTCGTGATGCAGCAATGGCATACGCTGAGAAAAAACAAAACAAAAAAGAAAATTCAGCGAAAGCAGTTTAGAAATATTGGTTTTGTCACATCGAGCGCAGTCGAGATGCAATAAGTCCAGCAAGCATTATAATAGTAACTTAAAGATACCCACTTTCGTGGGCAATAAATATGGAAAAAAATTGGCCTCTTTGGGAAATATTCGTCAGAAGTAAAAACGGATTAGAACACAGACACTTTGGAAGTCTTCACGCAGCAGATGCAGAAATGGCATTAGAAAATGCAAGAGACGTGTACACACGTAGAAGCGAAGGTGTAAGTATTTGGGTTGTTGAATCTAAAGATATCACAGCTTCAAATCCTGAAAACAACGGAGAATTATTTGAACCAGCGCAAGACAAAGTGTATCGTCACCCAACATTTTATACGTTACCAGACGAGATTAAACATATGTGATGCTTTGCATCATTCCTGCTTTCGCGGGAATCCACAATCCGTACACTGAGCGGAGTCGAAGTGTACTATGAAGTTTAACAACAAAAAAATTCCTGTTTTCACGGGAAATAAATATGAAAACAAACTTATACAACTACATACTCGAACTAGCAGACAATTCCTTAATAGGAGGTCAGCGATTAGGAGAATTATGTGGTCACGGACCAAGTCTTGAAACAGACATTGCGTGTACAAATATTTCGTTAGACTTATTTGGGCAAACACGTAGTTACTTTCAATATGCAGCAGACATTAAAGGAAATGATGCTACAGAAGATAGTATTGCTTTTCTACGTTACGAACGCGAATACAAAAATGTATTGCTTGTCGAACAACCAAATCGTGATTTTGCATACACAGTAGCACGACAATACCTATTTGATGTGTATCACTTGTTATTGCTAGAAAAATTACAATTCAGTCAAGACATGACCTTAAGCGCAATTGCAAAGAAATCGATTAAAGAAGTATCGTATCATGTACGTTTCTCAGGTGACTGGGTTAAACGTTTAGGTGACGGAACTGAAGAAAGTCATGCAAAAATGCAAGAAGCTATTGATGGACTTTGGACGTACACAAATGAATTGTTTGAAGTAACAGAAGAAGCAAAACTCTTGGCGGAAGAAGGCATTGCAGTAGATGTTTCAACATTAAAAGATACATACTATCAAAATGTAACTTCATTGTTAGAAGAAGCAACGTTGGTAGTTCCAGAATCAAAATACTTCCAAAAAGGAGGGAAATCAGGAATTCATACAGAACACTTAGGATATCTATTAGCAGACATGCAATACATGCAAAGAGCGTATCCTAACATGAAATGGTAGAGAAGCTTTCGTTTGTCATTCCTGCGAAGGCAGGAATCCAAATAAACTAAAAAGTAAGAATGAAAACCAAATAGCCAATACCTAACATCAATTCATGATCGCAACCAATCAACATATAGACGAAGAGTTCATCTCAATCCTAGAAAAAGTATCAGATCCAGAAATTCCTGTGCTTTCTATTATGGATATGGGCGTTGTGCGTTCGGCAAGGTTAATTGATGGAATTGTTCAGGTAAGTATTACACCAACATACTCAGGCTGTCCAGCAATGGATGTAATTGGTGATGATATCTCGAAGGCATTAAAAGAAAACGGATACGAATCAAAAGTAAAATTGATTCTAGTTCCAGCTTGGACAACCGATTGGATTACAGAACGCGGTCGAAATGCACTCCGAGAATACGGAATTGCGCCGCCGCTAAATCCAGATGCAGACAAAGATGCATTACTAGGAGATAAACGCATTGTAAAATGCACCAATTGTAATTCAACAAATACAAAACTAGTCAGTCAATTTGGTTCCACAGCTTGCAAAGCATTATTCAAATGCGAAGACTGTTTAGAACCATTCGACTACTTTAAATGCTTGAAATAAATTATAAACAGCAAAATTTTACATTATAAAGGTATGAGTAACAATTCAATTGAACTAAAAATTGAAAACAATGTAGCGTATGTAACGCTAAATCGCCCTGAAGTATTCAACAGTTTCAATCGTGAAATGGCATTGCGTTTACAAGATACACTAGATCAATGCGAACAAAATGACGAAGTAAGAGCTATTGTATTAACAGGAGAAGGAAAAGCATTTTGTGCAGGACAAGACTTAAAAGAAGTCACACATCCGGAACTCAATCCAGGATTCAAAAAAATATTAGAAGAACATTACAATCCAATCATTCAGCGAATTCGTACCATTGAAAAACCAATTATTGGAGCTGTAAATGGTGTGGCTGCTGGTGCAGGAGCAAACATTGCTTTAGCATGTGATATTGTTGTAGCACATGAAAAAGTGAGTTTCATTCAAGCATTTAGTAAAATCGGATTAATTCCAGATAGTGCAGGAACATTCTTCTTACCACGATTAATCGGATTCCAAAAAGCATCTGCACTAATGATGTTAGGTGACAAAGTTGGAGCTGTAGAAGCAGAACGATTAGGAATGTTATACAAAATATTACCCTTAGAAACCTTCAAAGAAGACGTTACTGCTTTAGCTGAAAAGCTAGCGAAAATGCCAACAAAAGCATTGGGTTTAACGAAAAAAGTGCTGAATCAATCACTAAGTAACGATTTAGAAACACAGTTAGCATTAGAATCAAAACATCAAATAGAAGCGAGTGAATCAGAAGATTACCGTGAAGGTGTTGCTTCATTTGTTGAAAAACGTCTACCTAATTTTAAAGGGAAATAAAATATCAAACCGCAAAATCTAAAAGTTTAAATAGTAAATGTAAAAGGTGAATATATAGACATTTAACATTTATAATTTAACATTTATAATTTATGATTAAAAACGTAGGAATAATAGGTTCAGGAACAATGGGAAGCGGAATTGCACAAGTTGCAGCAACCGCAGGATGCATTGTAAAACTATACGATACCAAACAAGCAGCTTTAGACAAAAGTAAAGCCGCCTTAGAAAAAATATTAAATCGCCTCATTCAAAAAGGACGTATTGACGAAGCTGAAAAAAACAGAATTCAAGGAAACATTTCCTATGTTGATTCACTCAAAGCATTAGGCGATTCAGATCTAACAATCGAAGCAATCATCGAAAACTTAGACATCAAACAAAAAGTATTTGTAGAGTTGGAAACCTATCTTTCTGAGGATGCAATCATAGCTTCAAACACATCGTCATTATCAATAGCTTCTATTGCTTCTGCATTGAAAAATCCAGCACGTTGTATTGGAATTCACTTCTTCAACCCAGCACCATTAATGAAATTAGTTGAGGTTATTCCAGCAATTCAAACATCACAAGAAGTAGTAGACAAAGCAACGAAAACCATTGCCGATTGGAAAAAAGTAGTTGCTGTCGCAAAAGACACACCAGGTTTTATTGTAAATCGTGTAGCGCGACCTTTCTATGGCGAATCATTACGAATCTATGAAGAAGGTTTGGCTGACTTTGCTACCATAGACAAAGCATTAAAAACACTTGGTGGATTCCGTATGGGACCTTTTGAACTCATGGACTTCATCGGAAACGATGTAAACTATACCGTAACCGAAACGGTATTTACAGCATTCTATTTCGATTCAAGATACAAGCCATCATTCACGCAAAAGCGTTTATCAGAAGCTGGATATCTAGGTAGAAAAACTGGAAAAGGATATTACGACTATGACGAAAACGGAAAACGTGTCACGTCGAGCGCAGTCGAGACGCTTTATGATGAAGAACTAGCAAATCAAATATTCAATCGTGTTCTTGTAATGTTGATCAACGAAGCAGCAGACGCACTATTCCTAAATATCGCTTCCGCAGAAGACATTGACAACGCAATGACAAAAGGAGTAAACTATCCAAAAGGATTGCTTGCTTGGGCAGATGAAAAAGGAATCGATTGGTGCGTGAAAACCTTAGATAATTTATACGACGAATACCATGAAGATAGATATCGTTGTTCACCGTTATTAAGAAAACTGAATAGACAAGGGAAAACGTTTTTTTAGTGGAAAAGTTCATTGACATTAGAATCGAAGATAAATTCAAGATTGGTGAGGAGATTAAAGAAAAGTTCAAGGTTGAATTTCCGCTTGTCATAATGGGTGCGATAGACGTTCAATATTATGGGAAATTAGAAGAAGGGAACTATATTAAATTCAAAATTGAAGAACAAACCTTACTCAGAAAAATTATTGGAATAGAATACCTTCGACCTTCACATTATTTAGAATACATGGAAGTGAAAACAAGAGGCGCTGGTTTATTAATTGAATGTAAAAGTGAAGAAGAATTCTATAAAATTTTAAAAGTTGAATCAATATACCAAACAGCAACAATTTATAAAACCACAAAATGAAATGTGAAGATTAATAATTTAAAATTTATAATCCAACATTTAAAATAAAAGAAAGAAAAAACACAAATATTTAATATCAATATCAAATGCTTCTTAAAAACATACTAATCCCTAATACCTAAAAAACAAATGCCTTTAAGCGGAGCTAAAATACCACATAAAATGCTCAATCTCGATCCATTCAGTACATGGCTCGGAATCGAAATATTAGAATGTGAAATAGGAAGATGTAAAGTTGGATTGACTGTCAAAAAAGACATGCTCAACAGTATGGGGAAAGCGCATGGCGGAATTAGTTATTCCTTAGCAGACACCGCTTTCGGTTTTGCAGCAAACACACATGGTAAATACGCCGTCTCTATAGAAACATCTATCAATCATATTGAAGCATTAGAAGAAGGCGATTTCATTGTGGCAGAATCAGTCATAGAAAAAGTAAAAAACAAACTCGGTTTCAACATCATAGAAGTCAAACGTGGTGATGAACTCATTGCACTATTCAAAGGAGTTGTGTACCGAACTCAAAAAGATTGGGAAGAATAAAATAAATGCTAAATGTAAAATTTTAAATTAAAAATTATAAAGTGGAAAAAAAGAAACAATATGACTTACAAAAACGTTTGGTGAAATTCTCAGCAAATGTTATCGTCAATTCTTCCGCTTTAAAAAAAGAATATGCATCCGAGCATTTAATTAAACAATTGATTCGTTCGTCTACATCAGCAGCTTTAAATTATGGAGAAGCACAATCAGCTGAATCAAAAAGAGATTTCATCCATAAAATGAAAATCTGCTTAAAAGAATTAAGAGAATCTCAAGTCAACATGGAGATTATGGTAGCGGCAAATTTAGTAGGTAACAAGATTGAGTTTGAAAAAAATCAAAAAGAGTGTAGCGAATTAGTAGCTATCTTTACAACAAGTATAAAAACATCAAACAAAAAATAAAATATCAATGATAAAGTTCTAAATAGAGTTTGATAATCAAAACAAACACTTTAAAATTTTACATTAAAAAAACATTCAACACATACTAAAATATAAATGAACAAATACTAAATACAGTTTGATAATCACAGCAATCACTTTTAAATTTAGAGTTTTACATTTAATATTTTTCGGTTTTAAATTTTACATTTCAAAATGGAAGCATACATCATAGACGGAGTCAGAACTCCAATAGGAAAATTCAAAGGATCATTGGCAACCACACGTGTCGATGATTTAGGAGCTATAGTCATCAAAGAAGTTACGGATCGCAATCCAAACATTCCAAAGGATGCGTATGACGATGTTATCATCGGTTGCGCCAATCAAGCAGGAGAAGACAATCGTAACGTAGCGCGTATGTCATCATTACTAGCAGGATTGCCATACACGGTTCCTGGTGAAACGGTAAACAGATTATGTAGTTCAGGATTATCTGCTATCATTCACGCCAATCGAGCTATCAAAGCTGGAGATGGAGATGTCTTCATTGCTGGTGGAGTAGAGAATATGACGCGCGGACCGTACGCAATTGCAAAGCCTTCAAGCGCTTTTGGAACGGATGCTAAAATGTATGATACGAGTTTCGGATGGCGATTCATCAATCCAAAAATGCACGCTGCTTATGGTACGGATGGAATGGGAGTTACTGCCGAAAATCTAGTTGAGAAATACAACATCTCTCGCGAAGATCAAGATGCATTTGCATACAGAAGTCAAATGAAAGCAACGGCAGCACAAAATTCTGGACGATTAGCCAAAGAAATTGTAGCGGTAGAAATTCCGCAACGTAAAAAAGATCCAATCATCTTCAATCAAGATGAATTCATAAAACCAACAACAACAACAGAAATCTTAGCAAAACTAAGAGCTGCTTTCAAAAAAGAAAATGGAAGTGTTACCGCAGGAAATGCCTCTGGATTAAATGACGGTGCAGCAGCAACAATTGTAGCTTCGGAAGCGGCAGTTAAAAAATACAATCTAAAACCAATGGCGCGAATCGTAAGTTCGGCAGTTGTAGGTGTAGAACCGCGTATCATGGGAATTGGTCCTGTAAATGCTTCCAACAAAGCATTGGAAAAAGCAGGATTAACCATGGACGATATGGATGTAATAGAACTCAACGAAGCCTTTGCAGCACAAAGTTTAGCCTGCATTCGCGAATGGGGATTAGCTGATGATGATGCCAGAATCAATCCAAATGGTGGTGCCATTGCAATTGGTCATCCACTCGGAGTTACAGGCGCGCGTATTGCCTATTCTGCGGCGTTACAATTGCAGGAAACTGGCAAGCGTTACGCACTAATTACCATGTGTATTGGTGTCGGACAAGGCTATGCAGCAATCATTGAAAATGTAAATATTTAAAATAATTTGGGCGTTACCGCAAGGGTCGCGCTTTCGGCAGTCGCTCTCACAACTCTTAAATAAACGAGTTCACTGAGCGGAGTCGAAGTGAGGAGCTCCAACAAAACCTCAATCGCTAACGCAAACGTTCCCGAGAAATCGAGAATCCAAAGAAAACTAGAATTGAGTTATGAGAATAGAGACTGTTATTCAAATGTCAAAACGTCATTTCGAGTGATTTTCTGTCGCATTGAGCGCAGCTGAAATAGACAGAAAATTGTATCGAGAAATACTATGATACTATGAATGCTAAATGCTGAATGAAAAAGTATTTTTGAATAACGAATAACGAATAACAAGAGCAGCGACACAAACAACAAATAACAAGAAACCAACAACAACATGATTCTACAAAGCTATATCAACGGACAATGGACACAAGGAACTGGAGACGGTTCACCAATGTTTGATGCCGTAACAGGAGAAACCATCGGATTTGCAACTACAGAAGGACTTGATATTCCCGCAGCACTTGCGTATGGAAGAACAAAAGGAGGCGAAAAACTTCGTAAAATGACCTTCCAAGAGCGTGGAAACATGCTCAAAAAATTAGCTTTATATCTCAACAAACGAAAAGAACAATTCTACGATATCAGTTACAAAACTGGTGCAACGCGTGTAGACAGTTGGATAGATATTGAAGGTGGATTCGGAAACCTATTCGCAAATGCATCACTTCGTAAACTATTTCCAAACCAACCGTATCACGTAGAAGGTGATCCAATCGATTTGTCTCGTGGTGGACGTTTCATGGCACATCATATCTTAGTGCCAAAACGTGGAGTTGCAGTACATATCAACGCATTCAACTTTCCAGTTTGGGGAATGTTAGAAAAATGTGCCGTAAACTGGATGGCAGGAATGGCAGCAGTCGTTTTGCCAGCACCACAAACAGCATATCTAACAGAAGCGGTTGTAAGAGTCATTGTCGATTCTGGAATCTTACCAGAAGGTGCAATCCAACTACTTAGCGGAATGACACGATCTATTCTTGATACAGTAGAATCGCAAGATGTAGTAACTTTTACAGGTTCTGCACATACAGGTCGCATCTTAAAAGCACATCCAAGACTCACACAAGAAGCGGTGCCATTCACAATGGAAGCCGATTCATTAAACTGTTCAGTTCTTGGAGAAGATGCAGTACCAGGAACTCCAGAATTTAATCTATTCATCAAAGAAGTTCGTAAAGAAATGACCGTAAAAACAGGTCAAAAATGTACGGCTATTCGAAGAATCATTGTTCCAGAAAACTTAGTAGAAGATGTGCAAATTGCACTTGGAAAACAATTAGATAAAGTTACAATCGGTGATCCAAGATTGAAAGAAGTTCGTATGGGCGCATTAATCAACAAAGCGCAAGTACAATCTGTAAAAGATCAAGTTTCTAAATTGATTCAAACTGCAGATATGGTTTACGGAAGTTTAGACAATGTCGATGCAGTTGGTGCAGATGGTGAAAAAGGAGCGTTCTTAAGTCCAATCTTACTAAGAGAAAACAATCCGTTCAAAAATACAGCAGTTCACGAAATTGAAGCCTTCGGACCAGTTAGTACGATCATGCCATACAAAAATATGGACGAAGCTATTGAATTGGCTCAAATGGGGAAAGGTTCGCTAGTTTCTTCAATCTTTACAAATGATGACAAACGTGCCAAAGAATATGTAGTTGGAGCAGCATCACATCACGGAAGAATCTTAGTCGGAAATCGCGACATGGCAAAACAAAGTACAGGACATGGTTCGCCATTACCATTATTGGTTCACGGTGGTCCAGGACGTGCTGGTGGAGGAGAAGAAATGGGTGGAATGCGAGGCATCAAACATTACATGCAACGTTGTGCTATTCAAGGTTCGCCAACCACACTAACCGAAGTTACAGGAATCTATCAGGCGAATGCCGAATACAAAGAAACAGAGAGGCATCCGTTTGCATATCATTGGGAAGATATAGAAGCTGGAATGTCTTTAAAAACACACAAGCGTACGGTTACAGATACAGACATTATCAACTTTGCAAACCTAACGTGGGATCATTTCTATGCGCATACAGATATCACTTCATTAGAAGGAAGTATTTTTGAAAAACGTACGGCGCACGGATACTTTATTATTGCTGCTGCGGCAGGATTATTTGTATATCCAAACAAAGGTCCAGTAGCTGCAAACTACGGATTGGAAGAATGTCGTTTCTTGCGTCCAATCTATCATAATGATACCATTTATGTGCGATTGACATGTAAAGAAAAAATAGATCGCGATTCAAGAGGAAAAGAATTGCCAAGCGGAATTGTAAAATGGTTCGTTGAGGTATTCGATCAAGAAGATGAATTGGTAGCAATTGCGACAATTTTGACGATGGTTCAAAAGATAAATCCGTTCAAAACAATTAATAAAAAGACAATTCAGAATTATCTAGGTAAACTTACAGAAGACACAAAACCAGCTTGGGGAACAATGTCGCCACAGCAAATGGTAGAACATTTAGAATACACGTTGAAAGTTGCTTCTGGAGAAATTCAAGATTTTGAAATAGAAACACCAGAAAAGTATCTAGAAAAAGTGCAAGACAGTTTGTACACGCATGATAAAATGCCAAGAAACTTTGACGCGCCAAAACTATTAGAAGGATTAATCAGTGAATCGCGTTACGAAAATCTGGCGGAAGCTAAAACGAAATTGCTAGAAGCATACGATGCATTCGAATTGTACTTTAAAGAAAACCCTGAAGCAACGACGAAAAATGCAGTTTTCGGACATCTAGACAAATTTGAGTGGAGTTTGATGAATACGAAACACTTCTGTCACCACTTCGAACAATTTGGACTTTTGTAATTATTAGTATTGAGGTTTGAGAATTGAGTAGTGAGAAAATAATAACTTCATTTTGAGTGTTTTAATTCTACTTTAAAATGGAACTAGAAGATTTTATAGCATCTTTTTCAGGCAAAATTGAAGAGCCAATAGGAAGGAAAATAGTATATTTTAAATATTTATTTCATGAAGTAAATGGTGTTTCTGAACCTGTATTTGCTTGGATGAAAACAGATGATGGTATTTGGCATCGATTCTTCATGGATGTGTGGATTCCGTATTGGGAAGCATTAAATCCGGAGCAAGCACTTAAATATGCAAAAGATGCGCATGAAGATTCTATTGAAGCCCATATAAAAGAAGAATTTAAAGAGTATATTGATGATGAAGGCGGGCAATGGAAAGTGGTAGATATACTTGAATTGTATAATGTGCATAACAAAGAAATTTTGAATGTAGAAGTAACTTATAAAAAAGAAAATGATCCTACTTTTGCACAATTAAAACTCTTAATAGAAGAAGATGTCGAAATATTGATAAACGATTTTTGTGATATTACTGAGACAGAACTAATTATTAATAATAATAAAATAACCTAAATGTCATTTCGAGTGATTTTTATGGAGCGAAGCGGAAATAAAAAATGTATTTCGGCTATGTTCAATAGAGCTATCGAGAAATACTCAGAAATTCAAAGTAGTTCTCGATACAACGAATCACAGATTCGCCACTCGAACTGACAACAATTTATAATTTTACATTTAGCATTTAAAATTTAACATTTTACCATGAGCGATCCATACGTAAAACAAGACATACAAAACGGTGTAGCAACCATCGAATTTTTTCACCCAGCACACAATTCGTTGCCAGGAGATATATTAGCCAAATTAGCACAAACAATCACAGATGCAGGAACAAATGACGACATCAAAGTTATTGTGCTTAAAAGTGGAAGAGACAGAACATTTTGTGCAGGTGCAAGTTTTAAAGAATTAATAAACATCAACGATGCAGAAGCTGGAAGAATCTTCTTTTCAGGATTTGCAAACGTAATCAACGCCATGCGTAAATGTCCAAAATTTGTCATCGGACGTGTACAAGGAAAAACAGTTGGTGGTGGCGTCGGATTGGCTTCTGCAGTAGATTATTGTATGGCTTCAAAATTCGCTTCTATCAAATTAAGTGAGTTGAATGTTGGAATCGGACCTTTTGTGGTTGGACCAGCAGTTGAACGTAAATTAGGATTAAGTGGAATGTCACAAATTGCTATTGACGCAAATAGTTTTTACGACGCAGAATGGGCGAGAAGCAAAGGCTTATACATGAAAGTCTTCGAAACAAATGAAGAATTGGACGAAGCTGTGACTGCTTTCGCAAATCATTTATGTACCTACAATCCGGAAGCGATGGCTGAAATGAAAAAAGCATTTTGGGCAGGAACTGAAGATTGGGATACCTTATTAGCAGAACGTGCAGTGATTTCTGGAAGACTAGTCCTTTCTGACTTTACAAAAGAAACGTTGAAACGATTTGCGTAGTTCTTGATAATCGAATCGTCAGTTCGAGTGTTGTTTATTGAGCATAGCGAGAACAAAAAAATTGTATCGAGAACAGCTTAGAACTTCATAGTAGTTCTCGATACAACGAATCTTAGATTCGCCACTCGAACTGACGTTTGTTGATTTCAATACTCATTCTTGTAGATAAAACATCAGTTCGAGTGTTTTTTACATTGATTGGGGTCGAAATGAAAAAATGTACCCAACAGAATACAGTTTTCTGTTGAAAACCACTCGAACTGACTTTTAGTGAGATTAAAGACAAGAGTTTCAATAAAACTTTTGCCTTACAGTAGATACTAACTACAACTCACTAATATTTTATAATGTACTTTGAATAAACTCAGAGCAGTTCTCGATATGTCACATCGAGGGTAGCCAAGATGCATTCCGAAAACTACTCGAACTGACGACTTGATTATTAAAAAGGATTTCAATTCTTTCATGCTGAGCAGAGTCGAAGTGCTAAAAAGTAAATCGAACACCTAATCCTGCATAATACGATATATACGATCGGAAAGCAGTAGTGTTGATATTTGTGTTATTAGATTTTCTATCAATGAGATTGGCATTTGCTATAATTGCCCATTGATCATTCAATTGATATGCGCCTGAAAATCGAGCACGTAAGTAATCATATTCAAGCAATCCGACTTCAATTTCTTCACTGTTTTCTGCTGTCAATTCATTAAATCTTCTTAAGCTATAACTGCTAGATAGTTTCAAATTCAATTTGTCTGTTTTGTATTGTAATCTAATAGATGGTCTAAATTGGTCATATCCAAATTCATCATCTGTTCGATCCATACGTTTTTCGTACGCCAAACCAGAAGTAAGATTCCAGTTTTTGCTCAACGGAAGTTTATATGACAATGCTACATTCAAATATTGCCATGTTCGTTTTGAGATTTGTCCAGAAGAACGCGATAAAATATCATACGATCGATGGTAAAAACCTGCTTGAATTCCATAACTATGTAACAAGCCATTTTTCCAATTGAGATGTTTGAAACCTGTAGAAACACCATATCTATGATAGGCAATTGCGCGTGTATCTGAATTGTCAAAATTCTTGTAGGTATAATGCAATTTCACAAACGATCTATTATTTTTATACCATCTATAATTCAATCCGCTAAAGGCGTTGAGTTGACGATACCCTAAACGTGTATTCAATTCATTCTGATCTAAATCTTGTCCATTTTGATCTTTCAGTTTATACTGAATCGTACTTTCCCATTCGAAATACTTTTTAAGTCGCATCGTATAATTTACACGACTATTTAAAATGATTCGTTTGGCGCTTGGTTCATCAAAATAATAGCGAAACTCTGGAGTCATTGAGAATTTCAAATCGTGAGTTCTATCTTTAAAACGATACGAAAAGTTAAACAAAGCATCTTGATACATACTTTCGGTGACTAAGGCTTCTCGTTGCATCAAAATGTCTGTGTCTTCAGAAAACAAAGTATTTGGTGCTTTAAAAATATTAGATTCAAATCCAGCAGAAGTTTCTGTTTTTACTTTTATCTGTCCGTTTACATAGGTTGAAAATGTTACAAAACCAGCAACGATGATTAATCGGGAAAATTTCATAAAAGAATAATTTAATAAATTGGAATTACTTTATGTCAAATCGAGCGCAGTCGAGATTCTATGAAGAAGTGCATTTATAAAGTACTTCTCGATAGCTACGCTAGGTGCTTTCAGCAATGCTCGAACTGACATTTCTATTTTTCAGAAAAGTCTTGATTAATAGTTACTAGCAATAGTTGAACGATTCTGTTTTGTTTCTTCCGTAGCAATTTGATACGAACTCGTTTCTTGTTTCTCAATCGTATGCACAATGGGTTGTTCAATTGAAGCATCTACAGAAAAATTAAAAAATACAGTAACGCTCATAATAGCAATGAATAGGAATACGAACGGAAAAGGTGATTTTTGAAATGTCATATAATTGTCTTTGTTTTCCCTACTAACAGGAAGTGCAGAAATTACCCTGTGTTTTGTTTTTATTTTTTTTAAAGATTTGATAAGTATTATTCTAACAATCCTTTCATCCCAACCTTATTCGCCATTTGAATGCCCAAACCTGGGCGCACATTAATTTCCATAATCAACGGCCCTAAAGTTTTGTCAATCACAATATCGACGCCTAAATACTGCAAGGGAAAATGTGTAGCGGTTTGTTTAGAAATCTCTAAAATAGCTTTCCAATGCGGAATCTTTTTGCCTTTAATTTGGTTGCCATTATCTGGATGCACATCGTGATATTTGCTTCCATCATGCGCTTGTAGCAATTCTCCTTTTTGCATATCAATTCCTATACCCAAACCACCTTGGTGTAAATTTGCTTTTCCTTCCGAAATGTCTGTTGGAATACGAAGCATAGAAATAATAGGTTTTCCGTTGAGTAAAATCACTCGAAAATCGGGAACACCTTCTGGGTAAATTTCATGGAAAAACGGATGTGGTTCTATGCAGGCTTCTATCAATACATGATCGTCTGAACCTAAAGAAAAATAGCCCATAATAATATTTGCCATGTGTATAAAAATAGATTTTTCAGAACATAGTTTGCCATTGCTATACCAACTATTCTCTTTTTTAGATAAAATCTTAATGCCGCCACCACCGCTTCCATTGGCAGGTTTTACGGCTATTTTTGAATACTGTTGAATACTTTTCCAAGCGGGAACAATATCTCCAATGCGTTCAATTACAGCATAGGTTTTTGCACAAGGAATATCGTAAGTTTCTAAAATGTTTTTTGTGAGTACTTTATCGTCCGCCAATTTATAATGTTTGCGTTGATTGTTTGGGTAAATTAAGGATACATTACGTTCATTAATTCCCATTGTTTCGAAGTTGTTGTGTAGACTTTTCTTGAAAAAATTTTTAAACATAGCTTTGTTTTTTTTATTCCTGTATGAACAAGAACTTGTTAGTGTTCAAGTAAATCTCGATACATTCTGAAACGTATTTCAGAACACCCAATCTGACGTTTAGGTTTTCTAGGTAAGTAGCATCGTCATTTCGAGTCATTTTTCGTAGAAAAATAATATCGAGAAGTACTTTGAATCTCATATTAATTGTTGCTAAAAATCAATCGTTTAAAACGGAAATATTCTGTAATGCGAAGCCCAATCCACTTTCCTAATAGTAAATTGATTAGTAAGCATAAGAATATGATTTCGGGGAAAATTAACACTAAGGTTTGTAAGGTTGCTGAGGCAAAAACGAAATAACAAGCAGCAGTTGCTATTAAGGTTTGTCCAATAGTACTAGAAGCTTTTTTATAACCATCTTCTTCAATAGCACGTGCAAAACGTTCGGACATAATTACAATTACGATAATTGGGAAAAATGATAATTTAATCAACCAAGAAATCTCAAAATACAATCCAATAGAGATTAACAGTAATATGCTAATAACAGTGATGGTTAATAACACAACTATTTTTGGTGTGTATAACAATTCCCAGCGATTGAGCGGAATGGAAAATAAAGCAATCAATCCTGTAATGCATAGGAAAAGACCAATTCCCGAAAAGAATCCAATCGTACTTAAGGTATATGCAATTAACACAGGTAAAAAGATACCGTAGGTTTTTAAGCCAACTACATTTTTAAGCAATGCAATTAACAATCCAGCTAATGGTAATAGCAATAAAAAACCAAGTACTTTTTTTGGAATGATTCCGCTTTCAGATAGTTTGATAAATGTAAAAGGATTGTTTTGTAAAGTTGTATACGTATCCGAATTGATAAACGGAACGTGCGCTACTTTTTGAATCGTATAATTATAATCAAACAAAATGTCTTTTGTATGTGTAATCAACGGACGATCGCCAGTATAAAGTTCTAAATAATTCGCAGGCAAATACGCAAAATGACCATTTAGCACATCAAACGGAACCCATTTTTCTTGGATAAATACTTCTGTCCATAAATGTGAAATTCTTTTCTGAGTATCTTCTAAAATTAATCCGCCTTTTAGTCTTGCAGGAATTCCTTGATTTCGACACAAAGCCACAAACAATCGCGCTTTTCCATTGCAAGAAGCTAAATTTTGTTCCAATGCATTCAATGCACTTGTACGCTGTTTAATTGGTGCTGACGGAATGTTATACACATACGTATACAACGAAGTAATACTACTTTTTAAATCCTGTGAATTTATAGTTAACCTATTTGCTAAGGTGTTAATTTTTGGATGAAAAACCTCAATATGTGTTTCTTCTAAAAGATACTTTTCATCAACAGTATTTGTTGTTGGTCTTGATAAATTATCTGCAATAACATATTTAATAGCTTTTCCTTTAAACGTAAACGCATATTGTATAGTGTGAAATTTTTTCTTTTGTGTGGTTCGCCAAATACCACGATTATTTAGTGCTTCTTTATGTGTAGAAAACGAAATATTAGTAGCTTGTTGAGAAGCATTCGTAATTCTTTGTCGTTCATTATCTTGTGGAAGATATGACTTCACAAACATGGAATCTTTCCCTTTAAAATAAAAGTCATAAGAGACTTTATACATTTCTTTTGGAAGAAACTCTTCATACGATTTTGATATTGGGCGCAACTTAAAGCTCATAGAAATGATCGAGAAAAATAAAAGAATTGCCAGTACAATTGTTAAACTCTTTGGTCTGCTCATAAATAATTGTATTCGTGGATTTATGAGACAAACAGGAATAGTAAAATTTACCCCATGTTTTGTTTTTATTTTTTCTGAAAGAATCAAGAATCTGGATCGCTTTGCTTTTGGATTCAAGACTTTAACAAAACGTCACTTCGAGTGATTTTTCGCAAAAAAATAGTATCGAGAAGTACCTTGAACCGTTTTGGTTTAAAGCGTGCAATCAAGTAGATTTCGATACAAATTTGTTACATTTCGATAGCTACACTAGGTATTTTTAAATCAAAAATATTTGAATCTCAATAATGCTCAATGTGACACAAATTCACTCGATCTGACAATTTGGAATTTTGTATCGAGACAAAAATGAACATTACTAGAAGGTTCTTATAAAAAAACTATATTTACAATATCAATACTGAGAATACTCTTATGCAAAAAATCTTCACGAATGTTTGTGACGAACATGTTTTTAAAAACGTGTTTACGAAACAATTCGCTACGGTTCGAAATTTCATTTACATTAAATGTAAAGATGAAGCGCAGGCGGAAGATTTAACGCAGGATGCTTTTGTGAAACTTTGGAAAAACTGTGCAAAAGTTTCTCCTGAAAAAGCAGTTTCTTTTTTATTTACAGTAGTTAAGAATGCATATTTTAATATTTACGAACATCAAAAAGTAGTTTTAAAATATAAGCAAGTCAAAAAAAGCAATATAGAGATTGAAGATCCTGATTTTGTATTGAGAGAAAAAGAATTTCAGCAGCAATTAAATGATGCTATCAATGCTTTGTCAGAAAAACAGCGTGAAGTTTTTTTACTCAACAGAATCGAAAAAAAGAAGTACAAAGAAATAGCAGAAATACTAGGAATTTCGGTTAAATCGGTGGAAACCAGAATGCAACGTGCATTGATCCAATTACGAACCAGTATAAAAAATTACAAACTCTAATATGGGTTTTTTTTCAACAAAGCGGTTATAAAGATATAACCCTAAATAAATAGCGTATGCAACAGAATTATGACGATAACTTTTTAGCACGTTGGATGGCAGGTGAATTGACCGCATCTGAACTTGTTGAATTTCAGAAATCTGAAGACTATGTTGAGTATGCAAAAATTATTGATACGCTAGATACAGCTTCTTTTTCTGAACCTAATTTGGAAGCAAACTATGCTGCTTTTCAAGAAAAGATTCAAAACGAATCAAAATCCAAAACCATTGAAGAAACACCTAGCAAAGTAAAACGACTCATTCCAAGATGGGCTTATGCTGCAGCTGCGGCTTGTGTATTGCTTTTTGTAGGTTATACATTTATGTTTCAGGAAACAATCTACACGACTGAAATAGCAGAACAAACAGAGTTTAAGCTTCCCGACGATTCTGAGGTACGATTGAACGCTGATTCTGAAATTAATTTTACAAAATTCAACTGGGAAAACAATCGAACACTAAGTTTAAAAGGAGAAGCTTTTTTCAAAGTCAAAAAAGGTGCAACATTCACGGTACACTCAAATCAAGGTGAAGTCACGGTTTTGGGAACACAATTTTCTGTAAATTCGAGAGTTGATGTATATATGGTGAAATGTTATGAAGGGAAAGTTCAAGTACAATTGGAAAACAATAAAACTTTTATTTTAACCAAAGGAAAAGCAATTACACTACAAAAAGGAAAACTTGAAGAGTATACTATTTTTGAATCGACACCAGAATGGCTTTCTGACGAAAGTTCTTTTTATAACATACACATTAAAGAAGTTGTGGCAGAATTGGAACGTCAATATGGTATAAAAATAACAGGAAAAGAACATTTAAAAGATGTTTATTTTTCGGGAAGATTCACACATGAAAACATAAATCAAGCTGTGAAAACTGTATTTAAAGCGATGAAAATTCCATACACCATCACTCAAGAAAAAACTATTGAAATTCGTCCACATTAATGAAAAAAATCGTTGCATTTTACTTTTGTTTATTTGTGTTGGTTACAAATGCACAAGAACAAAAAATACAATACAATGAAGAACCGTTAACGGATGTAATTCGCGATTTAGAACAGCGTTTTCAAGTACGTTTCTCATACAATACAGCAATTCTTCAAGATGTTTCTATTACATATACAGGGCAAACGACATTGTCAGCAATGCTTTCATTTATAAGAGATAAAGGACAAGTAGAAATTACAGAAATTGATGCGGAAAACTTTATCATTACAGAAGCCGCTTTTAACGAAAATACAAGTCAATACAGTTTAGATGAAGTTGTAATTGTCTCTGAATATGTTACTTCAGGATTTGATCAAAATAAAGAGAATAAAGCAATTACATTGCAACCGAAAAAGTTAAATGTTTTAGCAGGATTGACAGAACCTGATATTTTACAAAGCTTACAACGAATTCCAGGAATTGGAAGTCCAACAGAATCTGCTCGTTTGCACATACGAGGAGGAACGCCAGATCAAAATTTATTATTATTTGATGGAATTACAGTGTATCATGGAGGGCATTTTTTTGGGATGATTTCTCCCTTTAATCCTTATATTACAGAAAGAGTTGATGTTTTTAGAAGCGGAGCTAGCGCGGTTTATGGATCTCGTGTGGCAGGTATTATAGATATGAAATCTTTTGAACATGTACCTGAAGAATTTACGGGAAGTATTGGTTCTACAGCAATTCATTCGGATGCTTTTGTAAAGTTTCCGATCATAAAAGACAAATTGGGCATTGTGCTATCTGGAAGAAGATCTTTAACGGATGTTTGGAATTCTTTTACATATAATTCATTAAGTGATAGAGTTTTTCAGCACACTAAAATTGAGGAAGTCAATAATGTACGAGTTGAAGAAGAACTCGTTATTTTGGAAGATAAGTTTTATTACACAGATTTTTTTGGAAAGATAATATTCAAACCAAATGAAAATCATAAAATAAGTGTAAGTGGTCTTTTGATTAATAATGACTTAAATCATGCCAGTAGTGATGAAGAAAATGAAGGTTCGTCAGACAAACTAAAACTACAAAACAATGGCGTAAGTTTTCATTGGAAAGCGCAGTACGGAGACTCATGGAAAACAGATTTGAAATTGCATTACTCTAAATACGATTCTAAGTATCGTTTTCGAGAGTTTAATGGTTTAGAAGACACAAGATTATATGTTAACGGAAATAGTATAGACGACATAGGAGGTGTCATTAGCGCAAGTTATCATCCAAACAAAAATCACAAATTTAATTTTGGATACGATCTCACAAAATATCGAGTTACGTATGATATTATAGATTTTGAAGACAATATTTCTATTAATGAAGTTGTAAATAATAGAAAACGAGTTCACAGTGGATTTGCTGAATACACTTTTAAAAATGATGATTGGTATTTTAGAGCAGGAATACGAGGAAATTATTTTGATAATCTGAATGATTTTTACCTAGAACCTAGAGTGTATGGAGAGTATTCTTTTTATGAGAATTGGAAACTAAAAGCCTCAGCGGAAATCAGAAATCAAGGAATAAGTCAATTACTATCTTTTGAGTTTGACGAATTGGGACTCAATAATAAAATATGGGCATTAACTGATGAAGATGATATTCCGGTACTATCCAACAAACAAATTACTTCGGGTGTGCAGTTTGCCGATCGTGGATGGAAAATAGATGTGGAAGGATACTATAAACGCATAGATGGATTGTCTTCTTATACAAAAGGATTTAGACCCGTAAATCAAGGAGGAGAAGATTATGCTACAGGGAGCAGCACAGTTTTTGGGGTAGATATATTGGTGAAAAAAAGAATCAAAAAAATGAGCCTTTGGTTGGGATATTCCTTAAGTCAAAACGATTTTCGATTTCCAGAATTACAAGAAGGGAAGTTTTATGGAAATTTTGACCAAAAACACGTACTCTCTTTTTCAAGTACTTTTAACTACAAAAAAATTCAGTTTGCTTTAGGTTGGCAATATACTACGGGAAAACCCTTTACGGAAGCAACAGGAATTACAGAATTGCAAAACGATGATGGAAGTACAGATTTTGATATTACTTATGGAGATTTAAACAACAAAAGACTTCCTGCTTATCATCGATTAGACGCAAGTGTGATGTATGATTTCTATTTTCACAAAGAAAAAAATACAAAAGCACGTTTTGGAATTTCGGTTATCAACCTATACAATCGTGAAAACGAAATTGATAAATTATATAGAATAGAAGGCGACACCACACAACAACTGACAGCACAAACCGACATCGGATTGGGTACAACCTTAAATATGGTATTTCGAGTGAGTTTTTAGATTCTTTTGAATGTCATTATGAGAATAGTTTAGAATTTAAAAGTAGTTCTTGATACAATTTTTATTTCCGCTTCGCTACATAAAAATCACTCGAACTGACGTTTTATATTTAATTGTCATTCCTGCGTAGGCAGGAATCTATTGTGCTATGAAGTGGATTCCGCAACAAGTACGGAATGACAAGCATCTCAATTAGCACTAGCAATATCTCACAACTTACCACTTCAATTCAATCAATATATAAAATGCTTTTCTTAGGAATGGTAATGCCTTGCTTTAACACAACAAAATCAGTAGTAACTGCCCAAATAGTAGTATTTACTTGCATCAATTGATTTGTATGGTCTTTGAAATAAATTGTGACTTTATTTTTTAATAGGTTTCCTAATTTTGTTGCTCGATTCAAATAATAAGATCTTAAATTTCTATTTCTAGGGTTTTTTAAAATTTCTGTTTTAGAAAATTTTAATGTAGGAATATCTTCTTTTTGGATGATACAAGATGGTGTTGTGTAATTCATAGCTTTTTCAATTTTATAGTAAGGTAGTAGTAAATTCAACTCTAAAACTTACATGAAATTGTGCTATTTGTAGAAATTTAACAAAAACACGTATCTCTTAATGATTTGAAAATACAGTATCTTTACGTCTCAATACTCATTGCTAAAACCTCAATACTAATCAGTATGATTTACGAATTCAAAGGATACATACCAGTTGTACATGAAAGTAGTTTTGTACATCCGTTAGCGGCTGTTACGGGAAATGTAATTATTGGGAAAGATTGCTATATAGGACCTGGCGCGGCCATTCGTGGCGATTGGGGAGAAATCATCTTAGAAGATGGCGTAAATGTGCAGGAAAATTGTACTGTGCACATGTTTCCAGGAAAATCAATTGTATTGAAAGAAAGTGCGCATATTGGTCATGGCGCTATTATTCACGGTGCAAATATTGGCAGAAATGTCCTTGTCGGAATGAACACCGTAATTATGGACGATGCTGAAATTGGCGATGAAAGTATTATTGGCGCAATGGCGTTTGTAAAAGCAAAAACGGTGATTCCGAAACGTAGTTTGGTGGTTGGAAATCCTGCAAAAGTCATCAAGCAAGTGAGCGATGAAATGATTGCTTGGAAAACCAAAGGAACACAGTTGTATCAACAATTACCAAAAGACTGTTATGATACCTTGCGCGAAGTAGAACCGTTACGTGAAGTTCCAAAAGAACGTCCAACACAAGAAGCGTTTTATGATACCTTGCGCGATTTTATGGGGAAATGATTATACTTCTAACATCCGCAACACAGCTTTCTCATAAATCGCCTTCACACGATCATATTCCTGCGGACTATTATTTAAAAAGTGTTCAATCATTACGCCCGAATTAATTTCCAAGACATAAAATTCGCCCGAAGTCGTTTCAATAATATCTACCGAACAGAATCGAATATTAATCGAATTTGCAGCTTTAATTGCAAGTGCTGAAATGGTTTCATTCGCTATAATTTCTGCCTCAGCGCCTTCACCCAAATTACTTTTCCAGTTGACTTCTATAATTTCCCCTTTCGGCGGAATGTCACTAAAATTACGAGTTGTTTTCTCAGAAAAAGTAGTAATCGCAGCGTTTAAAGTTTCGCCTGAAAATTTAGTTTGCAGTAATTCTAAAATGGTTGCAGTACCATCAGCAGTTACAAAAGGAATATTTTTTTGATACAACAATTCAACTTCACCATCTAAAATGACAGCTCTGTATTCTTTCTTAATAGCATAAAAAGGAGACAAACAAATACTTCTATGTTTTGAGAAAAGTGTGTGAATTGCTTGTTCGAGTTGCGTCACGGTTTTTACCATAAACACACCATTTCCGCCAGTTCCATCTACAGGTTTGCACACAATATGTTGATCGTTCTCGTTGAAAAATTGTAAGATATGTTGCCAATTTCCAATACTACCAACATACTTTTCCATGCTTGGATTTAAAAATAATTGATGACTTACGGTGGCAACATTTGCAGCTTCTAACAAATCGGAAGCAGCACTTTTATCGCCCGCAATCATTTTTGACGTGGAAGAATTGAGTTCAAAATTATAGCCAAAAATATGTTTATGAATTCCGTTCTTAGATAATTTCAATATCCAATCATACGAAAATGATTCAATATCAATTCCATGATCGTTAGCAATATCATATACAATACGAACTAAATTTCGTTTGCTGTTGGAAATAGTGGGCATAAATACGAATTCGATATTAGTTAACTTCTTTTTGTTTCTTACGATTCATGTTTTCAATAAGTAGCTCGTTTAAATTGCTAAGCTCAGATTTAATAGGAGCAACTTTTGTTTTCTTCAACATTAAATCAACTTTTCTTTTAACATTACTAAAATCTGCTTCAGGATAACGATTAATCAATTTTGTAAAATAGGTTTTAATTCCTTCGGCATATATTTGTTGTCCTTTTTCGGAAAATCGTTTTTCTTCATTTACATAATCCAAGTAATTTGTGAAATTCTTCACAAGGATATTAACGTTTGAATCTGTTGTGGCTTTTACTTCATCTGAATTTGGGTCATCTGAATTCACTCTAATTTCTTCATTTCCGAGTTCAAAATAACGAAGTTGTAAATCCAATCCAAAATGATATACCGCAAGCATTTCCTTATCGTAGATATAATTATCTTTTCTATCCAATTCAGTATAGACAGAATTTAAAAGTCGCCAGCTCTTAAAAAATGCTTCAGCAGCTTCATTTTTATAGCTTATTCCTAGTTCTTTATCTCCTAAGACTACGGTAAAATTTTGTCTATCCGTAAGTTTCTCAACAATCAATCGTGTTTCAGGATCGTCTAATGTTGGAAGTTTTTCATCTGATTTGTAACCAAACTTTAATTCATTCACAACTGCTTCATAATCTTTAATGTCCCAATAGCGTTTACTCAAAGGAAAACGTTCTTCTGTTTCGCAATTTGTTAAGGTAATACAGGCTAAAGCACATAAGAAAATCTTAATCTTATTCATTCAATTTTATTTTTGGTTCTTTAAATCTAGTCAATGATTCTAACAAACTATCAACCTCTTTCTGATATCTTTTTTGTTCGCTTAAAACATAGCTGTGAAATGTATCGTAATCATACTTTCTTTGGTATTCGTTTTCAGCTTGAAGCATTTGCGAAATCACATCTTCTATATTTTCTTCTGATGGATTTTGCAAAGTTACTAGTTTGGCTTTTATTTTTCGAACGTAGAGTTCAGTAATTTTTATATGATATTTTTCATGTGTGAGCAATTCTTTACTGTTTGAATGCGTGTTATATACATACGATCGCGATGGATGAAATAACGAAATAATACTCACAGAATCTTTTTCGATATCAGTCTCTATAGTAGTAACTACATAAGCGAATTGTTTATTGCCATACAATGTTTTTTTGAAAAACTCCAAACCACGAAAATTCTCAAACGTAATCTTATCAATCTTATCATACGTTAATGGACTTTCGTAATTCAAGTAATTTGTGTGATTTAATGTAAACACTATTCCGACAAGAAAAACTAGAGTGACAAATGTATATTTCAAAAACTTCTTTAATCTTCTAAAAGGTTTTTTAGTGTCTTTTTTATATTCTTTGAAAGCCAAATATGAATGATAAAAAAGAGGTGAGAGGTACACTAAAAATGCCAGTATGATGATAAGTTTTGGATTCATTTATAGGTTTCCGATTAAAATACAATTATATGTGTATTATAAGTCAAAAATGTTACAAATGGTGCGTCAAATAAGAAAATATTGCTTATTTACTAATCATAAAACGCATCTTCGTCCACGACCAATGTCGTCAACTCTACATCATGTCCGTCTAAATCTTTTGTGTATATAGAATGAAAATAATGATGATCTTTAAAAATGTAATCAAGACCTAAATTCTCATAATGTTTTCGTGCTTTTGCAAAAGCTTCATTACTCACTTGAAATGCAAAATGATCAATTTTTACATTCTTGGAAGTCGCTTCAAGTTTTGGATCATCAGTATTTGCTGGAAACAAAGCAATTCCTGTTTTGCCAGATAACATAAAAATAGGAAAGTCGCCCCATTTTTCGAGTTGATAACGTTTTAATCCTAATACTTTCTCATACCAAGCCACTGAAGCATCCATATCTTTCACGAGGATTGCTACATGATCTAAAAAGTCTAATTTAAAATCTACCATAGCTGCAAATTACGAATAATAAACATGCTATGGTAGTACTATTTATAAATCAAATCGTTCTTTCAAGGCTTGTTTTACACGTTCCAAACCTTCTAAAATATAGGTTTTGCGTTCTCCGATTCCGATTCTAAAATGATGATCCATTCCGTAGCAATCTCCAGCCAAAATAAATACGCTCTTTTCTGTACGTAGCCATTCTGCCAATTCGGTAGAGTTGATATCTAAATTATATTTTATAAATAACATTCCACCAGCTTTCGGAGCTGTATATTCAAACAAATCGCCATATTGATCTAACCATGCTTTTACAGCAATCAGGTTTTCATTCAGCATTGTTCTATTTCGGGTTAAAATCTCTTGTCTTTTTTCAGGACGTAAAGCAATTTCTCCGATATAGTGACTCATAATTCCAGCTGTAATAGACGTGTAATCATGATATGCCCAAGTATCAGCAATCAAATTTTCTGGACCTACCAGCCAACCCAAACGTAATCCTGGTAAAGCGTAGGCTTTTGACAATCCGCCATTCACCATTACTTTATCATACATGCCCACAAAACTTTCAATCGTTTTCCCATTCAATTCTGCACCTCTATATACTTCATCACAATACACCCAAGCATCAACACTTTTAGCGATAGCAACAATTTCTTGCATTTCTTCATTTGTAAGCGTATAACCTGTTGGATTATTAGGATTACAAAGCGCAATCATTTTTGTTTTCGGTGTAACCAACGATTTCAACTCTGCTAAATCAGGTTTCCATTCATTGTCTTCTCTTAAATGGAATGCTTTTGGAAAACAACCCATTTCTTCTGCAATTCCCCAAATTTGCATATAATTTGGAACCATCATTACAACTTCATCTCCTTTTTCTAAAAGTGTGTGACAGGCAATAAAATTAGCTTCCGATGAACCATTCGTTACCAATACACTTTCTTCATTTGCGCCATGATACATAGCACTTATTCTTTTTCGTAAAGGAATAGAACCATTGGTTTGTCCGTAGCCTAAAACAGTGTTGGTAAGTGTATCTATTTGCTCTTTATCTAACAATTCGTTTAATGTATATGGATGGAATCCACTTTCCGTTAAATTATAATCAACGGTGTTTTCGAATAACGACTGTACTCTTTCTAGTTCAAAAATTGGAATATTCATAGTAATTTTAGTTTTTAAAATTTGTGTACATTGCTTTGGCGATCATCATATCTTGTACGGCAACACCAGTTAAGTCTACAATACTAATTTGTTGTTCATTTGTTCGTTGTAAAGAAGGATTTTGGATAGCTTTTCCAAGTTCTATAACTTTTTCAGGAGCTAATTTTCCATCTTTTACAGCGCGATAAATTTCTCCTCTGCTTTTGCTTTGCGGAATGCTATCTGCAATAACAATGTCTGCCTTAGCGAGTAAATCACTTGAAAGTTCTTGCTTATCTGAAGTGTCAGAACCAACAGCAGTAATATGTGTTCCAGCTAAAATATCTTCAGCATGGAGTAAAGGTATTTCTGAAGGTGTTGTGGTTACAATCAAGTTGGAATGCGCGGCAACTTCTTTTGGAGTTTTTGCAATGTGAATGTCAAAATCAGTTCCTAAATCCGATTTGAATTTAGCTGCGTTTTCTGGAGTTCTTCCCCAAACCCAAACGGTTTTACAAGGTGTATACTTTTGAAGATATTGCAATTGTAACTTGGCTTGAATTCCTGTACCAATAATTCCAATAGCTGAAATTTGTTTTGGTGCAAAATATTTAGCTGCTAAAGCACCAGCCGCAGCTGTGCGGATATCAGTAAGGAAACCTTCATCTAATAAAATTGCAACAGGTTGCCCAGTTTTCTGACTGAACAATAACATCAATCCTTGACTAGATGAAATTCCTAATTTTGGATTATCATAAAAACCCGAAGCGACTTTAATCACATAATAGTCATCATTCTTAATATAACCGTATTTAATATGTGCTTCTCCTTTTGGTTCCTCAAAAATCAATTCGCCAACAGGCGGAACAACAGTATTTCCATTGTTATATGCTATAAAACCTTCTTCCATAGCAGAAACAACATCAATGTTTTGTATAAGTTGTTCTATTTCCTTTTTATGAATAATAGTTGCCATATTTCTGTAGAATTTCCGTTAATAAATTGATGTTTATTTTTTTTCCTGTAAGCACTAAAACGACATTCTTTCCAGCATACTTTTTAGAAGTCAATAATGGAGAAACCGTTAATGCGCAAGCAGGTTCTATAATGGTTTGATGATATTTTACAATAAACGCCAGTGCTTTTTTGATATCTTCTTCTTTAGTGAGTTCAAAGTCAGAAACTAAGTTTTTACAGATATCGAAAGTAATAGCGTCAGTTTCTATTCCGCCAGCAGAAGCATCAGAAATAGTATCTAAACTACTTGGAGGAACAATAGTCCCTTTCTGAACAGAATGATACATTTCTGCGGCATTAACTGGTTGACAACCTATAACGTTTACGGAATCGTTATCAGCGTAATAAGAAGCAATTCCTGAAATTAATCCGCCACCGCCAATAGGAGTTAAAATGGTATCAACCTCTGGAAGCTGCTCTTGAATTTCTAATCCAATAGTTCCTTGTCCTTTTATAATCTCTAAATCATTATATGGATGAATCAGAATGCCGCCAACTTCTTTAGCATGAGTAGTGGCTTTGTTTTCTGTTTCCATACTGTTTTTACCGTAAAAAAACTTTTCTATTGGATAACCGTCCAATGCTTTTACTTTAGCTTCGCTTGTCTGTTCTGGGAGAAATAAAATTCCCTTATAACCGTATTTTTTAGCTGCATGTCCAAAAGCAGCTGCATGATTCCCAGTGGAAGCAGCAACAAAAGGTTTGTCGAATTCTTTTGAATCAATAGTGCTGAGCTTGCTTAAAACACCACGAATTTTAAATGAACCTGTACGTTGCAAATTCTCCATTTTTAAGTACACATTTGCTCCAGAAATATTGCTCAATTCAGTAGAAAAAACCAAAGGCGTTTTGTTGATGTCATTTTTGATAACTTCGTATCTATGTTCTATTTCTTTTTTAGAGATCATGATTTTGAGTTTGGGAATTTTTGATCTATTGATTCAATCGAGGCTTTAATAAGCTTTACCACATTGATATAAAAATCAGGGTTTGTTACTTCGTAATCATCTGTTGCTTTATGATAATCAGGATGATCTTCCTCGCTAAATGTAATATTTGGAATTTCTTTTTGGAAAAAAGGACCATTATCAGAAGAATACATCCAATAGTCTTTTGTTTTGTCATTAGGATCATCATGTCCATAAGAAACAGTGAGTGAACTATTTTTTGCAGCTGTAGCAATAGTTGTTTTAAACTCAGGAAAAGGATAGGTGCCAACTACATAAATTTCATTTTTTGGATTTCTGCTAATCATATCAAAATTGATATTTAGCTTAATGTCTTTTAATGGAATATAAGGTTTGTTTACAAAGGCTTTAGATCCGTGTAAGCCTAATTCCTCTGCATCAAAAGCAGCAAAAACAATAGAATGTTCAGGTTGGTTTTTTGAGAAATGATTTGCTAAAAACAATAAGGCAGAAGTTCCAGAAGCATTATCATCTGCACCATTGTAAATAGTATCATTTACAATTCCTAGATGGTCATAATGTGCGCCAATTACGATATACTTATTAGGGTATGTTTTTCCTTTTACATATCCTACAATATTGATTCCTTCTCTTTCTTTTTTAGTCTTTTCATCTATAAAAGTAAAAGGAATACTATAATTATCTCTTAGTTTTTGAAGTCCAATTTCATTAAAATAACTCGTAATTAAATCTTGAGCTTCTTTATTGTTTCCAGTTCCACGACCTTTAAAAGCATCAGAAGCGAGTTGTTTCTGTGTGTCTAAAAGTTTCGAATATGGATTGGTAGTTACAATATTATACTTTTCAATTTCCTCTATAGTCATCCAATGAATACTATCAGCAGGAGCTGCTTCAAGCGTATACCAATAAAAATCTAGCGGAATATTCATTTCAGTATAATATGCTAAGTATTTTTTATGCTCTTCATGATCTCTTGGGAAATCTAAAGCTACTTGATCGCCACCAGACCAAGAATGAACTCCTAATTTTGCAGTAGGATGCACTGCTCGTTTTTTTCCTGCTAAAAACATATCGGTTCCACCAGAAGCTACCATTCCATTTTCAGGAATATACGTGTTGATATTATTTTTTCGAATCTCTTGAGAAGCAACAAGATTCACTTCGTCATCTATAGAACCTGGAACTTCCTCCATTACCAAGGTTGTAATTTCTGGATTAGCATCGAATGCTTGTTTGATATCTTCTAAAGTATTAGCATAAATAATTCCTTTCATGTAAATGGTGTCTTTGTCAACTTGATTTTCTTTATAATAAAACTCAGCGACTTGCTCACCTTCCATTTTCATTAGAATTCTTTGCCCAAACGCACTAGAGTATAAAACTTGTGGAAAGAAGAATACAATAGCTGCCAAGACGACTATTACGATTACTAGAAAAATGCCTATTTTTTTCATACAATTTAGATTCAAAGTATTAATAATTAGAAATAAAAAAACCTCCGTACACCAAAATCAAATTTTATTGATTTAAGGTATACGGAGGTTTTCCGTAGAAATCTCACTTATCTTTCCAATAGTCTTCCTTAAAGTTGAAAAACAAGTGTGTAATGCGCTGATTACTAAATTTCAATAGTGCAAATATATAAAAAAAAATAAATGACTATAAAATATTTTTTACTTAGGAAGCGAATATGAAGAAGAATTATTAGAGCAAACCTTCCAAATTTAACTGATGTGTTTGCTTTCCTTTTGACAAGGCAATATAGCTTTGAACACTTCCCAAATAAGGTAATAAAGTTAACTTTGTAATAATAAATTTCTCGTATGCTTCTACATCTTCTACAGTCAATTTTAACAAATAATCAAAGTTTCCTGTTACACGATGACATTCTACCACTTCTGGAAAATCATTAATCTGTTTTACAAACTTTTCCAAATAACTACGTGTATGTCCTTGCAAAGTAATTCCAATAAAAACGGTTTGCTTCAATCCCAATTTCTTAGCATTCAATAACGCTACATATTGGTCAATATATCCTTCTTTTTCAAGTTTTTTGATTCTTTCAAAAACAGGAGTAGTGGACATTTGAAGTTCTTCTGCCAAACTTTTGGTGGTACGATTACTATTCTCTTGAAGTAACTTCAAAATCTTAAAATCGATTTGATCTAATCTTAAACTCATAAAGATAAAATTTTCGTATATGCCTTTATAGAAGAACTATAAAAGAATAAAAAGTATTTAAAAAGCTAAAATAAAGAAAAAAACACTGCAAATAAGAATCAGTTGTAGTGTATTAATTCTAATAAGGTTGGAAATAAGTATTTTTGTTCGTTTTTTGCTTCAAAGCAAGAATAAACAGTAAAATACACGCTCATGCCAATAATACCCCTGAAAATGCCCAAAATGGGAGAAAGTATCTCGGAAGCCACAATCATAAGTTGGCTAAAAAATGTTGGAGATACGATTGAAATTGAAGAAACCATTTTAGAAGTAGCAACAGATAAAGTAGATTCTGAAGTGCCATCACCATGTACAGGTGTCATTACCGAAATTCGTTTTCAGCCAAACGATATTGTGCCTGTTGGTGAAATTATTGCGCTAATTGAAGCTTCTGAAATATCGAATATCGAACAGGGAATATCGAATGATGAACTTGAAATTGAAACAGCAAAGGAGCCAAAAGAAAAAACTTCAATCAATTCAGAATCCAAAATTCAACACACTGAATATGTGCGAAATCCTGATGCGTTCTTATCTCCGTTAATTGTAAGCATTGCGAAAAAGGAAAACATGACTATCGAGGAAGTGCAAAGCGTTCCTGGAACAGGTGAAGGTGGACGTATTCGTAAAAGCGATGTATTCAATTACTTAAAAAACAGACAATATCCATTAGCAAGTCGTCCGCAAGCACAACCTAAAGTAACGAAAAGTAGTTACAATCCGCCTCCAATAAAATATGTAGAAGGTCATGACAATGTGGTAGAAATGGATCGCATGCGAAAAATGATCGCCGATCACATGGTGTATTCAAAACACACTTCTCCACACGTTACCGCATACATCGAAATTGATGTAACAAACATGGTAAACTGGCGAAATGCAAACAAAATTCCTTTCCAAGAAAAATACAATCAACGACTTACATTTACACCACTATTTGTAGAAGCGGTTGCAAAAGCGGTTATTGACTTCCCAGGAATCAATGCTTCGGTATCGGAAGATGGAAAGAAAATCATAGAACGTAAAGACATCAACATAGGAATGGCAACTGCGTTACCAAGCGGAAACTTAATTGTTCCTGTGGTAAGAAATGCAGACGAGAAAAACTTAAAAGGTTTGGCTGCTGAGGTAAATCACTTAGCAAATGCTTCTCGCGAAAACAAACTAAAACCTGAAGAAATTCAAGGAAGTACATTCACCATTTCGAATGTAGGAACTTTTGGAAGCTTAATGGGAACACCAATCATCAATCAACCAGAAGTTGCAATTCTAGCACTAGGAATTATCAAAAAACGCCCAGAAGTCATCACAACTGAAAAAGGAGATGAAATTGCTATTCGTAGCATGATGTATCTATCCTTATCATTTGACCATAGAGTCGTTGATGGATATCTTGGCGGATCATTCCTAAGAAAAGTAGGTGATTACCTAGAAGAATTCGATCCGAATAGAAAGATATAGAATTTGAACTCGAATTTGAATTTGAAACTGAACGTCACTTCGAGTGAAATTCTGCAAAAATTTAGTGTCGAGAAGTACTTTGAAATTATAAATGCTGAATGCTGTGTTTTTAAATTGAAAAGAACAACTTAACAAACAACAAACAACAAACAACAAACAACAAAAAATCCCCTAAACCCAAAAAACAGAGCGCAGCGACAAACCGAGAACAGGAGCAAAGCGACCTAAAAACAACTAAAAAAAATGGTACAAACACATACGATAGAAATCACTAAAGCAGCAGCATCAAACGTTTCAAAACTCGATTTTGATAACATTCCATTAGGAAGAACCTTTACCGATCACATGTTTATCTGTTCGTATGAGGATAGCGCTTGGCAAACACCAAAAATTCAACCTTTAGGAATGATTCCAACGCATCCAGCAGCCATGGCATTGCATTATGGACAAGCAATATTTGAAGGAATGAAAGCTACGGTAAATGGAGAAGGAGAACCGTTACTATTTCGTCCAGAAGAAAATGCAAAACGCTTAAACTTTAGCGCACGTCGTATGGGAATGCCAGAATTTCCAGAAGATCTATTCGTAGAAGGACTTAAGAAAATTGTAGACATGGAACGTGGTTGGATTCCGCCACAACAAGGAAGTGCCTTATACTTGCGCCCATTCATGTATGCAACTGAACCATTCATCGGAATGCGTGCAGCCACAAGTTATCACTTTATCATCATTGCATCGCCAGCAGGTCCATTCTTTACAAAACGTATCAAACTATACGCAGAAACAAAATACATTCGTGCAGCAGAAGGTGGAACTGGAGAAGCAAAAGCAGCAGGAAACTATGCAGCAGCAATTCGTCCAACAGAAATTGCAAAATCAAAAGGATTCGACCAAGTATTATGGTTAGATGCACACGAATTTGAATACATTCAGGAAGTAGGAACAATGAATATCTTCTTCAAAATCGATGGAAAATTCATCACACCAAGTTTAGATGGAGCAATTCTAGACGGAATTACACGTAAAAGTGTCATTACCATTTTAGAAGACAACGGTTACGAAGTTGAGCAACGTCCAATCAAACTTTCTGAAATAAAAGAAGCTGCTGCAAACGGAACTTTACAAGAAGCGTTTGGAACAGGAACTGCAGTCGGAATCGCTATGATTCAGGCAATCGGTTACAAAGATCAGGAAATTTATGTATCTGACGAAAGTCCTGTAGGGCAACTAGTCATGGATACCATCAACGGAGTTCGCGCAGGAAAACTAGAAGACAAACATAACTGGATGGTTGCTGTTTCAGAATAAAACAATTTGGGCGTTTCCCTAGCGGGTCGCGCTTTCGGCTATATCTTTTTTTAAAAAAAAAGGATGCCGCCTCAATCGCTAACGCGAAATAGTATTGAGTATTGAGATGTTAGTATTGAGAAGTTTCAAAGCAAAAATCGTCATGCCGAGCTTGACTCGGTATCACACATAAAACTGAGAATAACAAAGCGTCACTTCGAGTGAATTTGTGAAACAAATTTATATCGAGAAGGCTTTGAAACAAAAAGGTAAAATGAAATGAGAAATTAGCTGTGAAAGTATCCCAATACTCACTACTAAAACTCATTACTAAATAATAAAACGTCACTTCGAGTGATTTTCAAAGAAAATTGTATCGAGAAGTACTTTGAAGTAAAATGTATAAAAAGATATGAGGCATTAGTTGTGAAACGCTCTCAATTCTCACTACTAATATCTCACTACTAAAGAAATATGAATAAAAATACACTACAAAAAGGATTTTCATTGCTCTGCACTGCCAAAGCAATGGCAACATTATACGAAGACAACTTCAAGCAAGTTTCCAAATATGTGCATGCAACGTCACGTGGACATGAAGCCATTCAGTGTGCGTTGGGAATGCAATTAGTACCACAAGATTATGCGTTTCCATATTACCGTGATGATGCCATGTTGCTATCTATCGGAATGCGTCCGTACGATTTAATGTTGCAATTACTCGCTAAAAAAGACGATCCTTTTTCGGGTGGACGTACCTATTATTCGCATCCAAGTTTAAAAGATGCGGATAAACCAAAAATTCCACATCAGTCCTCAGCTACAGGAATGCAAACCATTCCAGCAACTGGTACTGCCATGGGAATGCAATACAAAGAATTACAAGGAATAGAAGACCAAGCTGCAAAAGATTCCCCATTTGATGATACACGCGATTTAAATCCAATTACGGTTTGTTCGTTAGGTGATGCATCGGTTACAGAAGGAGAAATTGCAGAAGCGTTTCAAATGGCAGCCTTAAAACAATTGCCAATATTATACTTAGTACAAGATAACGGTTGGGATATTTCGGCGAATGCCGCAGAAACCAGAGCACAAAATGCCGCAGAATATGCAGAAGGTTTTATAGGTTTAGATGCCGTTTCAATTGATGGTGCTAACTTTATAGAAAGCTACGAAACACTTGAAAAGGTGATCAAAACCATTCGAGAGGAACGTCGCCCAATCTTAGTACATGCCAAAGTTCCATTGTTAAATCACCATACATCTGGTGTGCGAATGGAATGGTATCGAGACGATTTGGAAGAAGCGCGTTCGCGTGATCCGTATCCAGTAATCAAACAACAATTACTAGACAATGGCTTTTCAGCGGAAGCTGTAGACAAAATAGAAGCAGCCGCAATTGCAAAAGTAAAGGCAGACTTTGACGAAGCTGTTCAAGCAGAAGATCCAACGCCAGCAGATTTATTTACACACGATTTTGCTCCAACTCCTGTAACTTCAGAAGTAGGAGAGCGAAGTCCTGAACGTGAAGAAAAAGTAGTCATGGTAGATTGTGCATTATTCGCAGTGGAAGAAATCATGCGCGAACACAAAGAATCTTTATTATACGGACAAGATGTTGGTGGACGTTTAGGAGGAGTTTTCCGTGAAGCGGCAACGCTGGCACAAAAATTTGGTGACGATCGTGTATTCAATACACCAATTCAAGAAGCCTTTATTGTAGGTTCTACAGTAGGAATGAGTGCAGTTGGATTAAAGCCAATTGTGGAGGTTCAGTTTGCTGATTATATTTGGCCAGGACTCAATCAGTTATTTACAGAGGTAAGTCGTTCGTGTTACTTATCAAACGGAAAATGGCCAGTTTCCATGATTCTTCGTGTGCCAATTGGTGCTTATGGAAGTGGCGGACCGTATCATTCATCTTCAGTAGAATCTGTACTAACAAACATTAGAGGAATTAAAATTGCATATCCAAGCAACGGAGCCGATTTAAAAGGTTTGATGAAAGCTGCCTATCACGATCCAAATCCCGTAGTAATCTTAGAGCACAAAGGATTGTATTGGTCAAAAGTGCCAGGAACTAAAGGCGCAACTTCGGTAGAACCATCAGAAGATTATATGTTACCATTTGGAAAAGCAAATGTACTACAAGAAATTTGGAAGAAAGACGATCAAGAAACCATGACGATGATTACCTACGGAATGGGAACACATTGGGCAATGAACGCTTCAGAAGGACAACGTGAAAACATTGAAATCATAGATTTACGTACCTTATTTCCATTAGATGAAGAAGCTATTATTGAGTCTGTAAAGAAAACAGGAAAATGTTTAGTCGTTACAGAAGAACCTGTAAACAATTCGTTTGCAAGAGCATTATGCGGAATGATTCAAGAAAAATGTTTCAAATATTTAGATGCACCAGTAATGATTATTGGTTCTGAAAATATGCCGGCAATTCCACTAAACAGTACATTGGAACAAACGATGATTCCATCTACAGAAAAAGTAAAAGCGAAAATTGAGGAGCTGATGAATTATTAAGTTAATCAATAACTTACATTACAAATAGTGATAAGAGGTTTTAGTGTTTCTAAAGCCTCTTTTTTTATGAATTTATGTTAAAAAAGTAATCTAAGCTTGAAATTGTCAAAAAAAAACAATAACTTTGACGTTTTAAGAGATACAGTAAATAAAATGTAGATGTTAAAAATAGGAATGGTGTAATTTAATTTGATATTTTGAGATGAATTAAAAAATATATAAATAAAAGAAAAGGGATCATGAAGACATGTCCCTTTTGCTTTTTGGAAAAACTACAATAAATGTCTGGTCGCCAAACTAAATCATTTAATGTAAACTGATAGAAGAAACAAGGTTGTTTCATCTGTGTTTTCTCTATACAAATATACGGAATTTTATAGTTTTTTCCAATAAGGGTAAATGTCTTTCGCTATTTGGTTAGGCGTTTATAGCCAATAATAAATTAATATTATTAGGTATGAAAACTATATACATATCGTACAGAGTTTCTCTTTTAAATAAGAGAAAAGAGGAGCAAGTTTTAAGTCGTTTTAATGGATATTTGGATTTCATCCATGTCATTAAAGAATTTTGTGATTATACATTGGAAAATATTAAGTCATATTATGATCCACAAGGTAACTCACGAACTTTTTCTTTAAACAGGTTGGCTAAAATTAGTCTAAAAGAAAGAATTGTTTATGGAGATTTTGAATCTGGATTTACAGGGGATGAGGTGCTTGTTAAAGATAATAAGAATAATAATCTTTTATTTGACGTACATACTAAGCATTTGCAAGCTAGGAAGCTACTCTTTCTCTTTTACATTCCTAAAGGCTCTAAATATGGGTATTTAATTCTGCAAAAAAAGAATAATCATGGAGTTAAAACAGTGTTATTGAATGCTCTTAACGAATTCTTAAAAATAAAAGGGTATACTGATTATTTAAGTACCTTCGTTCCTAGTTCAAATTTTAAAAAAATGATAGAGGGTTTGAGATTTGGTAAAATTAAGCAAGTAAAATTTAAAAGTTTTTCTTCAGGTTTAATGGCAAAAAATATACAGATAAACTCTTTTTTTAAGAACAATATCTCAGAGTTAATTGTTAAGCCGTCAAAGAATGAAGATCTTATTAGGCAGAGAGAAATATTATTAAGTTTATTTTCTAATAATTATGAATTTGACGATTTAATATTTATTCCTGGTATTTCTCAGGGTTGCATTGAAATTTCATTTTTAGTCAATTATCAAGGCATAAGTAAGACATACTACATAAAAGAAAAATCTAAAATTAAGTCTAATATCAATGTTAGTAATAAACTGTCTTATGAGAACGGTTACCCAACAAGAGAATCTATGATAATAGTAGCCTTAGAAATAGCAAAATCATTTTTCAATAATGATGATAGTGATTTGGCAGCTTAAAATTAAAGCTTCGTAATTTTATTTCGGAGCTTTTTTTAATATAAAAATATATTAATTCCACTAATATAGTACTTTGGAGCAAACGATGATTCCATCTACAGAAAAAGTAAAAGCGAAAATTGAGGAGCTGATGAATTATTAAGATAGAAAACGTATCTTTAAGTAGTTAAGGTATTTTTTTAATAATCATGGTCATGAAAAAATTAGGTAGACTTATCTGTATTCCACTTTGCATCATTTTATTTACAAGTCAAAGTAGCGGACAATCACTAGATAATCTAAAAGCGATCAATCAGACTTGGGAGAAATTTTATAAAGCTTTCGAATCGCTAGATTATAAGTTATTGCAGGACATTCATGCTAAGGAATTAGTTCGTGTTTCAGGAGGAAAACGAATTGTGAATTATGATACCTGTATGGATAACTACAAAAAAAGCTTTGAAAGAACACAAAAAAAAGGCACTTCAAATACGATATCATTACGGTTTTTTGAAAGAGTTAATAATGGTTCCATGGCTAGTGAGCGTGGTATATACAAATTGACAAGAGTAGAAAGTACAGGTGAAACAAAAAGTTACTACGGGCAATTTCATGTTGTATTGATCAAAAAGGATAACATCTGGAAAATTGTGATGGATTACGATTCTAATGAAGGAAATACGATTGGAGAAGAAGCCTATTTACGAGCGCATGCCATCGATGCATTTGATAAATTTATCCAGAAACAATAGTTTATCATTCATTATTAAAATTAAAAAGAGGATCTCTAAAAAGTATTAAAAACGGTCATCTTGATTTAGTTCATAATCTAATCATGTTGGTTATAAATGATTATGAGGAAATGAAACAAGTTCAGTTTTACGAAAAATGTACTTTTTTGACCTTTAATTTTTATAAAGTATTTAGTGGAATTGACTTTTAGTGTCTAGTTTCAAATTTGCCAGCTCTGTACAAAAAACTTCCAAGGTTAAAACCATAATTTTCTAGTGCTTCTTTTAAGTAAGCTACTCTTGATTTACTAAAGGTTACATGTAGTTAAAATCAACTAAAAATCCATGTAAGAAAAATAGAGACTACATATTTGTGAGAAAGCAGAAGAGATGTGTAAGTTTATATACGCAGGTAATCCGAATAACGAGCTAATACGAGTCTATAGTAAATATAAAAGGGTATATTCACCAAATACTCAACTCACAAACAATCAAGGTTTTGATAAATAAAATTACCCCTAATTTTTTTATGATTATGTTCTTTTTTGGTACATATATCGGTGTTTCACAAATATTAAATCAAACTGCAAATTGGCCTAGCTCTGACTGGACCTTATCAGGCACGTACACAGCAGGAGGCTTGCTGTCAGATCCGACTGGAACAGGCACAAATTTTACTTGGGATGATGATGCTGTTGGCAGTTTTTCTGTAGATAATATTCAAGTAACATCGCCTGTAATTAATTTAACAACTGCTTACGGAGCTGGAGAAACATGGATTACTATTAGTGGGGATTTTTTATACAGACAGCTAGGAGGAGAAATATTGGCAATAGAAATCTATGATGCTGATGCTATGACTTGGTCTGTAGCTTACACTTTTATAGAAAACACTGGAACAGACTACCAAACATGTTCTATGCCATTGGCATACACGACACCTATAATTAATATTGCAGGGTATACTGCAACACAATTATCAGGTTTTCAATATCGTATTACATATGATGATGATGATGGATGGCGATGGGGATTTTGTTTTGCTCCACCAACAATTGCCTCAGCTATGCCGCCGCTATGTTCATCTCCAGTGACATTAACCGCTACAAACATTGATGGCTTTTCTGCTGATCTTGGATGGACAGAATTTGGTAGTGCAGCATTATGGAACATCGAATTAGTAGATGTTACTGCTGGAGGAGTTCCTACAGGAACTGCTACATCTATTGGAGTTACAAACCCTTTTAATCTGACAGGATTAGTGCCTACTAATGATTATGTGTTTTATGTACAGGCCGACTGTGGATCAGATGGAACATCTGTATGGTCTGAGCCATTTATATTCTCAACAACAATAGCATGCCCAAATCCTTCTGCATTAACAGCAACAAATATTTTGACAACTACAGCTGATCTCAGTTGGACTGCTGGTGGATCAGAAGCACTTTGGGATGTTGAAATAGTCGATATTACAGCTGGAGGAACACAAACAATGACAGCTACAGTTTCTGGAGTTACAAACCCATATAATGCCACAGGATTAACAGGTAATAATGCTTACGAATTTTATGTGAGAGCAGATTGTAATCCTAATGGGACATCTACATGGGTTGGCCCATATGCATTTACAACGGCATGTGCTACGCTTACAGCACCATATTCAGAAGACTTTGAAAATGCAGGAGCTGTACCGACTTGCTGGGCACTTGGAGGAGATGAAAACTGGTTGTTTACAAATACAGGAGCAGGAAATCATATTGGAAATAATGGCATGATAAACGGAAATACGATTTCAGGAGGTTATTTTGCTTATGTGGATGATTCTGTGCCAAATGCAACAAATGCACAATTAGATTCCCCATTTGTAGATGTGTCTGGATTAACAACACCTTCTTTATCATTCTATGAACTCAGTAATAATGAAGGGAATTCTAATGCAACTTTAACAGTGAGTGTTTGGGATGGCATTGTATGGAATATAGTGGGAACTTACAATACAAATACTGCTACAGGATGGGAACAGAAAATAATAGACTTAAGCGGATTAACATTTACTGGACCTGCACGAGCAAGATTCTCAATTGCAGATTCAGGATCATTCTATGATGATATTGCTATAGATGATGTTACTTTTGACGAATTACCGACATGCATAGATCCTTCTGTTTTAACAGCTTCAAATATAGATGGTTTCTCTGCTGATTTAGAGTGGACAGCAAATGGAACTGCAACATTATGGAATGTTGAATTAGTAGATGTAACAGCAGGTGGCGTTGCAACAGGAACGGCAACTAGTTCTGGAGTTACAAGCCCTTTTAATCAAACAGGATTGACAACTACTACAGATTATGAATTTTATGTACAAGCTGATTGTGGAGTAGATGGAGTTTCGAACTGGATTGGACCATTTGCATTCTCAACATTAGTAGCATGTTCAGATCCTTCTGCACTAACAGCAACAAATATTTTGACAACTACAGCTGATTTAAGTTGGGTTCCTGGTGCATCAGAAACACTTTGGGATGTTGAAATAGTTGATATTACAGCAGGTGGAACACAGACAATGACAACTACAGCCTCTGGAGTTGCAAACCTATATAATGCTACAGGATTAACAGAAGGTAATACATACGAATTTTATGTAAGAGCTGATTGTGGAGTAAATGGTACATCTACTTGGGTAGGGCCATATACATTTGTAACTGTGTGCAATGTATTTACAGCTCCGTATTCACAAGACTTTGAAAATGCGGGCATACTACCAAGTTGTTGGATGTTAGGAGGAAATGAAAACTGGTTATTTGCAAATACAGGAGCAGGAAGTCATATTGGGAATAATGGCACATTAACTGGAAATACGATTTCAGGAGGCTATTTTGCTTATGTAGATGATTCTACACCAGAAGCAATAAATGCACAATTAGATTCTCCACTTGTAGATGTGTCGGGCTTAACAACACCTTCTTTATTGTTCTATCTACTTAGTGATAATGCAGGGAATGCTAATGCAACTTTAACAGTAAGTGTTTGGGATGGTGCTGTATGGAATGTAATGGGAACATATAATACAAATACATTGGCAGGATGGGAACAGAAAGTAATAGATCTAAGCGGGTTAACATTTACTGGACCAGCACAAGCAAGATTTTCTATTGCAGATTCTGGAAGTTTCTACGATGATGTTGCTATAGATGATATTATATTCCAAGAATTACAAGCATGCCCACAAGCATCCATGTTAACAGCAACAAATATCACAGATACTACTGCTGATTTAGGATGGACAGAAAATGGAAGTGCTGTATTATGGGATGTTGAATTAGTTGATGTAACTGCTGGAGGAACAGCAACAGGAATTCCAACAGCAACTGATGTTGCAAATCCATATACTGCAACAGGATTAGTACAAGACAATGACTATGAATTTTATCTACGGGTAAATTGTGGGTCAACTGGGCTTTCTATCTGGGCTGGACCATTTGCATTTAGAACATTAGAAAGCTGCCCTAGACCATCAGTTTTAACCGCAACGAATATCACAGATACTAGTGTCGATTTAGGATGGACAGAAAATGGAAGTGCTGTATTATGGAATGTTGAACTAGTTAATATCACAGCTGGCGGAACTGCTACAGGAGTAGCAACAGCAACGGGTATCACAAATCCATATACAGCAACAACGTTAATACAAGATAATGACTATGCATTTTATGTGCAAGCAAGTTGTGGACCAGTAGGACTTTCTACCTGGGTTGGACCATTTGCATTCAGAACATTAGAAACCTGTCCAAGACCATCAGCTTTAAATGCGACAGCCATTACACAGACAACGGCTGATTTAGGCTGGACAGACAACGGAATTGCCACTTTATGGAATATCGAATTAGTAGATATTACAGCAGGCGGAACACAAACAATGACTGCAACAGCTTCTGGAGTTATGAATCCATATCCTATTTCTGGTTTAGTGGAAGACAACATCTATCAATATTATGTACAGGCAGATTGTGGAGTAGATGGTGTATCTGCATGGGTAGGACCATTTACATTTATTACACAGTATGTAGCGGTAGCACCAAGCTGTTCTAACGGAATATTCTTAGATTCTGGAGGAATGAGTAGCAATCATTCTGATAATGAAAATATTACATATACAATTTGTCCAGATAATCCAGGAGGTGTGGTAGAAGTAACGTTCAATGCATTTAATTTAGAAGATGATGTAATTTCAGCAAGTTGTTATGATGGATTAACACTTTATGATGGAGCTGATGCTACGGCAGCAACTATTGATCCTCCAGGAGGCGGAACAATTTGGTGTTGGGATGAAAATTCTTTTCCACAGGGTACAGGTGACTTAGAAGGAATGTCTATTGTTTCAACGGATGCTTCAGGCTGTTTAACATTTGTATTTACATCAGATGCGTCTGTGCAAAGATCAGGTTGGGAAGCTACAGTATCTTGTAATACACTAACTACGATTTCTTTTGGAAATGGACGTGCATTCACGTACTTTCCAAATCCAGTTGATAATAAATTGACATTAGTAGCAGGAAAGAACATCGAAAATGTAACGATTTACAATATTTTAGGAACTCAAATACTAACAACAACTCCTAATGAGTTAACAAAAGAAATTGATACTTCTAAACTTACCACTGGAGCATATTTTGTGTCAGTTACTGTTGATGGTGTTACAGATACAATAAAAGTGATCAAACAATAATAAATCTAACATTTCATAAGGCAAAGCGATTCTAACAAGCTAAGAGCGAAACGTGTCTAAAAAAAAACGTATATTTGAGTTCCACTCTTCATTTTTTAGTATAAAACCGTATGAACTATTTTAGTAAACTAGGAATAGTAGTCTTGTCATTGCTATTTTTGTCTTCGTGTGAACCGAAAAAGAAAGAGATATTTTTCTATCATTGGAAAACTGATTTCGAATTGAATGCTTCAAAAAAGGAACTATTAAACACGCTCGGAAGCGAAAAACTCTACACGAAATTTTTTGACGTCACCTATTCGGGAAGTCAAAAAGGACCACTTCCTACAGCAACCATACAATTTAAAGACAGTACCGTTATTGGAGTCAAGGAATTGGTGCCAGTCGTATATATTACAAACGAGGTTTTTAAGAAAATGAACAATGTTTCTGAAGCTGAACAATTGGCGAGAAACATTAGTGATAAAATTGAAAGATTGGTAATGCGTAACAAGTTGACCGTTAGTGAGCTTCAATTTGATTGCGATTGGTCTATGGCAACACGTGAAAACTACTTCACATTTTTAAAAGCCATACGAACACAAGCATCTTATCAGAAAATGGGCAATCCAAATATATCTGCGACCATTCGTTTGCATCAAGTAAAGTATAAAGAAAAAACAGGAATTCCGCCTGTAAATAGTGGTGTTATTATGTTTTATAATGTTGGAGAACTTACCTCAGAAGAAGAAACAAACTCGATTCTTAATATTGAAACCGTTGATAAATATGTAGCTTCTTTAGAAGAATATCCATTACAATATGATGTTGCGTTGCCTTTATTTTCTTGGGTAGCAGTTTTCAATCAAGGGAGATTTAAGCGCTTGCTCAACGATATTTCTAGCTCCGATTTGGAGAAATTAAACAAAGAAGGTAACTATTATTCGATGGAAAGTAGCGGTATGTTTGCGGAGAGTTACTACTTGTATGAAGATGATAAAATGCGTTATGAAACCGTTGATGAACGAAGTTTGTCACAATTAGCGGAACGCATAAAAAAATATGCAGAACAAGATTTTAATATTATTTATTATCATATCAATTCCAAAGTAGCAGATGAGTTTTCTGCAAAAGAAATTCAACAACTAAGCGATAAATTTTAAACGCATGAAACGAAAATTAAAAAAATTTAAAAACATATTCTAAAAGAGAATATTTAAAATTTTTAATGTGAGAGCGAAGCGGTTATATGCGTTCTCAATTTTATAATTAGCTTAAAAATAAATTATTATCAAAATTTAAACGCATGAAAAAGATACTTTTAATCCTAATATTTGTTCCGATAGTACTCAGTGCAAATGTTTACAAGTTTAATTTTTGTGGTTATTCTTATGATGTAGGAGAGCGAAATATTTTATTGTTAGATCAAACCCTGATTTCAGATCCGTCGTTATATCCTTATTTAAACTGTTTAGATGCTACTTTTTGTGCGCCTTTTGGGAATGGAACAACTATTGATTCGTATGATAATTTGGATGAATGGGAAAATTATTTCAATCATAAACTAGGCAAGGAAGCAATAATAAAAGGATTTTATCGCACTTCATTTTTAGACTTTGACAAGTTTTTAAAAGATCATTCTTCAGAAAAATATGTTGCAAAAAATGAGTTGGAACGCTACATATTAGCTTCGCCAAATAAAAAAGAACTGTTGCGTTATTTTTGGTTTGCTAAAAAATGCGAGCTGATTTATACAGGGAAATATGAACTAGAAAATTCTTGGTATCAAGGAGAAAGCATTGCAACTACAAAAGCAGATTTGAATAAAATGTATGAAGAAGCAATTGCGTTGTATACAAAAACTCAAGATGCTTTTTTGAAGAATAGAATAGGGTTTCAAATCGTACGATTGGCATTCGAATTGGGCAACCCAGAACGTACCAACGAAATGTTTGATACATACATGAAATACGATGAAAGCTCAAAATATATTTACTACAAAGCAATGGAACGCAATGCAACAATGTTGTATAGACGTGGTGAAAAAGTAGAAAGTATACGTAGTTTTCTAAAGGTTTTTGAAAATCTCCAAGATCGAAAAAACATTGTATTTTTAAGTTTGCAGCGCTTATCGATGCGCGGATTAGATTTAAGTGAACATTCAAGGGAAAATGAATTGGTACACTTCTTTTATGGCTTTTATGGAAATCACATTGCAGAATTACAAGAAATAGTTGCGGTGAACCCAAATTCTAGCTATGCGGAAGTATTGGCGATGCGTTACTTTGATTCGCTTCATGAATCTTTTTTCGCTTCGAATTTATCTGCAAATACAAATTCGTTCTCGTATGAAAATTTAGCAAAAGCGGAAGCTATTGTTGTGAATCAATTGAACAATTCAAAACTAAAAAACAAAGAACTTTGGTCAATCTTTAAAGGAATCATAGACATTGTAAAAGGAGATTTTGAAACTGCAACAGATACGTTTACAGGAAAGTATATAAATGCTGAATACAGAAATCAGGCTAATGTCTTTGCCTATATCATCAAAGTATTGCAAATAGATGGGTTTGATAAATATACAATGGATCGCTTATTTCTTGAATTAAAAGGAAACAAAAACTTATATAATAATCATGGTGTTAGAGGGTTTTTCTTCAAAAAAATAGCACAGTTATATGCGAATGAAGATCAAAAAATCATCAGCGAATTTCTATCCTATCAATCTATACATTATGCAGAAAACAAAGTAGCTAAGGATGATGTGCTAGCATCGAATTTTAGTGCGTCAAACTTCTTTTACGAACAACATAAATATTTAGAACAGGAAGATTTATTAAAGCTTAAAAAACTAATAACAGTTACTTCCAGAACCGAATTAGAACACTTTATCATAAGTCTGTTGCCTAAAGATAATGAAGACTTCATCAATGAAATGTTGGGAACGTATTTTTTAAGAGAAAATAATTTAGAAAAAGCGATCAAGTATTTCAATCAAATAGAAAAGCCTAAAAAATATTATCAAGAAGGAATCCGAAACAGTTTATTTTCTGGAGCAATAAATGAATATTTTAATGTGAGCTTTTTAGCGCAAAGCGATCGTTTTCATGAAAAATATAAGAATTTGTTATACACTTCAGAGATTGATAAAGAGTATTATATTGACAATAAATTACTGTTGGCAAAGACCTTACTAAAGTTAGAAACATTAGCTACAGAAGAGCCTGAAAATGCAGGAGCATATTATTACATGCTTGGAAATGCGTGGTATAATTTAAGTGAATTAGGTTGGTTTGTAAACACCTTGCATTATTTGAATGGAGGAAATGATGGTAGAAATTCAATCAAAGGATATGACGATTGGGCAGATGAAGATGCCGAACTCGATTCGGAAATGATAGAAAGAGCAATAGCTTATTATAACAAAGCTATTGAAGCTACGTCTTCTAATGAAATAAAAGCAAAAGCAACGTATTTCCTAGCCAAGGCAGGAATGTGTTTTGATATTACTTGGGACGATACTACTAGCAACTACATTGTAGACAAATTTTGTGGCGACCACGAAACCAAATTTGAAGAATTGGAAAACTATAAAGACACAAAATTCTATCAAGAAATTATAAAAGAGTGTACGTATTTTAAAGCATACACACAGCGTAGGTAAAAGAGAAAAGAATTTGAAATGTTAAATGTAAAATGCTAAATTTTAAATGTAAAAATTTTAAGGAAAACCTGTCTAACAGCAAAATAGTTCTCGATACAATTTTCTCCATTTCATAATGAAAATCACTCGAACAGACGCATATTAAATTGAAACTGAAGTTGAATTTGAAACGGGAAACGTCACATCGAGTGAATTTATATAATAAATTTGTATCGAGATGTACTAAAATATTCTAGTTTCAAAAAACACAAAATACTAAGAGCGTTCACACTGAGCTTGTCGAAGTGAAGCTGCGTCTAACAGTGAAGCGATACTAAAAGCGACAGCGCTCTAACAATCCAAGAGCAAAGCGAGTCTAATTAACAATCGTCTTAATCAACTTATCATTCTTATAAATGTACTGCTGTAAAATGTTTCCTTCCTCATCATAAATCGTGTATTCTCCGTGAAAAAGTCCGTGTCTATAATAGTATTCTTCTTTAAGTTTTCCGCTTTCAAAATACTCTTTCCAAGGACCTTCTTTATAACCTTTATCGCGATAAATCCCTTCAATTTCAATTGCGCCCGATTCGTAATACGTAATGCTTTTTCCGAACTTTAATCCGTTTTTATAGTTGTCTACAAACTTCTTACTTCCACTTGGGTAATAATAAATATTCTCGCCATCTACAATCTTACCATTTTTATAAAGTGTTCTATAATGCAATGCGCCACCACTGTGAAACTCTTCACAAAGCCCATTTTTAACACCTTTTTCATATCGATCAATACCTAAAACTTCACCATCTACATGAAAGCGATATTTACTATTTTCTATAATCCCAGCTTTGTATAAAGTAGCTTGTGTAAACTCGTCATAACCATTAAAAGTAAACCACAAACCTTCACGTTTGCCATCTTTTAAAACACCGAAGCTTCTTTCTAAAACTTCATCTTCAGACTCTGAGCTGTATTTTTTCTCTACTGTAACTTCCGATGGTTTTACTTTTCGCTTTTTACCATTTTCATACATAAATGATTTATGTTTTCCATTGCGTTTATATTTGAAAAACAAACCATCTTTTTCTCCATTTTTAATTGTACCTAATTCTTTTACGCGGTTTTTGCGATCTAACTTTATATGCAAATCTTGTGCAATAGATGTGTTTGCATACAAAAAAGAGAGTAGGAGTAAAAGAATTAATCTTGAAGTCATTGGTAATAATTTTTTAGATACATAAAAATAAAAAATGTCTCAGTAAGAATTAGCATAAACGCTAAAAAAAACCTCGAAAATACTTTCGAGGTTTTAATTTTCATATGTGAATCTTGTTTATTGTGCTGCTGCCATTGGCGGATATTCTTTCATAATTTCAGCAACAAACTCTTGAATACGAGCTTCTTTCTTTTCAATAGTGGTACGACGACCTAATAAGTTTCCAGAGCCTCTACCTTGCCATACCAATTCTTTCTGTTTTGTATCGATCAAGTCAATATATAAAACACCTTCAACACGTGAGCTTACCATTGCAGAGCTTCTGCCCATCATCCATGGATTCCAGCCCCAGCCGCCCCAGCCAAAACCACCCCAGCCAAAACCAAAGTTATTGTTGACGTTGATGCGTTTGTTTGCTTTTGTCATAATGTTTACTAAAAGATCTGGATTTTCAGATTTTACAAAACCTCTGGCAATCATTTCTTTTTCTATTGAACGTAGAATTCTTTTCTTATCTAAGTCTGAAATCTCAGCTTTGTCAATTCCAGTTTTATAAAACGCAAATGTTTTATAAGATTTAAAATCAGCTTCCTGGTCGTAATCGGCAACCACTCTGACCGAAATACAAGAAGTAACAAATAGTAGTACAACTACTGGTAAAAGTAATTTTAATGTTTTCATATCACTGCTTTTTTTTTGGGTTACTATATTATTTTTAAAATAAATATTCTAGTCTAATAAAGCATCGTCTACGATATTTGGAATTGTAACTTTTAAGTTAGGTTCAACTTCCATAGCGCGTTTAATGGCAAAAATTGCTTCATCATTTCGTGCCCAACTTCTTCTTGCAATTCCATTATTTACATCCCAAAATAACATAGAATGTAATCGCCTTGATGCTTCCTTAGATCCATCAAGAACCATGCCGAATCCGCCATTAATTACTTCGCCCCAACCAACGCCACCACCATTGTGAATGGAAACCCAAGTAGCGCCTCTAAAGCTATCGCCAATAACATTATGAATTGCCATATCTGCCGTAAATTTCGAACCATCGTAAATATTAGAAGTCTCTCTGTATGGTGAATCTGTACCAGAAACATCATGATGATCGCGTCCTAAAACTACAGGTCCAATATCGCCACGTTCTATAGCTTCGTTGAATGCTTGTGCAATTTTCATACGACCTTCTGAGTCTGCATATAAAATTCGCGCTTGCGAACCAACAACTAATTTATTTTCCTGAGCACCTTTAATCCAACGAATATTATCTGCCATTTGTTGCTGAATTTCTGTTGGAGAAACTTTCATAATTTCTTCCAGAACTTCACAGGCAATCTGATCGGTTTTTGCTAAATCTTCTGGTTTCCCAGATGCACAAACCCAACGGAAAGGACCAAAACCATAATCGAAACACATAGGTCCCATAATATCTTGTACATAACTTGGATATCTAAAATCGATTCCGTTTTCTGCCATAATATCTGCACCAGCACGAGAAGCTTCTAGCAAAAATGCATTTCCGTAATCGAAAAAGTAAGTTCCTTTTGCAGTATGTTTATTCACTGCGGCAGCATGTCTGCGCAATGTTTCTTGTATTTTTTCTTTAAAGAGTTCAGGATTGTTCGCCATCATATTATTGGATGCTTCATACGAAAGTCCAATAGGATAATAACCTCCAGCCCACGGATTGTGTAATGAGGTTTGATCACTTCCTAAATCGACATATACATTTTCCTCATCAAACTTTTCCCAAACGTCTACAATATTTCCTTGATATGCGATCGAAACGATTTCTTTATTCGCTTTTGCGGAATTAACTCTGCTTACCAATTTGTCTAAATCGTATACAACTTCATCAACCCAACCTTGCGAATGACGTGTTTCTGTTGCTTTCGGATTCACTTCAGCACAAACCGTGATGCAACCTGCAATATTACCTGCTTTTGGTTGCGCACCACTCATGCCACCTAATCCAGCTGTTAAAAATAATTTTCCAGCCAAACCTTCACCATTCTTAGAAATCTTTCGTCCACCATTCAATACCGTAATCGTTGTTCCGTGTACAATTCCTTGCGGTCCAATGTACATATAACTTCCTGCGGTCATTTGTCCGTATTGCGTTACGCCAAGTGCATTGAATTTTTCCCAATCGTCAGGCTGCGAATAATTAGGAATCATCATCCCGTTTGTCACTACAACTCTTGGAGCATCTTTATGCGATGGAAACAATCCTAATGGATGACCAGAATACATAACGAGTGTTTGTTCTTCATTCATTTCAGCCAAATACTTCATGACCAATAAATATTGCGCCCAGTTTTGAAATACGCCACCGTTTCCACCATAGGTAATCAATTCGTGTGGATGTTGTGCAACGGCATAATCCAAATTATTCTGAATCATCAACATAATCGCTTTTGCCTGATTCGTTTTTCCTGGATACTCATCTATCGGACGCGCATACATTTTATATTCTGGACGAAAACGATACATATAGATTCTTCCATACGTTTCAAGTTCGTTTTTAAACTCAGGCAATAAAACTTCGTGATGTTTTTTATCAAAATAACGCAATGCATTTCGCAGTGCTAATTTCTTTTCTTCTGGAGATAAAATTTCTTTACGCTTTGGTGCGTGATTGATGTTTGGATCGTATGCTTTTGCAGTTGGTAATTCGTCTGGAATTCCTTGTAAAATATGTTCTTTAACTGTCATTTTAAATTTAATTGTATAGTTATTCTTCATTCTAAAAACTCGGATGTATCTAAAATGTGCTATGGATAGCGAATATCTACACGATGAAAATGTGCAGTAGCCTTTTTATATTTCATAAAGGTAGAATCCATGAAATCTTATTTTCTTTTTTTGTTAAATCCATACGGGCAATGTCTACAACCGTTTTGGCAGCAATATCCTCTTTTTAGGTGAAATTGCTCTGTAAACACTTTATAACCTTCGGGCGAAAGATAAAAATCGCCTTCTTCAATGGGAATTAATTTCTTCATTTCTACAAAGGTACTTAAATTGACGTACATTTGGAATGACTAAGCGTATGGTTTTTGTATCAAAATATATAGTGCCAAAAGGTTTTCGAGGAATTACCTTATATCCTTTTATTTTTTTGCGTGATGCGAAAGATAAAAGGAACGCTATTTTGGTATATCACGAACGGATTCATTTGCGACAACAACTGGAATTACTCATCCTTCCTTTTTATGTTTTATATGTGCTAGAATGGTTGATTAAGCTTTGTTATTATCGAAATAGAAACAAAGCCTATCTTAATTTAAGTTTTGAACGTGAAGCGTATCAAAATGAAAGCGATTTCACCTATTTAAAAAAACGCAGACTTTTTCAGTTTTTGAAATATATATAATAAATCTTCTTAAAACTTTAATAGACAATAACCTTATCTATTGATTCTCCCTTGCTAGAAACGAGTTTTATCAAATAAAAACCTTTTGGTATTGTTGATAAATCAATTGCAGGTTGTGGTTTAAATTCACGTATAATTTTCCCTGAAATGTCATACATTAAAATCTTTGTCAAATTTGTATTTCCAATATTTAATATTCCGTTTGTAGGATTCGGATATAAAATAGCATCAATTTTTTTGAATTCAGGATTGCTAAGTAATGGTCCGTTAAGTTGAATAGTCTCTGTAAATGCTGATTCTATGTTGCCAGGATTGTAAACAGCAGTTACATGTACAAGAACGGGAACAGGGTCGTAAAGTAAAAAGTCTATTCCTCCAGCATTGGAACCGTGTTGTTCATGATAAAGGGAAGTTTCCGTCTGAAATCTATATAATTCATTTCCTCGATATATATTATAACCAATTAACGCATCGTGAGGCAATGCAGGTGCATCCCATGAAAGGGTAAAGTAGTTATTTGGAAATATATATGTCTGATTCCAAGTTAAATTTGTGACTGGATTTGTTTGACCAAAGGATGTAAACGCAAAAGCCATGAAGATTGTAAGAATAAGGATGTTTTTTTTCATGATTTTACAGTTTTTATATAGCAAATTTAGTAGAAGTTTCTGCTAAAAATACAGGAATCTTGCTCAAAATCAAAACCATTTAGATGAATTTATATGCAAAAGAAAAGATAGTTGTAAAATTAAATTTAGAAAAAATCCATTAACTCATTCAAAAGCGGAATTGACTCATTCTCCCTTTTTTATAGTTTTATAAATGGTGAGTTTTGTTTTGAAATTAAAAACAATACCATTATGAAACAGTATGTATACCTTTTCCTTTTTTTACTGTCTACAAATATGTTTGCGCAAAATGTACCTGCAGTTACCGTAAAAAATGCACAAGATTTAAAACTTACCGATTTAAAAGTAAGTGTTGAAATTGTCGGAAACTTAGCTGTAACAACATATGATATGAAGTTTTATAATGGATTGGATAGAACTTTAGAAGGCGAATTGGTGTTTCCGTTAGGAGAAGGACAAACGGTTTCAGGATTTGCAATGGACGTAAATGGTAACATGCGTGATGCTGTCATTGTAGAAAAAGAACTAGGAAGAGTTGCTTATGAAACTACGATACGACGAAAAATTGATCCGGGATTGTTAGAAAAAACAGAAGGAAATAATTACAAAGCGCGTGTATATCCATTATTATCAAAAAGTAACAAACATATTATTGTAAAATTTGAGCAAGAATTAAGTACGCTAGATGGCAAACAAAGTTATGAATTGCCTTTAGGAATTTCTCAAAGTTTAGATGCCTTTTCCGTAGAAATGAACGTCTTTAATGAACAACAACCAATAGTTACCAAAGCGCGTTACAAAAATTTCTTCTTCCAAAAAAAAGGGGAAGCGTTCGTAGCAAAAACTTCAAAGAACAATCATGCGCCAACACAACCAATTGTTATTCAAATTCCAAATAAAACAAATAAAGAAAATCTAGCAACATACAACGGACATTTCCATTATTACAAAGCATTGCAGCCAAAAACACGTTTAAAAAAGAAACCTAAAAAAATCACCATACTTTGGGATGCATCGTATTCTATGAATTACAAAGATTTGGACACTGAACTAAAGGTATTATTGTCATATTTGGAATATGTGCGAAATGTAAAAGTAGATTTTATCGCATTCAACAATGCAATTCAAACACAAAAAGAACTTATAGTAGAAAATGGAAATGTAGAAGCTGTTTTGGAAGCCATTAAAAATGTACAATATGATGGCGGAACAAAATTAAATATCCTTGAAAATGTTCGCATTAAAGCGGATGAAATTTTACTGTTTTCAGATGGTTTGGCAAATTTGGGCGACTTCGCTATCAAACGAAAAATACCTATATATGCAATCAATTCGTTGGTTTCTGCCAATCATCAACACTTAACAGATATTACAACGCAATCTGGCGGAAGTTACCTGAATTTATTACGTTTAGATTTCGCGAAAGCAACACTACTTTTAAAAATGGAAACCTATCAATTTTTAGGAGTAATTCATGATGAAGATGTGCGTGAAATTTATCCGAGACAACGCGTAAATGTATATCAAGATTTTTCAATAAGTGGGCAATTTTCGGGCGATGCTGAAATTGAATTATTATTTGGCTATAGCGGACGTGTAACGCAGAAAATTCCAGTAACAATAGAAGATGTAAACGGAACAAAAGCGGTAAAACGTTTGTGGGCAAAACAAAAATTGGAAGATTTGTATCGCGACAAAGACGCAAACGAAGAAAAGATCACTTCATTGGCAAAAAAGTACAGTCTGATTACCGATTATACTTCTATGATTATTTTAGATCGTATAGAAGATTACGTTCGCTATAAAATAGAACCGCCAAAAGAACTTATAGAAGATTATAAACGACATTTAGAAGTTGCAAAAAATGAAGAAATACTGCGAAAAAAACGCGTGTTAAATAGAAGAAATGAATTGTTTGATGGATATAAAACTGTATTGGATTGGTATCAATCAAAAATTGTATTAGAAGAAGAAAAAAAGCCAGAACCAATAGTAGAAGAACAAACAACTTCAACTACACAACAGGAACAACAACAAGTTGTAGCAACAGAAACGGGAACAGCAACAACACATACTGAGACAGCAACAAATGCAACAACACAAACTACGGTACAAATAGACCAAGGCGTTGGAGAGTTGATAACGATTACTGGAACTATTATAGATGACGAAGGAATGCCATTGCCTGGAGCCAATGTAACCGTTAAACATAGTAATAGAGGAGCAATAACAGATTTTGATGGGAATTATTCGATTCAAGCAAAAATGAGACAACAACTTGTAATTACGTATGTTGGGTATGGTACAGTAGAAAAAGAGATAGCTTCACAAACGATTAATGTAGAAATGAAGGCAGGTGAAAGCCTAGAAGCAATTACAGTGGTAGGGTATGGTGGAAGTGTAAGCAGTGCTAAAATGTCTTCTGCAATTTCAACCGTAAGTTCTGAATATGTAGGGCAATATGGAAACCCATCGGATGAAATGCGCAAAACGATAGAAGCCATAGAAATGCTCATTAGAAGTAGTAATTCGCTCAGTGAAAACAACAAACCATTATTTTTTATTAACGGGAAAATTTCAAATCAGCGTAGTTTTAGAAAAATACAAGAAGAAGAAATAGCTCAATTAGGTATACTGAAAAATCAAGAAGCAACGGCAATCTTTGGAACCAAAGCTCGTGGTGGCGCTGTGTACATAGTAACTAAAAAAGGAATAGCCGAAGATAGTGATGCTATTGACGCTTTTAACGAAAAAATGGCTTCGAGAATAAAAATGAAATCATGGAATTCAGACATGCCATACATCAAGGAATTAGAAAAAGAAACAACGGTAGCAGATGCGTATAAAAAGTACATAGAAATACGCGCTATGTATGTGACTGTTCCATCGTTTTACTTAGATGTAGCTGACTTTTTCCATTCGCGCCAAGCAACAGAAACCGCAATAACCATAATTACAAATTTGATGGAAATTGAATTAGATAATTATGAATTGCTAAAAGCCGCTGCCTATAAATTTGAATATTTTAAACGTTATAAGTTGGCAGTGTTAGCGTATGAAAAAGTATTGGAATTACGACCAGAAGAACCACAATCATACAGAGATTTGGCATTGGCGTACGAGCAAGTTGGAGACATTCAAAAAAGTTACGACTTACTAAATAAATTGTGTGATGGGGAATTATTGCAAAAAGATGAAGAAGAACGATTTACTGGAATAGAACATATTGCGTATGTAGAATTGACACGTTTGGTAAACACGTATAAAAAGAAGCTGAAACTAAAAAAGAAAGTGCGAAAAACGTTTACAAAAATGCCTGTTGATGTGCGAATTGTAATTGATTGGAATCATAATGATACCGATATTGATTTGTGGGTTTACGATCCGAAAGGAGAGAAGGCTTCTTATAAAAATATGCATACAAAAATAGGAGGAAGAATGTCCGAAGATTTAACGGAAGGATACGGACCTGAAGAGTTTATGCTGAAAGATGCTGTAAAAGGAGAATACAAAATAGTTGTGGATCATTATTCAAGTTCTGAACAAAAAGTATCTGGACCTACTATTTTAAAAGTTGCCTTGTATACAAACTACGGAAAGGAAAACGAAGAAAAAAAGACAGCAGTTATTCGATTGTCTGAAAAGAGTGATGAATTGGAAGTTGGGAGTTTGGTGTTTGAATAAAATTGTATTTTACTTTTCTTCTTGAATTTGAGAAATAAGTTTTACTATATGTGGAATTATAAGTTCTGGATTTTTCCAAGCGATTTCGTGTCCTTTTTGTGGAATGGAAATGATTTCTATATGTTGAAAATTCTCTTTGCTAAAGTGGATGTTTTTATAAGGAACAATATCATCTATATCTCCATGAAAATGTAGTACAGGAATCTCAAGGTTTTTCCAATCTTTTTCTAATAATGCAAGTTCTTTTGCGTGTACAACCTTTTCATCACCAGCAACGCGATATCCAGTAGGAACCAGCCATCTTGTTAATTTCCACTGTGTGAATCGAGATGCCCAAATATCTTTTTCATTCCTAGGATCTATTGCTGGAGAAATCATAACAACCGCTTTTACATTGTTGTTTAAAAAACCAACTCTTGCCGCTAACGGACCACCATAAGAAGAACCTATGACAATGACATTCGTTAACTTTTTTTCATTGATAAGTGCGCTCATGAGTTGAGCTTCTAGGTCAATGGAAGTCATTTCATCTCCAAAGTTTGAATATCCATAACCAGGTCTATCTATGGCATGCATATTTGTATTTGCTCTCAGTGTTGTATCTACTAAATAACCATCCCAAGCAGATAATGAACTAGGTGAACCATGCAAGAAAACGAGATTGATATCTTTTCCATTAGTTATAATTGATTGTGTTCGAATCCGTAAATCAAGACTGTCTACTTTGAAATAGGAAATCTCACTTTCAATTTTTAAATCGTTAAACTTTTGTTGAATTTCAGTATCGGATTTGCGCCATTGTAACACAGTGCATGAAGAACTGCTCAAACAAAAAAGAACTAAGCTAGTGAGTAAAAAATAGTTTTTCATGATGTTGTCTTAACAGTTTGTGTAGTATTGGTTACGTTGTTATTTGTAGTTTATTTATTAATAATTTTTCCAATATCTTTTTGTAAAGACCTTTCCGTGCTTATAATCTCTGATATCAACATTTTTACAAACTCCTTTTTATCTTCTCCGGTTTCTCTATAATTTGAAAAAATAAAATCTATTAATTTTTCTGCTTTCATTCGTAAAAGCTCCTTTTGTTCTTCAATATCCACCAAAGTAGAAGTTTTTTCATAATCCATTAATTCAATTTTAGAATTAGAAATAGCTTTCCATGAGTTAATCCTTATTTTTGGGATATAAATTCCTTCAGACTTCTTCAGTATCATTTCCAATGAAACTTGATTGTCTTTTAAGTAAAAATCAAAAGAGTCAATCAATACCTTTTGTTTAAGTAAGTAATCAACGATATCATTATTAGTTTCGGTTAATTCTTTATGAATAGATATTGATATTCGATCAATGTAATTTTTGTCTTTTCTATCTTCGTTCCAATTGTTGATATACAATGCAATTAAAATACCTATTATGATTGGAACTATCTCTTTGAAAAACGCTTTGATGATTTTTTTCATTTTAAGGGATATTTTTAGCTTGTTGCTAATATATAACAGGAACTCCCATTATTTCTAGGTTAATCAAATCTATTTTTAGTATAGAATTTTAGTCATTGATTAAAACTAAAAGAATCTTTATACATATCAAAAGAATGAGTGTTTTTTTATTATTAGATCGAATTTTACATTAGTTGATATTTCAATGTCAGAATCTAAAGGAATCCGATTTTTAAGCTATTTTTGACGTTTCTATGCAGTTTCAAATTGAAAATATACCAATACAAGAAGTCAAACTAGATTTTGCTAAAGATGTTCGCTTATTTGTAAAGCGTGAAGATTTGATTCATCCGTTTGTTTCAGGGAATAAATTTAGGAAACTCACCTACAATCTAGCGGAAGCCAACAAAGAAAAACAAGACACTTTATTGACCTTTGGAGGCGCGTATTCCAATCATATTGCAGCAGTTGCGGCTGCTGGAAAATTACACGGATTCAAAACTATAGGAATCATCAGAGGAGAAGAATTGGTTCGTAAAGTTGATAGTAATCCGACCTTGTGTTTTGCGGTTGAAAATGGCATGCAACTCAAATTTGTTACTCGTGAGAACTATCGTAAAAAAACATCAGAAGAATTTCTAACACAATTAACGGAGGAGTTTGGACGTTTCTATACTGTGCCCGAAGGCGGAACAAACGATTTAGCCGTTAAAGGTTGCGCAGAAATTATCACGGAAAATGAGAAAGATTTTGATACTATTTGTTGTGCAGTTGGGACTGGAGGAACCATTTCGGGAATTTGTAACGGCGCATATTCGCATCAACAAATACTAGGTTTTCCAGCGTTGAAAGGTGATTTTTTACAGAAAGAAATCTCACAGTATACAAGCAAAGAGAATTGGCAGTTGATGAATGATTATCACTTTGGTGGATACGGGAAAGTTTCAGAGGAATTGGTAACGTTTATCAATCAATTTAAACAACAAACAGGAATTCCGCTCGATCCAATTTACACAGGGAAAATGCTCTTCGGAATCATAGATTTAATCAAAAATGGGCATTTTGCAAAACAAAACCGTATTTTAGCAATTCATACTGGCGGATTGCAGGGAATTGAAGGAATGAACCAGAAACTACAAAGAAAAGGACAAAAAACGATCATATAAACAGATGAAGAAACAACTTATTTATACACTTTTAGGTTTATTGATATTATCGAGTTGCGGAACACAAAAACGTGTTTCAAAAACTAAAAAGAGAACGAAGAAAACGACACGAGTTGTTAAAACGAATCCTACAAAGGAAGAACCTGTGGAAGTTGTAAAAACGACTCCAGATATTAAGGTGGAAGTTCCGAAAGCAACTGCAACAAAAAGTATTACAGAAGTTTATATAGATACCTACAGAGATGTAGCAAAACGCGAAATGGAATTGCACGGAATTCCTGCAAGTATTACCCTTGCACAAGGAATTTTAGAATCGGGTTCGGGAAAAGGAAAATTAACTGCACGTTCTAACAATCACTTCGGAATTAAATGTCATAAAGGTTGGAAAGGACAACGTGTGTATCATGATGATGATGAGGATCAAGAATGTTTCCGAAAGTATGCAAATCCGGCGTATTCATTTACAGATCATTCCTTGTTTTTAACTGGAAGGTCGCGCTATGCAGGATTATTCAAACTCCCAAAAGACGATTATAAAGGATGGGCAAAAGGTTTGAAAAAAGCTGGCTATGCTACCGATCGTAAGTATCCTAAAAAACTTATCGCATTAATTGAACGTTACGAATTGTATAAATACGATGCTGAGGTTCTAGGAAAAAAACCAGAAGATGCAAAAAAAGTAACTACACATAACGATCGTTATACGGTTTCTAAAGGTGATACTTTGTACAGTATTGCTAAAAAACACAAAATAACGGTTGCAAAATTAAAATCTTTAAACGGACTTGAAAGCAATGAAATTTTTGTGGGACAAGTACTGTTTGTAAAACCACTTCCAAAAGATTTTTAGTCAAATAAAAAACATAAAATATAGACATGGAATATAAACGTAGCAGCGCGCTATTTGCAGAAGCACAAAAAGTGATTCCTGGTGGCGTAAATTCACCTGTTCGTGCGTTCAAAGCCGTTGGCGGAACACCAATTTTTGCAAAAGAAGCAAAAGGCGCTTACATTATTGATGAAGACGATACTCAATATATAGAATACATTAATTCTTGGGGACCTATGATTTTAGGTCATGCGTACAAACCAGTAATTGATGCGGTAGTTGAGAAAGCTAAAAAAGGAACTTCCTTTGGAATGCCAACTGAGATTGAAACGAAAATTGCAGAGTTGGCAGTTTCTATGGTGCCAAATATTGATATGATTCGTTTTGTAAATAGTGGAACAGAAGCATGTATGAGCGCGGTTCGTTTGGCAAGAGGATTTACAGGAAAAAACAAAATAATCAAATTTGCAGGTTGTTATCACGGACATAGTGATGCATTTTTGATTCAGGCAGGTAGTGGTGCAGTGACTTTTGGAAGTCCAAACAGTCCTGGCGTAACACCTGGAACTGCAAAAGATACCTTATTGGCACGTTTCAATGATTTAGAAAATGTAAAAGAAATTATTTCGCAAAATGCAGATGAAATAGCGTGTATCATTCTAGAACCTGTTGCAGGAAACATGGGATGTATTCCACCTGTAGAAGGGTTTTTAGAAGGTTTACGTGCTGTTTGTGACGCACATGGTATATTGTTGGTCTTTGATGAAGTAATGACAGGATTCAGACTTGCAAAAGGTGGCGTACAAGAATTACTAGGTGTCAATGCAGATATTGTATGTTTTGGAAAAGTAATTGGCGGCGGGTTGCCTGTGGGAGCATTTGCTTCACGTAAAGAAATAATGAGTCACTTAGCACCTTTGGGACCTGTATACCAAGCAGGAACTTTAAGTGGGAATCCATTGGCAATGGCTGCAGGATTGGCCATGTTGGAAGAATTGAATAAAGGCGATGTCTTTACAAGTCTACAAGAAAAAACGGCATACTTATATAAAGGAATCGAAAAAGTATTGACGGAAGCTGGCGTTACACATCAAATTAACACAATTGGTTCTATGATTTCTGTGCATTTCTGTGAGGAAGCGGTAACTGATTTTGAGTCTTCTGCAAAAGGAAACAATGATTCGTTCAAGAAATTTTTCCACGGATTGTTAGATAGAGGAATTTATATTGCACCATCGGCTTTTGAAACTTGGTTTTTATCGGATGCGTTGTCGTATGAAGATTTAGACAAAACGATTCAAGCAATTAAAGAAGTTGCGGAAGAGTTGTAGGTTTTGTTAGATGCGGTCTGGCTTTTAGACTGCTGGCGCTTTTAGATTGTTAGACGAGCTTCACTTTTAGATCGCTTCGCTCTTAGTACTTTGGTAAGTAAACTTTAGTATGAAACTTCATTAACAAATTTTTAAATTGACACATTAACAAGTCAATTTAAATTCACTTTGCTGTTAGATTACTATGATTTTAGCATGTTTTTAGTGATTGATTATGGTAGTTAAATAGACTTTTCCAATTAAAATTATTCGAAGTGACGTTTGGAAAAAGAAAAATATAAGACATAAAAAAACTCGGCAATTTGCCGAGTTTTTTTATTTTATATAAAAGTTGAAGGTTCTTTATTGTGCGCCTCGTCCTTTTGCTAATTTTTGCTTACGCTCTTTATCTTTTACAAAACGAGCTTTAAATTTTTGTTGTTGCTCAGGTTGTAATAAACTGCTAATGTCTTTTCTTGCTTTGTCTAATGCAGCAGCATTTTCCACACGATTGTTCTTTTCGTACGCTAAATAAATAGCATAAACTTGCTTTACTTGTACATCAGAAAGCTCTACAGCTTTTGCCAATTCTAGGGTTTTGTTTTTCGCTTTTAACTCAGGAGTTTCCTGCGCTGTAGCTGTTTGAATTCCTAGGAATAGTACACATACAAACGTGAATAGTGTAATATATTTTTTCATAACTTGTTGGTTGGTGTTAGCTAAATAATACTTCAATAATACTAAAATTGTGTGCAAATAGCAAAAAAGAGAAGCCTTTTAACTTCTCTTTTTTTTGTTTACCTCTCTTTGTTTTTGCGCTTTCCTTTCATTTTTTTCTTTCCTTTGCCTTTGCGAGCTTGCATTTTCTCCCATCGTTTGTACTGTTCATCAGTGAGAATCTCTTTCATCTTCTTTTTGTAGGCAATTTTGGCATCTAAGCGCTCATTCATCATTTGGTAACGTTGCTCTTTTGTTGGTTTTTCACCTTTTTCTTTCATTGCTTTATACGCTTCCATTTTAGCTTTACGCTTTGTAGCAATCGTTGTATTTAAAGCTAAAATTTGTGATTGTTGTCTGTCGGATAAATCTAAAGCTAGCGTGAGTTTCTTTGTTTGTAAATTTGCATGTTGTTCTGGAGTAAGATCCTTAAGCATTTCTCTTTTATCTTTTTTGCCTTTTCGATCTGATCCTTCTTGTGCAGCTATGTTTAGGGTGAATAATATAGCCAATGCATAAATGATGTTTTTCATGTGTTCTGTTCTTTATAATAGTTGCTTCTAAGACTTATGCAATTACTAAAGGTTTAATGAGATTTCTATTTTAGGAATTGTTTAACAGTCTTTGTGTCAAGCTTAACGATTCTTTTTAAAGGAAATTCTTTTCTTTGAGAACCATCAATAGTAAAATATGAGAACCATTACGTACGTCTTTTTTTATGCGAGAGAATTACTGATTCTATCAGTGCTTCTTACCATTATATATATTGTGTGTTATGTATTCGGACTTTCTGTTTTGCCTTTAATTATCGCAGCAAAATTAATTTTACCTCTTGTATTTTTCATCACTAAAAAAATGAACGATCATAGTACGTTGTATTTTTTATATAACCTCGGAATGCGCAATCGTACGATTTTATGTTTGCTGTTTTTTTTCACTACTGTAGATTTGATACTGCTTCAATTTATACTTCCATAATATGCTTGAAGTAGACAATATAGAAAAATATTTTGGCGATGTTCAGTTGTTATATGGCGTATACCTAAAAGCGGAAGCAGGAGCAGTTACAGGAATTTTAGGAAGCAACGGTTGTGGAAAAAGTACATTGTTGAAGATTATTTTCGGTTCTATAAAATCAAAATACAAACTGATAAAGGTTGATGGGAAAGCAATTCTTAAAAAACTATATACAACAGGAATTGTAAAGTATCTCCCGCAGCACAATTTCATTCCCGATTTTATGTCCATTCGCAAGGCATTGCAATTATATAAAGTTTCAGAAGAAGATTTTCAATCGTTTTTTGTGGAAGATGATTTTGACATGTTACAAAAATTTGGGCATCTTTCGGGCGGACAACGTCGTATTGTAGAAGTTTTTCTTAGCTTGAAAACACCTTCAAGAATTATTTTGCTAGACGAACCTTTTTCGCATATTTCACCTGTGCAAGTAGAAGCAATCAAAGAGCTTATTCAAACAGAAAAACAAGATAAAATCATTGTCATTACCGATCATTTATATCGTGAAATCACCGAAGTTTCAGATGCACTATATTTAATCAAAAACGGAAGTTCAAAGCGAATTGAACAACTTCATGAACTGGAAGATTATAAATATATTTCGCAAGGAAGTTTATAGTTAGTTGCGTTTCAATTCTTTGATGTACGGTCTGTTTTCGGCAATACTATTTGTGAAAAAAAGCGCAAGTAATATGTAAATAATTGCAATTATCACAATCCCAATAGTTCCGATGCCAGAAATAGTGTATATAAAATTACCATATATCTCGCCGTAATATTCTTGTATAGAAACGAGATCTGCTTTTTCACCTATGTAAACAACATCTACCAAATAGGTAATGAGACGAATAAAAAGCACAGTAATTAGTAGTATATGAACCCAGATAGATTTTAATATTCCGACTCTTTTGACAGTAAGTTGTAGCGCGGGAATGTGTTCCTTGATTGCGTTAAAAATTTCGTTTATTTTTTCTGAATCATCAATAAATAGTGTCTTTTTAGTTTGCTTTTGATGAATTTCAAGTCGCTTTTTATAGCAGAAAACTTTTTCAATCGTTGCAAAATGAATTCCGTTTGGTTTCTCCCAAACTTGGTTCGTGTTTATTTTTTCAACTTGATTCGTTAAAATGTCACCTTTTTTAGTGTCAATATAGATTGTTTCCTCTTGAATAAGAACTAAAGTATTATGAGTTGATTTTGGAAACGTCCAAAGTTGTAGCATATAATTATTGTTTTTAATGGCGTGAAGGTTGTTTTTGTGAACCATTATCCAAAACTAATATATTGATAATCGGAGTAATTTATGTTTTTTAATTTCTTTAGAATGAAATCAGCTCTTTCTTTTTCCCAAGCTCCATGAATGAACGGAAGTAATCTTTCCCATTCTTTTATGATATTTTGAATTTCGTCTGCTTCCAAATCATGTGGATATTTCCAATTCAATAAATTTTCACATTGTTGTTTTTCAAACAATGGCAACCAATACTCATGAAAGAGTTTGTGTGTTGAAATAGGAATTTCTTCCACTTCGTTTTTTAGATTTTTTGTAAGTATGCTATATGACATGATTTGGTTTTCTTTCGCTAGTGCAAGCATCTTGCTTATGCTAGTTTAGAACGAATTATTGTGTTTTTTTTGGATCAAGATAGACCCGTATTTTTGGATTGTAATGCTCAGCTACATATTTTGTGATTCCTTTTATATTTTTCTCCGTAAGTTCAGGATTCCACAATATTTTCTCCTTATCTTTTATCAATACTTCATTTAATATTGAGGCATATTTGTATATATTTTTCCATTCACTATCTAGTACTTGACTCTCTATAATAAAGAAATTTGAATTTTCATCTTCATCTAAAAGATCTAGTTGAATATTTCTCATCCACCCAATAATATGTAAAAAAGGGAAAGCATAATTTCTAACGCTCATCTTCTCAGTGACTTTTTTAAAATGCTTTTCAGGCATTTTAAAATCATCTTTAACATAATTAATTAATTCGTCTAATATTTCTTTTATAATTGTTTTCATAGTTTTTATGTTCTTGACAATATTGTAAAGAATTCACAATCATATATTTTTGTCGCAATCTAGTAAAAATAGCTACCCAACCAACAGTAGTTATAGTGATGAAGTAAGCAGTGTTAGCCTCGGTTTCTTTGTATTTTGAAGACATTGTAGGATGCTTTAGTTTTACTAAGTGCACGGACTACAAGTTCGCGCTATCGAGTTCTAACCATACATTTCTCTGTAATATTCTATTGAATGCTCTACAACATCATTAATAAATTCACTAAAACGGCTTCGCTCTTCTAGTTTGCTAAGCTCATGTTTTCCTATTTCATAAAATTCTACTTTCCATACTTCAGGATCTTCTATATTTTCATCTAAATAGAAAAAGAAAAATGCTTGCGAACCTTGTGTAAATACCCAATAAGGTCTAGTTTCATTAAAGTTGAATAGGTCTAAATATTTTTCTTTAAAATATGATTGGAACTCTTTATCAGCAAAGTCTTCTATGGAAGATGTTCCTTCAAGTAATGTTAAATATCCTGAGTATTGTCCTGCTAAGAATAAAAACTCTTTATATGCAATTGGAAATTTAATATTGAGTTGTTCTTCATACTTAATAATTTGTTCTTCTGATATACCTTTAATAATTTTCGATGAATATTTTACTTTTGGAGTTTCTTTTAATTTTTTTAAATAGTGTATGTTCATTTTTTTTGTTCAATAACTGATATTTTTCTCTAAGACTGTCTGATAAAATACTTAGCCAATACTCTACTGCAAAGCTTACAAAATATAATCCTTTTGAGATGTGAAATTTATAATTTTGACTCATGTTTTATTACTTCATTAGCATTGCTATATGATTTAATCGTGCGGTAGCGGGGGCTATCGGGTTCTAATTTAATAAATAAGATAATCTTCTTTTATTTTTATAAAAACATGATTTTTAGTGACTTCCAATTTTTCTATTGGTGATTCCGATACAGAATATACACTTGTTTCAGGTGATTCAATTTTTTCAAATGTTTTACCTTTTATAGCTTGTTCAACCCAATTGAAAACTGATATTTGAGGTTGTTTGAACTTTATTTTCAAACTTAATAACCCTAAGTCGAAATTTCCAACTTCCTCAAAGTCTAAAGGTTCAATATCTTGTAATTTACGTTTGTTAGTGTTAAACAAAAGTTCGTCATTTTTTTCATCTTTTTTAGCCTGTAGCACTTGAATTGTACTGTACTCATAAGGATATCGGTCTCTGAAAATCCATATCATAACACTTACAAACTCCTTTAAAGAGCATTCTAAAAGATAATCGGTAAATTGATATTTATAAGGGAAATTAAGTTCTAAATATTTAGGGTCTTTAAGCTCTCCAATATCCAATGCATCTCTATACGGTGTAATGTAATATAACCATTCTGTTAATTTTTTATCTATCATTTTATTTGTATATATTATATTCAACTTTGTTTTTTATTTGGGTAAGCCAAAATTTTTCTTCTAAATCTTCAATGTATTTAGGTAATTTATTTGCTCTGATGAAATGTGTATTCGCGTTTTCTTTAAAAAAATCATCAACCCACTTTTTTCTTGCTGTAATAACATCCCCCAGTTGCCGCACGATTGTATCGTGTGGTATTTTATTTTAACCTAAATTCTGAAATACTACGATATTTTCTAACAATCCTTGTTCGTCAGTATAATCAATAGCACTGCTATAGACGTAGTCTTCAGATTTATAAACTAAACCAGCTTTTACAGGATTGTTGTGTATATAACTTATTTTCTCTTGAATTACTTTGTTACTCCATAACTCAATAGGTTTATTATCATGCCTCCAAAATTGGTATTGATTAACATTAGATGACCTTGAAGCTGCTTCTTTAAACTTGTCTACTAAAAATTCTCTTCTACTTTCTTTAGGATTATTTTGAATAGCTTTTACAATAGTTTTACTTGTGAATCGTTTCAAATCTCCCAATACTAATTGTGGTTCTCTGTTTCCTAAACTTCTAAAAATTAAATGAACATGATTTGTCATAATACACCATGCGACAATCTCCATTCCTTTTTCTTTTTGACAATAACTTAAGCTATCTACTACTATATTTTTATATTCATTTCTTGTAAAAACATCTAACCAATAAACTACTGCAAAGCTTACAAAATATAATCCTTCTGGGTTGTGAAATTTATAATTTCGACTCATCTTTCATTATTTCTTTAGCATTACCACACGATACAATCGTGCGGTAGCGGGGTAATCTTTGGCTATTTTTAGTATTTCTTTATCTGTTAGCATAGTTTTATTATTTGTGACTAAACTCTTCTGTATCTGGATACCAATAACGATCCAAACTTGGAGTTAATGTATTATTCTCATAAAAATCTAAATACTTTTCTAAAGGATACGCTGTTCCAAACTGAACCACTCTACCCGATTCTTTTTCGACCAAAAAAGGAGCTGTACCTATTAAATGATCTTTTATATCTTGTGTTTCAAAATATTTTTTTCCATCAAAAGCATAAATGTTTCCATACGCTTTTTTTTCGATATACTCTGGAAAAAGCATATACTCAGTATCATATTCTCTACTAAGAAAATCAATATATTTCTCTCCAATAGTTCTCATCTCTTTGTCTGTTAGCATAATTTGTATTTTATTATTCAATTTTTAAATACTGCTATCTTTCTTTTGAAAATTCTCCCCAGTTGCCGCACGATTGTATCGTGTGGTATTTTATTTTAACCTAAATTCTGAAATACTACGATATTTTCTAACAATCCTTGTTCGTCAGTATAATCAATAGCACTGCTATACACGTAGTCTTCAGATTTATAAACCAAACCAGCTTCTACAGGGTTGTTGTGTATGTATTCTATTTTTTGTTGAATTACTTTGTTACTCCATAACTCAATAGGTTTATTGTCATGCCTCCAAAATTGGTATTGACTAACATTAGATGATTCTGAAGCTGCTTCTTTAAACTTGTCTACTAAAAATTCTCTTCTACTTTCTTTAGGATTATTTTGAATAGCTTTTACTATAGTTTTACTTGTGAATCGTT
>NZ_JBOEFY010000004.1:0-32422 GCF_050633145.1 Kordia sp. | reverse complement strand
CAATCGTGCGGTAGCGGGGTAACTATATTATTATGATACAATATTCTGTATTGTAGAGGTTCAATGACTCTCTTAGTTTTTACAATGGGATATTCCACCTTCCTGCTTCATATTCTTCTAAAAAGTGTTCTTTTGGAGCATAAGTACCAAATTCTATAATTTTCCCGGATTTCTTTTCTACTAAAAACGGAGCATTGCCTAATAAGTTATGCTTTCCATTTTTTGTTAGATATGCTTCTTTACTTGTATAACTGTATACATTGCCATACGGTTTTTTTATGATGTTTTCAGGAACAATTATTAGAGGAATACCTACTTCTTTTTCAGTTTCTAAAACGTAATCTTTGGCTATTTTTAGTATTTCTTTATCTGTTAGCATATTTTTAGTTTTTATGTACAATAATATATTCAAAAAAATCATAATATTTAAATGGCAATGGAGAAGTGTTACCAATTTGTCCATCAGGTCTCAATAATTTACCATCTTTTTTTATTCCGTTAAAGACATGACCATCTTCAAAATGTGACGATCTATCACCTCTAATGATAACTCTATCCCCATCATTAAGCTTTTCTGTTAATTCAGGTAAACCTTTTTGAAGCCTTGTCCAAGTTGTATTGTATTTTACAGACAATACAGCTTTATTTTGAGACTTTGAATGTTTGGCTAATGTAATAGTTCCTGTTCTTAAATATTCTTCAACGACTTGCACGACATTAACACAATTCGTATTGGAAACTTTACGTATTTGACCATTTACAACAGTATGATTAAAATGCTTTAATGCCATATCTAGATGCTCAAAAGCTTCATTAGGTTTTATTTTAGCTAAAATTTTAGCTTCTTTTAAGAAGTCATCAACTTTCCATTTTGTTATAACTTGCCCAACAATTTCACGAGTTCCTGTAGCACTTTTCTCCAAATGCTTAATAGCCTCCAAAGTCTCCTCAGCCTCCAAAACTTCCTTACTCTTTTTACTAGCACCAGCATCATCAGCTTTTTCAATGATTTCTTTAGCTTGCTTTTTTATCTTAGGAAGCTCAGGGTGTTCTATCACTTCTTTTGCAGCTTTTGATAGCGATGTGCGAAAAGCTACACTAATCTCTCCTGAAAGACTTATGATTTCAAGGAAAAATAAATATTTAGCAACAGTCTGCCCAAAAGGCGTATCGCGTAACCCCATTAATTTTATAAGACCGTTTCCTGCTCCAGAGGTAATTTCAACAGTACCAGCAAAAGATTTAGCTAAGGTAATGGCTTTGGTAGCACTTCTTGTTCTACCTGCTAAATTATGTCCCGCTTTTAATATTTTAAATAAGCGTCCTGCTTTTAAAATATTCAAAACTCCAGAAACTGTTGTAACAACATCTACAGCGTATTCTGCTCCTACGATGACATTCTCCCAAAAAGCCTTTTGTGTATTTGCTAACATTACAAATGCAGGCAGTACAGCAAATTTAGCATTTTTATTATTCTCATTATCTTTAAAAATAAAATGAGGATTATCTTCTTCTAAAATTACGATAGGTGCAAATGGATCGTAAATTAAAGTTTGTTCTTGTGTCGTATGGAATGGTATGTAAAAAACTTCTTTTCCTACTTTTCTTTTAACTTGCTTTACAACTTTAGTTGAAATATCAATTTTAATTTTATTTGATTCTTCAATATATTCTATATCAGCATTGTCATGATGAAAACCTATAGTTTTATCTGATTTGTAATTTAATAACGTTTCTCCTTTGTCTGTAATCTTGGGATTTTCTTCTGTGAAATCTTTATAAATAGTATTCTTCCAAACGCTCCATATAAATCTTACATATTTGTCAAAATTACTCGTATCCATTTTATTGTAAAGTCTATAGAAATAAGAAGTTTTATCACTCATTTTTCTATTGAATAATTCATCTATGAACACTTTTGGGCTGTTCATTTTACCTTCAATGGCAATTAGAAGTTTTAAGACAATGTCTTCTTTGACTAAACCGAAATTGGTTACTTTTCCTTCTAAAGATTTACCTAGGATTTTCCAAAGCATTTTTAGCGGTAAATGTTCTATAAAAACTTCGGGAGTATAATAGAATATTTCTAAAACTTTTTCTAGTTTATTTTTATAGATATCGAGCTCTTCACGAACGTATTTTATGTATTGATCTATAAAGAGTTGTCGTATTCCTTCATTTTCAAAAGAAATGTTAGCATTAAAGGTTAATTTACTCATGATTCCATCCATGAGTTCATACATGTTTAAGTACTCTTTACTTTCAATAGAATCAAAATTGTCATCGTAGAAAATGACGCGATTTATAAAACTCAGAAATGTTCCAAAATATTTTGTTTTAATTGTAATGGCAGCAGGTTGATGTTTTATATCAAACCTTGAAAACTCATCAAGAGCATATTTGTATTCTAACATGAAACTACCTCCAAACTTTTTGATCGTTGGAAATAAGTACACTTTTCCTTCAGTATTTATAATTTCTACATCAATATTTCTATCAGTATAATTTTTTGGAGGTCTTCTATGTTTAAATTTATCAGGGTTAAAATCTCTTTCAGTGATTCTAGTAACCTTACCTTTGTGATTAATGAATTTTATTATATATCTTCCAGTAGTTATTCCAACATCTTTCGGGTCATACGCGAATATGTCAGAATAGGAAAAAACAGGGCTAGAAATGTCGTTGAAAATGATCCTATTAATTTTTTTATTGTAGTAATATTTATACCGATTTCTATTTAATGGAATCAACTTGAAATCAGTATCATCCATACTCACCCAATTAGGACTTTCGAAACCTTTATATGTTATTAAAGGATGCCCTGAATTGGTAATGTATACACGTCTTAAGTAATAAGTGATGCTATCAGAATTATTAGCTGTATTGTTTATTTTAATCGCTAAATGATCTGTGACTACAAAAGGAAAATCATTCTGTAAAGGTTCGTAGATGCTAGAATCTAATAATTCAGACCTTACCGCTTCAATTATTGTATTCTTTATTTCGTTATCATAATCAAAGTCCTGATCAATTACATACACAAATTTTTTGTTGCCTTTGATTCGATCTTCTTCTGAACGGCGATTTATTTTCAGATATTTAATTAAAGGTTCTATGCTACCTGTAAACCCACCTATACTTGTATTGTTTGTTATAGCTTCTTCTATCATGTGATGTTTTTATAAATAGATTGTATAAAATCACTATTAGGAAACAACTCCACCAAATCCTTTCGATACTTCAGCATTTCAGCAGCTTTTTGTTTACTGATAATGCTTAAATCGATATGATAATTTTTAGCGGTTGTCCAAATGTGCGTATTGATAATTGGGAAATCGCATACCATGATGATATCCCAATCTTTTCCTGCTAATTGATCCCAGTTTTGTATTGGAGTTTTGGCTCTGCTACCATATAAATATATAGTGTGTACAGGCGTAATTCGTGCTACAGTCTGTTTCAATTCATTGAGAATGTATGGCAACACGTTGTCGTGCTGCCATATCATTTCTAATTGTACATTACTCATTATTGGAATCTTGCCAACGGAAGTAATACATCAACTTCACTGTCAGTTAAGGCTGCTGCATAACGATCGTGAACACGATTAGGGTATTCTGTAGGCGAACTTACAATGACACCTTCCGAACTGATATTCATCTTCAATACATCATGCGCTGAATCGTTTACAGGATTTTCTACATCTGGTTTTTCAAACGTAAATTTTGAAATTTGACCATAATCAATAGTAAATTGCAGTCCTAACGGATTTCCAACAGCATCAAAAACTTGCTGTGCAACAAGACCTGAAATCAACGAAATCTTTTTTGCTAATTGCTGATACACAATTCCTGCACTGTCTTCTGGACTCCATGCAGCATCACGTTGAATTACAATTTCCTGTTCCATACATTTGTATGTAATTGGAAACATTTCTGCATCATCGAAATCAGCTACGGTTTGAATTTTTGCTCCAGAGTTATTATAAAAAGTTACTTGTACTTCTCTTTTTGAAGCTGTATTGTCGCCAACTTGTAAATCATTAAAAACAGAACTATCATTTACAATATTGCTGCTGCATTCCGTTTGATCAGATGGAATAAAATCTTCTATATCGTCACATTCGCACGGAAGTGCTTTTTCAACTTTTAAGCCTAAACTATCTGCCTGTAAAATGGTTAATGAAGTAGGAACACGTGTTTTCCATGCTTTTCCTTCTTTTACACCTAAAGGTTTCTTTAATTCGTCTACAATTGACATGTACAATGGATCATCTAAAACAGGCAATTCGCCACCATTCCAAATACTTCCTGTGCTCATATAATGCATAACAGCTTCTTCAAATCCTGGACGAACCGTTAATACAACTCTTGCCAATCCGGCTTGCATAAAACTTCTGAATAATGGATCGTTGTTTTCAAACGAATACAATTCATTCCATTCTTTGCGATTTCCCCAATAGAAAGGGTAGAAGTTGTACGACATAATTTCCCACTCAAAAGCTTGCTCTAAGAATTTTGCAAACGAAGCATAATCATCTAAGGATGCATTTGTACTCGTTACATGTGTATCAATAGCATCACCTGAATACATCTTTTTACCGTATGTTCTTGTAGCTGTTGGCGATTGATCCATTAAGTACGACAAACAGTTTTTACGTAATACAGTTTGCTCAATTTTACGATAGAATAACGGATTGGAATCTTTCATTTCCGCTACTTTTTCCTCTTCCTGACCTTTTTGTGCTAAATACGCAGCTAGCTTGTCTTCGTATGCTGTAATAATTGCATTGAAAGTTTCTAATTGCCAAGCTACGTAGGTTTCATCTAATCTTCTTAATTTGATATTCACATTTGAATTTCCTGAAAGATGCGTTAATGAAGAAAACGAAACTGGAATGCTAGAAACAAATTTTGACAAGTTTTTCGGAGTTCCTTGCGGCATTTTTACACCACCAACAATAATGTGTGTACGACCAATTCCAGAGTCTTCACTATCTACCCATTCTGCAGTAGCGCTTACAGTATAATAACCTTCTGGAATTTCCAATTCAGCATGGTCTCCATGACGTTCGTTTGTATCTCCAATTACTTCTCCAGCTTTGTATGAAAATGCTTTTCCAATGTGCATTTCGACTACAGGTGGCTGATTAACTTCTGCATTGTAAACTGCTGCCAATTTTTTATAATTTGAATCATTAACAGTAGAAGCATCACTCATTGTAAGTCCATTAATAACCACTTTTCTCGGATCTAATGGTTCAGACAAAATCATGGTTTCGCTATTGCTTTCTTCTGGAATTGAGGCCATTGCAATACGATGTAATTTTGAAGGCTGCGGAATGGCAAATTCATACATTAATCGTCTACCATAGTTGAAGATTTGATTTTTATACACTTTATCAATCCAACGATACACACCAACTACATGCTTATCACCATTTCGATTGTCAAAACCGTGCGAATTATTTTCTTCAAATTCTTCAATGATCTTGCTAATACGTTCCTCCTTTACACGTTGTACAACACGATCCATTGCTCTTGATGTAATTTCTTGTGCTTCTGTAACTGCTTGATTGATACTTTCTTCATTAGAAGTATGCGTAGCAAAATTTGCTCCAGCTCCTAAGTTAAAGTTGTATTTCTCGCCGCCATATCCTAAGCTTGAATTTACATACGAAGAACTGTCTTGAGATTCTGCCATCACTTTTGAAATTTCATTCTGCATTTCAAAACGATCTGTCGATGTGGTATCAGTTAAACGTTCTTTTTCAGTTTCAGAACTTGTAGACGTTGTGTTTTCTGAAGAACGCAATCTACGTGTAGATTTTTCTTTGTATTCACGCGCCATCACATTTTCAATATGTGATACTTCTCCTTCCGTATAACAATGTACACTTTGCTCCACTTTTCGGTAATCGGCAATTCCCAATTGACGCATTCCGTAGCCAGATGGAATAAAGTTTCCATCGTCCGTAACTGGTTCGTCTGTAGCAATAGTTCCTAAAGCACAGGTGTTTGGTCCTAAAATACGATCGTGTTCAAATACAGTTCCGTCAAGTAAAGTAACAATCGATTTTAAGCGCAGATTAGCGTGTTGTGCCGTTGGAATTGTATACACATCATTGAGTAAGTTTACTTTTATGTTACTCATAGAACTATCTATAATTGAAAACGAAGTGCTACTGTGTAATAAATTATCTGAGACATCATAAACTTCGGCACTTACAGATTGTACAGCAAATAAAGAACCTTCTGACGGATTGGTAATGTCAACAAAGAATTTCCAATACGCTAAATTTGTCTTTGTATTAATACGTCTTCTAGAACAAAAAGCAGCCGTAATCTTTGTTGGGTCAACATTGTTGTGAAGCGGAAGAATTGTTCCGTTTACACTTACCGACTTTTCATAAAAATGTGTATTTTCATATACAGCAGTTGTAGCCATTTCTGTTTCTTTTGCCAATAATTCTTTTGCTTTCGCGAATGTTTTAATTTTTTCTATTGGCGATAAAAATGCTAAGGTTTCATACGTAAGTGTTGAAAATACATTTCTTGCATCTGCGGTATCAATTTCATCTCTAAACGAAAATGAAAATACAGGCAAGTCCGGATATTGTACTGGCGCAGGTTGATCGCAAGGATTAATGTTTGAAGCGTCATAAACTTTGTCACCTCTAGTGTCACACCAAGTTGTTTTGGCAGTTTGCACATCAGCTTCATAGGTATCTAAGAGGTCTTTTACATCTTTATCGTGATTTGCTTTTGCAGTTTTATATGCTGCACGATATTCCTCTTGAAATTGTGTTTCTAACTCTTCAACTTCGTCCGTTACTTTTTGCAAGCTTTGCAACTCTTGTGACGCAATACTTGCCATTAATTTTTGTGATAATGGAATTGCTTTAAAAGTCGTATTGTCTTTGATAGCTTTATCGCCTGCAACAGTATCATCAGTCAAGTTAAATACTTCGCTTGGTAAAATAACTTTTGCGTATACAATACTGTTTACTAGATCTTTTTTTAGATCGATATCTAATTCTTCACCACGCGGAAAATTAGCAATAACATGATTTGCTTTTAAGAGGTGAATAATTGCTTCTTTTGTGTAAAAATCTTCTTCTGTAGCGAATTGATAGAATAAATTATCCCACAATGTAGTATCGTCTGTTAAGGCATTAATGCCAATAGTTTTGGCTTCTATTTCGTCAAGACTAGCTGTGCTTCTGTTTTTAGCCAACCATTCTGAAAATTCAAACAGCTTCGTATCTAATGCTTTGATTTCTGATTTAGAAGAACTTGAAAAATCTTTGGCTGCGTTTTGGAGTGCAAGCCACTTGGAGACAGCTGCTTCTCTTTCCGTGACTGCATCATAAAAAGTGCCATTTTTCCCTGATTCAGATATAAAAATGAATCGTAATTGTTTGTTTGCTTCTTCGCTTAAATCTGGACTTCTCAGACTTGTAAAACGAAAGAGTGTTTGTGAAATTTGATCTTTCATAAAATAATAATAATTAATTGTTATACAACAGTTTAAATGTTAATTACGGCAATGCCGTAAGGGACTTTCAGTTTATTTTTATAGCTTTTGATTATTACTAACCGCAAAACAATAAATCATGAAAAAAAGAAGTCTTAAAGCATTGAAGCTTAACAAAAAGTCTATCTCAACATTCCAAGATCTAGCCATTAAAGGTGGATGTCCATCAGATGATTGTGGACCTACCAGAAATTGGGATTGTAGACTATCGCGTCCTGGAGCCGAAGGATGTTGGTAACGTTATAAAGTAACTCAACACAAGGCGGACTTAGGTTCGCTTTTTTTTATGTTTTTTGCACTACAGTTTTCGCATACGAGATGCGTTTATTAATAATTTGTACTATTAAAATGGTTGGGGATTTTGGTGGTGAGTAGTTAATTCTTATTCAAAGTATGTAATAATTCAATACAAGGGCAGAATTACTTCGTGAGCGTTGAATTTTTTGTGTGAGCGTCGTGTTTTAACAAGAAATTAAGAATAATGTAGAGTGTACACGATCAAAATTAAAATAATTAAAAAGAAGAATTTTAATCAAAAAAGCACCACCTTATTTAATTAAATGAGGTAGTGCTTTTTTATAAAGGTATTTTATTTTTCTACGGCATCTTTGATAGAAACACCGTCTATAATTACATCCGTTAGTACATGATTTCCGTTTTTAATATATACAAGCGCATATACATCTTGCTGCTTTTCAGTACGGTTATTTTCCCAGTACATGATTTCAGCATCATAGGCTTTTGTTTCTTCCATATAATAGGTGTCAAAAGGAAATTGAAAAGGTACTTTTCCATTGTAATGACGACGCGTTTCTACAGTTACATAATCAAATTCACTATCAGGTATTATTTTTTTCGATAAGGTTTCTAAAACTGCGTACCCGTTTTCATCTTTTGAGATGTATGCATATGCAGTTTGTTTGTAATTCCAGTCGCTGTCTTCTGTTATAAATGAATTTATCTCAAAATCTAAGTCTATAAATTTCCCCATAAATGGATTGTTTGGATCTACAGGTGCGGTTTTGAATTTGTATGCATTTTCAGGGGAAATGATACTTTCGTATTTGTATACAATTTGAGCAGAAGCGGCAATTTGTGCAATGACCATCAAGCCAAAAAGTAAGTATATATATGATTTTTTCATGATGTTTATTTTTTAGTGTTTTGTTGTTTAAGCATGATATAGTTCGCTGCAAAAAATCCTCCACCAATTAATAGAAAGAACAATCCGCGCAAAGCAAAACTTATATTTGTATCATAAAAACGACAGGCAATTAACAAAGCAACGATAAACATTCCACAGTTTAACATGCCAAAACGAACCTTGTCTGCACCAATTTTTATCAGCATTATTCCCAATACAAAAATTAATATGTTTATGAATAGGGTTGCAATAACATTATTTACAGCTCCAATAAAGAAAACGATTGTGAAAATGAGAAAGATATACTGAAACAAATCATTCTTTTTAAATGTTTTTATTTTTGAATTTTGATACAAAACAAAACCTATAAGAGCTAATAGAATAAGACAGATTGTAATTTCTGACTCTCCAAATGAACCTGATAACGGCAATATGTTCCACGCCATGCGAAAACTTGTAACGAACAATATAGAAACAGTTCCGAGAGCGCCTAAAACTAAATATCCATTTTGCCACAATGAAGCATTTTTAAAATAAGAGTGTTTTCCAATGTTATAAAACAGACCACTATATAATAACATATACACTAAAAGCCCCGTAAAATATGAGCGTCCAATAAAAATAGGAAATGCGAGCATTAAACTTAACGGAAATAGCCAATGAAAAGCAATAACAGCTGGCGATTTGACTTTAGATTTTAATAATTGAATGTAACGTGGAATAGGAATTGCAAATAGAACAAGATATACTATTGGTGCAGAAGATAATGGTCCAGAACTAGCTTCAAAACTGTAATAGGTAATGAAGATGAGGTGCAAAATAATCGCAGAAGTGGATTTGGTTAGATACATGAGCGGAATGCACAAGGAAACCCAAGCCAATAAAAACGATTCCAAATCGCCCGAAATATGATATACCTGACTTACCGTAGCAATACAAACGCCAACAGAGAGAAATAAAAATACTGTAGCGGCTTCTTTCCAAGTAACAGATTTATTTTTTACTATGCTAAAACCTAAAACGGCTTGTCCTACTAACATGGGAAGAAAGGCAAGAATCACTTTGGTAACTCTTGAGAAATGATCCCAATTATGCGCCATGATTAAGATAATTCCTAACCCGACGAGTGTTGCGCCCAAAATTCCGAAAATTGTAAACAATCTGCCACTGTCAGATGCATTCGTTTTTTTATAATGGGCTTCTATATTTTGAGCAATTCCGTCCGTAATAATGCCGTTTTCGACCAATTCGGGCAGCGCTCTTGTGATTTTTGAATTCATGTTTTAAAGTATTTTTAAATTAACGATACGGATACCATGCGAATGTTAAGATAATGATTATAAGTAGCATGGTTAAAAAGATACCGTTTTTATAATAAATATTTTTAATTTTTCGAATGAGAGCATAGTAGATAGCACTAAAAGCGATTCCTAAAACGATAAAGAAAGGAATAGAAAGTGTAAATATTATACTAACGCCTCCACCGCCAATAGGGATAAAATAACTTAGTATGAATGTGAGAAATCCACTAAGCAAAATAACAATTGATTTTAGCTGATCGTTCATTTTCTATTTATTTTATGAATTGATTTTTTAAATAAAACCTCACAACAACTACATTCGTTCGTCATTGCGAGGTTCAGGTAATCAACCAACATTTAAGCTTTTTGATTTTTTAATCCGTGTAAATCTCTAGTATTTTTTTGTGCGGCTACGGAAGCAAATAGACTTAGGGTAAACGACATTCCGTAAAAACCTTTTTCGCTCAATTCCATATCTGCATTCCACAATCCTACAACTAGTAATGCGATTGCAGCAATAGTTGTAAACCAACTTATTCCGTAGTAAATCTCTGTTACAGGAATACCTTCCATTTTATCTCTTACTGCTTTTTGAACAGAAACCACAGAGAATAATCCGAATAGTAAAATGGTAAAGTAGTATCCTTTTTCGTTTAATTCCATTGAAGCATTCCACAATCCTACGCAATAGGCAATCATTCCGATACCTAATGCTGCCCATGATGCACCAATAAAAGCTGGTGTTGGTTTAAAAGGATTTTGTTCTTCGTTATTTGTTGTTGTAAACTTTGTTGTTTTTTCTTCTGAATTTTTAAATGTTTGTTGTTCCATAATGGTTTGATTTTAAATGTAAATTGATTTGTTTTTGTGTTTTGATTACAGGACAAATATGCGATCGGATTTTTGGTTACGAAATTCACATTTTAATAAAAAAGGACTATATTTATATGATTAAAAATTAATTAAAATATTGATTATTAATAGTTTAATTAAAATAAAAAGGTCGATATAATGATTGCAATTGATGTTATTATTTCTCAATTTTCTACAGAAGAACAACAAGAGTTTGTAAAATATCTTAATTATAAGAACAAACGACACGATACTAAGAATGTACAGTTGTTTCAGTTATTGCTTGCGAATCATCCCGCAAAGGAAATTCCGAAAAAGCTATATGGAAAAGACAATAAAACGGCGTATCACGGATTGCGGAAGCGTTTGTGGAGTTCGTTGGTTGACTTTATGGCAACACAAAGTCTTACACATGAAGTTTCAGACGAATTAGAGATTACAAAACGAATTTTAGTCGCACGTAATTTATTGCTTCAAAAACAATTTAAAACAGCATTTAAAATATTAAATAAGGTAGAGAAGAAAGCACGTGAGATTTTACATTTTTCCTTACTCAATGAAGTGTATCATACACAGATACAATACGCACACAAAACGAGTTACGCGCCACCATTAGAAGTTTTGATTGAAAAATGTACAGCCAATCAGCAAGATTTTTTACAAGAAGAAAAGTTGAATATGGCATACGCGGTGATTCAAGAAAACCTACAAAAAGTAGTCTATAAAGGAGAAGTTATTTCGTTTCAAACTCTAATTCAAGAAACCTACGAACGTTTTGGAATTTCAAAGGAAATAGGATTGTCGTATAAATCTTTGTATCAATTGGCACAAATTATCAATTCTGTCGCCGCTGTAAACAAAACCTATTTTGCGGTTGAACCTTTTATTTTGGAGAATTACAAAGATATTTCCAACCGATTGAAACAAACGGACAAGCATTTATTTTATCACATCAAAGTATTGCATCTCATTGCAAATATTTTCTTCAGAAAGAAAGAATTCGCGCAAAGCGTACATTATTTAGATTTTATGCGAGCGGCAATGGAACAACAAAAACGACGCTATTATAAAGGCTCGCTGTTGTCATATCAATGTTTATTGGCGCTGAATTATAATTACTCTGGAAATTCTGAAAAAGCCATTGCACTTTTAGAAGAAGTGGTCGATTTTAAAAAGTACGATTTGGAAGCTATGTTAGACGTGCATTTAAGTCTGATTGTATTTTATTTTCAACAAGGAGAGTTTAAAAAAGCCCAAAAAGTATTCTCAAAATTTTACCATACCGATAAATGGTACGAAGAAAAAACAGGCGTTGATTGGGTGATTAAAAAGAATTTAATTGAATTGTTATTACATATTGAATTGGGCAATATTTCCTATGTCGATTCACGCTTTATAAGTTTTCAACGAAAGTACTATCCGTTTTTTAAGAAATCGGGAGAAAATCGTGTTATAACGTTTTTAAAATTTGTCAAAGACTATTATCACGCGCCCGAAAATGTCACTTCCGTGGAATTTCATACTGCTGTAAAAAACTCTTTTGAATGGAAAGTGCGTGTAGAAGAAGATATTTTTGTGATGAGTTTTTATGCATGGTTGAAAGCCAAAATGAGCAAAACACCATTGTATCAAACGACTTTGGATTTGGTGAAAATTGAATGAATGAAATTTTTAACGGTTACTTACTTTTTAGGCAATTCCATTTTAAGATAGGTATATAACTTTTCTCGAACTTCTTTATAATTAGGTTTTTCATAAGAAGCACGTACGCTCATCAAATGAAAGAAATGGTATTGGTTATTGTGTTTTATAAGTGTGGCAGCACCGTAAAAAATGAATCCATCTATAATAATTGAAAAATCTACTTCTACAATGTTCCCTTTATCATACCGCTCACTATTTGCAAAATTAAAATAATCATCTAGCGATTCATCAATAAGTGATTTGCGTAATCCTATCCATTGCAGAACTATATTTTTTCCATTTTCTTTCTTTTCTTTACTGTAGAAGAAATATTCATCTGAATTCTTCGCCAAGATGCTTACATTCGGAATCGCTCTAGTGTCATAAATTGGAAGTTCTTTTGGTATGTGAACAGTTACATTCGGAAGAATTCGTTTTTTATAAGTGCTATTACGTGCTTTTTTTTCTTTCAGATTCACATTATTCCCTACAATAACTCTGGAAATATCAGGTTTTTCAAGTTGCTTAAAATATTCTTTTCTCGATGCTTTTCTGAGAGAATCTTTTTTTAAAAACGCTATTTTATAGGCTTTTCTAAGAGAATCTTTCTTTTTAGGATCTGCATTTACGTATTCATTATTAGCTGATTCTTCTACCTGCATGATCGTTTCTTTCTTTTCTGTATCAGTCACTATATTCAACATAAATACCAAACCAAAAAGCGCAATAATAAAGAGACTACTGATAAGTGGTAGTTTTAATTTTGAAAACGGACTTTTCTTTTTTTGAAAAGCAGTGCGTTGTTGATACTGTTTGTCATTTTTAGAAAAAACCTCAAACTCAATAGGACGATTTATAGTATTTGTTTCTGCAGAAGTTACTGTAGTTTTTTCAGTCTGTGCTAGCGTTTTAGATGTATCTTTCTTATTGGAAGTTTTGAGTTTTTGCTCTTTACGATGAGTTGTATCTTTATTTTTTTTGGGAGATGTGTCAGAATCTTTATCAGTAGGATTTGTGGAAAACTGAAACTTTCGTTCTGAAGATTTCTTCGAACGATTTCGTTTTTTATCATATTCGGAACGTCTGGAACGTTTCACGCGCGGTTGGTTTCAGGTTATAGCTAAAGATATAAAAAAAGAACAAGTCTAAGTTGATTTGTTAATGCGTTAATTTGAGAATTTGTTAATGAAGTTTCAAAACGAAAGTAAGTATACCAAGAGCGAAGCGATCTAAGAGATTCCCGCATCCGCGGGAACAAGTCTAAAAGCGATAGCGGTCTGAAAGCAAAGCGCGTCTAATATGAAAGTAGTTCTCGATACATTTTATCTCCATTTTATTCTGATAAAACACTCGAACAGACGTTTGGAGAATTGAAGTCTAAGTTTATTGGTCAATTTGGTGATTCGTCAATTTGAAAATAAAGTTTTATTTTAAAGTTCACTTATTAAAATACCAAGAGCGAAGCGATCTAAGAGATTCCCGCATCCGCGGGAACAAGTCTAAAAGCGATAGCGGTCTAAAAGCAAAGCGCATCTAAGTAAGTCTAAGAAGTTTATCGAATTTTCAAATAATAGTCTAAATACTTTTTCAAATAATGAAAATCAAAACGATGTCCCTTCTTTTCTTTGGAAAGAAAATGGAAAAAATAGTACGTATCTCCAGCATCTACTAAAGTAGCTACACCATGTACATCAAAATTGAGAATTTTAATTTGAAAGGATTTTTCTTCAATTTGTAAGCCTTTAAATGTATATGTTTTAGTGTCTTTATAAGAAAATTGACTTCCAAAAGTTCTTCGTGCTAACTTCTTTCGTAAATCTTCCCATTGTTGTGTTATAGATTTATTTGGTAGCTTTTTAACGCGATTGTAAAAGAAACAATATTTAGAAAACTTGGCAAGAAGTTGTGTTGCTTCTGAAAATGATGTGTCATACAAATGAAAGCCTTTAAACAAACGTACATTAACATTTGGAAGAATAGGAAACAGTGAATCTTTTTTTAATTGTGCCACTTCACGCATAGGAGCAGATAATCCATAAATTAACAGTGCAGGATTTTTTGCAATCAATCTGTTTACACGTTTATTTTGTTGCTGTTTAATTTTTACAAGAATAGGCTCTTCTTTTATTGTAGGAGGCGAATCTGTAACACGACCAATTCCAATAACAAGTTTAATGATAAATATAATTACAACGGCTGCAATTGGTAATTGGTAATTGAAACAACCAGATTTGTTTTCAGGAATAATTTTTCGATGCGTATATTTTTTCTCTTGATTCTCGTCAACTTCAAAACTTTTTAATCGATCAATAGTGTTTGAGTTTGAACTTGAAGATGAAGTTGAACTTGAACTTGAAGATGAATTCGAGTTTGAACTTGAACTAGAAGATGAAGTTGAACCTGAATTTACTGTTGAGTCTTTAGCAGGTTCTGAGTCATCATGAGAAGTTTTAGATTCAGTTTTTGAGCTAAAGCCAAACTTTCGTTCCGAATGTTTTTTCGAACGATTTCGTTTTTTATTGTATTCTGAACGTCTGGAACGTTTCACGTATAGTTGGTTTCAATGTTGAAGCTAAAGATATAAAAATGTAACTAGATTATAGTATGCTAAAAAAAAACGAGCCGAAGCTCGCTTTATATTTTAAATCATGGACAAAATGGTTGTGTTCCATTTGGACATGTACTGTTGCATGGTACTTGAGTCGCTTGTCCAAATATAATGCAGAAGCATGGCATTGGATCATTATTTCCACCGCTTCCGCCACCGCCGCCAGGACCTGAAATTGGATCTGGATTAAAAAGTCCTCCATTTACTTTTACTTGCTCAGTTTTGTTTAGTGTTTTAGTTCCACTAATTGATAAAATCTTTTTTAACATGATTTATAGTTTTTGGTTAAACAATGAATTAAAAGTAATCGGAATTAAATATGGAACAAAAGAGTTGTAGTCGTGATTTATGAATTCTGGACTACTAGTAGAGATGTTGGTTTTTTTTAATTCTATTTAGTGGGCACTTTTATTTATTATTTAGCGCCAAAAACAGGACTAGTTATAAATGAAAAAAGCAAACTTTCGTTTGCTTGGTTTATAAAATAATTAATTATAGATTTTTTCTAATCTTTGAAATGAGGTGATCAATTATAAGTGAAAAACAAATAATTGAAACACTAATGATAGGAATACTCATTATATAAATTGTTTAAAACTCTTGGAAGAGTGATTGTATAGTAACGAGGCGTAAATCAATAATAAAACAATTAAAAAGCGAAATTCCCTACAGTATTAAGGCAACTTTTTCAAATCTTTTTATTTAATGACATAAAAAAAGGAACTGTAATTTACAGTTCCTTTTAAAATCTTATATAAAGTACATTGAGCGGAGTCGAAATGTACTTTCTTTGAAATTAGACAATCTCTACAAAAAGACCATCATCTGTTTTCTCTACTTTTGCGAGATTATTTTTTGTCAATTCTTTAACTGACTTGTCCCACTTTTTATTTGATAATCCAGCTTGTGCTTTTAAATCTGCCAACGGTAACTTTTCAGCTTTCTTTAAAATTTCTAAGACAGCTTTTGCTTCGTCAGTTAAGGCAACTTGCTTTTTCTCTGGACGCATTTGCGGGAAGAACAATACTTCCTGAATTGATGGATTGTTGGTTAAATACATAATTAAACGATCCATTCCAATTCCTAAACCAGATGTTGGTGGCATTCCATATTCTAATGCGCGAATAAAGTCATTGTCAATAAACATAGCTTCATCATCACCTTTTTCAGAAAGTTTCAATTGTGCCTCAAAACGTTCACGTTGATCAATTGGATCATTTAACTCTGAATATGCATTTGCGATTTCTTTACCGCAAACCATTAATTCAAAACGTTCTGTTAACTCTGGATTGTCGCGGTGTACTTTACACAACGGACTCATATCTTTAGGGTAATCTGTAATGAATGTTGGCTCAATATAGTTTCCTTCACATTTTTCACCGAAAATTTCATCGATCAATTTTCCTTTCCCCATAGTTCCATCAACTGCAATTCCCATGCCTTTGGCAGCTTCAAACAATTCTTCTTCAGACTTTCCAGTAATGTCAAATCCTGTAAAATCAATGATCGATTGCGTCATTGTTACACGTTTGTATGGTGCTTTAAAATCAATTTTATGTTCACCAAACGTTGCAGTTGTTTCACCATTTACGGCAATTGCACAGTGCTCTAGTAAACTTTCTGTGAAGTCCATCATCCAATTGTAGTCTTTGTAGGCTACATATATTTCCATTGCTGTAAATTCTGGATTGTGCGTACGATCCATTCCTTCGTTACGGAAGTTTTTAGAAAATTCGTATACACCATCAAATCCACCAACAATCAATCTCTTCAAATACAATTCATTGGCAATTCGCATATATAATGGAATGTTCAATGAGTTGTGATGTGTTACAAACGGACGTGCCGCAGCTCCACCAGGAATTGGTTGTAAAATGGGTGTTTCAACTTCAAAATAACCTGCCTCATTAAAGAAATTACGCATGGCGTTGAATAACTTCGTACGCTTTACAAAAACTTCTTTTACTTCAGGATTTACCACTAAATCAGCATAACGCTGGCGGTAACGTTGTTCAGGATCGTCAAACTTATCATATACAACTCCATCTTTTTCTTTTGGAAGTGGTAATGGTTTTAAAGCTTTACTAAGTAACGTAAAATTCTTTACCATTACTGTTTTCTCTCCAACTTGTGTTGTAAATAATTCACCTTCAATTCCTATAAAATCTCCTAAATCTAATAGTTTCTTAAAAATGTCATTATATAAGGTTTTGTCTTCTCCAGGACAAATTTCGTCTCTATTAAAATACACTTGAATTCTTCCTTCTGCATCTTGAATTTCTGTGAAAGAAGCTTTTCCTTGCACTTTTTTACGCATCAATCTACCTGCAAGGATCACCTGTTTACCTTCTGCAAATGTTTCCTTTATCTGTTTCGAAGTATGATTTACAGGATAAAGATTTGCTGGATAAGGGTTAATGCCGAGTTCGCGTAACTTTGAAAGTTTTTCTCTGCGAACGATTTCTTGCTCTGATAATTGCATAATATTATGTGTAAATTTAAGTTTGCAAAGATAGATACATTTTGGAAGTATACCAATGTATTGATTTGGAAATATTTAAAGTTGTAAAACTTTGTAAATACAAGGAATCGTGTAACATTTTTGCTGTTTTTCAGTCTTACAAGTATCATCAGTCATCAAGCAAAGTAATAACATGAGTATATGGAGAGTATTATTGACAATTATATTTCCGCCGCTATCTGTTTTGGATAAAGGTTGCGGATCTATTATAATTGTCTTTATTTTGTGGATCTGCGGATGGGTTCCTGGAACCATTGCAGCTTTAGTTATATTAAATAATCCAGACCGACATTAACAATAACTTAATTAAATTACTATGAAAAAAATCTATTTAGGACTTTTAGTCGCAATCATCACATTTTGCACAAGCTGTGAATTCTCTGAAACGATTTATATCAATGAAGATGGATCAGGAAAAATGTCTCTTTATTTCGACGGTTCAGAAATAATGCAAATGGCAGGAAGTCAAATAACAGGTGGTAGAGAAGAGTCTATCGATTCTATGATATCATTCAAAGAATTATTTTCCAAACAAAAATTGGATATGTCTAAACTTTCTAAAGAAGAAAAAAAACAATTGGAAAGTTTAAATAGACTGAATATGCACATGGTGATGGACACCAAAAAAAGTAAAATGAACCTTGATGTTTTTATGGATTTTGATAATATCAACAATTTACAAGAAACGTATGACGGTTTAAATAAGCTTGCGGAAATGAGTAAGCAATATGGTGGAATGGGAAATTCAAATCCACTAGCAGGTATAAATCCTGAGGAGATAACTTCGATGAAATATTCATATAAGAACAATGTTTTTAAACGTGCATTTAGCGTCTTAGATAAAAAAATGATAGATTCTCTGAAAGGAAATCTAGGGCAAGCAGAAATGATATTAGCTTCATCAAGCTACAAATTAGACTATCATTTTCCTAGAAAAATAAAATCAGTTTCTTTAAAAGATGCTGTTATTGGGAAAGATGGGAAGAGTTTTACAGTAGAAATCAACTTTATGGAATTTTTGGATAATCCGGAAGTCTTAAATGTTGAAGTTGAATTAGAAAAATAAGAACTCCATTTTTAGAAATATAAAAAAGAGGAATTACACACTTGTAGTTCCTCTTTTTTAATAATATAATATCGTATTTTTGTACTTGTAAATATGCAGACATTGAATAAGACAATACAAGTACAGGATTTAGGCACGAAAGATTATAAGGAAACGTGGGATTTTCAAGAAGATTTATTCAAGGAAATTGTAGACACCAAAATTAAGAATCGACGTCAAGACGCAGGTTTGGAAACGAAAAATCATTTTTTGTTTGTAGAACATCCGCATGTGTATACGTTGGGGAAAAGTGGCGATATGTCTAATTTGTTGTTGGACGAAACGCAACTAGCTGCAAAAGGTGCTACTTTTTATAAAATTAATCGTGGTGGCGACATTACCTATCACGGACCCGGACAAATTGTAGGCTATCCTATTTTAGACTTGGAAAATTTCTTTACAGATATTCATAAATACTTACGATTGTTAGAAGAAATGATTATTCTAACCTTGGCAGAATATGGTTTGAAAGCTACTAGGAGCGAAGGAGAAACAGGCGTTTGGCTTGATGTTGGAACACCATTTGCGCGTAAAATTTGTGCTATGGGCGTTCGTGCGAGTCGCTGGGTAACCATGCACGGTTTTGCTTTGAATGTAAATGCCGATTTAGGATACTTTGATAATATTATTCCATGTGGAATTAGAGGAAAAGCAGTAACTTCTTTACATGTTGAATTGGGGAAAATGCAAATTGATGAAGCAGAAGTGAAAGAAAAACTATTGCGTCATTTTGAAACACTTTTTGAAGCTGAACTTGCACATCAAACTGTAAAATGAAACTTGTAAAAATAGGATTGCTCATTTTTACAGTAGTTATCACAATACTACTTTTTATATTTAGCTATGTAATGTATTTAGATTTAAGAAGTTTTCAAGGTGCTGTTTCAGCATTATTCTTCTTAGCTTGTACAAGTTCGTTTAGTATTTATTTTCATGTAAAAACCTTACGCTATTATCCGTTATTCATTTTTGGGAAAACGATAGAAGAACTTTCAAAACAATATTGGGCATTACATATTTCATTTGGGCTTATTAATTTGGTATTAGGTTTAGGAATTTTGTTTCCTAAGATTGTGAACGGAACCTTTGATATATATTCTCTAAGTATAATTTTATCTATTTGTTTTATCATTTTCGGATTGGTTTCGCTATTAGAAACCTATAAATTAAATCGTTTTGTTACCATCTATAAACGTAGACGAGAACAACACGAAGAAATAGAAAATATAAAAGGCATTAATGAATCTTAGTAATGAAAGTCTTATATTTAAGTTTCAAAAATAACTTACATTGACCAAAACAATTATTCAAAAATCTATAAAATTTTTCATCATTGCTTTTACTATTATTGCAACAGGTGGCATGTTATTTATTTTTATTAATTCGTTTTCACGTAATACAATGGCGGGTGTTTTTGATTACATTCTTTTAGGCATTGCTTTTGTATCAGGAATTATGAGCATTAGTTTTCATATAAAGACATATTCATATTATAGTAAAATTAAGCGAAAGCAAAACATTCATAAATTATTTTGGATTGCCGCTTTAATTGTACCAGGTTATATTTTATATATTATTGAAGAAACATTTGTTAACTATTTTTACGGAACAAATGCTACAATAGGACAAGATATAACTGGTTTTATCTTTATTCTGATTATTCTATTTTTTAGTTTAGTAAGTATTATAGAAGTTTTTTTCATGTTTAAAAGAATACAAAAACGCCACGAAAATTTATCTTTGGAGCAAGAATTAGACAATATTGGTAATAATTCCATTTTATAAGTAACCAACTGTATGCGTGTATTTAAAATTCTTTTGATCATCTTTTCTATCATCATTGTCGGTGTGGTCGTATACATTGTTGGATTTCAGTTCACAAAAGAAAATTTTTCAAGAATCCCATATTACGTACACATCCATTTAGTTTTAGCTTTTTTGTTTTCGGTTACAAATATTCTTTATCACATAAAAAGTTTCCGTTTTTACAGGCGAAAAGAAAAGCGACGATTAGAAAAGAAAGTACATAAGCTTTTGTGGGTTGGGACTATTTGCTGTTCTACTTTCCTTATATATATTGGAGCAGGAATTTTATATTCAATGATTATTAGTATCAGTTATGGATTTAGTGTGAATACACAAGATTTATATTCAATATTTATATTTTTCATTCCTGGATTTTTAGGTTTTTTAGAAACTTCCTTGCTAAGAAAGCGCATTCGACGCTTGCGTGTTGAAAGCGATGTTTATGAAGAAATTGATACTATAGGAACGGAAATATAGTTTAGACTTCTTAGACTTTTTTAGATGATTAGGTTGTTATGATTTTGAAGAAAAAATATACTTTACCAAATACCAAATACCAAATACCAAATACCTAATTCAACTTATACACCAATACCGTATTATTTTCTCCTTTAGTGACCAATTCCAGTTTGTTGTCTTTATCAAAATTACCTAAATCAATAGCAGAACTTCCAAAAGCAGGAAAGCCCGCAATAGGTTTAGCATTGCTATCAAATAAGTATACTTTTTGGGCGTCTTTGTCTGTAATTGTCACATAAATTTTATTTCGAATAATAAAAATATTGGGTTTGCTATACGAACCAAAATCGAGTTCCACGGTTTTGTCTTTGATACGTAACTTATTCTCAAAGAAACTTACCAGCGTTTTACTCGTCATTACAACATCATGACTTTCTTCTACAGGCAATTTTGTTTGTTGAATTTGTCCTTTTCCATCTACTTGAATCAAATTTCCATTACGATCAGATGTCGTGAAAAGGTTGTTATGAATGTATATGGTATTGTTTGAAAATTGAATATTTTTCTTTGGCGTAATTCTCGGTTTCCCTGTACGTGATAAAATATGTAATTTCCCGTTGCTTTCTTGAAACGTAATGTAATCTTTAGAACGAACTCTAAAATGCTGTGGCGGATTTATGAAGTCATTCTCAGCTCCTGAAAACTTAAACCCAGAAACTGTTTTTCCTTTTTTATCGCGCATTGCAACCTTGTTTCCTTCTGTAAAGACAAAACGATAATTTTTCGATTTATCATAATCAAAAATAGCTACAGGTTGCGTATATGTAGATGTAGCTTTTGTAGGATATGGTTTTACATCTTTTCCGTTTCTATCTAATACATAAAAAGTTTGTGGCGTTGTTACTGCCAATTGCAAACGTCCGTTTTTATACAAATCTATTTGTGAAACTTTGCCTAAAATTGGTCCGTCCAATTGTTTTTTCCACAGTATTTTTCCTGCTGTAGAAATTAAATACAATACATTTTGATCGTCTTGCACAACAATTTCCTTGCGTTTAGTGATATGGTTTTTGACAAATTGCGGATCCGTTGCTACAGGATTATCCAAAACCACATTTAAGGCTTGTGAAACAGTATTTTTAGAAGGTTTTGTCGTATTTCGTTTTAAAATTCCGTGAACGTGCGCATAATTGCTTCCTTTTTCGTTGATAAATTGCAAAGCCGCAAATGGATACTCACTTATATTAATGCTAGAAATTTCTTTTTGATATGATTTTTTTGCGCTTTCCGCGAATGTTTTTTTGAAGTTTTCCAGATTGACAAAAGTTAGCAAAGACGATTCATCACTCAAATTTTTAATTGCTTCTTGATAATTTTTCTGATAAAACAATGTTTGTTCATCCTTATACATTCCAATCAACATTGCCAAATTGCGCAAATTATCTCCATCAGTAAATACAATATATTCATCTAAAACTACATAAAATTCGTTGCTGAAATCTTTTATAAAAGGAGAGAAGTGATCTTTAAAAAGTGATGCATCTTCGTTTTTATAAACCTTTGTATTTCGTACAGTGCTATATTCAGTGTTTGCTGTTAGTTGTGTGACAGATTCATTGCTAGGCGAAATAAAACGCAAACCTGTAAATGTGCCACCATTAAACTTAAAGCTTGTAACTTCTTCCAAAGCATCTAACAATGAGTTTTTCGTTTCTGGATGAAATTTTTCATACGCATCAAATGTAATAGATGTGAAATGTTCAAAGAATGGAGGAATCACTTTTGCCATTTTATATTCTCGCGGCATTGTATTGTTCAATGAACTCAGTGTGTGCGATAACGAGTCGTTCGCCGTAACAATTCCCGTAAAGGAAAGCTCGTCAGGCAAAATACTTATGTCAAGTGCCGCTTGTTCGCCAAAATTTGAAACAATATCGGTAGCTGCATTCGGAAATAATTTTTTCAATAAAGGTGCAACGTACTTCGGATTCGCTAATAGTGTAGCAGACTTCGTTTCATCAATAGTTGTATATACTTTTTTGAATGTCTCAGAAATTGCTGCTTTTTCATAGGAACGAATGCAATTTTCGATCAATACTTCAGAAGAAGAATTTACAAAAATACTATCTGTAATAAATGTATAATTTACACGATCGCCCAAAGTAGTTTTGGTAATTGAGTTGCCTTCGTAGGTAATTTTTTCAGTGGTAGCTTTCGCAAGAGAATCTAAGGCAATTAAATCGGGATGAAATTTTGTGACAAACAGATATTCAAAATTGCCTTTTTCCAATTCATTAATGGATAGTATAGATTTTGAATTGGGTTTTAAGTATTGCAAATAATTCAAAAAGTCATTAAAGTCTTTTTTAAATGAAGGTTTTCGAAATGATTTTAACAGCTTGTTGTTCTTTAATTCACTGCGGAAACTTTCAAAATTTTGAATTTGTACAATAGCAGCAGCGTTTTGTGGTACGTAGGCTACTAAAGAATATTCTTTAGGAGTCTCTGTGGTACAACCAATGCTTAGTATGGTAAGAAGAAGAATGAGAATTCTTTGCATGCAATATCTATTTTATAACATCTTATGATGTTGTTGCCCTTTTGTAAGGTATCTACAAAAATATAAAACTTACTAATTTATGAATTAGTATGAAGGCAATAGAATTACAGTTCTTATTAACAAATATCCAAACTGCACATTAGAGACACAGAAACTCCGTTATGTACTAAGAAGCTTTACGCTCTTTAGTGAAGATAGGTGTAAATTGTAGTGCAGCAAATAGAGAATGAGTGAAATGGTGTTTTGAGTGAGTTTGTAAAATGTTATTCTATTATTTCTTTAACAGATTTAGCTGAAATGTCAGATTGGATCATACAATCAAATGAATGTGCACTCCAAATTCCGCCACCAGCTTTTTGAAATATTTCTATGAATTCTTTTAAATCGTTTTCAGAGTTTATAATGAATAAGCCTTCAAGAGTGAATTGTGGTGATTTAATCCTATTGATAACTTCAGTAAGAGTCTCTCCAGTTAAGTATTTAATGCCAGATGCATCAATTTCGTCTAAAAGTTTACCAAATTCTTTTGCAATTTGATGTTGAATATTGATGAATACTTTTAATGGCCAACATGAATTGGGGACTTCAACCTTAATACCGTAGACAGTTTTTCCATTTTGTCTAAGTCCTAAAGCTCCAATTTTTTCCCATTTTTTATCAATAGAAAGTTTATTAGATAACTTTTCATCTTTAATTAGTTCAGGTTCTGAGCTATAGGTCTTAAAAGATATTTCTTTATTGGGATATATTAATATTCCTTTTCCGCGATAACAATCAGTAACTTTAATACCGTTTTTTAAAACTAGATTCAGTTTAGATTTATCTATAAAGTGTATAAAATCCATTCGATAAATTCAAATTATTTCGAATCAAGCGACATCACATAATCATAACTTTCGTCTAAATATTTGGCTAATGTGTCAATGTCAGAAAGCATATTATCAGGAATTAAGACATAGCCTTTCATGGTAGCTCCATGCGATTTGTAATAATCAGAATTAAACTCCTTAATGTATTTTTCTTGTACTTCTTTCGAATACCGAAAGCCAATTTCGCCAGCTTTATTCAACAAGCCAAACATGTGTCCGTTTGCAGAAGTGTAAATCATACTTTTGCCTTTTCGCGCAAAGCGAGGACATTTAGCGACAATAGCGTCAAAAATTTGAAGTCGTTCTTCCCACATAAAAAATAATTTAGAAAGCTAAAGTTACATTTTTTTAAAAATATGGGTAATGAATCTTTGATATAAACCCATATAGATGTAAACATAAAAAGAATCTTATGAAAAAGAGTGTAAAAAATCTATCGCTTACGAAGAGAAAAATTAGTTCGCTAAATCAATTTGAATTACATGGAGGATTAGCGGCATCTGCAACACCAACAATATTTTTGACCATTTCGCAATTAATCTGTCCTGCGGATGATAATAAAATGCCTGCAAAGCCAAAAGCTACTTCTGGTTGTCCTTAAGGTAAAGAAGTTTCAAAATAGTATCCCTAGTAATTCAGCATTTTGGACTTAACTTGTAACTATTTGCAAAATGCTGTTTGCTAGAATTTACTCAGAAATTATACTAAAGCGATTTTTAATTTTCAACAGGTTGCCATTCGGACAATTCTCTTTTAGGAATTTCGTTCTTTTTTTTCAGCCTTCCATCACAATGTTTGTAATAAGTGTTGTCATCTTCCTCTTCAATAGACTCGATATTGCATATAGGAATATTTAAGTCAGCTAGAATTAGCATTCTATCTTTAAGCGTTTTGTATTTGGTTTCTCCATATTCAAGGAGTATGCTGATTTTTGAATCGTTATGAATTGTGTATTTATTTTGAAATGGCTTGCATTTCATTCCATACACATTGAGCGTAATTTGACCTTTTATTATTTTATCAGAGCAAACTTTAATGTTACTAATTCCATCAAAATCTCCATGAATAACTCCAATTCGTTTTCCGCCAGATAAAATTTCAATCACAGAAGCAATTACAACATCATTTGATTCTTTTTCTATAGTTTGAAACTCAATTTCAATGATTTTGTTAGACTGTGCCTTTAAAGAAACGGTCGTAAAAAGTAACGTAAATAGAACTGCGTATACTAGTTTGATGGTTTTCATATTTCGGACAATTTAATTGATTCCGTTATATGCTCTTCAATTTTCATTCCGTTCTGAGTGTATCAGCATGAATTTATAGCTGAATCTTCTTTATTTCTGATCCATTAAAAATTCGATCGCTTTTTGCAACGCAGGATCTTTATTCTCTAAATAATCATTCAACGTTTTCTGAACTTTAATATCAGGTTTAATTCCATATCCGACAAATTCTCTACCATCAGGATACGTATCTTTTTTTGTGCAGACTCTTGCGCCTCCGCCATTAGGTAAATCGAACATAAAAGGTTGGCCTGTACTTCCAAAAGTCGGTTCGCCAATTTTAGTCATATGCTTCTGTTTGTCTGCATAAATTAAAAAATCTTCTGCCGCCGAAGCTGTATTGTGTCCTATTAAAATTGCGGTAGGAACTATAATTCTATTGCCTTTTAGAAGTCTTAAGTCATCTGTACTAATACTATCAGCGTAATATTCGAAATCATGATAATATTCATCTTTGTATGATAAAAACGCTTTCTTTTGCCAAGCATTATTAATTGTATCTTTTTCGGAAGCAAATTTCCCCCAAGCTTTAAATGAAGGAATGTGCAATCTACTTTGTGTTTTGGAACCATATAATACAACATCTTCGGTAAGGTGTTTAAATATTTCTTTTCCAATGTTGGTACTTCCGCCACCATTGTATCGTAAGTCTATAATGAGTTTCTTTGCTTTTTTTAATTCTGGAATTATTTCTTTGAACTTCATAGAAATCTCCCAGTTGGAGAACGAATTCAGCGCTACATAAGCGACATCATTCTCAAGCCATTTAAAATCTAATAACTCTCTTTCTTCAAAAGGAGGAAACACTTCTTTCTCTTCTGTTTTTGAGTGTGTAACTTTTAGCGTTTTTATTTTTCCATTAGGTAATTTTAGTTGTAGCTCGAAAGTTGTACCTACATATCCTTGTAACATTCTTTGAATACTCCAATCGTCTCGAATAAAATCTGTAGAAGAAGCAATATATGGACGTACGTTTTTCCTTAAATGCTTTTGAGTTGTTAATCCATTGACTTTTATAATTTCTGTACCGATTGGCAACTCTTCTTTTTTACTAGCATTAACGCGTGTCAATATTGCTTTGCCATCAATGTTTGATAAAAACAATCGATACTCCCCAAAATAGGTGTTGTAGATGCTGTCTTGAATTTTTTTGGGAAAGTATACATTGGTATGTCCGTCTTTTAAAGAAGCACAAAACCGTTGCAATAATCGGTAGTATTCATAATCGTTTTCTGTTTTTTGAACTTCTGAAATAAGCTTTTTATATAATTTATTCCATTCGGTTTTATCTACCTTGTCTAAATATATAAAGTTATAGTTTACTTCCTGCCAAAATTTGGAAAGTCCGTACACCTTATCTTCGTCGGATATTTTATTTGGAATCTGCGCAAAAAGTTGATGTGTGAATAGAATTAGGAATAAAGCCAGTGTATTTCTCATTTGAGATGTTTTTTTGGTTGATGTTTTAATTATGAGATATGATTCTTTATGATTGCACTAAATAGATATAACGGAAACTTGAGTTATTTATTTAATTCTTTCAGCCGATCGATAGCATTTTGATTTTCGGGATTCAACGCAAGCGATTTTTTAAAATTGATGATTGCGTTCTCTTTATCATTCAGAAACAAATACGCTTCCGCTAGACTGTCAAATAAATTCGCTGATTTTGGATAGAGATAAACGGCGAACTTAAATATTGAAATTCCTTGTTGTGACGTTTTTGGATTGAAAGTGAGTTGCAAGCCGAGATTGTTCAGTTTCCATTCGGGCAATTCTAAATTTGGATGTTTTTGAATTAGTTTTTTGTATGAAGCTTCTAAGTTTTGATAATGTTGTTTTGCTGCCAAATCATTAAAATCTTGAATTGTGAATGGTTTTTCGGTCGCTTTTTTTGATTCTTTTGAAAGGATATTTGACGAAATTCCGTTTTGCTCAGGTGTATTAGTCAGAAATTCTAAAGAAGTTTGATCGTTCTTTAAGTATGCATTTAAGAACTGTAATGTATAGTTTGAAACCAATTTATAAGAGGCGAGAATCTTTTCGTCACTTTTATCTTGTCGTTTGTCTCTTGGACGAAATAGAATGCCAAACGAGCTAAAATTTGAATGTGTCAAATCGTGAAACTTGAGTTTGTACGCATCACTATGAACTAAACTATCATAAAATTCGAATTCATAATTTAATTTCGGATCAATTTTATCAGCTTTCAATACCGTTTCTGGAATGTCCTTTTGTGCGAAATGTATAAAAGGAACATCAACTTTTTTGATATCATGAAAAGGAGATGCTTTTAAAACTTTATAATTGTACCGAATGCTTCCATCCAAACTCACAATTGCTTTGATGTAATCGTTGCGAAGTTGTGCCAATACATTAGACAATCCGCCAAAACTAAACCCCATGGTGGCAATCTTGCTAGTGTCTGCGTGTTCAAACTTTAAAACTTCTTGTAGTAGAAATTCAATATCACGTGCTTGGGCTTCCATATCTTTATGCGTTCCACCAGAAAAATATTTAATTTCTGCGCCGCGACTCGGACTCGAAATCACAATATATCCATGACTCGCTAAATATTCGCACAACACAAAATTTTCAATAGAAGACGCTTCATAACTCGGTGCATATATAATGACAGGGAACTTTTCTTTTGCAATGTTGCTTTTTACAAACGCTTTGGTTGTATTGTTAAGTATTGCTTTGTTGTGTGAATTATTGATAGGATAGGGAAACCAATTTAATAACTGTTCGTTTGGTAAATGTTCCCACTCGTGTTCGTTTTTAAAAATCTCTAAATAACTTAAAATAGTTGTCTTTTGTGAAGTTGTTTCTGTACTTGGATACCATATACTGATTAGAATTGGACGTAGAATTGTTTTATTTGTCCATTCAAAAACACGTTTATAGGTTCGTGTAGCATCAACTTTTTCATACTGTTTGAAACCTACTTGGTACGTTCCATGTTCAAGTTGAAAATCACTCGGCGAAATTTGCCCGAAAGACACATTCGTATAAAAAGCGACAAACAGAAATATAAAAAAAGCTCTCATATTGGTTGGTGTTTACCATAGAGAGCAGTATTTTTTATAAATGTTACAGTTTATTGCCTTTCAAAAATCATTAATGGGCCATCACTTTGGTATTGGTATCCAATATGTAGTTTGCCATCTTCAAAGAAATATTCGTACGGAATATCTAACAGTGTTATAGTTTCACCTCCTAAAGCAAAATAATATACACCAGAATCAAAAATTTGTAAAGTCTCATCTAATTCGTTTTCTACGATAAGTCTATTTTGCGAAAGATCAAAGAACCAAATATGATCTGCTTGAAAATTTGGTGGTGCGCACTCACAGGAGACATCAATCATTTTCCAAACGCCAGCAATTGGATTATTATTAGTAGAAATATCATCGTCATTATTGCAGGAAATTAGCAATCCGACAAGCAGGAATAAAAAAAATTTGGTTTTCATAATAATGGTTTAAGTTGTTAATGTACAAAATAAACGTGAAAACTCTTTAAAGATTATAAGTCAAGTGTATATTGTTCTGGAAGTAAACGAAATGACATACGGTGATACTTTGTTGTGCCGTACTTTTTAATAGCTTCGCGATGTTCTACAGTTGGATATCCTTTATTTTTCTTCCAATTGTACATAGGAAACTCTTCATGAATTTTTTCCATATATGCATCTCTATATGTTTTGGCTAACACAGAAGCAGCAGCAATATTCATATACTTTCCATCACCTTTAATAATAGTTTGATGCGGAATTTCTTTATACGGTTTAAATTTATTTCCATCTACAATAATATGTACTGGCGATATTGAAAGTTGGTCAATCGCTTTATGCATTCCCAAAATAGAAGCATTTAATATATTAATAACGTCAATTTCTTTAGGGAAAATATGTGCTACACCAAAAGTTACGGCTTCCAATTCAATAATAGGACGTAAAATTTCACGCTTCTTCTCACTCAACTGTTTGGAGTCGTTTAATATGTCATTCGAAAAACTTTCAGGTAATATAACAGCGGCTGCAGTTACAGGTCCAGCAAGACATCCGCGTCCTGCTTCGTCGGTTCCAGCTTCTAATCCATCTAATAATTGTAGTGCTAACATGCGTAAAATATCAAGAGACAAAACTATTCGTTCTGCAAGTCAAATCAAAATAGAAAAACAAAACATAGTCGCTTAAAAACAACAATTTATGATTTCAATAACAAATCTTGGCTTTTTATTTCGATCAAAAAGTATACTTTTGTTCCATACTAGCGTAAAATGTTTGATGACATGGAGAAGAACACGCTAAAAAAATCAAAGAAGTGAAGCACATCCTTTTCGTTATATTTATATGTATTACTGTTTCTGCTGTACAAGCGCAGGAAAAGTTTCAGCCAGTACCAGAGAAAAAACAAAAAATGAGTCAGCGAGGAGAAGAACCTATTAATAGGGAAAACAAAGGCTCTGAAAAAGATAAAACGGCGAAACGAAAAGAATACGACATCAATCTGTATAAAATAATCTCGCACGATCGTGACACAACGATTATCGATACAACACTAACCATTGAAAAAGAATACAAGTACAATTACTTGCGTAAAGATGATTTTGAACTGATAGCTTTTTCAAACTTAGGACAAACCTATAACAGTTTAGGATATTCATTTGACAGACCATCGGCATTTCCAAGCATAGGAATGCGCGCAAAACACTTTAACTACGATGAGGTGGAAGATGTGAAATATTTCAATGTGCCAACACCAACAACCGAATTGTTTTTTAAAACGGCGATGGAGCAAGGGCAATTATTGAATGCTTTCATTACGATGAATACATCTAAACGTATGAATTTCTCAATTGCTTACAAAGGAATGCGTTCGTTAGGGAAATATCAAAACATACTTAGTAGTTCCGGAAACTTTAGATTTACAGCAAACTACCGAACCAAAAATGATCGTTACGGATTGCGAGCACACTTCTATTCGCAAGATGTATTTAATGATGAAAATGGAGGACTGACTACAGAAGCAGTAACGGACTTTGAAACTGGAGTCGAAGAATTCACCGACCGTTCACGTTTATCGGTGCAATTTCAAGATGCAGAAAACATACTCGTAGGAAAACGATACTACCTAGAGCATGATTACAAAATAGTAAAACAAAAAGATTCGCTTCGAGATAACAATCTGCGTATTGGACATACGTTCAATTATGAAACAAAATATAACATTTACAATCAAACAAGCGCAAATGCATTGTTTGGAGATGCTTATGTAGGATCGGCGCTAAGAGATCGCTCACAATTACGAAAACTATTCAATCAAGCGAGTTTAAGTTATACTACAAAAACCTTTGGAGATGTAAAATTCAAAGCCAATCATACCAAATACGATTACTTCTTTGATAAAATACTGTATCTCTCACCAGATAATGTTGTGCCTAGCGGAATAGAAGGAGATGTAATCTCTATTGGAGGAGAGTGGCGACATACCATAGCAGGAATTGAACTCAAGGCTGATTTATTAGCAAATGTTTCAGGAGAACTTGGAGGGAACTATTTTACAGGTCGTGCACGATACAAATTCAATGATAATATAAAAGCAGAAGCTTCCATTGTAATCAATTCCAAAGCGCCAAACTTTAACTTCATCATCAATCACAGTGATTACATAAACTACAATTGGCGTAACAATCTCAAAAATGAGCGAACGCAAAGTATCAACTTCAGTCTAAAATCTAAAAAATGGGGAAATGCAGATGTTAGTTTCACCTCATTAGATAACTACACATACTTTTCAGGACTCACTGCTGGTGCGCAAGTATCGCCACAGCAAAGTCAAGATGCAATCACCTATCTAAAAGTAAAAGTTGGAAAAGAATTCCGCTACGGAAAATTTGCGCTCAACAACACAGTCATGTATCAACAAGTAACGCAAACTGGCGATGTATTCAATGTGCCTGAACTGGTAACAAGAAACACATTATACTATACGGACAAATGGTTCAAAAAAGCGCTTTTCATTCAAACTGGAGTTACATTCAGTTACTTCACAGAATACTTCGGAAACGCATATAGTCCATTACTAGGAGAATTCTACAGTCAAAATCAACAAAAAATTGGAGGTTTCCCACGATTTGATGTATTTATCAATGCCAAAGTAAGACGTACACGAATCTACTTCAAGTTAGAGCACTTAAACTCTTCCTTTACAGGATACAACTTTTTCGCTGCACCAAATCAACCATATCGCGATTTCGTTGTCCGCTTTGGACTTGTATGGAACTTCTTTTCATAAAAAAATAATCCAACACCTGTCACATTGAGCGCAGTCGAACTGCAACCCCAACCAAAGACTCAATACCTAACAAAGTTCACTGAGCGGAGTCGAAGTGAAGTGGGGTTCCCATTTTCTTTTTGATTAAAAAAAGAAAACTGGTCACGCTTTCGCCAGTCGCTCTCACTAATTCGAATATATACTATAGTATCTACATTATATAGGACGCTGAGCGGAGTCGAAGCGAGGAGCTCCAACAAAGTCTCAAATGAACATTCACGATTTCCAATTTAATAAATATAAGTATCAATGAGTAATCGTTAACCCGAATCAAAGTACATATTATATAATGATAAGAAACTATAGTATGTATAAAGACAAAGCAGAAACAAAAAAGGAGCAAGGCGACCA
>NZ_JBOEFY010000003.1:1080-140524 GCF_050633145.1 Kordia sp. | reverse complement strand
CAATGCTTTCGAATTTGCTTCGTATTCATTTGTGCATTGTAATGTAGAATTTCAGAGTCTTTGAAACGTTCCGTTTGTACTTCTCTCGCTTTTATGACACGTTCACGAATTGCTGCGCTTGTTTCACCTTTTCGTTCTTTCGATAACTTTTCAAACGGAACTGGCGTGACTTCTATATGAATATCAATTCTGTCCAATAAAGGTCCAGAAATTTTCCCCATATAGCGATGCATTTCCATCGGAGACGCTGCCATTGGCGAGTTTGGATCGTTGAAAAATCCGCTGGGACTCGGATTCATACTGGCTACCAACATAAAACTACTTGGATAGGTTATGGTAAATCGTGCACGAGAAATCGTGACTTCTCGGTCTTCCAACGGTTGTCGCATGACTTCTAAAACACTTCGTTTGAATTCTGGTAATTCATCTAAGAATAATACGCCATTGTGCGCCAATGAGATTTCTCCTGGTTGCGGATAACTTCCGCCGCCAACTAAAGCGACGTCAGAAATTGTATGATGCGGATTCCGAAACGGTCGCTCTGCAATGAGTCCTGATTTGTCTTTTATATTACCAACAACCGAATGAATTTTGGTCGTTTCTAAGGCTTCATGTAAGGTTAATGGCGGTAAAATGGATGGCAAGCGTTTGGCTAGCATTGTTTTTCCTGATCCTGGTGGACCAATAAGAATAATATTATGTCCGCCAGCTGCTGCAATTTCCATGCAACGTTTAATGCTTTCTTGCCCTTTTACATCAGAGAAATCGAATTCTGGAAAGGCTAGATTTTTTAAGAATTCTTCGCGTGTATCAATAATGGTTTGCTCTAGCGGTTCGTCAGCATCAAAAAAATTAATAACCTGTCTGATGTTTTGTACACCATAAACTTCCAAATTATTGACAACGGCTGCTTCTTTGGCGTTTTGTTCTGGTAAGATAAACCCTTTAAAACCTTCTTCACGTGCTTTGATGGCAATTGGTAATACGCCATTTATGGGTTGTAGACTTCCATCTAAAGACAATTCGCCCATAATGAGATAGTTGTCCAAATTTTCAGATTGAATCTGATTCGATGCAGCCAAAATTCCCAATGCTAAGGTTAAATCGTACGCGCTGCCTTCTTTTCGTAAATCGGCAGGAGCCATATTGATTGTAATTTTCTTTCCAGGGATTTTATAACCATTATTTTGCAAAGCTGAAGCAATTCGGTAATTACTTTCACGAATGGCATTATCGGGCAAACCAACCAAATGATAACCAATTCCTTTCGCAATATTAACTTCGACAGTTATCGTAGTAGCTTCAATACCAAAAACGGCACTTCCATAGACTTTTTTGAGCATTTTTAGATAGGTTTTATATAAAACTATCTTTTTATCTCATACAGACCGTAAATTAGTTCGTAAGCGTTGATTTTTTTGTGTGAGCGTGACTTTTTAAAGTAAAAAACCTCATTTTCAAAAGAAATGAGGTTTTTTATATCGTATAACTTTTTGATCTATTTTTTGATGATTTTTTGTGTTTGAATGCCAAATTCTGTTTGGATTTTCACGAAGTACATTCCTTGTGATAGATCGCTTACATTTAGTTCAAATTCTTTTTTTGAATTAGATAGTACAGGTGATTTTAGCAATTTACCATTAATGTCTAATACAGTAATTTGATGTATTGGAAATTTTGCTTGAATTATTAATTTGTCTTTTGCTGGATTTGGAAACATTGCGATCGTGTTTTCACCAAATTCAACAACCGATAAACGATCTACAATTTCGGTACTTGCAATATTGGTTGTAATTGGTGGATTGAAATCGAAAAAAATGTCAGCCACACCATTGATAATATCTCCAATAACTACATTACTTTTCGGCTTTATTTTGAAGGCAATATGTCCATGCGAGTTGGGTTCATCATTAGTACTGTCAGCCAAGTTGATGTCATCAAAAATAAATTTGATGTTGTTACCATCTGTTATTTCTACACGACCTGCATGACTCATGGTTTGCAATTGCAAGGTAGTCCAATCCAATTTGTTGTCCAATATGTGTTGTACTCTTACATTTATGGCACTTGCTGTTCCTGTATTTTGAAAACGAATGATGTAATGCAAGTACTTGTCTATGTCTTCTATTAAAATTTCATCACCTTCTAGTACACGAATGTCATTAGGATCGTAAGACCCGATAACAATTTGTCGTAAGTTGAATACATTATCATTTGGAGTTTCGTCACCAGGTATTGGGTTTATGGTAGCTGAGGACGACAGTATATCATCTATATTAGTGGTTGGTGGTGGGAAAACATTAAACACTAAGTCTATAGTTCTGGTTTCAAATGGGTTTAAATCCGCATAGTTAAATGTAAGTGTATTACTTGTTTGTGAAGCAACGATTTGACTAGCATTTAAAAACTGCATTTTAGAGTCATTAAACTCAAAAGTAATATCACCACTAAGTTGTGTAGTACCAATATTATTATATACAATTTGATACGAAGTATTAAAACCTGGGCGCGGATCGTCTATATTAGGATAAACTGTGATATTTACATCGTTATAGGTTCCTGTTGTTTGCAAACAAAAATCTACAGTATCCGTATTCCCTACTCCTGTAAAATTTGATGTTGCCGAAGCAGGAGTTACAGTGTAATAATCAGGCAATGGTGTTACTACGGAAGTCGTAAAATCACCTGATCCTGGGAATAATTGATAGATTCCATTGTTGAGAGAAAAAGTAGATAAGCTAGAAGCTCCGTCTGTAGTTTCTATTAATAAGTTCCCAATCGGTAAATCAGTATCATCACAGCCATTAGAATTCATATCAATTGTAATCTCTCCATTTATTTCATTAGCAATAGTTCCTAAATTTTTAAACCAAGCAATTTTATCATCAAAAACTGATGTAGAAAGCACATCCATAGCTCCATCACCATTTAGATCACTAGCAAAAATTGAGGTTGCACCATCTGCCGATGTTGTAATAACCTGTTGTACTCCAAAAGTACCTTGACCATCTGTGTTTTCGTACCAGGCTACTGTATCATTATTACGAGAAGAAGACAATACATCTATATCGCCATCATTATCTAAATCACTCGCATAAACTGAGCGCGCACCATTTGCCATTGTGGTAATAGTCTGTTGAGCTCCAAAAGTACCTTGACCATCTGTGTTTTCGTACCAGGCTATTTTATTATCATTTACTGAAGCCGATAAAACATCCATATCACCATCATTATCTAAATCACTCGCATAAACTGATCTTGGTTCATTTACTGATGTTGTGATAATTTGTTGGGGACCAAAACTGCCTTGACCATCTGTATTTTCGTACCAAGCTATTTTATTATCAAAATAAGATGCAGACAATACATCCATATCACCATCACCATCTATATCTACTGCATAAACATCTGTTGGATAATCTGCGTTAGTAGTGATAATTTGTTGGAGGCCAAAAGTACCCTGACCATCTGTATTTTCATACCAGGCTATTTTATCATCATTTACTGAGGCCGATAAAACATCCATATCACCATCATCATCTAGATCACTCACAAAAATTGAGATAACACCATCTGCAGATGTTGTAATGCCTTGTTGGGTCCCAAAAGTACCTTGACCATCTGTGTTTTCATACCAGATTATTTTATTGACACCACTTGATGCTGATAGTACATCTTTATCGCCATCGCCATCTAAATCTGCTGCATGAATTGAGCCTCCTCCATCTCCATTTGAAATGATTTTCTGATCTTTAAAAGTTCCTTGACCATCTGTATTTTCATACCAAGCGATTTTATCAGGAAACGATGTGGAAAGTACATCCATATCGCCATCGCCATCTAAATCACTTGAATACACCGAACCCGGTGATCGTGTCAATGGAGATACAGCTTGTTGAGCTCCTACTGTACCTTGACCATCAGTGTTTTCGTACCAAGCAATTCGATCTCCCCAATAAGATGAGAAAATAACTTCTGAGTCACCATCACCATCTAAATCTGTAGCATGAACATAGTTTGGAGAAATTTCAAGTGTTGAAACAACCTGATCATCAGCAAAAGTACCTTGACCATCTGTATGCTCAAACCAAATTATTTTTTTATTAGGATCTAAAGGAGAAACTGAAAGCACATCTATATCGCCATCACTATCAAAATCTGTTGGATAGAATTTTCCTGAACTGGCACTAAATGTATACCCAATAATTTGCGGACCTACAAAAGTGCCTTGCCCATCCGTATTTTCAAACCAAACTATTGATTGCGAATAGTCAGACATTATGTCCATATCTCCATCCCCATCTACATCAAGAACATATAATTGGCTAATGAAAATTGCACCAGTCGTGATGATTTGTTCCGTTCCAAAAGTACCTTGACCATCTGTGTTTTCGTACCAAGCTATTTTCTTATGAGAAAGCGATCCAGAAACTACATCCATATCTCCATCCCCATCTAAATCACTTGCATATACTGAAGTTGCTCTATTTGCACTTATGGAAATGATTTGTTGTACTCCAAAAGTGCCTTGCCCATCTGTGTTTTCGTACCATGCTATTTTATTATCCGAATCCGATGCAGAAAGGACGTCTACATCACCATCTCCATCTAAATCTACTGCAAAAACTGATTGTGCATCAGCTGCTAATGTTGTAATGATTTGTTGCGCACCAAAGGAACCTTGACCATCTGTGTTTTCATACCAAGCAATTTTATCATCATTCGCTGAAGCAGAAAGCACATCCATATCACCATCACCATCTATATCTGCAGCATACACAGATTTTACATTATTTGCTAACGTAGAAATAATTTTATGAGCCGTAAATGAGCCTTGTCCATCTGCATTTTCAAACCAAACTACTAAACTAGGAGAAAAAGCGAGCAAATCCATATCGCCATCGTTATCAATGTCAACAGAATGGACATCATTAGGAGCATTTATATAATTCGTTATCGCATTTTCTTCAAATCCAATTTGTCCAAATCCAAACTGAGTTATTGTTATTGCAAACAGGAGTAGTAATTTTTCTTTCATAGGTAACTTTTTTTAATCGGTAATCTTAAATTTTGTTTTTTCTTTTACATCTTTTCCTTTTTCAATTCTAATTAATATACTTTATATTTAAAGTCTTTAGGAATAGAAATGTTTTGTGCTATCTAAATATAGTAGATTTTCTTTCACCAAATTTTAATTCATAGATAAATTCGATTAACATTCAACATTTTAGTCAACTGTAACTATTTTAAGCCTTTATTTAGTCTTTCGCATACAACAGCCAAAGTTTCTAATGCTAAGTTATACATTGCCTTCTTTACATACATTGGGTGGCACCATACATATTCTAATTTTCTTTTCTGAAATTTTATAGCTCTTATTATGTAAAGCTGAAGCAATTCTGTAGTTACGTTCACGAATGGCATTATTGGACAAACCGACCAAATGATAGCCAATTCTTTTAGCGATATTTACTTCAGCAATAATTGTAGTGGTTTCAATACCAAAAAACGGCACTTCTATAGATTTTTTGAGCATTTTTAGATAGGTTTTATATAAAACTATCTTTTTATCTCATACAGACCGTAAATTAGTTCGTAAGCGTAGATTTTTTTGTGTGAGCGTTGATTTTTTATGTAGGAAGAAGAAAAAAATAAACAAGCTTGAAGAATATTCAAGCTTGTTTGCAAAAGTATTTATGCACACCACACAATCAATGAATTACATGCAAATCCAATCGTTTGATCGCAAGCTGGTCCAAATGAATGACATGCTCCTGGTGGTGTAGTCTCTAACTCACAATTTTCTCTCATCGTAATTCCACCTTTTACTTTATTCACTTGAAAGTTACTGATTGTTTCTTTTTTAAGTTTTGTAATTTTTAATTTTGATTTTTTCATAATAATCGTTTTTATGAATGATACCTACTCTATTTAAAGGTTTTCGGTTTCGCCTTAATTAATGCATTAATATGACCGAAAGTTAGGTTGGTATCGCTCCGAAAAAAAACAAAGCATCCTTATTTTGAACAAAATAAAGACGCTTTTTCGTTATGAATTTGGAATTACTTTTTTAATGATTACAGATTTCTCCATCCGTAGGTCTATCAATGTGAATCGGCTCTGTATCGTCGCCTATGACGCATTGACCTGCTACTAATTTCACCATAATTGCTGTTGCAATTGTACGTTTTTTTAACTCGATTTTTTTGTTCGTTTTTGATTTCATAATGTGAATGTTTTTAAAAAATTAATATATGTAGCTTATTTTTCCAATATGAATTTGGTAAAATATTCTCTTCAATGATAGTAAATAAGCGAGTTCTTTAAAAAATACAGTTCCTAATTTTGAACAAAATGTGGTGCTAATCGGGTGTTTTTTCAAGTATTTTTTTGATGTAGTCAGATGGTTTTACGTTGGTTCTTTCCTTAAAGTGTTTTACAAAGGAATAATCACTTTTGTAACCAACTTCTTTTGCAATTGAAGCGATTGAAAATTTACAGAATTTTGTGTCAGTTTGTAATCTATTGATTGTATACGTAATGCGAAGCTCATTGATATATTCGTTGAATTTCTTCTTTTTGTGCGTTCTTATAATTTGTGATAAGTAGCTTCTATTGGTTTTTAGCTTTTTTGCCATCGCGCTTAAACTACAATCTAAGCTTAAAAAGTAGTTTGCAGCTTCTAGTTTGTCAATTCCTTTCAAGATAGCAGCGACTTTTTCATCTTCAATGTCAAACAATTTTTGCGCACTTTTCCTGTTCGTAATATTATGGTATTGCGTGTTTAACGATTCTATTTTGGAAGTCAGTTTGTTAAATACAACTTTGTTTGATCGTTCTTTTTTCACCGATCTAGACAATGTAACAATCCAAATTATGATAAAAATAGCAGCACAAGCTACTGCATACCATATAATTGTATTGCTTTCCTCCTTTTCTTTTTTTAGAACCGCGATTTGATTTTTGAAAAGTTGTGTTTCCTCTTCGTATATTTTGGTTTGCACCTTATTTTTATCTTTCTCTAAGATTGCATTCAGTTTTAAATACTCATCATGCCAAAACAAGGTTTGCTCAGTATTTTGAAGTTTGTTATAACTTTTTGCCAATAGTAAATATGTGTCTAATATATATACATCTCTCTTGGAATCATTTTCCAATAGTTTGATCGTTTTTAGAAGTTGATCGACAGTCTGTTGATACTTTTCTTGTTTGAAGAAACTCGCTGCTAGAAAGTAGTTTGTATAGGTTTTTTGATAGAAATCATTTGTTAACGTATCCTCTTCTAAAATATCTTCAGCTTGGTGTAAATGATTGAGCGCATCCTTATACTTTTCTTTTTTATATGAAATGATTCCTTTTTTGATAAGTAAATCTACTTTTCCATGTGAATAGTTTAGCTTTTCACTGATAACGAGTCCGTTTTCTATATGATTTAAAGCAGTATCCAATTGCTCCATATCCAAATAGGTTTCGCCTAAAATGGTAAGTAAGTTTACATGATTTCGCTTGTTTTTATAATCAGTTTCATCAATGATTTGTAGTGCTTCTGTACATTTTTCCAATGCTTTTTTATACTGACGCATCATTCTGTGAATGACTGCAATATTCATTCTTGCAAAAAACTGATAGTTTGCATTCGCTTCTTTTTCTGCAACTTGTAAAAGCGAATAATAGGCAGTTAAGGCATTTTCATTTTCACCTTGTTGCATGTATATATTTCCTTTTCTCAGATATGCTTTCGAAAGATGAGTGGCCTTTTGATTTTTTTTACTGATTTCAATGCTAGCTTCCGTAAGCGTTAAGCTTTTTCCGTATTGTTCTTTTTTGTAGAAATAATACGCTAAGTCGAGCGCATGTATTACCCAATCATCATCTTTTGTATCAATGTCGAGAAACTGATTGAGAAAGCCTTCTATATTTTCAGATGATGCAGATTTTATCTGTTTCACCAATTCTTCCGCAGTAATTTGTTGTGCATTTGAGAACGTACATGTTAAAAATAGGATACAGAATATGTGTGTTACTTTTAACATTGTGTACTAATTGAATTGGTTGTTTGTATTCGGTTTTATTTAAAAGTAAGAACTTTTATTGGATTTGCAAACGTCAATCCATTCACAACTTCTTTCTATAAAAAATATAATTGCATATCTTGGCGGTATAGAGATTAAATATGAATATAGACTTTCTAATTTCCCTTGCCTTAGGGCTCATAATGTTTGGCATAGGTTCTTCTTTAAGAATAAGGGATTTCAAAAATGTATTTAAAAGCCCAAAAAGCCTAACCATAGGCTTACTATTACAAATTATAGCGTTACCTATATTGGCTTTAATTATTGTTTCCTTTACAAATTTGAGTCCTGAGTGGAAAATGGGAGTTTTTATAGTATCTATCTGCCCTGGAGGAACTACATCCAATTTCATAAGTTATTTATTGAAAACAGATGTGGCTTTATCAATTTCATTAACCGTTGTCAATTCTTTTATAATCTTATTTACCATTCCAACTTTAGTTTTTTTGGGATTGGACTATTTTGAATTGGAAAACAGTAATGATAATTTTAGTCTTATAAATACGATTACACAAGTTTTCTTGACTTTAATTTTTCCAGTTTTAATTGGACTCTTTTTGAATGAAATGTATTCTAAAGTAATTCAAAAAATACAAAACTATCTAAAGTATTTCAACATTATTTTGTTGGCGTTTGTTTTTGGTGTAAAGTTTTTTGCATCTGAAACTAATGGAGGAAGTGGTATAAATACAGAAATAATTTACATTTTACTTCCTTCTTGCCTATTACTTCATTTGATTTCAATGTTGGGCAGTTATTTTTTATCGCTAAAGTTAAATTTGAATAATCTACAATCAACTACCATTGGAATCGAAGTAGGTTTGCAAAATACGGGATTAGCATTGCTTGTAAGTACCACCATTGTTAAAAATGAAATTATGGCGCAACCTGCATTGGTTTTTGCTATTTTTTCTTTTTTCACAACCTTAGTTCTTGGTTTTGCTATGAAAAATAGAGGTCAAATAGTAAAGAGGTTTTCTAAAAGAAAAGACTCATAAACTAAGTGCAAAATCTATGTGAGTTCTGTTTCAAATAAATAATTTTTACCACTAAATTTCCACAAAACCATGCTGAAACGCATAGGTTACCAACTCCGAAACGGAATGAATGTTGAGCTTGCTGTATAAGTTTTTTTTGTGCGATTGTACCGTGTTCACTGAGATAAAAAGTAGTTCTGCAATTTCCTTTGTTTTTTTGTTTTGTGCGATGAGTTTTAGAATGTCTATTTCTCTCGGCGTGAGTTTTACGAGTTCTGCTTGCTTTTTTTGTGAGGCTTCTTGCGGATCGTTGAGCAAAATTGCTGTCAATCGCGGATCATAGAAGTTTTCTCCATCAGCTACTTTTTGAATTGCTTCTATCAACATAGTTTTGCTGGTACTTTTTAAAACATACCCTTTCGCGCCTTTAGCAATTGCATCTTTGATGAATTTTACCTGATCGTGCATAGTTAGCATCAAAACATTTTGTGGAATCCCCGCTGCTGTTAAGGCATCCAAAACATCCAACCCATTCATTTCGGGCATAGAAATATCTAATATTAAAACGTCTATTTTATGAGCGCGTATGTATTGCAACGCTTGTTTTCCAGAAGTCACAATATGAATTTCATACAGATCTTCACTTTGTAGCATAATCGCTATGCCTTCAGACACTAAATTGTGATCGTCACAAATAAGTAATTGTAGCTTTTTCATATCGGTATATCTATGTTTACAGTTGTACCACGAGTTGAATTTGAATCAATATCGCAGTTTCCATTCCTGATTTGTATTTCTTTACGTAGATTTTTTAACCCAATTCCGTTTGCCAATTGCGTAGCATCAAACCCTTTTCCATCGTCTTCTACCATGATATTTATTGCTTCTATATTTTTAGTAATGTAAATGGTTAAGGTCTTCGCATTTGCGTGCTTAATGGTATTATTGACCAATTCTTGCAAGATTCTAAAAATAAAAATACTAGTTTGTGAGTTTTTAAAATTCTCTAAACCATGAATTGCCGTATGCACTTTGAGTTGTTCATTGGCGACTTTATCCGAAAAATTTGTAATCGCCGTTTTCAGATTGAATTCTGGTATTGGATCTTGATCAAAACGATGCGAAATACTTCTTATTTCATGCGTAATGGTTTGAATAATTTGAAGCGTTTTGTCATATAGTTTTTTAGTGCCTTTGTGCGCTGTCATCACTTTTTCATCAAAGGCTTGAAAGTGAAAATTCACCGATGTAAGCAAACTTCCAATGTTGTTGTGTAATTCTTTTGAGATAGATGCTTTTTCTTTTTCTCGTGCTTCCAAACTTGCATTGATGATTTGAATTTCTTGATCGTTTACTAAGTTATGAATCCGTTCTTCCAGTAATAATTCTTGTTGTCTGGCGAGTTGACTCGTCGTTTTTTTCAATTTATAAAAATAGAATGCAATGATAGATACTAAAAGAACTACCACGCCAAACGCGATTAAAAAAGCATATAGTTTTTCATTTTCTTGCTGCTTTCGAAGCGCTTTTTCTTCTGCCAAAGCATTGTCTTTTTCTAACAAAGATACTTCTGCTTTTTTCGCTTTTGCCTGATACGATTTTTGTAATGCTGACAAATCCCAAAGTTTCTCTTCATTGAATACAGAGTCGCTTAATTTTTCATATGCAATTCGATATTGATAGGCTTTTTGAAAGTTTCTTTCGTCGTACGCAATTTCGGCTTTCATTTTGGTCAAATACTTCTCAAAGGTAAGTTTTTCTTGATCTTCAGAAAGTTTAATAGCGCGCTCAAATTCAGCTTTTGCTTTTGCATTTTGATTCGCTTCGCGATACATAGAAGCTTTCGATAAATGAATTTTAGCCAATAAAGAAGTCTTCATATCTGGTGTTATATACTGCAATGCTTTGTCTAAATATTCAAAAGCAGTTTCCGGATTTCGTACAGACAATAATTCAGCTACATTAATATAACTTTCAACCAATCGTGAAGAGTCTAGTAGTTTTTCTCTGAGTTGAATGCTTTTTTCTAAATAATCTAAAGAAAGTTCATCTTCGCCTTTTTCATAAAATAATGCGCCTAAATTATTATATAATTTGGCAATTTCTACTTCATTTCCAACAGATTGATGGTATTTAAATGCTTTTTTATAATAGAATTCTGCCAGATTATAATCAGATGATAAACTATATACATTTGCTAAGTTGATATACGTTCGCATCGTTAGTTTTGTCAATGTATCTTTTTTGTTTAGCAATAACGATTGATTGTAATGATATACAGCACTATCGTATACACTTTTTTTGGCATATACATTGGCCAAATTAGAATGTGTCTTGCTCAACTGTTTATTGGTAATACTACTATCCTGAATTGTCAATGCCTTTTGATACACTTCTAATGCTTCATCAAACAATTCATTCCGTTTGTATAGTAATGCCTTTGTATTGTAAACAGCCAATAGACCTATATAATTTTTTATTTTATGTTCTAACTTTTCTGATTTTTGTAATACATGAAAAGCACTGTCTAGGTTATTTTTATAATTCCAATAATACGACTGAATGCGTAAACTTTTGGCAATACCTTTTGTATAATTGTTTACTGTAGCTAATGAATCTGCCTTTTTGGCTGTTAAAAAAACAGTTTCCCAACGCTGATTTCTCATAAAAGAAAATGCCTTTTTATTTAGACTATCAATATGCCTTTGATAATTTACTTTTTCTGTTGAATGCTGTTTTTGGCAACGAATATGTATCAATGTACAGCACAAAATTAAGTATGTAATACATACATTTCGAAATATTTTTAACATAACATCCGCGTAATTAATTCGTAATTGTTTATTCTAATCCTTCATCAATTTCATCACAATCGTCATACGTAATTACTTTCCGTTTTGTTCCATCAGGTTTAACTCCATTGATTTTGACTTCTACCACTAATATGGAGTTTTCATCCTCGTCAAAATCAAACTTAGTGTTTTCATTTTTGACTTTATCTATTATTAACTTGCCTTCAAGAGTATCTACTGGTTTTTCAGCCACTACAGGTTCTCCTTTAGGAATTAAGTTCACAAAAAGGCGAACAATATTTAGCGGTTCTTCTCCTTTAGTTGTAAGATTTTTTATGTCTTCTGAGGAAAATTTTGCTATCATAAAATTTTCCAATATGGTTTCTATCGCTACTTCTACATGAATTTTATTGGTAGATTTTGCATCTTTTTCTTTTGCGACTTTTACTAATTTTAATGATTTTATTGGATTGTCGTCAGTTTTCATGGTCTATACGGTTAGTGATTAATACACCATGAATTTAGTTAAAAATTCTTTCATCAAAAGAATATAATAAGCTACTTATTATTAAAATAAAAAAACAGAGTAATATGTATTTTTATTACTCTGTTGTTTTTCTCGTTTCATTTATGCTGGAAGAAATTTCCCTGAAGGCGCATCGTAGGTAACAGAAAGTTCGTTGATACCTGCTCCAAATTTTAAAGCAGTTTTCTTAGATGTCACTGTAGTTACCACCGAATTACTTTTTACTTGCGATTGTAACCAGATATACACAGTTGTATACGGCGTCATTATTGCTGTACTTGCTAATAATACTGGTGCGGCAGATACTGCGTTTCCTCTGATATCTGTACCATTTACATTAGCATCTTGAAACAAACCAACAGTCATAATTCGCTTATTTGGATTGTCGGTTCCTGGAATGATTCCACCAGAATAACTATTTGTAAGTGCATACGAGTTTGCTTCTCCTCCACTCAAAGGTCCAGAAACGGTTGCATTGTCTTCTAAGACATATAGTTTGTTCATTGAAGCCCCAACAGGAACGCTTGATAATTGACTTAGTTGCGCACCATTTTTGACTTCGCTCGTAGAAGCGTAAATTCCATATTCTTCTTTCCACGAAAGTGTATTTGCTTGAAAAGGTTTGAATACTTGCCAAGCCACATTTGGATCGTCTCCGCCAATAGATGGTTTTGCAATAATAACACTGGTTCCTGAATCGTAGATGGCACGTAATTCGTCATCTGAAAAAGCAATTTGTAATTTGAATGTAGACATAATATATAGTTTTGATTTTTGTTCCTACTCTTTTATGGCTTTTCGGATACCGCCATTTTATAAAATTTATGCTTGAGTTTTTGAGTTTTCTCGATACGTAAATCCTTTGCTTGAAAATTGATCAAAATTCATCCACTTGTCAGGGAAAGCTTTTCCCCATCCTAAGGAAACTTTCATCATATTTCCTTCTTGTTTGTATCCATACACAACAACTCCATGTCCCGCTTTATCATCGCCCCATTTTCCATGACCATCAAAGAGAAAAGGTTCATTTCCATCAATTATTTTTTGCAAAAAGGCGAAGTTCTCACCATCTTTATGTAGCATTTTCCACGTAAGTCCGAAGTCTTTTAAGATTTCTTTCCCTTTGATTGTATTGCTGTCCTTAGTACTTCCGTTATCTGTTGTTTCCATAAGCGTATGCAACTTCCATATTGTTTGCTCTACAACGTTACACTGACTCGGATTGCTGGTACTGAAATGACTAGGCCAATTAATTGTCCAACAAGTATTTCCTCTCCAAATTTTATTGTGACCAGAAATGTTTGTTCGTTTCAATGCTGATAATAACATCGCCCAAGCTACAGGTACGCAACCTGAAATTTTTCTTGGGTGACATGGTGAATTGTTAGAACTTCTATCAATAGTACACACTTCTCCAAACGTGTAGGAACTACAGTTTTGTTGGTATTGAGTTGGTTTTGCATTTAAGGTTTTACTTGGCAAACTTTCTGTACGAACCTCATTTAGTTCTTCCCAATATCTTGCAACCATTTCTGTAGAAAAGACCTCTGATGGCTGTCTGTTTAATTCTTCTCTAACATCTTTGGTTAGGATAAAAAAGTTTGGAATGTTGAGGAGTACTTCTTCTTTACTACTTACATCTTCTAAGGATACATATAACTCTGTAGAAGAGACAAAATGGTATTTTCTTGGTGTTGCATTTATGTGAGAAATTGACAATGCTGGCTGCAACATTTGATCAATTTGTTCTTTGAGTGATACACCTTCTGTAGCATATTCTACAATTGGCGGCAACTCTTTGGATTCTGATACTAACAAATATCCTGCACGCTCCATTGTTTTTTTGTTTTCCAACGGAATGTCATACAAGCGAATCGTGTTGTTCCACCAGAATACATTTTGAATTTCATTGGATGATCCGGCAATTTTTAGGTGATTCCATACTCTTGGGTCATCTTTTTTGTTCTGCTCTATAAATTTTACAGCAGTTTCATATACATTTTCCATGATAAAAATTTTAAAGTTGATTAATGATTGCAATTACATTTTTGGTATTGTTCAGCAATGAGAAGTAATGCCAAATCGCCCGAACTCATATTGTAGTCTTGTCCTTCTTCAGCTAATGCAAGTGGCATGGGCAATTTTACAGGGAATGTTCTTTCAACACATTGTTTACCTAGTAGTGGAACTTCACCACAACCTTTTATGAAAAAATTGAATTCTATATGCTTATCGGTTTTTTTGAAATCTGTAATCTTAATTTCAATTGTTATATTTTTAATAGGAGCAAATACAAAGCTTGTATTAGAATTCAGTGTAAAAACTTTTGCATAATTCTCTTTGGCTGTTTTGGCAATTACTTCTAAAACTACCGTTCCACTTCCATCTGCGGTAAATCTGACACTTGGTTGAAACTTATATTTTTCTGGTGCGTTTTTTTCCACATAACGGACATTATAGCCCTCGTAGACAGCACCATTTTCAGCTTTTATTATTGTAGTATGAAATGACATAACACTTTTGTTTTATAGTTTGATTCTTACTCTGTTTAGGATTTTCAGATACCTCCGTGCCTAAATGATCATTTAATTGTACCCTCCAAAAGTAGCTAGGAGATACAGGCGGCAAAACACATGGAAAGGTGATTTTTGCCTCACCTGTTTATGTGATATTTTGGTTTATGAAGATGGTTTTTGAAGCACTAAAAACACGCGAGAGTTCTTTAACACTAGGCTTGTTTTCTATTTAAGAGAAGAAATGAGGCACTTTACTCATTCAAAAGGTTTGTTCACCTTTTTATCATTTTGCATACATTATTTATACTGTATATTTGATTACATCAAAAAGAAATTGTGCATGTCTTTGAAATATTATATTATTCTATTCTTTACCACTTTTTATACTTCTACAATGTTGGGACAAAAAGCATTTGAGGTAGATGCATACGGATATATTTCAAATCCTCAATTTCATGAACTGATTAAAGAAAAAGGGTATGAATTGGTGGGAAACTTTTCAAAAGTCAAAAAACGATCGAAAACCTATTATGCGAAAGTTTTAAAATATGATCAATGGGGTTTTATAGATTCGTACGGAAATGAAGTCATTCCAGTGAAGTACGCAACCGCTAGTGATTTTAAAAATGGTGCTGCTGTAGTTTCATCAGTTACATATAAAAGTATAGGAGTTATTGATAGATGCGGAACTAGTAATTATACTGTTCATTATAAGTATGAACTTATAGATGTTGATGGAAATACAATTAACACGTATGACTATATTTCCCCTTTTTATTTTGATACTACGGTAGCAATGAAGAATGGGAAAGCAGGAATGATCAGTCGGAAAGGAGAAATTGTTGTGCCTTTTGAATATGACAAAATAGAACAGTATCGCCCATATACAATTGTATCTAAAGATAAAAAATGGAGTTATTTGAATTCTAAAGGAGAACCAAGTACCGATTTTATCTATGATCGATTTGCCACTTATAACGGATTTTTCATGGGCTATGTTGGTGAAGAATTTGTGTTAATTGATTTTGACACAGGAAAACAATTGACTTCGTTTATGAATGCCACTTCTAACTTTCAAGATCATAATATGTCAAGGCAAGCAAATATGAATTCAAAAATGCTTGTTGTAAAAACAGAGGAAGGTTATTTTGCTTTTAATCAAAAAGGAAAAAAAATAACTTCAAAAAAATATACCAGAATTGAACAATTAACGAATGAATATTTGTCAATTCGCGATGGAGATTGTTGGGGAGTTATGAATTTTAAAGGGAAAATCATTATTCCAACTAGATACGATTTTTCGTTGTATTATCACGGAGAAGGCATATTTATTGGACAATTTAATGATGAAGTTAAAGCTGTAGATGCAAGATCTGGCAAAGAAGTATTAGCGCAATACAGGCTAATTGGTCCCTTTGTAAACGGACTTGCGCCGATTGTAGATAAAGAAACAGGAAAACACGGATATATTAACAGAAAAGGGAAACTTAAAATTCCTATGATATACGATAGTGTAAGCCATAGAATAGCAAAAAATTCTCCACTCCGAAAAGATTCAAAATGGGGCGTCATCAATAAACGTGGTAAAACAATTATTCCTTTTATATATAAAGAAATCAGAATGTTATACGATACTTATGCTGTACGCTTAGGTTCCAAATGGGGTTTGCTTGATAAAAAAGGAACTGTTTTAATGCCTATTCAATATGAAAGTATATCTCGTTATTATTCAATTGATAATGAACAATATAGAATAGTATTGAATAACAAAGTTAGTATTGTAACCAAAACGAATCGTGTTATTATTCCTTTAAAATATAATGGAATTGGAGATAGAACCCACAATGGTTTGTTAAAGGTTTCTTTGAATGGTTTACAAGGATTTATAGATGTCGTTACTGGAAAAGAAGTTATTCCGCTATTATATACAGATGTAGACGATTTTGAATTTCTTTCTAAAAAGGATGGTTTTGCAAAAGCTTTTGATGCTGAGCATAATGCTTTTATACTTGATCGCTATGGAAATAAGATTGGTGTTGATGAGTACGATGATCGTTTTTAAGATTTTTTACACGAATATATTTTATATAAAATATTTACACCATTCTCCCTTCTTTAATAAATTCTCTTTGAATAGCGTCGATTAAGATTTCATTAGTGAGTTGTGTTCCGCCATCTGCCAAGACTTGTAAGCATGCGTATTGTACAATATTTACAATGTTTGCTCCTGTAACTTCATGTTCTTCAGAAATGGTTTCTAAATCAATTTCATCACTCATAAAAGCATCTGGAATGTATTTTTGCCAGAGTTCTAAACGCTCAGGAATTCCTGGGCTTTCAAAATCAATAATGGATTGAAATCTTCGTGTAAAAGCTTTATCAATGTTACTGCGATAGTTAGATGCTAAAATGACCAAACCTGAGTGCGATTCAATTCGTTGTAGCAAATACGATACTTCTTGATTTGCATATTTGTCATGTGCATCACGCACACCTGTACGTTTTCCGAAGATAGCATCAGCTTCGTCAAAGAAGAGAATCCAATCTTTATTTTTGGCCTTGTTGAAGAGACTGGAAAGGTTTTTTTCGGTTTCTCCAATATATTTAGATATTACTAAAGATAAATCGATTCGATAGACATCTTTTCCTGTGTGTTTTCCCATCAAACTTGCCGTGAGCGTTTTTCCGACTCCTGGTGAACCAAAGAACATAACTTTGTAACCTGGCTTGATTTTATCTTTCATATTGAAATCGTTCAGTAAGGTTTCGTTGTGTTCCATCCAAACGAGTACGTTATTGACTTCATCGAGCGTTTTTTGGTTTAGGACTAAATCTTCCCATTCCATTTCTGTTTCTAACAATTCGGCTGGGAAATTTTGACTTAGTTTTGGTTTTGAAACCGAACCATATACGAACAATTCTACATATTCAAAATCTAACAATAAAGTTCCACTAATTTTTGGTTCGCCCATAGGCACATTTCCTAATCTTAGAATCGATTTTTTGGCAAATGCATGTTCTTCATTGAATATAGATATGATAAAGTTTCGCGCTCTGTAATTCGTTCCAACCACAATAAATATAGCTGTTTCACCTGTTGGTAAAATACCGCGATATTGCGTTCCTTTTACACCTCCAAATTCTGGAAAGTCACTTCCATCAGGAAAATATTCAGAAAGTATACTGGTTAAAAAACCTGGTGCTATGTATGGTAACATGGAAAGCAGCAGTATGAGTATTTCATAGATTTGAAAGTTATTTTCTGTTACAAATTTCGAAAACTCCGAATCGTCATTGGCAAAGTCGAAAGTAGGAAATGCAACTTCATCTTCACTTCCAGAAATTTCTACCAATCGAAATCGTACGGCTTGCTTTATATAATCTATGAGTTCTGTAGTCATGGTTTTCAAGGATTTATGTGTAGTAAAACAACTCTTTTTACCTGCTATATTTTAACATATAAATAAAAGAATAGTTGTTGTTTTATGAAACCGTTGAAACACTTTTTTTAAGGGTGTTTTTCCCCTTTTTTATTTTTAGTTTTGAGCTTTTTAAGCTGTAGATTTACTTTTGTTTTGTATACCAACTTTGTATGTATAGTTGATTGTTCGATTAAGTATCTAATTCATTACTATTATTAAGACACTAACTTTTGGATTAACACAGAATCGAATTTTTATAATTAGGTTATTAGTCTTTATAGTACCAAAAAGGAACTTTAGATATATTCCAATTTGTTGTATCGCCTTTTCGGATTCTTAAACGGTTAATTTTTAAGATGTGTTTGCCTTCTTTTAAATTTTTAGTGCTAACGTAGGTTTCAAAACCTAAATTCCCTTTTTTACTCTTAGCTATAATAAAATCAGTATCATATTTAGTGGTATCTATTTTTACTGAATACATATCATTAAATGTTTTTAAGTAAGCGCGTCTTATACTATCTCTTTTTCCTCTTTTTATGCTAACATTGTTACCAAATGTAACAACCGATGTTAATCCACGAATATCTTCATCTGGCTTTAATTTTGGGTTAAAGTTAAATATCCTGTCTTCTACACTTTCAGAAAATAAAATAAATACTTTGACATAATTATCAGAGATCACTTTTGATTGAATTGCTACGTGATCAATAAATCCATCACTTTTATATAATAAATCTTCATAGTTATTATTGTTAGCAACATATTCATTTGAAGTCATGTCGTTCCCTAAAACATTTGAAACATTGTATTTAAGCGTTGTTGTTAATGCTATTAAGATATAAAATGGTACCAATGCAAAACTTAATCGCTTTCCAAACTTATTGTCTAGAAAGTTATAAACCAATGGTCTATACAAAAAAGACAAGGTAATAAATCCAAAGACTCTATATATAGGGAAATAAATGATAGATAGCCATTTTTTCTTTTTAAGAAAACCTAGCGTTAAAAAGTCAATTAATGTGAGAAGCATTCCTAAAACGATAAACACAATAAGTGTTATACCAACACCTTCAGATAGCCAGCTAGGTAAATCATCATTGCCTATTAATAGATTTCCAATTAAAGCAATGGCGAGTATGGTGAACGTTATTGCCAAAACATAAAAGATGAGCAAAAAAGAAATTGCAAATATTACGCTACAATAGTTTTCTAATGTTCCAATGTACTTATCGAATGAGCCAACTCTTTTCTTTAAGTGTTTCGTGAATTTCTGACTGTATTTTAAACTATCATAATCAATATCTCCCGATACATAGCGCAAGCCTAAAGCACCTATCCACAATCCGCGCAATAATACATGAAACAATAGATTAAAAATTAATATATAACACGATATTGTTGCTACAAGAGAAATAATAAACGTATATATTCTGCGATTATTTTCGGCTTCCAACAGGTTATCTGTAATCGTTGGAATGGCTGTAAATAAACCAAAAATTGCAAAACCAGAGATTAGTAACTCTAGCTGCCAACTTTCTTCTTGAAGTTTGTGTAATAGCTTTTTAAATTCTGGTTTCGTATAATTGTTCTGCATTCATTTTTATTTAATCGTAACAAGATTCTATTTAATTAAACCGTAAAACAAATCATCTATATAGTAAAGGAAACTGCTATGTGTATGCATAATAGCAGGGTTCTACTCGCAAATTTTTCAGTTTTACATTGGTACAATATACGCATTGCGATTATTTTTATTTCAAAAAAGTGTTTGAATGAATTCGTAAAGCTTTAATTTTATGCTTGTAAGACCTTCATATTGATTAAATAAACAATATAGTCTCAAGGATAATCATCAATAATTAAAGTCTGGAAAAATAGTTTTTATTTCCTTTTTTAGATAAGGTATCTAATTTTTCTATTACAAAATTTGGAATATAGAGATATAAAAGAATAGTTGTGGTTTCGTACTCTTTTTTAATGAAAGCTTTTAGAGTAGTACTTATTTAATTTACCGATTTCCGTAAAACTCTACTTTTAATGGTTCTTCACTGAATTCAAACCCTGTGAGTTTTTCTTTTTCGATTGCTTCTTTAAAACGGTTAGAAATATAAAACCTTCCATTTAATTCAAGATTGAATAAGTCTGAAGGTTTATTTAATACAATTTTCCATGGTTTAATGGCTAGCTTATTTTCAGAATCTGCTATTATTTTTCTTGAAATATCCCAAAAAGAATCTTCGGTTACTTTTTCTTCATATACATGCTTAAACGACTCTTTCAAATCATCAAATATTGCAAATTCAGATTTTTCAAAATCAACCATTACATTTGTTTCTTCAATATGCATCAAAAAGTAATCGTGGATATTTTTTTTATGATGGACTTTACAAGGAATCAATTTCGAATTTTCAACAATAAAATTTTTATATAATTCCGTAAATTTTTGACTGTAAAAACATTCATGCCAAAAAAAGCGTGAATACATCAAGTCAGTCATATTTGCTTGATCCAAAGCTTTGAACTTGGTTAAATCTAATTCTTCATTAATGCTACCAAAAAAGTCACTGTACGCCTCAAAACGTTTTTCTGTATTATTTTCAGCGTCAATAAAATCATTAATCTGATAAATAACATCTTGCGCATAAATGAAGCCTATTTCATTTTCATCGGTACTATTATTTAATCGATAATATTTTAACTTTTCCATAAAGATATATTTGGCGGTGTTGATTTATTGGACTCTAATGTACTAAAAAACCATATCATTAAGTCTTACTTTTTTATCAGCTGGTAGTAATTTGTTAGCTTCGATTAATTCATCAACTTTGCTACCTACTTTTGCTGCAAAGGCATCCATAAATATTTTTGCCTGTTCATCTGTCATTTTGGCGATATCTTTAATTCTATTATTTTTCATAAATACTTTCAACTGATCGTCCATAAACTTTCCAACATTTATAGTATATTTTGGATGACTGGCATGAATTCCGTCTGCTAAGCCGTCTAAGCTACTACTAAATTTTTTAGCCCAACGTGCATTAATCAAATCATTAAATTTAAAACCTCCTTTGGTTGCTTTTTGTAATATTTTACTTGTTTTTAAAAGAGCAACAGGCAATAAATGGTGTGCTTCAAATAAGCTTGTATCAAACACTTTACCACTATCTTCCATAGCTTTTAAGAGAGCTTTTCTAAGATGACTTCTTTGTTTTACGGCTAGTGCTGCATCTTCTCCGATTACTTTACCTAATGCTACATAATCAATTTTAACAGCTCCATTATTTATTTTAGCTATTTTATCTGGAGAAGCGATTATTTCCTCTAATAAATCGTCGTAGATTTTTTTATTTGGTTTTAAAGCTTCTTCAATGACATCTGCATTTTTAAGTCCTTTAGAAGCATCACTTGTTTCTTTTAATCCCGTCGCAAAACTACTTGTAGGACTCTCTTTCCCTATACCTACTAATATTCCATCTACTTCATCTCCATTTTTTGTAACAAACTTTCCTTGTTCACCGACGTTTTTACCTCCTTTTGTTTTAACTTCTTCTAGCTTTCCACTAGCCAATAATACCCAAGGATTTACACTTCCATAGATTTGAAACCATTTCCCTTTTCGCTTAAACTTAAAGCCTTTAAACTTAGCCTTCTTCATCATTCGTTTGGCGAAATCATCTACTGTTTTAGCGCCTTTCCCAATACCTTTACCTATTCCTTTAACACCAGTAACTATTTTTGTTCCTGTTTTTAAAAGTCCTTTTCCAGATTCTTTGAATCCTGTTCCTAAAGCTTTAAAAGTATTTTTTGTTCCTGTAACTGCCATTTTTAATGAGCCTTTTACACCTGATTTTAATACTTTAAGTAATGCAGACATATCAAATAATAGGATGAAAATCAGTTCAACCAATAAGATTCCAATGGCTCTAGCTAATGCTGCGCCACCTTTGACAATATTTCCTGCCCAACCATCAGTGATATAGCTTCCAAAGAATCCTGAAGCTTTCAGTAATGCTGCTCCTGCCATTAACGCTGCAAATATTTGAAGTGCAGGTGGAACTAATGAGAATACTGCTCCTCCTGTAGCTATGGCTAATGCTGTAATTGCTAGTACAACTAAAGTTCCAATAGTTATATATAGTGCTTTATTCTCCTCCCATTTTTTCTTAATGGCAGTCATCATTTGTGTTTTTAAGTAATAGAGTCTATCGCCAACGCCTAGAGGCTCTAATACACGCATTGCAGGCGGAATAGCAGCTTGATCTGCTGCTTGCTTACCTTCTGCTGAATCTGGTGCTTTTTGTGGTGCTTGTGCACTTTGCTTATTGATAAACCAATCTATTTGCCCAGTAGTGTTTCCATATAATTCAGCTGGCATTACCATTCCGCCACCACCAGCTCCATCTGCATCTCCAGTAATTCCACTCATTTCGTCTGCGGTTGCTGAACTTGAAGCTGCATCTGTTTGGCTTGACATGTCTAAATGCTCCATTGTATTTACATTGGAAGCTCCAAATTCTAGTTCTCCATTATCTGGAATTGACAATACTTGAGCCATGAGTTCTGATGATAATTGCATATCATTTGGCACAGACTCTACTACAAAATCTTCAGGTGCATATTCTCCTTTGCTTGCATAGGCAGCTATAGGATCTGTTCCTCCTGCCGTATCTGTATCTATTGCACTGATTGCTCCATACGGTGTATTTCGTTCAAATGGTAATGGTTTGGTAACATCCATTCCAAGGAATTCTTCTGATAGTTGTCCCCAAAAATTAGAAGGCATTTCTATTGCAGCACTTACTAAATTAGCCAATCCACGCATTATTTTAATGAGTCCAACCGTTAAGAATTTCATCGCATCTAATAGTAGATTGAATGCGGCTTGATATAATGCTAATATTGCGTCTAATGCGGCTCCAAGTAAGTCGAGTAAGGCATTGACTGCTTTTTTGAGTCCTTCTGCTAATGCATTTACAGCTGAAACCGCAACGTCTACGGCTTTATCAATTGCTGCATTAAATTTGTCTCGTAGTTTTGGAAAAGCTGCCAATGCTATGTTTACAAAGCCTTTTAGGACTTCTCCAAAAGCTTTAATCATTCCAACAATAGCATCACGTGCAAGATCAATTAATTTGTTTGCTAATTTTTTAGCAGCTTCAATTAAACCTTTAACAAGCTTACGTAAGCCATCAAAAAGTTTGTTGAGCCCTTCTTTTAGTTTGTCAAAGAAATCGCTTACTGCGTCAATAGCTCTATCCCACCAACTTTTCTTTTCAGAATCTTTTTTGGCTTGTGCTTTTTTAGCTTCTGCTTCTTTGTCAGTTTTGTTAACTTCCTTGTCTGCTTCTTTTTTTGCTTTGTCGTATTCGGTTGTAATTTTAGAATCTGCATCTTTTACTTGCGCATCTATATCGCCATCAACTTTTTTCTTTTCAGCTTCTGATTTTTCGCTGTATTCTTTCTTTACATTTTCATTTTCCTGTTTCCATTCTGTACGTTGTCCTTCAACATCTGCTTTTGCTGTACTTTGCGCAGTTTCTTGTTCTTGTTTTACGCGTTTCGTTTCATTATCAATATCAGTTTCGGACTTGATACGTTCTTTTTCCTGATCTGCTTGCATTTTAGCATATTCCGCATTTTGTTCTTCCATATGCGGTGCTAAATCTGCATCTAATTGTGCTTGGGCGCTCGCATCAAAATTACTTTGAACCTCAGCAGATAATACAGGCATTTCATCAGAGAGTTGCGTCATTTTTGGTGGTTCTGATAGTTCCACTGTTGGTGATAACATTTCTAGTTCCATTTCAGGATAGATGTCATCTTCGCCTTTGTAGAGTTTGCTTTCTGCTAGGTTTTTTTCTTGTTCTTTATTCGTTGTCGCTGTAGATTCGTCTAGATTTTCTTTGTTTTTAGTAGGATCTCCTTGCCCTGTTAAATCCACTGCTGGTTTTTCACCAGGATTTGTATTTACGCTTTCTGAAGTCGGTAAGTTTTTAATTCCGCTTTTGATTTCCGATTTGCGATCGTCATCACTTCCGCTTTTTCCAAATCCGAAGAAACTACGAATACGTGCCATCGCAGAACTTGCAGGCTGTATGCTTTCTGTCGCTATTTTTTCACCTTCCTTTTTTCCTTTTGGAGCTAAATCGCCAAGTATAGATTTGTCTCCTTTTATTTGTGCTCCAACTTGGTCAGATGCTGCTTTTGCTTTTTGCTTTTGTGCTGCAGATTTTGTTTGAATTCCTGTTGGTTGTTCTATTTCTGGAAGTGAGTCTGTGAGTGTGCCTTGCTCATTTTTTTGAACTTCTCCTAAAGTAGTACTTGATTGTTTTACTCCTTTTATAAAGTTTATAGGTGTTTGACTTGCCAATCCGTCTGCATATACTTTTCCATTCTCTGTTGGCAATACTAATGGCGCATCGTCTTCTTTTTTCTTTTCTTTTTCGGCTGTACCAGCTTGCGCAGCACTAGGCACTGCAAACTGATTTCCTCCGCCTCCGCCACCTTTATTGGCTTTTCCGCCTTGAGCAGTTTTAGACTTTCCTTTTGTTTTAGGCTTTGGCTCAGCGTTTCCTTTTGCTTCCGCATTACCTTTTGCTTGAGTTGTGGAAGCATTTTTGGCAGCATTTTCTGATTTTTGTGAAGTTTCAGATGTTACTTCTTGCGCTTCTACTTCTACATTTTCTTCTTTTTTCTCTTCTTTGTTTTCGGGATTGTTTGGAATTATTGATTTTGTCTGAGAAGTAGAACTCATAAAAGGAGTACTAGCCGTTTCTGTACTTTCTTGTGTTTCTTGTTGACGTGTAGGAACTATAAATAAGTCTGTCTCTTCTTTTGCGCTTGTATTTTCTTTATTCTTTTTTAATTGAGTTGGCGCAATAAACATGCTCGACCGAGAGGAATTTCCTTTCGATTTGTCAGTTGTATTTTTTTGAGCACGCGCTGTATTCATTTGTCTTTTTAGTTATTCTGAGTGTATATTACCATTCGACATGCATCATTTTTCCCATCCATTTTAAGCGGATTAAGCTAATATTCCACGGAACTTTTTCAAGTAAAATATCTTGTGCAGTACGCTCTATTTTTAGCTTGATACTGTTTTGTGTTAGTGTAAGTTCTCCATCTCGTTTTAAAAACATGTCCCGCAAGGTGTTGATGGTACTTTTTTTGAGTACAACCCAATGTTCTAAAACAGCTCGCAGCAATTCTTCACAAAGTTCTTTATCTGCTTTGGTTAGTGGAGTTTGATAATTAACAATGGTGTGTAGTGGAATTCCTAAGAGTACTTTTTCAAGTGTCAATTCTACATCCGTAACATCTTCCGTTTCTGTTGCCAAGTAGTGTAATAACATACAGGCTTTACCAATGTCGTTGATTTCATTGTTTTCTGTAAGCAATCCGATACCATCAAAAAATCGTATTAAGAACGGATGTAAGAGAATTAACCCTGCTTTTTCTGTAGTTAAGTCAATGTCTTTCTCTAAAGATTGCTTGGTAATTACTGTATTATCTATCTTATTTTTAGTGTTCGCTTCCGCGAGATTTGACACAGTTGCTTTTGAGATGTTCTCACTTGAATCACCATTAATTTTTGATTGCTTCGCCTTTTCTTTTGATAGTTTATTGTTTTGTTGTTTTGTTGTTTGAAACTTCTCAGAATCAACTTTTTCTACTTTATTTTTATTCTTGATCTGTTTTGAAGTCGCTGCTTTTTGTGATTGCTTGTCTGCTTCTTTTGTGTTCTTATCTTCGGAAGTGTTTTTGATTGATTTTTTGAGAGTTTGCACATTTGCTCCTTGTGATTTTGCAGTATCATCTTTGATAATAGTTGCAATTTTTGAAGCTTTTATAGCAATGCTTTTATTTAATTCGTATTGTGTAATGGCCTGAATGAGTGCAATAGATAATTGCGTTTCATCAATTTTTGTCAAACGTTTATTTTCAGCTTGTGCTTTTGGCGTTAAGAGTTGTAGTAAGGTTTTAGAAAATTGTGGCAAAGAGCTACTAAAACCTAGTGTTTTATGCCAAATTGAAGCTTCTTCCGTTTTGAATGTGAGTTTGAATTGTGTACAAAGAACCTTCAAAAATTGTTGAAAGAACGTTGCTTCAAGCGTTATAAATTGCGATGTGATTTGTTGTTTGCTTGCAATGATTTTCGAGAACTTCTCATAATCATTCCGCAGCAGCGATACCATGCGTTCTACAGCTTCAGTTTTTGCTGAAAATAGAGACGTTAAGGCATTTTTTTCCACCAAAGTGAAATCTACAATAGCACCTAACCATTCTTTAAAAACTTTTACTGAAATGTGACTTGGTAAAATTCCATCTGACAAATACCTTATTAATGCATCAAACGGTGACGCTTCTTTGGAAATTGTTGCCACAACAGTTCCTTCGTTATTGCTACCATCTGGTCGAATATCATTCAACTGAGTGTTGATTTGCTGGATGATTTCTTTTTGTAAGGCTTCTAAGTTTAAACTGTTTACCTCAACATTTATGTCAATGGCATCAATAACACATCTTTTATTTGGATGTTTTTTGTCCCAATCATCACACATACGTTCCACACTTGGCATTAATCTTTCTTGGAAGAAATCGACATAGTATTGCTCCCAAGAAACTAATGAATTGTCATAGTTTACATCTACTTCAAACGCTATGTTATGGATTGTATGCATCGTATATTAGCGACTACTCTTGGTAAATGTATTTGAAATCGTCGTTTTAAATGTATCATCTTTGGTATCAAAACTGTCAAGGTATTCTTGCGTTATTTTTGATCTTGTATCAGTTCCGTAATCAGTTTCTCTATCATTAGATGCTGTGATTAAATCGTTGTAAATAGTAGAAAGTTCACTATTATTTTCATCCACACAACGCAGTAATTCTAGCGACATGATTTCTAAGAGTTCGTCTAATTCCAAGATCGGTTTTTTATCGCCTCGGAAGTTTGGACTTCTTAAGAAACTTCTATTTAATTCGTCACGCAAATTGTTGATTTGACTTATTCCAGAAATGCTATCATTATTTACATTTGAAGATGTTTCCATTAGTTTGACAACATTTTTCATTGGTGTTATTACATTCGTAGTAATTGTGCTACCAAATGATTCTGATTCAAAAGTTGTTTCTAATTTTCCTAAATCTGTATTGACTCCCAATTCCGTAATTCGGTTTGTGTACGAATTACTACAGTTGAGTTGTCTGAAGCCTGTTGTTGGATTTGTTGGTCCTTCTTCTGTTGGTCCGCCTCCATCTAAAATATCAGAAACCGTTATGAGAGCGAATGATGAGCAGTCTAAACCATTTACAAATATTGTTACATCAAATCGTTCATTAATGGAGTTATCGACAGGCACTTTAAATAGTCCTACACCTACTTGTTCAATGGATTCTCCATTACTGGAACGTTTTACCTCATAACTTAAATAACTTTCATCAGCAAAATTATGACCTACTTTAAACGTATAGCTTCCAGGTTGCCATATTGAGTTTTGACGATCATGAAAAATACTAGCATCTGCTGGTAGTTTGAATACTCTAGTAGAATCTATTGTTGTCGCTCCAATTCTAAATTCAATGAGATTACCTGCTAAAGTATTTGCAATTGAAGAAGCTCTGAATGTATAAGAGGCGCTGTTTGCTCTTAATATTGTACTTCCTACTTGAGGAGATGTTATTGTAAAATCATTTGGTGATACTGGAATGGTAATGTTTAAATTTTGATCACCTTCTTTCCAGCAATATCCATCTAGTAAGCCTAAATCTGTAGGCAATGTTGGTTCTGGTTCTGGACGATCTTCATCAATAGGAACATCTATTGGTTCTGAACTACATGGATCAGTATCCATTAGACTTGGATCTACAGAGACTATTACAGAATATGTTACATCTACATTTCCGTTTGCAGCAGTAATTCTGTGTCCTGTTGTGGTTGATATTGGGTTTCCATTTCTATCAAACCAATCAATTTTTAAGTAGTTTTCTGGGTTACTAACACCAGCTAAATCGTATGTGGTAGTTAAATCTATCACTAAAACATCATCATCCCAAGTTACTGGTCTTGAATAATCTGCCACAACAGTTGGTACTCTATACACATGTGTATGTGTTACTTCTGTTCCGTCTATTTCAAACCCTATTCGTTGTCCAATTAAGCTAGGACCAACTTCAGAAAGCCTGAATATATGATGATCTCCATTTGGTATGATAAAATTGCTTCCTTGTGGTGATGTTACCGCAAAGTCTGCAGGTGATATTGATATAATAATATCATCTGTTTCAATGATATCATAACAATATCCACGTTCTAATTCAAATGTTGGTCGTGTATAACTAATTGGCACAGGAACTGTTACCTCGCAAGGATTCACAAGTCCTAAATCTGATTTTACACAAACGGTTACTGAGAACGTAGTTTCTACTGTTCCTTCAACTGAAGTTATTGGGTACTCTGCTAAATCTTCTTCAAGTATAGGATTTCCAGCATTATCAAACCATTTAACTTCTAAATAGTTTTCTGGATTTGTTACGCCAGGAACTCTAGGGTTAGCTGATAAATTTATAATAACATCTTCTCCGCTCCAACGCACAAGATTGTTTGTTGCTCTTACATTTTCTGTAGAAGGAACTTTATATATTGTTGTAGTAGCCGCTAGAGAGTCATTTAAGAAAACTTCTATTGGAACTCCTACTTCTGAGTTATCTAATAGTCCAGATTCAAGAGTTATAGTATCTGAAATATTTTGAATTAGATTATTCGTTGCTGATGTAGTTACACTATCATCTGGATTAACTTCTAATAGTATAGATTCTGGAGAGCAAAGTCCTATTGGTATGTCTAGCGTTGGTCGTTCTAGCGTAATATCTACATCAAAGAAAGTAGTACACGAATCTTCCAACCCTATAACACGCATTTCAACTCTATATCTTGCGCTTATTGTATTTCCTTCTCCTCTTACTTGTACATTATTGACAAGTCTGGTAGTTCCAATAACAAGGTCTGTATCATCTCTGTCTATCCATCTGTATTCGATGTATGTTTCAGATTGAAATTGATGTGAAGCTCTTAAATTGATTAAAGCTCCTTCTTCATTCCATTCAACAATTTCATACGGTACTAATTCATTTCCTCCTTCATCTCTGTTGATGAATGCAGGTAACATTCCTACACGTGTAGATTTCCCAACTATTGCTGTTCCATTTACTTCAAATGTGATTTCATTTCCTGCTAAATCGTGAGGTACTTTTATTGGATCAATAAAATAGTCTCCTGCATCATTTTGTTCTATGAAACTTGGAGTTGCATCTTCTGGTGACGATAATAATGCTCCGTCTGGTGTAACCGATACAAGAACCCACATTGGAGACGTTTCTTGTAGATTGTAACATATAATTGGTGGCACATCAATATCAATTGCTCTTGATTCATCTACAGGAATATCTACTATTACCGTACAAGCCACAGGAGTTCCTTCAATACCAATGGCAAGCGTAAGTGTTTCTTCAAATCTATCTTCTATGCTTTCAAAGAATATTCCTGATAAATCTTTATCAGTTCCAATTTCGGATCCGTCTGCACGATTCCAAGTATATGTGTAGTTATAAGAATATGAAAGATCTTCATGACTTACTGTTAAGTCTATTGTAATACCTGCATCGCTCCATACTGGCGATTCATAGTTTGCAGTGATATCTGTTGGAAATTTGAACACACATATTTCCACAGGAGTTGTTGGTACTTTTCCATCTACCAAGAAGGTTAATACTTCTCCTATTAAATTGTCTGGCACAGCCGAAGGATCAAATGCATATCCTGAATCTGTTGCTACTATAAATGCATCACCTTCCGGAGATGTTACAACTCCATCTCCTGAAGATTGCGTTATAAAGTCAACTTGCCCTTCATCTTCTGGTAAACAATATTTTGTTTTAGCGATGGTGAGTGTAGTTTCTGGTTCTACATTGTACACAATTGTTTCTGGCGGACAGTCTGAACAACACATGTATGGCAACGCAAAGTCAAACTGTACAATTCCGTTGAATTTACTTATTTTTTTGGTATCATCTTCCAATAGTTCTTCCGTTCCGCCAAGATATACCATAAGGAATGTTCCTCCTTTTGGTACACCAGCCATGTGTTCTAATCCTGGATGTTTTTCTATTAGTTTTGATAAAATTATTTCTCTGTATAGATTGCTTCTTATTTCATCTATTTGCACTTTAAGCCATGCTAATTTTTCTTTTAGGCAGCAGATTTTAGACAATTCATAAATAAAGAATTCGTACATTTTATCATGCGTCTTTGTACCATAAGCAGTATTGTCTGTAGCTTCTGAGATGGCAAATAACACTTGATCTACTTCTGCACATAAACCTTCAATAGCATTGTTAAGTGCTGTCCATTTTTCAGTAACATATATATCATCTAGTGATGTTAAGAAGTTGCGTTTGATGTCTGTTAATCCGGCAATGATTTTAACTGGTACTTCTGTGTAAAAGTAGTAATCACTATCTCTATCAACATTTCCTTGATCTTGATCTACAATTGCTAAGGTGATTGCTGCCAAGTGTGCGGCCGAAACATTTTGACTTCCTATATTAGAGTATGCCATGTCAATAGCATATTGAATAGATCTGTTATACGCTACCGATGTAACTCTTTGTCCAGATTCCAAGGCTTCCACGTTGGTATTGATCGCTTTTCCTGCTATCCTTTCTGGATTTGAGGTTTCTTTATCAGCGCTTTCTCTTCCTAATAATGAAAGTAATTGCTGTGGCTGCTGATTGGCAACAGCATATACTGTAGTTTTAGTATCGTTATTTCCTAAATCGTCAAATTGATATTTTGAAAAGAATTCAGTAGCTCCTTCTGCTATACAGCAAAACTCTTGTTCCCAAGTTTTTAGTAAGATTGTGTAATCTTTTGTATTACATGTATCATCATCAAGAGAGACCTTGTTTACAGGAAATCCGATACTTACTGTTTTTACATCAAAAGCTAAGTTGTATTTTGCTTTTAGCGCATTTATTTTTCGCAATGCCAAACGGAAATCTTTTCCTAAATGCCCTTCTATTCGATAGAAATCTTTATCTAAATGACTGTATTCTAACGGTTTTTGAATACATGGAATATTTTTTAGGTTGGATACATGATATCCTAGTTGATTTTTTGGCTTTCGCTGTTGAATGGATATTGGATTCCAATTGGATATAAGCGAATTTTTTGTTTCGTAATAGTATGGAATGGAACGTTCACTTAGTTTGAATTCGTAACTCTTTGATGGCGTTACTTTGATTGCCGTTGAACTTACATTTGGTATTCTATATTCTTTTAATTGATTGAAGAATTTGATACACAATGCTTTAATAGCTAGTAAGTTTTCGTCATTTTCTGAAACTGTTGGTGACGGATAGAATTCATGACGTGTTTGTAAACGCGTTTGTTCTTCCAAAGTTCCTAAGAGTAAGTGTTTTGGAAATGCGTTTAAGTTTGCCACACATTCAAAACGTACATGTAATATGAGTTCTCTTATTTCTCTGTAGGTATCAATTAAATCTTTTAGTAAGTCGTATTTATATTGAATAAATGGTTCTTCCTGATCTACAAAAATATCATCAAAGTATGTTGTAATTTGTGGAACAGTTACACCGTATTTTGCAAAGTTGATACGATGGTCAAAACGATCGATAATCGTAGTAATTCCATCATATAAATCCGCTTTAAGCGAAAAACTTGTAGTGAATTGATCGTGAATGGAGATTCCTGAAGTTGTATTGTCTTTTGTTAAAAGCAAGCGTGGCATACACAATTCTGGAAGCGTATCATAGTACGATAGTACATCGTGACTGTTGTAGATCGTATCATTTAGTGTGAGCTTACTTTTGTTGTTTTTGTGCGTTAACAGGAACTTTATATTGCTATATACTTTATTTCCTGTTTCGTCACAACCAGAACCACCACACAAACCTTCATCTTCCGTATAGTTTTCAACATACGCAATAAGAATGTAATCTTTGAGCGCACCTGGTTCGTTACTAGTAAAAGAGGAGAGCGGAAGCTCGTCGCTAAGACGTCCCGCTCCCTCTTGTTCGTAGATCTCATATACCTGTAGTCCATCAAAAAGTTCGTAAGACGATCTATCAGTCAGTACCGAATAGTAGTGAAATCTACGTGTTTCAGATTTTATTATGTCGCCATCGGAAGTAATTCCTACTCCTTGGCCAATTTCTATGTATGAATTTGAGTATGAAACAATATTTAAACCACACCCAACACCAACGCCGATTAAGTACACTCGACTTAAGCGATCTTGATCTTCGAAGTAATTTACAACTTTATTTAGATTTTTGTGTGTTAAAACTTGATCTGGCAAAAATTCTTCATAAATATTACCTTGAGTATTCAAAGTCTGCAAATACGGTTCTTTTTTTTCTATTGTTTTCATCTCTATTTATTTTTTGAATGATTTTTGTTAGATTCGCTTCACTTCGACTTCGCTCAGTGTGAACGCTTTTAGGTTCTTAGACCGCTGCGCTTTTAGGCTTATTCCTGCTTACGCAGAAATCTCTTAGATCGCTTTGCTCTTAGATTTGGTTTTGGACTAGTCCTAAGACCTAATGCCTAATTCCCTAATTGTTTCTAACTCATCATTTGTACTTTCTTTCCGTGTTAACTCATAATGTGTACTACTTAAAGTGAGCCTAGCGCACTTCTGTTAAGTATGATCCTGTTTTTATTTTCGCCATCATCATCATTACAATCGTGTAGTGTTCCAGTGGCGTAAATGGTGTTCATTCGGTTGATCGCACATAGTAATTCTTTGGTTGTTTTGTGCGATGCCATATAGTTTGGTTTTCTTTTTTTGGATTCTAAAAATTGCCTCCATGCTTTTTGAATGTGCTTCATATCATACGCTTCATCATCATCAATAATTTGATATAAATCAGCTTTCGTAAGTTCTTTAGCTACTTCAAATACTGGAGTTTCTTTCGCTTCTACTTCGTCATTTTCTTTTTCTGATACTGATGGTGTAGCTACAATTTCCATGTTTGAGATACCATCAGTTGGATCGTTTATGATTTCTACTTTTTCTACACGTGTTAGTGCGCCATCAATGTGTCCAACCCAACAAATACGCGGTTGAATGTGTGCTGGTAATTCTCTACGAATTAAATCTTCCATGAAAATGCGAAAATCTATATTAGAGAAGCGCGACGTATATCCTGGAAATATGATCGTTACCTGATACGAGAATGGATCTATGTTTTTGCATGTATTGCATCCATCATCCACACATAATGGCAGACATTCGTTTAAATCGTCTATTTTTTTGGTATGATATGGTAGTGTTAAAATGTTTTCTATCATGTAGAAACCTTCGTCAAATAGTAAATTATTTATATATGCAATGGCTTCTGCTAGTCTGTCTTCAGCTGTTTCTAGGGAAGCATAGTAATGATTGTACTGTCTTCCAATGATTTTGCCTTCTTCATCTATTAATGCTATGTAGTAGCGTTGTGATTTTGTTTCTGTTTGACGTAATACGTAATTGTTTTGATTGGTTGCTAATTTTAATACATCAAGTAATTCATTGATTGCTTGTTGCTTTGTAGCAAAGTCTTTTTGTGATGATAGAAATACTTTACTATCACTTTTTATGAGCCAACGGTATTCAAAATGAACTCCATCTTTTTCGGTATCACGTTTTAAAGTTTCTATACTGATGTGATCATTGAATAGATCACGACGTGAATAATCATCTAAACCAGATAAGAGTGCAATTCGCTTTTGAAAACCTGATACATTTTGGGTATCCCATTGTTCTGGTGATCTGTAATTGAATGCCAATCCGCGTTCCGAACTGATTTTATCGTATTCTTTAATGAATTTATTTTTGGTGCTGATGATATTTGCTTCTACACTGTCTTTGTCTTTCCCAAAGAGTTTGTACATCGTGTTAGTATAGTTTTCAAAAACTTCTGCAAAACGTGCAATTAGGTGATCTAAGAGCTCGTTTCTTCGTACATTGAAATCTTCCAATTTGTCAATGATGTTTTCTACATTGTTTTTATATTTTGGATAGTTATCAAGCAAAGTTTCTATACCATTGATACCTTCTACTGCTTTGAAGAAGTAAGTTTGCTGTAAGTTTTCATCAGCAGCTAAGAGTGTTTTTGTGTGCTCTAAGTGTGAAAAATAAGTACTTAATACTTGATCAAAAAAGAGTAAGTATCCTTGTAATTGTTTGGCTTGTACTTTGCGTTCGTCTGAAACTGTATTGGATAATCCGTATTTGGAGATTCCGTAGTTTTCTGGCAAATGATGTTGTACTGTATTGTATTTTATTTGACTGTAAACACCTAATGGCATTGGTAAGTCATCAAATGATTTTTCTGTACTTGCTTTTTCTGCTGCTTCTAGTTCTTCTGTGAATTCAGCGACCATTTCTGGGTTTAATCCAACTGGCAAGAAGCCTTTTTTGTACTTGAATGTACTTTGATCGCAAAGTATTGGCAAATGGTTTGGTTCAACACAAATTAGCCAAGGATCACTTTTTACTGTTATGTTTTGATTGCAATCGCCATCTTCTCCATTTATTTTTGGCGGGCAATTGTCAATACTGATGTCTTCTATTAGTTTTACACCATCAATTTTCATGATAATGTTCATGATATCAGATAGACGCACTTGCGTACGCAGTTCTGATTTTTGTAATGCTTCTGGCGTTAAGAATCCGTTTTCTAAGATTGGACCTTCAAATATTTCATCTGACGAAAGTCCCATATCCAACATTTCCGTAAGCGAATTGGCGCGTACACTTGGCGATAAGTATTGTCCTACTGACCATTGAATGGTTGCGTGTACTTTTTCTTCATTGGCGCCATTTTCTAATTGTACTTGCGCACAAACGCGAATACATTGTTTTGCTATTTTTTTTACCTCAACTAAGTCTTCACACAGGTTTCTGTTTTCGTGATATTTGGTAAAGATTGCTGCAATAATGTCTTCTTCTACATATTCCTCATCATCGTCAAAATCGACTAAAATTGTGTATAATCCTTTGATGTTGATGGTTTCCGTTTTGTATTCTGAACCTACAAATGGATCAAAACTTATGCGTGGATTTTCTTCGTTACATTCTGCATGCAATGGTAATGCGTGAATTGCCAACCAACAGTTTTTGACTCCTTTGATGTCAATGAACAGTTTTCTGTAATCTATAGCTGTTACAGGTCTGCACGTTAATATGTTTTTTGCCGATTTGAATTGCTCGTGCATTTTTTCGAAGTTGTCTTCTGCGGAAGCGACCAAATTTTCAATTGGTTGATCTATACGTAATCCTAAGTCAGTAATGGCGTAGCATAACAATTCCATGATCGTAATTCCTGGATCACTTATGTTGTAATCTGTCCAGATTTTTCGACTGAGATCTTCGATGTATTGCTGCCCAGTATCTCTTAGATGTTGAAAATCTAAGTCGTTTTGGGAGCTTACATTGCTCGGTATGGTGATATGTTCGTCGGTGTTTAACATTCTATTGTTGTAATAGCGTTTACAGTATGTGATGTTGGCACTACTGAGGTTAATATACTTTTTTGATCTGTTGGGATTATTTCATCTTTTTCGTCTCCATCATGCAACATTTTGAAATCTTTTATATAATCGACGTATTCTAAATTTTCAATGTAAAAGATGACTTCACTTCCATAGAGCGCGTTTCCAAATGATATGGGTTGATTTTTGTCAAATGCCCAAGGAGATAAGTATTGCGCTAGATCGTCTTGTAATTTTTTTGCATAGAAATTAGCGTCTAATCCTTCATAAAATCTTGCGCTTACCGTAATTTCTACAGGTTCATATACAGGCGAAACTACTTTTGCATCTACATGTAATGTGTTGAGTTTATTTATATATGTTTCAATCGCATTGAGCTTACTTTGACTTAATTTTGGTTTGTATATATCGTATACATTTTGATCGATAATGTTTGGAATGGCAACCAATAATACTTCTCCCGGTGCTTTAAAGCTAGTGCTTGTACTGTGATTAAGACATTTGATTTTGTGTAAATAATTAAATTCTTGAAGTACGAGATGTTCATAATCCCAAAGCGTGATAGCTCTGTTTTTATGACGTAATCGTTCGCTAACTCTTCGGTAAAAATCTAAGTCACTTTCTTTTGGAAAACCATCAAAAGAAGCATATGGTTGCGTTACTTTTTTTACAGTTGCCAAACGACCTTCTAGTTTAGAAATGGTTTCGGCTGGCATTCCTTTGTCCAAATGTTCTAAGGTATTGTCATTGTTTACAAATTGAACTTCTACTGCTTGTGTATGAATGTTTGTAAATTTTGATACCGTATCATATGGTTTGGAAATTGTGGCACGAATCCATAAATAATCTTCTGCGAAAATCGTGTTGTCCCCAAATTGCTTTGGCACTGTAAAGGCTACCAATCCTGCTTTTAAAAAGTTGTCGGTTTGGTCTTTGAGTAAATATGATGGCTTTAAATTATTCCATCTGTTTTTATGTAAATATTGCCAAACAACAGTCGCTGTATCGTAAGTTTCAATCGCATCTGGGTTTTCTGAACCTTCTTCAATTTGACATAATAGTTGAATGTTTTGATCAGCCACAGCTTCATCAATTCCAATATAAAGTTGTCCACCATCTTCTGGTAAGGACATGAGTGATAAGTTGGAACGTTTTACTTTGTTGATTCCGAAAGGCAATTCGTGATATAATTGGACTTCATTTTTACTCGCTCCAATTGTTTCTACACTTGTTACGGTTACTGATAAATTTTCCGCAAATGGTGTGTATGCATTGTTAGGCAATGCCAATTCGTTTAATGCATGATAGGTATATATTTTTGGAAATGCATCGTGTAAAAAGTTGTTTTGTAAGGACAATTTTATAAAATAATCGTCTGTCTTTTTTGGGATGTATGTTTTTCCTGATGGTAAAAAGTTAGTAAAGGTAACGCTAGAAATACCATCAAACATTTGTTGTCCATTAGCAGTTGTCGCTGCTGCTGGCGCTGCTGCTGCAGTGTCACTTACTTCTCTGTCATCACTATGTTGGTGACGCATAGCTTCCATTTCATCTTCGGTATGTCTTTTAGATTTTTTATCTCTTCGTCCAAACCATCTTCTATCTCTACTGCGTCTTCTGTCTTCTCTTGATCTTTTTCTTCTTACAACTTCTTCTTCATCGTCTTCATCAATATCTTTTGCCACCTCATCTGCAACACTTTCTGTTAGTGTTTTTACTTTCCCAATATAACTTGCATTAACTAGAAAACGATTTTCTCCATCGATTCCTGTGACTAATTCTGTACTACTTCCTCCAAGTTTTATTCCGTTATAAACATCTATAAATCTTTGCGTTAACCCTAATTCTATGTATTCTTTAATATATTGTTGGTAATGCTCTTCAAAGCTATCTGGACGATCTTTCCAACTTAATGTCAAGTCTATATTACTAATACGTTTTCCAATCCATTCATCAGATGAAACTTTTAGACTGGCACGTTTTTTTGCTTGTATTCCAAAAGGGTAAAACGGGTTTTCAGTTTTTACTTTTCCAAGATCATTTTTTACCGTTAGGTTGTCTGAGTACGTTCCTTTTGTGGTAATCGTAATGTTCTTCAAATCTGCATTTGCAAGTAATAAGTATGTGTCATACGTAGTTTCTGAAATATCATCTTGTGAAAATAATACACGTATTATTGGATGTGATGTATTGTAATGACCTTCGTGAATTTCGGCATCGTAGTTTACTATTTTTTCATCATCTTCTGTAAGTTCAATGATAATTTCTACTGCATTTTCATTTGTTGTTTGCGCTTTGGTAATTGCCGTAAACGGAAGTGCTACCCAGCCTTTTTCTCCTGTATGCTCTATGTTTAGGATGGATCTTAGTTCTTCACCATTTGGTACAGATGTAAATGTTGCTAGTATTGTAATTGTGCGAACTCCTTCTGAAAGTAATAATGACGGCGCGCTAAGTGAGAATCCTTTTTTAGCCAACTTACGTTCGTCATCGCCAAAAGGTAACCAAGAAGTTCCGCCATCTTCAGTTGAACCTCCTTCTCCATCGGCAGAGTTGGCAATGTTTGATGCATGCCAGTTTGAATCGTCTTTGTATGAATACGTATTGCGTAACGATGCTATTTTAGCTTTGTTAATGACAATTTCATCTTCTAATTTGTAATGGATTGTACTTCCGCTACTATCTTTTCCTGCATCTACGAGCGTTTCATCACTTAAAAATTGCTCATTTGCATTTTTAGCTAGCTCAAAGATAATGTAGGCATGATCTGCTTTTTCGTCATTTTTTTTGAGTTGTAATACTTCTTTGTAGTAGAAATCAAGATGACGTTGTGTTATTTGGTTGAATCGTTCTTTACTTTTGTTTAATAGCTTTAAGAACGCTATAAATAGTGCTAATTGTGGCGTAATGTCTCCTTCAATATAGGTTTCAATTACTTCTTTTATTTCCTCAGAAGCATTGTGAAACGGTTCCCAATTTCCAGATGGGTTTTTGAAATCTTTTTGATCGTATAATTGTACGTGCTTCGAAAATTCCTCCGCAAAGTTCATCCAATCCTTTACTTCAAATCCCATGAGTTTTACATTCTCAGGATCAAGCAAAGAAAGGTAACGCTCTTGCTGCGTAGTGCCTTCGCGTGACTTTATTAGTGTATTTTCTGTACAATCGCTCATGATTATATGTCTGTTGCTTCAGTTATATAGTAAGGGAATACAATGTTTCTCCTTGTGTTTGTTGCTCTTATGATGTATTCTATTTTGATTAAAAACTTCCCTTCTAGGAAATTTTGTGTGTCTAATGCTATCTTGATGACTTCAATTCGCGGCTCGTATAGAATGATAGCTTCTTCTATTCTATTTTTCATGATCGTCATTTGTGTCGCGCTTAGGTTTTCAAATATTTGATCTGTGAGATCGCAACCAAATTTCGGTCGCATAATACGTTCTCCTCGACGCGTTGTAATGATGGTATGCAAGCTTTTTTCAATGTCTTCTATATCGGAGATGATTTTGACTTCTCCCTGATTTTTTAGGAATTTTGGAGGGAAATCCCATCCTTTTCCTAAGTATGTTGCTATTGATGAATCCATAATGCTATCCTCCTATTATTACAGTTGGTTCTCCTAATACAATGCTTCCTCCATGTGCTGTTGAATCGCCCATTCTTGCTGCTGGCATTCCTTCAATTAATACTGTTCCAGAACCTGCTGCAATTGTATCTGGTGGTCCTACACATACACACATGTCGCCTACTTTTGCAGCTGGTAATCCGCCAATGAGTACCGTTGGTGCGCCTGGTGGTAATATGGGGCCGCCTACATGTGGTACTGGTCCTGTTGACATAGGACAAACGTGCATATCTGTGATTCTAGCTGCTGCTGGCATTGTGTTGTTTTTTTAGTTTATTTGTACGATTCCACCTTTAATTGTTGTTGTGGCAGAACCTTCTAAAGTAGCCGATGCGCCTTCTAATTTTATTTCAGCGGAAGCGACTGCTTCTATATTAATTCCTTCCATTTTTATATCTCCTGTAGCTTTCATGATGATATCTTTTCCAGATTCCATAGTAATGCCATCAGGATCTAAAGTGACTATATTGTTGTTTTCGTCTTTCATTGTAATAACTCCTTCATCATCGTCTATCGTTATTACTTTTTCTCCAGGTGTTTCAAGTGTGATGCTTTTTAATTCATCGTTCATTGTGATTTTTATTTCACTTTTTGTCATGATGACTTTTTCAAAATTGTCATCTGAGTATTCTACTGGAGATACATTGGTATTACTGAATAATGAGCCGAGTACAATGGCTTGATTTGGATCATCATTTAAGAAACCAACTAAGACTTCATTTCCAATTTCTGGTAAAAAGTGCACACCAAATTCTTCTCCAGCGTGCATGGTTAATACACGTGCCCAAACACCTTCTTCATCTGCACTTATGATTGGTAATTTTACTTGTATTCTGTGTTCTTCTTTTGGATCGCCTTCTAAGGCAGAAACTACGCCTATTTGCAATCCGCTTATAGCTGGTAACATTCCTGATGCAGGTAATTGACTTACTTCATAGGTTTCTGCAAACCATTCTGGGTTTAAGCCAAATTCTACCGTAGTGACCCAATTTCCATCTGTAATTGTGTTGTGAACGCCGCATACAAATACATCTCCGTTAAAACGGTCGCTCATTCCTGCAAGCGTAATCATCGTTCCTGGCAATATTAATTCGGTACCTTGTACTTTTACCGTCCCAGAGATTTTTGCAAGTTGTTGATACATACTTTTAGATTCTGCCCAAGACGTTAATATTTCGTCTGGAATGTCTCCTGTATGTGTCAGCATGATACTGTTTGCACCTGCAGCTTCTGCAAGTTGTCCAGAATCTAGATTTCCAGCAGTGTTTAAACCACTGTTACTTGCCGTTTTAGTTACCAATTCTTGATTGGAATAGTTCCATGCAGATGCTTCAAAAGCATCGTACTGATTTCGAGCATCTATTTCTGCTTCAAATGAGAATACATTGTCTCCAAATGTTGCTGTAAATACACTTCCACTAAGTGTTGGTGCTTCAATTTTAATTTCACCATTTTCGGTAAAACACAACATGTTATTGATTTGTGCTCTGCACTGAATAAAATCCCAGTCTGTTGCTTGGTATTGTACTATTTCGTGATGCGTATGTGAGGTCGAAGTCATAGAACCGCTAAGTCCATTTTCACTGATGATATCGCCTACTACATCACTTTCTGTAGCTTCATAGAAGATTTTATTTTTACGTGCTTGCGTCATTTTGAATGCTTCATCTTTGCACTCGATAATCAAATAGTTGGTTTTGTTTGTTGATTTGATTGCATGTTTTGTGATGATTCCTTTGAAAAGCGTTTTATCTGAGAAATCATAGCCTCCTTTGATATGTATTTTTTCACCTGGCGCAAATGACACGTCATTACTTGCTTCAAATTCTTGCGTTACGCTGTCTCCATCTACAATGACTAGAGTCGCTGTTGGAATTCGGTTGCAAGTACGTTCTACCGTGATGGTTTTTACACCATACGTTGCACTTACTTCTTCCTCTGCATCTCCAATAAGTACAGTATAGGTGACTAAGTTTTGTTCATCTGTCGATATGTCTCCGACTAAACTCATGCGCTTTGCGTTTTATTTAATGGTGGAAAAAATAATTCGGTTCCTGGTTCTAGATTTCTAAAATTGAGCAGGTTGTTTGCTCTTGCTACTTCTAAATAATATTTGGAATCGCCATAAATTCTATAAGTCATTAGCGGTAACGTATCGCCTTCTTTTACACGTCTTATGTGTGTTAAATCGGGAGATTGTTTGTTTACTGCTGCTTCTCGTAATTTGTCTGCTGTACTGTCTTTACAGGTAAGCGTTGCTACTGCACGAATTGGATATCCTTTTGTATTGAATAGTTTGTAATCGATATCTAGTTTTATAAGGAAACATTTTAGATTTAATGATCCCCATGCTATTTCTAGCTCGTACGGCATGTGCATTTCACCTTGATACGTAACTAATTCTTTGATTTTATCTATTTCTTCAACGATATTTTTTTCACTTGCTTCATCGTCTTGAAACGGATTGAATCCTGCAATGTCATCCGCAATACTGCTTATGGTGTCGGCAAAATTTAGTCCTACAATGTCAAAAATTCCTGTGGCATCAAATAGTAGCTTAAAGGTGAAATCGCCTGGTTTTACTTTGACGAATTTTGGCTTTTTACCACTTGAATTTGCTTCCTGATCTTGATTGTACTCAACAGAAAATGTTTCTTTGTAGCCTTCAGGATTGATCTTCGCTTCGATTGCTTCACCTACTGTATTCCCCTTGTCATCGAGCTTATAAATGAGCAATTTTTCTAATTCTCCAAGTATAGACATGGTTAACGTTCTTTTTTGTTAGTGATCATTTTTGAAACGACTGTCATGATCTCATGAGGCGTCCAATTGGCACGTTCTTCTTTTACCAATGACATTTCTTCCTCTTTTTGAGCATTGACATTTACTTTGATTCGCAAATTTTTTATTTCGATTCCCATTATATTAGATCTCCTACTGATAAAAGTTTAAAATAATCGTACTTCAACTCTAAGGTTTCTATAAGTACACTTTGCGTTTCTGCATTGAATTCTCCCAATTCATATTTGATTGGATAGGCTCCGACAACATTCCATGTTTTGATAGGAATGTGATTTTCGCTAAGCAATACAATGATTAGATTTAAGCGTTTGAATTCGAATTTTTCATACGCATCTTCACACCATTTTGCTATTGATGACGGTACACTTTTGAGTCCTCTTTTTAGCGTAAGCGTGCTGAATTTTAATCCTTTTGGTATTTCATGAACAAATCTATTTTCTCCACCTTCTGCATAACTTTCTGTTTCAACAGTAACACTTAAACCTGATACTGACTGAAAACTTATGTCAATAGGATTAGGTAAAAGTCCATTGAAATACACTACAAAGTGAAAACCAGAAACTGGATATTTAAAACTGTCAAAAAGTGCCATAGTTTGGATTATCCTTCGTTGCTAATTTCTATACGTTCATGTGCTAAAGTCAATGTTTCTATTGCGACTTCGTTCGATTCTCCTTTTAGGTCAGTAGATTGAATTTTTTTCGCCCAAGCATTTAATACTTTCCAAACGACTACAGGCGCGTGTTCTTCATCTAATAAACTGATGGTAATATCGCGACGTTCTGCTTTGTTGAGTTGATTTGTTTTCATCCACTCATAAAATTCGTTATCGCCTTTAAATACACCTCTTTTGAGTACAATGTCTGTGTATTTTACCATTCCTGGCATGTTAAGTTTGCTATATTCTGGACTTGATCCTTCTCGGTATTCTAACATTTCATGTTCAATATCGAGTCCTGTTACTTCTTGAAAACCGATTTTAGTTCCTCCCCATTCTACTTGGAAGTGAAACTTTGGTAATGGATATGACATAGTTTTATGTTTTTAATGATTTAATTTTTCTTTTTATGATCAATTATGATTCTTGCATTTTGTGAGAGAACTTCAATACGATGAATTCTGCTGGTCGTACTACTGCCATTCCAATTTCTACATTCATGATACCATTTAAAATATCGTCTGCAGTCATGGTTTGATTGAGTCCAACTTTTACATAGTATGCATCGTCTGTAGTAGCTCCTGCTAATGCTCCTGCTTTCCATTGATTGGTTAAGAAATTTTCTATCATTGATCGGATACGAACCCAAGTGTTGGCATCATTCGATTCAAATACAAATTGATCGCTCGCTTTTTTCACAGATTCTTCTACCATGTTGAAGAAGCGTCTTACTGAAACATAACGCCATTCGTTATCGTTTCCTGCCATTGTTCTTGCTCCCCAAACTAAAATTCCTTTTCCTGTGAAAGAACGAATAGCATTGACTGATTTTCCTGCTACTGTGTCTACATTTAAACCATCTTGAATATCGTTTGTAATACGAACTGTTGGTTTTACCACATAGCTTAGTCCAACATTTGCTGGCGCTTTCCAAACTCCTCTTGTGCTATCTACTCTTGCATATACTCCTGCAACTGCTGCACTTGGCGGCAATTCCATTGGTAAGTTGTTAATTTCTGTTTTGATTTTGTTATATGTAGAGTTGTCAAGTGTTTCTACCTCTTCTAACGTTTTTCCATTTAAGATTCCTGCGCTTCCGCCTGCGGTAACAATAGCATCAATTGCTGTGATGATTGCTCCAATTTTTGCATCGATTTCTGTTGCAATGTCAAGCGCATCTACATTTGCATTTGCGCTTACACCTGCAGCATCTGCTTCTGCTTTATCTGCGGCAGCGTTAAAACTGTCTTTGTTTGTTTCTAAACCTACAATTCCACTACGTACATGTGATGTGATCACCGTATCTAATGCATTAACAGCTGTAGTTACATTTCCTTTTAATGTTGCATCTGTAGTTGCATCTGCGGCATCTCTTCCTGCATCTACTAAACTTTCTGATTCAGTAATTACATCTCCTAAATGTGCAACAATAGCATCAATCGAATTGATTGCATCAGGTACCAATGCGAGTGCTCCTGCATCGTCTGAAGCACCTCCAATTGCTGTGATTGCTGCTTCCATAGTCGTTTCTAAGTCAGCTAATACACCATCTGTAGTATATCCTTCTAATGCATCTTTAGCAGTATTTGCTTTTGCTAGTGCAATTGGCGCAGGAGAAGTTCCACCAGAATGAACTACTGAAATTCCTGTTTCACTAATTGTATAGTTTAAAATTGTTTCTAAGTGTGGATAATATGAAGCTCCGTACTTAACAAAATCTTTTCCTAAGTTTATTCCATTTCGCAATGCTGCTATGTTTGGATCTACAGAAGTAGAACCATCATAACTTAATGTATCAATGATTGTAAATCTGTCTTGTAGTTTGTTACATTGAGTTAATGCATCATTGTAGAGTCCGTAAAACGTTGGCGCATCGATACCATCTGCTCTTGTAGCATCTGGAAATACGAGTAATGTTGGTTCATCAACTTTTGCTACTTCATCTAATCCTGCTTTTAATGCTACTGCATCTGCAATGGTAGTTACGGCTGTTTCGGCATCTGCCAAATCACTTCCATAACGTCCTACTGAAACAATGTAACACGGTCCACCTCCATTTGCAAAGTATAATTGCATTGAATAGTACATTATAAAAGGTTGTTTTGACGCAGGCTGCGTTACTGCAATAGATTTATTGCCGTCTGCATCTTCCGTTACCGTTACACTGATTGTTGTTTCTGCTTTTGCTCCACCGAAAAAACGTTCGTATTCTAACAGTGATGTAATTCGTGTAGGAATGTTGTTTAGATCACCCGCAAGCTTATTTGTTGCTTTTTCAGTATACCCAATAAATGCAGGTATCGCCGTTTCAACTTGTGCTACGGAAGGTGGAAATTTCACAATTTCCTCTACGTAAACTCCTGGTGTTTTTAATGTACTAGGCATAATATTTATGATTTAAAGTTTTGTTAGTATTTATTTTATCTTCTTATTTTTTCCTTATTCCTGTATGTTAAGTTTTGTCATACAGTTTGTATTCGTCGCCATTAATTATGCGTTAAGATCTATTTCAAATGTTATTGAAACTGGTGTTGTTATGTTTATTTCTTTTATGTTGAGTTGCAGTATTGCATCTGGTTGTATTCGTTCATTTACGGTACTGTCTTCTGTGATTGTTCCTTCTAAATCTGTAGCACTGTATACAACAAAATCGTTTAATGCCAGATTGTTCCAGTCGGTATCGTTTTTATAGTTTTGATTCGCAATAGCGTAGAATTCCAAATCAAAATCAATTACTTCGGGCAACCAATTTGAATAGGTAGGATTTGGCATCGTTGATGTATAGCCTACAATTCGGTCATCAGTAACTTCATCTTCACCAATCATAAAAGTTTCTTCTACCGTTTGCGCCTCATATTCTTCTTGTCTTTTATAAAGAAGCACAAAACCATCAGGAATCTTTTTTACCACAAGTTTGTATTTTTGAATGAGCAGTTCAGAAGCTTTACTCGGGTAGATTTTTACATGGTTCTGTGCCTCCAACTCGTTTTCATGGTTTAATTTCACCGTGGTTAATGGTGCGTATATGTAACTGAATCTACTCATTGTGCTTTAATTCTCCTCCAATCGTTGTGATTACTGCGCTTAGTTTTTCAATGTCTCTTTCGAGTGCAGATACTCTTGCTTTGTAGAGTACACTAGGTATTTGTTTTCCTCCTAACATTCCCCAAATATTATTGAGTTGCTCAAAACTTGGTGAACATAGTTCCATATTGAGTTCTATATCGTCTTCATCTGCCGTAAAGGCAAATTTCTTTTGGTGTTGAAAGAATTTGATGGCTTTGTATATGACCGCCACAGCTTTGTCATATTGTAATGTGCAAGAAAACAGTAAGTAATAGTTGAGATGAATTTTTGGAAAGCGTTTGTCTAGTTTAAACGCTCCTCCGTTTTCCACCAATCTTTGGTTTGGAAAGTTTTTTAATGTACTTTCTTCTTCAATGCGTACAATCGTTATTAATAGATTGTCGCTTTCAATATTATTTTCGTCAGATTGAATGTCGCCAACATTTTGCGCTCCTAACTTTACCGTAATTCCTTGCAACGTATTGATGTAAGTAACGAGTCCGTCTGCGTTTAGTTTATCTACGAATTTATTAATCATGTTCCCCTAATTGATTACGAAACAAATCTATTCATAGTAATGACGATTTAGTAGAGTTAATTCGCTAATTTGACACAGGAAAAACACTTTTTATATTAAGGAGAAAAAACTTTTATTTATAGGAAAAACACGGTTTTTACTTTTCAACCACTACAAAATCAAAAACTTACACACTACCAACTAATTATTTAGCATAAAAAAATCCCTTCGATTGAAGAGATTTTATTATGATTGTATTGTAAGTGTTTTTTAAGAATTTTTTATTTCGTTTTGAATGACTTCCCAAAGTGCTTCTGTAACTTTTTCGGGAGTTTCATCTCCATTTACTGAAACAATATGTTCTTCTTTTTTGAGTTTTTCAAACGCACGTGTGTATTGAGATTGCACAGCTTTGAGATTGTCTAGCGTTTCATAGATTTCTATTGTTTCACGATTGGCATTGATTCGTTTCATAGCAACTTCAGGAGAAACATCTACAAATATGTTTACTGTAGGTTTTAAAATTTCTGCTGCCATTTTGTTAGATTGAATGACCCAATCCATATCCATGTGTGCTCCGTGATATGCATAAGAAGAAAAGTAGTAACGGTCGGTGATAACAGTATAACCTTCTTCTAGTTTTTTGAGAATTCCTTCGGTTTCATGCAGTAAATGATCCAATCTATCAGCAACAAATAAAGCTGCGATTACTTTTTCATCTGCTTTTTCTTTTCCTCCAAGAATTGAACGTATCATTTTACCAATACGCATGTCTGTTGGTTCAAATGTGAGATAGACTTTGTGTCCGTTAGCTTCTAACCGTTTGGCAATATTTTTAGCTTGTGTACTTTTTCCGCTTCCATCAATACCTTCTATGGCAATGAATATATTGTTTTTCATATATTATGACTCGATAATCAAGATTTGAATATTCCAACGCTAGTGTCGAAATGTTTTTATTTATTTCCTAAAAACGCCTCGTGAGTTTGTCACGAATAGTTGATTTAGGCTTCAAAAGTAAAGATAATATTCTGGATAATTAAAAAGCCTAGAATTTAATTTCTAAGCTCAGTTTTTATGATTTGTAATGACATGTTTCCATAAAATTATAGAGTGTATAATTCATCGTAACGAATACGTCATAAAATTGTCAATTAAGAAGGCTTAAAAATCAGGTGATAACTCTATCAACTTTTTTTGGATTCCGTAAATAACTAAACCTGCCACGTTTTTAGATTCTGTTTTGAGTAATAGGTTATTTCTATGTCCTTCCACCGTACGTGGACTTATAAAGAGTTTGTCTGCTATTTCATTAGTCGTATATTGATTGCAGATGAGTTCTAAAATTTCTTTTTCGCGTTTTGTGAGTAGATTGTTATCTAAATCGCTTTTAATACGTTTGCTTTTGGCAGATAATAGATTTTCGTGAATGATTTTCAGCACGCGTTCATCATAGTAAAAACCTTTGTCATACACTTCATTTATAGTATGCACTACAACTTTTGGTGATGTGTTTTTGAGTAAATAAGAAGAAGCTCCAACATCAATCATGTTTGTAATGAATGATTTGCCATCGTAACTCGTTACTGCAATGACTTTGATTTCTGGATATTCTTTTTGTAGAATTTTTGTGCTTTCAACACCATTAAGATGCGGCATTTTTAAATCCATCAATATTACATCTGGCTTTTCTGCTGCTACTTTTAGCTTTTCAATTAAGTCGGCACCATTTTCGGCTTCAAATATAATTTCAAAGTTTTTTATGCGCGTTAGTATGAATGACATTCCTGCTCTAAACAATGCTTCATCGTCTGCGATGGCTATTTTTATAATTGGTGTATCCATGATGTTGTATTTTATATGGTAATTTGTACTACTACTCCTTTTTGTTTTTCGCTATGATAGCCTATTTTCCCTTGTAGTAAAGATACTCTACTTTCTATATTTCGCAACCCTAATCCTTTTTGAATGCCAATTTTTTCCGTGTCAAAACCTAATCCATCATCTTTATAGTATAAAAATAGAGCTTCTTCTTTAGGATTAAAATTTAATTCAATTTCTTTTGCTTTTCCATGACGCATGGAATTGTTCATGAGTTCCTGTACAATTCTGAATACATGCAATTCATTATCTTTTGAAAGTCTTCCTGTTTTATATTCAATTTTTGAGGAGACACGGACTTTTTTACTATTACTAAATTCATCGCATAATTCCTCTAAAGCTGCTCCCAATCCAAATTTTTCTAGAATTGGCGGTAATAAATTGTGTGCTATTTTCCGAGAACTTTCAATCGTTTTATTGGTCACTTTCAACATGTGATTGATGATTTCGTCTGTTTCTTGTGCTGAGACATTTTCTTCTTCTAATAGAAAATTCGCGCTTAGCGAAACTACATTTAGCTTGGCGCTAATAGCATCATGTAAATCTTGAGCAATACGATTGCGTTCGGCTTCTTGCGCTACAATCGTGGCTTTGAGCATTTCTTTTTGGTGATTAAGCTCTAGTGTTTTCTTTTCGAGTTCTTTTTGAATGATTTTTTTTCGAGATAAATAGAAAAACAAGATCAATGTTAATCCCATTACTAACAAGAGAACGACACCAAAAATTACGACTGTAATGACTCCAATATCTTCAATAAAAAGTGAATCCATTACAACTAATTTTTTATATTTTTCTTTCTTTTTCGATCAACAAACCATTGCGTAGTAATGATCACTTGGAATACAAGATATATAAAAGCATTTAATATCCAAAGTGCTACTTCTATCTCTCTAGCTAGTTTTAATCCAACTTTAGCAATTGAAAATAATAATATAGTTCCTAAGAGATAAATCAATATTCCACTATTCACTAAATACAACTTAAGTTCCTTATCTCCAATATGATAAAAGAAATACACAATTGAATAAAATATAAGTACTGAAGATGTTGCTAAGATTCCGAAGGTATTGTAATTTAAAAATAAATCAGGAGTCCGTATGTATTGGACTCCTAATATTATTAATAATGTAAATAGTGCTATTAGGATACCTTTTCTTCGTTCCTGCTGTTTAAAAATTTCAAAATAAAACAAACTCAACATTATAAATTGAAGAATCATATATGTATTTGCAAGAAATGTATTATCAATTTCTAATTCAAAATAAATAGTTACTAATGTTTGATTTATTGCCATTAAGATTAAGTATACAGCAAAGTATTTATATGCTGCATCTTTGGCTTTAAGATATTTTGAATATAGAATACTATTGACAATTAGTAAAACAGTAGAACTATGTGAAAAGATTTCTAATAACGACATGTACTATTTCCCTCCATTTAGTACATTTCCATTACCGCATTGTTGTGGGCAAGGTAACGTGTAATCATATACAAACTGACCTGCTGCTTCATCAATCATATCATTTCCTTTTGCGTTTACTCCCACAAGAAGCAAGTGGTGTTCGCCATCTCCATCAATACCTAGATAGCCTCTCATGTTTTCTACGCCCAATTCTTCACGAGCTTCATTAACATCTATCATGGGTATCCAGAAACCATTAATATCTTGAAGTGTTGTTCTGTTACGCCATTCCTTTGTCCAATCTGCAGCTGTTGCTAAAGGAATTGCATTAGGTGGGTAAACGATTCCTTTTTTTTGTTCTCCGAAATTTGAATTCATAATTATTTAAATTTTGTAGTTAGTATGGCTTAAAAATAGTAAAATATATGATTCTATTTTCTACAATTCTTACTTAAAAAATTATTTTATATCCATAATTACGTACTTCTACCTGTTTTTAATTTTAAGTGGTTTGACCATTAAATGTTTAACAAATTGCCTATATTTTTGAATATTAGTATTTAACAATAAAAATACTATCTTTATTCTTTTAACCTTATAAACTATATTATTATGGATCCATTTATCGGAGAAATTGTTATGTTCGGAGGAAACTTTGCTCCAAGAAGTTGGGCTTTTTGCAACGGACAATTATTAGCTATCTCGTCAAACTCGGCGTTGTTTTCTATTTTAGGAACTACATACGGTGGAGATGGTAGAACTACATTTGCCTTACCTGATTTACGTGGTAGAAGTGCTATTCATCCAGGAACAGGACCAGGACTTTCTACTATTAAGTTAGGACAAAGAGGTGGTGCTGAGTACCATACATTAAATGTATTAGAAATGCCAAATCACTCACACAGTGGTGCTACATTAAAAGGTAGTCTTACAGCTAGTGAGGATGATGGTACTACTGACGATCCTTCTGCAGCAGGTTTAGCTTTAGCTACTGCCAGTGCTGGTGATGTTAAAATATATAATACTGAAACTCCTAATGTAGCAATGAAAGCGGATACTGTTAGTGTTACTGGAAATACACTAGCTACAGGAGGAAACCAATCTTTTTACATAAGAAATCCTTTTGAAGGTATTAATTATATTATAGCGCTATTTGGAACATATCCATCAAGAAGCTAATATATTTTAGTTTTTAAAAAAATCGAATTAATTAACATTAAAAAAATATATTATGAATCCATTTTTAGCGCAAATAGTAATGTTCGGCGGTAATTTTGCTCCAAGAGGTTGGGCATTATGCGACGGGCAATTATTGCCAATAAATGCAAATCAAGCCTTGTTCTCGCTTTTAGGTACTACCTATGGTGGAGACGGAAGAACTTCATTTGCTTTGCCAGATTTAAGAAGTAGATCTCCTATTCATGCTGGTCGTGGACCAGGACTTTCTGACATTAAACTAGGTCAAAGAGGTGGTATTGAAACTAAAACACTTACTCTTCTAGAATTACCTAATCACTTTCACAATGCAGGAACTATGAAAGGTTCTATGATGGCTAGTGAAGATGATGGTACTACTGATGATCCTTCTGGAGCAAGTTTAGCTTTAGCTACTGCCAGTGCAGGTGATGTTAAAATATATAACACTGAAACTCCTAATGTAGTAATGAAAGGAAGTACAGTTGGTATTACTGGAAATACTGGAGCAACTGGAAACAACCAAGCATTTAATATAAGAAATCCATTTTTAGGAATTAATTATATTATTGCAATGCAAGGTACTTTCCCATCTAGAAGTTAAAAAAATTCTAACATAAACATAAATACTTCTAATGTAAAATGTAACTATTTTCTTTAGAAGTATTTTACTTAAATTTACTATTATAATCCCTTAGTACTAATAACACTTAACTAAATTTTAGTACTTTTGCTAAAACTCTAATTCTAAACATTGACATTATGAAAACAAAATTACTTTCTATATTGGTTGCATTACCAATCTTTTTATTAACTACTAGTGCATTTGCACAGACAACACTTGCTGCTGGAGATATTGTTGTTATACAATTGCAAGGAGATGATCCAGATAGTTTTGCGTTTGTAACTTTTGTAGATATTGCAGCTGGAACTGGAATTTTCTTTACAGATTGTGGTGTAAGTAGCACAACAGATCATTTTAGAGCTCCTGCTTGTACAGAAGGTGCTAGAAAATACACTGCTCCTGCTGGAGGTTTAGATGCTGGAGATATTGTAAAATATGCTGGCGGAGGTGCTGATTTTGCAACGTACACCGATGCTAGAATAACAGGAAACTTTTTATTATCGACTGGAGGAGATCAAATTGTAGCGTTCCAAGATTCTACTAATCCTGCTGGAGGTACTAATGCTGGAAATAATCCAACTTTTTTATACATACTAAGTTCTGCATCTACACTTTTTGCTGGAGATCCTGCTGATAGTAATGAGACTTCATTACCATCTACTTTGACTAGTCCTACAGGTGGTTTAGCATTAGGTGAAAATACTGGTGATGACAATGAGTATGATAATGTTATATACAATGGTACTTATGATTTTTCTGGATTTGCTACTACAGCAGAAGCTATAAACGCTGCAAAAGCTGCATTTCAAAATACAAGTAATTACCTTCAAGTACAGATATTGGACGCATCTCATACTACTGCTGTTGCAAATATGCCTAATGAATTAAATTTAATGACTTTATCTAACGATGAGTTTTTAAGTAATTCATTTGCTGTGTATCCAAATCCATCTAATGGAAATATTACAATCCGTAACTCAGGTATAGCATTACAGAATGTTACTATTACTGATCTTAGCGGACGTACAATTTCTTCTAAGGAGATGAATGGAGTAACTAGTAATGTTGATTTAAGTTTAAAATTGACTACAGGAATTTATTTAATGAAGTTATCTTCTAATGATGCTTCTACAACTAAGAAATTAATTATCAAGTAATTCTTGATTTCTATATAAAATTTAAAAGCGGATACACTTGTATCCGCTTTTTTTATGTCTTGACTTATACATATAGTCATATTAGTGAAAAATGCAAGTACTTGACAACTATGTATTCCGTCATGAGGATGCAATTTTTTATATCTAACTCTCTTTCTTTTAACTTTTCAAATACAAGTTGCTTTCATTTAATAATACTGAGTTGCTTCAAACCCTACGAAAACAAAGAGAATGGCTTTTCTTTTAGCTATTTTGATTTCTGATTACTGACTTTTATTTGAAACGTGTACAATCCCACGAAAGTGTGGAGGAAAGACATTAGATGTTGGGTGTTGGGTGTTGGGAAGTTTTTAATTTAAAATTGAGTATCACTAAAAAAACGAGCACCATTACAGCACTCGTTTTTTATGTTTTATATGAGATTGAATTTATTTTTTACTTGCAATCCAATTGTCTACTAAATCGCTTAATACATTTAATGGTACAGCTCCATTACTAAGTACAACTTCGTGAAATTCGCGAATATCGAACTTCTCTGCTAACTTTTCTTTCGCGTTTTTTCTGAGGTCAATGATTTTGTTCATTCCAACTTTGTATGCAGTTGCTTGGCTAGGCATTACAATGTGTCGCTCTACCATTTTAACAGCATCAGATTCCGCATTTGGCGTGTTTGAAGTATAGTAGTTGATTCCTTCTTGACGTGTCCATTTACGTGCGTGAATTCCTGTGTCAACAACCAATCTACATGCGCGCCATAATTCCATTGCCAAACGTCCAAAGTCTGAATACGGATCGCTATAGAAGCCCATTTCTTTTGGAATGAACTCTGAATATAATCCCCAACCTTCTACATAGGCTGTGTAACGACCAAATTTTCGAAACATTGGTACATTTTCTAGTTCTTGTGCAATGGCAATTTGCATGTGATGTCCTGGAATTCCTTCGTGATACGCCAATGCTTCCATTTGATAACTTGGCATAGCTTCCATTGTATACATATTGGCATAGTACGTTCCTGGTCGTGAACCGTCTAATGCTGGTTGCTGATAGAATGCTTTTCCTGCCGATTTTTCACGGAATGCCTCTACTGCTTTTACCTGAATGTCTGCTTTTGGTTTTGTAATGAATAGTTGATTTAAACGTGATTTCATTGTGTTTATCATGTCCGTAGCTTTGTCCATATACGCCTTACGACCTTCTGTCGTTGCTGGATAGTAGAACTGTTTGTCATTTTTCATGAAGACAAAGAATTCATCTAAGTTTCCTTTGAAACCAACCTGATTCTTGATTTTTTTCATTTCACTATGAATACGATCTACTTCTTGCAATCCTAGTTCGTGAATTTCATCTGCGGTCATGTTAGTTGTCGTCGTTCTTTTTAATGCAATATTGTAAAAGTCTTCTCCATTAGGGAACTTCCAAACTCCATCTTCATCGGTAGCACGTTTTCGCTGCTCTTCTAATAATAGAATTAAAGAACCGTACGCAGGACGTACTGAGTTTAACATTGCGTCTTTAGCCAATGTTTCTAGCTTTTTACGATCTTCATCTTCTAATGCTAAACCAGCTATTTTTGAGGTGAAATCATTCCAAAGTGTACTGTTTTTATTACTGTTGTCAAACGGTTTTCCCTTGATGATGTTTTCACAATCACTAATTACATGGTCAAACACAAATTTTGGTGGCATGATACCTGCTTTTTCACGATCTTTTAAGCTTCCTTCTAGTTGCGTAAAAAGATGATTCATAGCTACTAAACGTGAAATATATGCTTTGGCATCTCCTTTGTCTTTGATTTGATGCATATTGATTAAGAATGCAGGAATCTCTGCTTGCATTCCATGCATTTGATTCAATGGATAGTTGTACAATCTGTAGGTATGATCGTTTATTTGATTGTCCATTTGTTGCTTGTACAACTTAAAACTCAATGCTGTAGATTCGTCTAAAGCGGCAACATCAATATTCTCATTCAGCCATTTTACACGATCTTTGGCTACTTGCAATCGTTTTTCTTCTGCTTCAGGTGAAATATCGTCCCATTTGCCATAATCAGTTTTGTCTCCAATACGTGTTTGCATTTCTGGAGAATCTTTTAAGTCTTGCTTAAATTGTTCTTGAAACCAATTATTTAAACGTTTCGATTGCTCAGTAACTTCCGCTTCTGTATATGTTTTTACTACTTCCTTTTTTTCACTTTCACAAGCTGTAAAAGCTGCAAAGGCAACTAATATCAATATACTTTTCGTGATTTTATTCATATAATTTTCGAGTTAATTATTTTCTTTTTTGAATGCATCAATACCACTTTGTAGCCATTTTTCATATTCCACAGGGTTTGGCGTGTATCTAATAGGTATGGTTAAATCTTTTCCATTTATATCTAGTATTGCATATAACGGTTGTGAGTTTGCATTGTAGCGTACTTGTTGAAATTCTATCCACTTATCTCCTATTGTACGAATATTTTCTCCTGTTGCTGTTGATACATATTGTTCTTCTGCTGGAAGATTTCTTCTGTTGTCAACATACAAAGAAATTAATACCACGTCATTTTTTATCATGTTGAGAATATTACCTTCTGTCCACACTTGTTCTTCCATTTTACGGCAATTAACACAGGTTAGTCCTGTAAAATCAAGCATAACAGGTTTGTTGACTTGTTTAGCATATTCCAATCCTTTTTCATAGTCTAAAAATGCAATGATACCATGTGGTCCTTCATGAGAAAATCCTGCTTTCATATATTCTTCTAGCGTTACTTGTTTGACACTTCCACACGATGTAAAAGCAGCTACACTCACTAAAACTAATATACTCTTCAGGATTTTCTTCATATCATCTTTGGGATTGATTTATTTATTTTTGTCGAACTTGTCAATTCCGTCTTTTAACCATTTTTCATATGCTACAGGATCTGGCGTATATGCTACAGGTTCTGTTAAATCCTTTCCATTGACATCTTGAACGATATATAATGGTTGAGCATTTGTGTTATAGCGTACTTGTTGAAATTCCTTCCACTTATCTCCTATGGTTCTAATTCTGTTTCCAGTCGCTTTTGATTCATACTGTTCTTCTTTAGGGAGCTCAGTTCTATCATCTGCATATAAAGAAATTAAAACTACATCATTTTTTATCATGCTAAGAATGTTTCCTTCTGTCCACACTTGTTCTTCCATTTTACGACAATTGACACAGGTTATTCCCGTAAAGTCAATCATAACAGGCTTATTAACTTTCTTAGCATATTCTAGTCCTTTTTCATAATCTAAGAATGCAATAATTCCGTGTGGTCCTTCATGTGATACTTCATGTTCAATTTTTGGTTGCTCTTGGTGTTTTGCATCCGAATAATTTACACTTGCTTGTACTTGCTTTTTGTAACCAACTCCGTACGGTGATTCACTATATCCGATCATTGGCGGTGGAAAACCACTGATTATTTTTAATGGCGCTCCCCATAAACCTGGTAACATATATAATGTAAATGCTAATACAAGCATTCCTAACGAAGCTCTTCCTACTGATATTTTTTGCAATGGGCTATCATGCGGCAATTGAATTTTTCCAAATAAATACATTGCTAGTGTTCCAAAGATAGCAATCCAAATTGCTAAGAATACTTCTCTATCAAGGAAATGTGTACCTAATACAATATCTACCATTGATAAGAACTTGAATGCAAATGCCAATTCTAAGAATCCTAAAACAACTTTTACCGTGTTTAACCAACCTCCAGATTTTGGTAACGAATTTAACCAACCTGGGAATACAGCAAATAGTGCAAACGGAATTGCAATGGCTGTTGAGAATCCAAGCATACTTATAATAGGTGTTATTCCACCAATTGTTGCGGCTTCTAACAATGCTGTTCCTGCAATTGGAAATGTACATGAAAATGATACTACTGCCAATGCTAATGCCATGAAGAAGATTCCTATGATTCCTCCACGATTCGATTGCTGATCTACTTTGTTCATCCATGAATTTGGTAGCATAATTTCGAATGCTCCCATGAATGAAAAGGCAAAAATGAGCAATACGAAAAACATGATTAGGTTAAAGGTAACTCCTGTAGATAAATCATACATAAAGTTTGATCCAAATAATGCAGACATTGCTGTTCCTAATCCTGTGTAAATTACAATGATGAATAAACCGTACAGTAATGCATTTTTGATTCCTGCTGCTCTGTTTTTACTTTGTTTGGTAAAGAAACTTACCGTCATTGGAATCATTGGAAATACACATGGCGTCAATAGTACTCCAAATCCTAATATAAATGCTATAAAAAATGTTGACCATAAACTTCTATTCAGTTTATCTTTTTTTGCTTTTGTTAGGTCAAAACTTATCTCTTTTACTGTTGGTGGTAGACATTTTTCATCGTCACACACCATAAAGAGTACTTCTGCTTTTAGATTTTTTAAAACAGTATCTGTTACTTTTATTTTTTGTGTAAACGTAGCTTTACCTTCGTAAAAAGATATTTTTTTATTGAATACTTTATCAAATACTTCTTTCGTTTCTGATTCTTCTACTTTTCCAACAGTTGAGTATTTTTTTCCTTCTTCCAAAAAAGTGAATTCGGTTGGAAATGGTCCATCATCTCCATAACTTTTTTGTGAATATAAGTGCCATTTGTCTTCAACCGTAGCTTTCATGACAAGCTCATATTCATCATTTGGCAATTTATATATTACACTAGACCACTGTACAGGATCAAATACCTTTGGCTGCTCGTTTTGATAAGCACTTCCAGTTGTAGTCGTTGCATCAGCTTCTTGTTTATCGCCTGGAGTTTCTGTTGTTGCTTTTCTGCCTGGAATTTTGAATGTAAATATTTCATCTCCAAGCACACACTTTTCATCATCACAGCTTTGGTATCGTACATCAGAAGTAATAGAAGTCAGATTTGGATCTGTAATTTTTACTTTTTGAGTAAATGTTGCTGTTCCAATAAAATAAGTAAGTTCCGCTTGAAAAACCTTATCAAATTTGGTTATTCCTTTGCTTTCTTTACTCTTTCCTACCAATTTAAAGCTATTGGCTTGTTGAACAGAATCGTATGTAAATGCCGTTGGATATCCGCTACCTTCCCCTAAATACTGAGAGTACAATCGCCATTTTGTCTGAATTTCTGCTTTGTAAATAAGATTAAATTCTGTGTCTGAAATTTTTTCAATCTCAGAAGTCCACTGAACCGGATCGTTTATTTGTGCATGTACCGCAAAACTGGACACACATAAAAGTAAGAGCGTAATTAATTTTTTCATCTGGTAATAATTCTTGTTTTTCAATTGTCAGATGAAATTTGTCAATCTAGTATTAGTTAGTTATAACCTATTTTCATGACTCATTTCATTGCAATTGTTAGCTTAATAATAGTTTTAGTTGGTTTAGTTAATTTGTATCGATTGTCAGAACGTTTTCCGATAATCCATACAATATCGTTTTCGTTGCAAAGCAACCATTGATTTTCTTTATCAATCAACGAGTACTTTTCATCTTTGAAGTATTTGCTTAACTTCTTCTTTCCTTTCATACCAAATGGATAAAAATAGTCTCCATTTTGCCATTTTCTTACAGTTAAAGGAAACTTTAACATCTCTTTTTCAACATATAAGATGTTTTTTCCTGTATCAGTTACGCTTGTTACTTCTTCGATTTGCAATCGAATGGGTGTTTTTATTGTCAATTCCGAATCGTTAATTATAATTACTTCGGAAGCAGTTTCTTTTTTTGTACGCTTTTGAATTAACAAATGCGCTCTGTCTTTAATCAATCGGTAATTTGTTGAAAACAATTGTTTTCCCGTTTGTCCTGTTAGTAAGTCTGAAATATCATTCCAAGCATTGAATCCAAATTCTTTGAGCAATTCGTATGCATACGCTTTCGGATTTGCTAGTTTTTGTAATGCTGCAATTTCAATTCTGTATTGATTGTTTGCAACAGTTTCTACAAGTTCTTCACGAAGTTTTTGAATGCTTTGATGAATAATGTCTTTGCTTTCGCGTAAATGGACTTGCGTGCGTTCAAAATTGTCCATAAACGTTGGATGCAATTCTTTTAACAACGGTGCAATATCATGTCTTATTTTATTGCGAACGTACTTTGTAGAAGCATTGCTACTATCTTCTCGCCATTGCAGTTTGTTTGTTCCCGCGAAAGCGTAAATTTCATCTCTAGTAAAAGGTAATAATGGGCGAACAATAATTCCGTTTCGTTCAGGAATTCCAGTCAAACCTTCAATTCCTGTTCCACGTGATAGATTGATTAAGAACGTTTCCAACGCATCATCTTTGTGGTGCGCTGTTAAGATATAATCGTATTGAAATGTAGTTGCAATTTCCTGAAACCATTCGTAACGCAAGTCTCTTGCTGCCATTTGAATGGATAGTTTCTGTTTGTTTGCGTATTTTTCTGTGTCAAATTTCTTTGTAAATACTTCTACATTCAATTTGGTTGCCAAGTTGTTTACAAAAGTTTCATCTTCATCACTTTCTTCTCCACGCAATTGAAAATTACAGTGCGCAAATCCAATCGAATATGCTAACGAATGAAACAGTTTAGCTAATACAACACTGTCCAATCCTCCACTAATAGCAATCAGTACTTTTGAGTGCTTCAAAAATGGCAAATGCTCCGCAATATGTTTTTCTATATTTCCTAGCAAACGAATAGATTAAACAGAGTACAACCCTTATTATACTTACTGTTCCCAAAGATAATTAAATAGCCGAATTAACAATAAAAACGACCTAAAAATGTTCTTTTTACATATTATTTCAATGTCGAAATTGAGTATTTAAACCTCAAAAGACTTTTCTGAATCGTGCAAATGGAATAAAGTAGATGCTAAACTAGTTGACGGTTTTGATTTTTCGTAAGAATTATATAGTTTTATCAGTAGTTAAATTTTTAATAATAGAAAAGATTTAGTTATTAAGAGAAATAACAGGAATTCCAGTTATACGTAGTATGTTATGCAATGTTTGAAATATTCAATCTGAAAAAATACGAAATGGTAATTTATTGTCTGATTTACCCAATTTTGACAATGATTTTTTTTAATGCTTGGACTAGTCAATCAACATTGCCAGGCGGAAGTATAGGAATGGCGCCCATTTTCCTTGGAATTGTCTTACTGATAGTTTTCGGAATTGAGATCACTCTCGTTTTATTATTAAAAAAATGGATAACCAGTTTGCGAAATAAACTGATCTCTTTAATTGCTGGATTCTTCATCTATGAATTGACATTGTGGGGTTTTGACGGATTTGGAGAATTTGCATTATTAGAGTCTTTTAAAGAACCATTTGAGGAAGATATCGCCGGCGCATTTTCATTTTCATCAATTTTCTCTCTTGTAATAATTCTTGTATTGATGTTACTAACCGAAGTTATAAATAAAAAGACATCACACAATAATACGTAAAAATAACTACCTAGTTCTAGCAATCTACTTGCGAAAATTCCACTTCGGTAAATTCAGTCACCATCTAGATTTCCTATTCGGTTTTTATGTGCTAAATTAAGTGCTTAAACACGCAACTAATTAAAATAAAAAATATGAAGTTAGAAATTGATCCTACAACCTATCAAGAAATTGCCAAAGTGATTCATAGTGATCAAAGTCCAGTAGGAATTGACGCAAAAAAGACTCACATTCTTATTCTTAACCAACTTCAAGAGATCAACGATCGACTGGAACGTATAGAAAAACAGATCGCAAAATAAAAAAGAAGTTACTCTAACACTTCACGCATTGCTTTTGCCTTTATTAAACATTCTTCATATTCTTTCTCAGGAATTGATTTTGCAGTAATAGCGCCACCAACAGAATAGGAAACGTATTTTTTTGTGCTATTGTAGAGAATGGAACGAATAACAACATTGAAATCAAAATCGCTTTGTGGTGTAAAGTAACCTATGGCGCCAGAATAAATACCGCGTTTGGTTTCTTCCAAGTTTTCTATGATTTGCATGGCAGAAATTTTTGGTGCACCTGTCATGCTTCCCATTGGAAAGGTTGTTTTTAGTATTTCTATCGGATTTTGGTCTTCTGCAACTTCTGAAACTACTGTGGAAATCATTTGATGTACTTGATCAAACGTATAAATTTTGCACAGTTCTTCTACTTGCACACTTCCTTTGATGGCTGTTTTTGACAAATCGTTTCGAACCAAATCAACAATCATGATATTTTCTGCACGTTCCTTTTCGTCGTTTTGAAGATTTTCTATTAATTGCTGATCTTCAAGAACATCTTCAGAACGTTTTGCAGTTCCTTTGATTGGCTGCGAAATGATTTTAGTCCCTTTCTTTTTTATGTAACGCTCAGGCGAAGCCGAAAGAATGTATTTATCTTCCAATCGCATATAGGTTGCAAAAGGTGGTTTTGAGATGTGATTTAAATGCGTGTAAGTTGAAAGTGGATCAATTTCTGCATTTTCTGCATAGAATTCTTGACAAAAATTCGCTTCATAAATATCTCCTCGATGAATGTGCGCAAGCAATTTGTTTACTTTTTCGTGATATTCATCTTTGTGAATTCGGAGTTTTATTTTGGGACGATGTTCTTTGTTTGAACCTTCATGAGTGAATACTTCTTGATCTATTTTAGTTGTTAGAATCGCACAAACATCTTCTTGTAATTCATCATCAACCATTTGTAAATATTGAACTTCTAAGGTATTTCCTTTTAGAAAGAATATTTTTTTAGGTTGAAAGAAATATAGTTCAGGAAATTCCAAACCATCATGGTTTTGCGAGATTAAGTGCTCAACGTCATTTTTTAAATCATAAGATAGATAACCAAAAATCCAATCGTTGGTTGTTTTTTGATATTCCTCTAGTTTTTGAAAACCGTTTACAACATCTGTTTGTAAAAGCGTCAATGCGTCTACTGCTAAAATTGCATCAAAATTATTATGATTTGTTTGATACTCATTTGAATCGAGCCAGACTACTTCATGATATTGCTGACTCCATAACAACAGTTGTTGTTTAATGTTTTGTGGACTTTCTAGGGAAAATTTTAACGTGACTCTCAAGAATTCAAGTTTAAGCTGCTAATTTCTTAATTCTTGAGCATTTACACAACGCTTTAAAAGATTTATTCTCTGTATAAATAAAAAAGCCTTGAATATATACAACTCAAGGCTTCTTCTAATGAAATAATAGCAATACTATAACACAATAACGTTACTTGTAAGTCATTTAGTATATAGACTACCTATATTTTTCTTTAAAATTATTTTTAAAAAAAGCTCTAAACTAAAGTTTAGAGCTTTTGTATGATAAAAAACTGCTTTTTATAATTAAGCGTTGTTCTCTTTTTTAATTAAGTTTAAGGCAGAACCTTCATTATACCAGTCAATCTGACTTTGGTTGTATGTATGGTTTGCTACAATTACATCTTTGCTTCCATCTGGATGAACTGCTTCTATTGTTAATGGTTTTCCTGGTGCAAATTCGTTTAAGTCTAAGAAGTTGAATGTATCATCTTCTTGAATTAAATCGTAATCGCTTTCAGTTGCAAACGTTAACCCTAACATTCCTTGTTTTTTAAGGTTTGTTTCGTGGATACGTGCAAACGATTTTACAATTACAGCGGCAACACCTAAGTGTCTTGGCTCCATTGCTGCATGCTCACGTGAAGAACCTTCGCCATAGTTATGATCTCCAACTACAATTGTATATACTCCAGCTGCTTTGTACGCACGTGCTGTTTTTGGAACTGCATCATATTCACCATCTAACTGACTTTTTACAAAGTTAGTTTTCATGTTGTATGCATTTACTGCTCCAATTAAACAGTTGTTAGAGATATTGTCTAAGTGTCCACGGAAACGTAACCAAGGTCCAGCCATAGAAATATGGTCAGTTGTACATTTTCCATGTGCTTTTATTAATAGTTTTGCTCCGTTGATTTCTGAACCAATTGGTGTAAATGGAGTTAGTAACTCTAAACGCTCAGAATCTGGGCTTACATTAATTTGTACATGAGAACCATCTTCTTCTGGTGCTAAGTATCCATTGTCTTTTACATCAAAACCTTTTGGAGGCAATTCCCATCCAGTTGGTTCGTCTAACATTACTTCTTCTCCATTTTCGTTGATCAATGTATCTTTCATTGGATTGAAGTCTAAACGTCCTGCAATTGCAATTGCTGCAGTAATTTCAGGAGAAGCTACGAATGCGTGTGTATTTGGATTTCCATCCGCACGTTTTGCAAAGTTTCTGTTGAATGAGTGAACGATGCTGTTTTTTGGAGCATTTTTAGGATCACTGTAACGCGCCCATTGTCCAATACAAGGTCCACAAGCATTTGTGAATATTTTTGCGTCTAGTTTTTCGAATATATCAAGGATTCCATCACGTTCAGCTGTGTAACGTACTTGTTCTGATCCTGGGTTAATTCCTAACTCAGATTTCATTTTTAATCCTTTGTCTAGTGCTTGTTGTGCAACAGAAGATGCTCTTGATAAATCTTCATAAGAAGAGTTTGTACAAGAACCAATTAATCCCCATTCTACTTGAAGTGGCCAATCTTTTTCTTGTGCTCTATCAGTCATATCTGTTCCAACTGGCGTAGATAAATCTGGCGTAAATGGTCCATTTAATAATGGGCCAAGTTCTGACAAGTTAATTTCAATAACTTGATCAAAATATTGTTCTGGATTTGCATATACTTCTGCATCTCCTGTTAAATAATCTTTTACTTCGTTTGCTGCATCTGCAACATCACTTCTGTCTGTAGCGCGTAAATAACGTTCCATAGATTCGTCGTATCCAAAAGTTGAAGTTGTAGCTCCAATTTCAGCTCCCATGTTACAGATTGTTCCTTTTCCTGTACAAGACATTGATACAGCTCCAGGTCCGAAATACTCAACAATAGCTCCAGTTCCTCCTTTTGCAGAAACAATTCCAGCTACTTTTAAGATTACGTCTTTTGGTGCAGCCCAACCAGATACTTTTCCAGTTAATTTTACACCTATTAGTTTTGGAAATTTTAATTCCCAAGGCATTCCTGCCATTACATCAACAGCGTCAGCTCCACCAACTCCAATGGCAACCATTCCTAATCCACCTGCGTTTACCGTATGTGAATCTGTTCCGATCATCATTCCGCCTGGAAAGGCATAGTTTTCTAATACTACTTGGTGAATAATTCCTGCGCCTGGTTTCCAGAATCCGATACCATATTTGTTTGATACTGACTCTAAGAAATTAAATACTTCACTACTGTTGTTCATGGCAGCTTGTAAATCGCTACTTGCACCAACTTTTGCTTGAATTAAGTGATCACAGTGTACTGTTGTAGGAACTGCTACTTTGTTTTTTCCAGCTTGCATAAATTGCAATAATGCCATTTGTGCAGTTGCATCTTGACAAGCAATACGGTCTGGAGCAAAATCTACATAGTCTTTTCCTCTAACAAACGCTTTGTCTGCCGTTCCATCCCATAAATGTGAGTATAGTATTTTTTCTGAAAGAGTTAATGGTTTACCAGTAATTTCGCGTGCTTTGTCTACACGTTCCACTATTGTTTCGTAAACCTTTTTTATCATGTCAATATCAAAGGCCATATATTCGTTTTTTAGTGTTTTTGAAAGTCCAGCGAAATTACGAAATTATCTTGATTTTTAAAAATCAACAGTATAACATTATTTTGAGCTCATTATTTTTATCAAATATTCGATTTTACTGAATTAAATTCAAAATTGAATAAAAAAAAAGCTTCAAATTACGAAATTCATAATTTGAAGCATTATTTTTTTTGATACTAATATTTTTACAAGAATTTATCTACAAAAATATTCTTTAAAATTTTTATTTAGAATAAACTTTCAATGATTTTTTCAATCGTGATTCCTTCAGCTTCAGCTTTGTAATTTCTAATAACTCTGTGCGATAAGATTCCAATAGCTACTGCTTGCACATCTTCAATATCTGGAGAAAATTTTCCGTTAATTGCTGCATGTGCTTTTGCAGCTAAGATTAGGTTTTGTGACGCTCTTGGTCCTGCTCCCCAATCTACATATTGTTTTACAATATCGATAGCACTTGCTTCTTTTGGACGTGTTTTAGACACCAATCGTACAGCATATTCAACTACATTATCTGCTACAGGAATTTTACGAATCAATTTTTGAATTGCAATGATTTCTTGTGCGTTGAATAATGCTTTTACAGAAGCTTCTACATCTGTAGTCGTTGCTTTTACTACTTGTACTTCTTCTTCGAATGTTGGATATGTTAAATGAATAGCAAACATAAAACGGTCTAATTGTGCTTCTGGTAACGGATATGTTCCTTCTTGCTCAATTGGGTTTTGTGTTGCCAATACAAAGTATGGTAAATCTAATTTGTAGTGGTGACCAGCAACTGTTACAGCACGTTCTTGCATTGCTTCTAATAAAGCTGCTTGCGTTTTTGGTGGTGTACGGTTGATCTCATCTGCCAAAATAATGTTTGCAAAGATTGGTCCTTTGATGAATTTGAAGTTTCGAGATTCATCTAAGATTTCACTTCCCAAGATGTCACTTGGCATTAAATCTGGCGTAAACTGAATACGTTTAAAGTCTAATCCTAAAGTCGTAGCAATGGTGTTTACCATTAACGTTTTTGCTAATCCAGGAACACCAATCAATAAAGCATGTCCTCCAGAAAATATAGAAAGTAATATTTGATCTATTACTTTTTCTTGACCAACAATTATTTTAGAGATTTCATTCTTGAGTTCCTTGTGCTTTTTTACAAGGTTTTCAATAGCAGCAACGTCTGACATAGAGTTATTATTTTTTTAACCAATTATTTTGAAATTCACATTTACGAGCATCTGAATTTACATTGATGTAAGTATCTTTTATCTTTTTTTTGATCCACTCACCAACTTCTTTCAGTTGTTTTTCTTTGAGTGCTAAACTTTTGATTTTGATGTAGTCTTTAGAATAGTCTGCTACGTGTTCTTCGAAACGATTGGTTACTCTTAGTAGTTTAAATCTTTTTTGACCTGTACGTGTTTCATCAATTAAAGGAATTGAGATTTCATCTCCTTTTAATGGTTCAATTTGCGAATATTGCTCAGGATCCATTTTTGTTAATTCAAAACGTGTGTCAAATGTAGCTGGGTTGATTAATTTCCCACCGTTGTTACGTGTTTCTTTATCATCAGAGAATGAACGTGCTGCTTCTTCAAACGTTAGCTCTTTGGCAAGAATTCGTGTACGTAAGGTATCTATTTCTTTACGTGCTTCTTCCAGTTTATCTGATGATACTTCAGGAATTAATAAAATATGCCTTACATCTCTTTCTTGACCACGAACTTTGTCTATCATAACAATATGCCAACCAAATTCAGTTTCAAACGGATCAGAGATTTCTCCTTGTTGCAATGAGAAAGCCACATCTTTAAATTCTTTAGCTAAAGACATTCTTTTGTTGATAGGCATTAAACCACCTTGACGACCAGAAGCTCTATCTTTAGAATATAAAATGGCCTTGGTTCCAAAACTTGATCCAGCCTCTACTTCTGACTTGATGTCTTTTAGTTTTTTTATTACTTTATCAACTGCTTCTTTAGATGGCTTAGGAGCTATGATAATTTGAGACACTTCCAATTCAACTCCAATTACTGGGCGCTGATCTACAGGAATTGCTTCAAAAAACTGACGTACTTCTTCTGGTGTAATTTCTACATCACGTACTACTTTCGATTGCATGCGCTGCGTTAAGAATTGTACTTTAGTGATTTCCATTAAACGCTTACGAAGTGCAGCTTCGTCTTCCATAGCATAAAACTTTAATAAGTTTTTCATTCCGCCAGTTTGTTGGCTGAAGTATTCTATGGATTGATTTACACGATCTCTAATTTCTCCAGGAGAAACCTCAATACTATCTTGAATTGCATGGTGTGCATACAATTTGTCTTCCATTAATTTTCCTAATAGACCACATTTTGTTAAATCTGCAGAAGAAACTCCTTTTTGTTTTAAGTCTAGTAAGAATTTATCAACATCAGATTCTAAGATGACAAAATCACCTACTACCGCAGAAACACCATCAATTTTTACACGCTGTGTATTTGATTTTGTAGAGTCATTTACTTGCGTTTTCGCTTCCATCATGGTTTCAGTAACCATCGTTGCATCTTCCTTTTCTTGTGCTTGCATTCCAAATGCTACAAGCAGCATAAGTACATATATACTTCGCTTCATGTTATTTATAGATTTCAAACTGTTTTTGCTTAATTGCATCTTTTGTGATGTCTTTTTCTAATTTTCTGATATATTCAAGCTTTCGCTTATTGAGAATGATTTGTCGAACAGTAGGACGAATATACGCTAGTGGGGCAATGTCATTTCGACCTATTTTATCTTCAATTCGCACCAAATATACTTCTAATGAATCTTCTATTTTAGAAAATTGTGATTTTTTTAAGTATTTCTCTTTGTTTTCGTTAGTTATGACAGGAATTTTATTGAAAACCTGGGTCTGTTTTACCCAAATAGAATCATTTAATGAGTAGTTATTAAATTGAATAGCCAACGAGTCTAATACCGTTTTGTCTTCTGTATCAAATCGTTCAAAACGTTCAGTTATTTCTTCAATATTTGAGTTGTCTTTGGCAATGTTTATGTAACGAAGTTTTAATAATTCTTCGTTGAGTTTAAAGTTCTCTTTATTGGTTGCATAATATGCTGCTTCATCAAAACCTGTTACAGTTGTATCAATTGATTGTTTTACAATGGCTTCTTTATAAGCTTCAATGTATAAATCGTTGCGATACTCTTCTACCAATTCTTCATAAGCATCTTGCTTTTCTTGCGGTAAATTGATTTTTGCACGTTGAATGAATAGTTCTTGCATTGCCCAACGATCAATATAATTGTTGACAACAATTGTACTGTCTTGAGCAGTCATATTATCTGACAGCAATGGTTCTATATCACTTTTGTACAAATAACTTTCGCCAACTCGGGCAATAGGATCGCTAACTTTGGTCGTTTGAAAGTATTCACACGAAACACATAAAAAGATTGCTATTAAAACACTTATTTTCTTCAATATGATTATTTTACAAGTTTCTTCAGTCTACGATGCGTTCGCTTATTGATTTTTATTTTGTAGGTATCTTTTAAAGTCTTTATCCACTCTTTTTCAAGATATACTTGGTAGTCACTTATCACTTTTCCTTTAATTTCAGAGAGTTCTTTGTAGCTCACTGGATTGATTTCGTTCACCTTTACAATGGTAAAATCTGTATTTCCATCATTGAAAATTTTAGAAACTCCTTTTTCAAATTTGAAGTCTTTCGGTAAGTTTCTGTGCCCTTCTTCATATACACCTGGAGAAAAAATTACATTTACCTTACTATCTTTGTTTATTACTTCTTTGATTTCATCTAAAGATTTTCCTTCTTTCAAAAGTTGTTGCGTTTTTTTAGCGGCGTCTTCTTGTGTACAAGATGCAATAACAGCTTCTACGCGTTCTTTCCATTTATAGTTTTCTTTGTTGGCATTGAAGAATTTTTCTAAACCAATAGTATCCGTTTTTGCTTTTTCCCAAATTTCTGTTTCCATTAAATCGAAAAGTAATAAACCATCACGGTATTCTCCATAAATTGCGGCAAAATCTTCATTGATGTTTTCTAAATCACTTTCATAAAAAGATAGTAATCTTCCGTTCATGAATTCCGTATAATAACGATTAATAAAACCTTTTGCATCTGGGTTTTTAACCATTGTACGTGCACGTGTTTTTAGTAAATACGTTGCAAATTCGTTGTACGTTACTTTTGTATCTTTTACTTGAAACAATGTTTTGTTAAGGAATACTTCGTCTGTTGGTTTTTTCCAGTTTTTACTGAAAAAATTTGCATCAGCTATATCATAAAAATCTTTTCTTGCAGTAACGCTTTCTTCAATTTTATATAGTTTTTTTATTTTTTTGAGAATTGATGAATTGATTACGTTTGCTCTTTTGTCATTTTTTATTTTACGTTCTAAGCTTGACTTTTCTTCTTCATAACTTTTCATTCCATGTTTTGAAACCAATTGAACAATATGCCATCCGAATTCAGATTTGAATGGTTTTGAAATTTCGTTTGGTTCTTTTAATGAGAAAGCCATTTCTTCAAAAACTTTTGAACGCAAACGACCACGTCCAAATTTTGGCAATTTTCCATTGTTTACTCCAGAACTTCTGTCTTCTGAAAAACGTTTTGCTAATTTTCCAAAATCGCCACCAGCTTCAATTTGTGTATAAATGTCTTTTATTTTTTGAGCAGGATCTTCTTTGTTTTCTCCTTCTTTTTTATCTAATAATAAAATGTGTGCTACTGTTACTTCTCCCACATTGTCACGAATATCTACTGTTTTAATAATGTGGTATCCGAATTGTGTACGAATTGGCATAGAAATTTCTCCTACTTTCGTATTGAATGCTGCCGATTCAAAAGGATATACCATACGGAATGCCGAAAAGTATCCTAAATCTCCTTTATTACCTGGAATGTTTTTATTTCCTTTTGCAGATGGATCGTCTGAATTTTTCATTGCTACTTCTCCAAAATCAGCACCATCCATAATTGACTTACGCAGTTTCATTATTTTTTCGTGCGCAACAATCGTATCTTGTGGTGCCGCATCAAGCGATACTTTTATTAAGATATGGCTCGCTTTTACTTCTTTGTGCAAACGGTCATATGCTTCTTTTACTAATTTCTCAGTAGCATTGTTGTCGGTTAAATAGTTTCTAGCTAATTGCTTTCGATACCCAGCCAATTCTTTTTTATACGCTTCCTTTTCATTAAGCTTTAAACTTCTCGCTTCTTTTAACTTTAGTTTATATTCAAGAAATAAATCAAAATATTCTTCTATTTCTTTTTGATCTTTCTTATCAATTATATCAAGATTCTTTTTGTATACCCTTGAAAATTCAGAAACATACGTTGGCTCTCCTTCAATAGTAAATAACACTTTGTCTTTTTTAGATTGTCCGAAACCAGTAAAAGTTACTAAAAGGATAAGAAGTAATTGAACACTTTTTTTCATCTATATTTTATTTTTATTTCTGTCTTATTTTTTGACTTATAATCATAGCATCCATGATTATAAATTATATGCTGTCATTTTTGAGAAAGACAAAAATAAGAATTCGTTAATATTACACAACTAATTACAAAGTCTATTATTATATGCTTTTTCACTTTTTGGCTCAATTATTGGAGTTTTATAAAAAAAATAAGAGATTTCAGCTTGAACTTTCCTTTTTTTTAAAGTATACTTGTATTGATTAAAACCGGAACTTATGATGAAAAATTACTTTTTACTTTTTTTTATGTTGCTAACGACTGTAAGCTTTTCGCAAGAAGTACTAAGTTTTACAGGTTATGATGGCGCAGGAAGTACGCAAACGGCTATCACAGCTACTGTTAATGATGAAATTACAATTCGATTTGAAGACTCAGACATCATCAATAATTTTTATACTGAAAATCAAAATTCTATTTATATGTATTTAGGATTGACAACCAGCAGCGGAAGTTTTCAGGCTGTTCCTGGAAGTTTTAGTGATTTAAGTTGGCAGCCAGTATTGAACTTAACAGACGGTAATGCAGCAACTCCCAGCAATACGTATGAAATTAGTTTTATACCTTCCGTATTATTTACCTCTTTAGTAGGTGAAAATATTTTAGGAATCAATTTATTATTTCAAAACCAATTTGGTGGCGGTGGTAATAACCAAACTGTTGACTTGTACATCGATTTAGTTGATGCTAATTTAAGTACCACACTGAGTGTTGGCGATCGTAATCAAAATAAAGTACAGACAAGATATAATAGTGGGAAACTAGAAATTTCTGGAATCAATACTACTACCAATATTGCGATTTATAATTTACTTGGTCGTAAAGTAGTCGATTTAAAAAATGTAGTCATTAACGGAGCATTCAGCAAATATTTAGATTTACCAAAGAATAATATTTATATCGTAAAAATTTCTTCTCCTTCATTTTCAAAAACATTTAAGATTGTAGCGAAGTAATTTTTAGTAACAACATATATTAATTAAAGCGAATGAAATTCATTCGCTTTTTTTGTGTTTTCTTTTCTGTGAGATGATTATTTTTGCATAAAATTAGTTGAATGGGAAAAGTAAAATTGATTTGGGATTTTAGAGGTCCAGCCGGAAAACGCACAGCAGAACATCATTGTATTCATTTGAACGATTTTATTAAAATGGAAAATGTTCATGGAGAATCAATTAAAGTAATAGAGTTTTCAGAAATGCATGCAAGCGCAATTATGATTATTAATGAAGAAGATGTTCCTTTTATGCGTGAAAAACTGAAACCACATAGAGGTCAGCGTGTTGAAGAGTAGTTTTTATAAAATGTGAAACCTTTTCTAAGTCCAATTTTATCAAAAAAAACGTTAATTTTATACAACTTTGTTTTTTTGGTATGATGTTTTCATTACATTAGCCAACTTTGAAAAACAAAAATTTAATCTAATGAAAATTAAACATTTACTTTACACAATTGCTATTGTATTTTGTTCGTACACAGCAACTGCTCAAACAAAAGTTGGAACAGTAAATATTAACATTCTTGTTTCTAAATTACCAGAAATTGCAAATGTTAAGGCTGGAATGGAAAAGTATGAAAAAGAGCTACAAGCTGATTTGAAGTCAAAACTTGATGCATACGGAAAGGAAGTGGAAGAAGCAAACAAAGCTTTTGCTACAATGACTCCAGAAAACAAGAAGAAGAAACAACAAGAGATTTACGAATTAGAAGCAGATATTCAGAAGTTTAGACAAAATGCTGTACAGTTAGTTCAGTTACGTCAAGATGAATTGATGCGTCCATTGTATAAAAAAGTAGGTGATGCTGTTGCAGCAGTTTCTAAGAGTGAAAATTATACACAAGTTTTTACACTTGACGGAAATGAATTGGCGTATGTTGATCCACAATTCGATATTACATTAAAAACCGCAGCAAAACTCGGTCTTAAAATAGAAACTAAGAAGTAATTTTTACTTTTTAAGTTAGAAAGCCTTGTATTTTAAATAGATGCAAGGCTTTTTTTTATGAATTAACTCAAGGTCAAATTTCTCAATTTGAGGTAGCTTTTGTCATTTCTTTAGTATATTTTTTTCTTTTAAAGTACATAATTTGATACCTTTAATTCAAATCAAAACTATATAATTATGAAAAAAAAGAATGTAAAAACACTCAAATTTGAAAAAACACTTATTTCAAATTTAAAAAGTGATCAACTTAAAGGTGGAAGTATGGGATCTATAGAATGTCCTTCATACCACCCAACAGTTTGTGAAGGTGGCGGATCTATAAGTAGCCAAGGTATTGGATGCGCTGTTAATTGTAGTGGAACACTTCCTGTGTAACAAAATTTTGGACTGCTAATAAGTTTAGTACGCAATTTTAAAGAATTAAATACTAAAACTTTTTAATCATGAAGAAAATAACAATTTCTTCGCTTTTTGAAAAAGCAGTTTAAGAAATACTTAGTATAGAAAAAAGGCTGTTGCATTTCGACTTCGCTCAATGTCTAACAGCCTTTTTACAGTGTTTATATACTATTATTTATCTTCTTGAATAGTTTGGTGCTTCTTTTGTAATTGCCACATCATGTGGGTGACTTTCATTGATTCCACTTGCTGTAATACGTACAAATTGACCTGTTTCTTTTAGTGTTTCAATGTCTTTTGCTCCACAATAGCCCATTCCTGCACGCAATCCGCCAATAAATTGGTGAATGCTTTCGTCTAGATTTCCTTTGTATGGTACACGCCCAACAATTCCTTCTGGAACTAATTTTTTGATATCTGCTTCTACATCTTGAAAGTAACGATCTTTAGATCCTTGTTTCATTGCTTCCACAGAACCCATTCCTCGATACGATTTGAATTTTCTTCCTTCGTAAATGATTGTTTCTCCAGGTGATTCTTTTGTTCCTGCTAATAATGAACCTAACATTACAGAGTCTGCTCCTGCTGCAATTGCTTTTGGAATGTCTCCTGTATATCGAATTCCTCCATCTGCTATGACAGGAACTCCACTACCTTTTATAGCTGCAGAAACTTCTAATACTGCCGAAAATTGAGGAAATCCTACACCAGCTACGACTCTCGTTGTACAGATTGATCCTGGACCAATTCCTACTTTTACAGCATCTGCTCCAGCTTCTACTAAATACTTGGCTGCTGCGCCTGTTGCAATGTTTCCAACAATTACATCTAAGTTTGGAAATTTTGCTTTTACATCTTTTAGTACATTTACAACACCTTTGGTATGTCCGTGAGCTGTGTCAATTACTACAGCATCAACACCTGCATTTACTAAAGCTGCTGCTCTATCTACTGCATCAGCAGTAACTCCTAAAGCAGCTGCCACACGCAAACGTCCGTACGAATCTTTATTGGCAATTGGTTTTTGTGTTACTTTCGTAATATCTCTAAATGTAATTAGTCCTTTTAATTTGTAGTTATCATCTACAATTAAAAGCTTTTCAATTTTATTTTTTTGTAGAATTGCCTCAGCATCTTTCAACGAAGTTCCTTCCGAAGAAGTGACTAGGTTTTCACTGGTCATAACCTCAACTATTGGACGTTGATTGTTATGTTCAAAACGCAAGTCTCTGTTTGTTACAATTCCTTTTAGCATTCCATTTTCGTCTACAATAGGAATTCCGCCAATGCTATGCTCTTTCATATTTGCTTTTGCATCGGCTACAGTTGCCGTTAATGGTAAGGTAACAGGATCGATAATCATTCCGCTCTCAGCACGTTTTACTTTTCTAACTTTTTGTGCTTGTCGCTCAATTGTCATGTTTTTATGTAAAACTCCGATTCCTCCTTCACGAGCCATTGCAATTGCCATTGAAGATTCTGTAACCGTATCCATCGCTGCCGAAATAATTGGAACGTTGATCGTTATGTTTCTTGTAAATTTTGTTTGAATACTGACTTCTCTTGGAAGTACTTCGGAAAACGCTGGGACTAATAGAACATCGTCATAAGTTAAACCTTCTCCTAGAATTTTGTTGTTGTGTGCTGTCATGGTGCAATTAAAGTATAATTGCACGCGAATATACTACTTTTTGCACAATTAATGCCATTTGTTACACTAGATAACAATTTGTTAATGTTTTAAGTTTAATCGCTTTGTTACCGTTATGAGTTGCAATTTATCGGTTAAATCACTTACTCTCAACTTATTTATAAGTCAAAACTCTTAAACTAATAAGTTTTGTTTTTTGTCAATTAATGAATTTATTGTGATGATTGAATGCGCTAAGATATCAAAGTGTTCTTGAATGCGCTCAAATTGACATTTGAAACGTCTCAATACTCACTACTTATTGCTCATAATTTACTAGTGATAATAATTGAAGATTTTAGAAGCTTCGTTGTATGAAGATTCAAAACTCATGGCTTGAATGTTTGCGTCTGCTTTTGCAGCTGTGAAATACGACACCATTTTTTCTGTTGGCATGTTCCCAGTAAGTTCATCTTTTGCCATTGGGCACCCACCAAAACCTTGAATAGCACCATCAAAACGCCTGCAACCTGCTTTGTATGCAGCATCTATTTTTTCGTGCCATGAACTTGGCGTTGTGTGTAAATGTGCACCAAACTCAATTTCTGGGTATTTTGGAATGAGATTCGAGTATAGATATTCTATCACTTCTGGTGTAGAAGAACCTATGGTATCTGAAAGCGATAAAATTTTTACGCCCATGTTAGATAATTTTTCCGTCCACTCACCTACTATTTCTACATTCCAAGGATCTCCGTACGGATTTCCAAATCCCATCGAGAGATATGCAACAACTTCTTTGTTCGTTTTATTGGCAATGTTTAAGATTTCTTGCAATGTTTCTATAGACTGCGCAATGGTTTTGTGTGTATTACGCATTTGAAAGTTTTCTGAGATAGAAAACGGATAGCCTAAGTATTGAATTTCTGGATGCGTGCTTGCGTCGTTTGCCCCACGAACGTTTGCTACTATTGCAAGCAGTTTACTTTCTGTTGTAGACAAATCTAATTTTGATAATACTTCGGCAGTATCAACCATTTGCGGAATGGCTTTTGGCGATACAAAACTTCCGAAATCGATCGTATCAAAGCCAACACGTAGTAATGACTGAATGTATTGTACTTTTTTTTCTGTTGGAATAAACATCTTGATACCTTGCATGGCATCACGTGGGCATTCTATTATTTTAATGTTTTCCATAGATTGTCAAAGATACACAACGAAAACGTTTTAGGAAATATTTTTCTTTATTGAATTTTGCAAAAAAACATGAAAGGAATTAGTTCTGTAATTATTCTTTCATAAACAAACATAAAGCACCAATATACAGACAAATATAGCATTCTAAAAGCACTCGTGATTTAAGAATCATAAGTTACTTTGTTTACATTTCCCATGTTTAATTAATACCTTCAACACTATAATTATAAACATTAAACCTTAATTTATTATGAAAAAAAGAAATTTAAAAAATTTAAAGCTTAACAAGGAATCAATTTCTAACTTGGATTCAATGAAAGGTGGAAAAGTTGAAGCAGGATCTGCTACGATTATTCCTTTTTGTTTCACTACTTTATCATGTGTACTAATCTGCGTAACGAAGTTAGGTTGCGATAAGTAAAAAAAAGTTTTTAAAGAGGCGAATTTCGATTCGCTTCTTTTAATCAGTATCATTTTATAATAATCATTTTTCGAATAAAACAAGGTTTTTTCTTAGAGGAATAACCAAGGTCCTAAATAATAAAACCACAAAACAAACCCACTAATACTTCCCATGAAACCAGCCAAAATAAAGGTGAATCTATATTTTTTGGGAACAATCATAAAAATGACAAAACTTGCTATGATTGCTCCAAGAATAGCTGTCATGATCGGAATTGTCCATTGGTTGAAACCTAGAATTCTTGAAATATCAAACTCATCTCCACTAAAGCTAGTAGTTCCATTGATTAGGTAACTTCCTGTTGCCATCACAGTATTGAATACTTCCCGTAAGATAAAGAGCGACATAAATACCGCTAACCAATCTATAAATTTGAAATTTTCTTGTTGGTTTGAACTTCTATATGTTAAAATAAATAGTCCAATAAAGCAGGTTAAAATTGTTTGTGCAGGTCCGCCAATTGTTACATACAAACTATGCTTATCATTTAAAGGAAATTTTGCTTCTATCCTTTTACGTAAAGTATATAGTTTTGATTTTTCAGCTTCACTAAACTCACTGTAATCATTGTTTTCTTCAAACATTTTTCGCCAAGTAATCACATCTTCATCCACATAAAACCCTTCAACATTATAGGTCATGCTTCCATAACTAAGCGTGCTTTTGTACCCTAGACTTTCCGCCACAGCGATATGACCTAATTCATGCGTTTGCGTGCCAATAATCGTTGCAAGAAGAAATCCTAACGAAAACACCCCAAACCATTTCCAGTAAAGTTTAAAAAAACTCATAATTAACTAACTAAAAAATACTTAACACATTTTTCTTCTTTAAAAAATGAAGTCGTATTTATAAAAATACGAGTAGTACTATTGTGAAAGTATTTCATTTTTTTAGAACTTAAGTCATATTAACTTCATTAAAACAAAGATTATGAAAAAAAAGAATTTAAAAAACTTGAAGCTGAACAAAAAATCTATTGCGAACCTTGATCAAATAAAAGCAGGAGAAGATGGAACTACTATTATCATAGGTGATCTTACTACTATTATTCCTTTTTGTCAAAAACCTACCACTTTATCATGCGTATTAATCTGCGTAACGAAGTTAGGTTGTGACAAAGACTAATTAAATTTTTATAAGGGCGAATTTCGGTTCGCCTTTTTTAGTCTGTAAGCATTATATACACTGCAATTCCCACAAAAACGACAATTTGCAACCATTTCATGTATGTTCCTATATTTTTATTTTTTTTGATGGTTTCAGAAATTGTTCCTGCAAGTAAAGCAAATGAACTAAAAATAATAAATGAAACCAGCATAAAAAGTCCTCCCAAAATGTAAAATTGTACAACTTCACTCATGGTATCACTAAAGAGAAATCCTGGAAAGAATGACAAGAAGAAAATGGTTACTTTCGGATTTAGCACATTCATGATAAATCCTTGTTTAAAGAGTTGAAAAACGGATTTTTTAGGAACCGCATCACTTCCCAATTCAATATCTCCAGAACTTTTAAATACCGTATACGCTAAGTACACTAAATATAAAGCTCCAAGTAGTTTTATGACAAAGAAAATATCTTTGTTTTCTTTTAATATAGTGGCAGCGCCAAATGCAACGACCGTAGTATGAATTATACAACCTGTTATGAGTCCTACTACCGTAGCAATTCCGTATTTGCGCCCGTTTACAATACTTTGCATAAGCACATAGATGTTATCTGGTCCTGGCGAAATTGCCAAGAGTGATGTTGCAGTGATAAATCCTATGAGTATTTCTATGTTCAATGAAGTAATTTTTTGAGCTTATAAAAATATGTTTTTTTATTTTAACAGATTGCTTTTGTAATGAAGTATGTTCTTTAAACGACTCAATTATATAAAACAATATGTATTCAGACTTATGAAAACGATAAAAGCATATCTAAGCACAGGTATTTTTATTTTATTTTTTGCGATTAATGTAATAGCTCAAACCGATAATGCTAATTATACAATTACATTTCAAGGAACTTGGAGCGATACAACACATCCATATCCTAATTTCCCAACAAATGCGCATTGGTCTGATTTGGTTGGTGCAACTCATAATAATACGATTGTTTTTGTAAGTCCAGGTACGCTAGCAACAACTGGTATTGAAGATGTTGCCGAAAGAGGTTTGAGTGCTGAATTTGACCTAGAAGTACAGAGCGCAATTACTGCTGGTAGTGCACATCTTTTTATAAATCAGCCATTTGATGCGTTTTCACCAACAAGTAGTGCTTCTGTGGATATTGTTGCTAATAAAGATTTTCCGTTGCTTTCCTTGGCTTCTATGATAGCGCCAAGTCCAGATTGGATGATTCAAGTGAATAGCTTGTCGTTACTTGATACCAATGGAAACTGGATTCCTTCTATTGTAATGGATTTGTTTCCGTATGATGCAGGGACTGAAGATGGAGATACGTACGAATTTATTAATCCTGAGAGCGATCCGCAAGAATTGATTCATAGTGTACAGAATGTTGCTCCTTTTTCAAATGCGAAAGTTGGCACCTTGACAATTTCTTTAGTTTCATTGAGCACAGAAGAAGTAAGTGCCAAAACACCAATTTACATTAGCACGAATTCTGCTACTAAATCAATTCAAATTTACAATTCGAGTAAAAAAACAATTCAACAGATTGAAATATATAATGCATTTGGAAACCTTGTGAAACGTTATCCAAATCCGACAAATGAAGCTATAAGAACACTTACATTTCCAACAGCAAATAGCGGATTGTATTTTGTTAAGTTACAATCAGAAAATGGTAGTATTACCAAAAAAGTGTTGATGTAAGTTTTATGTTGAATATTATTCTGGAAACATTTTTAGCTTTCCCACGTTATGTGGTCTAAGTTTCCATTTTCGTCTGTATTCACAACCAAAAGCTGATTACAAGGTTCTCCATCAATATCAATTGAATAATCAAATGTCGCAAAGTAATTTATTCCATATTTACCATCAGGATAAAGTCCAACTCTAATCAGTTTTAATTTATTTAGAAGCTGTGTGCTTTTAGAAGTATTTACGTTCTCTGTGTCTATTATTCCATTTAACTCGATTTCGTCTAGCTCATCAAGATAAAAATTAATATAGGCAGCTGTTTCTCCAATTCCTTCTTTAAAATCATTTTCAATGTAGACTTTATTCTTTTTATCGAAGTTTTCAATGTTCTTTAGAAATGATTCAACTTGTTCAATGCTGTAATTTTCAATCTTTTTGTTTTCAAAATTTAAATCTGTTCGAATAGTATTGTTATTTAACTTAAATTCAGAGCTATAATATTCTTCTAGATTGTTTATCGTTATCTGTTCGAAGTATGATAACGTATAATTTTCTTCAATTATCTGTTTTTGTTCTTGTGGTTTGTGTTCAACCTTTTTTTTCTTAAAGAAATCAAATATTCCCATTTTATCTTTGAGATTTAAGTGAATTAATCACCGCTAATGTTTTTGTAAAACACTAGTTACATGGTTTAAAAACTAAATTTAAGAAATAAAGCTATTGTAACTCTTTACCTAAGTACTAATTTTAGATATTTAATAGTACTATTATTTAAATAGCTCATATTGTCCACTTAGTCTAATCGTAACGACAATATCTTCTTTGGTTTCATTTCTAAAATACCAACCATGTTTTCCTTCAAAAGGAGCCGTTAGTGTTCCTGCCATATTGTTAGAGTATGCAAGCGTATAACTTTCATAGAACACATTTTCTGGTGGATTTTCTTCTTTTACCTCTCCATGAAAATCTATATAAACAATTCCTTTATCGGTAGTCCATTCGTATTTGATGCTACCGTATTTTAGGCTTTTAAATTTATATTCTATTCCTTTTTCAGCTGGTACAATTACTTCTATAGAATCTTCTCTTTCTGGATATTGATTTTCTGGAGGAGGATTGTTAGCTTCAATCGGTTTAGGCACATCTATGGAAGAACCTAATTTTTCCATTATTATTTTTTTGAAATTTAAACTAGAAGAAGTTTCATTATTTTCTATTTGTTCATTTCCTTGATATAATTTAGAAAAACCAAACAATTTACCTGTTCCTAATGGATCTATACCATATTCCGCAGGTAATACTGCAGTTAGTAGTACTATAACAGCAATTATGAATGCAATGAGTAGTGATTTTAATAATTGACCTTTACTTAAGTTAAGCTGATTATTTGTTGTCATAATTATAGTGTTATTAAGAAATAAAGTATCCTGTTAATTGATAACCAAGCAACACAAATCCTGCTGCAATTAGCAATATGTTCGTAATTTTGGAGAATTTGATATAACTAGCATACTGTCGCCAAAATGAAATTAGTAAGAGTACAAGTCCTAATGCTAAAAATTGACCAATTTCTACACCCAAGTTAAAGCCTAGTAGATTTACAAAAAGTCCTTCTTGGTCAAATTCAAATTCTTGTAATTTCGTTGCGAGTCCAAAGCCATGAAATAATCCAAAAATTAGCACGGCTATTTTGGTATTGGGTTGTTTCCCGAATATTTTTTTTAATCCGCCGAGATTGTCAAAACCTTTATAAACTATGGATAAACCAATGATAGCATCGATTAAATAGGCATTTACATTTATATCTGCCATTACTCCAAATAAAAGTGTGGCGCTATGTCCAATAGTAAAGTAGGTTACATAGGTGATGATTTCTTTGGTTCGATATAAGAAAAAGATAACTCCCACCAAAAAAAGTAAATGGTCGTACCCTGTAATCATGTGTTTTGCGCCTATATATAGAAAAGGGCCAAAAGCAATGCCTTTGTTTGATGTTAAGAATGATTGTGTTTCTTCATCTACACCATGCGCATAGGCTGAAACAGAAATAAGGCAACACAGTATTAATAGTATAGGAGTTGTTATTTTTACTAATTTCATATCGTTTTAATTAGTGTGTGTCTATATTCTTTTATCTGACAAATACTATCAAACTTCCTTTTTTCAGTTTTATAAGTATTTTAAAAAAGGCGCAATAGAAAACTACATTTTTTGTAGAATTCGCTTGTTGATGTCTTTGATTAGTTTTGGACCTTCGTATATGAATCCTGTGTAAAGTTGTACTAAATCTGCACCAGCTTCTAACTTTTCTAATGCATCTTCCGCAGAATGAATTCCTCCTACTCCAATAATTGGAAATGCTTTGTTACTTTTTTCAGCTAAGAAACGAATGACTTCTGTTGAACGATTGGTTAATGGTTTACCACTTAATCCGCCCATTTCACCTTTGTCTTCTGATTGTAAACCTTCACGCGAGATTGTTGTGTTGGTTGCAATGACACCTGCAATTTTTGTTTCTGCTACAATTTCAATGATGTCTTCTAATTGTTCGTTTGTTAAGTCTGGAGCAATTTTTAGTAGAATTGGCTTTGGTGCATCTTTCTTCTTATTCATTACTTGTAAAGTCGCTAACAGTTTAGTTAACGGTTCTTTGTCTTGCAATTCACGTAAGCCTGGCGTGTTTGGCGAACTTACATTTACTACAAAGTAATCTACATGTGGAAATAATGCTTCGAAACATATTTTGTAATCTTCTACAGCTTCTTCATTTGGCGTTACTTTGTTTTTCCCGATGTTTCCACCAATTAAGACACCATTGTTCTTTTTTAAGCGTTCTACAGCTTCATGTACGCCGCCATTATTGAATCCCATACGATTGATAATTGCTTCGTCTTGCTTTAAACGAAATAAACGCTTTTTAGGATTTCCAATTTGTGGTTTTGGTGTTAAGGTTCCTATTTCTACAAAACCAAATCCGAAGTTCGATAGTTCATTGTATAATTTGGCATCTTTGTCAAATCCGGCAGCTAAACCCACAGGATTTTTAAATTTTAAACCAAAAACAGTTCGTTCTAAGCGTTTATCATTTACAGCATATATTCCTCTGAAAATGCTTGACATTAAAGGAATTTTACAAAGTGTTCGAATTAGTGAAAAGGTAAAGTGATGTACTTTTTCTGGATCGAATAGAAAAAGAATTGGTTTTACAAGAAATTGGTACATGTTGTGTTGTTTGTGCAAAAATAATCTAATTTTCAAAAGACAAATATTTTTAATCTCTTTTTTTTATGATGGCAACATTTACATATTTTGCAACAACTACCGAAGTGATAATTACAATATAAAACTGACCTATTAAACCAATTAAAACGACCGCTTTTTGTGCAATAGGCGTTGTTGGAATGATATCTCCGTAACCAATTGTTAAAAGCGTTATATATGCATAATACATAATACTGTCTGCTCTAATTTCTAAACTTTGTGTATCTAATAATATTCCTGTAAAGGAATTTGGCGTGATAAGTTCTATAGAGAGCAACATAAAGAAGGCGAGAAACCCTAATGATATGTAACCGCTCATCAACCCAATAATCACCATTCTGTCTACTTCTTTTTCGCGCCAAACTTGTTGTATTATGTGTACAGTTACTATGATGTAAAAGATAAAATAGACCGATAATCGCATTAAGATGAATTCATTTCTTTCAACTTTTATTAGTAAGCTGTTCCCAAAAGCAATCATTGCTACTATAAATAGAATGATTAAAAACCACATGATCTTTTTTTTCTTAGAGACTAATAAGATTCCGCTAGCAATGTTTAATATAAAAAGAGCTGGCAATAAGATTAGCTGAAAGAAACTATCTGGAAAAAATAATGAACCAAATAGGATTAAGAATTGTGTTACTAGAAACAATTCAAACCTATGCTTGTATAAATATGCAATTATCGATTTCATTTTTATTCTTCTAACAGTTTTTCATTAAACTCATAGTTTTTGTAACTCACTCTAAATAGCGCACTATATAATGCTGGAATGAACAATAGCGTAATTACGGTTCCAAATAACAATCCTACCATAATACTTACAGCCATTCCTTCCCACATTTCTCCTCCACTTAGGTATAATGGAATCAATCCTAATACGGTGGTAAATGTTGCTAATAAGATTGGTCTAAAACGTTGCAAACACGCTGCTATGACTGCATCTTGTTCTGTACGTCCTAAATCGTTTTGTTCTATTTCCATACGATCTATGAGTACGATAGCATTGTTTATGACAATTCCCGCCAAGGATATTACACCTAAGAAAGGCATAAAACCAAAAGGTTCTCCAAAAATTAATAATCCAATTACAACACCAATTACACCTAATGGAATTGTTAAAACAACCATTGTCATTTTACGGAATGAATTGAATTGTATGATGAGTAACATTATAATTATAAATCCTGATAATGGTAAATATGATATTACAGATCCCATACTTTCTGCGGTGCTTTTTGCGTCACCTCCAAATTCATAAGTATATCCTTGCGGCCAAGTTTTCATTTGTTCTTCTAACCAAGGTGTTATTTCTGTAGTAATTGCAGAGGCATTTCCATCTTCGCGCAATTCACTCATAACATTAATAGTTCTTCTAAGATCTAATCGCTTTATTTTTGAGTATTGCCATTGCGGAATAATGGTAGCTACTTGCAATAATGGTACGCTTTTACCTGAGTTTTGTGCATAGATATTTAGTGTTTCTAGTGAAGCTAATGATTGTTGTTGACTTGCATTACTTCGCATCAATATTGGAATAGATTTGTCGTCTTCTCTATATTCCCCTGTTTGAAATCCGTCTAATACTGTTTGTAATGAAGTTGCTATATCCTGACTAGAAATTCCAGCGGCTTGTGCTCTGTTCTGATCAATTTGAATTAAAAACTTTTTACTTTTTGGTCCCCAATCATCCTTTATATTCTTAGTACCATAAATTCGAAATAGCTTCATTTTGATACTTTCAGAAATTTTTGCCAATTCATCAGGGCTATTTCCTGATACTTTTATTTCTATTGGAGTTCCACCTCCACCAGCTCCTAAAGCTCCAACTTTAATATCTGCATTTGGAAAGTTTTCAAAACCAAATTTATCCAGTTTGGTAATTATCGCATTGTTATCATTAAAAGACGACGTATTTACTAAGATATGTGCATAACTTGAATTTGCTTCATCTTGAGAATATCCTAAATCGTACGATTCTGGACCTTGTCCTATATAGGATGACCAATCTACTACTCCAATAGTTCTTGTATCATTTGTTTGTAAAGAATCGATCATGTATTGCTCTAGTTCCTTTACCAAATCAGTTGTTGCTTCTATTTTTGTTCCAGATGGCAAATTGATATCTACCGTAATCATATTTCGATCACTATCTGGAAAGAATAAAAACGAAATTTTAGTAAATCCATATAGAGACAAAAAGAATACTAGAAATATACCAACAATTACTTTGTACTTATTTGTAAGTGCAGATAGAATTAAATTTTTATAATATCCTTTTAGTTTGCTTATTATACTGTCTATAAAGCTTGGTTTCTTTTCTCCTTTTGGAGCTATTTTTAAGAATAAATAACAGAACATTGTAACAACCGTTAAAGCAATGATCCAAGAAGAGAGTAACGCTATTGTTATGACCACAAAAATTGGTCCTACAATATCTCCCATTGATGTTGGTGACATGTAAAATGCTAAGAACGCAGCTGATGTTGTTAAGGTAGAAATCAATAATGGCATCCAAAGTTCTGAGAAAGCTTGTACAGCTGCATTTTTCCGATCAATACCTTGTTCCATTTTTACCATAATGGTTTCGGCGACCACAATAGCATTATCTACCAGCATTCCTAATGCCATGATTAAAGCCGCTAGTGTCACCTGATTTAATCCCATACTAATCACTCCCATGATCATTAAGGTCATAATGGTTACGATAGGGATTAGACTCGCAATGATGAATCCTGTACGTAATCCTAAGAAAATTAGCATCACAACAAGTACAATTCCAATGGATTGCATAAGGTTTGTGATGAAGTTTTGAACTTTGTTGTCGATATATGTATCTAATGACGATACACGCGTAAGCTCTAATCCTACTGGTAATTTAGCTTTCCATTGATCTAATACTTTGTCTACTTCTTCTCCTAGTTGAATTACATTAGAGTTCTCTTTAAGGTTTACATGTATGGAAACTGCATCTTTTCCATTGAGTCTTACTTTTTGAGTTGGCGGATCTATGTATCCTTTTTTAATTGTAGTTATGTCTCCTAGCTTTACTAATTGAGCTCCATTTAATCCTACGGGAATTAACATCTCTCTAATTTCGGCAACCGAATTAAAGTTCCCTGTCGGTTCTAAAATTACGCGCTCTTCTCCTGTATTTATTTGTCCTCCAGAACTTAAAATATTGGTAGACGCAATTGTTTGTTGCAATTTTGAAGCAGACAAACCATATTCCTTTAGTCGTGCATTGTCAAACTCTACAAATACACGTTCTTCTTGAATACCTCCTAAAACTACTTTTGCTGCATCTGGAAGTTTTATTAAATCATCTTTTATATCATCTGCATACTCTTTCATTTCCGCATAGGAATATCCATCAGAAGTAATTCCAACTACGATTCCATATACATCTCCAATTCCATCATCTTGCAAATCGGGTTTTACACCTTCTGGCAAACCTTGTACTGCATTTATTTTTCTTCGTAAACGATCCCAAACTGCCTGTAGCGTTTCTTCTGGGACTTCATCTTTTAGAGTGATTGCAACAACTGATAATCCTGTTCTAGAAGTACTGGTAACTTCTTTTAGTTCTGGAAGTTCTTGTGCCAGTTTTTCAATTTTGTCAGAAACTAATTGTTCTACACGTTCTGGACTTGCTCCAGGAAATACAGAAACTACAGAAGCCACACGAATGGTAAAAGGCGGCATACTATCTCTTGACAATCCTGAATACATTACGACTCCCATAAGGATGATCGTAAGCAACACCATGATCGTAATCCTATTCTTTTCTATGGAAAATTTTGCTAAATTCATATGACTATTGTGTTGATACGTTATTGTAATTTAACTTCTTGACCATTTAGTAAAGTTTGCAATCCGGCAGTAGCAATTTTTTGCCCTACTGTGAGTCCAGATTTTACTTCAAATCCTTCTGGTGTCAATGTTCCAATAGTTATTTTTTGCTTTTTTACTTTCGCATTTTCGCCTTCTCCATCTATTAAGAATACAAAGCGTCCGTTATTATCTTCTCCAACGGCATTGGCAGGAACTACAAGTGTTTTATTGTTCACTTTTTGATCTCCAAAATCAAATGTAACATTTGCAGTCATTCCACTTTTTATTTTATCTGAAGGATCATTCAATGTTACTCGTACTGGATAGGTTGCTGTATTTGCGTCCACACCTGGAGAAACCTCTGTTACAGTTGCTTTAAATTTTTCATTGGATACAGATGAAAAATCTACAGATACATCCATTCCACTCTTCACACCATTTATAACACTTTCTGGAATTCCTAAAGTTATTTCCATTTCCTTTCCTGAATTTAAAGTAGCTATCAACTGTCCTGTTGTTACATTTTCATCTATTTCAACATCTACCGTAGCTATTGTACCATTTTCGGGAGCATATAAATATCCATAACGGATTTGTTCTTGCTGAATAGCCAACCCTCTTTTAGATGATTTATAACTTTCCATTGCCGTTTTATACGAGTTTTTAGCTGCTTCATAATCACTTAATGAAGTACTTCCTTTTTCGTATAAGGCACGGACTCTGTCTAAACTTAACTTCGCTGTGTTTACTTGAGATTCTGCACTATTTACTTGTGTTAATGACTGTTCATACGACAAACGAGCAGAAACATTGTCTAACTTTCCTAATAGCTGTCCTTTTTTTACTTTCTGACCTAACTTTAAATTAAGCTCTGTGATGATTCCAGAATTTCTGAAACTCATTTTTATAATTTTATCTGTTTGAGCAGTTCCGCTAAAAGTCCTAATTTTTTCACCGCCTAAATATCCAATTTCTTGATATTTTACTGGTCGTTTTGAAATTTCCTTTTTCTTTTCTTCTTCACCACATGAAGTAAAAAGTAATAGCGTTGTTAGTAATAATATAGTATGTATATGCTTCATCGTTAGTATGATTTTGCGTTGATGGTTAGTTTTTGTTGTTTAAGAATTCTAAAAAGCGTTGTCTGAATTTCGCATTTTCGTCTTCAGTGTTTAGTAAGAAATAATATCCTAAAAAGCGTTCTAATTGTAATGCATTGATTAAATAGTTATAAATAGCATTTGTTCTTGATAATTGCGCGTTTAGGTAATTGTTTTGTGCATCTAAGAGTTGAACTACATTTACAGCGCCATTAGAATATGAAGTTTGTGTAAGCTCTAATGATTCTTTTGCTGTTTCTTCAGATACTTTAGATAATTCTATGTTAGAAATTTGATTCACTAAGTTAAATACACTATTTCTAATATTTGCCGAAATAGACAATTCTGTGTTATCTCTATTTATTTCTAATTGATCTTTTTGAATGACAGCTATTTGCTTGTTGATGTTTGTTTGATTTCTATTAAATATTGGAATAGAAACATTTACTCCTACATTGTAATTGCCATCAGGAGAAGCTGGAAACCCTGTAGGGAATTCGCTTCCTACTCCAGAGCGACTAAATGTACGATTGTATTGTCCTTGCAAGGCAACTGTTGGTAAAAAACGTCCACTTCCATTTAGTTTTATATTGCGTTCTGTAACATCTAAATTGTAGCTTAAAGCTTTTAATTCTGGTGCGTTTCGTTGTGCTTCTTCTACTAAGAATTCTATAAATGGTTCTCTCAATTTTGGATCATCTAATAAATTCGTTAGCTCATCATAATTATAATTTTTAAATATTCCTTTGTTCAACTCTACATCTTCTATGTCTATTTCTGTAGCAATTGGATTATTTAATATTTGATTTAAAGTAATGAAAGACTGCTCTAGTTGATTAACTGCTTCCACCATTGCTTGGGTATTTTGTGCCATTTCACTTCGAAAACGTAACATATCTGACTTCCCAGATTGTCCAGCATCAAAGTTCTGTTCTGCTAATTCCAAGTTTTTCTTTGTAAGTGCAAGGTTTTGCAGTCGTATTTGAGCATTCGCTTTTAAAATCAGTGCATTAAAATATGCATTGGATGCATCAAAAATTGTATTTAATTCTTCTGCATTATAGTTTTCTTGCTGTGCTTTTTGCAAACTTTTTTGAATGTCAATATTTGCATTTGCAGATTCTGAGAAAACAGTTTGTTGTAGTGTTAAATTTCCATCCGTTGAAAATTCAGGATTTTGACCATTACTGATTTCTGCCACATTTGGATCGACGTACGTTCCGTTTGCCGCAGCAGTAAGACTTGGCAAATAGTTGCTTTTTGCCGTTTTTACATCCTGATCTTTAAGATCTATATCTTTTTGTAATGATTGTAATGAAAGGTTTTTATCCAATACATTTTCTATAACAGAAAGTAAGTTGTATTGCTTTTCTGAGATTGCATTTCTAAATTCACCCACAAAATCTGTGTCGTTAATCAAACTATATTTTATAGGCACATCAACCAATTCGGCTGTATTATAATTGATTGTCAATCGCGGATTGTAGTCAATGAAAACTGGCAATTCTGAAAGTGGCGTTCCGTTTACATACGATTCTACAGTAAGTGATATTCTACGAAAAAATTGATCTAAATTATCTTCAGCCTGATTTGTTCCCATAAAGCCCAACTCAACTTGGTCTACTCCACTATTGGTAAACGATGGAATTTTTTTCTTGATAAATGCCTTCGCCAATTCTTTGACTTCATCATCCGTAAGGAAAAATCCTCCCGCAAGATATACAGCGTCCAAACCTTCTAATTTTTTTTCAATATCTGATGTAGAAGCATACGGTATAATTGTAAAATCTGCTTCTAGTTCTTTTAGTATTGGTTCAAAAGTTTGTTGTAATGACAAAACCTCAACGAGTTGCTGCTCAATGATGATTCCTACTTTCTTAAAATTGGTCAAGTCTTTTAATCGTTGTAAATCATCTTTATACGATTTAGAATCAATCAAATACGTGAAATTTCGAATTCCAGAAGTCTTTTTAGACATGTCAATTCCACTAATATCTTTATTTACAGCGCCAAATAGAATTGTAGGTTTGTCATGCGAAGTTTGTTTACTAATAATTACATTATTGATAACGCCAAACGCCAAAATAATATCCGTTTCATTTTGTAAAAGTGTATTATAATTTTCTCTAGCCTTTTGCAAATCATAGTTGTTAACTAACATATTTTGCCTAGGAAAATTAATGATAGCATCCTCACCTACAACAGCTTTAATTTGGTTTTCAAGTTCTAAAAACAAAGGATTAAGCTCTTTCGTTCTGTTATCTAACAGCACTCCTATGTTGTATGATTTTTTTGCTTGTGCAAAACTCATTGTAACGCACAAAAACAATACGATTGAAAAATATTTCTTCATATTAAATTGATTATTTCTCTTTTAAATATTCTTTATAATGGAATTCTAATTTTTGCTTCATGTAAACTGTAGCTTCTTCATTAAATGCAATTGATTTTTCTATAAATCCATTCAGTTCTTCATTTTCATTATTTCTTGTTTTCTGAATTTCTTTAAGTAAAGTGGTTTGCACGGTATATGCATTTAAAATAGAATTAAATCGGTCTATTGATCCTTTTATATCTAAATAGAATAAACGCAAACGACTATTGTTTTCATCATATATATAACTAACTTCATTCAACGTGTATAAAAAAGTTAAGGCTTTACTCGTTGCACTTTTACTTACACTTATCCCTTCTTTAATCTCTTCAAAAGTTAAATACTTAGCATTTGATGTGTAAAAAAGTCCTAATATTTTCCCTGCTATTGGCGGATAATTATCAGCAACCAAGAGCTCTCCGAAGCTTTCTATGATATCTTCTTGTGACATTTTTTTGGTTTCCATGAGGCGAAACTACAATAAAGTTTCTAGTACAGGAAACTAAAAGTGATTTTTTTAAGTTTAATTAACTAACTCATAACAAATACGCTACATTATTTTCTTCTGTCTCTTATAAAAATACTCTATTTTTTTTTAGTTCATCAATAATTGAAACAACATTGTCCTATAAAACAAGTTCAAGTTTTTATTTATAAAAAAAAGGCTTCATTTTTTGAAGCCTTTTTAATCGTATTAAATATTTTGTGCTTATAGTGATAAACTCAATCGTGCAAAAAGGTGTCTTCCGTTTGTTCCAAATTGTGTAGAACGTCTTGAGTATATGAATCTTCCACTTGATTGAAATGCTGCATCAGACTCATCTGGATATACATCTAATAAGTTGTTTGCTCCAAGTGTTAGTTTTAAGTTTTCGTTTACATTGTATCCAAAACTTAAGTCCGTTACAATTTTACCAGCATAGATTCTATCTACAGTTGGATCAGTATTGTTTGTTGCTTCTTCTACTTCTCCAAAGTAACTGTTTCTTAAAAAGATATTCCACTTTTCTCCTACTTTAAGGTTGTGAGATAAGTTTCCTTTTGTTCTTGGTACAGAAGCTTCTAAAAATAATCTACTTGTATTGTCAAAATATGTATCTGACAATCCTGCGTTTGCTACTGCAGATGGAATCATTATACTTTCAACAGAAGTTTCTGAGAATGTAAATGACAATGTATTTGTCAGTTTTAAATTGTCTGAAAGCGTTGCTTTATGATCTACTACAATGTCAATACCTTTTGTTTGCGTATCTACAGCGTTTGCAAAGAAAGCCGCTCTACTTGCATTTGCCTGTGCAAATAAACTAGCAAGTTCTGCGTTTCCGTTATCGTCAAACTGACCTGTTAAGACAACTCTATCGTCAATATTGATAAGATATCCATCGATGGTAAGCTTTAAATTTGCATTTGGAATTTTCGCTGTAAACCCTAAAGTGAATCCTGTAGATGTTTCTTCTTTTAGTTGTTCAATTCCTAATAAACGTGCTACACGCGATGTATTTGAGAAAATTCCAACTTCATTAGGAATTCCATCTACAAATATTGTAGACGTTGAGTTGTAATGGATTTGGTGTAATGAAGGTGCTCTAAATCCTGTTTGAAATCCTGCTCTAATATTTATATTCTCCGTAGCTTTCAATCTAGAAGCTAATTTGAAGTTTAGTGTACTTCCAAAATCGGAGAAGTCTTCAAAACGAATTGCTGTTGAAACCATGAAAGATTCCGTAAAATCTGCTTCTATATCAATATATCCTGCTATAGAGTTTCTAAATGCATCTATTTCATTTTCTGGTTTGAATCCTGGAAATACTTGAATTCCTCCTGGTCTACTATTTCCAAAGAAATCTGTTGGAACTACTGACGTTGGATCTGTTGGATCGTGAACGTTTCCTAATGTATTGTATTGTGCATACGAAGCTTCTTCTCCAGCTACAATTGCATAGTTTTCTACTCTGTATTCTGCTCCAAAAGCAACGTTTAATCCTGCAAAGGTATCTTCATAGAACTTACTAAGGTCAACATTACTTGTGTTTTCACTATAGTTGAATCCTCCTGAATCTGCTTCAAATGGTGTAGAGTTTACCAGGGAAGCATTGTTAGAATTACTAATTCTATAGGTAAATGCGTTCTTTCCGAAGTTATTACTAAAGTCTACATTCCAATCACCTACTTTACCTCTAATACCAACTGCAATTGCTTTGTCAGTAATGTTTGAATTAATTTCTGGTAAGAAACCATTGATATATGCTGGCGTATATGCTCTACTTTGGTATGGTAATCTGTAGAATCCTGCTGCATTTCCATTTTTATATCCTATACCTCCAAAAGCATAAAAATCTAAATCTTCTCCTAAAGGAATTTCCATGTTTCCAAAAAACTGTGCGCCTCTTAGTTCAGATTGCCCAACTCTCATGTTATAATCACTACGTTGTTGTCCTCTAGCGGCTAATTCACTATCAGTTACGTCTGCTCCTAATATTGTTCTAAGTTCGTCTTGAGTTTCCGCTCCCGATAAGGTAATTCCTGCAGCGCCTGCAAAATTGAAAATATCATCAAAATCACCATCTAATAATAAAGAAGTATCATAACCAGCAGCGTCAGCAACTCTTTCAATAGAGTTATACGCATTGAATATTTGTCCTTGCCATTCTTGCATTCTGTTTGTTGCGCCTCTAAAATTAAAGTTTCCAGTAAAGTTGATAAAACCACCGTCTTCTCCAATTGGAAGTCCGTAGTTTACACCAACATTTACTTTTTCTCCATCAATATTCTTATCAGGTCCACTTTCGCTTGTAAAATTGGCTCCAGTAGTTAAGCTTAACTGAAATTTGTTCGTGTCTTTCTTTAAAACGATATTGATCACTCCTGCAATGGCATCAGAACCATATTGTGCAGCAGCACCATCTCTTAATATTTCAATTCTGTCAATAGCATTTGAAGGTATTGCAGATAAATCGGAACCTACACTACCTCTACCAAAGGTACCATTTACATTTACCAAAGCAGTTTTGTGTCTTCTTTTTCCATTGATAAGAACGAGTACTTGATCTGGTCCTAAACCTCTTAAAGATGCAGGCGCAATATGGTCTGTTCCATCAGAAATTGTTTGCGGATTGGATGAAAAAGAAGGTGCCGCATAATTTAAAATTTCTGTAACTGTAATTTGCGGTGATCTTTCTTTTAATTCAGAAACATCTAAGATGTCTACTGGAACAGCAGTGTCCGTCGCTGTTCTGTTTGCATTACGAGACCCGATTAATAAGACTTCATCCAAACCAAGACCAGATACCATTGTTACATTGACAACAGTTCCGTTTACGGTTACTTCCTGAGTTTCATAACCAACATAAGAGAATACGAGTATATCTCCTTGTTTTGCGTCAATTTTGTAGTTTCCATCAAAATCTGAAGTTGCTCCTTTTGTAGTTCCTTTAATAACAATAGAAACACCTAATAATGGTTCAGAAGTGTCATCTACGACTGTTCCTGTGATTTGAGCATACGAAAATGTTGAAAACAAAAGTGTCATCAACATTGAAATATAGTAATTTTTTAACATATAATATGGTTTTTTAGTTGCTGTAATGTAGTCCTTTTATTCCAAAAAAAACAAAAGATTTTATGATAGTTTAATTTTTTATGTATTTCAAATTGAATTCATGGCACTGATAAAGCTGCTTAATTGTTTAAAAATTATAGCATAACATTTTATGAGTATTCAAAAATCCGCTATTTTTGAAAAAAAAGATTATACATGCAACATATTATAGACAGATTCATTAGTTATGTAACGATTGACACAGAATCTGACGCAAGTTCAGACACAACACCAAGCACAGAAAAACAATGGGATTTAGCCAATTTATTGGTTGATGAATTAAATAGAATTGGACTATCTGATGTTACTATTGACGAAAATGCATATATCATGGCAACACTACCAAGTAATGTAGCTCATGATGTACCAACCATTGGGTTTGTTTCACACTTTGATACTTCTCCCGATTTTACTGGCGCAAATGTAAAACCGCAAATTGTTCCTAATTATGACGGAAAAGATATTGTGCTAAATGCAGAACAAGATATTGTGCTTTCGCCTGATTATTTTGAAGATTTATTACTCTATAAAGGAAATACCTTAATTACTACGGACGGAACCACATTGCTAGGTGCAGATGATAAAGCTGGAATTTGCGAGATCGTTTCTGCGATGGAATATCTAATTAATCATCCAGAAATTAAACATGGTAAAATTCGCATTGGCTTTACGCCAGATGAAGAAATTGGTCGTGGCGCTCATAAGTTTGATGTAGCAAAGTTTGGAGCAGACTGGGCATACACAATGGACGGAAGCGAAATTGGTGAATTAGAATACGAGAACTTTAATGCAGCTGGTGCAGTTGTTACTGTAAAAGGAAAAATTGTACATCCAGGGTATGCAAAAGGGAAAATGATCAATTCTATGCTGATTGCCAACGAATTTATTGCTGCATTGCCTGAAAATGAAATTCCGCAAGAAACGACAGGTCGTGAAGGATTTTACCATTTACATACCATGAATGGCAAAGTTGAAGAAACGAAGTTACAATACATCATTAGAGATCATGATAAGGATAAGTTTGAAGCTAGAAAAGTACTAATGCAACGTATTGCTTCAGACATTAACCAAAAACATGCAACTGATCCGATTTCTATAGAGATTAAAGATCAATATTATAATATGCGAGAAAAGGTAGAACCTGTATTTCATATTGTTGAAATTGCAGAAGAAGCTATGAAAGCATTAAACATTACTCCTATCATCAAACCAATTAGAGGTGGAACTGATGGATCACAATTGTCTTTTATGGGATTGCCTTGTCCTAATATTTTTGCAGGTGGACATAATTTCCATGGACGTTATGAATATGTTCCTGTAGAAAGTATATTGAGCGCTATTGATGTGATTGTAAAGATTACTGAATTGACTGCTGAAAAGTATAAAAAATAATATCATACTACATTTGTCAATTTTTAGAACAATTGTCAAAACATACAAAAGCTATTCTTTTTGAGTAGCTTTTTTTATTTTAGCATAAATTCCATTCAAATGAAAAAACATAAATCTGTTTCAGCATATGTACAAAGTTTCCCTGAATGGGAAGATAAGCTTCGCACATTTCAACAAATTATTCTTAAAAACCCAGATGTAGAAGAAACGCTAAAATGGAATATTCCTGTCTATACGGTAAATGAGAAGAATGTAGTTGGTTTTAGCGCATTTAAAACTCATGCAGGCTTGTGGTTTTATCATGGTGCATTATTGACAGATAAAGCCAATGTATTAGTGAATGCACAAGAAGGCAAAACACAGGCTATGCGTCATTGGAAGTTTTCTGCTTCAGATACAATTCCTGAAGATTTGGTGAAAAAATATATAGATGAAGCTGTTCAAAATCAAAAAGAAGGGAAAACAGTCACTTTTAAGAAAAAAGAAGCTGTAGAGATTCCAGAAGAACTAACCGCTGTATTTACTTCCGATTCAACAGTACAAGAAGCTTTTCATAAGTTAACCAATTACAAACAAAAGGAATACATAGAACATATTGCAACAGCCAAAAGAGCTGCTACCAAGCAAAGTCGTTTAGACAAAATTATTCCAATGATTTTGGAAGGTAAAGGATTGAATGATAAATATAGATAGCTTTTAGCTCAAAGTAAACAACTGTTTTACAAACTCGTACATATTCTTTTTTAGAAAAAACTTCCTAAATATCAATTCATGAAAAAAAAGTTTCCATTCATGAAGTAGATGCTATTTTAGTATTCTTCTCATTCTATGTTTGTGTTCAAATACGCAAACATTATGAAAAAAACTTTACTTTCTTTACTTCTTTTTAGCTGTATTGCATATAGCCTACACGCTCAACAATTCACGGAATATTCTGTTCCAGGTCAAACCATTATTAGTCCAAGAGAATTTACGACTGGTGATATTGATGGCGACGGTCATATTGATATTATTGTTCCAGAAAATACCAATAGTAGTATTAGTATTTTGTATGGTACAGGCGATTTATCTAATTACACAATGGTTCGCTACACACTAATAGATCCAACGGTGAGCGGAAACATGAAACCTTGGGCTATCGTCATCATGGATATTGATGATGACAACTCGGACGATATTGTTTTTTCCAACTATGCTAATACCGTGAATGCTACCGATGGCGTCTATTGGATGCAAAATACAGGAAATAGAACATTTGGTAGCGTGCAATTAATTCGTTTCCATGACAGATGTCGTGGAATTTATAAAGGGAATTTTGATACTGATGCACGCGATGAATTAGTCGTTGCAGGTGATAATAATTCCATTGGTAATTTAAAAATATTAAATGTAAGTACTAATGGCGGCAGTACCGTTTTTTTAAATTATTATGCCAATCGTAGACCATTACATGTAACTTCAACAGATATAACAAATGATGGCATACAAGATTTAGTTTACACATCATTCGGAACAGGTTCGGAACCCAACAATAGTACAAGTTCTACAAATGGTGTCAAAACATTGCAAAGTCCTTCTTATAACTTTGGGATTAATGTGATTACAAATGCAACACATACCGTTGCTGGGACACGAAAGACTGTCATCGATGATTTTAATGAAAATGGTGTGAATGATTATATTGCTGTAAGTGCATCGGGAGCTATCACAAGTATCAAATCCTACAATCCAAGTCAAGGTCAGACTTCACATTTTATATCAACCGATGGAAGTCAAAATTTAATATCAATTGCTGCAGGTGATTTTGATGATGATAATGTTCCTGACATTGCTGCTATTGATAATATAACAAATGAAATTATATTATTCCCCAATAATGCTTCGAGCGGTATTGCAACTACAAACATCTCTTTTGGCACAACTTCCGTATTAAGCTCTATGGTCAACTCTCCTACTTGGATTGATGCTGTTGATTTAGATAGTGACGGCGATTTGGATATTATTGCTGGAAATAATGGTAGTGGTTCAAATCCTGTCGGTTTTATGACCATTTTACGAAATGATGCTATTGTGCTAAGCACACCAAAATTTGAAACTGAAACAATCAAAGTAATTACGTCTGAAACTGAAATTATCATTTCAAATCTACCAACAACTGTTACTAATAGTGAATTATATGATGTAAGCGGAAGACGTATTCACACACAACAACTTAACACACAAAACAATCGTATTTCAATAGAAGAATTTTCTAACGGAATTTATATATTAAAATTATCATCCCCAAACACAAGTTTTAAAATCGTGAAACAATAAATTTTAGAAGCTACCTAAAAAACAAGACAGCAAGCTAAATTTGTTGTCTTGTTTTGTATCTGCTACATTTGTGTACTTTGTAACCTCAAAGATATTAACTTGTCTTATTTATGAATGTAATTTTTGTAAAACGCTTTTTTTTGATGTTCATGTTCATAACAACAACAGTAAGTTATGCACAAGAAGTCATTACAAAAAATGTAGCCGATTTGGCAAATCTTCCGGATGATGAATTTTATGATGTTTTACACGACACTCATGGAAATTACTGGTTTTGTGCCGATTCTGGATTATATCGTTTTGATGGAATTTCATTTATCCATTATTCAAACACAAAACAACGCAGTCAATCACTATTCAATTTAAAAGAAGATGATTTTGGACGTATTTGGTGTAATAGTTTGAATGGACAATTTTTTGTAGTTGATCCTGCTAAAGATCGTTTGGATTTTTTTGTAGATGTAAAAGATGAATTGATTGGAAAGTTACCTGTCTACGAACTATATAAAGATCAACTCATAGTGAAGGTTGATAACAATCGGATATTACAATATGATTTTAACACAAAAGAAAAAACAATTTTAGTAAATGGTATCGGACCTCATTCAAATATTTTAAGAATAGACTCCAAGCTTTTTTACTTCAATTTATACGTTTTAAATTATGTAGACCATACAACGCAAAAGAAGCATATTTTTAATACTTCTTTCAAAGGTACCATTCCAAAACTTTATAAAGTCGGAAAAGAAGTGTTTATTATTTGTTCTGATGAAAACAAAAATCTCGAGCATCTCTATGTATTACGGAATGATACATTGATACAAATTGAACTTCCTGCAAATTTTAATCTGAGCGTTTATGATGTATATAAAAACAAACAAGGATTATTGTTTTTTGCTACAGATAAAGGTGTAAAAGTAATGGAAGAAGTTGATCAAAAGCTTCAGTATCATTTTTCTTTATTACAAAACTCCAAAGTTTCAAGAATTATTGAAGATACTGCTGGAAATTACATTTTTACAACTTTACATCGTGGAATCTACTACTGGGATGGTCAAGAGAATTTCATATATCAATCTTCTAATTTCGATCTGGAAATCAATGACTTAAATCACATTCAAAAATTTCAAAATAATGAGTTTTTGGTAACTGATTTTAACAATTCTATTTACAAATTTAAATATGACACACAGTTCAAATATATGCAAAAATGGAATTCCAAGGATCGTATAAACAATGTCTTTACCTTTGATGATCGTGCTTTTATAACAATAGCTGGTAAAACTTTTTTTCAATTAAAAGATCAAAAAACACATCACTATCCTGACTTGAAACTATCTTCAATTAAAGATATGGATTTTAGTAATGGAAAGTTATTCCTTGCAGACTCGTATGGTTTAAATTTAATTAAAAATTTAGTCATGCAACCCACAAAAACATTAATACGACAAAAGCGTTGTTTGTCCGTAAAAATATTTAACAATAATGTATACGCGGCTTTTGCAGATGGAATTTTTAAAATTGTAGATGAAGATTATATTCCTATAATTTTTAATAAAAACACATTGTATGCCGATCAATTGATTACAGGAAATCGTTTCTTATGGGCAATTAAAAAGAATCAAGGTATTTTTTATGGTTCAAATACTGTATTTCGACAATTGACTTCATTAAAAGATCAAAATGCTATTGTAAAGAAATCAAACGATCGCATCTATATTTTAGAAGATAAAAAATTGTATCAGATCAATGAAGAAAAGCCTTCGTTAGATTTGCTAAAAGATATTTCTTCACATATAAAAAATATAAAAATTCTAGATTTTGAAATAATTCACGATGTATGTTTATTGACTACAGATAAAGGTTTATTACAAATTTCAATATTGAAAGATAGCTTCAAAGATATATCAACTACCACTTTTATTGATCAAATTTTAGTCAATGAAATCACTAAGAACAATGATGAGTTACAAGCGCTTTCATACCATGAAAATTCTGTGAAATTATTTTTAAAAAATACAAACCTTGCAGGAAGAAATGCTTATACATTTCGCTATAAAATGAATGATAATTCGAAGCGATGGCAATACATTTCAGATATTAAAAACCCAATTTATTTGAGCTATTTGTCGCCTGCAAGTTATAAGTTGATTTATCAAACTTTGCAAAATACTACTGTCATTCATGAAGATAGTATTCATTTTAACATCTTTCAGCCCTATTGGAAAACGTGGTGGTTTTTTTCCATCATTTTCATAACTGCTTTGGCCATCATTTTTATTATTGTACGTCTGTATTTAAGCAAATTAAAAGCCAAACAACATTTTGAATTAGAGCAATTAGACTTAAAGAAGAATCTAGCGGAAGCTAAATTACAAAACTTAACCAGTCAGATGAATCCGCATTTTACCTTTAATGCATTAAATACAGTACAAGGTCTAATTTTAGATGATAAGAAAGAAGATGCATATACCTATTTGGCACATTTTTCCAACTTATTTAGAAAAAGTATTGACTTTTCATCCAAAACTTTTAATACGTTTGAAGAAGAAATTACTTTTCTAGAAACCTATTTAAAAATAGAATCGAAACGTTTTAACAATCAACTCAATTACCAAATTGACGATACGGAACTGGAAGATCGCTTTTTTAAAATTCCAGCAATGATTCTCCAACCATTTGTAGAAAATGCAATTAAGCATGGTTTATTACACAAAAAAGGAGCAAAACAATTACGCATTCAATTTGCTTTACATAAAGAATCCATTGAATGTATTATAATTGATAATGGAATTGGTAGAAAAACTTCCAGATTACTTTCTCAAAATCGAAAAAATGCGCATTTAAATATGGCTACATCTTCGGTACAAAAACGCTTTGACTTGTATAAAAAATACCATAATATGGAGATGAGTTATCAATACAATGATTTGGCTGCCTCTAATGGAGAAAGTCTAGGAACCAAAGTGACTATTACAATTCCGTTAATGAAATAAATGAAGATGATGCATACTATTGGAATTATTGAAGATGAATATTTTGCGCAACGCGTATTGATTAATCTATTGGAAAAGCACAAATCTGTTTTGAAAATTGTGCATGTTTCTGGTACGGTTGATGAAGCCAAAAAAGATATCATTATCCATAAACCCGATTTTGTTTTTTTAGATATAGAATTACCTGGCGGAAACGGTTTTGATGTCATTGATTGCTTAAAAAAACAAAACTCAAAAATAATTTTCACCACAGCATATGAAAAATTTGCTGTAAAAGCCTTTGAAGCTTCTGCAGTCGACTATCTATTAAAACCCATTATACCAGAACGTTTGAAAACTGCTATTGAACGTATCATACATCAAATTAAAACAGAAAAGGAAGCTCTAAGTTATGAAGGTTTAAAGTCAAACTTAACCACAAATGAAGTACAAACAATTACAATAAAATACAAAGACAGCTACAAAATAATTAATGTTTCTGATATTTTGTACTTCAAAGCAGAAGGCGCATATACACATATTCAAACAATTGATGCCGCTTATTTACAATCACACAAGCTCAATTTTTATGAAGGTATTTTTCAAGAAGATGCTTCTATCATTCGTGTACATAGAAGTTGGATGATTCACACAAAACACATCTCAGCATTTTCAAAATCGAAACGCGCTGTTACTATTGCCAATCAGGAAATTCCTATTAGTAAAACCAATATCAAAGCTGTTTTTGATCTTTTAGCATAAAAGCAACTTATCTAGTTAAACTTTATATATAAAAAAAGCATCGTTTTCACGATGCTTTTTTTGTTGTACTAAAATTGTACTCTTATTTTTTGTCCGAAGGTTTGTTGAGTCTCGCAGATGCTTCTACTGAAAGTGCAGCGCGTTCGAATTTAATCTTTCCTGCTCCTGTTTCAATAACACAGGTATGATCTTTATCGTTTAGTTCAACAATTTTCCCATGAATTCCGCTTTTAGTGACCACACGGTCTCCTTTTTTCACGGATGCCATGAAATTCTTCTCTTTTTTCTGTTTTTTTAATGATGGTGCTATGATTAAAAAATATAACACAGCAATCATCAATAATAATGGTAATATCTGTTCCAATCTTTCTAATGTAAGTGATTAATGATTGTGTCCTTCGTGACCAGTTTTAGCTTGCTTAGCTGCTCCACTAGTAGCTCCTGCTGCCTTTTGAGCTGCTTGTTGCTTTTTCATTCTAGCTTCTCTTTCAGCTTTAGCCTTGTCTCTTTTAGCTTGTAATTCTGGGTTTGGTGTAGCAAATGCTTTGATACGAACAATTTCTCTACCTTTTTCAGTATTAGCCGTAACTGTTACCGTATTTGTTTTAAGGTTTGGTTTGTTTGTAGAGTTATATTTTACACTAAACTCTCCTGAATCTCCTGGTGCGATTGGCTCCTTTGGATAATTTTCTGGTACTGTACATCCACAGCTTCCTTTAATCTTAGAAATTAATAAAGGTGCGCTTCCAGTATTTGTAAACTTAAATGTAGTTTCAACTTGGTCACCTTCGTTGATAGTTCCAAAATCGTGCTCAGTTTTGTCAAAAGTGATTGCTGCAAATTTTGTTGCTTTTGCATCTCTATTTGCTGCATCAGCGATATCAGCGCTGTTAATCTTTTTTGTAGCATCGTCTTTACATGAAGTGAATAAGACTAGCGTCATTGCTCCTAGTAGTATAAATCCTTTTCTGATCATTGTATTTGAATTTTTATGGGGTAAATTTAATAATTGTTTTCGTTACATCAAACCGCGACCGATTTTATTTAACTTATTTTCTTTTTTATATTCTTTAATTAACTTATCTAAAATTCCATTTACAAACATACTACTTTTTGAAGTAGAATATTCTTTTGCGAGCTCAATATACTCGTTTATTGTGACTTTTGCAGGGATTGAAGGAAATTTTAAGAATTCACATATTGCCATTTTCAACAATATTAAGTCTAAATTGGCAATTCGATCTTTATCCCAATTTGGCGTTTTCCCTTGAATTTCGGTAGCTAACATTTCATCGTTAAGGACTGTTTTTCGAAACAAATCTCTCACAAATGCTTTGTCTTCATCATCTTTGTATAGTTCTGATAGAAAAATACGTTCTTTTCCTTGCTTGGCTTGTTTGATCGATTTTAGAATCAGCGTATTTACTACTGGTAAATCATCAATCCAAGTCAATTTCTGGTCTTCAAAGAATTCGTATAACTTTTCGTTTGGCGCAATGACCTCAGAAAATAATTTTGCCGCAAATGCTTTGTCTTTGTCGTATCCAGTTTCTTCATCAAGCATATAGTTCTTGTATAAATCACTTTCTTGCATTGCTTCGTATATCACACGAATATATTCATCATTCAATTCCCAATCGTTTATATTACGATCGTGAACAGCTTCTTGTAATGCTTTATTTTCAACTAAATGTTGAATGATAGCATTTTGAATAAATTTTTTATTTGGATTTTTATCTGCTGAAGTTGCTAGATATTTCTTTTGAGATAACTCAATTTGATTTTTAGCATATGCGCTCAACTTTACAAATAAATCTAGCGTAAGCACATGTAAGTCGTGCATATTCGCAATACTCATATTGATAAACTTTAACTCTTTATCAACTTGATCACTCTGTGATTGTGACAATGCATAAATAGATTGCATTACTTTAACTCGAATATGTCTTCTTGTTAGCATCTGTGTAAGAACTTTAATTTTATAAAAATAAAAAACAAAAGGCGAAAGAATTAAAATCCTTTCGCCCCGCAAAAATATAATTATTTTAAAAGAATGCTACTATTTGTTCGCTTCTTTTTTTCTTGTTTCAATTCTTTCTACTGCAATACTCAATGCAGAGTTGTGTGTTGTTGAATTATTATCTTCAGAATGTTTGAAAATTTCTAAAGTTGTATTGTAAATATTTTCAGTTTTACGCATGATTTCGGTTTTTCCGTACCCTTCTAATTCTGCGTATACATTAATAATTCCTCCTGCGTTAATTAAGAAATCTGGTGCATATACAATTCCTCTATCTTTTAGCATTGCTCCGTGCTTCACTTCATCTTTCAATTGATTGTTGGCTGCTCCAGCAATTACTTGTGCTTTCAACTTATGAATACTAGCATCGTTAATAGTTGCTCCTAAAGCACATGGTGCGTAAATATCCATTTCTTCCGAATAAATGTCTGCGCCACGGTAAATTTTTGCTCCGTAGGTTTTGCTTACTGCTTGCAAACGTTCTTCATTAATATCTGCTATAATTACGTTGGCTCCTTCATTTGATAAATGCTCTACCAACGCTTCTCCTACATGTCCAATTCCTTGTACATACACTGTGCGATCTTCTAAAATATCTGATCCAAATTTATACTTAGCTGCTGCTTTCATTCCCATAAAAACACCATACGCTGTAATTGGAGAAGGATTTCCTGCGCCACCTCTTGATTCTGAAATTCCAGTTACATATGGAGTTACGTCACGTACAAGATCCATATCACTTGTTTCCATTCCTATATCCTCAGCTGTAATGTAACGTCCGCTTAAAGAATGTACAAACTCTCCAAACTTTTTCATCAATTCAGGTGTCTTTTGTGTTTTGGCATCTCCAATAATTACGGCTTTTCCTCCACCTAAATTCAATCCTGTAATTGCTGATTTAAACGTCATTCCACGAGATAATCGAAGTACATCGTTTAAGGCTTCCCATTCATTATTATATTGCCACATTCGAGTTCCTCCAAGTGCGGGTCCTAAAACTGTGTTATGGATTCCTATTATTGCTTTTAATCCTGTATCTTTGTCATTGCAAAAAACAACTTGTTCGTGATTATCAAAAGATAGCTGTCCAAAAACAGGATCAACCTTGTGTAATTCGCTCGTATTTACGACGTCTGAAACCATAGGCTACTGTATGTTAAATTTATATTATATATAAAAAATAGACTGCAAAAATAGTGATAATTCAAATTTATGCAATAAACATGTTGTTAAAATGAATATTTTTCAAAATAAAAGCCTTTTTAAAAGGTTGATTTTTAGCTAATGAAAGAATTACAATACTTAAATAAATATTTTTTAAAATATAAAAGCAAGTTACTTTTAGGAATATTAATTACCATTATTGCACAAGTTTTCGCACTAATAACTCCGGAATTAATAGGAAACTCTCTTACTACAGTAGATAAATATATTCATGGTAAAATTACAGATATTGCCATTGTTAAAGCTGAACTTTTAGAGAATATCTTATATATTATTGGAGCTGCTGCATTGGCTAGTTTTTTTACTTTTTTAATGCGACAAACCATTATTAATATTTCTAGATATGTTGAATATGACTTAAAAAATGAAGTATATCAGCAATATCAAAATCTATCTACAAACTTCTACAAAAAGAATCGTACAGGTGATTTAATGAACCGTATTAGTGAAGATGTTGGAAAAGTACGTATGTACGCTGGCCCTGCAATTATGTACAGTATCCGTACCATTACCTTATTTGCTTGTTTGATTCCTTTAATGTTCATTATAGCGCCAAAAGTAGCTATTTACACCTTATTGCCATTGCCAATTTTATCGTTTTTAATCTATAAATTGAGTCGTGCCATACAAAAGCGAAGTACAATTGTACAGCAGTTTTTATCTAAACTTTCCACATTTACACAAGAATCATTTTCAGGAGTTTCCGTAATAAAAGCATACGGAATAGAACCGCAAACAAAAGAAACCTTTGACGATATGATTGTAGAAGGAAAAACCAAAAACATGAATTTAGTAAAAGTAAATGCTTGGTTTTTTCCGATGATGATTTTATTAATTGGCGTGAGTAATATTTTGGTAATTTATATCGGCGGACAACAATATATCAATGGGGAAATTGAATTTGGTGTCTTGGCTAAATTTATAATGTATGTAAACATGCTAACTTGGCCAGTAGCTACCATTGGTTGGGTTACTTCAATTGTGCAGCAAGCGGAAGTATCTCAAAAACGTATCAATGAATTTCTTAAGGTTGAACCTGAAATTCAAAATCTAGTAGCAGAAAGTACACCTATTCAAGGTGATATTGAGTTTAAAAATGTCTCTTTCACCTATGATGACACCAATATTACGGCCTTAAAAAACATCTCATTTTCACTTTCTACTGGAGAAACTTTAGCAATTGTTGGGAAAACTGGTTCTGGAAAAACAACTGTATTAGATTTGATTAGTAGAATGTATGATACTGATAAAGGTGTCATTACTATTGACAACACACCAATTAAAGACCTCAACCTAAATAGTTTACGAGGCGCAATTAGCATTGTTCCGCAAGATGCGTTCCTTTTTTCTGAAACTATTCAGGATAATATCAAATTTGGAAAAGAAGATGCGACTGATGAAGAAGTGATTGCAGCGGCAAAATTTGCTTCTGTACACAAAAATATTATTGGGTTTAAAAAAGGATATGAAACTATTTTAGGAGAACGCGGAATTACCTTAAGTGGTGGGCAAAAACAACGTGTTTCTATTGCCAGAGCTGTCATTAAAGATCCTAATATTTTATTGTTAGATGATTGCTTATCTGCTGTAGATACTGAGACTGAAGAAGAAATTTTGAATAATATTGAACGTAGTACCAAAAACAAAACAACCATCATTGTAAGTCACCGTATTTCATCTGCCAAAAATGCTGATAAGATAATTGTATTAGATGACGGAAATGTGATCCAAAACGGTAGTTATGACGATCTTATTGAAGAAGATGGTTACTTTAAAGAGCTCTATTTAAAACAGCTTTCTGAAAAAGATTTGTAAGATTTTGTTGTTCAGTTGGTTTTTTTTTTACATTTTTGAGGGAGATTAACAAACAACTAAATTTTAGAAAAAAGGGATTATGAGTGACAAAGAATTGTTAGAGAAAGAAGAAATTTTCTCTAAAGTATTGAGGGCAGGAAGGAGAACTTATTTCTTTGATGTCAGGGCAACCAAAGCTGGCGACTATTACCTAACCATTACTGAGAGCAAAAAGTTTACAAACGACGATGGATCTTTCCATTACAAAAAACACAAAATCTATTTGTACAAAGAAGACTTCGCAGCCTTTTCAGAGATTTTAAGCGAAATGACACAGTACATTGTTGACGAAAAAGGAGAAGAAGTTATTTCTGAACGTCATCAAAAAGATTTTAAAAGAGAATATACAGCAGAAGATGCCCAAGGCGGCGATTCAGCAGCTAACGGGAGTTTTACAGATGTAAATTTTGAAGATATATAACATATCACAACCAACCCAAAACCAAAAAAAAGCCACTTCATCTATATGATATAAGTGGCTTTTTACTTTTTATAAGTATCATTGAAAGATTGAAAATTCAATAATTCAATGATAATTCTTAATTATCTGGATGCATAAATGCTTGCTTTCCTAATAATTCTTCTTCTGTTTCTACAATATCTTCATCTGGCACACAGCAATCTACAGGACATACAGCAGCACATTGTGGCTCTTCATGAAATCCTTTACATTCTGTACACTTATCAGGAACTATATAATAAAGTTCGTCTGAAATTGGATCTTGTGCATCATCAGCATTTGCTTTTACTCCATTTGGAAGTACTACTTTTCCTTCCAAAGAAGTTCCGTCTGAATAGCGCCAATCGTCAGCACCTTCATAAATTGCTGTATTTGGGCATTCTGGCTCGCAAGCACCACAATTTATACATTCGTCAGTAATAATTATAGCCATTATTTTCTTTGTATTCGTTTACAATCTTTTATGATCTACCGTTAATGCGGTAAAAGTTTTATAAATTCGCCAAAAACTAACTCTTGGCTGTATTATTGAATTGCAAAAATAACGCCAAAACTATTCATAAACAAATTCAGATGGCTTTAGCAGAAAGAATTAACGCATTTGTAAATTTAGGGGGCTTTTTATCACAATTCTCAACAGAAAACCCTGAACCGAACTTTTCTATAAACCTTAATGATCCTTTTTTTGATGGAATGAAACATCAATTGAAGCTTGCACAAGAAAATAATGGCTGGTTTACGCAAGAAAATCTTCGCTTTGCCATTGGTAATTGGGCAGAAGCATTACAAGAAGAAAAACTTGTTCGTTGGACTGAACCTTACAATTTTGATGAAATATCGCAGCAAAAAATAGCGATTATTATGGCTGGAAATATTCCGTTAGTAGGCTTTCATGATTTTTTATCAGTATTAATTTCTGGTCATGAAGTGATAGTAAAGCAATCTTCTAATGATAAGCACCTTCTACCCTATTTAGCGAAATATTTGGAATATGCAGAACCATCTTTTAAAGGAAAAATCACTTTTACTGAAGAAAAGCTTGAAGATTTTGACGCAGTAATTGCTACAGGAAGTAATAATACGGCACGCTATTTTGAATATTATTTTAAAGACAAACCAAATATTATTCGCAAAAATAGAAACTCGGTGGCCATTTTAACAGGAAAGGAAACTGAGGAACAACTTATAGCGTTAAGTGATGATATTTTTACCTATTTCGGATTGGGATGCAGAAGTGTTTCCAAACTATTTGTTCCAAAAGATTACAATTTCGAAGCCTTTTTTAAAGCAATGTACGGTAAAAGCGACATTATGAATAGTGCAAAATATGCCAACAACTACGACTACAATAAGGCAGTATATTTAATGAGCTTATTTGACATATTAGAAAATGGTTTTGTAATGATTAAAGAAGATCCGCAATATGCTTCTCCAATCGCAACCGTTTTTTATGAATATTATGAAAATTTAGATGCGCTTCAAGAAAAACTAATTGCAGACGCAGAAAACATTCAATGCATTGTGGCCGACATAAATATGGAGAATCAAATTACTTTCGGACAAACACAACACCCTGAATTACATGAGTATGCTGATGGCGTTGACACACTAACATTTCTAACAAATTTAGATCGTAATTAAAGAAAGTTACATCTATGTAAGTCATAACCAACAATGAAATTCTTTAAAAAAACGCGTCGACTCTTACTAAACGATAGTAAAATTAAAAAGTATTTAACGTATGCCGTTGGTGAAATAATTCTTGTGGTTGTGGGAATTTTAATTGCCTTACAAATTGACGGTTGGAAAGAACAACAAGAGGTCAATCAACATGAATATAACATACTTCAAAACCTATATAGAGATTTATCTGCCACTAAAGACGAGTTGGAACGTGATGTAAAAGCGAATAAAATATCGAAGTCAAATCTTGAAATAGCACTTAACCATCTAAATAAAAATACGGAATATACTTCCGCAATGGACACATTGTTTCCTGCTATTGCAAACTGGGAAAGTCCATTACCTACCTTTGCTACTTATGAGATTTTTAAAATTGAAGGTATCAGAATTATTAAAAGTAAAAAGATTAAAGAAGGCATCATCAAGTTTCATGAATCTACACTTGGATTTATCATAAACGACTACGATAAAGCAGAATGGGCATTATTTGAAAATATAACGATGCCATTTATTGCTGAAAATCTAAGTTATTTTCTTCAAGATGAAACGGTCAGCTTGAAACCTAATAACTATACGGAGCTTTCAAAAAATCCTAAGTTTCGAAATATTCTTACACTTACAATGGCAATGCGAGGCAAAGGATTGGCTTTTTATGAAACATCAATCAATGAACTCAATGAATTGCTTCTACTTATAGAAAATGAAATTGAAGAAAATAGTCATCACGAATAAATCAGCACAATCAAAAGAAAGCTAAAAAATGAATTATCCTCAATATTTGGCTAAAATATTTAGCAAAATCATAACAACAATTTGTTCATAATTTAGCAACTTTGCATTCGAATTAATCTGATTAACAACACACAACATATACAATGAAAAAACACAACTTTAGCGCAGGTCCATGTATCTTACCACAAGAGGTATTGCAAAAAGCTTCAGAAGCAGTGATTAATTTTAATAATGATAATCTTTCATTAATCGAAATATCACACAGAAGTAAGCCATTTGTAAACGTAATGGAAAAAGCTCGTAGTCTGGCTATAGAATTATTAGGTTTAGAAGGAAAAGGATACAAAGCACTCTTTTTACAAGGTGGCGCAAGTACACAATTCTTAATGGCTGCTTACAATTTGTTAGAAACAAAAGCAGCATATTTAAATACAGGAACTTGGAGTGATAAAGCTATTAAAGAAGCAAAACTATTTGGTGAACTTGTTGAAGTTGCTTCTTCTAAAGACAGCGGCTTTAAACACATTCCTAAAGAATATAGCATTCCTACAGATGCAGATTATTTTCACTGCACAAGTAACAATACCATTTTTGGAACGCAAATGAAAAGTTTCCCTGAAACCAATGTTCCAATTGTGTGTGATATGAGTTCTGATATTTTTTCACGTCAGTTAGACTTTTCAAAATTTGACATGATTTATGCTGGTGCACAAAAAAATATGGGACCAGCAGGAACGACCTTAATTATTATAAAAGAAGATATTTTAGGGAAAGTAACTAGAACTATTCCTTCTATGTTAAATTATAAAGTACATCTTGGAAAAGACAGTATGTTTAATACGCCAGCTGTTTTTCCTGTATATGTGTCGATGTTAACATTAGAATGGTTGAAAAACTTAGGTGGAATTGCGGCAATTGAAAAAATCAATGCCCAAAAATCTGCTTTATTATACGGTGAGATTGATAGAAACCCACTATTTGAAGGTGTTGTTGCTACGGAAGACCGAAGTCACATGAACGTTACATTTACGTTGACAAACGAGGCGCTAAAAGATACATTTGATACAATGTGGGCTGCTGCCGGAATCAATGGACTCAACGGACACAGAAGTGTTGGTGGTTACCGAGCTTCTATATACAATGCATTGCCATTGGAAAGCGTACAAGTATTAGTAGATGTAATGCAAGAATTAGAAAAGAAAGCATAATTATTCAATCTTTCAATTAAAATTATGAAAATATTAGCAAACGACGGAATCTCTCAAAGCGGAATTGACGCATTGACAAATGATGGTTTCGAAGTAATTACAACGAAAGTTGCCCAAGAACAATTAATCAATTATATAAATGAGCATCAAATTACAGGACTTTTAGTACGTAGTGCTACCAAAGTTCGTAAAGATATTATTGATGCCTGTGAAAGCTTAAAAATCATTGGTCGCGGTGGTGTCGGAATGGACAATATTGATGTTCAGTATGCACGTGACAAAGGACTTCATGTTATCAATACGCCTGCAGCTTCTTCAAGTTCTGTTGCCGAATTGGTTTTTGGACATTTATTTAGTGGTGTTCGTTTTTTACATGATTCTAACAGAAATATGCCTTTAGAAGGAGATTCTCGTTTTAAGGAATTGAAAAAATCGTATGCAAAAGGTGTTGAATTACGAGGAAAAACTCTAGGAATTATTGGTTTTGGACGTATTGGACAAGCTACAGCAAAAATGGCACTTGGTTTAGGAATGAATGTAATTGCTACCGATAAATTTATTGACAAAGCAACAGTTTCTGTCGATTTCTTTAACGGACAATCTATTGCTATAGAAATTGAAACAGAAGCCATGGAAAGTGTATTGAAGAATGCAGACTTTATTACTTTACACGTTCCTGCACAAAAAGAATACATCATTGGAAAGAAAGAAATTGAACTGATGAAACAAGGTGCAGCAATTGTCAATGCCTCTCGTGGTGGAACTATCGACGAAGTTGCTTTAATAGATGCGCTAGAATCTAAAAAACTAAGTTTTGCTGGTTTAGATGTGTTTGAAAACGAACCAACGCCAGCCATTAAAGTATTGATGAATCCGTATGTATCATTAACACCGCATATTGGTGCAGCTACCAACGAAGCACAAGACCGAATTGGACTCGAATTGGCTTCACAAATTAACACACTTTTAAAAGGATAAAAACACCAACATATACAATTAAAAGCACTCTTCGGGGTGCTTTTCGTGTTTTTGGGCGTTAAAAAAATCCGTTTATCTGATATTTTTGCATTTCGTACAAATAACATAAAAAACACATACACATACTACAAGTCTTACAGAATATTACTATCTTGTTTTCATATTAACAATAAATATCGTTTTTAAATGTCTGGAATTTTAGATTTATTAAATAGTGATTTGGGTAAACAAATCATTGGCGGAGTGAGTAATGAAGTTGGAGAAGATCAAAACAAAACGGCTTCTGTATTAAGTATGGCATTGCCTGTACTTATGGGAGCTATGAAAAGAAATGCGAGTTCACCAGAAGGTGCTGAAGGATTAAATAGAGCCTTAGAGAAAAAACATGATGGAAGTATCTTAGATAACTTAGCTGGCCTTTTTGGTGGTGGAGTTGATCAAGAAGTGAAAGATGATGGAGATGGAATATTAGGTCACGTATTAGGAAATAGTAGACAAAATGTTGAAAGTGCTATTAGTAAGAAATCTGGAATAAATGCTTCTTCTATTGGTAACATTTTAAAAGTAGCTGCTCCATTATTAATGGGAATGTTAGGAAAGCAAAAACGTCAACAAAATGTACAAAGTTCTAGTGGAATCGGAGATTTACTTGGCGGATTACTTGGTGGCGGTGGTTCATCAAACCAAGCTCCACAACAACAAAGCTTTATCGAATCTATTTTAGATGGTGATAATGACGGAAGTGTTCTTGACGATATTGCAGGTATGTTTTTCGGTGGTGGAGACAAGAAAGATAACAACAGTGGCGGAGGCGGACTTGGCGGATTGCTAGGTGGACTTTTCGGAGGAAAGTAATACTTCTCACAAAATATAAATTTAGAAAAAGCATTGACGAAAGTTGATGCTTTTTTTGTTTATTAGACTTGCTTTGCTGTTAGATTGTTAGATTGTTAGATGAAAATATTTTTTTGTGTAAAATTAAAATGATTAGAGAAAAGCTTCTTATCGTTTTTTTATAAAAGTGCTATTAAAATTTCTGCCTTTTTATATTTATACGCTTTCGCGTGAATAATCTCTTGTAAAATTTTCTTTGCATTCTCTTCTTGATCTGCTTTCAAATATGCTAAAGCTAAAGCCCAATTTGCTTCTTGTTGTACTGTTTTTGTATTATGAGCTTCTATTAAATTTTTAATGGCTTCTTTAGGTTCTGATGGCTCTTTTTGCAAATAACATAACGCCAAATTATAATATGTACTTCCTGTTGTTTCTCCTATCGCAATCAACTGCTTCCAAACAATAATACTTTGCTCGTATTCTTTATTTTTATATGCTTTGATTGCTGATAATACTTGTCTGTCAACAGTTTCATCACCTCGCGTTACAACTGCATGATTGTCTATAGTAAATAACTTTTCAATCGATTCATTTACTACGGTATCATAGCTTGATGTTGAAAATAAAATGACACTATAGGTTACAATTCCTGCAATACAAACTATAATTGCCGCAATTGCTAGTTTAGAAAATGGAAAGCTATTCTTTATATTAGTAACTTCTCTTTCTACTCCATACTCATTTTTAAGTCGCTCTTTCCATGTATTTCGCTTCTCACGATCAAACTTAGCTACAATCAATGCAGCACTAATTGCCTCTAGTTCATCTGCTGAAAGTGCTTCTTCTTCTGTATATTTTTCAGATTTCATGTACTTAGGTTTGATATATGATTAACGTTTATAATGTTTTAGAAAATAAGAACGTAATGCCTCTAAACATCGCTGTTTTTGCTTTCTTAAAGCTACATCCGATTTTCCCAATTTCTTTGCCAATTCTTTTAGAGCTATTTTTTTATAATAATAATTCTCTAACAACTTACTACACTGATCTCCTAATTGTTTCCAGGCAATATCTAAATAGTATAAAATAGTATCATCTATCTCCTCTTCTTCTTCAACATCCTCATTATCTGTTATTTCAACAGATTTATTGTTTTTTTTCAACGTAGCTATCAAAAATTGACTTGCCATTTTCGTAAACAAAAAACGCATGTTAAAATAAGTTATTTTTTCTTCCAATAAACGTCGTCTAAACTTTAACAATGCGTCCATTGTAGCGTCATAAGCTATTGATCTGTTTGTATTGTAACGATGCATCAAATAAGAAATCGTTTCTTCAAACTGCGCCAAAAAAATCTTTTCAAACAAATCATCATCTCCGCTTTTCATTTTTTTGAGCATTTCTTCAAAATCTGCCTCGCTAAGCCCAAAATTTTGATGTGCATAAATACGCTTTTCTTGTGTACTATTTTTGGTAGGATGATGTTTCATAATTTCCTATAAAACTAAAGAAAAAAAGTCTTCATCTCTAGTATAAATATCAATTAAACGAAATGTGACTAAAAAAAATTGTCACGTTTGTTTTTTGACAAAGTTATATGGTAAATAAAACTACTAATTATAAATCTTTTTTAAAACAACAATTAATTCATTACTAAGCTAATTATACTTAAAAAACCATCAAAATTAGTACATCACCTTACTAACAACTGGTGAAAAAAGCGTTATCCGAAAAGCTTTCAATAGAGTAGGAATAATTTTTAATTAATTAATCATGAAAAAAAAAATTTTAAAGTATTTGGCAATGTTTGGTATTATCTCAATAGCATTACTAGCATGTCAAAAAGAAAGTGAACCACTTTCTGAATCCTCCAGTACAACACAAATTGTACAAAAAGCACAACACGTAAACACTGATCGTATAAGGGAAACGCTCAGAGAGTTTCAAGGAAGAGAAGTGCGAACAAATTTTGTAGGTCGTGTTATAGGTCGTGGAGATCGACCAATTGCTGGTGCTGTTGTTACCTTAGGAGGACAACAACAAGTAACAGACGATAATGGAATTGTTACTTTTATTAGCGTAGTAGTAAACGAAAACTTTGCGTATGCAACTGCAACTGCACAAGGATACACCAATGGATCAAGGGTAATGGTTCCTAATTATGGTGACAATAATGAAAATACATTTACCATAAAACTTTTTAGCTTAGAAAATTCGCAAACAATTCCTTCTTCTGGCGGTGAAGTCGCTGTTAGAACAGAACTAGGAGGAGAAATTATTGTAGCCTTTGATAATGGTTTTGTTGATGAAAACGGAAATTCATATTCAGGAAATGTATCGGTAACTGTAAATCATTTAGATCCTTTATCTGAAGATACAGCAAATACAATGCCTGGAGAATTATATGGTCTTGACAGTAATTATCAGGAAGTTGCTTTAGGTTCTTACGGAATGGTACATGTAGAGCTTCGAGGAAACATGGGGCAAAAATTACAAATTTCAAACCCAGCGACAATTTTAATGCCTATTCATCCAAATCAAATGGCTTCTGCGCCAAGTCAAGTACCAATGTGGTCATTTAATGAGGATACTGGAGTTTGGTTTGAAGAAACCGTTGCTAACAAAGATGGAGCCTACTACAAAGCGGTTGTAAATCATTTTTCTTTTTGGAATTGCGATGCGCCATTTCCTGTAGTGAATTTTAATGCGACTGTGATTGATGCTGCAACATCAAATCCTGTATCTGGTCTTAATGTAACGATTAATTATAATGGTTTTTCACGTTATGCTATTACTGATACTAATGGAAATGTAAGCGGAAAAATTCCTGCGAATCAAACAATGTCAATAACAATTACAGATCATTGCGGAACAGTACTTTATACGAACCCAAGTTTTGGTCCTTTTTCAGGTGCTACTTCAATTACGATTCCAGTTTCTTTGGTAGCTGTATCCTCAATAAATGTCTCAGGAACTGTACTAGATTGTTCAGGACTTCCTGTAACAAATGGATATGTAACTTACTCAAGTACTGGCGGGCAATTTTTTGGAACTAGCTTAGTAACTACTGGTACACACAGTTATACAGCTGTTTCATGTGTCATTCCTGCAACTATTGTTGTTGAAGGTGCTGATGTAGGTACAGGGCAAGTTATTGGAACTGCAACAGTAATTGCCAACCCGAACGCGACTGCAAATTTAACTGCTTGCGGCGGGTTAGCTCCAGAATACATTAGATATAGTATCAATGGAAATCCAATAGAATATGAAATATTAAATCCATGGGCAAACATTGAGCAAGGAACATATCTTTCTATGGGAGCAAGTTCTCCTACTGCAAATGGAGGAACAATGCTTATTGGTAATGCTGTAACTTTAGGAACCTATCCTTTTGATAGCAATCCTTTTGCTTCAGGAACACCATCTATGGCAATAAAACGTCTAGGAACACCAAATGGTATTAACCCTGTTGCTTCTACTGGTATTGCTGGATCTATTGTATTCAACATAACAAGTATTGGTCCTGTAGGAACTTATATTGATGTTAGTTTTACAGGAAACTATATCGATCAGTTAGGAAATACAAACACAATTACTGGAAATGCACATATTATTAGAGACAACTAAACTAAAGTGCTAACACTAAATATCACATAGTAGCTTTTTACTATGTGATATTTTTCTTTCAAAATTTAGTACTTTTAAAAGTGAATCATTTCGAGGCAAATCTCGGAATATCTTAATCTCGATTATCGAGTAAAAACATATTTTTTAACTAAAAGATAAAAAGAAATGAAAATCATAAAACTTCTTACAATTACAGCCTTATTATGGATCTATTTCCCTTCTTCTGTACATGCGCAAAATAATACAGGTATTGATTTTCTAACTGACGGCAACGGATTTGTAAAGTACGAAACTAGAGCTGATGAAATAGAAAAAACTTATACCTTCACCCTATTTGGAGATGGTACATTTAGTACTTTAAAAAATCCTGGACATATATTTACACCAAATAATACAGGCTATACTACAGAAACATATTTTGCTCTTGCTTATGATCCAAATTTGCCACCAAAACAAATAATACAAGTTCCTCCGTTTTCTGCTAATGGAACTCCAAATCCAACATCGTTTGTAAATCCAACGATACAGATGACAAATGATATACATTTAATGACAAGTTGGGCTACTGCTTACGATTATGAGAACTATTATATTATCGCATTTACAAACACAACTTCTCAATCTCCAATTGAGGGTTGTATAGAATTCTATTATAGTGATGAAGAAATTGATGTCAACTTTTCAGACATAAAAGAATACAATAATTGGGTTACCAATAAAACTCCCATGCATATTAATGGTCCAAATCACAAAATATCTTGGCAATTTACCGGATTACAATTCAACGAAATACGCTATGTATACATACCTGCAGTTACTAAAACTGCAATTGGTGAAAAATTAAATCTCAGAGTAAAATATATTATTGACTGTAAAGAACGAGGAAAAACTACTGAATTAGACTACCAGTTTTTAACACGCAGATATCCACATGATCCTAATTTTAAAATTGTCAATAAAGAATGTATACAACCAGGAATATCTGAAAAACAAGAGTTAATTTATACTATAGGTTTTTTTAATGACGGAGAATATTTTGCTCAAGATGTATATGTAAAAGATCAATTTATAAACACACTAGATGAAAATAGCATTCGGTTAATTGATTATGAAGTAGAACCATCTTGGTATGAAGATAACGGAGTTGCGCATTTTAATTTTTTTGGTATCAACCTACCTGGAACCGATCAAACAATTCCACATATGTATACCTATGATGATGCTTCAACGTATTTTTCTTTTAAAGTATGCACTAGTACAAATTTGACAGATTGTATAAAGAATACTGCAAGTATTGTATTTGACACACAACCTATTTTTTACACTAACACATCTAAAATTTGCGCGTATGGAGATTGCTCAGATTATGATATTTGTTCAATAGACAATTCACAACGAAATCAAACAGAAACAGCAACACAATTCATAAAGCCAGAAGATACTACCGAAAAAATAGAATTTACAGCTTTTCCAAATCCTGCAACGAATGTATTAAACATCAACATAAATTTTAATACACAAGAAAACTCAGATTTCACGATAGAATTAATCGATTTCTCAGGAAGAATTCTCAAAGAATTTAATCAACAAAAACAGAATTCTTCCATTTTCACCAAAACAATTGACGTAAAAAATCTTTCAAACGGTTTGTATTTTATAACTTTAAAAACCCATAAGGGAATTTACACAAAAAAAGTTATTAAAAATTGAGTTTATATTACAAACCAAAAAGTATAAAAAATATAATCATCTTGTGCATCACAGTTTTTTTAATACAAAAAACAAAAGCACAAATCGTACAAAACGATACAATTTTCGCTAAAAAACTACTCCAAAAAGTCGATGTTTTAGCTGAACAAAAAAAATATACCGAAGCCAATAAAGTAGCATTACAAGCAGTAACTATATTCCAAAAAGCTAAGAATTGGAATTTATGGTACAAAGCTTATAATGCTATTTTTTATAATGGTTATTATTCTAAAAATTACGAAACAAGTATTAAATTAATTCAAAAAGGATTACAAGAACTTCCAGCAACAAAAACACTAATTCATGGAAAAATGTTTTATCTGTTAGGTTTTAGTACTGAAAGTATTGGAGATCTTTCTGGTGCTTTAACCTACTATAAAAAAAGTTTTTCTCATTTAAAAAAAGCACAGCATCCTGATCTTCAATGGATAAATCGTATTCAAGGAAATATCGGTTCTATATACACACAACAAGGTGATTACAAGAAAGCACAAGAATATGCTAAAATAGGAATTGTAAACGCAACACTCGTAAATGACAGCCATGCCATTTGGAAAAACACCAAAGCTTTAGGTACTGCTTATTTTCATGCTGGAGAATTTAAAAAAGCACAGAAAACTTACAAAAAAGCACAACAATTAAAAGATGATAAAGATGGTACTTATGAACTCTATGAAGCTGAAATTTTATTTGAATTAGAAAAATATCAGGAAGCGTTGAACATTTTAAAAAAAGCAATTCGTTTAATTAATATTTGTAAAAATAATGCTTCGAGAAATCAATCGCTATGCAAATACAATTTTAACCAAGCAACGATTCTAAGAGGTAAAATTTATTTAGCGTTAAATCAGTCACAGCAAGCATTAACGCAATTTCAAAAAACCATGTCCAAAGTTAAATCTCTAAACAATTCAAGAGGTATTGGGCAATTATATATACATATAGGTGATGCTTTATTTGAACAAAAAAAATATGATAAAGCCTTAACAAATTATCAAAACGCGCTTCAAACATTTATTCCAAGTTTTAAAGAGAATGATCCAAGCAAAAATCCTTCAAAAGACTTGTGGACACTTGAAATATGGCTCATGGAAATCTTTAGAAATAAAGGTAATTGTTATTTCAATAAATACCAGAAATCTAAAAATAAAGATTGGTTACGCATAGCTGCTAAGAATTACGAATTTGCTGTAGAAATAAGTGAAAAGGTACGTTTAAACTTCTCCGAGACAAAATCTAAGGTCATTTTAGGTTCGTACACGAATGAATTTTATGAAGAAGTGATTAAAGTAAAATTAGCTTTATACAATCTCACCAAAGAAGAAAGTTATCAAAAAGAAGCATTTCAAATTTCACAACGCGCCAATGCATTTGTACTCCGTGAATTGATGAATGAACAGCAAGCATTAAAAGTTGCCAACATTCCAAAAGATACAATCGATTTATTTCAAGAATATAAAAAAACCATTGCAGTTATTAACCGAAAGGTAGAAAATTCAATTGATGCAGAGGCTTCGCAAAAGCAATTAATCAATGTAAAAGAAGATTTCCAAAATTTTAAAAATAGTATTTCTAAAAAGTATCCAAAATTCAATCAACTTCGCAACGATTTAGAAGGTGTTTCGATAACTGAATTACAAAAAAACATACAGGAAAACACCGTATTTATAAAATACTTTCTCGGCGCCAAAACACTGTATATTTTCTCTATATCTAACCAACATTTTTATGTTGATCAAATTGAATTGCCTAGAAACTTTCGCAATCAAATTTCACAATACAGACAATCATTAAGTGATATTGAATTCATAAACAATACGCCAGACATTGCAGAAAAACAGTATTTACAAACAGCGAACTCTTTGTACAATCTGCTCTTAAAAACACCTTTGCAGCACACTAAAAACAAAGACCTCAAAGAAATAACTATTGTTCCCGATGGTGTGTTACATACAATTCCGTTTCAAGCATTACTCATTCAAAAAAGTGATTCGTGGACAACGCTAGACAATACGGTGATAAAAAAATACGCAATTGGCTATCAGTATTTTTGTAAAATGATGCAAAATAAAACGGTTTCCATTGCTGCAAAAGAAACGTTTAAATCATTTGGTTTAGAATTAGATGAATATACGTTAAACCATCTAAAAACACTAACTCAAGATAGCATTAGCAATGCAACAATCAATACAAACTTACGAGGTGATTTAGTATCAAAATTGACATTTTCAGATGATGAAGCCTTACAACTTGCAGAACTTATGCAGGGAAAATCATGGGTTAATTCGGCAGCAACAAAAGCGAATTTCATCAATCATGCAAAAAACGTTTCTTCTATTCACTTAGCTACACATTCGCTAGTAAACACGCAAAACCCAAATTTTTCATCATTAATCTTTACCAAAACACAAGATACGATCAACAACCTTTTGCGCTTGGATGAAATTTACAATCACAATTTTAATTCAGATATGATTACCTTGAGTGCTTGCAATACCGGATTTGGGAAATATCAAAAAGGAGAAGGTTTACAAAGTTTGGCACGTGCGTTCAACTTTGCCAAAATACCAAGTGTTACAGCGACATTGTGGAGTATTCCCGATGCATCTTCAGCAAAAATCATGAAACTGTATTACACCTATTTACAACAAGGACATACCAAAAACAGCGCTTTGCAAAAAGCACAAATTGAATACTTTCAAAATGATGAAATAAGCAGTCCCGCTTCTCGCCTACCATTTTATTGGGCTGCGTGGACGCATATTGGTGACAACAACAATATACACTTTGAGTCAGAGAATCATCTTTTTTATTTTGTACTTGTGCTACTAATAATTTTAGTACTATCAGATGTATTTGTTTGGTTCAGAATATCTTGACGCACTTTTACCTTCATAATTTCTATCAAAGCAATCGATATAATACAAGCTACGGAGATCAATGCAAAAGCTGTAACTGCAGTTGCATACTGAGCAATTGAACTATCCCTACTACCTACATCCACTATTGAAAAATAATAAACACTGATAATTGACACTATTGAAATAATGAACAATACAAACTGAACATTGGTTAATCTTGATACGTTTTGTGACATAATTATATTTATACGATTAGTTATTTTTTTTATCAGATTTATGAATCTCAATCCAAATAATACCTATAATACAAGTCACACTAATAGCTCCAAAAGTAATGATAGCAACTGTATTTTGAGCTGAAACATCTAAATATTGACCCGCATCTGAATATTTAAATGGGTCTTTTGATGAATAATAAAAAGTTTTCCTAATTCCAACAATAAGAAGTATGCTTAATAAAAGCTGTAAAATGTTTAATGATGTTAAATTTCGTAACATATTTTTTTTGGATTATATATTGATTGGCTATGTCAGATATATTTTTTTAGGTTTAAAGAATCGTGCTGCAATTTTACCTTTGTAATCTGAATCCAAACAATAGAAATAATGCAAGACATAGCTATAAAGCCATAAGCAATGATAGCGCCTGTATATCTTTCTGTGATAAGATTCTGCTGTATAAAAGCATACTGATTATATTCTGTTGAATAAACCTTAGTAGTAGGTCTGTTATCATACGATTTCTCTAATGAAAAATTAGAAGCTTCTATACTAACCTTCATTATATTAAAACCAGCTATTAGTAACATGATAACTAAAGCAACTTGTAGAAAATTCAGTGTTGTTACATTTTGTGACATAAGATTTTTTTAAGTTGATAAATAGTAGCTACATCAACGACATATCTGGGAGAGATTTTATAAAGATAGTTTTTTAGTTCAATAAAAAAACTAAAGCTCGTAAAAAATCTCAATCATTCAAAAGGAGTACTCACGAGTTCAAATAGCTTGTTCACTCCTTTCTACATGCCTACGTCCAAAAAAATTGTACCTTTATATAAAATGATATTTTAATGAAAAAAGTACTCTTTCTAATTGCTTGTGCAGGAATCATCGTCTATTCATGTGCAAGTCAAGAAAAAACAATCACCCAAAAAAAAGACGATATCCAAAAAGTATCTGATACCATTCGGATAGCTAGTGATGAAGTAGAATACGAAATCACTATCATTGAACCTGGTTTTGGTGCTTGGCTTCAAAGTTACGCACGACCTAGAGAATACTATTCACAACAATTCTTAGAAAATAAGAATATTATTTATGTGACAGAATGGAATCAACGTGTCATAAATCCTTCGCGTTTCGACAGCAGTTTGTATGAGTTACAAATCAATTACAGATCTAATGTCGATTATGGGTATGAGGTAAACTACCAACTGTATTATTATTTTGTATTCTTTCAACAAAGATACAAACAACAGTTAGCAGCTTTTCCTGCTCGGATATAATGTAGAAGTTATGTATATTTGCTCCGCAAAAAAATACAAATGACTTCATTCAAAGAACGTTGGGAAATTAAACACAACTGGCAACTAATCTTTCCTTTTTTAGGAATCCTTTCGTTAATTTATTCGGCATATCTTATTTCAAAAAATATCATTCGTTCTTTTATTGATCGTCAAGAATATAAAATACTCTATTATGCGCTCGTCGCTGTAGGTGTTATATTCTTGTTTTTCATCATGTTACGTTTCTTTCTGTGGTGTTTTAAAAAACTAGAGGGCAAGTGGATTACTAATTATCGTTGGGAAATCATTGCTATATTTTTGGTATTTGCCTTAACGGGAACAAGCTCAGTGCGAATTGCAAAACCTTTATTGGAAATGGTTGGATTCACTAAAACGATTTTCCCAGAAGGTTTTTTTGGTGGATTTTTATATTGGATGATTCGAATCATTATCATTCTACCAATCTATCAAATACTATTGATTGTTTTCGGAACACTTCTAGGGCAATTCAAATTTTTCTGGGCATTTGAAAAGAAAATGCTCAAACGCATGCATATCATAAAGTAAATTCAAAACTAATCATCTACAAATCGTATACTAGTAAATTAATTTGTAATAACTTTTCAAAACACCAATAAAGTAACTCACAATCCCGATAAAGCCTATCAACTTTGTTATAATTTACGAATTCTACGAGCACATATTTTTTTTACACTAAAGCTTTTACTACTTTTGTTAAACTTTCATCGAACTTTACAACGATGAAGATGCACATGAAAACAGTATCTAACATAAAAGAAATACTTATAGCTTCATTGTTACTCGTAACATTGATGTTTCCTTCTGGTATACAATTTTCGCATCAACTTGAAGAAGATCATGAATATGTTACCTGTCATGAACAACAGGAACACATGCATGAAAGTAATGTGCATTGTGACTTGTGTAATTATCATTTTACGAATTTTTATTTCGAATTCACAAGTCTACCTGAACTGCAAGTATCTCCAATTATTTCAAAAACGACACTAGGCTCTACAACGCCTTTGTGTTACAACTTACCGCTTACAAATAAGCAACTTCGTGCACCACCTATATTTTCTTGAGAAATTTAAATACATCAATTTATTTTAATTAAAGAATATACATGCGAACATATTTATATATGTTAATGCTATGTAGTGCTATGGTTATGCAAAGTCAAAATTGCACCTATACACTATCTGGTAAAATCATAGATTTACATGACAACTCTGTACTTCCAGGTGCCACACTAATTATAGCGGGACTAGAAAAAGTAGCTGAATCTGATATTAATGGAATGTATACGTTTTCGAACCTTTGTGAAGGAACGTACACTATACAAATAGCACATCCTAATTGTGAAACGCAAGCTTTTAAAGTGAAAGTTTCTAGTAATACGAAACGAAATTTCAAACTAGAACATCACTTAGAAGAGCTAAATGCTATTACGTTACAAGCTTCTATTTACGGAAGTAAAACAAAGACAACCTTTGAACAAAAAGTAACAGAAAAGCAATTAGATCGGTTTACAAATGCTTCCTTAGGAGATATCTTAAATACCTTAAGTGGTGTTTCGTCTCTCAATACAGGAAATGCAGTAGTAAAACCTATCATTAATGGAGTTCATAGTAGCCGTGTGGTTGTAATGAACAATGGTGTTCGAATGGAAGATCAAGAATGGGGAGCAGAACATGCACCGAGTATTGATGTCAATTCTATTGGAAATATCACATTAATAAAAGGTGCTGGCGCGCTAAAATATAGTGGTGACGCTGTTGGCGGAATCATTGTAACAGAAGCAGCTAAAATTCCAGTAAAAGATACTATATACGGAAAAACGCATGTAACGGCTGCAACCAATGGTCGTGGAGGATCAATTACCTCAACACTCACCAAAAGTTATATAAATGGTTGGTACGGTTCTGTTCAAGGAAGTCTTAAGCGATTTGGCGATTATGAAGCGCCAGATTATATATTAAGTAATACAGGCATCTTTGAACGAAGCATTACTGCACGAATTGGACTCAATCGTTTTGACTATGGTGTAGAAGCCTATTATTCTTTCTTTAAAAATGAAATCGGCATTTTGCGTGCATCACATATTGGTGGTGCTAGCGATCAGGTGCGTTCCATCAATAGTGGTATTCCGCTAATTATTAGAGATTTTACATATGATATCGACGCTCCAAAACAAGATGTAACACATCATTTGTTTAAAGTACGTGGATTCAAAAACTTTAAAAATTTAGGGAAAGTAACGCTCCAATACGACTTTCAACAAAACGAACGTCTCGAATTCGATGTTCGTAGAAGCAGTGATGATGACGATAGAGCATCTTTGGATTTAGCATTAAACTCACAAACAATACGTTTGGATTTAGATACAAACAATACCGATCTTTTGAATCTGAAAACTGGGATCATGGCACAATATCAAAAAAATGTGGCTGACCCAAATACAGGTGTGCGAAGATTAATTCCCGATTATGAGCGATTCAATTTCGGAATTTACGGTGTTGCTGATTTTTCAATAACGGACAACTTTTTGGTCGAAGTTGGTGGTCGATTTGATTATTTTAATATTGACGCCCAAAAGTTTTATAAAAGTTCTTTCTGGGAAGATCGAAACTACGATGTACTATTTCCTGAAATCGTAGTCGAAGTATTTGGTAATCAAATATTGACAAACCCGAAATTGGACTATTCAAACGTGTCTGCAACCTTGGGTACACGCTATACATTCAATGATGACTATAAATTATTCGCTAACTATTCATTGGCTTCGCGCGCTCCGAATCCATCAGAATTATTTAGTGAAGGACTGCATCATTCTGCATCTCGAATCGAATTAGGAGATTTACGTTTTAACTCGGAAATTGCACACAAAGTGTCGGTTACCTTGCAAAAACAAGGAAATACATTTGGCTTCTCAGTGAATCCTTATATCAACTTTATCAATGATTTTATGATTATTGAGCCCACAGAAATTCAACAAACTATTCGTGGAAATTTCCAAGTTTGGGAATACAGACAAACCAATGCAACACTCGTAGGTGTTGATGTTGATGCGTCGCTCACGTTTAACGAAAACTGGAATTTCTATCATCAATTTTCATTGGTAAAAGGCTATGACGAAACACGAGACTTGCCATTAATAGATATGCCGCCCGTAAATACAACAAACGGATTGGTATATCAAAATGAGGAATTAAAAAACTTACGAGTTGAATTACAAAGTGAATATACATTTAGACAAAATGAATTCCCAGATAACAACTTTGAAGCCTTTATTCCTGAAACAAGTACACTAGAATTGGTAGATGTAAGTACGCCACCTGATGCGTATCATTTACTGCATTTACACACAAATGCTGATTTTTCATTGAGCAAAAATTCAACACTCAATATAGGACTATCAGTAACTAATATTTTCGATACAAACTATCGAAATTACTTAAATCGTTTGCGCTATTACGCCGATGATTTGGGTAGAAACTTTTCAATAAATCTAAAAATTACGTATTAAAAAAAACAAATAATGAAAAATATTAAATATTCAATTTTAGCCTTAGCAACTATTACAGGAACACTTTTTACATCATGTTCAAGTGATGATGATGCAGCGCCAGTAGTTGTAAATGAAGAAGAAGTTATTACAACAGTTACCGTTACCTTAGCGCCTATAACTGGCGAAACAATTACGTTAACTTCTCGCGATTTGGATGGCGATGGACCAGATTCTCCTGTACTAACAGTTTCTGGAAATTTAGCGGCTAATACAACATACAATGGAAGTGTTGTTTTATTAAATGAAACGGAATCTCCTGCTGAAAACATTACTACAGAAGTAGAAGAAGAAGATGATGAACACCAATTTTTCTATACAGTTGGCGGAGGTTTAAACGTAACTACCGATGGCTTTAATTTAGATGGAAACGGTAATATTTTAGGAACTACATTCATGCTTACAACTGGTGCAGCAAGCACAGGTACATACACAGTAACCTTACGTCATGAGCCAACAAAACCAAACACAGGATTGGGAGACGCTGGTGGAGAAACAGATGTTTCTGCAACATTTACAAATGTGACAATTCAATAGTTGTTTGTTGATAGTTGCTCATTGTTAGTAGCTTTTCATCAACTATATTACAAATTATAAAAAAGCCAATATGCTATAAATAGTATACTGGCTTTTTTGTTGCTATTACTTATTAGAAGTGAGTTCTAAGTTAAAAAACGCTAAAACAGCAATAAGTTATACTCAACATAAGTTTATTAGCAAACATCTCGCCAATTTGTTGTATAAATACAAATTCCCGAACAACAAATAGAAGGTATCGTATTGGTTGCATTACAATCGTGACTATCAATACATGGACCGCCAAAACCTTCTCCAACAGTTCCAATTCCACCAATTACTTTTTGACTTTTCTTAGTTAAAGCTTCTGCTCCTTTTAAGTTTAAAATGCTTTTTAACATGATTTTCATATTTTAATGGTTAATAATCTATGAATGTAGTGACTACATTTTCAAAAAACAGTAGGAACACAGTAACAACTGTACGGTTTTTCTTTAAAATTCGTTTTCATAAAAGATAAAGTCAAAACAATAGAAATTTTATACCTTGTATACACATTAAAACACCGTATATGAAAAGCATTACCTATTGTATTCTCATTTCCCTCCTACTTTATAATTGCACACCAAAACAGCAACAAAAAACGTTGCATGATAAAATACAAGGTTCTTGGATTGAAATTAACGCTGATTCAATTCTTCAGGATTCTGATAACATTCCGCCTCCTTTCAAAATTCCGTTTGGAATTACGTTTCAAAAGAGTTCTGTCGATTTTTTTAGGCAATTCAATAAATATGAACGTGATACAATAACTGGAAAACATAGTTATAGCACTTTCGTGGGATTTGTTCCGTATCAATTAAAAGCTGATAGTCTATTTATACAGCATCCGTTGAAGAACGATCTTGTGTTTAAGGGTACAATAGATGCTTCTAATAAAGATACGCTCGTTTTAAAAAGAATTGACAGCACGTATCTTACGCTTGTACCATTACCAAAAAAGGAAAAAGATTCGCTTCACTTTGATCAAGTTGTGCTGTCACGTTCGGGTTGTTTTGGAACCTGTCCTATCATGAATATTTCTATCCATCGAAACGGATCAGTTGTATTTTATGGAGAAAAGCATACAGACCTTATCGGACTATATAAAACAAAGCTTTCACCAGAATTCACTAACTATTTATTTAAAAAGCTGGAAGACATCCAAATTTCAAAAGTAGCTACGTCATATAGTGTAGGTCATACAGATGATGAAACTGTTTTTTCAACATTTATAAAAAATGGTAAAATTGTAAAATCTATTAGCGACTATGGACAAGCAGGCACAAAAGAATTATTATGGGCGTACAAAGCAACCTTAAACCTATACAAGCAATTATCACTTACCTCAATTCCTATTCATAAAGAAACACCAAAACTGAATAATATTTATTTTGACAAAGGCGCAAAACGATTGTTACTAGGGAAATCGGAAACCTTTCTATTATGGTTAGCTATTCAAAATGCTACGATTACACCAGCTAATTTTGAAAAGGAATATACTTTCCCTGGAGGTTATTATGAAACAAACTTAAAAAAAATAGAATCCAACGGACAACTGTATAAAGTCTATCTAAAAAATGGGCACATTACTACGTATGACATTGGGTATAACTTTATAGAACAAAACTTTACAGAAAAAGATTTTAAGGAATTGAAAGAAATAAAATGGTAACTATTTTACATTTAAAATTTCAAAAACCTCTTTTCCTGCTAATAAAATGGCGGCATTTGTTTCTATATCTACTTTTTTAAATTGATCATTCTCTAAAAGCTTTTCTTGGAATTTTTTCCAAGTTTCTATTACTGTATCGGAATGTTTTATGTCAACCAATCCATCATTAATTCCTGCTGCAAGACTATAAATCATAAGCGCTTCGTTTCTAAATGTACGTGTAAATGGTTCTGAATCAAATTCATTTATCAACACACCATTTACTTCTAGAATAAACTCCTTTTTAAGCAGTTCTATTTCAGTGATATTTTCTTTAAAATTTCGAATAGTATACATCCAAGAAGCTACTGGGAAATAAAGTGTTTTAAAAGAAAAATCCTTTGGTGTTAACATTTCTATTTTCTGAAGCGCAGCACGATCATTTTTTGTATTGTGTGACCAAATCAAACTAAACAAATTTACTTCGTCTTCATCCGAATCTTCACTTTCCTCCTGTTGGTATTGCTGAATATTCAACAATTCATTTTTATAACGTGCTTCTTTGGTAATCTCATAAAAAGCTTCAATTCCAGCAAACATAACTCCGTAACGCCAATCGTTTTGCGCTAAAGTATGATCTGGATTTTCTAACAACTGTTCCGCAACTTGTCGTAATAAAGTAATTAGGCTTTCTTTTGTCAATTCCGCATTTAGCGTAGGCTTCAACAAATTCATTTTCACTGCTGTGTGATAACGGTCTTTAAAATCGAGCGGAATTCCTTTTCCACGTGTATCATGTGCGTAATAGATATACTTTGTATTCTGTAACCACAAAATCTGCAACGGATTTCCTTTTTTAGCATTACGAACTGCAAAAGGACGTACATTATCTTTGGTAGAGTTCTTAGTGATTTTCTTTACTTTCCACGATTTCCCTTTAGTATTGGTTGCCCACTGCTCTATTTCAAACACACTATCTCGCTTTACGGAAAGATAGACAGTATTTGGTGTTTCATGATCTATCACAATGCCGCCTGCATACTGTGGTTCGGATTCTTTTGTTCCTTTTCTTGTTTTTGGAAACCATCCGCCAGCATCAATCAAATCATAACTTTGCCATTGATTATTTGTGAACGTTGCATACGTGTACACATGTGTATTTTCGTCTGGAAACTTCGCATAGGTTACAATTGGATGTCCGTTTGCATCCTGCGCAATATCCCAATTCCATGATTTTATAGTATCAGATTCAAAAATTACATCCAGTTCCGATTGCAAAATTGGTAATTGTGATACATCTTTATTTTTTTCGCCATTGGCTTTGTAAAATGCACCATTTTCATAATATATATAGTACAATCCATTATTTTTCTCTTTCGTTGGATGTCCGTCTGTGAATGTAAAGTGTATTTTAGAAACACCATCAGAATATACTTTTGTATAAGGTGATTTTAAGTTCTTCAGCTCTTCTGGTTGAAATAAGATTTTTCCTTTTGACCATGTTGCTCCATTATCTGTAGAAACGGAATAGGAAGGTTTTAAATCGATTCCGCGCCAAAACAGATATATCTTGCCGTCTTCTTTAGAAAGTCGCACAGGGTTTGTGTAGGTATGTCTATTTACTTTCGCATCTGTATAAGTTGAACCATCATTTAAATACAATTCTCTAATTGGTGACCAATCGCTAATATCTTCTGGGTTTGTAGACGTCCGCATGAATAGAGGACGTTCGTCTTGTAAATGTGTATTAAAAAACACAAGCAGCTTTCCTTCAGCGTCAAACAAAATCGTGGGATTATCGTGATCGTCAATTTCTAAATTATCATAAATAATTGCAGTGCTTATTTGTTTTGTATCATGATCGTAAAAACCAATATGTACATCGCCATAGTTATCAATCCAACCTGCGTACGTTCGTTTGTGTTTCCCTTCATAATAGACAGCTCTTGGATCGGAAAACCAACTCCAAACACCATTAAACGTCATGGATTGATACTGCTCAGAAGAAACCGCTTTTGATTTCGTAAAACTATGTGTCGCTTCGTTTTGCGCAAGACCATTCGCGCCAAGCAAATACAAAAGAAAGAATAAATAGCGGAAAGGTTTCATTAGTACAAACCTAGTGAATATTAATTAATCGTTCTAATTCACGTTAATTAGAAACTATCTACTCTGTTTATGTCTTCATTTTGATTCTAAAATAGATTTCTATAAATTTAAAAAATGGAAATAACTTTACTCACAAAAGAAAATAACCTCCTCAAAAAAGGCATTGCGTACATTTGGAAACAATGGGGAAGCGATACAAATTTTGACTTTTACAGAGATTGTATTGAAAACTCCGTTTCAGACGACAATGCATTACCAAAATTTTATGTAGCGTTAGAAAATGATGAAATTATCGCTTGTTATGCGTTATTAATCAACGACATTATTAGCAGACAAGATATATTTCCTTGGTTTGCCTGCTTGTTTGTAGATGAAAACTATAGAAATCAAGGAATTGCCAAAAAGTTGATGGATCATGCGTTGAACGAATGTAAAAAGAAAGGATTTGAAACTGCTTACCTTTCTACAGATTTAGAGAATTTTTACGAAAAAGCTGGATGGAGTTACTACGCAGAAGGATACAATGTTTTTGGAGAAGGTTTTAAAATTTATTCTAAGAAAACACATTAATTTGCAATAGTGTTTTTTGTTTCCCTAACTTCATAAAGCGTTTTCTTTAACCTACGCATCAATTCACACATTTCTTCTTCAGTATATGAAGCAAAACCAATTCGTATACAATTGTGTCCAAGATTCGCACTATCATATCGTTGCCAAGCTCCTATTTCTAATTTATGCTTTTTAGCGATTTCAGATACCGTTGACCATGTGTATTTTGAATCTAATTTTGCCCAAACTGCCATGCCGCCTTTTGGAATTTCAAACTCAATAAAATCATCCAATTCTTCTTTTAAAAGTGTACAAAACAAATCGCGTCGTTGTTTGTAAATCTTCATCACTTTACGAATATGTCTGTCTAAATCGCCTGATTTTATAAAATCTGCAAACGTTAATTCTAACAATGCATCTCCTTGCCTATCTACAAAACCTCTCAATTTAGCGGCTTCATCCACAAATTCTTTGGAAGCTATTAAATATCCAATCCTATAAACTGGAGCAACCGTTTTACAAACCGAACCTATGTAAATTACATTTCCGTTTACATCATGACTAGCCAAAGGCAAAATTGGCGCATGATTGTAATTGAAATCATAATCGTAATCGTCTTCAATAATTGCAAAATTATACTGTCGCGCAAGGTTTAAAAGATGAATTCTTCTCTTCGCAGAAAGCGTTACTGTCGTCGGATGATGATGATGCGAGGTTACATATACAGCTTTAATTTGTTGTTGTTTGCATAACTTTTCAATCTCATCAGTTACAATTCCATCTTTATCAACTAAAACACGTTTCAATGTTGCTTGTTGATTTAAAAAAGTAGCATCTGCCGATCCGTAATTGGTATTCCCAACCACAATAATATCTTCTTTTGTAAGCAATAATTGCGATGACAACCAAATTCCCATTTGACTACCGCGTGTAATCAACACATTCTCTTTGGTAATGTGCAAACCTCTAGTAGAATTTAAATAATCGACTAAAACTTCGCGCAATGTATTGTTTCCATACGTAGTACCATACGACAAATGATCAAAGACATTTTTTTTAGCAGAAACTCTTCTGTAGGTTCTTGCAATATCGTCTAATGGCGTTAGTCTTCCATCTGAAACTCCATCGTCCAAATACATAAAACCTTCCTTTTTATCTCCTGGCTTATCTGGCAGAATAGAATTTTTATAAAAGGAAAATCCTGTTGTTTTTTTAAAATCAGAAGTCACGGAATCGTTTAATTTTTGCTGATCGAGTTCTGGCAAATTTTGGTGTACAAAAGTTCCCTTTTTCGGAATACTTTCTACCCAACCTTGTAACAGTAATTCTTCATAACAAGCTACCACTGTTTTCCGATGTACTTGAAGTTGTTCTGCTAAAGTTCGACTACCAGGAAGTTTGGTATTTGGCAGTATATGCTGATTTTTAATGAATTGTATAATTTGATTGGACAATTGCAGGTACAATGGCTGATTGCACTTTCTATCAAATTTAATACTGGTTTTGTATGGAAACATCTGGACTACTAATTATATTGATTCTGGATGATTATAACAGTCCATAAATATAGTATTTTTGAATTATAAAAGCAGTTAAAATGACTAAATCAGACTTAAACCCTTCAGAATTTGATGCATACTACACAAGATATATTGACAAACTATCTAACGAAACCGAACTAAGAAAAGGTTTTGAAACTGGAAAACAGCATGTAATTAATTTCTTTGAATCAATTCCAGAAGATAAATTAACCTTTCGGTATCAACCAAATAAATGGAGTATTAAAGAAGTATTCCAACATTTAATAGACACCGAACGTATTTTTATGTATCGCTGTTTTAGAATTGCAAGACATGATGCTACTGCCCTAGCTGGATATGATCAGAATGTATATGTTGATCCATCCAAAGCAAATGACAAATCAATTGAAAGTTTACTGAATGAATTTACGATCAATAGAAACAATTCAATTTCAATACTCAATAGCTTAACCGATGAAGATTTATCATTTATAGGAAATTCAAATGGCGGTGTTATGTCTGCCAGAGCTGCCGCATTTACAATTATAGGACATGATATATGGCATATGGAAGTGATTACAAATAAATACTTATAGCATGTTAGAAATAAGACCTACTTGCGAGCATTGTAATAAAGCGTTACCAAACACGTCTACAGAAGCTATGATTTGTTCTTTTGAATGTACATATTGTAAAGAATGTGCACTGGAAATCTTTGAAAATGTGTGTCCAAGTTGTTCAGGGAATTTTGTAGCACGTCCTATTCGACCAAAAAAACTAATTGAGAACTATCCGGCTTCAGCCAAACCAATTTTTAAACCAAAAGACTTAGAAAAGGCTAGAATAAATTCAAATACATTTAAAAACATTTCTCCAGAAAAAAGATAGAAAATGATTAAAATAAGAATTGCAACTGAAGCAGATACAGAAGTTTTAGCACTTTTAGGAAGACTAACATGGGCTGAATCTCATGGTCATTATATAGATGATAAAAATGATCTATTAAAATACCTAGACAAGAACTTTTCAATCTCTCAAACGAAACAAGACATAAACAATCCCAAGCAACTCTTCTATATTATTTATGTAGACGATTTCCCTGCTGGTTATGCAAAATTAATCCTAAATGCTACAACCGAAAGTGTCACCTCAGAAAACAATTGTCGATTAGAACGAATTTTCATCCTAAATGATTTTATACCCTTAAAAATTGGACAACAATTGCTAACTTTTGTTGAAACGAAAGCGAAAGAATTACAATTAGATACGATGTGGCTTACTGTTTATATAAAAAACAACAGAGCTATTAGATTCTATGAAAAAAATGAGTTTAAAAATGTTGGTGAATTAAATTTTATAGTCAGTGGAACTTCCTATGAAAATACAGTATTCTCAAAAAAATTATAAGTATGCAAGAATATTCAAAATCAAAAATGAACAGAGTTAAACGTGGACAAAATAGAGCTACGTATGATGTTTCAACAATCAACACCATTTTAGATGCTGGTTTTATTGGCTATGTGAGTTATATATACGAAGACCAAGCAATTACGTTACCAATGGGCTACGGAAGAAGAGACAATAAAATTTACTTGCATGGTTCGCAAGCAAATAGAATGTTACTTGCTTTGATAGAAGCTAAAAAAATGAGCATGACTGTAATGCATTTGGATGCGTTGGTTTTAGCGCGTTCAGGTTTGCATCATTCTGTCAATTATCGTTCGGCAACTTTATTTGGTGCTGTCAGAAAAATTGAAGATTCAAAAGAAAAAGATGCAGCACTACTTGATTATATGGAACACATGATGAAAGGTCGTTGGGACGGAATTAGACCAATGCACAAAGAGGAGTTAGATAGAACACTAGTTGTAGAAATGACGATTGAAACCGCTTCTGCTAAAATTAGAGATGTTGGTGTTGGAGATGAACCAGAAGATTACGATTTAGATGTTTGGGCAGGTTTGGTGCCTATAAAGCAAATTGCCGAATATCCAATTTCGGATGAAGGTTTACCTCAAAAAATGGAAATTCCGAAGCATGTGTTAGATTATTATGAGGAAAATAAGGCTTGATTTGAAATATAATTTATATAATAGTTATTTTTAGCGTTATCTACAAGCACTAAAATTACAATAGATATTAAATAACCTACTAATTAATGACACTCACAGAAGTTATTTCATCTTTATCAAAAAAAACAGTCGAGGAAAAGATAGTATTTAATGAACTATTACTTTCTAATATGACTGTTATGAACAGAGCCATTTGGGATGATCCAGACACAACAGATAAAACGAAGCTTGAATGTTTAAAATGGTCAAATGAATTGGCGCATAGAATTTGGAATTTATTATTTGAACTCAAACAAAAAGAAGATGATGATTCTGGAGGTAGATTAGCAGAAAATATCAATTTTTATCGAAAACAATCTGACGAATTTTCTGGACATTTAGGCGCCACAATAAATAGTACTATTAAACGATTTAATTATCTAAAAGAAAATAAAGAGTAAAAACTGATTATAATACCATACGAAGCACAATGAAAAAGAATGGAATGCTAGTTGCCTTGATAGACGAATACAAAAGAGCTACAATACCACTAAAGCAAATTTTAGCTGAAACTCCACAAGATTTGTTTGAGAAGATAACAGATACAAACACGACCGATCCAGATTGCAAATCAATACAAAGTATCACCTTTCATTTGGTTCAATCTGGATATACGTATTCGAATTATATCAATTCTATCAGTGATCGCAAATGGTTTGAATATAACGAACCTATAGAAACACCAAAAAAAGGAATTGAAGAAATTGACAAAATGCTGGCGTACGCAGAAGCTTCTTTTGACGGACTATGGAGTAAAACAAACCAAGAAATTGAAACTTGGAAATTTGAAACAAGATGGAATGTAACCTACGATTTTGAGCAATTAATGGAGCACGCAATTGTACATATTTTAAGACATAGAAGACAAATAGAAAATGTGATTAAAAGGAATTCGTAATTCACCTAAATTTATGTTTACACCATTTACACGAATTTTATTAATTATTGGAGGAATAGCTATGGCTATTTACCTTTATACTAAAAGTGAATATATAGCTATGGCTATGTCATTGTTCTCTGCTTTATTATTTATTTATGGATATTACAAATATGGAACCGTTTACATCGCATTTCAAGAATTAAAGAAAGGAAAATTTGATAAAGTTGAAAAACTAGTTTCTAAAATTAAAAATCCAGCTACTTTAAGTAAAGGTCAAAAAAGTTATTATCACTTCATACAAGGCGCTATTACAGCTAACAATAATGAATGGGAAAAGAGTTATACAGAATTCTCCAAAGCTTTAAACATTGGTTTAAGAACAAAAAACGATACTTCGATAGTTTTACTCAATTTAGCTAATATCGAATTTGAACGAAAGAATTTTGAACAAGCGAAAGAGTTTATCAGAAAAGTTCGAGAATTTGATTTAAAACCAACTGTAGAATTAGACGTAAACAAACTAGAAAAAGAAATTAATGCAGTTCAATCATAATACATTAACTACTGACGAATTAGAAAATAGAAATCTCAGCGTATGTTTTAGTTTATTATGAGCAAAATAAAGTTAGATTGTAATCGATAAATATTTGTTAAACTGATTTCACTATTTTGTTTTTAGCAGCTATTCTTATAGTTTTAGAAATACAGAATTCTGTATATATACTTTCACTACTAAAATAAAGAGCATGAAAAAGGTATTCGTTATCATAGGATTAATGACATTATTTTATCCTAAATCTGCTACAAAAACATTACCTATTCCTGTGAAAGCCATATTCGAATCCATTACAGATATTTCTGAAATCAAGGTTCTCGGTTATGTGAATGATTCTGTGATGACGTATGTTGATTTTAAAAAACAAGATACACTCAAATTGGATTGTAAATGGAAGAAATATAGTGAAGACTTCTTCAACACAATGAAAGATAGAAATCCAAATTACAATTCTTGGGAAGGAACATTTCCAAAAATAGGAGAAACAGTTACGATGCTTACCTATAAGTATGACCACAATAGAATTCTATTTGCAAGAAAGAGTGAGAACTTTTATAGATTCTGGGATCCATTTTCAATTCCTCATGCCAATTCAGTATTCTTTATCCCTAAAGAAGGAATGTACAAACCGACAGAAGTATGCAAAGGCACTTATGAAACAGATACCGAATTTCATTGCTCCGACGGCTTCTTGATTGACGCTTCGGAATTTGAAAAAGTAAAGAGGATAACTGATATTTATAAATACATCAACTTCCAAAAATCTCCAAATCCATAAGAGGAAACAGCAGTGTATCATTTTGATTTTAATCAAGATTTATAACTTTAGAAGCATACAGAATTCTATATATAATAGTAACATCAATTAAATGAAAAAGATATTCCTGATCGTATTAATACTAAGTATTACCGCTTGTTCTAGTGATTTTCGACAAGAATACGCAACATATCAAGACTTTAGTGAATCAGTAACTCAACGAAACAAATCGTGGTTTTTCGATTCTATTGGTCATGATGCTTATAATTTAAAAAGTGTCTCTAGTATAGGAGAACCGCTTTTTTGTTTTTCTGTATTTCAATATAAAGACACAAATTACTACAAATCAATTCTGAATAGCAATGAATATGTTCTAAGCACGAAATTAGAGTTTATCGAAATGCTTAAAAAACATTTGAATAAAAAACCTAAATGGTTTATAAATGAAAATTCTATTCAGGTTAACAATCTATTTTTTTACAAAAAAGGCAGATGGTATATTGCTAATGATTATGAAAATAAAATTATATATTCTGTCTTATCGAATTAAATAAAACAGTATTAAGACACAAAAGAAACTATCTTAAACAAGTCAATTTCCAAAAATCTCCGAATCCATAAGAGAAAATGGCAACGCGCCATTTTGTAGAATTTTAGTGTGAAAAGCTAACCAAGGGAATTCTTTTTCTTTGGGAAGAGTTGCTTCTAATTGTGCTTTCCATTGTAATATTTGATTTGCACCATATTTATACGTAATTACTTGTGCAGGCCAACGTTTCATACGTGCTATTTCTCGTTGTGCAATATCATCTTGTCCTTTGATATGCTGTTGCCAGAATTTCAATGCTTTTTCATCGCTCCAATCGTAGTAATTTAAACCAACATCCATTGCCACACGAACCGAACGTATAATGTCCCATTCCCACTTTCCTAGTTCGTCATATTTGGTTTTGTAAGCATTAAAATAGTTTCCTAATTCTTCTACATACGCTGCCCAACCTTCACGATATCCATTATATGAAAACAAATTTCTAATTGCCGATTTTTCTAATGTTTCCTCAAATTTTATTTGATAATGATGTCCTGGAACTGCTTCGTGCATGTAAATCCAAGCGATTTGTCGTTTGTTAAAAGGCGTATCAAAAAAGTTGTAATAAAATGTACTTCTTATTTCATTATAATATGCTGGTACTTGCGCGTATGCTCTGTTTTTTCCACGTTCAATATATACATCTGGAAGTTCTGCTACTTTAGGAAAAGCACCAACTAGCTTTGGTAAAATCTCTTTTTTAAAGTTTTCAAAACTTTTTTGAATCGTTGCTTCATCATTGTAAAAAAAGTGATCGCTGTTAATGTGTTTTTGATATTCTAAACTATCTAAACCAGAAGCGGTTTCAATAGCCTTCATCGCAGTTTTTGCACGATTGATTTCAGACAATCCAAATTGAAACAACTCATCAGGTGTTACAGAAGCATCCACCCATTTTTTAAGGAAATACGCATACCATTCTTTTCCCATGGGAACGTTTTGCAAACCTGCATCTGAAATTCTTTTTGGTTTAATGGCTAACCATTTTCTTTCAAGCGAAATACGTTCTAAGTGTAAATTTATTTCATACGAAACTAACGCATAATCCAATTGTTCTTCGCGAGAAAGCGTTTCTTTATCAATGGATTCCAATAGGTTTTTATATATCCGAAACATGTTTCCTTGTTTCGTGACGTTACGTTCGCTTTGAATGAGTTCTAAATTGTCTACATAGTAAATCTGCAAATCTGCAATATGCAAACGCCTAAAGTCCTTTACAAAAGCGGTTTCAAAGGAATTCCAAGTCGAAAACGATTTCTGTCCAAAGGAAAATGTACTCCATAAAAAGAATACTAGTAATATGTGTGTATAGACTTTCAAATAGAACTATTTTAAGATAAACTTGAACTAATTAGTTTTAAAAACTCTGTTCGTGTTTCTATATTTTTAAATGCGCCTCTAAATCCTGAAGTTGTGGTCACAGAATTTTGTTTTTGTACGCCACGCATCATCATACACATGTGCGATGCTTCAATCACTACAGCAACTCCTTTTGGTTTCAGTGTATCATTAATGCATTCTAAAATATCGTGCGTTAAGCGTTCTTGCACTTGTAATCTTCTCGAAAACACATCTACAATACGTGGCAATTTGCTCAATCCTACAATATGACCATTTGGAATATAAGCAATATGAGCTTTTCCAAAAAATGGCAAAATATGATGTTCACACAACGAATACAATTCAATATCTTTTACAATCACCATGTCGTCATAATCTTCCGCAAACATCGCACCTTTCAAAATTTCTGCAGGATCCATATCATATCCTTGCGTTAAAAACTGCATGGCTTTTGCAGCACGTTCGGGTGTTTTTAATAGACCTTCACGCTGTGTATCTTCTCCAAGTTCCTCAATGATAGTCTTGTAGCGATCTTTCACTTCATTGGTCACTTGCATGTTGTATTCTTCTAATTTCTTATAAGGCATTGTTTTCTAATTTCATTTTCAGTGTTGTTAAAGATACTCAAAAAAAGTACATAAAAAACCTAGTTAAACTCCCATAAATGTTAACATATTCATAATCAGATTTAACTTTTTTTTAGGAAAAATAAGCAACGTATCCAACTAGTTTTGTGAAGTCTTACTGTAACAATCAAAATTTCCCTGACTCATTAAGGCATCATCAATCAAAAAATCAAAAAAATAATGAGCCGATTACTAATATTCGCGCTACTCTTTTCTTTTACAGTAGAATGTATTGCTCAAGATAGTATCCCAAAAAAAACATATCACATAAAACGAACCGAAACACCACCAAAAATTGATGGAGTTTTGGACGATGACGTTTGGAAAAATGCTGATATAGCTACCGATTTTATCCAGTTTCGTCCAGATATTGGAAATGCATTGCCAGAACATCAAAAAACAATTGTAAAAATGACCTACGATGATGAAGCTATTTACATCGCTGCATATTTACATGACAAACCCGAAAATATCATGCGTCAATTTACGAGTCGTGATAATTTTGGAATCAATGATTTTTTCCTGATCGCAATCAATCCAAATAATGATGGACAAAACGATACAAATTTTGTGGTTTTCCCTAATGGAAATCAAGCAGATGCAATTGCAAATCCAAGTGTAGGTGAAGATTTTAGTTGGAATGCTGTTTGGGAAAATGCGGTAACAATGACTGATGATGGTTGGATAGCCGAAATTAAGATTCCGTATCGCGCACTTCGTTTTACCAATCAAAAAGAACCAACTTGGGGAATTCAATTTCATAGACAATTTCGAAAAACTAGAAAACAATATACATGGAATGCATTTGATCCAACAAAAGGATATATTGGCTTGTATGCTGGTGAATTGAAAGGATTACAAGATATTAAACCGCCAACACGCTTAATTTTTTATCCGTTTGCTTCTACTGTATTTCGTACTAGAGATGGAGAAACTACCGATGAATATAATTTTGGAATGGATGTAAAGTATGGAATTACTGAAAATTTCACACTTGATGCAACTTTAGTTCCTGATTTCAGTCAAGCTGGATTTGACAATTTGCAGTTAAACCTAGGTCCTTTTGAACAAACATTTTCCGAACAACGACAGTTTTTTACCGAAGGTGTCGATTTGTTTAATAAAGGAAATTTATTCTTTTCACGTCGTATTGGAAACTCTCCATCTAGAAGTGTTGAAACCGCAGACAATGAAGAAGTCGTAGATTCGCCTAGCGAAGTAAAATTAATCAATGCTGTAAAAGTTTCTGGTCGTACAAAAAACGGATTGGGAATTGGTTTCTTTAATGCTGTGACAGAAAAAACAAAAGCTACTGTTAGAAATAATGATACGGGAGAATTCCGCGAAGAAGTTGTAGAACCGTTGACCAATTATAATATTATGGTGGTCGATCAACAATTCAATAAAAATTCATCCATTAGTTTAATTAATACCAATGTAACTAGAGACGGAAGCGGTTTTAGAGACGCCAATGTAACTGCAATTGTAGCAGATCTTGTAAATAAAAAGAATACGGTAAGTATTGATGCTCAGCTAAAAATGAGCAATAGAAACTTAACTACTGGAATCGAAACAGGTTTAAGTTCGTTCTTTGCCATTCGTAAAATCAGTGGAAAATTTAGATACAGCTTTGATCACCGTTTTGCAAATACAAAATATGACATTAACGACTTAGGATTGAACTTTCGAAACAACTTTAATAACTTCGGACTTGATGCTTCGTATCAAATATTTGAACCAACAAAAAAACTAAATAACTTTAGAGTAAATACTTGGATAAACTACCGTCGTTTGTACGATCCAAATGCTTATGTAGGTACTGATTTTGGTGTGAATATGTTTGCGGTTGCTAAAAAGAGTTTGATGGCTTTCGGTGGAAATGTAAGTTTTGCACCTGGAAGACAGT
>NZ_JBOEFY010000003.1:673-969 GCF_050633145.1 Kordia sp. | reverse complement strand
TTAGGAATGTCTGCTTTATTAGAAAAAGATCAAGGGTTTACAAATTACAGAATCAACGTTGAACCAAGAGTTCGTGTGAGTGATAAGTTTATTTTAAGCTATCGTTCTTCTTTAAATGTTCAAAACAATCGCAGAGGATATGCAAATAATTCAAATGATCTTGAAGATCAAATTGTTTTTGGACAGCGCGATCAAATTATCTTAGTGAATAGTATTTCGGGTAATTATAGTTTTAATTCTTTTAATGCATTAAATCTAACATTTAGAAACTATTGGTCTACGGTTGATTATGATGA
>NZ_JBOEFY010000003.1:378-596 GCF_050633145.1 Kordia sp. | reverse complement strand
ATCAACTTTAGCACATGGAATTTAGATTTAAGCTATACATGGCAATTTGCGCCTGGTAGTTTTTTAACGGCATTGTATAGAAATCAAATATTCAATCAAACAGAAGCTTCAGAAGCTACATATTTTGATAGTTTGAATAGACTTTTTGACGAACCTATTGACCATACAGTATCACTTCGTTTTGTATACTTTATAGATTATAACAATGTAAAAAACAT
>NZ_JBOEFY010000003.1:0-328 GCF_050633145.1 Kordia sp. | reverse complement strand
AACAGTAATATCAATTCATAATTGTGCATCACAGCTTTATATAGTACATTTACTCCTATTACACATATTGAATGATAACAGCTAAGAATATACGCAAACAGTACGGAGATTTAGAAGTTTTAAAAGGCATCAATTTAACCATTAAAAAAGGGGAAATTGTTTCTATTATTGGTACATCTGGAGCAGGAAAAACAACCTTACTTCAAATATTAGGAACCTTAGACAAAATGGCTCCTAGCTCAGATAGCTCTCTCGTTATCAATGATGTAAAAACGGAACAACTTTCTGAAAAAGAGTTGGCAAAATTTCGTAACGATCATATCGGATT
>NZ_JBOEFY010000002.1:0-247620 GCF_050633145.1 Kordia sp. | reverse complement strand
ATTATGTAGCTTCTGATATTAAAATTAAGAATGAAAGTTTTAGATGTAATCCTAACTTTGTATGAAGCATGTTTTAAGATGTATAAAACCTAATTAAACATGGAAACGAGCTTACCCTTTATGAATTGATATGTAATGTGCAAAATGCGTTTATAAAGAAAGATATAGGGACTGCCAAAATATATTTACCTAACTTAAGAAGTATTTAATATGAAACCTTCGTTAATTAAAGTTACTGTATTATTTAAAGCTATTAATTATGCTTGTGTAAGGCACATGAATTAAAACATATTTAATTCAATTTAAACACTTTATTTTGTTATTCACTAAAGAAAGCAGAACAGTAAAAAAATGCTATTAAAAAAACCTCTTAAGATTTAACTCAAGAGGTTTGTGAAACAAAAAATAGAAGCTTATTATTCTACAATAAGCTTTTTAGTAGTCTTGATATCATTAGATGTTATATTGATTAGGTATAATCCTGAAGCAATATTGCTTACATCTATAGTGTTGTCAGGTGATAATTGCATAGCGATTTGCTTTCCTGCATTATCAAACACTTCAATTTTGATATCTTGTATTCCATTAGGAATTGATATTTTTACGATGTCACTTGCTGGGTTTGGATATAATGATAAACCAGATAGTTCATTTTCTTCTTCAACAGATAATGTGTTGAAATCAAATGTACTCATTCCCGATACAGCTGCAGCGTTCGGATCTACTACATTTACAAACTCTGCCATTCCATTATCAATCATATCAGCTTGCATAAAAGATTTTAAAGGCGTTACTGTAGTTGCTAATGCTGAATTATTTTCTAAGATATACATAGTTCCTGTTGTAGGGCTTCCGTTTACAGTAAATGTATACATAGTAGAGTTTGTTGCAGCAGAAGGTGCAGATAATGTTGCAGGACTTCCTAAAGTTTCTGTAACTAAGTATCCATCAATTGTAGGTTGTGCTACATTAGTTCCATCAAAGAAAGTAGCACCAGCAGCGCTTCCTAACGAAGTTGCTGTTCCTGTATCAATAGTTACACCATCTGGTACTATAATTGTGAATCCGTAACTCTGTACAGAAGTAGCAAAGTTGTTAGCACTTGCATTCGGCACAGCTTGTACTGAAAAGCTATATCCTCCATTGTGCATCAATGTATATGTGTAGCCATCTTGTGCATTTAGCTGGAAAGCTAAAAGACAAATAATGCTCGTTATAAGTATTCTTATTGTATTTTTCATAAAATTAATTTTCTGGTAATTGTTCTTGAATTTGATATGTACTAAAGTTTAGGAAATTCCCTGGATGTGCTAACACATTTTGTAAAAGTATTGGTGTGTCAGGCGTTGTTCCAGTATATTGTGTATTTCCATCCATGTTTATATCATGTATATTATATCCATTTACTACATAAGTAGGGAAATTTAAAAAGTTTCCTGGATTGTTTAATACTTCAGACAATATGCTTGGAGTATCAGGAGTTGTACCTGAGTACTGCACAACAGTATCAGCATTTACATTTCCTGCCCATAATGCCATATCTCCATTAGTTAACTGAACTCTTGCATTATTTCCAAAAGTAGTAGTACCACTACTAGTAAAATCTACACTTGTAGAAACTACAGATAATGCTCTTGTCGTTTGTGTTATAACACCTAAGTGATTACGATGTTTTACAGCTACATAATATGTGCCAGTTAATCCTCGTAATATAACATCAGATGTTCCATCTAAATCAACCACTTCTCCATTACGTTTTACTAGGGCTGAAGTTCCATCTACAACTAATGTATTGTCTGAACCGCTTCTTATTTCAATCCATACCCAGTCAACAACATTCTCACTGGCTAATCCAGTACCTGAAATACCACCATTATTGAATACATTAGAGTTCGATATTATATCTCCTGCATCATAAGGACTAATTTTAGGAATTAAATTCCCAGTACGTAAATCATCATTCATTAATCCGTCATCTACTTCATTAAAACGTGGACCTTGTAAGAATACGCTAGCTTGAATCCTTAAGTCAACAACCTGATTTGGATCCAAGAACCCATTAAATTGTTCTACATCAAATCCGTCACCATTACTACCTTCATATAAAACGGTCAGTGAGATATTATCTAAAGTAGTAGCTTGTAAAGTTCTACTTGAGAATCCATCACCATTACTTCCTTCATACAATACTGTAAGTGAAATGTTTTCAAGCGTTGTGGCTGTTAGCGTTCTATTTGAGAATCCATCGCCATTACTTCCTTCATATAAAACAGTTAGTGAAATGTTTTCTAGAGTAGTCGCTTCTAAAGTTCTACTTGAAAATCCATCCCCATTGCTTCCTTCATATAAAACAGCTAGTGAAATATTTTCTAGAGTAGTTGCTTGTAGAGTTCTACTTGAAAATCCATCACCATTACTGCCTTCATATATGATTGATAATGAAAGATTTGTAAGTGTAGTGCTTAGTTCAACTTCTACGTCGTTACCATCGCCATTGCCTCCTTCGTATTGTGCAAATACGTGGGTGACTTGGAATAGTATAAAAGATAAGATTAAAAATCTTTTTTTCATCTTTCTATATATTAAGGTGCAGTTCTAGCAGCTCTAAATCCTAAACGATTGTTTCCGCTAGCAATTATAGAAGCTCCATCAAATCTATCAGATACTCTAATAAAGTCAGCACCATTTAACCAACTTCCTCCACGGAAACTGTATCCATCACCTGTTGTATTGTTTGGCCAGTTAGATACCGTACCGTTTCCAGTTGTAGAGCTAATAATTCCGTTACCATGAAGTCCAGTAAAGTTTCTTCCTTGAGAAGTTCCTACAGTTACACATCTTTCATATAAGTTTCCTGAAAGTTCCATGATACCATAGTAGCTACCTCCGGTTTCTTCTCTATTGTTATTTACAGCACTAGAAGCAAATATTCCATTTCTTAACGGACCATCAATAGATCCATTTGTTAACGAATACATTGCATTCCCAGTATTTGTTTCTGGATTTGTAATACGTTCACTAGAGAATCCTGAGTTTACAATAGTATAATCATTAGAAGCTATATTAGCACTTCCCCAAGCAAATTCTCCTGGTTTAGGTAAAATAGGTCCTCTACATGCTTTTTCATATTCTAACTCAGATAAAGGTCGTAAACCTGTCCAGTCCATGTATGAATTCATATCTGCAATATCTAAATAAGCGATAGCTCTATCTGGTGCAGATGTTGTAGCACTTGCTGTTCCCCCTGTCCATGAAACTGTATTTCTACTTATGACAGCATCACTATTTTTGTGAGTTGCATCAGTAACGTCTCTGTTTGTTTTTTGATTTTCTGTTAAACTATTAAAGAAAGCTAGCCATTGTCCTTCGGTGACTTCATACTTCATGGCATAAAAATCATTAAATCCTTTAGGGTATGAAGCTGATAAAACACCAGTTTGATCTCCACCATTAGAATTTGTAGCTGTATAGTATAAGTTTCCAGATGTGTTTGCAATTGTTAATGCTGCTTCAGAAGTAATTCTGAACGAAGAAGAAGTTGAAAAACCACCTGAGTGAAATTTGTTTGCTTCGTCTCCTGTTGTTCCTCCTACATAAAAAGATCCTTCAGGAACATATACCATTTCAATAGCAAATACCTGAATGTCTATAATATCATTTGTATCGGTAGAACCAAAATTCCAACGAATTTGAATGTTTTGAAAGTTATTGTTTCCACTTCCGTCAGAATCTCTATAGATAAAAGCTCCAATACCATCAGAGGTAACATCTAATGTAGAACCAGCTGGTGAAGTTGAGTTAGCCTGACTGATAATTCCGTGAGTCCAAGTTCCGTTGTTTACTCTGTACTTGATAAATACCCAAGCAGCATCATAATTAGATGGTCCTGAGCTGATTCTCCATGAGTTTTCCCAAAATAGGTCAAATTCTACATGAACCCAGTTAGAAACTTCATTTAAGTTTTCAAGTGAAATATTGTTCACTTGGATGTTGTTTGCTTTTGTGCTAAAAGCAAAACAAATTAACATTAAGAATAGTGTAATTTTTTTCATTACTTTGATTTTGATTGTTAGTATTAGATAAATTGTTTTCTAGTTTTTTTATGCGCATAACGTGCATAATTTTATAAATTACATAGCTATCAAAATTTGGGGTGGGCTTGATAATGGTTCAAATATATAAGATGAAGCAGCTCAGAAGTACAGTTTTTGTATAAATGGAGTCAAATGTTGTATAGTTTGTTTTTAGCAAAAAAAGGTGAAAATCCCCTTGTTTGTTATCTATTTAAGAAACTAAACCGCATATACATGTTTTTGAACCAATGATACTAACAGCGTCAGAATTTAACCCGAAAAGTGTACCTTTAAACTATAAAACCAATACTTATGCTAAAAGCAGTTTTAATAGATGATGAACCTAAAGCCCTTGAAAGCCTCTCATGGGAGTTAGACAATTTTGGTGACGAGATTGAAATACTTGCTAAGTTTACCGATCCAGAAGAAGCTTTAAAATATATAGAAAGAACACCTTGTGATTGCCTTTTTTTAGATATTGAAATGCCAACAATGGATGGTTTTCAGTTTCTTAATAGACTCAAAACGAAAGATTTTGCTGTAATTATCACAACAGCTTATAATGAATATGCAATTAAAGCATTAAAAGAAGAAGCCATCGATTATTTGTTGAAGCCAATTGATAATGACGATTTAAAAATTGCCATTTCTAAAGTGAAAAAATACATTTCCAGGAATGATGTTTCAACAGAAAAGTTTGAGCGTATTTTATCAGACTATAATAGTAGATTCAATAAGAAACGAATTACAATTAATACGGATGGGAAACTTATTTTTCTCGATTTAGATGATTTGCTTTTTGCAGAGTCTGATGGTAATTATAGTACTTTATATTTGACAAATTCAAAAAAAATAGTGCTCACAAAAAAGCTGAAAGAAGTAAATGCAATGTTGCCAGATGAGCGTTTTTTTAGAATTCACAATTCGTATATCGTCAATTTAGACAAAATTAAAGAATTCATAAAATCTGATGGTTATGTCATTTTGGTTTCCAATCATAAAATACCAATTTCACGACAGCGTAAAGCCGCTTTCTTAGAAAAATTATAAAGAAAATTTTAAATGTATGTACCATTTACCTAAGAATGTAATACTCATTCTTTCCCTCTTCTTATCTACCATTAGCTTTTCGCAAACTGTTGATAGCAGTTTAGCGGAAGTAGCCAATGTGCTTTTAGAACAAAAAGTTACGGGATATGGAGAAATTGATAAAAAACTAGGATTATATAAAAGAGATTCTTTACAGCTTCAATATTTAGTAGACTTATATAAAGAGAAAAAATATTTAGAAGGAGAGAGTTATGTATTAAATGCAATGGGAGAATATTGCCGAAATACATCACAATATGACAAAGCAATTTTGTTTCATGAACAAGCTTTAAGTAAAGCAGAAGCAGTAGAAAATAAACAACTACATGTAAGATCTCTTAATATGCTAGGTGTTGTATATCGTAGAATTGAAGATATACGAAAAGCATTAGATTATCATCAAGAAGCTTTAGTACTTGCAGAAAGTATTGAAGATAGAACAATTGTTGTAAAGAAAAGTATTGCCGTTTCACTAAATAGTATGGGAAACATTTATTTAGTATTGGAACAGTATGATTTGGCTGCACAACGCTTTAAAAAATCAATGGAAATTGAGGAAAGCGTCGGCAATAAACTAGGATTGGCAATTAATTACCATAATATAGGATATACAAAAGAAGCTACAGGAGATTTAGAAGGTGCGCTTATTGATTACAGAGAGTCGTTGCGATATAATGATGAAATTGATTCTGATTTGGGACGTCTTATTTGTAATTCTACAATTGGGAGAATCTATATTCTACAAGAAAAATATCAAAAAGCAGTTAAAATTATTACTAAAGCTTTAAAAATAGGAGAAGGATTGCGCGACAACTTCCATCTTTCTGATGTGTATCTTAACTTAGGTTGGGCTAATTTAGAATTGAAAAACTATACACTTGCAGATAAGTTTTTAAAAGAAGGCTTAACACTATCCAAAGAATTTAACCTAAAAAGTGCCGAAGCAGAAGCGTATAAACATCTATCTGCATTATCAAAAGATCAAGGGCAATTTGAGAAAGCTTTAGTGTATCAAAAACAATCGTATGAATTGAATGAAAATATCAGTAACGATAAAAATTTTAAATATGTCAATGATTTAATTGCAAAAAATGATCAAGAAAGATACAATCTGAAAATTGAAAACCTTGAAAAAGAAAACGCAACTGTAAAGCAAACATTAAAAAGAAATAAAAGCATTTGGATTACGAGTAGTATTGTTTTTGCGTTTTTAGCAATCATGATTTACATTTTATACAGACAACGTTTGTTAAACAACGAAAAGAAAATTTTGACATTAGAACAAGATATGTTGCGCAGTCAGATGAATCCGCATTTTGTGTTTAACTCGTTGAATTCTATCAAACAATACATCATCAGTAACGAGCAGAAAAATGCAGTGCATTACCTCAATAAATTTGCGAAGTTGATTCGTAAAATATTAGATGCTTCTCGTGTAAAAGTAGTATCATTAGGCGACGAATTGGATACGATGGATTTGTATATGAGTATTGAAAATATTCGCTTCTCCAACGAAATTAACTTTGAAATATTGGTTGATGAAGAAATTGATCTCGATCAAATAAAAATTCCATCGCTCGTATTACAACCTTTCTTAGAAAATGCATTGTGGCATGGATTATCTTCCAAAAAAGGAGAAAAAAATATTAAGTTATCAGTTACTAAAACGAAAAATGATTTTGTAACAATTGCAATTACTGATAACGGAATAGGAAGAGAAGCAGCTCAACAAATTGCAACCAATAAAATTGTAAAACGAAAATCAATTGGAATTTCGTTGACTAAAAATCGTTTGACAAATTTTGTGAAAGATTTTAAAAATAGTTTCACAGTTCACTTCATAGATTTAAAAGATCAATTTGAGAATCCAAGCGGAACCGAAGTAGTACTTCATATTCCGTTGCGATAATTTCTAAAACAACGTATTAATTACTTCCATCTCTACTTCTTCCTTCAGTAGCTCTCGATGATGTTATTGGACAATTTGGAACAATAGAATAAGTGCATATTTCTCTTGTATCGCAAAAGAATGTATGATTGTTTGCAGCTCCAGCACCACCAGAAAGTTGCTTTAAATTTTCCATGCTTGAAATTGTCTTCTTTGTAAAATGTAGTTTTTTCATAAGCTATATTAGGTTGCATTCAATAGGTGTGTAAATGTATATGATTGTAGCTTACGAAAATAAAAGTTAGTTTGACAATTTATAAATTATCATGCTTTATCTTCTTTAAATAGTAGGATGGAGAGATTCCTGTTTGCTTTTTAAAAACACGACTAAATGTTTCATGTCGTGTAAAACCAAACTGTTCTGCAATATATTTTAAAGTATATTGTTGGTATTGTTTGTCCGTTTTCAGCTTGACTAATACTTTGTTAATTCGATACTCATTCAAGTAATTTACAAACGATTTACCTTTATATTCATTCACAATTTTTGAAAGATACGAAGTGTTGGTATCAATTTCTTTAGCGACAGAGTTTAACGTGCAGTTAATGGATAAATAATATTCATCTTCTTCTAATTGTGTTAGCGAAGCCAAAATACGTTGTACTTCCGTATCTTCAATTTTTTGTATATGATTTGATGTTATAACAGATTTATCTTGCGTTGTTGTTTCAAGTTTTTTAAGAATATCCGCCAGTTTTTTACTATTGTAACGATTCTTTCTAAAATAAAATAAAGCAATCAATCCGATTCCGATAATACTACCTATTGTAGTAAAAAGAATGATTTTCTGAGTGTACGAAGCTTTTGTTTCTATCTGAGAAATCTTTTTTTCTAAAATTGATACATCATATTCGTTCTGCAATTTTGCAAATAACTTCCGATTGTCTTGTTGAACTTTACGACTTAACTTTTTATACTTCTCTAAATAGATATCTGCTTTTGCATGATTGTCTACATAAAAATAATTCTTAGTCAACAATAAATAAATCTCTGAGGTATCATTAAAATGAAAATCTTTTGTAGACAAAAGCGCGCTAGCTTTTTCAAGGATATTAATTGCTGCTTGATGCTCTTGTAACTCATCATGCAATCGACCCAAATACAAATACAAAAACATTCTCCATTTGGGATCATTATTGTTTTCAAAATAGGTCAATGCTTTTTGAAAAACGTCCAAGGCTTTATCATGTTGTTTTGTTTCTTGATACCATTGTCCTTGTGTGCTTAAAAATAAAAAATAACCAAAAGTGTCTTCATATTGTTGACTCTTTTTTAATCCTGAATCAACATAAAATTGAGTAGAATCTAAATATTTCGAATTTGCTTCCAATCGATACATATCTAAATACAATTCTCCAATAAGATGCATTGCGCTAACTTCACTATAGGCGGCTTGCGTATCTTTTATAAAACCTTTTAAGGCTGCATGTACATCTTTTAAAGCTTCTTTTGGTGTTTGCAATTCCTTCTTAATTAAAGCAATATTATTCAACGCAACCAAAGTCATATATTGATCGTCTGAAGTTGCATTTGCTGTAATTACTTCTTTATAATTGGAAAAAGCGGTTTCTAAATTGCCTTCTTCATAAGCAATAGTTCCTTTTAAATTAAAACAATTTGCAAGCATATAGCTGTTATTGGCTTGTGTGGCATAATAGTGAAGGCTATCAATAGCTTGTGTTAATTTGGTTTTCTTTCCTTGTCTTTTATAGGCTAATGCCAGATTGTAAAACGCATTATTCCTCTGTTCTAAATTATTATTGAATCTAGCTATAGCAAGCATTCTATGCGCATAGACTTCTAAAGTTTTAAAATCATCATTTTGAGAATTTATAAACAAAGAATCTAACTGTTTGAATGAAAGTGTATCAAGGTCAAGTTGTTTGGTTTCTGTTTGAGCGAATGTTTCTAAAGAAATACACGTACATATAAAGAATACGAATTTATAAATGAGTGAAAGGTTCCTTTTTTTCATTTGGTATGGCAAGATTTTCTTTGCAAAATAAAGATATTGAACTGCTTACCAAAACTTCAGATCAAGTAAAATAATCTTTAAAAGTCATATTACACCAAAGAAGTTTGACATTTTATAAATTATCAAGACGTTTCATAAATTGGCAAGAAGTCCTTTTTTTTCTCTCAAAATTACCATGTTATTTAGCTGCATTGTTAACCAAAACCTTATTAAAAATGAAAAAACAGAATCTAAAAAATCTGAACTTTACAAAGAGAACAATTTCTAACATGAATGTTATTAGCGGAGGAGCGCAAGACCAAGGAACTAGAGGTTGTATTCCAATAGGAATTCCATTAACATATCAGCGTACTTGCCCAGTATCAGCTTGTCAAGCGTGTAGATAGATGGTTTATAGTATTGTTTAAACAGAAAGAAGCGGCAAAAGCCGCTTCTTTAGCATATGTTTGTGTAGAATTGAATGTGTCTAACAATCTAAGAGCGAAGCGATCTAAAGAGAAAGCGTGTCTAAAAGCAAAGCGCGTCTATGAGGCAAAGCCGATCTAATTCAAAGAATCTTTTACAACCGTAACAGAATCCTTTATAACTTCAGGTTTCACTTCAGTTCTATTTGGATATACATCCTTATCAGACAAATTTTCACCGATTTTCCAGGTTTCTCCCAATTGATTTAAAATTTGTTCGTTCCATTTAGAAGGATGCTTTGCGTCAATCCAAACAACATCTTTATATGAAACATCAACCAAAGCTAAATCTGGAGTAGAACCGCCATCAAATTGCGTACTGTTTTCGCGTTTTGCAGCAATAGTACTCAGCATAAATAAACGTCTTTTTCCGCCAATATCTCTAATAAATGGTCTAAATTCAACTGGTTTATTTACAGTCCAATCGTATTCTTTTTTCGATTCCATCACTTTAGCAGGCATTGCAGAAACTCCTGCCAATCCTTCTTTTTTGCTAGAATGGTTATAATAATACACATTATTGCTTCCGTCCGCAGGAATAAAAACACTCATAGATAAACCAGTTCTGTCGTTACCGATAGGCTCTAAACCAAACCAATGATACAATCCGTCATAGGCATTATTTGTAGTACCCGTAAATTTAAAATCGGTTACAAAAGGTTGCTGATTTTGATCTTCTACCAAATCTGGGATTTTAACCGCCGTTTTCTTATTCCACGGAAGTGGATCTGTAAAACCACCTAAAAACATCATCGATTTTGCTTGGATGCGTGATACTTTTTCAGACAAGGTGTTTTGGCGTGTTAAATACGGATACTTTTGTACATCTTCCGCAGCAATAAAAGTTCCTTTTCCAATTAACAAACGTTCTAAGTAATCGTTAAAATCGTGTTCTCCAGTTTCTAAAACCATCACACCACCAAACGTTGGATATGGAAAAAAGAATCCTTTCCATTTTATCAAGCTTACCACTTGAACCCAATTTCCTTTATCGTTTTTCATATAATACGCTTCATGCGGCTCATAATTAAGTAATTGCCAAGGATTGAAACGTTGCACAACGGCATTATAGGTGTTTCTACTAAACGCTAACGACTCACCAATGGAAAACGTTGCTTTGATACGATTGTCGTTTGAGAAGCGAGGAGAAGGTGAGGTACTCGATACTGAAAACAACTCTTCAATATCATCTTTTGTACGTTGAATAAAGTACTCTTGAGAAGGTTGAACCGCCATTGTCCATTGATTGCGATCGTCTACACGAACCAATTGCGGTGGCGAAACTTCTTGCGTTTCTGTAATAGATTCATACGCCATTGTTTTGATATTGTTGTATGGCTGAATACGTTCATTTCTACTTAAAGGAAGCTCCGAAATTTCTTGTAAATTCATGTTTTTGTATACATTATAGGTTTGCATGTATTCATACATTCCTACAGGCCATAACATCACATAAATTAATACGACAGAGGCTAATGTCAAAAACCCTTTCAATAGTTTTTTGGGTGTACTTACTGTTTTTCGAACAGCTCTAATTCCAAAATATAAAATTACACTGAATAAGAGTAGTATAAATAAGTACTTTCGTAAGAAGAGTAAAAACGGTTGGTAATCATCTCTTAAAATAAAAAGTACACAAAAAAGGATCAATCCTATGATGATAAGAATGATTTTTTGTTTAGTTCCACGGTTCCAAAATCTTTTTAGCATAGTTCTTATTTTAATAATCCTTTATCTTTTAATCGTTCTCTAGCACTCTTTTTTGGTGCTTCAGGTTCTTTGGTAGTTTCTTCTTTTGTTGTATCTGTTGTTTCTTTTTTATCTGATGAAAAACTATCAGCAGCTTCTTTACCTTTCGTTTTAATATCGTCAATAATATCTTTTCCTGTGTCCACTACTTTGTCAATAATTCCTTCAGATTTATCTTTTACACCTACCACAAAACTTCCAATGTAAACTCCGATCATTGTTCCAAATACGGCAGAAACGTAATATTCTATTCGTAAGCTAAAAGGTAGTAGCAGAAAAAATAATACAGCAACAATGAATATTAGGTTTACATAAATTAATCGTGGTATAAATTCTTGATCGACAAAGAACCCTTTTTTGCTTTCAGGCTTCATTTGCAATTCTTTTGAATTTGTAATTTTATTGATGGTTCTATACAAGCCATTATTTTTTGCTTCTAGCCAATAGAGCGAGACTCCAAAAATGATACTTGAAATAAATATGATAATGTCAAATGTAATCATGAGTTCCAGGTGTTTTGTTTAATTAATTTAATAACCCAATTTTGATAGGACTCGTCCCACGAATTGTATGTTGTGTAAAATGTTTCTTTGTCGTACCAATACAAGAAAAGCGGATCTTTATATGTGGTTGTTTTTACAATAAGTTTCCAAACAAGCTCTTGCACATGCATTGGCAATTCAGGTGTTGGAATTTGAATACATGCCAATACTTCGGGGGTTAATCCGCCATCAACATCTAAAGCATTTGCGTTTTTTGCATTTGTTTTCAAACGCTCTAAAATCATGAGTTGCTTTCGTGCATCGGCGCTCAAGCGATTCAAATAACGTTTGTATACATTTGAATTTTCTATGATATCACTCAACGAATGCGTAGCGTCTTTTATGTGTGATAAGAAAATGATTTTTTGTACACGTTCAAAATACCCTGATAAGGCACTATGCTCAGGATCGAGTACAATCATTTTTTCTGCTGCCAAAGCACTATAAAAACGTCCATCTTCAATATGAAATGCTTGTGTAGTAGACGAAGTTTTTACTTTATCTGCTTCTGCTTTCGATTCAAAAATTAAAATATTCTTTCCGCTTCCTTTTCTTCTAAATACAAATACGCCACCAAAAGCTTTAGTGTAAAATGAACTCGTTTTATAATCGACACTGTCCATTTTTAATGTGCGCTGACGCAAATCGCCATGTTTTCTAGCAGAAGCTAAAATTTTTAAATGCAGACTTTCGTCTAAAAAATTATCTTCTTGATTAAATTCTTTTATCAGCTCTAATTGTTTCTGTTGAACCGTATATAAATCTTCAACAACACTAAAATCTACTGTAACTTGATTGTATTTTAGTAAATCTTCGGGTTCGTAAAATGCGTCAATATATTGATCTAAATCAATACAAATTGCCGCATCACGTGTAATATCTTTAATGGTGTGTTTGTGTTGTTTAAATACCAAATCTATAATTTCTCTATCAAAACTATGAAAAGGAGAATACGCAGGTTTGTCATTTTGCTTTGGTGAAAGAATAATTGCATTCGGATTGGCTTCACCTGAATTTAAATATAAAAAATCATCTTTCTCCTCAGCAATTTCTGGACTCCAGCCCATTGCATCAATATGAAAACTGCTCAATTGAGTTGGTGCAGTTCCAATAAAGGAAAGACATTTATTATAGCGTTCTACCAAAGCACCTGTAACAGGGACTAAGGCAGCGCCAAATAATTCAGATCGTTTTAATTTTTCCATGTGTTAATTTAATTCACCTTTTTCTCAAAAATAAGGTATCTCTTGCTAAGTTACTTTATAAGTAGCTAATTTTTATTGCTTGTTACAGCGAATACACTATGCAATTTAAAATTCTTAAAGAAAAATAATGTTTTATGATAGAAAAACATAGATTTTTTAGATCATCTGCATAAAAATGAGATGCCTGTTTTGTAGTCGTGATTTCAATAATTTCGACTAGCGATTGTTGAATGTCGAGTAGGTGCTATTTTTTCAACAGATTCTGCTATATACCTTTGATTCGTATTAATCATTAAAATATTTAAAAGATGAAAAAAAAGAATTTGAAATTTCTTAAGTTGAATAAATCAACTGTAAATTCTTTCTCTGTTAGAGGAGGAGAAGAAAAAACGGAAACATGTACACTAGGGTCTTTTGTTAGTCCTCGTCATTGTCCATTTGGGCCTCGTGAAGATACTTTAGATTTTAATTGCCCAACGACAGTTTAGGAAATCGTTAATGTTGACTATCTATAGCTGACATATGATTAAAGAAAAAGCCTTAAAGTTCGTTTAAGTGAACTTTAAGGCTTTTCTTTTTTTATAAACGAGCGTCATTCTTAGGGCAAACAATTTAATTCGCCTGTTAGAAGACTTTTGTTGGCTCTTGAATTACCTGGATGAGTTACTGTGCATGGGCTATTTGCATTAGTGGTATTACAAGTATCACAGTTTGTTTGACAAGTTATAGATTCGTCACCAGTATTATTACAGATAGTATCTACATCAGAGTTGTTAGCACCACCAAGGATTGATTGTGTATTTCCAATTGTAGCAATTTTGATCTTCTTTAAATTTAATTTTTTCATATCTCAATGTTTATTTTTTTATGCTAATATAGAAGTGTAATCATTTGAAATCAAAGGTTTGTACTCGAAATTATTGGATTTCGAGCACTATCTGTCATAAACTAACTTTTTATTTAGCTTATTTTTTTGATGTAATAATAGAGAGACATTATAGAGCGTTTTGTAGTCTTGATTTCAATAATTAAAGGTAGTAATTGTTGAATATCGAGCAGGTGTTTTTTTTGGAGTTATATTGAAACATATCTTTGATTCATATTAATTTTAAAATCATTTAATTATGAAAAAAAGAAATCTTAAATCGTTAAGTCTTAATAAGAAATCAATTTCTAATTTGATTTCTATTAAAACTAAAGGAGGCGGAAGAACTGATGGTTCTGGCAAATGTTCTGTTAATTATAATGGCTGTGCTTCAGGTGTGCCCGGTTGTCAAAATCATCAATAATACGTATTAGCGAACTTCGGTTCAGTCATGGTCGGAAGATTTTTTTCTTTCGACTTTTTTTTGGTTAAATAAGCTTTTTAGGTTTTATTGTTTGATAGTTAATAGATTATGAAAAACTCAGTCAGTGTACTTTAGAAGATACTTTTAATGAAAACACTTTTAGATTTCAGTTTCGTTTATCTTTTTGATATAATACGAAGGATACAACTTGGTTCGCCTTTTAAAATCTTTTGAGAACGATTCAGCAGAGTTATATCCAAGTTCTGAAGCAATTGATTTGATATTGTAAGCTCTAAATTTTCTGTCATTCGTCAGTTTTTCCAAGGCATAATCAATACGAAGATCTGTGATGTATTGAATGAACTTTTTTTGTTTGTGTGTTTGAATCACTTTTGACAAGTACGTACTATTGGTATTAATTTTATTTGCCACAAAACTCAAAGAACAATTTTTGTTTAGAAAAAGATTGTTGTTTTCAAACTGTGTTAAACCCTCTAGAATTTTTGAAATATTTTCTTGACTAATATTTAATTTTTTGGAAGAAGGTTTTTTCTGATTCTTTTGCTTCAATTCATCTAATACATGCTGAAAGTGTCGTTGATTTTGTGATTGTTTTTGTTTATAATAAATCACTATTCCGATGAGTAGAAGGAACATGCAAGCGAAGATGATACCGTAGCTATAGCTTTTTCCTTCAAGATCATTTTTTAATGAATTAATAGTGTCTTTAAAAGTGACAATATCATATTTTCGATATAGTTTTTCGATACGTTGTTGGTTTAAATCGTCGTTTCTAGCATCTTCTTGATGGAATAAATTATAATATTTTATCATATTTTGAACATCATTCTGTTGCTCGTATGATTTTGCCATAAGAATATACAATTCTTGTATATCTGGAAAGTCTGCTTTTGTTTGTAGTACTAAGGAATCTGTTTTTTTGAAATACGAAAGTGCTTTTTCATAATTGCCCGTTACATAATAGTTTTTACCTCTGTATAAGTATAAAATAATAAGTCTGCTTGGAAGATTTAAGTTCTGAATTAGTTCTTCGGCCTTTATTAAATCTGTAGTCGCTTGTTCAATATTTCCTTTTTCATGATGAATAATTCCTTTGAGTCCAAGTGAAATGGCAAAACCCAAATTATCATTGTATTGTAAACTCTTTTCAATTGCTATAGTGTTGTAATACTGTGCAGAATCTAAATATTTTGTACCTGCATTTCTTTGGTCGATAAAGATGTTTGTATATACATCACTAATCGTCATAAGCGAATTGATGTATGGTAAACTGTAAGTTGCTCCGTCTTTTTGATTCACTAAACTTTCATAAAACGGAATGTTTTTTTTTACCAATTGTAAGGCGTCGAAGTTTTGACCTATTTGTGTTTTGATGAGCGCAATGTCGTTGGTTAGATTTGCTTGTGTAAGAAGGTCGTCCTTTTGTTTTGCAATGTCATATACTTTCGTGTAGAGTTCGATTGCTTTAAGGTATTCGCCAAACTCGTAATAAATACCTCCTTTATAATATAGATGATTGGAAAGAAACATTTCGTCGTTTTCAACCTGTTTGACAGCAATATCTATGTGATATAGCGCACTGTCTTTATTACGTAATGTGCTATACATACTTGCCAATAGAAAGTGAATTTTATGCGTAGTAACTTCATTGGTTTTACTAGAAGATTTTTTTAAAAGTGCAATTAAATATTCTTTAGCAATGTTAGGGTTTGCTTTTTGATACTTTCGAAATCCACTTTTTAAACTATCTGTTGATTGTTCTTGAAGCGTAGTTTGTGTTATTTTTTCAGAAGTTTGCGCAACTGTGAGTTGCATGAAAAAGACAGCGACGAGTATGCAATACAATTTTTTCATGATTTCTCTATTTTATCTAAGTATACTTGTGTTTCAGGTATCATGTGTTCCCATTTATTACCTTGAAACTCATCAATTACTGCTCTCATAATTATGACATAATTGTCAACAAGTCCAACAATATGTCCGCCTTCCAACGCTTTAAAGTTATGTTTTTCGATAAAATCTTTACATAGCTTTTTCTTGATTTTCTTTCTACGATGCCGTAGATGATATTTAGGATGATACCAGTAGGCTATAGGTGCTACAATTGCACTAAAACATCAGCCTTATTTCTTTCTTGAGCTACGACACTAGAAAAAGAGGTGAAAAAAATACTAAAATGAATAGTCTTTTCATGAGTTTGATTTTATAAAGCTTCAAAAATTAATCTCTGATGAAATATACTTTCGCAATTTTTCCATTTTCTATTTTATAAATTGCAATAGTTTCATTAGAAACTCCCTTTTTAAAAGTAACACGTTCGTGATCGATCACTGTATTTAGTTGAACTGTTCTGTTTAATACTTCACAATGGAGTTCAGGATTTCTTTCAAAGATTCCTTCAAAATCTTTTTTATATGCTTCTATTCCTTTTAGTTCAAGAGTATTCGGGAATGTGTAAATTTCTACATCATCGCTAAAATTTTCAAAAAAAGCTTCGTAGTTTCTTAGATTATAAGCATTCACTTGTCTTTGGACAATATTTTCAGGCGTTTCTTTTAAGATGTCTTCTATGTTATAAATACTTCCACTTTTTATCACATGACTTATCTGTTGCAATGCTTCAAGATTTTCTAAAGGATTTGCATCAAGAATGATTAAATCTGCCATTTTTGATACTTCAATGCTCCCTATTTCGTTGTCTTTGTCTAATACTTTAGCAGCATTTATGGTGGAAGCTTGTATGATTTCTAAATTAGACAATCCAGCAACTTTCATGTCTTGTACTTCTTGTTGATAGGAAGTGGCGTGCAAGGTTCCGATGTTTCCAGCGTCAGTTCCAGTAGCAATATTGATATTGTGTTTTTGCAACAACATTAGGTTGTCTGCTTCAATTTTATCAAAATCTGGCAATGCTTTTTTTCGTAGCAAACCATACCTTTTATAATAATCGAATAACTTGTCATTATCCAAATGTTTGTGATCTTGAAAACTTTTGATTGGAAACGGATTCGATAAACGTAACTCTTCATTCGTAAAAGATATTTCTTGCGCAAATGCTTCTGCATATTGATTGCTCACCATTAAGGTAGGAACATAACTTACCTTGGTTTTTTTAATCATTTGTAAAAACACATCGTCAATAGGTTCATCAATGCTGTGTACTAAAATATCTGCTTTGGCTTCCAAAGCACGTTTGGCAGTTTTAAGTTCTGTTGCATGTACAGCAACTTTCAAATTGTGTTTGTGACTTTCTTCAATAGTAGCCTTTACAATTTCATAATTCAAAGCGGCATCGCCATTATTTATATACCAAATTTTAATAAAATCGGGTTTGTATGGCAATTGTTTCTTTACCAAATTAATAGCTTCTTCTACGGTACTTGCTTTAATGATTGGACTGTCTTCAATGTCAAAAGCTTTTGGTTGATACGTTGATACTAAAGGTCCAGTTAAGTAAATATTTGGGAATTCAGTATTATCATTATACCGATCACGAATTTTGTAATTGTACATTGGTCCACCAACGTCAATAATGGTGGTAATTCCAGATTGTAAATAGCGTTTTAATAAATCGGGAGCGTTTTGGCGCAACCATTTTCGTTCTTCTTCATATGGTTGATATTTTCGTAAATCAAACGCATCTGGGCGTGTATATAAACTTCCTGATTGAAACAAATGTACATGACTGTCAATCAATCCTGGAAGCAACCATTTTCCTGTTCCATCTATTTTTATAACAGTGGAATCATCAGTAGCAATCTTCTTTTTGATTTCAACAATTTTTTTATCACGAATTAAAACACTTCGTACTTTTTCTTTTCCAGTATGAACATCAATTACATTGATGTTTTCAATAAGTACAGCTTGATTTCTCTTATTGAGTTTTACACTTTTTATATTGATAGGAATTTCATTAGGTATAAATTCACTTTTAATCAATAATGATTGTAAACTTTTCGTTTTGTCAGATGTTTTAGAACTTAAATTAAATGAAAAGTTTTTGTTCTTGTAATCAGCTCTCCAATTACGTATGTATTTGTTATAAATCTTTTCTTCAAACCCTGCATTTGCAATAGGAACGTTCGTCCATGAGTCATCTTTCTCTTGTACTTTTAGTGTGATATTATCTAAATAAAATAGCCCTGCATCTCTTACCATGCATCCAAAATGTATTGTTGAAGCTGAATCTTTAATGAATCCTTCAAGTGAATATGTTTGCCATTCATCTTTTACGATAGGCGAATCATACATGCGTCCTGTATGTAGCGGTTCTCGTTCAGCATCATACACATTTACATATAATTGTGCATTTGCATTGGGTTTAAGTGATTTTACTTTAACTTCCGCAGAAAAGATAAACTTTTTATTGACGTGCTTTTTTATTGGAATTTGCTGAGAGATAAATGTCCAATTATTGTTTTGACTGTAGCTGACTGAAATACACAAAAACAATAGGAAAATAAGTTTTTTCATAACTACTTTAAACCTTCTTCAAAACGATTGCGCGCTTCTGTTCCAATTTTCATTTGCAATATTTGTTGCTCTACTTTACGAGAGAAATCAGTATCTGCAATGGTAGCAACGTTGTCTAAGTAACGAATCACTTCTTGTTTACGAACTTGTGCAAAATCGAGTCCTTTCATGTTCGATTTCATCAGTTCTTTTAACATGCCTAGTTTGGTGTCATAGTCTTTTTGGAAGTACAACTCAGGGTTTTCAAACCAATCATCTTCCAAGTTAAAATCTGTCAAACGCAATGAAATTGCACTTTGAATGTTTCGAATATCTCGCGAAGAGAAAAACGGAAACTCTTTTTGAACCGAACCGTATAAATTCGAATAGAATGTATGAGAGCCTAAAGAATCTTGTGCAAGTACTTTATCATAAATAATAGCAATTTTTTCTTCAGTTGGTTTTTCTAATTGTCCTAAAATTTCTCCTGCATTAGCTACCAAACCTTGATCGCTTAAGTATTTGTAATCAGGATGATCTTTCATAGAAACGAATCCTGGCAATGTTTTTTCAATTTTGGACCACCAAATATAATCTTGATCTAAGAAATCTTCTTCTGTACGTGCACCATCAATTTTAAAACGACCTTGAATTCTCGAAATCACGGCTTTGTCTAATTGTTCAGGTAAATTTGTAAATAAACCAATAGAGCTGTTTCCATGGTTTACTGCATAGGCACCTTCTGTATAACGTAAAAAGACACCAATAACTTCTTTTACACCTGCCGAAACACCTTGTGCAGTACGTTCTTGTAAATTGTTTTCTGCATCATCAATAGGAGCGAAGATCAATCGTGATGGATCTTGCATCGGTTTCATCCATTGTACCATTTTTTCTGCTGATCCACCTTGAAAAGTCGAAACCACCGTATCTGGCATTGGGTGAAATAAAAACGGAATGTTTAAGTGATCGCAACGTTCTTTTAGCATGGTTGCAATGGCAGCAATCAACATACTTTTTCCAGTTCCAGGAATTCCGTATCCCATAAAAACAGGCATAAAACCACCTAATTCTTGAAAAGGATTTTGTTTTGTAGCAATGTCATAACTCATCATGCGTTCAACCAAACGCTTGGCAAAATGCTTGGCGTCTTTGTTTCCAACAATTTGCTCAAAACGAATCGGATTGAATTCTACACTTGTGGCACTTCCTGTAAAAATTGTTTCCCAACCTGCAATTGAAAATTCAGAATCTTCCAATTGGTACGTTCTATCTGTAATAACTTCTGTATGGTCTAATGCACCTTTTCGTTGTATAATTTCATCTAAATACGCTTCAAAGTACATCACTGTAAAATCGATCACATCTTGTTCAGAATTGATCAAATTCGGATGATTCATGTATTTGTCATAATAAAACAACTGACATGAAATTCCTTTGATCGGAGACAATAATGAAACTTCAGGAATACCTGCAAATTTGTTTTGCATCACCGTATTATCTTCCGAAGCTTTTTCTTTCAGTCTAGACACAACATAATATGCCAAACTGAATAACATAAAGGCTGTAGCAGTTTGCTGTTTAGATTCGTATTCTTTGCGTTGATCTGCAGAAAGTCCTGCTCTTTTTTCATGAAGAATTGACAAACCTGACGCATCGTAGTAACTGTCTCTAATCCATAATCCAATAGCGATACCTTCTTGTAAATTAAACAATGTTTCATTCAGCGAAAGCGGAATCGCAACAGAATCTGGTAACAAGCGTTTTTTAAGACTTAAAATCGTTTTTGAGATCGAAATAGCATTGGCTCCAGCATTTCCTTTGGCTTTAGATAGATATAATAAAATATCTTCTTGCTCTTTACTAGTATCTCTACTTCGCGCTTTATAACCTTGTTCCCATTGCACACCTTTAATGAATGAAGAAGCTTCTTCACGTAAAATGGTCAATTCAGTTTTTTTGATAGGAAATGTCGGTTGTTTCTCCATGTATATTTTTTTGTTCTTTGTTAATTTGTCTTTTTGTGGATTCGTTTACACTGAGCCTGTCGAAGTATCAATTTCAACTTCAATTTCGACTTCAACTTCAGTATCAAAGTTCAGGCAATTCTTCTATTTCAAAAGGTTCGTGATGCAAGTGAATGATTGTATTTGGAATTTTTCCATAAAGCAATTGAATTACTCGGTGCGGTGCTAAAATATATTTGTGCGTTGCGATCTCACTCCAAACTTGAATTTCCTGCTTTTTAAATGACAGCAAATCATTGCTTACTTTCGATGAATTTACCGAGTTAATTGTTTCTACAGTAGTCGTTAGTGAAAACGAATTCAGTTTCACATCTTTTACAGCAATTGCTTTTAACAATGCTTGCGTAATTTCATGATCGTCTTTTGAAAAAATACTATGTAAAATTCCTAAATCAACACGTTTTATTTTGCGCGGATGCACATACTTTAAACGTTTGTCAATCATATATGCCATATTATCCAAATCCTGATAACGATCGGCACAATCTTTTATCGTATCGTAAATTTCTTGCTCTATTTTTTCATCGTATTTATAATCAAAATACATAAAGCAAATAAACGGTCTGTTAAGTGTTACATCATAAAAAGCCCAATCGAGCACATAGGTTGCAAAGGTGCTTTTCGTTTTTTTGATCTTTCCTAAAACGAATTTGTGAAATATTTTTTCTTCCTGAATTCTATTGTAATACAACGAAGACGAAGCTTCAAACAAATCGCGCTTGTCAACATGTTTTTTATTTACGAGTAACTGATGAATAAACTTTTCTCTAAACTCGGTGGCATCCGGTAATTTGGCTTTAAACTCTTCTTTTAAATCCAAATCATTGTGAATATAGCGCAGTTCCAAATAATTAGGAAATCCAGATTCGGTCAAATCGACTTTCATCTGCTCTTCGTCAAATCGATATTTAAGTTGCATCACACGAAGCGAAAACGCCAAACGTTTGCAATAGCTTTCTAAGGATTTGAGTTCTTCTTTAGTGCAAATTCGATAATGATTCCATTCCACCAAATTAATTTCAAATTCGTCCAATACGTGCATCACCATTCGGTAATACAAATCATATTGTGAGTCCGAGTCTAGTACTGCGGAATCTAAAGGTGTTGTGATATCGTTTAAAGACATAAATTTATAAGTTATGATTTAATCTTATCTTTTTTTAGATTTTGATAATTTTATAAGTTTTAAACTTATTTATTTTAATAAAATAAATACCACTATTTAGTCCCGAGATATCTATAATTTCATTATTCCCTTTGGAAATTACTAATTTCCCTAAACTGTCAAAAATTCTTACAGATTCAATTTTAATATTAGATTCAATAGTTATAATTCCATTTGTTGGATTAGGATAAAGATATATGTCTTTATGATTAGCTATATCTGCTAAGTCAAGTACGGTGCTTATTTTTAGTACCCATACATCATAATTACCTTGATTTAAATTAACATCACCGTCAGAAGAAGTAGAATTGCCAACGACAATGTATTCACTATTAGATATTTGTTCTATGGATGAAGTAGAATCTAAATTTGAACCTCCAAAAGATTTCTCCCATTCAATATCTCCTATTTGAGATAGTTTTACTAACCAATAATCGAAAGAACCCATATTTGAAGAAGCATTTCCATCATTAGACGCAGATGACCCAGCTAAAATGTAGCCTCCATCTAATGTTTGTTTAACAGAGTTTGCTTGATCTACATTTGAGCCTCCAATCGATTTTTCCCATTCTATAATACCTGAACTGGTAATTTTTAAAACCCAAATATCAGTATTTCCATTATTTCCACTAACATCTCCATCATTAGAATTAGAACTTCCAACAATAATATAACCTCCGTCACTAGTCAATTCAATATGTTGAGGGAAATCAACAGCTGTTCCTCCATATCTTTTTTCCCATTGCGTACTCCCATCACTAGCTAATTTTAAAACCCAAAAATCATGAAACCCATTTACCGTATCAGATGCACCAGCCACAATATATCCATTGTCGTTAGTTTGTCTAATATCTTTTGGTAAATCAACACCTGAACCTCCTAATACTCTTTCCCATTCAATATCTCCAACGTTAGATAATTTTAAAACCCAAAAATCAATAACCCCGTTGAACCCATCAACATCGCCGCCAGTTTGCCCAGTAACAATATACCCTCCGTCATTAGTTTGCTCAATAAATTCAGCTAGATCAAGAGCTGTGCCGCCATATGTTTTTTCCCATTCAATATTTCCTGTGTTAGATAATTTTAAAACCCAGAAGTCAGCTTGTACATTACTAGCTGAAATGTCACCATCAGATGAATTAGTATATCCACTTACTATGTAACCCGTATCTGAAGTTTGCCTTATAGATGTAGCTTGTTCAGTATTAGATCCTCCGTATGTTTTTTCCCATTCAATGTCTCCAGTGTTAGAGAGTTTAATAATCCAAATATCAGAGCTTCCAAAATTTTCACTAACATCTCCATTTGAAGAACTAGAAGTTCCTGCAATTATATACCCTCCGTCAAATGTTTTAGTTATTGATCGAGCTCTATCTTCCAATGTGCCTCCTAAAGATTTTTGCCATTCAATAGTTTGTGCAAAAGTATTATTTAATAAGAGGCATGAAATGATTGTTAATATTAAAAATTTTGTATTAGATGCATAAGTAGAAAAGGCTTTAGTAAGAATCATTACTGTAATCTATTTATTATTTAGAGAATTATACTATTTTTTTGTACTGAGTTAATTTGTGTGAAAAAATATTAAAATTACCCTAACAAGTCATCAGAACCACCATCAGTAGGTGCGCCGTTACCAGCTCCGCCACTGTCATTAGCTGCATCGTCGTTTCCGCCAGCATCTCCTGTAGATGGGTTTTCGTTGTTCTTATAAAATTCTTCAAATAATTCTTTCATGTCAATTCCGTAACGATCAGCAAAGTTTTTGCGGATTTCCACATCCTTTTCACGAATTTCTTGTAGCGATTCAGCATAACTACTGTAAATACCTTTCATTACTTTTTCGTGTACAGGAATGTTTTCCATCATATCTTGACGTGCTTTCGAACTTGCTGTATACATAGCTGCCAGCGTTTCCCCAATTTTTTCATCGGTCTTCACACCTAAGTGTTCTAAAATTGCCGCAAACTCTTGATCGGTACGTGCTTTTAAAGCCACTACATATCCATCGTAATAACGAACTCTTTCTTCTGTGTCAGACTTTAATTTAGCTCTATGCGTTTGTAAGTTGCTACGTAAAGAAGTCAATACTTTAATAGTCAAGTTGTGCTTGTGTACAAAACTATCTTTACTTGCTGCTAAGGTGATGTACGCAGTTCGCAAACCATCAAGCTCTTCTACTTTTTGCTCTAATTTTGTAATTTTTGCTAATGCTTCAGAATATTCAGGTGATTGCTTATCAACTATTTCTTCTAAAGCTTGTCGCGCCTGACTCAATAATGCTTTTTGATTTTCAAGATCAGCCTCTGTTTCTTCTTTTTTCTCTAAAGCTTTCGTATGATTTTTACTTGCTTCAACAATAGCAACCTGAAGTTTGTCTTCTACTTCTTTGATTTCTACTTCACGATCTTTCAAACGTTTTACTGCAGCTTGACTTTTAAAAGAGAGTTCTTTTAATAAAGTTTCAGTATCCGAACTTTCAATTCGCTTTTGAAACATTTCCTTTGCTTTAGAATCTGCAAACTTTCTGTCTTTTTGTGCTTGTTCTAGCTCTGTTTTTTCTCTAGTAATTCTAGATTTTCTTCCCCAAAGATTATTCCACCATGTATCTGGTTTGTCCAAAGCTTCTTGGTATTCAACCTTTGCTTTTTCAAGTTCTTTTATTGCATCATCAATAACGCGTTGTTCATCATCATTTAATGTAGAAAAGCGTTCAAAAATAATTCCTACTTCATCTTGATAATCTGTTAGGTCTTTAATGGCATCGAGAAGTGAAGTACGATCTTTTTCTGCCATATCTACAACATTGTCTAATGTTGCATTCAATATTTTTTGGCGTACTTCCGGACTATCTTCTTGCGATAATTTCGACTTCATTTGGTCGATTGCTTTTCCCCAATCTACTTTATCGTTAGATTTTTGTTTTTGTTCTGCTCCTGAAGTTTCTAGTAAATCAAAATCGTCTGCCATGTATTAAATTGTTTTTTGTTAATGAATGTATTTTTTTCGTCGGTTGTATTAAAATTAGTATTTGAAAAACGCGCTACACTATAGAAGTGGATAACGTTTTTTAAACTAGCCTTTAAATATAAAGAATTTAACAGTAATATGGGACTACTTTTTCTTTGAGTTGTTACATGTTCGATTCGAAAAAACGTAATTACAAGAGATTTTGTAGTATTTTTTTGATATTAAGACTTTTTGCGAGGTATGTTTGGGGGAAGTTTAAAGAGCTTTGGGCTGAGAAATTTTCGCTCAACCTTAATAGCCGTAAACGTAACTATAAATGTTTTTAAGTCTAACACTTTTTTTAAGAAAGGCGATTTTGTTGTTTTTAGAAAGTCATAGGAGAAGAATTCTTTGAAATTTTTAAATAATTCTGGATTGATATATGGAAATCCAGTATAGTAAAATTTCTGAGTAACCATTTCATCACCAAGAGGTTCATATCCTTTGATTGTAATATAGTTTGCCAGTTTATTAAAAATAGGGTCAGATATTCCAGATTCTCTACTAACAAATTTAAGAACGTTTTCTTGCACGTTGTAATAGTATAGTGTGTCTAAGTTTTTCCACTTTGCATAATAATTATTTGTGCTTGCTATATATGTATGAAAGTCATATCCTCTTGCACCAGAACCAAGATACTTTTTATGAACATCGCCTTTTTTGTTGTAAAAAACCTGTAATGTGTCTCCAAATTTTTGCGCAATATAATCTTTGTGTTCTACATTTTTCTTTTTGAAAGTCAATTCAATTTTATAGGTAATAATACCTTCGAACGATTCTTGACTCCAACAAAAGGAAGTGCTAAGAATGCTGATAGTAATAATATGAAATAAAAGAGTTTTCAATATGTGAAGTTAGAAATTAATGTTTAGAAAATGTAAAAATTCAAAATAAAACTTCTTTAAATATAGATGTTTTATAGGATTACACAATAGAAATAAAACTGAAAGAAAAATCATTCACTGTTTATAAGTGTAAGCTCCTTAATACTAACGATTCAAAAATACGTATTATTAAGTATTGTTTTAAGTGTGTTTTTGAAGGATATTTATAAAAATCCTAAAACACAACTACATGAAACCATCAAAAACAACCATCGAAATCGGAAATCAATTTAAAGAAGTAGAAATTTACTATGATGAAGTAGAAGCATCTCAGTTGACAATCGCCATTAATAAAAATCAAGTGACAGTTTTTCAAGATTAATGCATATGTAGAATTTCCTAAAAAAGTCACTAGCGCTAAAGAAATAACACGTTACTGTATTCTTATAAGAATCACTTTCAATTAGATTACTAATAAATCTTTTAATATTGATTTTGAGTAATTTAGGGTGAATGAACTTATTCGAATTTTGCAATAACATAGCAATCAAAATCACCCAATATTAATTGAAAAAAAAGCAGTAAACTAAAGGTTTTTGGAATTAAATAAAACTGTTGGTCTTTTTTTTACGTAAGTATAAAAGACAGGAATATTCTAATGTAAATTTTACCTAGAAAACGTATTAGAATTTACAGGTAAAATTATTCATTAGATAAGACTTTATCTCAAGGTTACACCTGTTTATAATGAACTAACTATTGTTAATTTAAAACCAAAACATCATGAAAATTAAACTTTTTTTTACAACGATTATTATTCTAGCTTTTTTAAGTGCTTGTTCGAAAGATGAAGTAGATTTTTTACCAGAAGAAAATAGTAATCAAATAGAAGAATTAACTAAAAAAAATCAATATCCTATTCAAGAAGCTATACCTGAAGAATACATTATAGTCTTCAAGGAATCTCTTGAAGAAAAAAATATTAATAATTATGAGGCAACGCAAAGAGAAGGATCTCAAGAATTGTTGAAAATTCAGCAGTATTACAAGCAGAAATCATTAAAAGTGTTGTCAGACAATGGTTTAAGTGAAAAAAATCTTTCACATGTTTATACTGGAGCTATGCAAGGTTTCCATGCTAAAGGTGTTTCATCGGAAGAATTGAAAAAACTGGAAACAGATAAACGTATTGAGTATATAGAACCGAATTATATAGTAAGAATAAATCTCCCAAAGCCCGAAAATCAGAAAGGTCTTTCAGAGGATGAATTGCTAAAGCAAACAGAAGAAAATTCGAAAATGAATCCGATAGGCGGTGGCATTAATACTTTATTAGCTAACGGAGAAACGTTGCCTTGGGGAGTGGCTTATGTTGGTAGAAGAGCTCATGGTGGAACAGGAAGAACTGCTTGGGTTTTAGATACAGGGATAGCGCCACATCCTGATTTAAGAATTAGAGGAGCATTGTCTAGGAGTTTTGTGAATGGAGAAGCTAGTTGGAGAGATTTAAATGGGCATGGAACACATGTGGCTGGAACAATAGCTGCCAAAAATAATGGAAGAGGAGTTATTGGAGTTAGTTATGGTTCAAGAGTTGTGGCAGTAAAAGTTTTAAATCGCTCAGGATCTGGATCTGTAGCTGGAATTATTGCGGGAATAGATTATGTGTACAATAGAGCTGTTGCTAATGATGTGTTTAATTATAGTATAGGCTTTAGAAATAGGAGTATTAATACTTCTTTAGAAGTGGCTATGAGAAGATTGGCGGGCAGAAGAATATACGGAGCTTTAGCTGCAGGAAATAATAATGATAATACTCAGTTTTTTTCGCCACAACGTCTAAGAACTGCACGTACATGGATTATTGGTGCTATCAATAGAGTAAATAAACGTCCTATAGACTTTTCAAATTTTGGAGTGAGTGTAGATCGATGGGCTCCAGGAGAAATGGTTACATCTACTTGGCTTAATGGACGCTATAATACAATAAGCGGAACGTCTATGGCTTCACCACATGTTGCAGGGATTTTACTAGCAAGAGGAACAAATAGCGTAGGTTCAAAAGGGTTTGTTGCAAAAGGCGGACACAGAAAACCAAGAGCTAAACTTTAAAATAATTTTGACTTTTAATATAGTAACACATATTCGTTAATTTAAACTAGCAAATGTGTGTTACTATGAAATATTTTTAGCTTGATTTTATATTGGCACTTTTCTTGATGAAGTTTGGCAACGTTAAAAACCAATTTTATGAAGTCAAAAATTACATTAACATTCTTACTAATTTGTTTTACCTACAATTTTAGTAATGCGCAAGGAAAGCTCAATCGGGCCAAAGAAGATCTTTCGGGAAGTAGCTCAAGTAGCAGTTCATCAAGTTCGTGGAGCAATGATGACGATGACGGAGATGATGGAGGCTGTTTTTTGTGTGGCTTTTTTGTTGAAATAGCTTATCATGTTACTGTCGGAATCTTATTTGGAGAAATGCAGTCACGTTATTTTTACGAATATCCTTATTCTGATGGTTCGCATGGTGAATATGCTTTTCCAGACGAAAATGTGCCATTGAAGCGTGGTCAATTAATTATTTCGAATACAACTTTCGCGAGCGGGAAAGAATTCTATGGCAATGATATCAAGCTAAATTACCGCTTTGTTCCTTTGGTTGGAGTGGAAGTGAATCATCTGCATTTTTTTGAACAAGAACCTAAAAATGAATTGGGTGTAAGTTCTTTTATGATTAATTATTACCGAGTTCGTGATCAACGTGTTACAGCTTTTTGGGGAGTTGGTGCATCACATATTGGAAACGGCGTAGACGAAACAGGATTCGCATACCAAGTTGGTGTAGATGTTTATTTGGATCAGCCAATAAGTATAAGTGCTTTGTGGAAACAGAGCTTGATTAATGATTCTTCTGTAGATGAGTTAAAACTACACGCGCGCTATCATTTAAAACGTTTCTCAATTCACGGAGGGTACAATCATTACAAATTAGGAAGTGTAAGTATCAATGCGCTTGGAGCTGGTATTGATTATCGATTTTAGAAATATACTTTATAAAAAAACGCGTTGAATTTTTCCAACGCGTTTTTTTATGAAATACTATTTTTGAATTTATCCTCTAATAACTCCTCTTGAAATTACAATTTTTTGAATCTCAGAAGTTCCTTCGTAAATCTGTGTAATCTTAGCATCGCGCATTAAACGTTCTACATGATATTCTTTTACGAAACCATTTCCACCATGAATTTGAACAGCTTCCACAGTATGTTCCATTGCTACCTTAGAAGCAAACAATTTCGCCATAGCGCTTTCCATATCATAATTCTCTTTTGCATCTTTTTTACAAGCTGCCTGCATTACTAAATGACGTGCAGCAGTAATATCTGTGTACATGTCAGCTAATTTAAAAGCAATTGCTTGGTGATTGCAAATTTCAGTTCCAAACGCTTTGCGTTCTTTCGAATATTTTAATGCCAATTCATACGCTCCAGAAGCAATTCCTAAGGCTTGAGATGCAATTCCGATACGTCCACCAGAAAGTGTTTTCATTGCAAACTTAAATCCAAAACCATCTTCACCAATTCGGTTCTCTTTTGGCACTTGTACATCATTAAACTGTAACGTGTGTGTGTCGCTTCCGCGGATTCCTAACTTGTCTTCTTTTGGTCCTATATCAAAACCTGGCGTTCCTCTTTCAACGATAAACGCGTTAATTCCTCTATGTCCTTTATCTCTATCAGTTTGTGCAATTACCAAATATACATCTGCACGTCCACCACTTGTAATCCAGTTTTTAGTACCGTTAATTACATAATGATCTCCTTTGTCAATTGCAGTTGTTCTTTGTGAAGTTGCATCACTTCCAGCTTCGGGTTCACTCAAACAAAAAGCACCTACATTTTCACCTGTAGCTAACTTTGTTAAATATTTTTGTTTTTGCTCTTCAGTTCCATACGCTTCTAAACCGTAACATACTAATGAGTTGTTTACAGATACAATTACAGAGGCAGATGCGTCAATTTTAGACAATTCTTCCATGATCAACACATACGAAATTGTGTCCATTCCACTTCCTCCATATTTCGGATCTACCATAATTCCCATAAAACCTAATTCGCCCATTTTACGAACTAACTCATTTGGAAACTCTTGTTTATTGTCACGCTCAATAACTCCAGGAAGTAATTCAGTTCTTGCAAAATCTCTCGCTGCATCACGAATCATGATGTGTTCTTCTGTAAGATTAAAATCCATAACTATATATTGTATTAATAAATTTTTAAAAAAGTCGCACAAAGATAGCTTTAAAATAGCAGATTTTCAATAATAAGCGCTTATTTTTAGGAATTCTTAATTTATATAGGAGATAATTATGAATCTTGCTTAAAAGTGAATTTAAAACAACAAATTTTAAATACATTTACAATATGAGTCAGTATAAAGTGATTGGCGTCATGTCGGGAACTTCACTCGATGGAATTGATTTAGCCTATATACATTTCGAAAAAACTACACACTGGAAATTTGAAATTCTCGTGGCGGAAACGATTCCGTATGATGGGACTTTAGAAGAACAATTGCGAGAAGCGATTCATTATGACGCAGAAGAACTCAAACAATTTGATACTGTTTATACAGGTTTTTTAGCTATAAAGATTCGAACATTTATAGAAAAACATAATATTAAGGATTTAGATGCAGTATGTTCACATGGTCATACCATTTTACATCAGCCAGAAAAAGGAATTACGTATCAAATTGGAAATTTACCAGGATTAGGAATTCTATTGCAAAACCATGTAAAAACAGTGGTTTGTGACTTTAGAGTACAAGATGTAGCACTTGGCGGACAAGGTGCGCCGTTAGTGCCTATTGGAGATGAATTGTTGTTTTCTGAATATGATTATTGTTTAAATTTGGGTGGCTTCGCGAATATTTCCTATCACAAAGAAGGAAAACGAGTGGCATACGATATCTGTCCTGTCAATATAGTCCTAAATAAATATGCAAAACAATTAGGTTTTGACTATGATGACAAAGGAAAACTTGCTAGATCAGGTGAATATCTATTGAGTTTAGGTTCAGAATTAGATAATTTATCATATTACAAACAACTTCCGCCAAAGTCATTAGGATTAGAATGGGTTCAAAAAGAAATATTTCCACGATTAGAAGCATTCAAAAGAAAAGAAATAGACCTCTTGCGAACATTTACTGAGCATGTTGCTATGCAGTTAGCGCGTAATTTTAAAATTAGATCCAAAGTATTAGTTACTGGCGGAGGCGCATACAACGATTATTTATTAGAACGAATTAAATATTATAAAGAGTTAAATTTGGTGAAACCAGTTGATGAACTCATAGAGTACAAAGAAGCATTAATATTTGGTTTTTTGGGTGTTTTACGCTTGCGCGATGAGGTAAATTGTCTGAAAAGTGTTACAGGAGCAATCAAAGATCATAGCTCTGGAAAAGTATATAATTTCGGATAGGATGAACTGGATGTTAAATTGTCTCGAATGTATGCTTTAAAGAAGCGAACAATTTTTATATTTGCTTGAATAGAAACTACATCACACTAAATACATATAATTGAAAGAATTACTTAAAATATACGAAAACAAAGCACCTGAAATTATTTTTAATTGGAAAGACCCTGAAACTGATGCAGAAGGTTGGACAGTTATCAATTCACTTCGTGGTGGTGCTGCTGGAGGTGGAACGCGTATGCGTAAAGGATTAGACATGAATGAAGTGCTTTCGTTAGCAAAAACGATGGAAGTAAAATTCACGGTTTCTGGTCCAGCAATTGGAGGTGCAAAATCCGGAATTAACTTTGACCCACAAGATCCGAGAAAAAATGGTGTATTAAAACGTTGGTACAAAGCGGTAGCACCTTTGTTAAAAAGTTACTACGGAACTGGTGGCGATTTGAACGTTGATGAAATTCACGAAGTAATCCCAATCACGGAAGATAGTGGAGTTTGGCATCCGCAAGAAGGAGTTTTTAATGGACATTTTAAACCAACGGAGTCTGATAAAATCAACAGAATTGGACAATTACGTTTGGGAGTTATCAAAGTAATTGAAAGTCCAGTATTCTCTCCAGATGTTTCTCGCAAATACACAGTAGCAGACATGATTACAGGTTTCGGAGTAGCCGAAGCAGCACGTCATTTTTATGATATCTATGGCGGATCTATTAAAGGAAAAAGAGCTATTGTACAAGGTTTTGGAAATGTTGGAGCAGCTGCAGCGTACTATTTATCACAAATGGGCGCAAAAATAGTAGGAATCATCGATAGAGTTGGCGGAGTCATCAATGAAGAAGGGTTTTCGCATGAAGAAATCAAAGAGTTTTTCTTGAATAAAGACGGAAACACACTTGTAGCAGATAAAATGATTCCTTTTGAAGAAATAAATCAACGCATTTGGGAATTACCAACTGAAATCTTTGCTCCATGTGCAGCATCAAGATTAATTACTCAAGAACAAATTGATAAAATGATTGATACAGGTTTGGAAGTTATTACCTGTGGAGCAAATGTACCGTTTGCAGACAAAGAAATTTTCTTTGGACCAATCATGGAACATACTGATCAAAAAGTAAGCTTAATTCCAGATTTTATCTCAAACTGTGGAATGGCAAGAGTATTTGCATACTTCATGGAACGTAGAGTTCAAATGACAGATGAAGCCATTTTTGAAGACACTTCTAAAATCATAAAAAAAGCATTACAAAATACATTCAAACGGAATGCTTCAAAAGTAGACGTTAGCAAAACTGCTTTTGAAATAGCATTAAAAGAATTAGTTTAACCATCAACGTATAAAAAATAGAAATGGAATCAGCAATAATAGCCGTATTTGTCTTAGGATATTTAGCCATAACCTTAGAACATAACTTAAAAATAGATAAACTTATTCCCGCATTAGCCATGATGGCAATTTGTTGGGCATTTATCGCTTTCGGAATCGAAGATTTTCAAAATTGGTTTGACTCAGGAGCACATGACTTAGTTGATGGATTTAAAGATTTACCTGTTAATGCACCTCACGGTGAAGATAGTAAGATGCATTGGATGGAGGGAACTTTACTGCATCATCTAGGGAAAACCGCAGAAATACTGGTGTTCTTACTTGGTGCGATGACCATTGTTGAAATTATTGACTATTTCAATGGGTTTGCAACCATAAAAAGTTTCATTAAAACACGAAGCAAAAAACGTGTTCTTTGGATTTTTGGATTCTTAGCATTTATCTTATCTGCTATTATTGATAACCTTACTGCAACAATTGTACTGATTTCTATTCTACAAAAAATCATTTCAGATAGAAACATTCGTATTTGGTATGCAGGTTTAATCATCATTGCGGCAAACGCAGGTGGAGCTTGGTCACCAATTGGAGACGTTACCACAACCATGTTATGGATTGGAGATAAAGTATCTACAGGGAAACTGTTTGGATATTTATTTGTACCATCGTTATTGTGTATGGTAGTTCCAACATTTATTGCTTCATTCTTAAAACCATTTCAAGGAAACTTGCCAGATGAAGAAGAAGGAGTAGAAAGTAACAAACAACATCGATTTGGACCTACAATGTTATACTTAGGATTATCTGCAATTATTTTTGTACCTATTTTTAAAGTTGTAACACACTTGCCACCGTATGTTGGAATGATGTTATCACTTTCGGTAGTTGGTATTTTTGCTGAAATATACAGTAATTCAAAATTTACAATGGCAGCTATTGGAGCAAATGAAGGTCATGATTCCGAAGCTGGATCTGTACATCATAGTCCTGTACATCATTCTCTATCAAAAATTGAATTGCCAAGTATCTTATTCTTCTTAGGAATATTAATGGCGGTAGCGGCATTAGAATCTTTAGGATTGCTATTTGGTTTTGCAGATTGGTTAAAAGATGCAACACCACAATTAGGAACGGAAATGCATGCTGGTGGAGTTTCTGACTTGGTAGTTATGGCACTCGGAGTAGGTTCGGCGGTAATTGATAATGTACCATTGGTTGCAGCGAGTTTAGGAATGTTTACAGAGCCGTTAGATCATGAATTATGGCACTTTATCGCCTTTGCAGCAGGAACAGGAGGAAGTATGTTAATCATCGGATCGGCAGCAGGAGTTGTAGCAATGGGAATGGAAAAAATAGATTTCTTCTGGTATTTCAAAAAAATATCATGGTTAGCTTTTATCGGATTCATTGTCGGTTCGGCAGCTTTCATGATCATGCGAACCTTATTCTAAGTATATAGATAGTATACTTAATTAAAAAAATCACCGTTATTATAGTCTAAATCAAAAAACAACTATGTTATTATTTCAAACCGCAACGCCACCTGTTGAAAATACGGAACCTCAAGAAGAAACATTTTCAATTATACAATTGATTGTCGATGGAGGAATTGGAAGTATCGTTATTATAGGTATTTTGTTGCTAATGCTCGCAGTTGCATTATATATTTATTTTGAGCGAACATTTGCAATCAAAGCAGCTTCTAAAATTGATAAAAACTTCATGAATCAAATTCGTGATAATATCTCTGCAGGAAAACTAGACGCAGCAAAAATGTTGTGTGCGCAGACAGATTCTCCTGTAGCACGATTAACCGAAAAAGGAATCTCCCGAATAGGAAAACCTTTAGAAGATATTAATAAAGCCATTGAGAACGCAGGTACATTAGAAGTGTATAAACTCGAAAAGAATGTAAGTATTCTAGCAACAGTAGCGGGTGCAGGACCAATGATTGGATTCTTAGGAACGGTAATCGGTATGATTATCGCTTTCCGCGAAATGGCAACAAGTGGCGGTCAAGCCGAAATGGGGTCACTTGCAGGAGGTATTTATACTGCGATGACAACAACAGTTGCAGGTTTAATTGTGGGAATTATTGCGTATATTGGATACAATCACTTGGTTGTGAAAACGGACAAGGTTGTGCATCAAATGGAAGCAAATGCTGTAGATTTCTTAGATTTATTAAACGAACCTGTATAACGCAATTCTATGAAGTTAAGAGGTAGAAATAAAGTAAGTCCAGAATTTAGCATGTCGTCTATGACAGACATTGTATTCTTGTTATTGGTGTTTTTTATGTTAACATCGAATTCGCCAAATGCTCTTGATTTACTCTTACCAAAAGCAAAAGGGAAATCCACTAATACGCAAAATGTAGCGGTGAGTATCAAGAAGAATTTACAAGTATATATAGATTCTGATAGAGTAAGAGAAGGACAATTAGAAGCAAAACTAAAAGCAAAGTTGAGAGGGCAAAAAGAGCCAACCATTATATTAAGAGCTGAAGAAGGTGTGCCTATCGAAAAAGCTGTGAATATTATGGACATAGCTAATAAAAATAAATATAAAATCATTTTAGCTGTTCGACCGCAATAATGAGTTTGCTTGAAACGAGGAATAAGAAGTTTAATTTACCCTTCGTTTTTATTGCAGGTGTAATCTTTCTAGTTGGTTTAGCGTATTTCGCGAATTACTTAGAAAACCTATCGCAAGAAGCAACTAATGCTGAGGTTCGACAAGAGAAAGGTGAAAAAAATATAAAAATTCGAGTTGAAGAAAATTTAGATATTTTCCTTGATGGAACGAAAATTGATATCAATCAACTTGAAGAAACATTAAAAGTACAGTTTGAAGGTTGTGCAAATCCAGTCATGGAGCTAGAAGTTCAAAAGAACGTTTCTCTAGAAAAGGTGGCAAGTATTATGGAGATTGCAACAAAAAATAAGTATAAGCTCATTCTTAAAGCAGTATTAAAATAAAGTATTATGTCGATATTCAATACAGAACACAAACGAAAATCAGTTACCATTACAACGGTATTGATGATTATATTATTGCTGTTAATGTTTGTATTTGGAATGAAATACATGAATCCACCTGAAGAAAGTGGAATCGCTGTAAACTTCGGAACGACTGATGTGGGAAAAGGAAATGTAGAAACTAAAAAGAATCCAAAACCCGTAGCGGCTCCTAAGAAAGTAGAAGAAGTGCAGCCAGAAGAAACAGAACCTGTAGAAGAGGTGCAGCCAGATACATCAGCTTCTGAAGAAGTGGTAACGCAAGATTCGGAAGAAGCAATCGCAATAAAAAAAGCGGCAGAAGAAAAAAAGCGTAAGGCAGACGAAGAAGCTAAAGCCAAAGCTGAGGCAGATCGTATAGCTAAAGCCAAGGCTGACGCAGAAGCAAAAAAGAAAGCTGAAGAAGCTAAGAAAAAAGCTGACTTTGACGCCATGACAGAAGGTCTAAATAGTGAAGGTGGAACTGGAAATGATGAAGGAGAAGGAGAAGGTCCAGGTGATGGAGATGGAAATAAAGGTGATCCAAGAGGAGATCCATATGCAGCTAGTTACTACGGTGCGCCAGGTTCTGGAGATGGAGGAGCAGGTGGTTATGGTTTGAATGGAAGAAGTAAACTTGCAAGTAGTAAAGTTGTTCAAGAGTGTAACAAAGCTGGTACTATTGTAATTGCTATAAAAGTGAATAGAAGTGGGCAAGTTGTGTCTACTGAATATTCTCCGAAAGGTTCTACAAGTACTGAAACTTGCTTGATTGAAGCAGCTATCAAAACTGCAAAAACATATAAATGGAATGCAGATTCTAAGGCACCATCAAATCAAGTTGGTTTTATTGTAGTGAAGTTTAGACTTGGTCAATAATAGTGCTAATTACAAACAAAAAAGCAATGCAATGGTTAGAAGCACAATACGAAGCTTCTTATCAAAAAGTTGGTGCTTCAAAAAATACAGGAACTTGGGATGTAACGAAAATTACCAAGTTTGCTGAACACTTAAAAAATCCTCAAGGAAAATTTAAAAGTATTCATGTGGCTGGAACGAACGGAAAAGGTTCTACTAGTCACATGATTGCTTCTATACTTCAAGAAGCTGGCTATAAAGTTGGCTTGTATACATCACCACATTTAAAAGATTTTAGAGAACGCATTCGTATTAATGGCGAAATGATTACTTCGGAAGCAACAATTGAGTTTGTAAAAAAACATCAAACTTTTGTGGAAGCGGAACAACTCTCTTTTTTCGAATTAACTGTAGGAATGGCGTTTGATTACTTCGCTCAACAAAAAGTTGATATAGCAATCATAGAAGTCGGTTTAGGTGGTCGTTTAGATTCTACAAATATTATCACGCCAGAAATAAGTGTGATTACAAATATCGGATTGGATCATGTGAAGTTCTTAGGCGATACATTGTCAAAAATCGCTGCTGAAAAGGCGGGAATCATAAAAGAAAAAGTTCCTGTGGTTATTAGTGAATATCACAAAGAAACTTTTCCTGTATTTGTTAAAAAGGCTGCTGATGCGAATGCAGAATTATATTTGGCCGAAAGAACAATCTCAAAAAAATACAAAACAGATCTTTTAGGTGATTACCAGCAGAAAAATTACAAATCGGCAGTACAAGCTGTTCAGCTATTGAAAAGCTTTCAAATAGAAGATAAACACATTGAAAACGGATTGTTGAAAGTGGTTTCAAATACAAATTTACAAGGAAGATGGCAAATCATACATCAAGCACCGAAAACAATCTGTGATACGGCACACAACAAAGAGGGTTTGCAACTAGTGATGCAGCAATTACAAAAAGAACAATTTGAGCAATTGCACATTGTTTTTGGAGTTGTAAATGATAAAAATTTGGATCAAATCTTTTCGTTATTCCCTAAACAGGCAAATTATTATTTCTGTAGTCCAAAAATAAATCGAGCGCTACATACAAGCGAACTACAAAGAAAAGCAGCAGCGTATGATCTCGTGGGAAATGTATACGATTCAGTTTCAGAAGCCTATGCGGAAGCTAAAGACAAAGCTGCAAACACCGATGTCATTTACATTGGAGGAAGTACATTTGTGGTAGCTGAAATACTTTAAAATTTTTATGTTTAAATTTTGCTAGATATAAAATGTATTCTATATTTGCATCCGCAATACGCAATAAGGGTGATTAGCTCAGTTGGTTCAGAGCACCTGCCTTACAAGCAGGGGGTCACTGGTTCGAATCCAGTATTACCCACAAAATAAACTTATTGAAATTATAGTACGGGTGATTAGCTCAGCTGGTTCAGAGCATCTGCCTTACAAGCAGAGGGTCACTGGTTCGAATCCAGTATTACCCACAAAAAAAGCTTCTTTTAAAAGAAGCTTTTTTTTATTTATAACAAATCTAGAATCCGTTCCAAAGCCATTCCGCGAGAACCTTTAATTAGTAAAGTGCTGTTTTCTATTTTTGAAAAATGCTCTTTTAAAGATTCATATGTGTTATGGATGCTTATATTGGAATGTTTGCTTTTAGTAATTCCGAAGTTTTCTCCTATCAAGTATATGTGATTGATATTTAAAGAACCTGCATATTCATTAATAAATTGATGCTCTGCTGCAGCACTTTTCCCAAGTTCAAACATGTCACCTAAAAAAGCAATCTTTGAGTTGTCAGTTAAGTTTGAAAAGTTGTCAAGAGCAGCTTTCATACTTGTCGGATTTGCGTTGTATGCGTCTAAAATAATTTTATTGCCATTTTTATGTATAATCTGCGATCGGTTGTTAGAAGGGATATATGTCTCAATAGCTTCCTTGATTTTGATTAGATCAACATTAAAATAAGTGCCAATAGCAACGGCTGCTGCAATGTTTGAAAAATTATACGCACCAATTAGTTGACTTTGAATTTCGGTAGTGTTTACAATAGCCTTTACCATTGGATCTGCACTTTGAAAATGAATGGTTAAAGCGTGTTCTGCTGAGCTTCCGAAAGTGAAACGTTGTGCATTTTTAGTTCTTTCTACTTGTTTTGAATCTTCGCCATTAACAAAAATAAGTTTATCATTAGCTTTTAAATAATCGTAAAGTTCACTTTTTCCTTTAATGACACCTTCTACGCTGCCAAAACCTTCTAGGTGTGCTTTCCCAAAATTTGTGATATATCCAAAATCTGGTTCGGCGATGTTGCTTAAAAAAGCGATTTCTTGCTGATGATTTGCGCCCATTTCTACGATCCCGATTTCAGTCTCAGAATTCATTGAAAGTAGTGTAAGTGGTACGCCAATGTGATTATTTAGGTTTCCTTTAGTTGCTGTGGTTTTAAATTTCTTAGAAATCACGGCATTGATCAATTCTTTTGTAGTTGTTTTTCCGTTACTACCTGTAAGTCCAACAATGGGAATGTTTAGTTGTTTGCGATGGTAATTAGCAAGCTTTTGAAGTGTTTCTAATACATTTTTAACGAGTATTGTATGTTCTGATGATTGATATTCTTCTTCATCAATAACAGCATACGTAGCACCTTTTTCTAAAGCGTCTTTTGCATACTTATTTCCATTAAAATTTTCTCCTTTAAGAGCAAAGAAAATACAGTTAGAAGGAATGTTTCTAGAATCTGTTGATACAGTGGGATACTTTTTAAATATGGAATATAATTCTTCAATCATTGTGTTTAATTAAATAAAGTTAAAACGAAAAAAAGCCCTGATAGGTCAGGGCTTTTATATTCGTGCACATAAAAGTGTGTATATTTTTATTTTCTTGGACTCTTTCTTCCTTGTGCTTTTGAACCAACTCTAGACATTGCACATCTAAATCCGATGTACGAAGTTGCCATATATTCAGGGAAGGCTCTTCTTTGTGCAGGATCAATCCAGTAAGCTCTATCTTTCCATGAGCCACCTTTGTAAACTCTTACGTTGTCATCAATTAAAGTTGTTCTAGAGTTAGACTTGTCATATTGTCTTAATAATCCAGTTGAATCTTTTCCTACTGTGTGCTTAGGTGCGTTATACATACGTTTTGCATCAGATTCTCCATCTTCGTCTTCGTTGTATAAATCAAAATATCTAGAAGAAGATACATCACCATCACGATAGTTTCTGTTGTCAGACTTATCAAAGTTAGGTCTTAAATATGTTTCATTCTCATCAATTTCAACTTGCGCTAATTGACCAGGAAGGTTTCTTGGAATAATTCTTCCAGTTGCCATTGTGTCCATAGTCATTGTGCTAGTAGTTACAATTTCAGCTTTTCCTTCTTGATTAATTTTGTTTTTCGTGTATACATTTCCACGGTAGTAGTTAAAGTCACTTGCTTCATCATCTACGATTGGACGATATACATCAGAAACCCATTCTGCAACATTTCCTGCCATATCGTATAATCCAAAGTCATTTGGAGGATAAGATTTTACACGTGCAGTAATATCAGCACCATCATCAGACCAACCTGCAATTCCGCCATAATCACCCTTAGAGTTCTTAAAGTTAGCTAACTGATCTCCACGTCTTTTTCTGTTTCCACTTCTTGTGAATTCACCTTTCCATGGGTATTTTTTTCTACCACGTACATTATTGTACTCTCTTAAACCATCTAAGCCTTTAGCAGCATATTCCCACTCAGCTTCTGTTGGTAAACGATACTCAGGTAAGATAACACCAGAAGTTCTTTTAGCATACACATTCGTGTCTGTATCAGTAGAATCTTTTGATTTCTTATTTGCTTTATCAGCAATTCTTCCTTTATACTCGTCGATTTTTCCTCCGTAGGTTTTCTTAGGATCTGTTAAGTATGCTTCAGTACTGAAAGTAGCTTCAGGGCTTAAACTGTCAACAGATTTTGCACCTTTAGCAATATAACCTTCACGCTCTAAAACAGCTTCGTTAACTCTGTCAGTTCTCCACTGGCAGAATTGTACTGCTTGGACCCAGTTTACACCAACTACAGGATATTCTGCATATCCAGGGTGTCTTAAATAGTTGGTAGTCATCGTTTCGTTAAAACCTAAACGATTTCTCCATACTAATGTATCTGGTAAAGCTCCAGTATAAATGTTTCTGTAATTTTCATTTTCTGGTGGGAAAACAGTTTTTGTCCAATATAAGTACTCTGTGTACATTAAATTGGTAACTTCTGTTTCATCCATATAAAAAGACTGCACGTGTTGTTGGTTTGGAGTGTTATTCCAATCGTGCATAGGATCATCCTGAGTTTTTCCCATTGTAAAAGTACCACCTTCTACAAATACCAATCCAGGGGCTGTTTCCTGATCTTTATATTTAGTGTTGGCTGTGAATCCTCCATCTTTTCCATCAATGCGCCATCCTGTGGCTTTTGATGTGTTATTTGATGAAGATCTTTTACAGCTAAAAAATCCTAGTGAAACTACTGCGACAAGTAGCGTAATTTTGAATGTTCGCTTTTTCATAGTCAAGACTTGAGTATTGAAAGAAATTTAGGTTTGCAATATAGTAATTAAAGGTAAATTATCAAGATTTATTTCAAAAATTAATATGACAGTTTGCCTCAATTATAAATATCAATAGTTTTCATATAACGGGTACAGTTGTGATTTATTATTCTTAATTTTGTTTTTTTAAAAAATTAGCTAAAACATTGAATAATATTTCAGTGTATTTATCGTTAAATATGCAATGAAAAAAACTCTAACTTTTCTAATAGGCCTCCTTTTTATAAGTGTTCATGCTCAAAATAAACATTTTGACCTGACATGGAGTGACACACCAAAAGAATTTTTAAAAGAAAATTCATCTGTAAAACTGCCAACATTCAACGAAGATTATTTTGTTGTTAATGATAATGGTACCATTAGTTTTATTGCCCAATGGGATGATGATCGCTATGTGAATAAAAATTCAATGCAGCTTCAAAATGTTACCTATGGGGCGATTTCTAATCAAAACCTTGGCGCAATTGATAAACAAAAACTGCCAAATTCAATCCAAGCAAGAATTGTAAATTCTGGAGCTAGAGGGAAAAATGCACACATATTAATAGTATCTCCTTTAATTAATGAGAACGGAATTGTTAAAAAAGTACTCAGCTTTGACATTAGTTACAATTTCTTAGCTAACAGATCTCGATCCATAGGAAAAAACAATACGACCATTACAAGTTCAGTTTTGTCTAGCGGGAATTTTTATAAATTTTCGGTAGAAGAAACAGGGATTTATAGGTTGAGTGCTGACTTTTTAAATCAATTAGGTTTAAATACTGGAAACATCAATCCAAGAAAAATAAAAATTTATGGAAATGGTGGAAGAATGATTCCACATCTAAATTCTGCAAATGAACATTACGATGTTGCTGAAAATGCAATTACTGTTTTTGGTGAGGAAGATGGAGAGTTTAATGCAAATGATTATGTTTTGTTTTATGCTGAAGGACCAAGTAAATTCAATTCAGACAGTCAAACGCACATCAATGCATATACAGATAAAACTTATTATTTCATTACAGTAGATGGTGAAGATGGAAAACGAATTCCTGAAGCTGTGCAACCAACAGCAACTCCAGATGTAACAATTACTGAGTATGACGATTATCAATTTCATGAAGTAGATGTTGTAAATATTGTAAAACTGGGAAGAAGATGGTTTGGTGAGATATTTAATATTGAATCTGAGCAAACGTTTAATTTTACATTGCCAAATTTAGTAACTACCGAACCTGTACGTATTGGTATAAAACCAGCAGCAATATCTAATGGTGTTACAAATATGAATACCATTATTAATGGGCAACCTGCCGAAAATGTTGATGGACAACCTGCTTTCAATTTTATGTTTCCTCAAATTAATGATACTCGATTAGCGACAGAGCACAATGTTTCTGGGGTTAATTCAAATCGAAATGGACTTATCGAAGATGAAGTAAACCTTAGTTCAGGTGATTTAAGTATTACATTAAATTATGAAAATAACGGAATTGCAGGTTCTATAGCATACTTAGATTATATTTCGGTTGAATCTAAGCGAACACTTATGGGAGTTGACGATCAATTCACTTTTAAATATAATGACGCAAGAAATATTATAGGAATTGGAGAATTTGTCGTTTCAAACGCTTCAAAAATATACGAAGTTTGGGATATCACAGATATCTGGAATGTTACAAAAGTGACCAATACAACTTCTTCTGGTACATTCTCTTTTAAAGCAGCAATGGGTGAAGTAAGGCAATATATTGCAGGAGATTCATCACGATTTTTAATTCCAACAATTGAACCAAACAGTTTGGTTCCTAATCAAGACTTAAAAGGCTCTATTTTTGCAAACGGAGACATAGAATATATTATAATATCTCCTGAAAATCTTGCGGCACAAGCGGAACGTATTGCAGATTTCCACAGAGGAAACTCAGGAATGGTCGCCGAAGTAGTGACATTAAAAAGTATTTACAACGAATTCAATACAGGAAACCCTGATATTGGTGCTATTCGTAACTTCTTAAAGTATGTATACGACAATGCAAGTGTGCCAGAAAACCGTATAAAGTATGTATGTTTCTTTGGTGATGCTTCGTATGATTATAAAGATCGAATTCAAGGAAATACAAACATTGTTCCTGTGTTTCAAGCGTATGACAGCTTTAATTTAACGAGTGGTTTTATGACAGATGATTTCTACGGAATGATGGACGATGACGAAGGAACAATGGCAGTAACAGATCGTTTAGATATCGCTTTAGGAAGAATGTTACTTCTAGATGCAAATCAAGCTAAAAAGATTGTCGATAAAACCTTAGTATATTATAGTAAAGAAGCATTTGGTAGATGGAGAAATACCGTAACAATTGTTTCCGATGATGCAGAAAATAACTCAGATAGAGAATTAGAAGTCGATTTAGATGCGCTTGGAGATGTAATTTCTACCGAAAAGCCATTCATCAACATATCAAAAATACATTCAGATGCTTATGTGCAAGAATCATCTGCGGCTGGAGAGCGTTATCCGGAAGTAAATGAAGCCATCAAAGATAATATTGCTTTAGGTTCTTTAGTAGTAAATTATTTTGGACACGGAGGTGAAGATGGTTTAGCGGGAGAACGAATATTTGAAAAAGGAGACTCGCAAGAATTGGCAAATGATTGTCGCCTACCATTATTTATAACAATTACTTGTGAATATACGCGTTTCGACAATCCGCTACGTGAAACCGCAGGAGAATTTATGTTTTGGAATGAAAAAGGAGGAGCAGTTTCGTTATTAACAACGACAAGACAAATATTCCAAAACGTTGGTGTAAGTATCAACGAACTATTGGCTAGATATCTATTCTCATATGGTTCTAATGTATATGAACCTGTGTCGGAAGCATTACGTCAAACAAAAAACTTAGTTACAACAACTAACAAAAGAACGGTTTTCTTTATTGGAGATCCAGCAATGAAACTTGCCATTCCGCAACCAAGAGTAAATCTTACAGCGATCAATGATGTACCAATTACACAGCCAACAGATACGCTAAAAGCGTTAAGTAGAGTAAAAATGGCAGGAAACATTACTGATGATTCTGGAAACTTGATGGATACCTACAACGGAACTGTATTTTCAACTATATATGACAAAAAAATTCAACGTCAAACTTTAGCGAATGACATTCCTTTTGTCTTGGACTTTGAAACGCTAGGAGAAATAATATTTCGTGGAAAAGCAGCAGTTGTTGATGGAGAATTTGAATTCGAATTTGTAGTGCCGCGTGATATTACTATTCCTGTAGGGAACGGACGTATCAGCTTCTATGCAGAAAAAGAAGGTGTGTTGGAAGATAATACAGGGTATAATGAAAACTTCAAAGTAGGAGAACTTAATGAAGATGCACCAATAGATAATGATGCGCCAGTTATAAATTTATTCTTAAATGATGAAAGTTTTGTTTCTGGAGGAATTACAAACGAATCTCCATTCTTACTAGCTAAACTCTCCGATGCAAACGGAATCAATACAGCAAGTGGAATTGGTCATGATATTGTTGCTGTGCTAGATGGTGATGAAGTAAATCCAATTATTCTAAATGATTATTACGAAACCGAATTAAATGATTATACACGTGGAATTGTAAAATTCCCATTGCGTGACATAGAAGATGGTACACATACATTATCGCTAAAGGCATGGGATGTATACAATAACTCTTCTACTACAGAAATACAATTCACAGTTTTCAATGAAAATAATTCGTTGACTATTAATAATGTATTAAATTATCCAAACCCTTTTGTTAGTTACACAGAATTTTGGTTCAATCATAACAGTTCAAGCGAACTTGATATAATGATCCAAGTTTTTACAATTTCTGGAAAAGTAGTACGTACATTAGTAGGAAAAACAAACGCAGGAGCTAGTAGTAAGGATTTCAGTTCTTTATCAAGAGATATTGTCTGGGATGGTAAAGATGATTTTGGAGATAAATTGGCAAAAGGAGTCTACGTATACAAGATTACTGTAAAATCTCCGTTAACTAATCAGAAAGTTGAAAAATTTGAAAAACTTGTAATACTATAAATAAAAACTATATTTGTTAAAATTTAACTGAATGAAGAACATATTTTTATCCATATTGTGTTTAATCCCATTGGGAATGTTAGCACAAACTACGGTAGTAAATCCAAATGATACAAGAGTAATTACAACAGGAGTACCTTTTTTACTTATTACACCAGATGCTAGAGCAGGTGGAATGGGAGAACTAGGAGTTGCAACATCTCCCGATACGTATTCACAACAATGGAACCCAGCGAAATATGCTTTTGCAAAAGAACAAATTGGAGTAGGAATCAGTTATACACCATATTTAAGTGATTTAGTAAATGATATATTTCTTGGAAACTTAACATTTTACAACAGACTTAGTGAAAGAAGCGCATGGTCTGCAAGTATTAAATACTTTAGTTTAGGTGAAATTGAAATCATTACGCAGCAACAAGCTGATATTGGAAACTTTACACCATTAATTGAAAGACCAAACGAATTGGCAATTGACGCTTCGTATGCGTTACGTTTAAGTGATCAGTTTGCAATGTCGGTAACAGGTCGTTTCTTGCGATCAGACTTAAAACTACAATCGCAACCAGATGTAGAAGCAAATGCAGCGAGTACATTCGCAGTAGATATTGCTGGTTACTATCAATCGGAAGAAGTTGCCTATGACAGTTTTAATGGACGTTGGAGAGCTGGATTTAACATTTCAAACCTAGGGCCAAAATTAAAATATGACGAATTAGGACAAGAAAACTTCTTGCCTACACAATTAAAACTTGGAGGTGGATTTGATTTTATCTTTGACGAATACAACAAATTAGCTGTAAGTGTTGAAGTAAACAAACTATTAGTACCAACGCCACCAAAACTCGGATTCGTAGATTTAGACGATGATGGAAACCAAGATACAGACGATTTATCTACACCAGATGTAAACGAAAATGAACCAACAATCATTGTTGGTGGTCAAAGTGATGATGTAAGTTTTGTTTCAGGTATCTTTCAATCTTTTGGTGATGCACCAGATGGTTTTAGTGAAGAATTAAAAGAATTTACCTATGCTTTAGGAGCTGAATACTGGTATCAAGATTCATTTGCATTACGTGCAGGATACTTCAACGAAAGTGAAATAAAAGGAGCTAGGAAGTTCATTACACTTGGAGCTGGATTCAAATACAGTGCAGTAAAAATTGATGTATCATACTTATTCTCTGCTTCAAAAGTTAGAAATCCATTAGAAAATACATTGCGTTTTTCGCTAACATTCAACTTAGGAGAAACATACGACGAGTTATAAAACTCACTACATACAAATTACAAAAACCTTTCAAGTCGCTTGAAAGGTTTTTTGTTTTTAGAAGGTTTTTAAATATATCTGTTAGCGAAAATTTTTAATTCATGTTGATAAAAAGACTTAACAGTCAGATGTTTATAAGGGTGAATTTTAAATCAAAACAGTAAAACAAATCCATACTTCGATAGGTTTAGTATAAACGAATACCTAAAATACCTTAGACCCAATATCTAATACCTAGGGCACTGTTCAAAAATCCACAAAAAATCACTATCTTTCTAGGCTTTTTTGACAGTACCAAAATCAAAATAGCACATGATTCATGCAGGAAATAAAAATAACAACAACACTTACGTGTTATGACAACATAGAGGAGCTTCCTCAACACATTCAAAAATTAATGGAACATGCGGTTGAAGCCCGTAAAAAAGCATATGCACCATACTCAAAATTTAGAGTAGGCGCTGCGTTACAACTAGAAAATGGAGTAGTTGTTTCTGGAAGCAACCAAGAAAATGCAGCATATCCATCTGGCTTATGTGCAGAACGTGTGGCTATTTATCACGCTGGGGCGGAATATCCAAATGTGAAAATACAGCAAATTGCTATTTCGGCTACTTCTGATAATCACATTAACAAAACACCGATTCCACCATGTGGAGCATGTAGGCAAGCGATTGCAGAATACGAAATGCGACAAGATGAAGCTATTGAAATCTACTTTATGGGCGGAGAAGGAAAAATAATGAAATCCAATTCATTAAAAGACCTATTGCCGTTGATTTTTGATAAATCGTATTTATAAAAAACGTGAAGAAATTAGTTAAAATGTTAAAGATTTAAGTCTAAAGCGAATCTTGTAGATAACTTTATACTTTTCGATAACGTTTTCGAAAGAATAAATCGTGTTAAAAATGCGATAATTTGTCGCTACATTTTTTCACTTATCATTAAAATAGTATTTTTGTTACTTGTATATCAAACAAACAACAAGAATTTAGTAAACCCTAAAAAACGGATTTGCGATTCACGAAAATCACAAAGCCAACCAATTTGAAATAAATGGAAAAAATCACTAAAGAAGTATACCTCAAATGGTACGAGGATATGTTATTTTGGAGAAAATTTGAGGACAAGCTTGCCGCTGTATACATTCAGCAAAAAGTACGTGGATTTCTTCACTTATACAATGGTCAAGAAGCTGTATTAGCAGGATCTTTGCATGCAATGGATTTATCAAAAGATAAAATGATTACAGCATATAGGAATCACGTTCAACCAATAGGAATGGGCGTTGATCCAAAAAAAGTGATGGCAGAATTGTATGGAAAAGCTACAGGAACATCACAAGGTCTTGGAGGTTCTATGCATATTTTTGCGCCAGACAAAGGGTTTTATGGTGGACACGGAATTGTTGGTGGACAAATTCCATTAGGTGCAGGATTGGCATTTGCTGATAAATACTTTAAAAGAGGAGCTGTAACCTTATGTTATATGGGAGATGGAGCCGTTCGTCAAGGATCGTTACACGAAACATTCAACATGGCAATGAACTGGAAACTTCCAGTAGTATTCATTTGTGAAAACAACGGATATGCTATGGGAACTTCTGTAGAAAGAACAGCAAATCATACAGATATCTGGAAACTTGGTTTAGGATATGAAATGCCTTGTGGACCAGTAGACGGAATGAATCCTGTAAAAGTAGCAGAAGCTGTACACGAAGCTGTAGAAAGAGCAAGACGCGGTGACGGACCAACATTTTTAGAAATGAAAACCTACCGTTACAGAGGACATTCAATGTCTGATGCACAACACTACAGAACAAAAGACGAAGTAGCAGAATACAAAAAAATAGATCCTATTACGCAAGTAAAGGAAGTATTACTAGAAAAGGAATTCGCTACTGAAGATGATATCTCAGCAATGGATAAACGTGTGAAAGATTTAGTAAAAGAATGTGAAAAATTCGCTGAAGAATCTCCATATCCAGAGAAAAGCTTAATGTACGATGCAGTGTACGAACAAAAAGATTATCCATTTTTACCTCATAAACTATAATAAAACATGGCTGAAATTATAAACATGCCAAGACTAAGTGACACTATGGAAGAAGGTGTTGTAGCGTCATGGTTAAAGAAAGTAGGTGATAAAGTTGAAGAAGGTGACATTCTCGCAGAGATTGAAACTGACAAAGCAACAATGGAATTTGAGTCTTTCCATGAAGGAACATTACTTTATATAGGTGTTCAAGAAGGAGAAACTGCACCAGTAGACACTTTGTTAGCCATTATTGGTGAAAAAGGGGAAGATGTGGATGCTTTATTAAAAGGAGCAGGATCAGGAACAACAGCTACAGCTGAAGTTGTTGAAGAAAAACCAGCAGAAACAAAAGAAGTAGCGACTGAAAAAGTAGCAATGCCAGCAGGAGCAATTGTAGTAACAATGCCACGATTAAGTGATACGATGGAAGAAGGAACAGTTGCTTCTTGGTTAAAACAAGTTGGTGACAATGTAGAAGAAGGAGATATTCTTGCTGAAATCGAAACTGATAAAGCTACGATGGAGTTTGAATCTTTCAATGAAGGAACACTTTTATATATAGGAGTCAAAGAAGGAGAAACTGCACCAGTAGATAGTATATTAGCTGTAATTGGAGAAAAAGGAACTGATGTCGATACTGTATTAAAAGCAGCAACTTCGGGAAACGATTCATCAGCAGAAGCTCCAAAAGAAACTACAACAGCGCCAGCAGAAGTAAAAGCGGAAGCTCCAAAAGCTTCTGGAAACGTTTCTTCAAATGGTAGAATCATCGCTTCGCCATTGGCTAAGAAAATAGCAGCAGACAAAGGAATTGATTTATCGCAAGTACAAGGAAGTGGAGATCACGGACGTATTGTAAAACGTGACGTAGAAAACTTTACTCCTGCAGCGGTAGCAGCTCCAGTGGCAACACCAGCAAGTTCTGCTCCAGCAGCAAAAGAAACTGTTACAGTGACACCATTTGTGCCAGCAGGAGAAGAAAGTAGCGAAGAAGTGAAAAACTCGCAAATGCGTAAAACAATTGCACGTCGCTTAGGTGAATCTAAATTTGCCGCGCCACATTATTACCTTACGGTAGAATTGGACATGGACAACGCAATTGCTTCTAGAAAAACAATTAATGCAATTCCAGATATTAAAGTATCATTTAACGATATGATTGTAAAAGCCTGTGCAATGGCATTACGTAAGCATCCGCAAGTAAATACAACTTGGAGTGATGCATCCACAATCTATCACAAACACATTCACGTTGGAGTTGCAGTAGCAGTTGACGAAGGATTGTTAGTGCCAGTATTGAAATTTGCTGACCAAATGAGTCTAACAACCATTGGTGGTAAAGTTCGTGAATTGGCAGGGAAAGCAAGAAACAAAAAGATTTCTCCAGCAGAAATGGACGGAAGTACATTCACCATTTCTAACTTAGGAATGTTTGGAATCTTAGAATTCACTTCGATCATCAATCAGCCAAACTCAGCAATTTTATCGGTCGGAACTATTGTACAAAAACCAGTAGTGAAAAACGGAGAAATTGTAGTAGGAAATACAATGAAAGTAACACTAGCGTGCGATCACAGAACAGTAGATGGCGCAACAGGAGCACAATTTTTACAAACAGTAAAACAGTATGTAGAAAATCCTGTGACGATGTTAGCATAACAATATATCACATAAAAAATCCCACGCAAGTGGGATTTTTTGTTTAAATCAATCACCAATCAAAAAAAAAACAGCAATCATGAAACACTTAAAAAACATATTAGGAATCTGTCTTGTGTCATTATCAATCATCTCTTGTGGAACAAAAGAAATTGTTATTAAAGCGCAAGAAGTAGATGACATTGTAACCTATTTAGCTTCTGATGAATTGGAAGGAAGAGACACAGGAAGTGAAGGAATTGAAAAAGCAGCAAGTTATATTGAAAACTACTTTAAAGATTTAGGTGTAAAACCATACTTTGATACATATCGTGATAGCTTTACAGTAAAAGGAAAAAATGCATTCAATGTAGTTGGATATCTAGAAGGAACTGATCCAGACTTAAAAAATGAATTTGTAATCATTGGTGCACATTACGATCACATTGGATTTGCAGAACCTGTAGGAGATGACAAAATTGCCAATGGAGCTAATGATAATGCAGCTGGTGTAGGAACAGTATTGACAATGGCGAAATACTTTGCAAAAACAAAAAGCAACAAAAGAAGCATCTTATTCACATTATTCTCTGCGGAAGAAAAAGGACTATTAGGTTCAAAGTATTTAGCAGAAACTCTAAAAAAGGAAAACTTAAATTTATATTTAATGTTGAATTTTGAAATGGTTGGTGTACCATTGATCGATAAAGACTATGTAGCGTACGCTAGTGGATATGAAAGATCAAATTTAGCAGAAAAGATGAACGAATATGCAGGGAAAAAAATCGTAGGTTTCTTCCCTAAAGCAAAAGAATACCAATTATTCTATAGATCTGATAACTATCCATTCTTTAAAGAATTTAATGTGCCAAGTCAAACATTCTGTACATTTGATTTTACCAATTTTGATCATTATCACAAAGTAGGAGATTCATCAGATAAAATGAATTTCGATCATATGGCAGCTTTTGTAAACACGTTTATTCCTGCAGTAAAAAAAGCGGTAAATGCTGATAGTAAAGAAATCAAATTAAAACCGTCAAAGTAATTCTTTAAGTTGAAATTTAAAAAGTAATAGTTGCATCATGCTGAACTTGATTCAGCATGACAGAAAGCTAAGTGAAATTCATTATGAAAAACGTCATCATTACAGGAACAAGTAGAGGAATTGGTTTTGAACTGGTACACTTATTCGCAAACGCAGGATACAATGTATTAGCATTATCAAGAAATGAAAAACCAATTTCGAATCTTACCTATGACAATATTACCTCATTTGCATTCGATTTATGCAAACCAGAAGATTATGGTAGAGTCACAGATTTTGTCAAAGAAAACTGGGAACAAGTAGATGTAGTAATTCACAATGCAGGTTCGTTACTTAATAAACCATTTGCCGAAACAACCATGGAGGATTTCGAATGGATTTACAAAGTCAATGTATTCGGTGTAGCAGAATTGAGTCGTGTATTATTGCCACACATGGTTTCTGGAAGTCATGTTGTAACTATCAGTTCTATGGGTGGAATTCAAGGAAGTATGAAATTCCCTGGATTGGCAGCGTATAGTTCTTCAAAAGGTGCTGTAATTACCTTGGTAGAATTATTAGCGGAAGAACACAAAGAAACAGGAATTGCGTTCAATGTGTTGGCTCTAGGCGCAGTTCAAACAGAAATGCTGGCAGAAGCTTTCCCAGGATATAAAGCGCCTTTAACAGCCTTGGAAATGGCAGAATACATTTACGATTTTTCACTCAACGGAAACAAATTCTATAACGGAAAAATATTGCAAGTTTCGAGTTCGACGCCGTAATTCTATTTGTAAATACCTTTTTTGACACTTTTTTTACATTTGATTTACATATTTAATAGGCAGCTCGTTCTATATTCGTGGAAATGTAAAAAATGAACTCATGAAAAAAATCAAGAATATTGTTTTACCATTAATCGTAGTAGCAATCATACTAGTGGCTAGTGGATATACTAAAAGCGAATCAAATACTGAACAAAAAGAAAATCTTCAAACAGTAGAAAGCAAAGAAAATCAGACCATAAATCTATTTGTAACACACGGACATTGTAGTACGCCGTTTGCAGGTATTGTAAATGATTTAAAATTAGATATTGTTTCACGTAGTGATCAGGGAAATCCTTTGGAAGATATGCAGATTTCTTTTGAAGTAGATCCAAATACATTTAACGTTTGCAGAGCAGAAGAATTAACGGCAACAATAAGAAAGCCTGGATTATTTGTTGGAGAGCATAATGAAAAAATCACCTTCAAATCTACGAATGTATATACGATGGGATTGGATTGGTATCAAGTAAATGGTAAAATGTCCATCAAAGGAATCGAAAAAGATGTGAAGTTTTTTGTGACTGGTATTAGAGATTCAAAAGATGCCATGGCGAGTTCGCTTGTGTTAAGTGGTCAAGTAAACCTATTTGATTGGGGAATTGACTATGATAAAATCGTAAGTGGAAAATCAGATAGTGTTCCAACAAAATTACTGTATATAAACATGAAATTTGATGTTCCAACTTATCAAACAGTATTTACAGTTTTAGAAGCGGGACAATAAATTTTTATATAACACTAAACAATATAAATGATTTCTAAAACAAAAAAGGAAGCCAATTGGCTTCCTTTTTTTTATATCTAAAAATGATAAGACCTACATCTTATCAATAATGTTTTCAATCAATTCGGTTGTAGAACCATAACTTAAACCTTCTCGTTTTGCAATATCAACCGCTTTTTTAGCAGTCTTTAAAGCTTTTGTATAGTTTCCTGTTTTGTATAACAAAGCTGCATGTGTATCTACATTATAATACGTAGCTTCCAATTCAATAGAACGCTCCACAATTTTAATTGCTTTTAATAACGAACCAATATCGTCATGTTCTTTATAAGTATGCCAAGCCAATGAATTCAATCGTGTAGAAGAATTCCAAATCTTATCTAAAGTAGCTTGACTAAATTCGTCAGAATCACCATGTTTAGCGCTTGCATCATAAAAACTATCATCATCAGTTTCTGTAGACTCAATAACAGTTTCTTCTATTTCTGTTTCAGAATCTCCACTCATGTGTTTCTTAACCAAATTTTCCATTTTTGTTTTACTCATAGCGCCTTCAATCTGTTCTAAATTTGAGCTGTTATAAATAAACAAATACGTTGGCATCGCAGAAATTCCTAAAGCATCGTCAACCTGACTCTTGTCAACATCTATTTTGTAAAAGTCAACGCGATCCTTATACTTTGCATTCAACTCTTTTAAAATTGGGTCCATACGTTTACAAGGTCCACACCAAGTTGCGTAAAAATCTAAAACGATCAATCGATCATTATTAACGAGTAACTTAGATTCAGCGTTCTCGTCTGTCAACTCAGTTTGCGCAAAGGAGGGAATTGCAACACAAAGCATCAGAAAAAGCAATACTTTTTTCATAATAGTAAATTTAATTTGTTTAAAAATATATAAAAAAAATCGTGCCAAAAAATAATCAAGGACTATTTAGATGTAATTCTCTTGTTCTTAGTTGAATGATAAATGCTGTATTCTCAAATATTTGTAGTAATTTATCCAAGAAATAAAACAAGTATTTCTACGGTTTTATGAATAAAAGAGAACACCTACATTTAAAAAACACTATATAATAAAACTAACTAACATTATGAATGGACTACTCTTTCAGTTGCCAGTAACGGTAACTAAGTCAAATCTCAAACAAGCAATGCAGCAAGCTATTGAAATTGAGATTGCCACAATTCCAGTGTATTTGTACACCTACTATTCAATCAATAGAAATCCCTCGCAGTCTGATGTGGAAGCACATATTCTTTCAGACATGAAAGCGAGTCAAAAAGGTAAGAAAAACAAAAGGACAGATGCCGAACTGCAACAAGCAGCAGCACAATTGGCATTAGAAATTATGGTTTTTGCCAACAAAGCAGGTGGATTAATTATGAGTGTAGCAGTAGAAGAAATGTTACATATGTCATTATCTTCCAACATTAAAAACGCTTTAAAACCACCGTATGGAGGAATTCCGTCATTAGTTGGGAAAACACCAAAAGTTTGGCCAGCATATTTACCAGGACATGTTCCTGCGTTTGAAATTAATAGAGGGAAACTTTCGTTAGAACAATTGCATGCATTTCTGCTGATTGAAAGTCCACTTCCATTCAATGTTGATAAAGCAGAAAAAGGACAAGCGATTGAGTATACTACAATTGGTGAATACTACGATCAAATCATAAACTGTATTAAAACAGAATTGAAAGATTCAGATTTTAATGGAGATGCGCCACAACTACTTCCTGAAAAAGGATACTATGCACAAAATAATATTGATACGATCTATTATGATGAAAACCACAAGCCACAATTTCCAAATGCGGATGATAGTGGCGGATTGGTACATGTAAAAGGTAAAGACTCTGCAATCCATGCAATGAATGAAATCATTGAGCAAGGAGAAGGATCAAAAACGCCTTTATACACACCAAAAGGAAAAATAGAAATCGTTGGCGATCACTTAACACCAGATGGAAAAGTAGTATGTCCAGTAACTCCAGTTGGAGATGAAGGAACAAACTCTGGTGATTATGATGATAAAAATAAAAAAGAACTATCGCACTTTGATAAATTCTTAGAAGTATACTGTACTATTCAAAGAAAAAATAGCGAATTAAATACGTTCTTGAACACTAAGAATTTCGATTTTACAAAATACTTCGTAAAAGATCTTCCTAAAAACCCAAGTACTTCAAACTATCCAAAAGCCATTCAAGATGTTTCAAATCTTACGAATGCAATTTATACATATATATTTATAATGGCAGAAGCATGTTACAAAACTGCTGGTCACAAACAATATGAAATCTTTATGTTTGGAATTCACAAATCTATGATTTGGTTGCTAGACAACTTATGTGGAACGATGTCTGGATTAAGTTATACTGATAGTAGCGGTGAAAAACAAAGCGTTGCTGCAACTTTAGAAGACTATGACTTTGCAAACTCTTCGAGTCCAAAATCGCAAATAATAGACTTAGCTGGAATTGCAATGGCATCAAGTCCAATTGTATCTCAAACGTTATTGAGCAGAATCAAAGACTTACCAGATGTGCCACTTGAAGCATATTTAGTAGAAAACAACAAAGGGATTTTATAATTAAAAGCAGTAAAGAGATGAAAAATTTTAAATATAGCGCAGTAAATAGCTGCGGAGCAAATAGTTGTGGAAGCAGCGGAGGAAGTAGTAGCGGATCAAATAGTTGTAGCAGTGGCAGTAGTAGTGGATCTAATGGTTGTGGTGGTAGCGGAACAACTACACCGTCAAAACAAAAAGACATTGCTGTGCCTTTAGAACTACATGCATGTATGGGATTAAATGCCTGTAAAGGACATGATCGTTATGGAACAAATGATTGTGCAGGAACAGGATATTGCGCAACGCAAGTTCATAGTTGTCATACCTTAAACAATTGTCGTGGTCAAGGAGGATGCGGATTATACGGAGATACAGAAGAGCAATGTAAACCAGGTGCAAACGATTGTGCATGGCAAGGAAGTTGCGGAACACCGATTCCGGCAGAACGTTTCATTACACAAGGACCAAACAAAGGAAGAAGTGTTTGGCAATTGGCACGTAAACTGTTTGAAGATCGTATGGATAAATCTCGTAGAACGGTAAGTGATGCACCTTTTAAATATGGACCGCCAGTAAAATGGTTAGAAGCGAATGGAAGAGGAGAATCTTGCGGAAGTAGTGGAGATAAATACTGTTCTTTTGGACTGAATGATCCAGCTACGAGTGCTAACGAATTCTGTGAAGAAAGTAGTAAAGAAATGAAAAATACGATGGAAAACTGCGTTTGCACGGAAGAAAAGGACAAGAAGAAAAAGAAAACTAAAAAGAAGGCTTCTAAGAAGTAATATAAAGGTATTGGGTGTTTGGTATTAGGTATTAGGAAAGTTTCTAAGTACATTTTTAAGTTTGAAAAGTTTATTAATTTAATCTTAAGTTTTTATGCTCACAAACACCCAACACCCAACACCCAACACCCAACACCCAACACCCAAAAAACCAATGCAACAAAAAGTACAACAACTTCCTGATTTAGGCTTAGGTTTAGGTTTGCGAGGAGAACATTTTAATCATATTTTGGAGCACAAGCCAGCTGTAGATTGGTTAGAAATCATCTCAGAAAACTTTATGGATTCTGGCGGAAGACCAAGATATGTATTAGATCAAATAGCAGAACAGTATCCAATTGTAATGCACGGAGTTTCAATGTCGATTGGAAGTACAGATCCGTTAAATTTTGAATATCTAAAACGATTAAAAAAACTCGCAGATGAAATCAATCCGAAATGGATTAGTGATCATTTGTGTTGGACAGGTGTTTTGAGTCTCAATTCACACGATTTATTGCCAGTTGTACTCAATGAAGAAAGTTTAAAACTCATCACTACAAAAATAAAACAAGTGCAAGACTATCTAGAACGACCATTAATTCTAGAAAACCCAAGTACGTATTTAACCTTTCAGCAATCAACCATTCCAGAATGGCAATTTTTAAAACACATGGTAGAAGAAACTGATTGCGGTTTATTGCTCGATGTAAATAATGTCTATGTGTCTTCGTTCAATAATGAATTTGACCCGATAGAATATATTGAAGGTTTACCGCACGAAAGTATTGTACAAATGCATTTGGCGGGACATCAACACAACGGAGATCATATTATTGATACACATGATAGTCCTGTGGTTGATCCTGTTTGGGAATTATTCAGTTTAGCTTGGGAACGCACTGGCGGAACGTCAACGCTATTAGAATGGGATGGAAATATTCCTGAATTTGATGTCTGTCATGCAGAATTACTAAAGGCTAAAAACTATATGAATGGTTTCAAAAAACAATTTATAACACCTGAAACGACACAACAAGAAACGGAAACTGTGTCAAACCCAATTGATTTTATGGTGACAAACGTGGCAAAAGATTTTGTAGACTCATGAAAATTATAAAAGACGCATCGCGAGAAGCAGCCGAAAAAAGTTTTGCGCAAATTCAACAATGGATGCAAAATCAATTAATGCATCCACAGTTTGCTGGCGATTATGAAGCATATGTAAAATCGACTTCAAAACTTTCTGCCAAACAGCATGTAAATATTTATCAACGCAGTTATATAGCGCGTTTGCGCGATTGTATGGTAGCACAATTTCCTGCCTTAAGTCATGCACTAGGAAGACAATTGTTTTTACAATTTGCAGATTTATACTTACTTGAATATCCTTCTAAAAGTTACACACTAGGTGATTTAGGACAACATTTTGGAGCATTTTTAGAAGAAACACGTCCCGATAAAGATGCTGAAATCAAAGAAACTTGGCCCGATTTTATGATTGAATTGGCAGACTTTGAGTTTTTAATCAATAATAGTTTTGATGAAAAGGTTCATGAAAATCACCAAAAAGCAACCCTAGAAACTAAGGAAGAAAGTTTGCAATTAGTACCTGTATTTCATTTGTTAAAACATGAACATCCAATCAGTTTGTATTACAAAGAAGCTGTAAATGACCGCGATCCGCAGTTGCCATTTCCACAAGAAAGTTACTGTGCATTATTACGTCGCAATTACCGATTGGGTCTTTTTGAAATATATCCGATACAATATCATTTCTTAGCTAAATTCAAAGAAACACAATCCATTACACAAGCAAAACAATTTTTAGTCAATCAATTTAAGGTTGATGCTGACGAATTAGAAAACCACTGGCAACAATGGAAAACAAAATGGTTGGAAGAAGGGTTTTTTGTGAAGCAATAAGATGTGAAAACAAAACGTCAGATCGAGTGGCGAATCTGTGATTCGTTGTATCGAGATCTGCTTCAAAACGATCACTTTTCAAAGTACTTCTCGATACAATTTTCTATCGAAAATCACTCGAAGTGACGTTTAAAAAATCTAACAAGTCTAAAAGCAGCGCAAGTCTAAAAATCTAACAAGTCTAACGATCTAACTTCTCAAACCTAAACGTAGTATTCAAGTTTTCGGTATCATCAATCATAATACTAGTACGCTTAATAATAACTAACACGCTATCTTTCTGTTTATATGTTGAATTAATCAAAGAAGTATAAACTAATTTCTGAGTAAAAACACTATCATTTCGCGATTCCATATTCTCAGAAAACTTCAAATCTTCTATTTTAATGGTTTCGATAGAATCTGAAAGTGATTTCGTAAACTTGTTGGAGTCTGCCAATTGTTCTTTAATAGCTTCTGCAAACTCAGGATGTTTTGTCGCTAAAATTTGCGCTTCGTAATTGGCTTGCAACTTTGTTGAAATCTCAGTATTCAAATTTCCAGGAGTGCTGAAACTAAAACCTTCGCTTTTAAAGTCAGCATCAATCTTGGATTTATCAATTGTAAAATCGTAACCTTTTCCTTTTGCATCATCCAACAAACCATCCTTATCTACGGATAATTCTTCACTTTTCATTTTAGAATTCTCTGATTTCGGAGCAGATTGATTGCACGAAATACACAAAAGGAAACCGAATATGTACAATAGCTTTCTCATCATTGAATCATAAATTTAAGTTTCACAATCTTTTCATTCGCATAGACTTTATCTAGAATTTGCATCTTTTTCAATGTACTTGTCGGAATCGTTAATAAATTAATGAATTCCTTTTTTGTATACATTTCAATTCCAATAGCATTCTTAAACACACGATAAATTTGTGCATTCTCCGAAATCAATTCATTCAATTGTGCACGGCGTTTTTTCCAATCGTCTTTATTTCCATTTGCATAATACAACAACATTAACGCGTAATCATCCGTTTGCAATTGTACTGTTTTATGTGTGCTCGAATTAATATGTCGTACAATCGTATCTGTTTTATGATATGGCGATTTTACAACAAATTTCAATTCATTTTCGGGAGTTGTATAGGAGAAACAACCCAAACTATCGGTTTTAAAATACAATGAAGATTCGTTCTTTCGAATGACTTCAATATCTAAGGGAATCTTTGTAATCGCTTCCCGCTGATCGGCATCAGTAAAGCAAAACGTAAAGGTATTTCCTGTTGGGTACAAACTATATACTCCAAAAGCAAGCAATGGAAGCAATAACAATAACCAGAGAAATTTAGGAAAGGTTCTTCTAACTTTTTCAGTTTCAACTTCAACTTCAGATTCAGATTCAGATTCAACTTCAATTTCAGAGTGTTGTTTCACAAAATCATTCCAATTGTCAAAACCGACATACGCACTTAACAAATTCAACATATCAATACGCGGTAACTTTTCAGTATCATTCTTTATATAAGTATAAAACCATTTTTCGCTAATACTGCCTTTGGTTTTACTGCGTAAATCTTCTTGAAAATCTGTAATCGTATTTCCTTTCCATTCACGAATATCGCTTGAAACCGAATGTGTAGCTAAAAAAGTAGCTGCAATTTGCTGTTTTAAGAGTGAAAAGTGATATGTTTTTTCTGTGCTCAATTAATATGTAAAAATCAGATTTTCAGTGTTTTGTATTTTGTAAATTAATTTACAAAGCTGTTACAAGTCATTTACAAAGCTTCTTGTAGAAACTCCGATAGGTTTGTATTCGTAATCCTTAAAAATATAAAATTATGAATGCAATCACACGAAAACATATGGTTAAATCTTCACTATTCATTTTTCTGTTACTATTTTTCATGTCTTGTCATGAAAGCAGTAGTCCAGATTACCTGAAAGAAGAAGTCACTCTAGAAAATGTAGACCTCAGAAATGATTATGATGGTGTAGATGATAAATCGCTAAGCATAGACAAGTTAGATTTCGATTCTAAAGGAAAAGATCAAGGTTTTAAATATACGCAGATTGAAACCGATCAAACGGATCAAACCTTATCCTCAAATGTTCCTGAAAACTTAAAGATCATCAAAACCGCAAGTACGCGCTATAAAGTGAAAGATATTGGAAAAGCGTTGGTAGACATAAAACAAATGTTGTACAAGAACGATGGTTATATTTCAGAATTGCGATATGATAAAAATTATCATGAAAAGAAAAATAGATTTACGATAAAAATTCCAAAGGAAAAATTTGACATTGTATTAGATGGCATTCAGAAATTTGCCGAAGAAACCGATTATGTAAATATTTCAACTACAGATGTCACTGAAAAATACATGGACGCGCAAACCCGATTAGACACTAAAATAGAAGTGAAAGAACGTTTGGAAGCTGTGTTGCGCAAAAATGCAAAAACAGTGAAAGATATTCTGGCAACAGAAAGTCAATTGCGTATCATTCAAGAAGAAATAGAAGTAGTACAAGGGAGATTAAAGTACATGAGCAATAGAGTTGCGTACAGTACAATTCAAGTAGAAATTTATGAAACTATTGAATACAAAGAACAGCCAGTTGCTTATAAAAAAGGATTTGGTGCGAAACTTAAAGCAAGTTTATTAACTGGTTGGAATTTTATTCAAGAGCTATTGTTGGGAATCTTATCAGTATGGCCAATTGTAATACTAATTGTTGTTGGATTGATCTTTTTTAGAAGATGGAGAAAATCTAGAAAATAATATATATGAAGCTAATCAAAAAAATAGCTAAATGGATAGGTTGTATCTTGTTGATTCCTGTAGTATACTTATTAATTTCCTTTATCTGTACAGCAATTACAGTAAATAGTACAACTACTGAAGAAACACCATATACAATCTATCTCTCTACAAATGGAGTGCATTTAGACATCATTATGCCCATAGGAAATATACAAGATGAACTTAGTGAAAACTTGAAAGATGAATTGGATAGTGCTAAATATCTCTCGTTTGGTTGGGGCGATGAAAATTTCTATTTACATACACGGACTTGGGACGATTTAACGTTTTCTAATGCATTTAGCGCTATGTTTCTAAAAAGTTCTACATTAATGCATGTGACAAAATATAATACAAAACGAAGTTCGTGGGTAGCTATACAAATTTCAATATCACAACTGACTACGTTAAATAGTTATATAGAAGCATCTTTCCAAAAAGATACTACGGGAAATACGATAAAGTTAGAAGGTGAAAGTTATGGTGTAAATGATATATTTTACAGAGCTACAGGAAGTTATTCGTGTTTAAAGACCTGTAATACTTGGGTAAATCAAGGGTTTAAGGAAAGTAAAATCAAAGCTTGTTTATGGACACCTTTTGATGATGGATTGCTGAATAAACACAAAATATAATTGTACTCAAAAAATAATTTTATACAAACTGATGATTTCCGTTCCCTAAATCGTCAGTTTGTGTATATAAGAATGCTATAACGTTTCAAAACAAATGTGTACTTTTGTTGAACCGTGAAAGAAATACTAGCCAAATACATTCCTGAACGCGCCGTTGATCCTACTTTTGACTTAATAAAAGCGCACCAGGTACATTTAAAAATTGTGAATCAACGTGTCACACGACATGGAGATTACCGTAGAATGCCCGATGGTAGGCATATTATTACGGTAAATGCAGGCGAAAATAAATACCGTTTTTTTGTGACTTTGATTCATGAAATTGCACATTTAGTCGCTTATGAAAAACATGGACGTGCTATAAAACCACACGGAATCGAGTGGAAACGTACATTTCAACAATTGATGCTGCCGTTTATAAATCCACAAATATTTCCGACGAAGATTTTACCAATTGTAGCCAATCATTTCAAAAATCCAAAAGCCAGTAGTGATACAGACGCAAAATTTGCACTAGCATTAAAGCAATACGATCCAGAAAACGACAAAAACTATGTATTCGAAATTCCACATGGAAGCACATTCCGATTGCATAATGGTAAAATATTTCAGCGCGGAAACAAACGTGTAAAACGCTATGAATGTGTTGAGGTTGCTACAGGTCGTATGTACTTATTCAATCCAAATGCAGAGGTTGAGTTGTTGCGGAGTTAATCTATTATTCTTTAACAATATTCGTTAAAGATGCTTTCCAATTGGTAATTAAAAACGTATCGAGTATTCTATTGTCTTTGCCAATTACATAACAAATACGTAAACAATATTGTTTTCTATACGTATTGTAAAAAGCCTTATTAAAATCATTGTCTACATCAATATGTAAGCCGTTAGTTGCTTTTTTAATTTTTGAATCTACATGAAGAATATTGATGTTTGTATATGCATCACGCATGTCATAATACGCTTGTGTTGATGCTTTGTCGCCTCCGCAACCGCAAGAATTGGCAATAATAGTCAGTCTGTTATTTAGATTGACGCTTTTAATGGTATCTTTTTCAGTCGTAATAGCAGTAAATTCAGGTGCTAGCATACCAACTTGTGTTCCAATTTTTGTCTGAAAGTTGTCTTCTTTAATTAGTGTAATTTGCGATCCTGTGTCTGAAATACTATGAAATTTATAATATGTATTACCAAGCTTAATAAATTCTCCCAGAGACACAATATCACGGTTCGCAATTGTATTTTTATCTGTAATGACCGCTAACTGCGGATTGATATCGTAAGAAAAACTAGAGTTAAAAGGATCTGCTGCAGTTATTTTATAAGTTTTTTTATTGATGTTGAATGTTCCTATGAGGTGATCGCTTCTGCCAACAAGTAAGCTATTGTTGGAAGTACCAATCTTTAACCAAGAAAAATCTTGAATTGTTTGTATTCCTTCTGAAACACTAAAGTTGCACTTTACCAAGCTTTTATCTGAATTCCAGTCCATAGCTTCAATTGGTCTGATGCTGTCGTCTGTCAAATCGTTATTGTTGTTTTCGTCCACAATAAAAACGGCGTTTCCATCTTGAGTTCCTTTAATAATATCAACATAATAATGCTTTTTTTCTCTAAAGTTTGGCATGAATAAAAAGCGTTCTGCATTTTCAATTCTTTTTGGATATATGATTGAATACGGAAATTCACTAGTAACACTTTTAAACGTCGGAGTTGTTGCACCAATTTGAAACAAACCATCTCCTTTTTCCTTTGTCATTTTTACAAGTAAGGTGTCAGGAGTAGTAGGGAAATGATTTAAATCAGATTTTTTTTGTTTTTGGCAAGCTGTAAAAAAGAATAGTGATAAAAGAATACAATGGCTAATTGATTTCATGAAGTAGATTTTGTGCAAATTAAGATCGATGACTATAAAACGAATTCTTCTCATTTCTATTATACATACATTTTCAATTCATCGCTATTTTAAGAAAAAATGATATCTGTACTTTTAAAAAAGAGTTCAAACGTCCGATTATAATAACCGATCAACGTTATAAAGCCGTTAATAATCTACTCTTTTGTTATTTTTTTCAGCAATCTGTATTATATTGCTTGTATAATGGTAAACCTACCAATGAAAATGACAAAAATGAACAAGAATTATTATGCAATTCTCATGGCTGGCGGCGTAGGATCGCGTTTTTGGCCCGTAAGTACTTCTAGCTTTCCAAAGCAGTTTCACGATATGCTAGGAACGGGAGAAACCTTGATCCAAAAAACATTTCACAGACTATCGAAGTTAATTCCAAAAGAAAATATCTACATTCTTACGAATGAAAAATACAATGATCTTGTTCTAGAACAATTACCAGATGCAACGCAAAAGCAAGTGGTTTTAGAACCAGCTATGCGTAATACTGCGCCGTGTATTTTATATGCATCACTCAAAATTCAGAAAGAAAACCCAAATGCCGTAATGGTAGTCGCACCAAGCGATCATTGGATTGAAGATGAAACTGCTTTTATAAACAATTTACAAGCTTCTTTTACTAAATGTGCAGAAGAAAATGTGCTCATGACCTTGGGAATTCAGCCAACATTTGCCAATACAGGATACGGATATATAAACTTTGAAAAAAGTGAATCTGCTATTAAAAAAGTACACAAGTTCACGGAAAAACCAGATTACGAAACAGCGAAAAAGTTTTTAGCTAGTGGCGAATATTTGTGGAATGCTGGAATCTTTATTTGGAGTGTGGAAACAATTGTAACATCTTTTCAAAAATTTCAACCAATACTATACAAACTATTTGAGCAAGGTATTTCGGTATACAATACAGACTTTGAAGATGATTTTATTCGCGATAATTACGGTAGTGCCGAAAACATCTCAATTGACTACGCTATTATGGAGCACGCAACACAAGTATATGTATTGCCAGCTACGTTTGACTGGAATGATTTAGGAACTTGGGGAAGTTTGTATGATAAATTAGATAAAGAGGAAAACCGTAATGCAGTTGTAAATGCAAAACCTATATTACAAGATGCAAGCGGAAACATGATTCGAACGACTGGCAAAAAAGTCGTGGTAATTGATGGATTAAATGATTATATTGTCGTTGATAAAGAAGATGTTTTGTTGATTTATCCAAAAGCAAAAGAGCAAGACATTAAGAAAGTTTTACAAAAAGTCAAAGATACCTTTGGCGAAAATTACGGATAACACAGATGAGTACAGGAGGAGAAAATAAATTCAATTTTACTGAAGAAGAACCAAAAGAAGCTACAAATGGTAAACAGGTTGTAGATGATCCTAAAGGATTGTGGGAAGGATTTAAAAGGTTTATGCACAATCTTTTAGATATTCGTGATGATGTTGATAAAGATCAAACAATTGATGATGTAAAAAAAGATATTCCATTTAGAGGTGCTACCACGTGGATTTTAATTTGTTCCATCTTTATAGCTTCTGTCGGATTAAATGCAAATTCAACCGCAGTTGTAATTGGAGCCATGTTAATTTCTCCATTAATGGGACCAATCTTAGGAATGGGAATGTCCATTGCAATTAACGATATTGATACACTTCGTAAATCCTTGATCAACTTTGGTGTCATGGTTGTGATTAGTATATTGACAGCCTTTTTGTTCTTTAAATTCTTTCCATTACAAGAAGATTCTTCTGAATTATTAGCTAGAACCAAGCCTGATATTCGCGATGTGTTGATCGCTTTCTTTGGTGGTTTGGCATTGATTATTGCTAGAACGAAAAAAGGAACGATTGCTTCGGTAATTTTTGGAGTGGCAATTGCAACAGCCTTAATGCCGCCATTATGTACCGTTGGTTTTGGACTTGCCAAAGGAGGAACACAAGGACTGGAATTTGCCAGTGGAGCAATGTATTTATTCATTATTAATACAATTTTCATTGCATTAGCAACTTTTTTAGTATTAAAGCTTCTGCGTTTTCCAATGTTGAAATACGCCAATTCTGCGAAGCGAAAACGTATTTCACGCTTAGCATCTGTAGTGGCTTTAGTAGTGATGATTCCTGCTGTATGGACCTTTTGGAATGTATTGCAAGAAACTAATATAAAGAAGGATTATAAGCAATTTGTGAAAAAAATAGAAAGTAACCCAGAAGTTTGGTTGCAAAAACGAGACGAGGATTTAGATCTTGATAATAAAACCATATTTCTACATTTCAACGGGGAAGTTTCATCTGTTTTAGAGGCTCAATATAAAAGTGATATCAAAAACTATGAGAGTATTAAAGATTTTGAATTAAAAGTTTTTGGTAATAAAAATAGAAGTGTAGATAAAATATCAGATGCCTTAGATAGAGCATACAAAGATTTAGATCAAAAAGAATTAGTGATTAAAGGTTTAGAGCAACAAATATCCGATTTAAAACTACAGGTTTCAAGTTTACAAGAACGACTAGAATCTGAAGCTTCTAAAGAAGATGAAAATTATGTTGCTTTTAGTTCATTATCCAAAGATGCAAAAATTAAATATAGAGATTTACGTCAGTTCGGATTTGCCAAAATGTTAAGTTCTCAAGACTTTCAACAAGTAGATACCATTCCTGTAGCTGCTGTAAAATGGAACCCTGAATTAACTGATAGTATTCAAACCATTCGTGAAGCAGAACTGAAAGTATGGTTGCGTCAAAAACTTGCGCTAGATACCTTGATTGTAGAACGCATTCGAGAGTAAATCATATAAAATAATCATATTGAAAAAGCGAACTTATTATGGTTCGCTTTTTTCTTCTAAATTAATTCTCTTTACGTGTGAAAGTTAAATTATGGACTATTCAAGACGAGCGTGGGTGGAATGAACTCCAAACAAAAGGTATATATACAGGAAAAAAAGAGTTCATACTTCCAGAATTTATTAAAGGATACGATTGGTTGCGTATGCAAATGGAGCAACGTATTGGAAAACCTGAAAGTCTTGAGCAATATCCTGTGTGGGCTTGGTATCAATCGATAGATTCTAAAAGAAAAAGACCAGATTTGCGTGCTTCTGGACACTTACCTTCAGGAGAAATCGGATACCGAATTGAATTTGAAAAAGAAGAGAAAGAAATACTGTTGTCAGACTTCGTGTTATGGCATTGGCCATTGTGCTATCATGATTATATAGCTGGTTCTGAAAAAGAAGCTATCAGTTTTGATGAAGAAAAAGAATGTAAAAATATTCACGGTTTCCTCAGTGGTCACCTTGAAAAGCTACCTCCATCATTTCAAACAAAGATCAAGAAAAGTTGGGAGAAAATTTTTGATATGAATTTTGATCTGGAATACTATACTGATCCTTATCACAAGAAGAAAATTCAAGCAACATTTTGGGAACTCAAAAAGGAAGAAATTATAAAAGTGGATAAGTTTATTGCTAGATAATTAAAAGTGAGTAGTTGTAACATTTTGCTATTAAGCACCACAAATAATATAAGAAACCGTAAACGTTACCATTATGTTCAAAACTTCACTCGCATCACTCGTTCTTGTTATTTTACTATGTGTTTCATGCAAATCTAAAACGAATTTAAATCAAAATATAGAAGGCGCCTGGATACAAGCCTATTATCAATATAACTCCGAATATAAAGATCCTTCAGGTACTAAATTCTTTTTAAATTTTAAAGATAATAAGGTTCGTATCAAAAAAATTATAATTAATAACAAGGATAAAGCGATCGATACAATTGTCAATTTTACCCTAAAAGATGGTAAAATTACGTATGGAAACGATGCTTCAAATATAATGGAGGTAAAGGTGACAAAAGACAGTCTTGTAATGACATCAAATTATAGTCAACCCATTCATACAGTATTCAAAAGATTATCTACAAATTCAAAAAAAGTACACTGGAATCCTAAAGGAAAAGAATATGTTACTTCTCAAGCGAGAGAAAAAATATACTATGATTTTGTAAATGATACTGAGATGCATTTTCGTTCAAAAGAAATAGGACTATTAACGAAAACTAATTGGGAGATTCAACATATTAATGATTATACTTTTTTAGTATATGAGTCTGAATTTTATAGTGATGAAGAAACGGGTGTTTTATATGTATTATTAGATTCATTAGCAGGAAATAAAGTATACGTAACTGATTATATCTTTGGAAATAAACAATATGTTTTTGAAGAACAAGAAATAGCGCATAAAAAACCAAGGTTATTATTTGGGACTTGGAAACTTGTTTCGAAAGAAGAAATCGTACAACATACAACTCAAATAGAATCACCAGGGTCAATGAATGGTTTGGATAAACTTTATATTGAAGAAGATTCAATTATAATAAATCGTCCTCCTTTTAAACCAAAGGTTGGATGGAAGTATTATGAGGATGATAAAACAATCATATTAAAGAAACTAAATAGAGTCCTGCAAGTTTCAAAAGTATCTAAAGATAGCTTGGTACTCGAAATGGATCTTTCTCAATACGGATTTGATAACAAGCGATTTACATTTATTCGTGAATAATATATAGAAAAATAAAGAGGAGTTTTTAGAACTGTTGCAATTATTCCTTCAACTCTTTCAAATATACTTCTCTTACTTTTTTGAATAAATCAGAAGAATATACAAAGTCGGTTACCGATTCATTATCCGTTTTAAAGATTTCTTTATTGGTGCCTTCCCAAGCTTTGATACCGTTTTTTAAGAAGACAATCTTTTCACCAATTTCCATTACAGAGTTCATATCGTGTGTGTTGATGACAGTTGTAATGTTATATTCGTCGGTGATTTCTTGAATCAAATTATCAATAACAATGGCTGTTTTTGGATCTAATCCAGAGTTGGGTTCATCACAAAATAAATACTTAGGATTCATTACAATAGCACGCGCAATAGCAACACGTTTTTGCATTCCTCCAGAAGTTTCCGCTGGAAATTTATGATGTGCATCTACCAATTTTACACGCTTCAATACAATATCCACACGATCTTGCATTTCACTTACTGATTGATTCGTAAACATGCGCAAAGGGAACATTACGTTTTCAGAAACTGTCATAGAATCAAACAAAGCACTTCCTTGAAAAACCATGCCCATTTCGGTACGCAGTTCTCGCTGTTCTTTGGTAGATAAACTTTTATAATCTTTCCCATCAAACAAAATAGAACCTTCTTCGGGTATGTGAAGACCTAACAAAGACTTTAAAAAAACAGTCTTTCCAGAACCACTTTGACCAATGATTAAGTTGGTTTTTCCTTTGTCGAATGTGGTTGAAATTCCTTTTAAAATTTCAACACCATCAAAAGATTTCTTTATGTTTTTTACTTCGATCATTAAGTCAGTAATAATTGTGTAATGAGGTAATTTATCAAAATAATAACAACACTCGTCCAAACGAACGACGTTGTACTAGCTTTTCCAACTTCCAATGCGCCACCTTTCATATAGTATCCGTAAAAAGAAGGAATTGTGGCAAGCACAAAAGAAAACAGAAACGTTTTAATAAAAGCATAGGTTACATGGAATGGAATAAATTCGATCTGTAATCCTTGAATAAAATCGGCACTTGTTGAAAAACCTCCGTAAATAGAAGCTAACCAACCTCCAAGAACTCCTAAAAACATGGCAATTGTAATTACAAAAGGATACAAAGCCAATGCTACAATCTTAGGAAATACTAAGTAATTCAAAGAATTAACTCCCATAACTTCCAATGCGTCAATTTGCTCAGTAACTCGCATAGTTCCAATACTCGATGTAATGAATGAACCTACTTTTCCTGCCATAATAATGGAAATGAATGTCGGTGCAAATTCTAAAATTACAGACTGTCTTGTGGCAAAACCAACAAGATACTTTGGAATTAGAGGATTATTGATGTTTAAAGCCGTTTGAATGGCAACAACGCCACCAACGAAAAAGGAAATGAAACATACAATTCCCATAGAACCAATGATTAAATCATCGATTTCTTTAAAGATAAGATTTCTTAGCATGGACCATTTGGTCATTTTACTAAATACGCTTTTCAACATCAAAAAATAGCGTCCTATATTTTCTAGGTAAATCATGGGCTAAAAATACATCATTCGTGTTAGCTAATAAAATAATTAACGATTTAATGATTAGTTAAAACGGAATTTGCAGTAAAACAATTACTTTTGAAAGAATATAAGTTTCCCGTACCTAAATAAATGAGAAAATAGATCATGAAAAAAAGTCTCTTATTAAGTATACTGTCTTTATTTTTTATTCAGTGTATTTCTGTAAAGCAAAAAGTAAAAGCATCAAAGAATACAAACATACAAACTACAGAAACGGCAAAGCCTAAGTTGGTCGTTGGTATTGTAGTCGATCAAATGCGTTATGATTATTTAACGCGTTTTCAAAGTAAATATAGTGATGGCGGTTTTATGCGTATGCTAAAAAATGGATACAATTGTAAAAATAATCATTACAATTATATTCCTACATATACTGGTCCTGGACATGCTTCTGTATATACAGGAACAACGCCTGAAAACCACGGAATTATTGCCAACGATTGGTATGATAAGTTTGAAAAGAAAGAAGTGTATTGCGCTTCAGATGCAAGTCAATCTTCAGTTGGAGTAGAAGGGCAATGGGCAGGAAAAATGTCTCCGCATAGAATGCAAACAACTACTGTAACAGATCAATTGCGTTTAGACACACAACAACGTGGAAAGGTAATTGGAATTGCAATAAAAGATAGAGGTGCTATTTTGCCAGCAGGACATTCGGCAAATGGAGCGTATTGGTTTTATGGAAAAGATAAAGGAAATTGGATAACAAGTACTTATTATACTAACGAATTGCCTACTTGGGTAAAAGAATTCAATGCAGCCGATGAAGCTGAAAAGTATATGACTACTTGGAATACTTTGTATGACATTAATACGTATGTAGAAAGTGATACCGATTTAAGTAAGTATGAAGGAACTTTTAAAGGGAAAGCAAATGCAACTTTTCCGTACGATTTAAAAAGTTTGCAAGAAGAAAATGGTGGATTTGATATTTTGAAAGCAACTGCTTATGGAAACAACTTGACTACAGATTTTGCAATTGCAGCTATTAAAGGAGAAAATTTAGGGCAAGATAATGACACCGATTTCTTAGCAGTAAGCTATTCAAGTACAGATTATGTTGGACATAGATTTGGAGTGAATTCTAAAGAAATTCAAGATACATATTTACGATTAGATCAAGATATTGAGCGTTTGTTTGCTACACTAGATGCAGAAGTTGGAAAAGGAAACTATACAATTTTCTTAACTGCAGATCATGCAGCTGTACATGTACCATCGTTTTTGCAAGACCAGAAAATTCCAGCAGGATATTTTGATAGTAAACCATTAAAAGACCATTTAAAAAGCTTTTTAAATACAATGTATGGAAGCGAAAATTTAATCGAGAATATTTCTAGCGGACAAGTATTTTTAAACTATGAAGAAATTAAACGTCTAAAACTTTCTACTACAGCGATAGAAAATGCATTGCAACAGGAATTGTTGAGCTACGATAAAATTTCAAAAGTATACACACGAACTGCTTTTTTAAACAGTGAGTTTACACACGGAATAGCAGCATCTTTACAACGCGGATTCAATCAAAAACGCTCAGGAGATGTATGTTTTGTATTAGACATTGCTACAATACCATATTCTCGTACAGGTTCTACACACGGTTCAGGTTTTAATTATGATACACATGTTCCGTTACTATTCTATGGAAATGGTATTCAAAAAGGAGAAACGTTACAGCGCACAGAGATCACTGATATAGCACCAACTATTTCAGCGTTATTGGAAATTTCATTTCCAAATGCATCCACAGGAAACCCAATAGAAAGCGCACTAAAAAATTAATACTTTTTACTATTATAGAACTTTAAAAAATCGATCACTTTTTTACGACTTCTAGATGAAATTGCAATTTCTGCATTGTTGGACATTACGATAACACCATCTGCTGTAAACTTATTGACGTGTTTTAAGTTTATCAAATAGGATCGATGTACTCGGAAAAAATCGCTGTGTTCAACCATATCTTCAATGCGTTTCAAATTCTTTGAAATCAAGAGTTGCTTGTTATGTTTCAAGTGAATTGTGGTATAATTTCCAGATGCTTCACAATACAGAATATTTGAAAATTTCACAGAAGTATATTCGCCTCTTTCAAAAATAGTAATCGCGTCATATTTACTTTCAACTTGGTGTTTAAACGCTTCGTATTTTCGTTTGTCAAAAGCAGAGCGCTTCAACTCATACATATTCAATACTTTTTGGAGTTGCGTTTCCTGAATAGGTTTGTTGAGGTAATAAAAAGCAAAATAATCCATGGCTTTTTCTTTGTAGTCTACAAAGCCAGTAGTGAAAATGACTTCAAATGTCATTTCATTCTGCAATTTGTCTAACACTTCGAAGCCACTGCCATCTTTTAATTGGATATCTAAAAATACAATTTCTGGCTCCTTCTTTTTAATCAATGTTACTGCACTTTCAACATCAGAAGCCCAACCGAGAACTTTTACATTTTTGTGATTTCTTTTTAAAATAGATACCAAATATTCCATAGAAGATTGCTCATCTTCGATGATAATTGAATTAATCATTTATATGTTTTTTACTGAATAGGGGATTCTTGAAAGGCAATATTGACTAAAAATACATTTAATTTCTGAAATAACGTAATTTTTTGTAAAAATACGAAGAAATACCTGCTATTTTTCTGACTGTTAGAAGCCTAAAATACTTTTTATTTTTCGAGACATTTGCGTACGTCTGTACTTGCGAATAAAACGTCCTTGCTCTGAAGTTACCATTTGTGTAGTTTGTTTCTTTTTCGCACTAAAAAAACCACTCATATAGTCCAAAAACACTTTAATGCTTTTCTTTTTAAGTGCTATTTTTAGAGCTGCAATCAACGAAATCCAAAAACCATAACCAAGTTTGTAGAAAACAGTTCCATGATCGCGATGCACTTTTTGTTTATAGGCGTTTCCTGTGGGTTTTAAATGCTTTACTTGTAATGATTGATCTACATGCACTTTCCATCCGTAAAAACGAGCTAAAAGCACATCGGCTGTGTCCCAACCTAATGATTTTTGTAAACCGCCAATTTGTTCAAAACATGCTTTTCGATACGCTTTAAAAGGACCGCGTACATGATTTTTATCTGCAATTGGTTCATACATCCATTCGCCATTCTTTTCGATATACGCCAAACCACCAGCGACACCAATTTTAGCGTCTTCTTTAAAGTGATTACAGATGGTTTCAAAATAATTTTTGGGTAGAATAATATCAGCATCTAGTTTTACAATAACATCAAAATTAGCGTCTAAAGTCTCAAAACCTTTGTAAAATGCTTCTATAACTTTGCTTCCAGGTAGATGTTCGTTGTTTGCATTGGTATTTACTTTTGTAATAAATGCATACTCTTGCACAAATTGATCAATAATAGTTTCTGTACTATCAGAAGAATTATCATTCACAACAACTACTTTCTTTGGCAACAATGTTTGTTGTACAACAGAAGTAAGCGTCATTTCAATAAAATCCGCTTCGTTATGTGCAGGAATGATAATATAATACTTCATAAACTATGCTTTGCGTTCGGCATACACAGCATAATAGCGTGGAATTAAATGACGTAAAATAGGTCGTGGAGCAATTGGTGGTCGTGAAGGGTTTGTCCACTTCTTAGTTTTTTTAATTTCCCAACCAGATTTTTCCAAAAGCCAATCAAATTGCCAATCTTCAAATTCATGATAATGCCTGTCCCAAGGATCAGTTTTACTGCGGTATGCGGTCGAAAACCATAAACGTAGCGGAACAGTTACGACTAATTTCTTTGCTTTAATCTCTTTCAAAACATTAAAAGGTGCTACCAAATGTTCAAAAATTTCAAAAGCAGTCACAACGTCAGCGTCACTTTCTTGAACCGCTGAAAAATCTTCGTCTAAATCTTCTCCTTTTGTGTTTTCAACTATATAACCTTCCTTACTCATGATTTCAGAAAAAGGATTTTCTACACCTAAATCTAAAATCTTTGAACCTTCTGGAACCACTTCTTTTAGAAAATCGAGTGTGTATTTATAACGTTTATGTGGATAGAATTTATTGTACATCTGTTGAAAGTCTTGGTATATACAAATATATGTAAAAGAGTTTAGGAGTTTATAAGTTTAGCGGTTTATGTTTTGAAAAGAAATGCCTGTAGGGTATTGAACATCTCAAATATCAAATCCACTAAAAAAATGAATGCATGAAATTAGTTGGGTAATGTTTTTTTGTTTTGAACCCAATAGTGTATAAACATAAAACATTATTAAAATGAAAAAACAAAATCTTAAAAACCTAAAATTTGCAAAAGTGACAATTTCAAAAGTGGCACATCAAACTGTTGGTGGAGTTTTTAGAACAGCAGGTTGTTATACTGTTCAAATTTGTCCTGTTGAACCTGACACGGATCATACATTAGCGCCAATTCCTGTAGATCCATCATTGGCATCTGTCTGTTTTTGTATGTCACAAATATGTTAAAGATAATTACGAAAGCGAACTTAGGTTCGCTTTTTTGATGCTACTTCTTTTCAAGATAAATCTATTTTTATTCGCAAAATAGGTCCAAGCGGATAAATTATGTGTCGAAACACTGATAGATAATTAGGATCATTTTTTAAAAGTAAGACACGTTCCATACATTTATGTACATTTGTGATTATAACATTTTCTAAGATTGGAAAAACACCAAAAAGAAGTATCATCACAAACGCTTAAATTTAGTATCATCAACTATGTTGGTGCGGCTATTGGAATTGTGTCTACGCTTTTTATTTACCCAAATGACAAAGAGTTTCTCGGAATTATGCGTTATATCTTTGATGGAGCGCAAATTCTTATGGCGTTTTTTGTGTTTGGAACTTCGCAATCGTTAGTGAACTATTTTCCGCGATTTAAAGAATCTGCTGAAAAGCGTAATATCTTTTTTTCAACTACATTGCTCATTGTTGTTGTAAATAGTATTCTATTTTCGATTGTATTTTTATTATTGGCAAGTTCCTTGTCGAGCATGTTACCCGATTTTCATGCTTTTGATTATATTCAATACTCAGTTATTGTAGGTTTTGCTTTCGCGATTATGGATGTGTGTAAACGACAAGCATCAAACTATAAAAAAATTGCGATTCCAACCGTGTTAGAACGTTTTTCGATTAAAATTTTCTTTCCAATCATATTCTTACTCTACTTAGCAAACAGTATCACAATTGAAATAGGGAAAATTATCTATGTAGGTTGTTTTGTTGTGATTATGATAATTGCTTTGTGGTATGTGAAAAAAGTGGCGAAAATTCAATTCAATTTCGCGTCCAAAAAAGTATTTAATCGTTCTTTTAAGAATGAATATGCAAAGTACAGTTTGTTTGCTTTTTTTAGCATTCTAGGTTCATTACTAGCGTTTAAGATAGATGGAATTATGGTGCCAAATTTAATTGAAGGCGCTAACGCTATGACCGCAAACGGAACCTATAGTATTGGTGTTGTGTTAGCAGCTACATTGGCAATTCCAGCCATTGGTTTGTACACTATTTATAGTCCGATCATCACAGAATATATTGCCAAAGATGATATTACTTCGTTAGGAAAAAAGTATCAAGAGGTTTCTAAGTTGCTATTCGCTATTGGCGGATTTTTACTCTGTTGTATCTTTTTAGGTGTAGATGATTTGTTTTCCATTTTACCAACACGTGAAAACTTGGTTGATACAATTCCTGTCATTTTAATTCTGAGTTTTAATGTGGTTATTGATATGACAACTTCGTTCAATTCGCACATATTACTGTATTCAAAGTACTATCGTTTCAATATGGTTGCCATTGCTATTTTGGTTGTACTAAACATTTCATTGAATATTTACTTTATCAAATATCTTAACATGGGAATTGAAGGTGCAGCCTATGCTACATTGATTTCCATGACGTTGTATAATACTGTGAAGCTGATTTTTATCTATTCAAAATATAAAATTCAACCATTTACGCAAAAGCATATTTGGCTGTTACTTTCATTTGTAGGAAGTGTGAGTTTGTTGCACAACATTCCTACAAGCAATACAATCATTTTAGATATTATGATAAAAGTAGGAACGTTTATGATTGTCAACGGAATTGTAATTTATAAACTTCGCATGATTCCTGCTATAAACGATTGGATTAGTGCTAAAATAGGAGCGAAGTAAATAGAAAAATATAGTTATGATGAAAACAGAAAAACAATCTATTTACGATATTGAGATCAATGATCTTTACGGGAATCCAATGTCTTTAGTAGCTTATAAAGGAAAGAAAATACTTTTTGTAAATGTTGCTTCCAAATGCGGATTTACCAAACAATATAAAGAGTTGCAAGAGTTGAGCGATACGTATAAAGATCAATTGGTTATTATTGGTTCGCCATGCAATCAATTTGGGAAACAAGAACCAGGAGATGCTTCTCAGATTCAAGAATTTTGTGCCATTAATTTTGGTGTAACGTTTCCGCTTACGGAGAAGTTAGAAGTAAAAGGAAAAAATCAACATCCACTATATACCTGGTTAACGTCAAAGAAATTAAACGGAAAAAAGCGTTCGAGTGTAAAATGGAATTTTCAAAAATACATCGTTGATGAAAATGGTGAATTACTCAATTATTATTACTCGCTAACTAAACCAATGAGCTCTAAGATTACGAAGTATTTATAACATGTTCAAAGCGTCAGATCGAGTGGGTTTGTGCAACAAATTTGTATCGAGATCAGCTAGGAAGTGATTAGCTAGTTTAGGAGTTTATTTTACTAAGAAAATTCTAGATTTCAAACCAAATACCAAAAGCAAAAACACTCTCTTTATAAAGTACTTCTCGATACTATTTTTCTTCATTTCCTTCTGAAAAATCACTCGAAGAGACGTTTGGGAATTTCTAAATGTCAGTTCGAGCGCAGTCGAGAACAGTTATGTATTTCTAATAGACTAGTTTCCTGAGAAGATTCTAGATTTCAAAAAACACCCAATACCCAATACCAAATACCCAAAAATCTAAAAGCGCTTTAGCGCGATCTAAAAGCAAAACGATCTAACAGATTCCCGCCTACGCGGGAACAAGTCTAAAAGCAAAGCGGTCTAAAATAAAATCAATCCTTCTGAATCGTTTCAATAGATGTTTTTATTCCTTTAATTAGTGATGAACTAAATCCTTGATGCTCCATTTCGTTCAAACCAGCAATGGTACAGCCTTTTGGCGTGGTTACTTTGTCAATTTCTTCTTCAGGATGATTGCCGTTTTGAAGTAACAATTCGCTCGCACCTTTTACGGTTTGTGATGCAATTTTGGTCGCTGTTTTGGCATCAAATCCAATTTCAATTCCACCTTGAATCATTGCACGGATAAAACGCAATACATACGCAATTCCGCAAGCACCAAGAACGGTTGCGGCATCCATCAAGCTTTCGTCAATTTCAATAGTTTCGCCCAAAGCGTCAAAAATAAACTGAGCCTTTTTTATATTTTCTGCGGAAGCGTTATGAGACGCCAAACATGTAAGCGATTCGCCAATTGCTGCTGCTGTATTTGGCATCGCGCGAACGATTTGAATATCGCTGGCAACACAGTTTGAAAGTTGTGACAAAGAAAAATCACTGATCACAGAAATAATCAAATGTTCGGTTGTAATATAGGGTGCTAGTTCTTTAAGTACACTCTCTATACGATACGGTTTGAGTGCAAAAATTAATATTTTAGACTGTTGTACAGCCAAAACATTATCAGAAGTTGTATGAACGCCTTGTCCTTTTAGATCTTCTAAAAGTTCCACTTTTGTACGCGTCACATAAATTTGTGAAGGATCATTATGTTGTTTTAACAATCCTTGTGCAATAGATTTTCCTAAGTTTCCGCCACCAATAATGGCAATTGTATCTTGATTCATGCTAATATTTATAAACAATCGCGTTGATGTTCATTCCTGCACCAACACTTGCAAACATAATAATGTCGCCTTTTTGTATATCTTGATTATCTACTTGTCCTTTGGTTACCATATCAAATAAAGTAGGAATGGTTGCAACCGAACTATTTCCTAAATTGTGAATGATCATTGGCATAATACTTTCGGGAGCTTCTTTGTCATACAAACTGTAAAAACGTTCTACGATGGCTTCATCCATTTTTTCATTGGCTTGATGAATGAATACTTTCTTCAAATCATCAATAGCAACACCACTTTTGTCTAAACATGCCTTCATGGCAGACGGTACATTTGTCAATGCAAACTCGTATATTTTACGACCGTACATTTTTATATAACGTGTATCATCACTCAACTCAGGATTGTTTGATTTTCCAAAGTATAAATAATGTGCTTCATCATACGAATGTGTTGCGGTTTCATGTGCAATAATACCACAATCTTCGGTTGTCGTTTCAATAATAGTTGCACCAGCTCCATCTGAATAAATCATAGAATCTCGGTCATGTACATCTACAACTCTTGACAATGTTTCCGAACCAATAATGAGGCATTTCTTTGCAATTCCTGCTTTGATAAATGCATACGCTTGTATCATACCTTCAAGCCAGCCAGGGCAACCAAATACAACATCGTAAGCTACACATTTTGGATTTTTTATACGCAAATTGTGTTTTACTCTACTGGCTAAACTTGGTACCATATCGCTTTGAACGGTATTGTGTTTTACATCCCCAAAATTATGTGCAAAAATGATATAGTCTAACTCTTCCGGATCAATATTAGCATTTTCAATTGCTTTCTCAGCTGCAAAAAATCCTAAGTCTGAAGAAGAATGATGAGATTCAGCATATCTACGTTCATCAATTCCAGTAATAGACTTGAATTTTTTTATAATTATGTCTGTATTTTGTTTAAACGGGCTACCATCTTCATTTAAAAATTGGTGTTCAAGGAAAGCTTCATTGATTTCAACTTCAGATGGAATATAGCATCCTGCCCCAGTTATTTTGACATTCATACTAATTTTAATTTAGGGATTAAGACTACTAAATTAAGGATTATACGCCGTGAATGACTTTAAAAATAGGATTTTTGAGGATAATGCATTCAAATGTTAAAGATTTAGTGAATTTGTAGGATAAAACCTTTTAAACTGATAATATTTCAACAGAAATTGGAAAGGACTCAAAAAAAAGGAGCGTTTGTTTGAACGCTCCTTATTACTTTGCTTGTATGTTTTAAAACTTTATGCTTCCGCGTACGCTTCAATTGGAGTACATGTACAAATTAAGTTTCTATCTCCATAAGCATCATCAACTCTACGAACTGATGGCCAAAATTTGTTATCTTCAACATACGGTAATGGGAATGCTGCTTTTTGACGTGAGTATGGAAGGTCCCAAGTGTCTGAAGTTAGCATACCTAAAGTATGTGGTGCATTTCTCATCACATTGTTTGCATCGTCTGCACTAGCTTCAGATATTTCACCAAAAATTGCTAACATCGCATCGCAGAATCTATCTAATTCAGCTACGCTTTCGCTTTCCGTTGGCTCAATCATAATAGTTCCAGCTACCGGGAAAGATACTGTTGGAGCATGGAAACCATAATCCATCAAGCGTTTTGCAATATCGGTAACTTCAATTCCGTGTTGCTTGAAAGGTCTGCAATCAATAATCATTTCATGCGCACAACGTCCGCGTTCGTTTGTATATAAAATATCAAATTTAGTTTCTAGTCTTCCTTTGATATAGTTTGCATTTAAAATTGCATATTCTGTAGCTTCTGTCAATCCTCTAGAACCTAGCATAGCAATGTATCCGTAAGAGATTAAACATACCAATGCGCTTCCCCAAGGTGCTGAAGAAATTGCTGTAATTGCTTTTTCTCCACCAGTTTGAATAACTGGATTGCTTGGTAAGAAAGGTTTTAAATGAGCCGCTACACATATTGGTCCAACACCAGGTCCGCCACCTCCATGTGGAATGGCAAATGTTTTGTGTAAGTTTAAGTGACAAACATCTGCGCCAATTGTAGCAGGATTTGTCAATCCAACTTGCGCATTCATGTTTGCACCATCCATATATACTTGTCCGCCATTATCATGAATGATTTGCGTAATTTCCATGATTGTGGCTTCAAAAACACCGTGCGTTGATGGATATGTTACCATCAATGCAGCTAAATTATCTTTGTGTAAGATTGCTTTTTCACGTAAATCATCTACATCAATGTTTCCATCTTCTGTAGTTTTTGTAACGACAACTTTCATTCCAGCCATTACTGCACTTGCAGGATTTGTTCCGTGTGCAGAAGCAGGAATTAAACAGATGTTTCTGTGTGTATCTCCTTGAGATTCGTGATATGCTCTAATAACCATTAATCCAGCAAATTCTCCTTGCGCTCCAGAGTTTGGTTGCAATGAAGTTCCTGCGAATCCTGTGATTACATTTAATTGGTGTTCTAATTCTTTTAATAGAATTTGATAGCCTTCAGCTTGTTCTACAGGAACAAAAGGATGAATGTTATTCCACTGTGCAGAACTTAACGATAACATTTCCGCCGCAGCGTTTAATTTCATTGTACAAGAACCTAAAGCAATCATAGAATGGTTTAATGATAAGTCTTTACGCTCTAGTTTTTTGATGTAACGCATCATTTCTGTTTCAGAATGATAACTGTTGAATACATCATCTTCCATAAAAGTAGTTTCACGAACTACAGCTGGTAATATTTTTGAAGCATCTGTGCTGTCAATTTCGATAGTTTCTTTTTCTACAGAAGTAGCAAAGATGAAAGCAATGTCTTGCAAATCGAGAGCTGTTGTTGCTTCATTGATTGAAATTCCAACAGTTTCGTCGTCTATGTATAAAAAGTTTACTTCGTTTTGCTCTGCAATTTCTTTGATCTTTACTGCATTTGCTTTAACAACAATTGTGTCAAAGAATGCTGTGTTTGTTTGTTCAAAGCCTAATTTTTCAAGCGTGTTTGCTAGGTTAACAGCTTTAGAATGTACATTGTTTGCAATATAACGCAATCCGTCTGGACCGTGATATACAGCGTACATTCCAGCCATAACAGCTAGTAATACTTGCGCCGTACATATATTAGAAGTTGCTTTATCTCTTTTAATGTGTTGCTCACGTGTTTGTAACGCCATGCGCAATGCACGATTTCCGTCAGTATCTTTTGTAACTCCAATGATACGACCAGGAATGTTACGTTTGTATGCTTCTTTGGTAGCAAAGAAACCTGCGTGTGGACCACCATAACCTAATGGAATTCCGAAACGTTGTGTTGTTCCAACAACAACATCTACTCCAAAACTTCCTGGTGATTCTAGCAATACCAAACTTAAAATATCAGCTGCGACTGCAACTTTAATTTCGTTTTCGTTGGCTTTTTCGGTGAATGCTTTATAATCAAAAATTTGTCCGTATTTCCCAGGGTATTGTAATAAAGCTCCAAAAAACTCTGATGAAAAGTCAAATTCTTCATGATTTCCAAAAACCAATTCAATTCCAATTGGAATGGCACGTGTTTTTAATAAAGAAATCGTTTGCGGTAATACTTCGTCAGAAACAAAAAACTTGACAATATTAGCCTTTTTTTGCGCTCTTGATCGTACTCCATATAGCATCGTCATTGCTTCAGCAGCTGCAGTACTTTCATCTAAAAGAGAAGCATTGGCAAGTTCCATACCTGTCAATTCAGTTACTACAGTTTGAAAGTTTAATAAAGCTTCCAGTCTTCCTTGTGCAATTTCGGCCTGATATGGCGTATATGCAGTATACCATCCTGGATTTTCAAAAATATTACGTTGAATTACAGGAGGCGTTACTGGCTCATGATATCCCAATCCAATATATGTTTTGAAAATTTTATTATGTCCAGCAAGGTTTTGCATGTGCGATAAAAATTCGTTTTCGCTTAGTCCTTTTGGGAGCGCAAGCGGATCTTGTAAACGAATTCCATTTGGAATAGTTTCGTCAATAAGTTGTTCTAGTGAATCAACTCCAATAGTTTGCAACATATATGGAACATCTTTTGCACGTGTTCCATTGTGTCTCAATGAAAAAGAATCAGTTTTCATCAGCTATAATGTTTTCTTTTTTATAGTTGTGTTTATGGCACGAAAATACAATTAAAAAATCACTTCTTTATAATTTTATAATCTTATGAGCAGGGAAAGTTCTTAACGAAAAAGATAGGTTATGAACAGTTTAGTTATTTTTGTGTAATGAATGTTTTAAAAAAACTTTTCAATTTTTATTTAGACAGTAGTATTCATATAGGCTTTAGCGTATATGCATTGACGTATTGTACGCTGCTTTTATTTGAGTTACCGTATGATGAAGCTGTTTTATATTTCACATTTTATGGAACAATTGTGACGTATAATTTTATAAAATATGGAAGTTCTGCGAAGCAATATTTTTTTGTGACTAGAAAATATATGAAAGTAATTCAATTATTGAGTTTTATTTGCTTTGTTTTGGCTTGTTATTATGCGTATCAATTGCAATTTAAAACATTGATAGTTGCGATTGGATTGTGCTTATTATCGTCTCTTTATATTATTCCATTTTTACCCAAGCAAAAAAATTTGAGAACTTTAGCTGGATTAAAAATTTCTATTGTAGCGTTGTGCTGGACAGGTGTTACTGTGCTATTACCTATTATAAATGCGAATGTATTTGTTGGAGAAACAAACGTTGTTTTAACAGGTCTTCAACGTTTTATTTTGGTGTTAATTTTAATGATTCCGTTTGAAATTAGTGACTTGTCGTATGATGCGTCAGCTTTAGGAACCTTGCCACAACGTATTGGAATTAGACGTACAAAACAACTTGCTTATTTGTGGGTTGTACTGTTTGTAGTGATAGAATACCTTATTAGAAACTCAGTATCTACAGCATTTTTTATAACAGTAGGCATTGGTTCTTTATTAGGATTCTCTATTTGGAAATCGGCCATAAAAAAATCGAAATACTTTACAGCTTTTTGGGTTGAAAGTATTCCGATACTATGGTTTTTACTTTTATTACTTACGTAATTAGTATTTGTTCATTTCTTCTTGCAATTTGCGTTGCATTTCGTCTTTCTTGTCTTTTTCAATTGCATCTAACTTTGACTTGTCGAGAAGCTCTGTTAGTTTGCTATTTTTACTTGAGTATGCTCTTGTAATGTGACACCAAGAAAGTCTCAATTTGAGTTTTATTGTTTCCCAAAAGCCAGCTTCTCCATACTGCGCTTTGTCACAGATATGTTTAGCTTCTTCACAGGAAATAAAAAATTTATATTTTGTACTCATTTACTTTATTATTAATACCAATTCTGTTCGAGGCATCCAGAAAGTGCGGTTCTCGCTCTGTGGATGATAACCCAAAGGTTAGACGCAGTAATATTTAATTCATTACAAATAGTTTCGGTGTCGTATCCTAAAATTGTTTTCATTTTAAAGATAGCGGCTTGCTTTTCGGGAAGTTTGTCTATGCAGTCTTCAATTGCAAGTCCGAGTTCTTCGTTTTGTATTTGGTCTTCGGCATTTTTGTCATAATTGTCAGCAACACGTTCTTCTAACCAATCTCCTTCAGATTCTGTATCAGAATTGTAATTTATTCTAACTTCAGCTTGCCCTTTTTTAGAATTTATTTTTCGATAATAATCAATGATTTTTCGTTTCAAAATAGAGATAAGCCAAGTTCTCTCTGAAGCTTCTCCTTTGAAATTTGCCATTGATTTTAATCCTGCGAAAAAAGTCTCTTGGACTAAATCTTGCGCAGTCTCTCTATCTTTCACCCTTACAATTGTATAATTGAAAAGATAATCAGCATAGAGGGTAATCCACTTGTTAGGATCCAGTTGATTATTTGGCATTTGCGAACTAATTATTTTTTCAAAAGTAATTGATAATTGTTGAAATAAAAAATAATGCAGAGATTGGAAAACCTAACAAACTGTTAAATTTAACAATTCAGCTCTTTGTTTGATATGTTGATTGCGTTCTTGTAGAAATCTTGTGAGATATGATTTTAATATAAAGTAGTTAAAAAGGCGACCAAAAATACCATAAGGCACTTGATATTTAAAAATATCGACCATTTCCGTTCCATTCTCCATTGTTGCAAAAATATGCTCGTGTCGTAAACTTTTGAAAATTCCTTTTACCATTTCATCCACAAAATAGGTTGGCGATTGAAATTCAGAAATTATACTTGTATGTTTTAGATAGAATCCAAAGTGTTTAGCGCGCCAGGTAACCGTTTCTCCTAAGCCGATTTTCCCTGAAGTTACACCAGCGATTGCTTTTTCGCGTGTGTTTTTGGTTGAAGCTTCATGTTCTGAAATGTCTCTAGAAATATCAAAAACAGTCAAGATTGGCGCTTTGATATGTGTTTTTAGTGTAATAGTAATCAAAGCTTATCTTTATTTGATTTAGAATTAATGATGTATCATTCTATTATGTTTCTATGAATAAAACTGTTGTAGTCATGTTTTTGATATAATTTCTTATCAATGAAAGTATCAATTCTCTTTGTTAAATTTAACTCATAAATACTATTACTTGAATTAGCTACTTTTAATTCAAAGCAATCATTCAATTTTATTTTATGATTATTAATTACACCTACAGTCTTAGTTAATATTTTATGGTATACAATGTCATTTTTGATAAAGTAGAAATAAATAGCATCTTTAGAACGTTTTCCTATTGATTTTTTAGGGTGCAACTTTTCTATTACACCAACAGTTTTAAAGGAATCGTTAGCTAGTTTATTTTTATCATATATGTTTATTTTTAGTAAAACAACTATGATTCCAAAAAATAAGATAAGATTTATAATGTTTTTCTTAGTCCAAATATTTTTTTTCTTTCTTCCCAAAATTAGATTTAAGACTACAAAAATAGGATAGTTTTTTTATTTAATGACGATTGATAATTTCTTCAACTGCCTTTTCAGCAGTCGGATAATGAAATTGAAAACCAGCAGCGACTAACTTTTCAGGAATTACATACCTACTTTTTAAAATCAATTCGGCTTCTGTTTTTATGATGCGTGCACCAAATTTGAGTAACCATTTTGGTTGAAAGAGTCCAAAAGGAACTTTCATTATCTTACGAATAACTTTCATAAAGCGCTTGTTCGGAATTGGGTTTGGAGCCGTTACATTAAAAATTCCAGACAGGTGTTTATCCAACAAAAAATCTACAGCGCGACAAAAATCATGTTCATGAATCCAGCTTACTTTTTGTTTTCCGTTTCCTTGTGCTCCGCCCAAACCTAGTTTTGTTAAGCTTTTCAATGGAATAAAAGCGCCACCATTTTTTCCTAATACAATTGAAGTCCGCAATGCAATTTTGCTTGTTTTTGGCGTTTTGCAACTATAAAAAGCTTTTTCCCAAGATTTTGCTACGTTCATTGAAAAGTCGTCTCCAATAATTCCATTCTCTTCTGTCATTTTTCGTTCTAGCGAATGCTTATAAATGGTTGCTGTAGATGAGTTCATCCATACTTTTGGAGGTACAGCACACGCTTGTACAGCTTCTCCTAGCACTTTTGTGGAATCAACTCTGGAATTTAGAATTTCAGCTTTGTTTTTTTCGCTGTAGCGACAATCAACTGACTTTCCCGTGAGGTTGATTAATACATCGGCACCTTCCAATTCGGTCATCCAAATATCAAGTGTTTTTGCATTCCACTCTATATAACGCAGGTTGTCATTTCCTGTATTTTTAGTGTTTCTTGATAAGACTATGATTTCATAATCTTTTGGCAAGAAATAGGAGATGAGCGATTGCCCTAAAAATCCACTTCCACCAGCAATAATCATTTTTTTCATCTGTTTATATTTATTTTATTGAATCGGTTAGATGGAACATTTATAATCATTTCGTTGTGTATTTTACAATTAATCATGAATGTTTCATCTGTTTATTTTTCTGTTGTGAATGTTGGAGTTACAGGCGGTCTTTGGGCTTGTCTTGTTATTTTTCTCCCACGCAAGAATAAAAATAAGTTTAAGAAAAGCATGACTCCCAAATAGATAGAAAAACTTCCGATTTTTAATCCCATCACTTCTATGAGTGACTGATTGTCAATGTTATAACTGTAATTTGAGATTTTCATCAGAATTAATCCCATTCCAATATTAACGAGGTAGAAACCAACCTTAAATAATTTGTTGGTTGCCAATGCAATGTTTTCTTGCCCTCTAAAGATTTCGATCATAAAGCTTTTTCCGCTTTCAAATAGTCTTTTTGAAACGAAAATGGTCAATCCAATGACAATTGGTAAATAGATGAAATACGCGATGATAATTTTTGTTGATCCCATAATGTGTTAATTTATTTTTTGTTTTTTTCTGTTTAAAAATTTAATCCAAAAGATATTATTGTAATGTAAAAGTGCTAATAACAGTATTGTTTTTCCAAGGATATTAGAAAGCGTATTGATCATTTCTTGGATGTTTTCTACGCTGTCCCAATACGTAATTGTAATTGTTGCTGCTCCTAAATTGATTAGGTAATACCCCATTAGTAAAAGCCTGTTTAAATTTTGTGTCATCTCAATATCATTCTGAAAAATGTTACATAAAAACACTTCGCCACTTTTGTATAATATCCAACCTACTTTTATCGTAATAAAGAAGATTATTGGAATGTATAGTATGTAACTGATGATATTGAAGTTCATATTGATCTACTTTTTAACTATGATATCTTAGCTTCTTTACATAGTACATACCCTACGAAAGCACCGAGACTGACAAACAAAATTCCAATAGGAATAGCGTAAAATAATAGTATGATTGTATACAGGTTAAAAAATACAAGCAATAGTAGAAAGTATTGAAAAATTAGAATCAATATTGTCTGGTTTAATGCGAATTTTAACGAAAACGAATCCTGATAACTTAAAATTAAAGTACTTACAAAGCCTGAAAATGTTAGAATTATAGCTGAACGGATTATTTCTAGGTCTATATCTAACTCATTAATGGTGTAAAAAAACAGTACATACATTAATGTTGAAGTCACAAAAGCAGTGATGAAATTTAATTCCTTGTTTTTTTTCAAAATTGAAGTCATAGTTTCTTATTTTTTAGCTGTAATCATGTAATACCCAAAATTCATCATGCTTAGACTAGTTAGTAGGGCAAAGAATGAACCTTTTAAATTCTTCTTACTTTCAGGTTTTAATGACTCTTTTTTGAATAGTTTTTTCAAAATAAATCCGCTAATCGCAAATGGAACATGTAATACAGATGGCGCTACACGATACCATATATTTTGTACTTTGATGTCTTTAAAACCTAGCTGTTCCATGTCAGAAATTACACGGTTGATATTTCCTAAGCTTTCTAAACTCCATGAATCACACAAACCTTTATATGTGTATTTTGCGAGCGGATTCATTTTTTTAAAGTCTTTTTTTGTGAAAGCATCTGCAATAACAAATCTAGAATTTGGTTTGAGAATGCGATAGGTTTCTTGCAAAGCATCTGTGCTACAACCTGAATGACACAAACTTTCTATCGCCATTGCACCATCAAACGAGTTTTCTTTAAAATGGGTATTGCGGTAATCTCTATTTAAAATTGTTCCGCGATTAGTGTCTAAGAGTTCATTTCCTTTTTCCACTTGAAATGGAGAAATTGTCAAACCAGTGATTGCTAATTTTGGATGATTTGCAATTCCGTGACGAATAGAAGCGCCCATTCCGCAACCTAAATCTACAATATGCTTTTTTTGATTTTTGATATCTAATCGTTTTAGCACTTCCGTATTCATCTGATTCAGCATTCCATCACGTGTAAATAAAGAGGTCTTGAAAGGAATAAAATACCCAAAATGCATATTTAGATCCTTACTCCAAAAACGATAATCGTCCGTTGCTTTGTCATAAAAATCAATGATCTGTTCTTTATTTGTGGATTTTTGAAATCCTTTTTTTAGATAGGTGAGTAGACATATATTTTTCATAATACTTTCTGATTAACTTTATACACGATATAGGTAAAATAAGTTCCAATACTCATGGGGACTAATGTGATAAGTAATAACATCCAATCATCTTTAGGGTAAAATCCAGAGAAAAACCAGAGTAAATATACTCCTGTGAGCACACCATAAATTGTAAGGTGACTTTTTATTTTTTCAGAAAACTTGTCATAATTAAATAGTAGTATTAGGAAAAATAGAACTTGAAAAATCCCTAAAACTATTTGCATATACATACCCAAAATAATAGTAAGATACAGTAAGAGTGTTATGCTGTAGATGATGCCGTTGATGTTGTATATGAATTTCATAACTATTGTGTTTTTAAAACTTTCAATAATTTTTGAAAGTTATATTGAAAATAAAAAGGAAAATGAATTCCTTTCGTGTTTGTTTCTATTTTAAGAGTTTAATCAGTGTTTTTGTCACCCAATTTGCCTCTTGGTTAACGACTCGATTCATGAGTGAGTCTGCCGTTTCTGCTAATTCATGTAGCGCTTTTGTTTGTTTGATGAATTCTTTCGTTTTTTCAGAACCATCTGCTTCTATAGAACTTATTTCTTTTAGTACTTTTAGCGTTGGTTGAATTTCTCTTCGACTGCGTTCTCGTGCTATTTGTTTAGCGAGTTCATTGACATCTTTCTCTGTTCCGAAGTATTCTTTTCGCTCACCAACTTTTGATGTTTTGTATACAATTCCCCAATCGATCAATTGGCGTAAGTTCATACTTGTATTTCCTCTTGAAATATGCAATTCTCCCATAACATCTTCCATCGATAAAGGTTCAGGAGAAATTAAAAGTAATGCATGAATTTGTGCCATTGCTTTGTTAATTCCCCATAAGGTTCCTAATGATCCCCAAGTCTGTATAAATTTATCTTTTGCTTCTTTGTATTCCATGGTTCAAATATATAATAATTTTTAAACTTTCAAAAATTATTGAAAGTTTAATTTGGAAAAATATAATTTTAATACTGTAAAATTGCCCAGGACTTGATTAAAAGAAGCAAATTTTGAATTTCTGTTTTTTAGTTATATGAACGTCAGACCGAGTGAATTTGTGCAACAAACTAGTATCGAGATTTCCCTTGAAGCAAAATATTTCTATAGTACTTCTCGATACAGTTTTCTTCATTTCATTTCGACTTCGCTCAATGTAAACGTTGCGAAAACCACTCGAAATGACACTTTGGTTTGCTAGTTATTCAGTTAATAGCAACTCATTAAAACGGAAAAAGTTCGTTTCAAACAAGATATTAATGTTTGAAACGAACTTGACATTTTATGTATTTCTAATAGTCTAAGCTAGTCTAAAAATCTAAGAAGTCTAAGAAAGTCTATTCAACCAACAAACCAGCACGTTTTAATAATGCTTCTGGTTTAGGTTCACTTCCGCGGAAGCGTTTGTATAATGTCATAGGATGTTCTGTTCCTCCTTTTGATAGTACATGTTCCGCAAACTTAGAGGCAATTTCTTTGCTGAAAATATCGTTTTCTTTAAAATATTCAAATGCGTCTGCATCCAATACTTCTGCCCATTTGTAGCTGTAATATCCAGAAGAGTAACCACCTTGAAATATATGTGAAAAGGCTGTACTCATAGCAGTTTTAGGATTTTTTGGAAATAAACGAGTGTTTTCAAAAGCGGCTTGTTCGTGTGCTTTTACATCAGTAATATTTGTAGGATCTGTTCCATGCCAACTCATGTCAAGCAATCCAAAACTAATTTGACGTAATGTTGCCATTCCTTCCAAGAACGTTGCCGAAGCTTTTATTTTTTCAATGTATTCCATCGGAATCACTTCGTCAGTTTCGTAATGTTTTGCAAATATTGCTAGTGCTTCTGCTTCATAACACCAGTTTTCCATTACTTGACTTGGTAATTCTACAAAATCCCAAAATACAGAAGTTCCACTTAAGCTAGGATAGGTTGTATCTGCTAACATGCCATGTAATGCATGTCCAAACTCGTGGAAAAGTGTTGTAACCTCATTAAATGTTAATAAAGATGGTTTTGATTCTGTTGGCTTTGTAAAGTTGCATACAATTGATACATGCGGACGTTCTACATTTCCATCTTTTCGTTGTTGCGACTTGTAAGAAGTCATCCAGGCACCATTTCGTTTTCCTTTTCTTGGGTGAAAATCAGCATAAAAAACAGCCACAAAGTTATCATTGCTATCAAACACTTCGTATGTTTTTACATCTTCATGATATACATCAATATCAAACACTTGTTCAAAGCGAATATCAAACAATTTTTCTGCCACGGTAAATGCACCAGCAGTTATGTTTTCAAGCTTAAAATAGGGTTTCAATTTTTCATCATCTAAATTGAAGAGTTCCTGCTTTAATTTTTCGGAATAATAAGAACTATCCCAACTTTGCAATTCCTCAATACCATCTAGCTCTTTTGCAAAATTTGATAATTGTTTAAACTCACGTTCGGCAGCTGGCTTTGCTTTCTCTAATAATTCGTTCAAAAAAGAAATTACCTTCTCAGGTTTTTCTGCCATACGTTCTTCCAATACAAAATGTGCATGCGTTTCATAACCTAATAAATTAGCACGCTGATGACGCAATTTGGCAATTTTCAATACATTTGCTTGATTGTCTAATTCATCATTTTTAAAAGCTTTAGAACCAAAAGCCGTTGCCATTTGTTGACGCAATGCTCGGTTTTCTGCATATTTCATAAAAGGAATATAGCTTGGGTAATCGAGCGTAAAAATCCAACCTTCTTTGTTTTCGCTCTTCGCGATAGTTTTTGCAGCTTCTAAAGCACCATTTGGAATACCAGCTACATCTTTTTTGTCTGTTAAATGCAACTGAAACTTATTCGTTTCTGCCAATACATTTTCACCAAATGTTAGACTTAGTTTTGAAAGTTTTTTATCAATCTCACGAAGAATTTCTTTTTTATCTGCGGCTAAATTTGCACCATTTCGTGAAAACGATTTAAATTTTTTATCTAATAATGTTTGTTGCTCTATTGTTAAATCTAAAGAATCTTTTGTTTCATACACGGCTTTTACGCGTTGAAATAAAGCTTCATTCAATATGATATCGTTAGACAACTCTGTTAATTTAGGTGAAATTTCTTGAGCCAACTTCTGAATTGTTTCGTTCGTTTCTGCTGAATTTAGGTTGAAAAAAATACTTGTAATACGATCTAACTGCGCACCGGAATATTCCAAAGCTTCAACAGTATTTTCAAATGTAGGTATAGTATCGTTTTCAATTATAAGATTAATTTCTTCTTTTGTACGTGTGATTTCTGCTTCAATAGCCAAATTGAAGTCACTTACATTGATTAAAGAAAAAGGTGCTGTTGTATGTTTTGTGGGAAATTTTTTATTTAAAACTGTCATTTGATCGGTATATTTGTTTGCTTGGTCGATTTCGAACCTTTACATTTGTAGGAAAAGGTTATTTTTATAAGAAGTGTTATAGATTTATAAATATAAATTGTTTTTCACTGAATTTTTTGAAAACCAAAGATAAAGAATTTACGTATATAAACTTAAAATCGCCCCAATGATGAAAAAGATATTACTATTAAGCATTCTACTACTCTCTGCAATAGGAGTAATGGCCCAACCACCTACAGATGGCTATTATTTAGATGGAACGGATGACTTTATTGAATTAACCGATTCAGATAACATTAATACTACTACAGTAAATAACAGAACTGTTGAAGGTTACTTTAAAGTGAATGATGCTACTAGTAGACAAGTAATTTACAAAGAAGGCGGAGGATCACGAGGAATTCTTATGTACGTAGAAAATGATTATGTAGTTGTTGGCGGATATAATAGATCTAATAGTGATTATTCACCTCGTTGGAATGGAACCTATTTTAGAGAGCCAATTAGTGATGATACTTGGTATCATATAGCATTAGTGTTTGATAATGTTTCTACTCCAGTAAATGACCCAATTGCAGCTTCAGATAATACAAACTTAAAATGGTATTTGGACGGAACTTTAATGGATTCACGTGCAGGTTTTGAAATTAGAAGTCACTCAGGAGATGCAAATCTTGGGCGATCAGATTCTAATGTGCGTTATCCAAATTGCGGAACTTGGACTTCTGGTGGAAGTTCGGAATATTGTTTTAATAGCAATTCTCAATCGAACTCTAATAATTATTTCGCAGGAAATATTTGGGGATTTAGAGTTTGGGATGATGTACGTACGGCAACTGAAATAGATGATAATAAAGATGTGTTAATAACTACTGTAGGAACAGATAATTTAGTAGCTGCTTTAGATGGAGACACTATTTCATATTTGGATGATAATGATGCTGTAGTGACAGATACAGGAAGCAATAAAACCGAAATCACTTGGTCTGCAACTGCTGCAACAACAAGTTGGACAACAGGAACGAATTGGGTTGGAGGATCTGCTCCTGATGCAACAAAATTAGAATCTGTAGTAATTCCATCATCTACAAATTATCCTGTACTAACAGCACATACAGTTGTTGGAGAATTAACAGTAGAAGCAACAGCTACTATTACTGTGAATGCAGATGCTACTTTAGATGTATATTACGATCTTACAAATAATGGAACAATTACAGTTGAAAATGATGGATCGTTATTACCTAGAAAAAACATAGATGTAAAAGGAACAGGGAACTTTGTTATAAAACGAGATTCACCTGATTATACAGATGCAATGTTTTACTCATATTTTTCTACACCAGTCAATGAGGCCGATGCAACCATTGCCACTATTTTTCCAAATGTTGGAGGATATGACTATTATTGGAATGCTTCTGCTACCAACGCAGCTTGGAATAATGATCATACAGATATGGAAGTTGGAAGAGGATATGCATTTAGAGCAAATCATTTTAATGTAGAAACGGCAATCTTTGATGGAACCGTAAATAATGGAGATATTACGGAGCCAGTTTATTACACAGTAGATCCAGGCACAAGTGAGTCGGGATATAATATTATTGGAAACCCGTATCCTTCTGCAATCGATTGGGAATCTTTTCAAAAAGATAATTCGGATGAAATTGAAGGAACAGTATATTATTGGAGACAAACAGATGCGCCAATTGGAGACAATTTAGCCTCCGATTATATTGAATATAACAACACAGGTTCAAATCCGCTTGGAGCTGCCGATGGAAATATTTCAACTGCACAAGGATTTGCTGTTCAAGCCAAAAGTACTGGTTCTGGAACTGTAACATTCAAAAATTCACATAGAGTTGTAGCCAATAATGATCAATTCTTTAGACCTAGCGGAAGTGTAGGAGCATTTACACTAGAGTCTACAGTCGAAATCCCAAGTAATAGTTTAACAGATGGACGTTTGTCATTACGCCTTTCAGGTGGCGGATTATACGCAACACAATTACTAGGTTTTATTCCACAAGGAACAACAAGTTATGATGATACTTACGATGGTCCATTTATCAATGAAGGTTCAGGGATTGAATTCTATTCTTATGTAGCAGATAGCAAGATGTCTATTCAAGCATTGCCAGAATTGACGAATGTAGATTTTGAAATTCCTTTAGGATATCAAGTACTATCAAGCGCAACGTATACCATTGCAATTGATGCGGAATATTTATCCGAAGACTTTGATATCATATTAGAAGATAGATACGAAGGAGTATTTACAGACTTACGTCAAGCTTCATACTCGTTTACTACAAGTCCAACGGAAGAAAATGATCGTTTCTTTATCAATGTTCAATACAAAAATACCTTGAGTATAGATGATTTAGAAATTACAGCAGACCAAGTAAATGTATTGTTTAGTGGAGACGAATTGCAAACCATCACAAAACGTACAGATTTTGAGACAATTACGATGTATGACATTTCAGGAAAACAACTCATACAACGTGCGTATGCAAATACTATTGTAATGCCACAATTAGCTAAAGGTGTATATGTTGTACAATACTTGACAGAAGGTGGAATTATATTCACGAAAAAAATCCTAAAGTCTTAACAGTGAGAAGCAAGGAATAGAAGTAAATTTTGTGTATCATTGTTGTAAGAGATTCCTATAACACTTTAAATAATCTCTATCATGAAAACAAACCTACTTGTATCGCTTTTATGTTTTAGTTTATCGTTCACTTTTTATGGTCAAGAATGTGGAAATCCTTGGGCACATAAAGATGTAAGGGCGGCTTTTTCAAATCCAAAGAATAGTCCAACTGACGGACGTATTTCATTGCGATTGGCTGGAAATGGTTCTTTTGTTACTATTCTATTAGGATTCATTCCAGAAGGAACTGTAGGCTATGATGATGGTTATGATGGTCCGTTTATCAATGATGGTGCAGCTATAGAATTTTATTCGTTTCTAGGAACTACGCGACTATCTATTCAAGCATTGCCTGAATTGGTAAATACAAATGTACAAGTGCCATTAGGATGTGAATTCACTTCAGATGGATCATATACAATATCAATTGACGCAGAATTTTTGAGTCCTAATTTTGATATTATTTTGGAAGATACTCAAGAAAACGTATTCACAGATTTACGTCAAACTGGATATACCTTTACAGGTGTCACAGGAGAAGCACACACTCGTTTCTATCTTAACTTAGACTATCGGAACACATTAGACATAAAAGATGAACTAATAGCTTCTAATGATGTAAAAGCTTATTTCTCTTTAGATAAACTTAAATTTGAAACGAAACGTACAGATATAAAAACTGTTGAAGTCTTCAATATGACAGGAAAACGTATCATATCTTCAAAATTCACAAAAGAAATTATTGCTAAAAACTTAACTCATAGTATCTATGTTGTTCATTTTGAAACTACTACAGGAGCTAAAATCATCAAGAAAATTGTAAAATAAACACAGTATTTCACAATTTATCGATTTTTTATACACTTTATCGATTTAAAATAAAAACACTTTCCACTATCATTCAAATTACTAGATAATTAGGAATTTTGTCCTGTTGATTTAGTAGAGATAAAAGTTTTTCATGATATAAAATAATATATGTAACCTACTTGACGCATAATTACAATGTTGATAGCCCTAATTAACTGTATTATAATTAAATGGATTGGTTGATGTAAAACCCTTTAAGAAAGCTTAGAGGGTTTTTTTGTGGATTAAAATGAAGCTAAAATATGTCTTTAAGCAGTAGAAATGCCTTTCGTCGAAAAGTTTGTGCATTTAAACGATAAAACGGATTTTAAATGATTTCCAAAGTAGAAAAAGTAAACAATACAATACATTTGAACCATCAATACAAACTACTTTATCCAAATTTATTTTTGGGGTAAAAAATGATTAATAATATGGTAGGTTAGTTTTATTTTTGAATGGTTTGTAAAGATAAAAAAGCCGCTTTTCGAAGCGGCTTTTATTATTTTATATAAATTGGTATTTAAAAATTGCGGCAAATTTTACTTTGAAACCTTTTTCGCTCCTTCAATTACTTTTTGTTTCAATCCTTCTTTATACACTAAAATTTTATCCAACACACATTTATCAGAAGTTCCAATAATCTGAGCTGCTAAAATTCCTGCATTCTTTGCGCCATCTAACGCTACTGTAGCAACAGGAACTCCACCAGGCATCTGTAAAATAGACAATACAGAATCCCAACCATCAATAGAATTTCTAGATTTTACAGGAACACCAATCACAGGCAATGGAGACAACGAAGCTACCATTCCAGGTAAATGTGCTGCGCCACCAGCGCCCGCAATAACAACACTAATTCCGCGTGTATGTGCATTTTTTCCATAATCGAATAACTTCTCTGGAGTTCGATGTGCCGAAACAATATCGACTTCAATTTCAATATCGAAACCTTGTAAAATATCAATTGCTTCTTGCATTACAGGAAGATCACTTGTGCTTCCCATAATAATTCCCACTTTTGCCATATTATTTGCTAATTACGTTGATTGTTTGTTTTACTTCTGCAGCTACTTTTCGCGCTTCTGCCACATCTTTATTCACAATAGTAACATGTCCCATCTTACGAAACGGACGTGTTTGTTTTTTTCCATAAATATGAGGTGTTACACCTTCTAATTGCATGATTTTTTCAATGTTTTCATACACAACATCACCTGTATGTCCTTCGGCTCCAACCAAATTTACCATAATTCCAGCCACTTTACTTGCTGTATTTCCTAACGGAAGATTTAAAATAGCGCGAATATGTTGTTCAAATTGATCTGTATAACTTGCTTCAATACTATAATGTCCACTGTTATGTGGTCTTGGTGCAACTTCATTTACCAAAATTTCATCGTTCTGTGTTTGAAACAACTCTACGGCTAAAATTCCGGTGTGTTCAATTGCTTCTGAAACCTGCAAAGCCACTTTTTCCGCTTTCGCTTGAATCTCCTCAGAAATTCTTGCAGGGCAAATTACATACTCCACTTGATTGGCTTCTGGGTGAAACTCCATTTCCACAACTGGATACGTTTTTATTTCGCCTGAAACATTTCTGGCAACAATAACAGCAAGTTCATTTTTAAAATCAACCAGCTCTTCACACATACATTCTACATTTGGTAAATTCTCTAAATCGGCTAACGTACGAACCACTTTTACGCCAGTTCCGTCATAACCAAACTGAGTGCTTTTCCACACAAATGGAATAGAAATCACTTCATTTTCTACACTATGCATCAACTCTTCTAGCGACATATAAATAGAAAATGGCGCTGTTGGAATGTTATGTTTCTGATAAAAAAGCTTCTGAACTCCTTTATTCTGAATAGTTTGTAATGTTTTTGAAGAAGGATATACATGTACGCCTTCGTCTTCAAGTTTTTGCAATGCATCAACATTTACGTGTTCAATCTCAAACGTAAGTACATCTACATTTTTACCAAAATTATAAACAGTTTCAAAGTCCATCAAGTCACCTTCATGAAACTCATCACAGGCTATTTTGCAAGGTGCTTCAGCGCTTGGATCTAAGACAGAAGTATACACATCAAACTTTCGAGTTGTATACAGTAGCATTTTACCTAATTGGCCGCCACCTAGAATTCCTAATTTAAAATTAGAGGAGAAATAATTCATTAGTTTTCACATTTTGTGACAAAAGTACAAATCTAAACTCGTAAAAGTAAACTCGTTAAACGTTATTCATAAATCAATTTGTATCTTTGCGCTTTTAAAATGATTTTGTACCAGTATTTGGGAGAAATAAACCGATAAAACACTGCTTTTTTAGATGGAAAAAGAGGTGGTTTATCAAAAAAACATTCAAAACGTGATTAAATTACACGACAAATATTTCAAGAAATTCATTTCTGAAGCTCAAATTCAGGAAGCTGTCGCTAAAATGGCCACTGAAATGGCAGAAGACCTAAAAGATGAACGACCAATTTTCATCGGAATTTTGAATGGTGTCTTTATGTTTTTTGCAGATTTTATGAAAGCCTATCCATATACATGCGAAATGAGTTTTATAAAATTGGCATCTTATCACGGAACTTCTTCTTCGGGAGACATAAAAGAATTAATTGGACTTTCTCAAGATATTGAAGGAAGAACAGTTGTTGTCCTAGAAGATATTATTGATACAGGAAATACTTTAGAAGAATTACATAAAATATTTAAGGCAAAAAAAGTAAAACAATTTAAAATTGGAACCTTATTTTTTAAGCCAGAAGCATATACAAAACAACACAAAATAGATTATATCGGGATGGAAATTCCTAATGAATTCATTGTAGGCTACGGATTAGACTATGACGAGTTGGGAAGAAACTTACCCGAAGTTTATCAATTACACAATCACAACATGATCAATTTAATTTTATTCGGAAAGCCAGGTGCTGGAAAAGGAACACAGGCAAACTTCTTAAAAGAGAAATACAACTTAGTACATATTTCTACAGGAGATGTATTTAGATACAACATGAAAAATGATACGGAATTAGGGAAATTAGCCAAATCATACATTGATAAAGGTGATTTAGTACCTGATGAAGTAACCATTAATATGTTACAAGCAGAAGTTGAGAAAAACCCAGAAGCTAACGGATTTATTTTTGATGGTTTCCCAAGAACTACAGCGCAGGCAGAAGCACTTGATAATTACCTAACGACAAAAGAGATGGGAATTTCTGCAACAATTGCGATGCAAGCTGACGATGAAATTTTAATTCAGCGTTTACTTGAACGTGGAAAAGTAAGCGGTCGTGTAGATGATCAGGATGAAGATAAAATTAGAAATCGTTTCGGAGAATACAATCAAAAAACATCTCCATTAATCGATTTTTACAAGAAACAAAATAAGTTTCATAGTGTGAATGGAATTGGAACTATTGAAGAAATTACTGTGCGTTTAAGTGCTGTTATAGATGGTTTATAATAAAGAAATATACATACAAAAACTTACACAAGAATTGGCGCCACTACAACAACAAATAGTGGCACATTCTTTATATAACAAAGTGAATTCTGTAGCAGCGTTAAATGCGTTTATGGAATATCATGTGTTTGCTGTATTTGATTTTATGTCTTTATTAAAGGCATTACAAATACACTTAACACAAACAAATTTACCTTGGGTTCCAAAAGGAAATCCTGTAACAAGACGCTTTATCAACGAAATTGTTTTTGGAGAAGAAAGTGATATTGATAAAGAAGGGAAACCACTAAGTCATTATGAAATGTATGTGGAAGCCATGGAGGCATCTGCAGCAAACACTCAAATGATTTCGGAATGCATCACGCAAATTACCAATGGTAAAAGTATTGCCGAAAGTTTAATCGCGGTAAACGCACCAAAAGCAGTACAAGAATTTTTTAACTTTACCTTTGCAGTGATTGAAACAAAAGAAGTACATAAAATTGCAGCGGTATTTACTTTTGGTAGAGAAGATTTAATTCCAGACATGTTTTTAGAAATGGTGAAAGGAATAGATCAAAAAGGGATTCATGTAAATTTGGATAAGTTTATCTATTATTTAGAGCGACATATTGAATTAGATGGAGATGAACATGGACCATTAGCATTACAAATGGTACAAGAATTATGTGGTTCGGATGCACAAAAATGGGAAGACTGTATTGCCGTAAGCAAACAAGCTTTACAACATAGAATAGCACTTTGGACAGCAATTGAACAAGAAATAGAAGTACATTCGCAGCGTCAACTTGCATAGCGAATAAAATATAGAGACAATGACAGAAGGGAATTTTGTAGATTATGTAAAGATGCATTTGACTTCCGGAAACGGAGGAAAAGGTTCTATGCACTTACTGCGTGAAAAGTATAACGCAAAAGGCGGACCTGATGGTGGTGATGGTGGACGTGGAGGACATGTTATTTTACGAGGAAATCAAAATCTTTGGACACTATTTCATTTCAAACTAAAAAGGCATTACAAAGCAGAACACGGATCGCACGGAAGTAGTAACAGAAGTACAGGTGCCGACGGACAAGATGTGTATTTAGATGTGCCGCTAGGAACTGTGGTTCGTAATACTGAAACGAACGAAGTAATTTTTGAAATTACAGGACATGGCGAAGAGCAAATTATTGCGCAAGGTGGAAAAGGCGGACGTGGAAACTGGCATTTTAAATCGCCAACGAATCAAACACCACGCTATGCACAACCTGGAATTCCTGGTGAAGAAATAGACATTATCCTTGAACTGAAAGTATTGGCAGATGTTGGTTTGGTAGGATTTCCAAACGCTGGAAAATCAACCTTACTGTCTGTAATTACTTCAGCAAAACCAAAAATTGGCGATTACGAGTTTACAACTTTAAAACCCAACTTAGGAATTGTAGAATACAGAGATTACAAATCGTTTGTAATGGCAGATATTCCTGGAATCATTGAAGGAGCTTCTGAAGGAAAAGGTTTGGGACATTATTTTTTACGTCATATTGAGCGTAACTCAACTTTACTCTTTTTAATTCCTGCAGATAGCCCAGATATTTCCAAAGAATACGACATCTTACTCAACGAATTAAAAAAATACAATCCCGAAATGCTCGATAAAGAACGCTTCATCGCTATTTCGAAATCGGACATGTTAGACGATGAACTAAAAGCAGAAATGCGCGTAGAACTCGATAAGGACTTAAACATTCCGTATATGTTTATCTCTTCGGTGGCGCAACTAGGCATCATGGAGTTGAAAGACAAACTCTGGGAAATGTTAAACAAATAATAATGAGCGACTTTAGAGTCGCTTTTTTTGTATCTTTTTTTCAGAAACAACAATCAATCATCATGAAAATCATCAACTCAAAAAAACTATTCATTCTATTTTTTTTAATTTCCATACAATTTTCGTTTGCGCAAAAAAGTGAACGGATTTCCACCGTAGATTTTGTTCAAATTATAGATGGAAACAAAGCAGAAACCATGTTTTATTACCAATACAATTGGAAAGTTTTGCGTGTAATGGCAATGAAGAAAAGGTATATTGCTTCTTTCGAAATTATGGAAACTCCGTATTCTGAAGAAGCACCGTTTCACCTCATGTTAATTACAACATACAAAGACAAAGAACAATATGAGCAACGTGAAAAACACTTTCAAGAACTCATTAAAGAAAAGGGAGCACTTCATCTATTAAATGATAAAAAGCCAGCAGAATTTCGAAAAAATCTATTTCATAAAGAAAATGTAATACATGAAGCTAAAGAAATTTATGTAAGAAAAGGTTAAAAAATACGTAAAAGAATATGGGTGAATGTTTAAAAAATCGTAATTTCAAACACCAACAACGAAGTTAAAATGTTAAGTTATAAATGTTGAATTACGATCATAGTAAAGTTTGCGAAAGGTAAATTAGCTGATAAATAAATCAACGAAATTTAAAATGCTAAATATTAAATGTAAAAATATTTTCCAATAACCAATAACCAATAACCAAAACCCAAACACCAAAATGACAACACCAACTTTATTCGTTTACGGCGGACAAGTCAATCAAGGATTTGTAAAATACACGGCAAAACTCACTGGAAAAAAGAAACCTCGAATTTGCTTTTTACCAACTGCTACAGGCGATGCCGCTTGGTATATAGAATACTGGTACGAGTTGTGTCACGATTTGGAAATTGAGCCGCATGTACTAAAAGTTTGGATCAGTTCGAGTTCACAGAATTGGGATTTTGAAGATTATTTATTAGAAATGGATGCCATTATTGTCGGAGGCGGAAATACGCTGAACATGATGACACTTTTAAAAGCCCATGAAATAGACAAAGCATTGATGAAAGCTTACAAACAAGGAATTGTTTTGGCTGGCGGAAGTGCAGGTTCGTTATGTTGGTTTAATGGCGGATTTACAGATTCACGACCAAAACAATTGACCTTTGTAGAAGGTTTCAATTTCTTGCCATTCAGTCATTGTCCACATTACCATTCGGAAGCATCGCGTCGTCCGTTATTTCACAGTAATATTGCTAACGGAATCCTAACTGATGGTTATGCATGTGATGACTTATCAGGAATTGTTTTTGAAGATGGAAAACCTGTTAAAGCAATGTCTTTAGATAAAGAAAATCATTCATATTATGTCTATAAAAAAGACGATCAAGTGATTGAAGAACGATTGGAATCGGAGATTGTGTAGTTGATACTTTGTCATTTCTATGTTCAATCACAAAATCGTTACTTCGAGTGATTTTTAAAGCGAAGCGGAAAAAATTATATCGAGAAGTACTATGAAAAATAATATTCCTCAGTAGATCTCGATACAACGAATCACAGATTCGCCACTCGATCAGACGCTTGTCTTTTATTTTCAAATTAAGAAAAACTTAGCTTCGAATCGCTTTCTTCGTTTCCAACACATTTCCATCAGCAATAACTCGAATCAAATAGATACCTTTTGCTTGTTTTGATAAATCAATCTGTGGAATTTTTGAAAGCTTTGTATGTGTGTTTGATTGTAGCAATTGACCGTTCATGTTGTACACTTCAAGTGTGAGCTTTGTGTAACTTTCATTCAGCTGTAGCTGAAAAATTCCGTTTGTAGATGGATTTGGGAACAATGAAGTCAAACGTTGTTCGGTTGGAATTCTTTTAAACGCAGTTACATCCTCTTCTTTAATAGTCCACTGACAAATAGTTCTTCTTGAAGATTTGACAACACCACAAGCAATTACTTCCACAGCATCAATTTTTTCCCAACTAGATACTAAAGTAATTTTTAATTCTTTTTGTTCTGAAATGACGATTTCTTTCGTTTCAAAGCTCAAATACGAAACTTGAAGAATATCTTTTGCTTCAACTTCAAGTCTAAACTGTCCTTTTTCATCTGTAATAGTTCCCTTTTCGGAATTTTTCACAATCACATTCGCGTCTGCTAATACATTTTTTTCATCATCATAAATAGTTCCTGTAATGGTTCGTTTCTGCGCAAAGCAGCAAATAGAAAAACTTAAAAATAGTGTGAATAGTAGTGTTGACTTCATAAGCGATATGTTTGTCATTCCTATAGTCACATCGAGCGTAGTCGAGATGCAATCAGGAATCTGTTTTTGGTTTGATTACGGTTCAAATCTATTGTATCTTACACATTCTAAAAACAAGGAATGCGTGAACGAAGCTTTTCAGTGAGTAAACGTTCATTTTTTATAAAACCATCATTTTATGCAACCCATTCTACAAACTGATACAACGCAACTTACTATTACTTGGGATGAATCGTGTAAAATTATCAATCGTATAAAAGAAAGTAATTCACTAGAAGGAACAGCAACACATATTCAAGGTGAAGTGTTTTTTTATCAATATGAATTAGACATTCCGTTTAACGGAGAGGAACGTGAAGTTTTTGACGTTGGCGATGTCGTCTATTGGCGTTCGCAAACAGACAAGACAAAGTTTGGAATTTTGTGTATGTACGGAAACACAACCTATGGCGATGGCACAAAACCACGCACATCAAGTCCAGGAATTAAAATTGGACAGGTTGTAAATCATGAAGATATTCAACAAATTCAAACAGGTGAAAAAGTACTGCTTGGAAATTGATCGCTTTTATTCCTTTATAAAACGTGTGGTAAATACAGTTTCTTCAGCAGCAATTCTTATAAAATATTGACCAGTTTTTAAATCAGTAACATCAATAGACGTCAATTCTGTATTTCTATAAGGAATGGTTTTTACTTTCTGTCCAAACATATTGTAAATGGTAAAAGAAGAAATAGCAAGTTCCTTTTTAAGTTTCATGTTCAATGCATTACTCGTTGGATTTGGATACATTGTAAAATAATCACTAAAAGCAGTTTCGGGTGTACTTAAAAGACAACAGAAAACTTCGTGCGTAAATGAGGTAGTATTATCTGCAGGCGTAAAATCAGTATCATTAGGCGTTACTGTACCACTATGTGGAAAACTATGCATGTGTTGCCCTGTAAACTGAATGACAACTAAAATTTCGCGAGTTTCAAAAGGTCTTAAGTTTGTAAAATTCCATGTGAATGAATTGCTAGTTTGATTGTTGGCGATAGGAGTTGCATCGATTGAAGTAACTTCTGTAGGATCAAATCCGTAACTCAGTGTTCCTGATTGTGTAGTAGTCCCTTTATTTTTATATCTAATTCTAAACGAAAATGATAAATTATTATCACTTAAACCTATTTCATATTCATCACTTATAGGATACGCTTCACCTGTTAGATAAGAATCATTAGCGGATACAAATTCTATTTCCAAATCATGGTATACGCCATTTGGAGTTAGGCAGAAATCTTGAATATTTGGAGAAGTATCCGTAGGAAAATTTACGGTTACCGAAGCAGGAGAAACACTAAAATAAGTTGGGTTCACTGACGCAGGTGCTACGGTATAACTTCCATCTTGAATGTTAAATTGAAAGTTTCCTGTTTCATCAGAAAACTCAGTAGCAGTATCAGTTCCATCGGAAAGTGTAAACTCCAAATCGGGATAAATAGCGTCATTCATATCACAACCATTCTCGTCTTCATCAAATAAAACATCACCAGAAATGGAATAAAAATCTTGTCCAGAAACATACGAACACAAGGAATTTAGCTGACAATCTGTATATCCGTATTGAATGATTTTATTTTCGACGTCAGTAAATTGAACAACATCTGCGCAAATGTACCTTAGTGTTGGATTTCCTCCAAAACCCCAGCTAAAGCGTTCGATACTTCCATTTTTGACATTTAATGATTCAAGTAGGTTGTCGTTACATTTAAATAGTGTAAGTGCTGACAAATGACTCACATCCAAACTCGTCAATAAGTTTCCATCACATTCAAGACGAGAAACCATAGGAGTCAAACTTTGTTCATCTAATGATGCAATTTGATTATTATTAACAACTAGGGCACGCAAACTGGTCAATCCTGTATAGTCTATAGTAGTTAATTGATTGTTGCTTAGGTTTATATAATCCAAATTTGCTAAACCAGTAATGTTTATCGTTGTTACATTGTTGTCATTTGCGTTTACATGTTCTAAGTTGACAAGTGTCGAAAAATCTAGTGTTGTTAAATTATTGTGATTACAGTTTAAATCTCGAATATTGGTAAAGTATTCTATTCCTGTTAAATCGGAAATATTTGTGTATCCTAAATTAAGCTGACCAACTAACAAAGCTTCCGAAACTTCAATTTCTCCGTTGGTGTTTGCGTCCAACTTAAACGAACTTCCGTTAACTCCATACGCAATTCCATTACCAGATTCAGCAGCTAATAATCTAGCTTTAAAATTAGCGTCAGGAAAGTTAATAATTTGTGCATACGAAGACGACACAATACATAAAGTAAGGAATAGTAGTAGTTTTTTCATGGTATGGTTATGTAATGATATTCTCAAATATACTTAAAATATATTCTTAAAAGAATTACATAAAGAGGTTTTCAAGTAGATTTTGATACAATTTTTTCCGTTTCATTTCAAAAAATCACTTCAAGTGACGATTGAAAAATCTAAAATTGTATATCAATCCACTTTAATTCGAATTCCTTTTGTATGACTTCTCAATTCTGGCGCATACATACTTTCTATCGTTGTAATTCCGTTAGAAAATGCACCTGTATTATTTACACGCACATTGTATTCTAAAATAAAAGTGCCTTTTGGAATTCGGTCAAAAAAGAAGTTTGTACTAGTATCGCGTGTGCTTTCATAATAGCCAACGCCATCTTGCCATTTGTATTCTGATAATACATTAATCGGTTCCAAACCTGCTGCGCGCATATCTTTTAAGTGAATAAACTCAGCTTCTTTTTGGTTTTTAATTGTCAGACGAACGGTAATTTCATCGCCAATTTTCAATTTTTTTGTAGCCAAAGGAACTAAGACTTCTTTTCCGTTACGTGTTTCTGTTACATACAATTCTTTAGAAATTTGTAATGTAGCCTCTTCGTTTTGCGTGATTTTATCTAGTTCTTCAAAATATTGCCAGTATACCGCGCCAAAACCAGTCGTTTTTCCATTGTTTTTAATGCGGATAGTCGCTTTATCTTTAGTTACCTCATCTTTCTTCCAAGAAGTTTTAAAATAACCTGTACCAGCTTCTTTTGCGGTTTCGTCTAGTTTTTTTGTGCTGATTTTTTCTGTTCCGATGGTGAATTTTGTATTGTCTTTGATAGAAACGAATGACTTCGGATTCAACAATAAAGCATACACCGCTTTTGTGGTACTTTTAGTTGTTGTCCAACGATTGTACTGTTTTTGTTGCAACAACCATAATTGCAATTCTTGAACCATCTTATCGTCCTTAGTAATTTCTGCAAAAGCTTCAATCAATAAGGCTTGCGTTTCTACTGCGCTCGAATTGTAATACCGATTTTCGGTAACAGATTTCCAATACATACCATTTTCCTCAGATTTTACTGCAGATTCTTCCAAGGCTGTCATAATCTTTTTGGCATCTTTTTGTTTGTCCATTCGCGCTAAGCTAAGTGCCAACATGGCTTTTTGATTTACAGATAATAACAACCAATTTTTTCGTAAATGATCTAGATAAAAAACCATTGCAGTTTTTACATCTTTCGGAATTTCCATAAACTCAGGAGTCATAGTTCGCGTATAGATGTATTCAATTTGCGGAGTATATGCAGCGTCTTTAGGTGCTTTATCAATAGTTGCATGCGCGACTAAAAAACGTTCGTCTGCATATTTGTATGCAGCTTTCATGATACTGTTATAATACTTTTTTTCAGTTGCTTCTGTAAGTACATCTAGCTGAACCAAATGCGCAAATGTTTGTAAAATATGAAGTGTAATGTAATAGTTTTCATTTCCGCCAGCAAACCATGGAAATCCGCCAGATTTGGTTTGCAAGTTATCTAATGTATACCACAAATCTAATTGCATTTCGTTGAGTGCTTTTTTGTCAAAGAGTTTTGCCAATTGTTGTTTCTTTTCACTTTCTGAAGCAGCATCACGAACCCAAGGTGTTTCTGAAATCAACAAGGATTTTAACTCCGGATTTTTCTCTAAGTCAGAAATCAACTGTCCATTGGCTTTCCATGCTTCAAACACTTCCTGAATTTTTGGAGAACTCTGTAAAATATGCGCAGCAAGCATATTGGCATACAAACGCGCAAAGGTTTGTTCGGCACATTCATACGGATATTCCATCAAATACGGCAATGACTGAATAGCACTCCAAGTAGGATTGGACGTGTATTCTAAGGTCAATTGATGTTGTTGCAAACTTTCACTCGAAGTATTGGCGAGTTTGCTAAACGTAATTTCTTTTTGTTGGCCAGCTTTGACTAAAATTGGCTTTGCTTCGGTAATCAAAATACTATTTTTGAGCACGGGAAGTACACTTTCTTCTCCATCAGAGAAATTTTCCGCTTTAGCGATCACTTTATACTGAATAGCATCAACACCTTGTGGAATATAGAGTTTCCAAGAAACAGTTGTATTGCCTTTTGCATCAACAGTAAAGCTTTTATTTTTTTCGCTAAGATGTGTCTTTGCATCAATTGATTCCATCGTAGTAGCATCAAACAAACGCAACGAAGCTATTCCTTTGGTTGTTTTCTTTTGAAGATTGACCACTTTTGTGGAAATGACAATCGTATCTTTTTCACGTAAAAAACGTGGCATATTTGGTACAACCATCAATTCTTTTTGTGTAACGGCGTTTTTTGTTAGCATTTCAAACATTCCGTTTTTTTGATGTGCAAATAGCTGAAACTTCCAGCGTGTCAACGATTCAGGTGCTTCAAATTCTACTGCTACATTTCCTGCTGCATCCGTTCGTAAATGTGGATAGAAAAAAGCAGTTTCTTTTAAATTTGTACGTGCGTCAACCATATCTAAATCTTCTTCGGTCAATCCGACAATGACTTCTAGATCTCCATCCATTTCTTTTCGAGTTCCGTATTTTGTGGTTACAAGTATAACTCCACCAGCACCACGATTTCCATACAATGCAGTAGCTTGCGCATCTTTTAAAACGCTTAGAGAAGTAATATTTTTGTCTGATAAGTTTCGAAATACATTTTGATCTACAGGAACGCCATCTATTATAAATAATGGTTCAATGTCGCCTTGTAACGAACCTCTTCCTCTAATGGTAATAGTAGCATTAGTTCCAGATTGTCCACTAGCTGTATTTATGTTTACTCCAGCGGAAGCACCTTGCAATATTTGATCTAAAGTCCCAATAGGAACATTACGAACAGATTCGCCATTTACCGATAAAGTTACTCCTGCAGCTGAAGTCGATTTAATCTCAGAAATGCCATACGCAACTAGCGCAACCGATTCCAATGCGTTTCCTACAGTTAAACGTGCACTGACTGCTTTTTGGTTGCCAACTTTTATTTCTTCGGAACTGAAACCTACATAACTAATTACCAACACATCTTCGGGAGTTGCATCAAGGCTGTATAAACCATCAAAATCGGTAGTAGTTCCTATTTCAGTTCCTTTTATAAGTACTGAAGCGCCAGGTAGCGGGATGCCATTATCATCTACAACGTATCCAGAAATACTTCCTGTGTATACCGTTTTGTTTTTATATTTTCGTTGCCTCTTTATTTCGCCAAGGTATTGATTATTAGTGTTTGTAAAGTTTCTAAAACTTAACCCAAACCATTTGAACTTTAAGTGTTTTTTGAATATTGGAATTTTGAAGTAATTGTTCAAATTGTATACTTCGTGCGATCTTTTAGTGTTAAAACCTGTTGAGTTTGTTTGTGGAGTTGAATAGTATTTTCCGTGGAAGCGATCAAAATTTACGTCCCAATTATGTGGTTGAAATTGATCTAACGATTCGTCATACATAGACGCTAACACTTCTGCATTGCTTGGGTTTTTCTCTAAATCGAGAATTTTAAAACGCCAAGTCTCTTTTTGTCCAGGTTGCAATTTGTTGCGAAAAGTAGCCGTTTCAACCGTTAAAAATTTCTTTTCTTCATATTGATGAAAAGTAAATTCGTCTTTATAAAATGTATTAAATTTTACAAAACTCATACGAATCGTAACATCATTGGTCAATTGTTTGGAAAGCGGAATGTCAAGAATTTCTGAGCCTTTTTCAATTGTAAGAACTCTAGAAAAAACTTGTTTGCTTTCATGAAAAGCCTGTACAAATACATTTAGTGCATCATCGCGCAAAGCGGTTGCCAATTTTAGTTTTAAAAAGCCATCGTTCTTAAAGTCGCTATTCAGTATTTCATGATCAAATAGTGCATTATTTGCTAAGTATTGATCTTTTGGATCAATCAATAAAAAGTTTTTCGATTCAGCAACGCTGTCCTTTATTTTTTCGTCGTACATCACAGTTTCAATAATATACGAACCAGATTTCCATGTAGAAGTATTCAAATTAAATGTTGACTTTTCGCCAGTATTGAATGTTATATGTGAGACTTTCGTTTCTTTTTCTAGAACTTCTTCAGCGGAGTTATATGACATGTTTGGAAATTGTTGTACAAATGTCTCTTTCGGAATAATGTGATATTCTGGAGTTGACCAAGGTCTTTTTTTGAGAACACGTGTAGAGTTTTTGAGTTTATATATTTTAAAACTTCCATTTGCAGCTACATCAATTTCGTTTAAATCTTTGGTAGCTATTTTAATGTTTAACGGCTGATTTTTATTACTTTTTTGCGGAACATTCAACACAAGATCAAAACCTTTGGTACTTACGCTTACCATTTTTTCAGCAGTTTGTGTTTCGCCATTAATATCAGTAACTTCTATAGAAACCGTATATTCATAAGCGTACATATTTTTTAGATCGCTTTTGGAATCAAGTGTTGCAACAAACGGAATGCTAAAGTTTCCTTTTTCATCTGTAGTGGTTACGGCTTCTGCAATAACTTTTGTTTTATCTTCATTGCCATATTTATACATATTGGCATAGCGAGATATTTTGTAGGCAACTTTTGCATTGGTCACGGCACTTCCTAGCAAGGCTTTTGCATTTCCTGTTACTTTTATAGTGTCGTTAAATGAAATATTATTGTTCATGGCGTCTACCGTAACTTCAAATCGCGGACGTTTGTATTCTTCTACTTTAAACGTGTGTTCTGTATAATGAAATTGATCTATAAAATCCCAAAATGGATGATCATCCTCTTCATAATCCAAGTCTTCATCAACTCTAATCGTAAAGTCGCCTGTAGGACTATTTTTAGGAATTTTGAATGAACCGCTAAACGAGCCAAATTCGTTTGTTTTTAATCGGAGTAGTTTAATTTCACTATCATCGGAATCGATTTCAATTTCGCAAAATACATTTGGTACAACAGAACTGACTCCGTTTTTTTGTTGAATGACCACCGTTTTAAAATGAACGGTTTGTCCAGGTCTATAAATAGCTCTATCAGTAAACACAAACGGTTTGGCTTCCCAATAGGATTCTTCTTCATCGTCTTTCTTTCTATATTTTTTATTTAGCGAAACTGCCGCAGTATATAGTGTATCACCTTCATGAATGATAAACTTTTTAATAGTTCTGTAGCTCGAACGTTTATTGATGGTTGCTTGTCCATAAATATTGGTGCGTTCAATTTGATTAATGAGTCTTTTTTTATCTGAAATTTTAATACGTGCCTTGTACACAGGTTTTCCTGTAGCACGATTTAAAATAGTATGTACTTGTTTGTCTTTGAACTCTGTAATGATTTCTGAAAGATTTGTTTTTTGAATGAAGTTAAACGAAAAAACACCTGTAGCAGTATTTCCTTTGGCATTGTCAGAAAGTACAATTAAATACTTGCCTTTTGGAAGTGCAGGAATTGCAATTTCGGTAATGTGTTCGTAATAATCTTTTGGAATATTGGTATGATAACTTTTGCTGAGTACCGCTTTTTTGTTTTTGATAAAATTTCCAATCAAAGAATCGCGCGTGGCATAATTTTTATCTTCCAGAAATGTGTGTGGAATGCGATACGCTTTTAAAAATAAGGTATCTACATTTTTGATTTTCACGCTTGCCAGCGTAGGTTTGTTTGGAATGCTAAATTGTTCAGTAGTGAAATGAATACTTTTTTGTTCAATCTTTTTTTGAAGCAATTCACATTTAATTCCGCCTTCGGAGTTTGGATATTTAGACGTCATTTCTTTGGTAAGTGCTATGGCTTTTGTACGCAATTCTTTAGGTTTTTCATAAGAATTGTAATGATAAAGTTCTGAAATGTCTAAATAATGACTGGCGAGTTGAAAGTTAATCAATGCTTCAAGCGGATTGGCTTGATATTTCTTTGCTAATTGTTTCAGTGCATCAATATAATATGCATTTCCTCTAGGTTCTGTAAGTATTTGTGCATATAAAAAAAGAAAGCGCTGCAATACAATATCTACATGTGCATTCGTGTTTTTTAGTGCAATTTTATCCAATTTTTGAAACAGTCGGAGTGTATTATTCATGGCAAATACTTGTTCGGTATTTACCTCAAAAATTCGTTGCGTAAAAGCTTCTGTTAATGAAAAGTCTTTAGCAGAAATTGTATAACTTTCATCACTTTTGTATGCGTATGGAATATCAGTTTTGTAAAAATTGAGTGCGTTGTGTGCTAAAATTTCATATAAACTAGCACGGTATATTTTCATGGTTGGTTTCCCTTCTAAAAGCGTCATATACTTTTCTACAGGAAGTTGTAATAATTCATCTTCACGCGCAATAGAATGCTGAAAGTGCTTGTGAATTTCGGTAACAAACGTTTTAATATCCCACAAACTAACATCACTTGGAATTGTTTCTGAAACGACTTCCGAACGCGAACTAATTTTATATTGATACTTTCGTGCATACTGGGTTAACAAACGCGCATACATGTTTTCTAAAATAGCATTTGCAGGAAACGCTTGCTGATCAATTTCTGCACGAAGACTTTGCAATACGGCAACTTCCGAATCTTCCGTAAGGAATAAAGCAAACTTAGCACGATAAATAAAACTTTTTACAATTTGTTCTGTTTGTTGTGTTGCATTTGCTTCTTTGTAAATACGCTCTACTACTTTTTGGGCAGAAGCAAATTTCCCTTCAAGTTCTAAATCTTCTACTTTTTTCCATTTCTTATCATAATCAAATTGCGCAACACTTAGTTGTACACATAAAAATGTAAAAAGGCTGAGTACGTATATTTTTCGCATAGAATCTATTAATTCAGTTGGTATTACAAATAACAAGAAACCGTTTTAAAGATACAATAATGGTTTAGGGAACGCGCTTTATGAGTTAGTAAACTGACTTGTGTGTATTTTATTTTTTGACTCTTAGACTATTGTAGTAACTTTAGTGACATAAAATATACTTTTCATGCATATTAAATTGATTCTTTGTCTTGTTTTTGCTTTCGCGAAAGTACACGCGCAGGAATTTCCCAAACCAACACTTGCTTCTCCTGAAGAAACATTTTATTCATATCTAGATAATGAGAAAATTTCTGATCCTACGAAGTTTACTGGAAAAGTAAAAAAAGTAGTCCGCACCTTCAGAGAATACGAGCAAGGCATCGATGTAGTTACGTTGGAAAAAACGAGTTTATTTTTAAACAAGAAAAAGCAACTTGAAAAAACAGTAAAACGTTCGTATTTGTTCGGAATTGAAGATTCTAAAGAAGTCATAAATCATTTAGTAGCACCGAAAGCTGAAATTAAAAAGGAAGGTGAAACTACTATAAAAATGATTAAAGAAGATTTGCCTGAAGATGTCTATTATGCTGGCGATCAAAAAGGAGATGACTATTATGTCTATGTCAATGATCGTTTGCAAGCTTTCTTCAATAATAACGATAGCATTTCGTATGCCTATGATGCTAAAAATCGTTTACTATCTATACGGAGTTCAGAGAGTTTAATTTTAGAAGAATACAACGAAAATGATGATTCTGTCGTATATATGCGTTCGGATTTTGAAGATAGAGCATTTGAGAAAATACATTTTATAAATGACTTGCCTGCTCGAAAAATAGTCTATGATAAATTCGGAGAAGTCATAGATATTTACAAAAAGTCGTATACCTATAATGCCAATCAACAATTAGAGAAGTTTCAAACAGTTTACAAACGTTATTTGTTTGATTATTACGAAGCGAATGTTCCGATAGATAAACAGAAATATGAAGAATTTCCTCGCGTAGAAACGAATGACAGTATTCAAACAGGAACATTTCAATATTCAAAAACAAACAAAATTACTTCGTATCATAGAACAAAAGGAGAAGAAAAAGAAACTTATACAGTAATCTACGATACAAATGATCGTATGCATTTAGTTACAGGAACGCTGGTATTTTATCAAAGAGGGAATTTGGTTTCACTTGATGTTGAATACGAATATTTGTATGATGAAAAAGGAAATCCAAGTTCCATACGATCATCTTATTACAATGGAGGAGAAAAATTACTGCATAGAGAAACTGTTTTTGAGATAGAATATTATGAATAAACTAGTATTTATTATATGAAAAGCATTTTATATTTAGTTGTTATATGTTGTTTGTTCAGTTGTGAATCGAACGTAAAAAAAATGACAGAACCAGAAACTAAAAAGCCACAAGAAGCTATAGTAATAGATACTGCACGTATCGTTTCTAACGCTATGGATGGTTTTGAAGTTTTAGCTCCAAAGGGAAGTCAAGTATTTAGTGAGAGTGTCAAACTTCGATATTTACGATATGATGGATATTTTTTACAAAAGGTTCAAGTGTCGCCTTGTGAAGAATCTGGTGATGGAACGCAAGATCCAAATGATGACAAAAAAATCAAATCAATTAGTTTTAAAGATAATACATTTACAATCGAATTTAGCGTAGTTGAAAATTGTTGTTCTGAATTTTTGTGTGAAGCTGAACTTGTAAATACATCTACATTAAATATAGTTTATCAAGCTTTTGGGAGAGAGTGTTCGTGTAATTGTAAATTTACATTGAAATATACTTTTGAAATAAATGATTTTCGAGAACAAATAGGAGAGAAACGAACTCCTATTTCCCATATACAATTCAACAATGATCGAAATTCTAGAATTGCATTTAAAAAATACTAAAATACAAAGTCAATGAAATACCTCAGCTTATGTATAATTTGCTGCTTACTAAGTTGTACAACCGAAACAGAACCTATAGATATCTGTTATCCAGATAAAGGTGTTAAGACGTCAAAAGAGTATGTTGAATACGAACCAGAAAACTATAGGTTGACAGAATATAATGAAGAAGGGTATCCTATAAGAGCAGAACATAGTGAGGCAAAAAAAGTATATGAACATGTATATCATAAGGATGCACTACAGTACTCCATAGTCACAAATTTAGATCAAGGTAATTACACAGAAGGTGAGTTAGATTCAAGTTCTATAGACACGCTATTTGTAATCAAACGTCAAAAAGACCCAAGAAGATATCTTTATCTTGAATTAGAGAGCGCATCTGGTACCCGAATAGAATATACATCTACTGATTGTAGAAAAGAATCATTGATAGTGTATGAGAAAAATAGAAAAACACAAGATATAGAAGCACTAAAAAAAGATGGATATGACCTCAAAGTGATTACTATTTATTATGAGGGTAAAGAAAAAATAATCGTAGTGTCTAATTATATAAATTATAAATTTGACAGTCACGGACATTGGATTGAGCGAACAGAAAAATTGGACGATGGTCGTACTTTTGTAGAAATACGAGAATTAGAGCATTATTAGCATATTTATCCATAATGAACGTTATTTTTACAACGTTAAAAAATTACTTCATGAAAAGAATACTTATTGTATTATGTATTGTATGTGTAAGCTGCAATAGTTGTCCTGAAACGGAATCTTTAGCAGCTTCGTGTTTTCAGAATGCTACAAAAATCATTAAAGACAAAACAACAAGCAACCTAAATTTTGCTGAGATTGTCAATTGCTTTGAATGGGATCGTATGGAAATTCATTCTGACAGTAATCATGAAGAATATGCCTGTTTTAAATTTCATCAAATAGATCATGATGATGGAATTCATTTAGGGAAAAATCTTGAAGATAAAATGGATTTTCTCGATGGCGATCGGCATTGGTATTTTATACATTTTTATAAAGGAGAAGTCTTATTGCCCGAAATTTTAGCGGTTTCCGAAAGTTTTGCAAGTTTTGACAATTTAACACAAGACAGAAAACTAACACCATCTTTCCAAAAAGAAAATACTAACTTTTACATAACTAAAAGAATATACGGTGGCGTTGCTGGTGAAACTATGTTAAAACAACGACAAATTATCAAGTTGCCGTAAAAAACAAAGCTATTCCTACTGTATAGAAACAGCTTCATCTTATAAGCTTTTTTTTAAAGAATTATAAATTACAATTCCCATGCAATTTTTGCCTGTCCACTCACAACTCTATACTGTAATTGCAAAGAATTGACAGTAATAGGAATATCTACTGTTTGTCCGGGTTTTACAGGAATTGTTGGACGTTGTCCATTAACTCCATAAAAAAGTTCCGCACGCTCTTGTGGACTAAATGTCAATCTAACATTTGCAGGAAAACGATCTGGTGAAATTTGTGCACCACCATTAGTTCCTGGATCTAAAATTAAGGTTGAAATACTCATACTATTTGTTTTAAAATGATTAATAATTGATTGATGTAAAATTGAAACTTTTTAAAACAGGAGGTAAGCGTGCAATTGCGGAATCTGTAAAAACCGTATTTTGCGCAGAATGTAAGTGTTTATACTGGAATTGAAATTAGATTGCTTTCGCTGTTAGACTCGTTCCCGTTTACACGGGAATCTCTTAGACCGCTTCGCTTTTAGACCGCGCTAAAGCGCTTTTTAGATTTTTTTTCTTGTAATGTGGTAATGAAACTTTTCATTGTCAAATTAAAAACAAAAAAAAGAAGCTATTCCTAATTTTTAGAAATAGCTTTTTGTTATAAAATGGTTGTTGCTTTTTATTCTACATCCCATTGAAGTTTTGTTTGCCCTTGTGAAATTCTGTATTGTAATTGTAAAGTGTTAAATTCTATAAGAACTGGAGTTTGACCAGGATGTAAAGGAATTGTAGGCTGTTGTCCGTTAACACCATAATACACTTGCGCGTCTCCTTGTGGTTCGAAACTAAGCAAAACTTGTGAAGGATATTTGCTTGGTCTTACTTGTGCTGTTCCATTAGTCCCTTGGTCTAAAATTAAAGTTGAACTTGTCATAATGATTTGTTTTTAAATGATTAATAAATAATAGGTGGGTTATTGATATTGTAAAATTGCAACTTTATAAAGTATTGATTCAGCGTAGTATTAACCAATGTGAAATACAGGTGTATCAACATGATTATGTAGGTAGTTTCGCTTGTTTGTTGGTAGTGAGTAGTATTCGCGAAAGAGGAACTAATTGAAAATCAGTTTGTTTTGGGTTACATGAAGAGGAAGACGCTTGTAGTATCCTAATTACTTAGATACTACAAGCGTCTTTTTATTTTTAAAAATGATATTTTATTAATCAACAATCAACAATCAACAATCAACAATCAACAATCAACAATCAACAATCAACAATCGTAAATCTTCAATCACTAATTAATCCACATTCACTCTCACACCTTCACTATGACTGCTGAATTCTGGTGCGTACATGCTTTGAATGGTAGAAATTCCGTTAGAGAAATTCCCAGCGTTATTTACACGTAAATCGTATTCAAACACAAAAATTCCTTTTGGTAAATAGTCAAAGAAGAAGTTTGTACTTGCATCTTTGGTGCTTTCGTAATAACCCAAACCATCTTGCCATTTGTATTGCGACAATACATTGATAGGTTCAAAACCTGCCGCGCGCATGTCTTTTAAATGGACAAACTCCATTGGTCTGTCGTTTCGTAATTCGATTCGAACACGCACCAAATCGCCCAATTCAAGTTTTGTGTTTTCATCAATTTCCGTAATTACTTCTCCGGTATCATCATACGTACGTTTGAATAGCTTCTTGCTCAATTTTAACGAGGTTTCTGCCGTGGTAATTTTATCTAAATCTTCAAAATATTGCCAGTACAATCCGCCCCAAGCAATACCTTTTCCTTTTTTAGTGATGGTAACTTTTGCCATTTCTGGAGTTACCTCGTTTCCGTTCCACGAAGTTTTAAAGTAGCCTGTACCAGCTTCTACTTTTACATTCTCTAAGGTTTCAGGCGTAATTTTCTGATTGCCTATTGTAACATCAACCATGTCCGTTACCGAAAGCCAGTCGCTTCCTTGCAATAAAAGCGCGTATACAGCATCTGACGTTGCTTTGGTTGTAGACCAACGATTGGTTTGTTTGTGCTTCAGCAGCCAAATCTTTAAATTATCTACAGTAGTGACATCATTAGAAATTTCGGCAAAGGCTTCAATCAATAAAGCTTGTGTTTCAATTGGCGCTTGATACCAATACCAAGAAGATGTATTTGCTTTCCAGTACATACCCAATTCTTCACTCGTAATACTATTTTCTTGTAACGAACGTAAAATGGCAGTTGCCGTTTTTGGATGATCCATTCGGTGCGAAATCAACGCCATTAAACCTTTAGAATACAAACTACGTTTTAACCAATATTTCTTAATTTGACCTAAATAATAATCTCTAATTCCTTGTGCTTCTTTTGAGAGTTGGATTTCATCAAAGAAACTACGCATGTACAAATAATGCAGTTGCGAATACGACAAATGATCTTTCGATAAATCTGCCTTTTTATTATACTTCTTGATGTTTTTATATTCTTGAACAAACTCTTGATCTAAATACAGTACCGCTTTTTGCACGAGTTTTTGTGTGTCATTATCTTCTTTTACATTTACGCCAAGCTTTCTCAAATGACCAAAACCTGTCATAATATGTTGTGTGATGAATCTATTTTGGCGTCCGCCAGAAAACCAAGGGAATCCGCCAGATGGCAATTGCATTTGCTTCAACTTTTGGAACGTGCGTATTTCTTCATTTCTCATACGATTGAGATCGAATAATAACGCAATACGTTTTTTCTGCTCCGTTTCCGATTGTGCATCACGAACCCAAGGCGTTTCTTGTAAAATCAATGATTTTAATTCCTGATTCTTCTCTAAATTACTCAACAGAGCATCTGAAGATTTCCATTGATTGAACACCTCTTGAATTCTAGGATTGCTATTCGCGATATGACTCGCCAAGGCATTTGCGTAATAACGTGAAAATGTCTGTTCCGAACATTCATACGGATATTCCATTAAATACGGCAACGCTTGTACTGCATACCACGCAGGATTGGACGTCATTTCCAAACTCAGTTTGTGATGTTTTAATGTACTTGAATTTGTATTCGCTAATTTATCTAAGGTAAACGTCTTAGTTTCGTTAGAACGAATCCACATTGGTAAGGTTTCCGTTACCAACATTCTATTTGATAATACTGGCAATGCGTTTTGTTCACCATCGCTAAATTCGCCTGCTTTTGCAATAACAGTATATTGTACTGCTTGTAAACCTTCAGGGATTTCTAATGTCCATGAAACCTGTGTATTTCCGTTTGCATCTACCGAAAATCCTTGTGACGGAGTACTTACGCTATCAAATAAAACAGCGTCTAGGCTAGTTCCGTTAATAGGGTTTACGAGTTGTAACGTAGCTTGTCCGTTTAGGTTCTTTTCAGAAAGATTCGATATTTTACTACTGATGATTACTTTGTCACCTTCACGTAAAAAACGCGGTGCATTTGGCAATACCATCAATTCTTTTTGTGTGACTGTCGTTAGTGTTTTTGTTGCAGAATTGAGGTTTTTGGTATGTGCTAACAATTGTACATTCCACTTTGTCAATGCTTCTGGCGTGGTAAATGTAAATGAAACATTGCCTTCACTATCGGTTTGTAATTGCGGAAAGAAAAAGGCAGTTTCCTGCAAATTCTTTCGTGGAACAACTGTTTCTGTTTTTCCTTCTTCGAATAATTCATATTCTTTAGCAGAAGAAGCATCGCCATCTTTGTAATTTGCATTTTGATCTCCTCTTCCATATTTTAATTCAGAATTTCCTGCTAGACCAATAGAATCATATTCAGCATCCTCTTCAACTTCAACCATTTTCATTGCAACTGGTGCAGCCATTCGTTTTTCTGACATACTAACAGACTCTAACGCCATGCCTTTTTTTCTAAATCTTCTAGAGTTATGAAAATACAAACCAAACCAATCCAAACTATCATAGAATTGTGAGGAGTAACTGTAGTTTTTGTTGTTGTCGAAATGATCTCCAAAACGCGTAATATTAAAACTTCTACCAGCATTGATAGTAATATAGCTATAATATTGAGGTTTGTGTATTGGGTTAAAACCCCATTTATGTCTACTAAATTCATCTAAAGAAGCATCATACATGCTAGAAAGCAATTCTGTGGCAACTTTTTCTCCTTTTGGACCTTTGATGTGGAAACTCCATGTTTCTTCTTGTGCAGGTTTTAATTTGTCTCTAAATGTTGTGGTTTCTATTGTTAATTCCGAAGGTGGATATTTTACAACAATAGGCACTTGTATTGCTACGTAACTATTAAAAATAGTTCCTGAACAGTGAATTGTAAATCCGCCTTCATCTTTTTTATCTACAGGAATTCGAATGGTTTGTTTTCCATCTTTCAAAGAAACTTGATACGATTTTACAATCTGTTTTCCTTTTTCAATATCGATAGTAACATTAAGTATTGGTGTACCCGAATTAATTGTAAGTACTACTTCTTCACCTGGTAAATATGCTTTTTTATCAGCATAAACTTCAAGCAATTTATTGTCTGCTGTTACTTTATCCTTTGCATTCCAAACATCTGTATAAGCAATATCTTTGATTTCAAAACCATTGGCATCTGTAGAGATTATTTCAACTACATATTTTCCAGATTCCCAACGTTTTATTTTTCCTAAATCTAGTTTGCTTTCTTTTCCAGTGTCAAACGTTTCCTCAAATACGTTTTTGCCTTTTTTCCATGTTTGATATTTTAATTCTTCTTTAGAATAGGCATCGTGTGGAAATAGTTTTTTAAACTCAGTTTCAGAAATTGAATTATAATCTGGCACTTTAAAAGGACGTACACGCAATACACGATCTGGTGCTTGTAATTTATGAATGGTAATTTTTCCTTTTGCAGGAACTTTTTCACCGTTTAAATTTTTTGTGATGATTTCTACTTTATAGTCACGCTTTGTTGCTTCTAGTTTTGGAGCAATGACAATGTTTGCTTTTAAACTATGATATCCTACATGTACAATTGTTGAGGTACTGCGCGTTTCTCCGTTGATATCGGTAATGTCTGCTGTAATTTCATAATCAAATACAGGCAATAGTTTCTTATCTGCGCTTGCATCAGGAATGGCTTTAAAAGTAATTTCAAAATTCCCAGCTGCATCTGTCGTTGTTTCTCCGCTTGTAATTTGTTGTGAAGCTGTGTTTATATACGGACTTCTCCAATATACCCAATGTGGATAGCGTGGTGTACGTTTTACCGAATATGCCACTTTTGCATCAGAAATGTTACTTCCTGCAAATGCTTTGGCGTTTCCTTTGGCAACTACAGAATCATTCACTGAAAACGTTTCTGTAATTGGTAAAAACTCCGCTTCGAATTTTGGACGTTTGTATTCTTCTACAGAAAAATTGGTGCTTCCAAGTTGATCTCTACCAACTGAAGCATGAATAGAAAAGTTTCCTGTTAAGCCATTGTTTGGAATTGCAAATTCACCTTTAACCGAACCGTATTCGTTTGTTAGTAAGTCTACTGTGCTTACTTCTTGATAATTAGCATCGCGGAATGTAAGTGTTACTTTTTGACTGCTAACAATCGTTGATCGCTTTCCTTCTCTACGCACAAAGATTCCTTTGAAATAGACCATTTGAGAAGGTCTGTAAATGCTTCTGTCTGTAAATAGAAAGAGCGTTCTTTTCGGATCAGTATCTTCTACAACATTGCGTGGATAGAAATTGAAATTACTAAAATATGCGGCATCATTTTCTTTTGGAACCTCAATGTTCAAATTATGAATACGCCCATTTTGTTTTCCATCTAATATAGCATTTCCCCTATCATTTGTAGTAAGCGTTTGTTGCCCTGTTTTTCCTCTGTATCCTATTTTGTATGTGATATTTATTGCTTGATTTGCAATAGGTTTTCCGTCATTTCTATCTGTTAGTTGGAAAATGTATTTAGACGGTGTTTTTTTATGTGTAATGGCAACATTTGTTACTTGTAATAAATCGGTTGCGATAAATTTAGGATTCAACTTTTCAGTATTTGAAGCTGTAATGATGTAAAACCCATTTTGTAATGGCGGAATAGCAATTTCGGTCGTATGAGATTGGTAATCATTTTCCGTTGGTAAAGTTGCGTTCCATGTTTCGTTAGCAGTCAATTTGTTGATGAAATTGATGCGTTGTTCATTCTTGTATAATTTCTTGTAAGCATCTAATTGATTGTGCTTAATTTTATGAACTGAAAAATAGAGCTTGTCAACATTTTTATAGTTGATTGACATTCTTGAGTACTTCGCAATTGGAATTAATTCTTCTGTTGCAATAGAAAACTCTTTTTCTAGAATTGTCGCTTTAATTACATTGCATTTTTTTGCAGCTTTACTTTTTGGGAATTTTGAAATTACACTTTCACATAATTCAATTGCTTTTTTGTATTCCCATTGATGCTTTTCTGGAGTATTTGAATTGTATGTATCACCAAATTCTTTGTGTAATTGAGCAGTTTTAGCATCGTACATTCTCGAGTATGGATGTGATGCATGCGTTGTTTTTTCATTCTGATACGCTTCAATAAGTTTTTGTTTCGACGCATCAAAAGTTGCATTTTGTTGTATGAATTTTAAACGCTCAATATTTACATTGATTAATGCTTCTGGAGATGCATCATTTAAGTGAAAACGAATTAAGTTTTGATAAATTTGAAGTGCTTTAAATTCTTGCGAAAGCATATCTTTTGTTGTCAAATTCAATTCTGAAAACAGTTTCGCGCCACATAAATATTCTTCATCGTCAATTTCAAAATTCTCACTAGGTTTGGTAATGCTATGTTCTGGCGATTTGTAAAATTCTAAGGCATTGTGCGCTAAAAAGTCATACACGGTTGGGCGAAAGGTTTTTGAACCTTCTTGTGTTCTTAGAATTTCATTAAACTCTTTTAAATTAATGTCTTGCAATTGACCTGCATTTTCAAGAGAAGCATCTAAATGTGTAAATATTTCTTTGAACAAAGTGTTTAAATCCCAAGTTCTAAAATCATTCGCATCTACTTTTTTGGCTGTTTCGGTACGATTGTAAAATTTATAACGATTCGATTTAAAATATTGCCAATACAACTGACCTAGAATACTTTCTAAAATATTTTTAGAAGGAAATGATTGCGAGGCTATTTCTGCTTTGAGTTCATTGACAATCGTCAATTCTGCATTTTCTTCTAAAGTTAATTGATAGTTTGCTTTGTGCAGAAATGCTTTGATAATTTGCGGATTGTTTTGATCACGCTTGGCAATTTTATAAATTTCCGAAGCTTTTTCAAAAGCTGATTTGGTCAATCCTTTCTTTTCAAGAGTTGCAACTTCTTTCCATAATTTGGAATACTTTTCTTGAGCGTTTGAAAATTGACTAAATAATACGATCATAAATATAGCGAGGACGTTTTTCATTCGGTTTTAAATTTGTTCACAATGTAAAATCTATTTTTTCGTTGTCTTTACATAAAACTTCAAAAGAGGTTTTTACGTATGTAAAGTAAGAATTTTTACAAAACAAAACGGTTTTATTCAATATAAAAACAAAGAGTATTCCAAAAAGTAAAAGTTAATACTATTTATTTTTTTTAATATAGTAAGTAAGAAGCGAAATTGATGAACAAAGCTTTATATATTTTGTTTAACAAATGCAGATGAAATAGTATCTTTGAAACAATAACTGATACTAGTTATTAAAATTACACACAAATGAAGCATTATTTTTTAGTCCTTTTATGTATTCCGATGTTGTTAATGAGTCAAACAACAGCAGAAAGAGCAGCACAATTATTAGAGAGCAAACAATACAGTCAAGCCGAAACTATTTTAAAAGATGCTGTTGCAAAATCACCAAATGATCGTCAATTGCTTGAACTTTTGGGCGATTCGTACGGATATCAGAAGAAATGGGATGAAGCCATTGAAAACTATGAGACGTTGGTTGAGATGGACGATTATAATGCGAATTATCATTATAAATATGGTGGTGCAAAAGGAATGAAAGCTTTGGAAGTAAATAAGTTTAGAGCTTTGGGTATAATTGGCGATGTAAAAAGAGCTTTTAAGCGTGCTGCTGAACTCGATCCGACACATATTGATGTTCGTTGGGCAATGGTAGAATTGTATATGCAGTTGCCTGGAATTGTTGGTGGAAGCTATAAGAAGTCAATGAAATACGCCAATGAATTGGAAAACCTTTCTAAAGTAGACGGGTATTTGGCAAAAGGATATATTTACGAATACGATGACGAACCAAAAAAGGCAGAAGAATATTATAAAAAGGCAATTAAAGTTGGTGGTTCTATGACTTGTTATGATAAGTTAACCAACTTATATGAAAAGAACGATCAGCCTTTAAAAGCAATTGCAAACATTGAAAAATCGCATAAAAAACACCAACGAAATGCCATGCATTATCAAATTGGAAAAGTTGCTGCCGATTATAATCTTCAACTCGAAAAAGGGGAGAAGTGTTTGTATTTATACATTACAAATTATACGTCTAAAGATGGTGTTCCTGTGTCTTGGGCATATTACCGTTTGTCACAAATTTTTAAGCATAGAGGCGACAAACAAAAAGCACTGGAATGGATTAATAAAGCCTTAGCGAAAGATAAATTAGATCCTTTTACGGAGCATAAAGCGAAGGTTTTGGAGATGTAATTTTTTAGATTTTCTTTAAGAAATCAAATAATTTTTTTGAGTCTTGTCGATTATCCCAAAAAGCTAGAATAATAATTTGAGACTGTTCTATTTTATAGATGATGGAGTAATGTTTTAGCGAAATAACTCTCGTATTTTTAAAATGAGTCTTTTTGCCAATTTTTGGTTGAGTTTTAAGAAGCTTGGTGCGTTCTCTTATTGAAAGATTTAGTTTTCTTGAATATGATTTGTTTTGATTCCTTTCATTCCAGTATTCAAAAATGTGATTCCTTTGCATTTTTGCGGAAAGTGTCCAAAATATTTTTAATTCATCCATTCAGAATCTTCTTCTTCTAAATCGGATTCAGAAATTAGTCTGCCTTCTTTGATATCTTTTTCACTCATCAGTAACATTTCAACTTGATACGAATCCAACACTAGTTTTTCTTCTGTAGCAGTAGCACTAAATATATTTTCTATGGCAGACAGTAATTTTTCATTCTTTGTAATAAGAATTTGATCAATTAACTTGTTTTTAATTTCATTCAGCGTAGCCATCTTATTTTTTTATTAAAATTCGTAATTTTTATTCTTTCTACCAAAAATAAACAATTTTGAAGATGTAATTCAATGATTTTTCTTTGATTAAATCATCGTTTCGTCCAAATTCGCAGATTCAAATCCAAATCATTGATGATGGCTAAAATGCTATTGACTTCTGCAAGAAAGCGTTCAATTTGATTGAAGTTTACCTCATCATGAATACTAGCTTCAAACATATCGTACGATTCGCTGATAGCAATATATACATTGTATCCTCTAAAGGATAGATATAAGTTTGCGCCAAATCGATCTTCGAGTTCTACAATTCTGTTCATAATCTTAGGAGTGAGAACATATCTTGCTTCCACTTGATCGTCACTGTATACATTGAATCGATCTTCAAAGACTGGATCTTCGAGTCGTACACGTTTGAATCGTGAAAACCATTTTCCGCCAGAAGAATACACATAGGTTTCGTTTTGAATTTCCTTGTTGAAATCGGCAATTAAAAAAAGGCCTTTAAAAATAGTGCTATATGAAGTAGTTGTATTTCCATCTTTGTCTTTACTTTCGTGTTTTTCTTCGGCATGAACTTCAGAAAAAGTAAAGGCAGTAGCTTCTAGTTTTCCGCTGAATAAGTCTTCACCTTTAAACCGATCAGGATTTGAGAAAATATTACTTGCATTGAACATTCTTTCAGAAATATGCTGTCTGTCTTCATATATAATCCCTGGAAACTGAGCTTCTACAATAGGTTTCAGTACTTCATCTTTATATTTTTGAACCCATTTCCCTTTGAGCGTAGAAGAAATAATTGCAGGAATTATAAAAACAATGGCAGGCACAATAAATAGTATGAGTATGGCAGAACCTTTTAGTTTAATAACACCAAAAGAAAATAATAACAATGCTAATACGACAAGACCAAGATATGCGTAAAATGCGTTTTTCCAGTTTTTTTTAGACCTCGCGAAAATATCTTTTTTGGTAGCTTTAAAAATGGCAAGGATGCCTTCATATTTATTTTTAACTTCTTCAGAAATCATTCGCTATCAAATAAGTTTTTCACGTTTGGATTGCTTCTTTCTTCAGGATATACATCAAAAAACTCTTCTCTTCTAAAATTGAAAGCATTGGCAATGATATTTGAAGGGAATTTATCCAATCCGTTATTATAATCCAATACAGAAGCATTGTACGCTCTTCTGGATGCCGAGAGTTGACTTTCAATTTCGTTTAAGTTATACTGAAGATTTAAAAAGTTTTCGTTTGCCTTTAAATCGGGATAATTCTCAACACTAATATTCAATTGTTGCAAGCCTTGTGATAATTCATTTTCTAAGGCAATTCTTTTGGGTTTATCTAATGAAGATGTGACTAATTTTGATCTGAGCGCGGTGATGTTTTCTAATAAATCTTTCTCATGATTCATGTATTGTTTTACCGTTTCTACCAAATTTGGAATGAGATCATACCGTTTTTTGAGCATGACATCAATAGAACTTTCTGCATTCTGAACTTGATTTCTTCTACCGATTAAACTGTTATAAGTAGCAGCAACTGCAATTAAAACGATCACAACAATTACAATGAGCGCAATAGATATTTCCATAGTTTTTTAATTTTAGGTTAGTGTGTGCTTTATGGTATACGTATGTGTTTTTGCCTTAATGTTTCACTTTGAGTGAAAATTCTTTATGAAAACAAGAATTTTAAGCGATTAATTCAAATACGGAATTTCTTTTCGTAATCGTTTTTTATATGCTTTCGCTTTGATCAGAAATGGAATGGAAACAAGCACTCCAAAAACACTTAAAAAGAACAAAACGTTTCTTGAAAAGGAATATTTTGTAAGACTCAAAACTGTAGAATCAAAATATATAAGCCCAATAATAGTTAATGGCAATGAAATTATTAGTATAACAGTAGTAACTATGATACTTATGTTTATATTTTTAAACTTCTTATCATTTCTTTCTATCAATGCAGTAATACGTTCAGAAAAAGTTCCGTCCCAATGACATTTGTAACATTTCCCTCTTTTCATTTCATGCTTACATTCCTTCTGTCCATACAAATAATGAGCACAGTTTGGACAGAGGTTTTCTTTTTTAGATTTTTTAGTAAAGTAGTCACTTTTACATTCTTTGCAAGTATTGATTTCTTTATTCATTCACTGTTGAATTTAATACAGGTTTTTGAGGGAAGAAGCATTAAAATATGCTTAATTGATTTGTAAAGCATTAAAAGTCGTGAATTTTATGCTTTCAACCAAAAGAAATCTTTTTGATGGTACGACATAAATCTGATTTAAAATTTTACAGGTTCATCAAACCATGTATGAAAGCAATGTCTGCATTGTCTAGCTTTTGGTGTTCTGGCAAGTCTGTTGCATTTTGGACAAAAGTTCAATAATTCAGGATGTTCTTTCAACAAGCGATTTGCAATTTTATTCTGGAGATGCTCTAAACCAAGTGCGACAATGTTGTTTATTTTTTCATTTTGAAAACCATAACTAGCTTCCATTTTTTTAGAGACTTTAGCATTTTTTCTAGTTGTTTCTTCTCCATAAGCTGTTAAACTGAATCTTCTAAGCGCAATTATTTCCTCTTCTAAGTACCAGTTATAGCATTTAGTTAGAAAATATTCTCTCATTTCTTTATCCACTATCTTTTCTTTTTATTCCAACATTGCTACTACACGTGCTGGAGCTGCAGAAGCTCCTACAATTTTTAAAGGAAATACTGCAACCTTAAATCCGGAATATGGCAATGCATCTAAGTTAACCAATTGTTCCATGTGGCAATATTCTTTGCGTTGTCCGACTAAATGTGCTTCCCAAAATAATTCAGAATTTCCAGTTTCTTTGGCTTTTTTTAGCATGTATGGCAATGGCAAATCCCAGCCCCAAGAATCAATTCCCATGACTTTAATTCCTTTATCAATCAACCATTCTGTAGCCGCGGCGCTCATGCCTGTACCGACTTTATGGAAATCTTTTGTGCCGTTAAATTTGTCTCTTCCTGTTTTAATCAACACAATCATATTTGGCTGAATCGTTAGATTGTTTTCTTCTAAAAATCCAGTGATATCTTCTACTGTAATCGCATCAAAATCGGCTTTGTGTTTCATGTCAATTACAATTCCATCACCATAACACCAATCGAGCGGAACCTCATCAATAGTTTTCGCTTTCTCACCATTTACAGTAGGCGAGTAGTGCCAAGGCGCATCAATATGTGTGGTAGAATGTACGCCCATTTTTTGAATCGTATCATCTGCCCAACCTGTAAAGTTTTTTGGAAATAATTTAAAAGGCAATCCCAACACACGAATGAGCCATTTGGCTTTGCGATGTGGTTTATGTTTGATTTTAACTTTCATAAACCAAGGATCATTTTTGTTGTATTGAATCGGTTTGGAAAGATCGATAATTTTCATGTTTGGTAGTTTTGGTTAGTTGGTTTTTATTTTAATTCCCGAAAGTAAGTAATCAGGATTATCTGTTCCGAAAGTTAAAAATAAATACAGATAATTGTCATGAAATATTGGAGAAATAAAACCGCCTAAATGATCGGAAGTCCATTCGTATTCAGGATATTTATTGTGAATCGTCATTGGGTTTACTATCAACGGACTACGCTCATCGTGAATCCATTCATCATTTTCAAGCGAAAGCAAACCATATTCGCGATTGAATGAAGTTAGATATTCAGAAGGCAATTCTTCGCTTCCTAATAAAATATAGAGCTTGGATTTGTAGGTAATATAACTGGCATCATCAGCTTTTCCATGTACATATCCAGTTTCATTTTTGGCTTTTTGTATGATTTTAGATGAAATAATTCCTTTGTTTTGATTGAATGCTTTTAGAATGTTTTTTGTGGTGATTTCATGCACTTCCGATTCAATAAATCGTTTGCTTCTTCTGTGAAACAACACTCTGTAAACTCCTTTGTGTTTTGTGATTGCCAAGGGAAAACTATTCTGAGTTTCTCCATGCCAATTTGGAATCTTGATTTCCTGTGGTGCTTGTACAATTTCTAATTTTTTGTTCAGCATCATATATGCAGACGTATACTTTCCGTTTGGTTGTTCAACGCCAAGTAAAACTAGATATGTACCGTTTTGTAATTGCAACGGATTTCCTGTACTGAATACATTTCCTGTTTTCTTTGCGAATGGAATTTGTGACGTATCGAGTATTTTTTTCTCTTGAAAGGACCAGTTTTCCAAATTAGAACTTGTGGCATAATAGATTGCTCTTGTTGCATGCGCGCCAAAAACCACAGGCGTAAGTAATACATACTCATTCTTGGCTCTTTCTATAATGCCGCCAGCTTGAATATAGTTTATTTGTTCGTCGTTGATGTATGTTGGATATTCTTTAAATAAAGGTCTATTCTGAATGATTTTGTAATTGATAAACGGATTAAAGAATTCTAAAGTTTCGCCTTCGTCCATATTAAAAACACCTGCGTAAGTTTCGCCAAGTGTAATCCAACCACTTTTTACATCCACCTTCAAAATTTCTACAATGGTAGACGCTTCTTCACTTTGTGTGATAAACCACGATTGCTTTTCCGTTGCTTGTACGAGTAGATTTTTTAGTTGTGTGTAGTTTGTTTTGATGCGATTGTTTGCTTCATCAATTTCCGTAATATGAATCGGATTTGCACGTGCCATATTACTTTCCGTATCTGAAATCAGACAATTGGCAAAAATGTCGTTTAAGTTTTGCGATTGAAGCAACATGCTTAATAGCATACTTAGAAAGAAAAACAGTTTTTTCATGAGTTTACATATACGGAGTAGAAAGGTAGGGAAATTTTGGGTGGTGTGGAAGTTTGGTGTGTTGTTGAATTATTGTGAGTAGGCTATTACCTTTATTTATCTTTTTTCAGCGTATGTATACTTCTCAAATTTATTCGGTAACTCATTTGTTACTATTAATCTATTAGATGTAATATTTGGCTTGATTTTAATAACTTTAGTAGTTGCATCAATTTCCACAACGTGCGTACTTCTCATGTTAAAAACATCAATATGTAAAGCTTTAAATTCATACGTTCCATCTTTAAGATTAATTATAACGTATTCTCTCGATCTAATTTGTCCTAAAGCTTTGTCATCAATCCATATATTTAGTCTTGCTGTATTATCAATTTTATGCAATATATCTGCTCCATTATAAATTAGAACTGTTCCATTTCCCAATTTGTCAAGATCAACTTTTTCTAAATCAGTTTCTATAAAATTATATTCAGAGGTTATTGGTCTCAACGCACAAGAATTAAATAATAATACCATTGAAAATAGAATTAGATATTTGATTTCTTTTGAAAAGTACGTACTCATTTATTATTTGTTTTAGTTTATTCTGTTAAATTAGAGCGTGTTGGTTTTTAGTGTTTTTCTAACCAATTATTTTTCTCGAGTATAGTAATTGAGTTTAGTACTAACTTTTTAAAATCTTTTAATGGTCTATTAAAAAGTCCCACAAAAAGAATGTCTTTTTCAGGTATTGTAATGTAAAATGCCCTAAAACCTCCTTGAGAACCAGTATGATAAACAAGATCAACTTTAAAATTACTTTGACCTTTTAATAGATTTTGTTCACCTGTGAACCAGCTATATCCAATAAAAGGAGCTGATGTTTCTGACCAGTTTTTAGGATGAAAGACCGTTCGAGATTCATCTACCATTTTTTTACTTAGAAACACGTTTTTTTGAATAGCTTCTTCGTATTTAGCAAGGTCTAATACAGATGACCAGATACCACCATTTCCTGCAGCGGCAAAAGTGGGCAATTCTCCATAATCATACTCATAATATGAACCGTAATAAATGCTGTCTCCTTCTGTATAGTAATTGTCATAGCCATGTGCAACACCAGATTCAGGATAAGAACCATTAGTTATTTTGCTATGTTTCATTCCTGATGGTTTAAATATGTTGTTTTCAATAAAATGTTGCCAAGGTTCATCTGCTAATTGTTCAATTATTAATGCTAATCCATTATACGAAGGATTTGAATATTCATGTTGTGTTCCAGGTTCAAAATTTAAACTGTCTGCTTGCTTTAAAGGTGCAAAATTTCCCTTATCCTTTGCAGTGAGATAAAAATCGAAGTTATCCCATACTTTTCGAAGATCGGGCAATCCAGATGTATGTGATAACATGTGCCTGATAGTTACTTTTTCGGCAAGCGTTTTATTCTTGAAATCATTAAAATATTTATAAAGATTATCATCCAGTGATAGCGAGTCTCGTTCATTAAGAATCAAGATTCCATTTGATACAAATGTTTTTGAAATTGAGCCTGTATTGAAAATGGTATTTTCGGTAATCTTTTCTTTAGTTACAATATCTGCAAGTCCATAACTTTTTAAAAATGCTATTTCATTTCCTTTTTTTACTAATATAGAACCTCCTGGTTCATCTTGGGAGAACTCCTTTTCAAACAATGTATTGAGTTGTAATTCTAAACTGTCATTAGTTACTTTATCAGAACACGAAATTGCTGTAATGCAGATTGTAAATAATAAAATATATTTCATTACGATTATGAAGTTTGAGTCGTATTATAGTTAGTCGTTGCGAATGTAGTACAAGTGAAAGGTATTAAATAATTGAATACTTCAGTATAGACAAGGCAAAAAAATATTAAGAATGAAGCAACATCACTTTTAAAGAAAGATTATATATACACAATGGTATTTTCTGTAATCACTTACAAATTCAGCAGTATGTTGTTAAAAACAAATCAACACTTCATATTCGTTACTATCAACTCTAGTAAAAAAGTTTCTCGTTCAATAGACATTCCTTTTTTTTCACTTGTAGCCATGGTCTTTTTATTATGTTTAATGGCTTCATGAATATCAATCCAAACCGCTTTCATGCCATTCTTTTTTTCGTAAGACTCCAAGTTTGAATTACCTAGTTCTTTGTCAATATCGCAGGTATAGCAATACGAAATCATGTGTTGAACGTCATAATCTGATTTGTACCAAGGTCTATATTCTTCATAAATGCCAAAAGGTTGAATGTTTCTAATAGATTTGGCTCCAGTTTCTTCTGTAAGCTCTCGCATCATGCCTTCTATTTTATCTTCACCTATATCTAAACCTCCACCGGGAAGACTGTAATCTTCATATCGTTCCGTATACAGTAATAAAATGTTCGTTCCTTGCGTAGCTATACTTCTAGTAGCAAGTCTTGTAAACATCGATTTATGTTCTAAATCTTTTAGCTCAGGATGGTAATGGGTTTTTAAATTTTGCATTTGGGAAGTCTAATCATTAAAAGAGTTCACACCATTTTTTGTGTGAACAATAGCGCGCAAAAATACACTAACTTTTCGGTTTTGTTTATAACAGGTCAATTTTAAAAACTACTCAAAAACAACCTCATTGATATACATGTTTCACGAAAAATTGTGGCTGAGTTGATTGCTCACAATTTTTAAAATTTCCGTTCCTTTTTTATAGTCTCGTATGCAAGTTGGATTTCTTGAAATTTATTTTTCGCAAATGCTTCAAACTCTTCAGGAAGTCCTTTTGAAACTACTTTATCAGGATGATATTCTGATGCTAATTTTCGATAGTTCCTTTTTATAGTTTCAGGCGTATCATGCTTTGTGCAGTTTAATACTTTATAGTATTTGTCAGTTTCTTCAAAAAATAAAGATTTCATGTTGGAATACTCGACATCAGATAAACGAAAGATGTTGAAAATACGTTTTATCATTCTTTCTTCATTGGCGTGATAGACACTATCCGCCGCAGCGACAATGAATAATATTTCAACAATCATTAGCAATTGTTCTTTATCGTATGGAAAAGCATTGTAATAATCGTTCGCAATTTCTTCAAATGTTTTGTTGGACGATTTTGCTTCTCTAAAGATTTTAATAGCGGCATTCTGTCCATCGGCATCTAACTTTAAATCGTTTTTCATTAAATGCTTTAACGTATTTATTTCTTCTTGAGAAACCACACCATCTGCTTTTGCAATTTTTGCACTTAGTGAAAATATTGTTATAAATGTTACATATTGTTTTTGCTCTAAGTTTGAAAGTTGTTTTTGTTCTGTATTTCTACTAGGTCCAGCTCCTAATCCGACACCGATAATGGCACCGATAGGACCTCCAATTGCAAATCCTATGGAACCTAAAATAGCTGAAGATATCCAACCCATAATTGATTATATTTTTAAAGTTTTTGAAATTTTAGAGAAAAGATTTATTCTAGGATAAAGATAGTACATAGTGTATTCCTAATACTACGGTTTCCCATAATTAACTATTGTTGAATAATTTTTCAGTCGCAAAAATATGAAAAAACAACAGATTGCTTCATTGGAATTTCTCATAATACGATAAAAAATAACATAGAAACTTACTCAAAAACAACCTCGTCAATATAAATGTTTTGCGAAAAACCGCGACTGCTGGAAAAGAGTACCAAGCCAGAACGAATGCAACTTAAATCAGCACGTTTTATTTTTAAAGTATATTTTTTCCACTTGCTGGTCAATTTAATTTCTTTAGATTTTTTTGCGGTATCAGGAAAAGGTTTGTCTTTGTCAATCAGTCCGAAACCAATTGTTGCATAAACACCATCAAAATCGGATTTTGCCCAAAATGAAAACTTTTTAGCGCCTTCTATTTCATAACCACCTAAGATATTTCCCCAATCATTTTTTGGATCTACAAAGGCAACTCCGTACCAACCACTTTGTGCTTTATACTCAATTTTGATAGCATACTTTCCAGAATGTACTTCTTCAGTACTTTGAGTATCTACAGCTATGGCTTTGTAGTTTCCCATGTAACCTGTTGGGATATATGGCAAATCGTTTCCATCTTTGTACACATAAAAAGGTGCTTGTACTTTTGGAACTAAATATTTTTTGTTTTTGGCAGCTTCATCTATCACTGCAATTCCTGTAGAAGCAATTCCGACATTATTGAAGCTGTCTTGCACATGTACATAGATTTTAACAGCGCCGTGTTCTTTTGGAACTTGAACTTCAAAACCATCTGTAAGCGAACCTCTGTGATTTATTTTGGTGAGTTGATCTCTGCGTTTGCGACTTCCTGTACGTTGATTGTAATAGAAGTGAATGTCTAAATTTTCATTTTCGGCATCCGTAACCTTTAAGTTTACAGGAATCCAAGTATTGCTTTGTACTGCGGTTTCAAGCAGTTTAAATGTGTCTATTTTCGGAATGGCATTCGTTGGTTCTTTTCCAGTGTATGCTTTGCGAATTGCCCAATATGTTGGACGATATAAATCATTATAATGTGTAAATAGCCAAGGTGATATAAAATCGTTTCCGTTGGCATAATGAAATATATATACGCCAAGACAGTTTGATTTACTTTTAATCCATTTATTGTAACCATCTACAATTGTAGTGTATTTTTCTTCGTCAGATGGTTCTACTTTGACACCATTTTGAACATTTTTAATATCCCATTCGCCCGTAACATTAAATTCGGTAATGATATATGGTTTGTCAATGTTTCTTTTTAGTAATTCTTCCGAAAGGAAATTTGCGCCAGCGCCATAACTATTCAAACCATAAATGTCAATGGAAGGCACGTGTTTTTGCCACCAATCGAGTCCAAAGGTCCATGCTTCTGTAGAAGTAATCGGATGATTTTGATCTATTTTTTTAATGTCTTTGCAAATTCGTTCAAGTAGTTTTGAATAGGCTTCTTTTTCGGCGTCTGTAGCCATGTTGAGGTAGACTTCATTTCCAATTCCCCAAGTCAAAACGGCAGAATGATTTTTATAGGTTTCCACAACTTTTAGTGCATTTTGGTACATGACTTCTTTGCCTTCAGTATCTTCTAAGTAATTGAAACTGTCGTCATCTTCCATACCAGGTCGTCCGTGTCGCATCCAAATACCAAGCATAATTTTGATATTGTATTTTTCAGCAGCGTCAAGAAGTTTTTTAGCATTTTTTCCGGCTGCCCACGTACGAATGGTATTCACGCCAAGTGATTGTAAATCTTTAAAATAGGTTTCGTAATTAGCAACATCATCCGAGTAACCAAATGTAGCGCCTTTTACTTCAAATGGTTTTCCATCAACGAGTAAGTTCCAAGTAGCATCTTTTTTTTCAACGGTTACTTGTGCATTCGCAAAAAAACAACAAAAGTAGGCTAGGAGTATGCTGAAACTAGAATAGTTTGTTGATTTCATAGGAAAGCTGGTATACGTTCGTTTTTATAAAGTTATGACTTTTTTTAGGATGTTTTTCAAATTCCAACTCGCGATACAGCGCTACAAAGAAAGTGATTATGATTTCAGAGACTTCAACCGTTTGTTCAGATACGAATTCAAAAAGAAACTTGTTCAGTGAATCTATAGGTTTTTAGAAGTAAAAATTCAGAAAAAGTATAGTTATGTAACCTAATACTCTTTCTGAATTTAATGTGTAATATACTATATTGTATTAGTCTTTTATTCTGCTTTTTAAGTAGTGTAAATACAAGAAAAGTCCACCTAAAACAAAGAGCACAAATTTTAGAATGATTAAGAAAACTCTTGTTCCGTTCATACTTCCTCTATAATCAAAATAACTTAAAACAGATTCTATATCAATCCAAAATAGACAGGCAATTAGAATACTGATTCCAACTTTACCAAATAATAAATTTAGATTTTCGTTTGATGTAAATGCTTTTCCTTCGCGTTTAGCCGTATACGCTTTTTTGAAAAAAATCATTTCTAATAAAATTCCCAAAACCCATGAAACTGAAGTTACTATTAAAAATATGGTCAGCCCTTGACCTGTAGAAATGCCAATAAATGTGCTGAGTACAAAGAATAATATGAGTCCAGGGATAAAGTTAAGTATGAATTTATCTAAGATAATTTCATCAAAAAAGACTTTGATTTTGTTGTTGTCCATGTTGGTTAGAGTTAATGGTTATTATTGGTTTTCCCTTTAAAAGTAAGAAATTACAATTTAACTATGGAGGTTAAGTAATAATAAAAGCGAAGAAGTAAGTGTTTTTAAGGTTCAATTGCGTTCAGTTTACTTGTAATTTTTGAATATGTCTTTCAGATTTTTTAAAATGGAGTTTCATTAATAAAATTCCCAAAAACCAAAAAAGCGGTTTATCTTTACACTTTTAGAACTCTACAAAACATGCGAATACATTTTATAGCAATTGGCGGAAGCGCAATGCACAACTTAGCACTAGCTTTACATGCCAAAGGATACCAAATTACAGGAAGTGATGATGTTATTTTTGAACCTTCAAAAGGTCGATTAGATGCAAAAGGATTGTTGCCAGAAACTTTTGGTTGGTTTCCTGAAAAAATCACGACCGATTTGGATGCTATTATTTTAGGAATGCACGCCAAACCTGACAATGCCGAATTGTTGAAAGCACAAGAATTAGGTTTGACTATTTATTCGTATCCTGAATTTTTATACGAGCAATCAAAATATAAAACACGTGTTGTAATTGGTGGAAGTCATGGAAAAACAACCATTACTTCGATGATTTTGCATGTGTTGAATTACCATGAAATCAAAGTTGATTATATGGTTGGTGCGCAATTGGAAGGTTTTGATACGATGGTGCATCTTACAGAAGAAAACGATTTTATTATTTTGGAAGGAGATGAATATTTATCTTCACCAATTGATCGTCGCCCAAAGTTTCACTTGTACAAACCTAATATTGCTTTGTTAAGCGGAATTGCGTGGGATCATATAAACGTATTTCCAACATACGAGAATTATGTAGAACAGTTTCAAATATTTGTAGATTCTATCACCAAAGGCGGAAGCATTAATTACAACGAAGAAGATGCAGAAGTAGTTCGTGTTGTAGAAGCTTCCGAAAATCCAATTCGTAAGTTAAGTTATAAAACACCAAATTACACTATTGAAAATGGAGAAACTTTGCTAGAAACTCCAGATGGTTTTATGCCAATTGAAGTATTTGGAAAGCATAACCTTAACAATCTTGCGGGAGCAAAATGGATTTGCCAACATATTGGTGTAGATGAGGAAGATTTTTATGAAGCCATTTCCACTTTTAAAGGAGCAAGCAAACGTTTGGAGAAAATAGCTGAGAAAAATTCTACAGTAGTATATAAAGACTTTGCACATTCACCAAGTAAAGTAAAAGCAACGACACAAGCAGTAAAAGAACAATATACAGACAGAACCGTTTTTGCTTGTTTGGAATTACATACCTATAGTAGTTTGAATGCCGAATTTTTAAAAGAATACAAAGGTGCTTTAGACGCAGCAGACAAAGCTGTTGTATTCTATTCGCCAAGCGCAGTAAAAATTAAACAGTTAGATGTAGTTTCGGAAGCGCAAATAGCGGAAGCTTTTCAACGTGATGATTTAATTATTTACACAGATCCAGCGGCATTTAAAGAATATTTATTCAATCAAAATTTAACTGAAACAGCAGTATTATTAATGAGTTCGGGGAATTATGGCGGATTGAATTTCGAAGAATTTAAACAACATATACACTAAAATAAAAAAAGCTTCGTTTAGGAATTAACCGAACCAATTAAAACCAACGCGCATACTTCATAATTACTTTTTACCAAAAACAATAAATCCGATTAATTATGAAAAATTACCTTTTATTGGCGGGTCTTGCGCTATGTTTTATTTCCTGTTCTTCAGACGATGACAATACTATTCCTGAACCAGAAGAAAATTTTTATGCCTTAACCGTTGGAAACTCTTGGGTGTACGAGCAATACCAGAGAGAAAACCAAGCGACAGCAGTATACAACCCAACTGGCGTTATTGACTCTGTAAAAATTGTAGCTACGGAAATGATCGATGGATACGAATTTTATAAATATCGAATTCGCAGATCTGGGAACGATAGTAACAATCCTATTCATGGACAAAATGGCGAACGTTTCAACTACTTTAGAGATTCTCTCGGATACTTAGTCTCTCATGACGGAAAAATGGTGTTTTCAAGAGAAGACGATCAAGAATTTTTCTTGTATGACGGTCCAGTGTATCCTGTATATACGAAGCGTGGCGAAAATACTGAAATCATCACAGCGGAAGCAGGCGAATTTGAATGCGGGTATATGGAGATATATGCACGTATGGAACCAGGAGGAGAATTGTTGCCAGCACTTGATAAAATACACTATGCTGAGGGTATTGGAGAAGTTAGGAGAACAATTTCGTTTGCCAGTAGTTCAATTCCTGTAATAGAAAGGCGTTTAATTTCCTATAGCATAGAATAATATAGAACCTTCTATTTTAAAAATTACATTCATTAAAGTCGTAATATTATTACGGCTTTTTTGTATATATAACTACATTAATTAAACAGCATATACACTAAAATGAAAAAAGTCTCGTTTAGTAATTAACCGAACCAACTAAAACCAACGCGCATACTTCATAATTACTTTTTTTACCAATCAAACAAATTAACTAATTATGAAAAAACCGTTTATACTAGCATGTCTAGTCTTATCTTTTATTTCCTGTTCTACCGACGATACTACAACTTCAGAAACAGAAGAAAATTTTTATGCCTTAACCGTTGGAAACTCTTGGGTGTATGAACATCAACGTAGATTAAATGGCGCATCCACTGAATTTGAAAATATCAATGTTATTGATTCTGTCAAAATTGTTGGCACAGAAGAAATCAATGGAGAAACCTTTTTTACATTTAGAACGCGAACTTCCGGAAACGAAGCCAATCAAGCCTTCTGTTCACCTAATGGCGAACATTTTAAACACTACAGAGATTCTTTGGGATATCTTATAAATGAATATGGAAAAGTCTTTTACTCGAGAGATGACAATCAAGAATTCTTAATAAAAAGTAACAATTCATTCTATTTATACACTGCATTGGCAGAAGGAAATGAAATGATATCAACTACTGTAGGCGATTTTGATTGTCAATGGATGGAAGTATATGCGAGAGAAGCGCCAGGTACAACGCCACACGATGGACGTGACCGTTATTATTTTGCTGGAGGTATCGGGTTTATATTTAATACATCATCTTATGCAAATAGCTCGTTGCACACTGTCGAAAGAAGTTTAGTGTCTTACGAAGTTCAATAAATCGTATAAATATCAGTTTAGTTTATAAGTCATTGCTAGGGTAAAGTACACTGTATTTTTTGCCATAAAATACAGTATGCTTTGCAATGATATATAGTGTTATTTTTTTAAAAGACCGTCAATAAAAGCCGTAATATCATTGCGGCTTTTTTGTATCAATTCTTCTTTAGCAAGATTGGTGTCTTTGGGCAACTTATCTTGCGAAAGCTTAAATTTTCCTTCCCAAGCAGTAATTTCCAACTTCACACCTACAATATAATCTGCCAGTGTTTGCGCTCTTGGATTTTTGGTGTCTAATACGTATGGATGCTCAGAAGATTCCAAAGTGGAAGTCATGTGTGCAATAGAAGTTAATACATCGTCATTATTAGGTATTCGTGTGGCTTTCGCCGAAATATGTACTTTGACGTAATTCCATGTGGGAAATTGTGTTGTGCTGTACACATTTGGAGAAATGTAGCAATTGGGTCCGTGAAATATCGTTTGCGCGGGAATGTTTTCTTGTAACAACTCAATATGCGGATTAAACTTGTCTATATGTCCAATCAACGAGCCAAATTCACCGTCAGAAGCATCATAAATTAATGGAACATGTGTGGTGAAAATTTTGCTGTCTTTTGCAGAAATCAATGTTGCCAACGGATACTTCTTGATCGTTTCAACAATATTACGAAACTTAGTTTCTTGGTGATGTTTTGGTGGATAGTTCATACTAATTAGACGCCAAACTGACTTAAATGATGATGTAAGTGTTTGTACTGCATTTTTCCCCATTGTTCGTGTGTAAATTTTCCAAACATTGGATGTGCCGGCCACTCAGTAGTATCTTTAAGTCCGTGAAACGAAGTAACCAATTCGGCTAACTTTGCTTTTTCGGTAATTACATCTTTTTCATCGCGAATAATAAAATCGCGTGCAGTTGGTAAATTTTGACTCCAAGCTTTATCGTTATACATTAACGGTTTGTAAATTTTAAAAACCAATCGTTTCATAAAACCAGGTCTCTTTCCGCTGAGGTTCATATTTCCCATGGCTAGTTCCAAAGGTTTTTGACAATGTGTACACATTTGTCCAACTGACATTTTTCCCCAAGATGCTTTAGATTCAGTAGTTAAATTCTCAATGCGATTCTGAATTTCTTCATGAGCATCTGCGTCAAATAATGATTTCATGTTTGGTGTTTTTTAATGATATAAATACAAAAATTAGATGTGATATAAAGGTACAGCAATCGTTATACATCTGAAAATAATTCAAAAAAAATAACGCTTATACATTTTTTTCAACGCTTACGAAGTCATTTCAAGGTTCAATCATAAAAAAAAGTAGCTTTAATGAAATTGAGATTCGTAATGAAAGAAAACTATGTACATCTACAATCTATAAAATATTGGTCAGAAGACGATCGACCGAGAGAAAAATTAGAACTTAAAGGAAAAAAAGCTTTAAGTGATGCTGAATTACTTGCCATTTTAATCCGATTAGGAAGTAAAGACGAAAGTGCAGTGTCGCTTTCCAAACGTATTTTGGCTTCCGTTGGCGGGAATTTGAACGAACTTGGAAAACTATCTTCAGAACAACTCAGAAAGTTCAAAGGAGTTGGTTTAGTCAAGGCAATCACTATAATTGCAGCTTTAGAATTGGGCAAACGCAGACAAATAGAAACCAAAGTAGAGTTAAAAAAAATTACGTCAAGCAGAATGGTTTTTGAAATAATGCAACCAATTATTGGCGAATTGCCACATGAAGAATTCTGGATCATCTATTTAAACAATTCAAACAAAGTCCTTAAAAAAATAAGATTAAGTAAAGGTGGTATTACAGGAACATTGGTTGATATTCGTTTGGTGCTTAAAACAGCGATAGAAGTTAGTGCGGTAGCTATTATTTTGGCGCACAATCATCCGTCAGGAACTTTAAAAGCGAGTGCGGCAGACAAAGCTATAACCAAGAAATTGAGCTTAGGTGCGGAAAATTTAGATATAAAAGTACTAGATCATTTAATTATCACAGAAAAAGAGTATTTTAGTTTCGCTGATGAAAACTTACTTTAATGTGGGTTTAATATAAGAAGTTACTAAGTGAATAAAATCATTACTTGTCACTTCGAGGATTATTGAGATTAAAATATTTTTTAATTGAAAATACTTAGCGAAGCTATCGAGAAGCTTAGGAAACTGACTGCTTTTATTTGATCTCGACTGCGCTCGATTTGACATTTAGATTAAAAAAACAATATCTCAGCAACTAAAAATAGTTTAAAAGAGTTCTATAATGCTGTTAGTATACACCCAAAAAATTACGCCAAGATTACGGTATACATTCAAACATGTACTAACACGTGTTTTAGGAATCCCTATTGATTTTACGACAAAAATTGAAACCTTTATTGCGCACAATGAAGTGAAAATGTCGTATGTAAAACAACCGCTTGGCGACGAGTTTTCTGTGAGAAGTCACGATTTGTTATTTGAACAAGGTATTGGAGAAGTAGACATTACTATTCAGCAATGGGATAGCACACCGTGTTTTTTCCCTGCGGGCGAAAAAAGTTCCGTGCCATACGATATTTTTGCAGCAAGCTTTTACATGTTAAGTCGTTACGAAGAATATTTGCCATATGTAAAAGATGAACATGGGCGCTATACAGCAGCAGAAAGTTTGGCGTTTAAAAATGATTTTCTCACCATTCCAGTTGTTGATATTTGGTGTCAGAAGTTTTTAAAAATTATTTTAGAACGATTTCCTGATGTTGTGCCTGAAAAACGTGAATTTCTATACAAACCAATCATCAATATTCCTGTAGCGTATGCATACAAAAAACGAGGAACTCTCCGAACACTTGGTGGATTTGCAACAGATATTGTACGACTTAAGTTTTCTCGTTTCATAGAGCGTTTTGCAGTATTACTAGGAATGCGAGACGATCCATTTGACAATTTTGAAACATTTATCGCACTGCATAAAAAATATAAAACCAAAGCGTATTATTTCTTTCAACTAGGCGATTATGCCACGAATGATCATAACATATCAATCTATAAAAATGTGTTTATTCGTTTAATAAAAAACGTATCCGATTATAGTAAAGTTGGGTTGTTAGCTTCGTACGCTTCGTTTACAGAAATTGAAAAACTCAAAATAGAGAAGAAGCGACTCAATTCAACAATTAACAAGCCTGTAAAACGTGTACGACAACATTGTAATATGCTCAATGTTCCACAATTTTATAGAGGTTTAATTGATTTGGAGTTTGCAGAAGATTATTCAATGGGTTATCGCGATACTATCGGATTTCGTGCAGGAACATGCAATCCGTTTTATTTCTATGACATCGGTATGGAAATTCAAACACCGTTAAAAGTCAATCCATTTTGTATGCAATATACTGGTGTGTTAGATGCTGAAGTTTTTACCAACGAAATCATGAAAATGGCAACCGAAGTCCAAAAAGTAAATGGTACTTTTGCGGCAGTATTTCACAATGTTGTTCTTTCAGAGCGCAACTTAGAATGGAAAGAATTGTATATCAATTTATTAAAAGCGTACAGCAATGCAGCACATCACTGATATTTTTTTTGATTTAGATCACACACTTTGGGATTTTGAAAAAAACTCCGCTTTAACCTTCAAAAAAATACTTTCCGAGAATGATGTTCCAGTAGAGTTTGAACGTTTCTTAGCGGTCTATGTGCCTGTGAATTTAGAATATTGGCGATTGTACCGAGAAGAAAAAATTTCTAAAAAAGAACTTCGCTATCAACGTTTGGCTAAAACATTTAAAGCAATCGAATTTGAAGCTTCAGACGAATTAATCAACCTTTTATCAGCACAATACATTCAGTATTTATCAAGTTTCAATCATCTTTTTGACTATACAGAAACGTTATTGAAAAACTTACATGGAAAATATAAGCTTCATATTATAACGAATGGTTTTCGGGAAGTGCAACGAAAAAAAATAAAAGCTTCTGGTATTTCGGAATATTTTGAACATATTATTGATTCGGAAAGTGTAGATGTAAAAAAGCCGAATCCAAAAATCTTTAATCATGCATTAAAATTGGCAAATGTAGCGCCTGAAAACGCAATGATGATAGGCGATAGCTTCGAAGCAGACATCTTAGGCGCACTGGAAGTAAAGATGAATGTTATTCAAGTTGATTTTGATAAAAAATACAAACATTTACTCTGTCCAATTGTACATCACTTGAATGAAATTGAAAGATTTCTGTAATAAAACCCAAAAAGCGTCGTTTTTTTAATAGAGAGTTGTTATAAAGAAGAAAAGTCTTAAAGCTTTTCAATTTGTTGAAATCATTTCAGCATCCAGTCATATTTGCATTGTTTTTTTAGTGAATGAATTCGATTGAAAATCCTTCAACGATTTGCAAAATTGACACATCCGTAAATTAAAATCTAGATCGTTAATGTTACAAAGAATTGTACCTATACTATTTTTATTCTTTCTCGCTTCCTGTGTAAAGGATGTCGATTTTGAACAAGCAGAAGATATTGCTATTTCGCCAGTGTTGGAATCAAGTTTGATCTTTTTTGATTTTCAAGCATCTCAATTTTCTGAACCTACAGGCACAGCCATTGTGACAGAAGGAGATGATTTAGAGTTAGATGTTTTTAACGATCAGTTTTTTCGTGATAATCTCATAAAAGCCGAATTCTTCTTTGAAGTAACAAACACAATTGATCGAAATTTTAGAGCAGATGTTATTATGTACGATGAAAATGATCTCGTATTACATGCTTTTGCTATTGACATTATGCCTGATGGAAATAATGAAGTTGTTGTAACGCATACAGAAGTATTTGAAGATGCATTGCTAGAACAATTTACAAACACGAAACGTCTTGAAGTAGTTTTAAGTATGTTTCCGAGTCCGACAGGAATTCCACTTGATGAAAACAGCATTGGAAATATAAAAATGCGCTCTAAAGCTACTTTGTACTTTTTAATAGATAACGAATAATTAATTACCGTTTTTTGAAAAAAATCACTTTCATATTTCTATTCTTAACTTGTTTTGCGTTTGCACAAAACAAGCAATTACTCTATAACTTTACCGACATTCCACAGTCGTTGTTATTGAATCCTGGAGCAGAAGTAAATTACAAATGGCATATGGGGATTCCGTTACTATCACATATCCATGCAAGTGCAGGTTCTTCTGGAGTTACAGCGTATGATCTATTTGCTGATAATGGTGTTGATTTTAATGAAAAATTGCGTCGTGTTGTGTATAATTTAGATCGAAATGACTACTTCACAATCAATCAACAATTAGAAATTTTTAGCGGTGGATTTGCGTTTGGAAATTCTTATGAACCCAATAAATATTTGTCTTTCGGACTGTATCAAGAATTAGATGTTCACTTTTATTATCCAAGAGATTATGCCATTCTTGCTTACGAAGGAAATCAGAATAATATAGGACGCGAATTTAATTTAGGAGATGTGAATGCAAAAGGAGAATTAATTTCAGTTTTTCATGTGGGTTTAACGACCAAAGTGAATAAAAAATTGACCTATGGTTTTCGTGGAAAAATCTATTCGAGTCTGCTTAATTTTAAATCGACTAATAATAAAGGAAGTTTCATCACGACAGAAGGCACCAATAACTTTTACAATCATACGTTTGATTTAGATTTGCAATTGCAAACTTCTGGCTATGCTTCGTTAATTGATTTAGATAATGACGGACAAAACGATTGGAATGAAAAGGCTGTCAAGGAATTGCGCAAACGTGTACTTTTTGGTGGAAATTTAGGATTAGGACTCGATTTCGGGTTTACATATCATCCAAAAGAACAATGGACAGTGACAGGAAGTGTACAAGATTTGGGTTTTATTTATCACACAAAAGACGTAGAAACTTATACACTCAAAGGAGAATATACATTTGAAGGTGTAAATCCACTATTTCCAAACAACGGTTCAGGACAAACTGCAGATGAATATTGGCAAGAGATTACAGATAATTTTGAAGATTTATTTGAACTGGACACAATTACAAATAATTATGTTTCTTGGCGTTCGCCGAAACTTAATGGTTCTGTTTCGTACAAATATGGAAAAAAGGTGTTGAAAGAATGTAATTGTACTGGAGAAGATGGCGATTATTTAAACGAAGCTGGATTGCAATTGTTTGCTATTGGACGATCGCGTCGACCACAATTATCGCTTACGGCATTTTATCGCAGACAATTGTTTAGTTTTTTAAGCGGAAAAGTTACGTATACCGCAGATGGTTTCTCAAAAACCAATATTGGCGTTGGTTTGTCTACTCATATTGGAAATGTAAATTTCTATATCATGGCAGATAATCTACTGGAATATCAAAATCTCGCCAAATCCAATTATGCTTCTGTGCAATTGGGCTTTAATTATATTTTTCCGATGCAGAAAAAGTAGTGGATTCCAATAAAATTCTTAATTTGGAGGCAAATAATAAAATTAGATGTCTATGTAAAGTGTCATTGTCGTTAGTTGCAGTCAACTAATGGTTATAGTGATAAATTTATCTGACAAAATTAACCTGATAAAAATAAGTAGATGAAACGTTTTTTAGCGAGTGTTGTTTTTCTTTTAATTGCATTTTCTTGTTTCTCACAAGAACTGAATAAATATAAGTATGTAGTCATTCCATATAAATTTGAATTTTCAAGTAAACATGATCTATATCGAGTGAACACATTGGTTCGTCATTTATTTAAAAAAGAAGGTTTTGAAGTATTATATGATAATGAACAATTACCAAAAGATTTGATCGCTGATAGATGCTTGGCATTGTTTGCAGATATCAATAATAAGTCGAATATTTTTACAATGAAAATGGCAATTGTTTTGCGCGATTGTTCGAATCAAATCATCATGGAAACTCCTTTTGGACGTTCAAAAATTAAGGCATACGAAAAAGGATACAATCAAGCTTTACGAAGAGCTTTTGCAGATATAGAAGCAAAAAATTATTCGTATCAACCAGAAGAAAAAGTTGTAGAAGTTCAACCACCGCCACCACCTGTGACTGTTGAGGAAATGCCTAAAAAGGTAATAGAGTCAAAAGTTGAAGAAGTTGTTGTAGTGGAAGAAACAGTAAAGGAAACCACTACTGAAAAACCGATGGTAAAAACTGTTACTAAAACTGCTACTACTGTTTTATATGCACAACCAATTGAAAACGGGTATCAGTTAGTTGATAGCTCGCCAAAAGTTGTGATGATTCTATTGAAAACAGGTGTTCCAAATGTCTATTTAGTAAAAGGGCAAGATGCTACTGTCTTTAAAGAAAACGGAAAGTGGGTTTTGTCTAAATCATCTGGAAACGGAAATAAAAAGTCTGCGTTGAATATTAAGTTTTAATTATTCTAGGTGCTTTTTCGATTAAATAGATTTCGAATCCAAAATCGTCCGATCGAGTGGAAACTCGTAGAGTTTTTGTATCGAGATCTAATGTGATAATCACAACATCTTTATTTAAAAGTACTTCTCGATACAATTTTTCTTCATTTTATTCGAAAAATCACTCGAAGTGACGTTTGGAATAAATGATTTTAAAAGCAAAATAGCGAAGTGGATCTTGTCTAATCGATATATGCAATATTATTTTGACCTAATACCTAAGCCCCTTAATACCCATACTTATCTTTCCAGCGATTTTTTAAGAAATCACGCAAACTTTTTTCACGAGGATTACTAGCTGGGTCATATATCTTTGTATTTGAAATTTCATCAGGAAGATATTCTTGTGCTACAAAGTTATGATTGTAATCGTGTGAATATTTATAATCTTCACCATAACCTAGATCTTTCATGAGTTTTGTTGGTGCATTTCGTAAATGCAAGGGAATGGATAAATCGCCAGTTTCACGAACAATTGCTTGCGCCTTTTTTATCGCCATATACGAGGCGTTACTTTTTGGAGATGTAGCTAAATAAACTGCACACTGACTTAAAATGATACGCGCTTCAGGATATCCAATAATTGAGACAGCTTGAAACGTATTGGTAGCAATTACAAGCGCTGTTGGATTCGCAATTCCGATATCTTCACTTGCAGAAATTAGCATTCTACGTGCAATAAACTTTACATCTTCGCCACCTTCAATCATTCGAGCTAACCAATACACTGCGGCATTAGGATCGCTTCCGCGGATAGATTTAATGAAAGCCGAAATGATGTCATAGTGTTGTTCGCCCGTTTTGTCATATAAAACGGTGTTTTTTTGAACGCGACTCAATACCAAATCGTTCGTAATGTTTACTTCTTCTGTGTCTTCTGAATTGATGAGTAATTCAAATATGTTCAATAATTTTCGTGCATCGCCACCAGAAAGCTTTAATAATGCTTCCGTTTCCTTGAGTGTTATTTTTTTCTTAGCAAGTTGCGTATCTTCTTTGATGGCACGTTGTAATAACTTTACCAAATCATCTTTCCCAAAAGAATTTAATACATATACTTGACAACGTGACAATAAAGCAGGAATGACTTCAAAACTTGGATTTTCAGTCGTTGCTCCAATAAGTGTAACCCAGCCTTTTTCGACAGCTCCTAATAATGAATCTTGTTGCGATTTGCTGAATCTGTGAATTTCATCAATAAAAAGAATCGGGTTTTTTGTTGTAAACAAACCTTTGTCTTGCTTTGCTTTTTGAATTACTTCGCGCACTTCTTTTACACCAGAACTAATCGCGCTAAGCGTATAAAAAGGTCTATCGGAAGTCGTTGCAATAATATTAGCCAAAGTAGTTTTTCCGGTTCCTGGCGGTCCCCAAAGTAGGAGAGAAGGAATAATACCTTGTTGTATTTGACGTGTAAGCACACCAGTTTCTCCAACCAAATGTTCTTGACTGATATAGGCTTCTAATGTTTTCGGTCGAATGCGTTCTGCTAAAGGTTCACTCATGGGGTAAAAATAGTACATTGTAAATAAAGTGACAATTTTTCATGTAAATGAATCTTGGCTAATTTTTTGACTATTTGATGTAAAATAATCTATGAATTCAAAACAGCATCCTTTTGTATTTACACCTGCCGTTATACTAATTCCGTTTCTATTTATCTTTTCGATTTGGTTGGTATATTGGAGTGAAGTTCGTTTTGGATTTCGTTTCAATGACTATGGTGTATACCCTAGGACATTGAAAGGATTGCGAGGTATTGTATTAAGTCCGTTTATTCATGGAAGTATGAAGCATCTTTGGAATAATACAGTTCCGTTGTTTTTACTCAGTGCAGCTATTATTTACTTTTATAGATCGCAACGTTGGACCATTTTTATTATTGGGCTATTTGGCTCAGGAATCATTACTTGGCTAATAGGAAGAGAAGCAAATCACATTGGTGCTAGTGGATTTATCTATGTGTTGATGAGTTTTATTTTTTTCAAAGGAATTATTACGGGATATTACCGATTTGTGGCTGTTTCACTCATCATTATGTTTTTATATGGAGGAATGTTGTGGTATTTATTTCCAATAGAATCACATATTTCTTGGGAAGGACATTTAGGAGGATTCGTCACAGGTTTTTTACTTGCTGTTTTTTTACCAGTAATTTATGCTAAGGAAACATATGAATGGGAAAAAAAGGAATTCATCCCGGAAGATGATCCCTTTATGCGTCATTTTGATGAAAATGGAAATTTTATTGAAACACTCCCCAACGAAGTAGAGGAGGAGTTACCAATAAAATCAACATTTAAAGTAAATTATATATATGTTGGGAATTCTAAAATCTCTGAAGAAGAATAGTTGTTACAAACGCTGTCGTACAATTTCATATAAAAAAGCACCACAAGCAACAGATACATTTAAAGAAGCAATTTCACCTAGCATAGGTAATTTTGCACGATGATCTACTATTTTTAAGATAGAAGGAGAAACACCTTTACCTTCAGAACCCATTACAATAGCTATTGGAATGGTAAAATCTACATCATACACATTATTCTCAGTTTTTTCTGTTGCGGCTACAATTTGTATTCCAGAACTCTGTAAATGATAAATAGCATCTTTGATATGATCTACTTTACAAATAGGCATTTTAAAAATAGCTCCTGCTGAAGTTTTTACTGCATCTGCATTTACAGGAGCGCCACCTTTCTTTTGAATGATAATTCCATCCACTCCGGTACATTCTGCTGTTCTAATGATTGCGCCAAAATTACGAACATCGCTTAACTGATCTAGAATTAAAAACTTTGGAACTCTTCCAGATTCAATTACATTCAAAACTAATGAATCTAGGTCGTAAAACTCAACTGGTGAAACCAAGGCAATTACACCTTGATGATTTTTTTTGGTGAGTCTATTTAATTTTTCTGGCGGAACAAATGAAGTACTGATTGCATTTGTACGTAAAAGTTGGTCTAATTCGTTGAATAAATCGCCTCTAAGCCCTTTTTGAATAAAAACCTTATCTATTGTACTTCCAGAATTTATAGCTTCTATAATGGCTCTTATACCAAAAATTTGTGTGTTATTATTTTGCATGGGGCAAATATAAAATAAAAAAACCACCCAGTTGGGTGGTTTTTAGTATGTATTACTAATGTGATATTAATTTCTACAATGGTGTATAAACAGATACTCCATTTTCTCCATATCCTTCACAGAACCAAGAAATAGTAACAACTCCTGTAGCGATATCAACTTCGTTAACACCTCCACTTAATGGAATACAAGGTCCCCATGGGTCACTTTGTCCTTCCCATTGGATTTTGTTACATGAGTTACTGAATGTTACATCAAAACTAGTTGGACCAGTTCCATATGCACCACTATAAGGACCTCCATTGTAAAGACCTCCTGAGAAATCTTGTACGAAGAAAGTACCGTCACCGTTATCAACGATTTCCATTACTTCAGTATTTGGGTTGAAGCTTGGTAAGAAATCATGGTATCCGTAGTTAGTAGTTACACTGTACATTCCACCTAAGTCTAATGTAAGGTCACATACTAAGTTTACTCTGTGAACTGTTGTAGCAGATCCATCAGATAATCCAATTCCAACACCTCTAGATGCACTTTGTAAAACGATATCAAAAGAGATATCAGAAGATACTAATGCAGTAGCAGCAGTTGGGATTACATTTAAGTCAATTGTAGCTGTATTTGTGTCAGTAACAATATCAACTGATCCACTAACAGTAATTGCATCACTTGATGCTCCTACTACGTCTTGGATAGTATATGTAACATTTACATTGCTCGGGTTAATAGGAGCTGTAAAGTTAACTGGAATTGAAATTGTCGTCAATGAATTATTTACTGACGTTGTAGTTGCGGATGAAGGAAATTCAATCCATCCAGATTCTGGATTTGCTTGAAACCTACTATCATCATCACTTACACAGCTATATGTAAGTACCAGTACTAATGGCAAGATGAATAATTTTACGATTTTTTTCATAACAGGGTTGATTATATTTTAGTTAATGTATATGAAGTTGTACCAGCAGCACCACAAATCTCAGCAGTATCTTCTGCGAAATTAAGAGTTATGTTAGTATCATCTCCAACAGTATATGTTCCTGGCGTAGCAGCAGGACCAAATGCTATAGATCCACCACAACCAACTCCTGATATTTGTCCTTCAACAATACCGTTAGATACAGTAGTACCACAAACTAAGTTGAATGAGAAATCAGCAGGTGTATTAGCAAATCCAAAACTTGGATAACATTTTACATTGAAGATTCTTTCAGTAGAAGCAGATCCAGCCATTAATTCAACAGTAATACCTGTTCCTAAAGCTGGAGCAAATCCTGCAGCTCCAATTCCTCCAGATACAAAGTTTAATGTATAATCACCAACTGCAAAAGTTGCAGCAATAGGGCAAATCTCTACAATTGATACAGTGTGTAAAATAGTACTACCTACACCACCATCATCAATTGAATCAATTTTCAATGATAATGTTTCTGGCTGAGTAGTTAATCCATTATCTACAGCAGTAACAGTTAAATTAGCAAAGTATGAACCCGCTGGAATTGTTACAGTAGAAGGGAAACTATAAATATCACTTGCAGCAGAAGTGTTGTCAGCATCAACAGAAATTGTAACAGTTCTGTCAGATGATGAAATTGTACTAGCTCCAATTTCAATATCAATGGAATTAGTATCGTTGATCTCAACTTCTAAACTAGAAGAAGTTCCATTAAAGTAAGCCAAAGTCTGGCTACCATCGTATATAGGCGATTCTGTTTCTTCACAGGATGTGAACATGAACAGTGCTCCTATAAAAAGTATTGCTATTTTTTTCATTACTTTCTTTTTTTTTAATTAGTATCCAGAGTTTTGAACCATATTTGAATTCGCATTGATCTCACCTTGAGGAATTGGGAAAACAAATTTCTCAGAAGAAACAGGTAAAGAACATGGTACAGTTGCACAGTCGATTGGAAGTCTTTCGATTCCAACGTTTAAGATGTTTCTGTATCTTTTAATGTCAATATATCTGAAACCTTCAAAACATAATTCGATTCTTCTTTCAGCTTTAATGTTTGTAATAGCTTCATTTAAAGAAGTGTATGTAGCCACAGTTTGAGCAGAACCAAATCTAGCAGTTCTAATTGAAGCAACATCAGCAGCAGCAGCAGCAAAATCTGGTGCAGCTTTTCTAGCGTGAGCTTCAGCTCTGATTAAATACATTTCAGAAAGTCTCATTGCTTTATAGTCATTGATATAGTTAGTATCCGAGTTTGGTGGATACTTTCCAATGATTAAAACTGATGGAGAAGCTCCTGGATCACTTGTAGGATCAACATTTACAGTACGACGAACGTCACCTGGAGCAAATTCTGCAAATAAACCATTTGACATATCCATAAAGCTACCACCTGTACCAGTAAATATCCAGTTAAATGCGATAGAAGCATTGTTTCCTAAAACATTATCGAATTTGAAAACTACCTCAGTTGTATCACCGTCACCAGCAAACATTGCAGCATACTGTGCTTGATTAGCTAAAGTATAGTTCGAAATGATTGTATTAGCATTTGAAATAGCAGTAGTGTAGTCACCAGTATATAAAGCTACTCTTGCTCTTAAGAACGTGATAAAGTCTTGTGTCGCATAGTTAACATCAGTTGAACTTGCAGGCATTAAACTTGCAGCTAATGTTAAATCATTTTCGATTTCAGTTAAGTTTTCACCAACTGTTTGTCTAGCTGGAAAACCTGAAGTAGCTACTACATTTTGATAGTATACACCTAATGAAGATGCATTATTTAAATCTTCTCCATAGTATGTTAATAAATCAAAGTGTAAATATGCTCTGAACGCATAAGCTTGCGCTAAAACGTTGTCATAAGTATCTTCTTCTCCAGATGCTGGTGTAATAGTTCCAGCAGCAGCTAAAAGACGGTTAAAGTTATTAATTGCATTATATCTATCAGTCCATGTTCCTTGATCACCACCTTGCGAGTTAAGAATTTGGTTGATTAATGCGATTTGCTGACCACCAGTGTCACCACCAATTTTACAGTTATCAGTAAAGATAGAGTTAAAAGCAATTAAACTTGCCTGTCCACCTCCACGGTTGATACTGTTAATAGCTCCACGAAGTCCATTTTCTAAATCGGATACTTGTTGAAAGGCGGTTTCCTCAACTAATGTGTCCACTGGAAAACGTTCTAATTGATCATCACAACTTACTGTAAAGAGTAAGGTAATAATAATTGGTATTAGAAAATATTTTTTCATTTTTATTTTTTATTTAAAAGTTTAAGTCAAATCCTAAAGTGAATGTTCTTGGCACAGGATAATCGAAGAACCCTCCAGATTGGTTACCTTCAGGATCAAATCCTCTCCACTTAGTCCAAGTAGCAACGTTTGTACCTTGAACAAAAATTCTCATTCCAGAAATGATATTTGTTTTCTCTAAAATCTTAGGATCTACTGTATAAGAAAGCGAAATGTTTCTTAAACGTAAATAAGATGCATCTTCGATATAACGATCTCCAATTTCTGCACGACCTTGGAATGATAATCTAGGAATATCAGTTACTTGACCTGGAGTTGTCCAAGCGTTTAACATAGTAACAGATTGGTTTGCGAAACCAGCTAAAGAAGCATCTTCAATAATCGCTAAAGATCCATTACGTCTGTATCTATCAGCAGCAAACGAGAATAACGCGTTTAATGTGAAACCTTTATAAGAAATATCAGTTCCAAAACCTCCCGTGTATGTTGGGTCAAAGTTTTTGTCTAGATATACAGCATCATTTGGATCGTATTCATTGGTAATGTTTCCATTAACATCATAGTATAGTGGTTGACCGTTAGAAGGATCTACTCCAGCCCATCTTACATCATGCCATGTGAATGCTTGACGACCTTCAGTTACACGAAGTGTGTTTCCTGTAAATCCAACAGGCAATTCTTCAACTCTGTTTTTGTTGTAGTTACCATTAGCACGTACAGTAATAGCCCAAGGGTTAGTTTGAGACTTTCTTAATACGTCATAAGCAATTTGTAAATCGAAACCAGTGTTTCTCATACTACCTATGTTAGTAATTACAGTATTGTATCCAGTTTGTGCAACAGATAATGGAGCATTGTTTGAGAATAATTCATCTGTTAAGAAGTTATAGTAATCAAACTCTCCAGATAATCTATTATTCCAAAGTCCAAAACTTAAACCAATGTTTAACTGATTAGTAGTTTCCCACTTGATATCTTCATCAATTAATCCATTAATTCCATATCCAGTACCTAATTGGTAACTAGTTGGGTTTGCAGCAACAGTTTGTAAACCTTGATAACGTCCACCAACTCCTTGGTTACCTACAACTCCATAACTAGCTCTTAATTTTAAAGCATTGATGAAATCAACATCACTCATGAAGTCTTCATTGTCAATATTCCAACGACCTGCAACAGACCAGAATGTACCTGTTGAGTTCTTAGGGAAACGAGATGTTTTATCACGTCTAACTGTAGCAGCTAAACCGTACTTTCCATCATAGTCTAAATCTAAAGTAGCGAATAAAGAAGCTAATGCTAGTTCACTTTCAGTAGAGAAAACATTAGGAACATAGTTTAATGCTAGTTCAGTTTCAGCATCTAAAATTCCGTCACCGTTAGTATCATCTCCTTCTTGAGTGTTACCACTAGTAAAACCGGCAGATGAACCTGGTAAAGCAGGATTTAAACCAAAAGCAGTAAATCCAGCTTGCTGTGTGTTAGAATAGTTATACTCACCGTATACAGAAGCAGATAAGTTTAATTTATCAGTGATATCATTTTGATATCTTAAGAAAGCATTCACAATAAAGTTAGAATCTCTAAAGAATGATTCACCTTGTGATCCTTTAATCTCCGAACCTTGGTTAGGAGTAATTAAACCTCTAATACTTCCTGGAGTTGTAATCTGTAAAAATTCAATATTAGTATAATCCATACCAAAAGAACCTCCAGCAGTTAAGTTTTTAGCAAAATTGTAATCTGCATTTATACTACCTACTGCTTTAATTTCAGTTTCTTGATCTGTATTAAATCTAGCTGTGTTTAAAGCTAAGAATGGAGTGTTTAAGAATCCATTAGCATTCACTTGATCTCCAGCAGCATTAATTGCTCCACTTCGTACAGTTCCAAAAGTATTTAAACTTCCATCAGGATTAAATCTGTTTAAGTAAGGAAGACCAATATATGGTACTAAGAACGGGTTGTCTAATTGACCACCTGTGTTTCCACCTCTGGCAGCATCAACAATAAAGTTACTCACCGAGTAGTTTAATGTTAAAGTAGTTCCATAGTTAAACTTTTTGTTTGCAGAACTTCCATTGAAGTTATTTCTGAAAGAAAAACGTTTTAAATCACTACCTAAAGTGATACCTTCTTGCTTATAGTATTGAGCAGATGTATATGAACTAGTAGTTTCACTACCTGTAGAAATACTTAATTCGTGAGATAATGTTGTTCCTTGTTGGAAAAACACATCTGACCAGTTAGTATTTGTTTGTCCTGCAATAGCTGCAATCTGTACATCAGATAAACCATCACCAAACTGAGTTCCTGGTAAAAGGTCTCTTTGGAATGTTAAGAATTGGCTTGCATTCATAACCTCAAATCTAGTTTTAGGTTTAACAGCAACTCCATAAAGAGTTCTGTACTGAATGTTTACTCCAGATCCTTTCTTACCTTTCTTAGTAGTTACGATTACTACACCACCGGCACCTCTGTTACCGTAAATAGCTGTAGCAGCCGCATCTTTTAATACAGATAAAGATTCGATGTCATTTTGGTTTAAACTTCTAAAGTTATCTTGATCTACTGGTACACCATCAATTACGAATAATGGCTCAATATCACCTTGTAAAGATCCACGTCCTCTAATGATAATTGTTGCAGATTGACCTGGTTGTCCAGAGCCTGTGTTCACACTAACCCCAGCAGCAGCACCTTGAAGTACTTGATCTAAAGAGGCAATTGGAACTTGCTCAATTGTTGAACCATCTACTGTAGCAATAGAAGAAGCTACTTTTGCACTGTTCTTAGCACCACCATAAGCGACTACTGTTACAGATTCTAAAGCTTCACCTTCTTTTAATTGTACATTGATAGTAGCAGACGAAACCTTAATTTCTTGATTAGCATATCCTACATAACTAAATACAAGCGTTTGCCCGTTGTTAGCTTTAATAGAATAATTTCCGTCGAAATCAGTAGTCTTACCTGTAGTAGTACCTTTAACCAAAACAGTTGCTCCTGGCAGCGGCATACCTGTGTCATCGGTAACCGTACCTGAGACAGTCTGTTGTTGTGCAAACAGAATTTGCACAAATAACGCTAGGAATAGCGTTAGAATTCCACTAAACTTTGTTCTCATTTTTTTAATTTATTTGAATTAGCTATCGCCAAAAATCCTAATTATATGTTAATAATCCAATTTTTTTTTCTTAAAAATGCTCAGATACACTAAGTTTTTTTTAAAAAATAGGATTATTTTGTTTTGATATAGTAGGGTATAGGTGTAGTAATGAGGGCGATGCGACGGAATAAATGTTGAAATTATCGGTGGAAGATAGTTATGTTAAATAATTTAACGGATTGATAAAATTCTGAACGACAAGTGACTACTTTTGCCTCTTTTTGATGGAATATTAAAAAAACTCAGTAATTCAAGTGCTCTTGAACTACTGAGTTTTTTATAATTAAAAGAAATAAAAAATGAAGTGAATTATTCTTTTATTCTTTTATGATTTTAGAGGTCGATATTTTGTCATTTGCATATACCTTCAATATGTATATACCTGAATTTTGTTCGCTAAGATCAATATTGTTTTTTTGAGTTGAATGTATTAATTGACCAAGCATGGAATAAATTTCAATTTTATCAATAGAAACACTGCTTGTTACTGATATTGAATTTTTTACAGGATTTGGTATAATTTTAAAATCAACAATTTTTGTTTCAGCTGTACTTAAAATGGTGCATCCGTTTAAATCAGGATTTTGTTCTACAGGTGTACCTGGAGTAAGTGTGCGTCCATCAAATGCTGGGTAGTCTGCTGCATATCGTAAAACTCTAAAAGTTAAATTTGGAGAGGCTGTAGAGTCATCTCCTTGCGATAAAATTCCAGTAGGAGTAACGGGATTTATATATTCCCATACAATTTCTTCATCAGGTGTTATTTCAAAAAAGTAACCATCGTCTCCATCGCAAATTAATGTATTTCCATTGGGTAATCGTTGTGCGCTTGATAGGATTCTAGAGTAAAAATCTGTTTCAATAGCTGCCTTGTATGTGTAATCAGTGTTATTTGGACCATACGCTGTTCCAGGAGTATAGCTATAAACTCCTTCAGAATCTTCTGGAGGAGCAATAATATCTATCTGTGATACGCTTGGAGTGCGGATAAAACCATTATTAAATAGTATGATTTTACGTGCGTCTTCTAATCCGTCAGCAATGAAATGTGGGTAATGTTGTCCGAATAATTTTTGATCACTAGCAGTTCCTCTTTTGTATGCCTGTGGATTTCCCCAGCGATATAAAAAATCTCCACCCTTACCGCGATTACCGCCAGAATTGCTTGCAGCTTCGGCTGTTGTAGTGCTATGATCAATAATATATAATTCACTAAGTAGTCTAGAACTAATTACAATCTGATCTAACCTTTCGTCATATTGTATAGAGTTGAAGTGTAGCCAGTTTGCATTTCCAGCAGAGTTGCCTAAAAAGTTTATATCTAGTAATTGAGGGTTGTCTTCAACAGTGCCAAAATTATCTTTAGTTGGGTCTAAATCTTGAATTAAGTGATCTTTTACATTCCATTCCCAAACTACATTTGCGCTATTAGAACCAACTGGTTCTAGCTCTAATATTTGTTCATTGAATAATTTTCCTTGTGCAAGATTACCTGAGGCTCTACCAGCCTGAATTGCTTCAGCTTCAGTCATTGTAGTCACTGCTAACATAAGTATATTGCCATTAGGCATAGGGAAAACGTCATGATGTTGAGATACAGTAGTTGTAGAGTAGGTGTATTCCCAAAGTAAATTACTATCCCAATCAAACAATTCAACTTTGCCACCAACTCCTCCAAAATTTATGTCAGGATTTGATATTCTCCCAGCACGAAGTAAATTTCCGTTTTCTAAAAGATATACGGCATTTCCTGGAGCAACCGTACTCGTCCATTGATTTACAACTTCACCACAGTTATTGATGAGATATGTTTCTGTATGTCCAGCCGGTGCATAAAGAGTATACCCGTTAAAAGTCCCTTGATTGTTGGTAATTGTTCCAACTGTGTTTTGGGCTTTTACGGTGATAAAGCACAGCAGTAAAGTGTATAAAAAGAGTTTACTTTTCATTTGATTTTTCATAGCATTTAATCTTATTTAAATCTAATTCCTAGATTTTAGTCGCGAAAAGTAAAGAATATTAACTTAAAAAAAAACTGCCTTTGAATAAATTTCAAAGGCAGTTTATATTATTTTAAAATCTAATGATTTTACTCATTACATAAGTTTAATGCAATTGGTCCAGCTCCTGAGCCAGCAGTTCCTGTAGCTACAGTACTTCCGCTTGGTCCGTAAACTTGGAAAGACATTTCTCCCCAAAAATCACCATTAAAAGTCCAGTCACCACTTACTCCCGCAGGAATAGTAATAGTTGTAGAACCAGCACTAAGTCCAGTTGTACATGGATATCCAGGTGCTTCGTATGGAGTACAAAGTCCAAGTTCGAATACAGTTCCGTTACTTAATGTAACAGTAATTCCTGCACCACCACCATTACCAGTAGTTGGTTGCCATCCGTCACCATACGAGTCTTGCATGTCAATTACCCAGTCACCAGCAGGTAACGTAGGTGAATCACAAACTACTGTAGATGAGAATGTGTGATCTGCCGATTGGTTATCGAAGTTAGCACTTACATCGGAAAATGTTCCTTGCGGATTAGTTAATGCTAATCTATAATCGAAAGTGTCACCACCTTCTAAATCTGCAGCGTTAATTCCTAAAGCAGCAATGATAGATGCTCCATCATAACTAATGTTTACTTCTGGGTATCCTCCAGTAGCTGAAGCTGTAAAGCTAGAAGCGTCTACTGTTGATAATAAAGCTTCTGGGGCAGTAACATTTTGCCCTGCAATACTAACATATACATCTACTTTAGAGATATCAGTTCCTCCAGCAGGAGAAATTAATTGGTAGTCTTTTGAAAAACTTGAACTACTTGGATCTAATTTGTTAACGTTTGTAGAGCCATTTGTTGTAATTTCTGTAGCAAAAGGCACTCCTGTATTGATTAAATCATCAAAATCAACAGGTAACGTATCGTCATCTTTACAGCTATAAAATGCTAAGCAAATAGCACTTAAAGCTACGATTGTTTTTAAAAATTTATTTTTCATAATTTATTTTTTATTGAATAAATCCAGCAGGATTATTATCCCAAAATACTTGTACAGCAAGTCCAGGTTTTTGAGATATGTTTATGTTTCTATCAACTGTAACATTTGGATACAGGAATGATCTTGGGAATGTACCTGTTCCTAATAATGTAGGTTGTAAGTTTCCTGGTGCACCAGTTCTTCTGTATAAGTTATAACCTTCAACTCCGTTACCGTACATTGCGATCCAGTATTCCTTACCAATAATATTCATTCTTTCAGCATCACTAGTAGCCGCTGCGTATGAAGCCATTACTCCATTTACATAAGTATCTATATCAGCTGCTGTGGCAACGTTTGTAAAATCTCCTGGGTTAGGTAAAAATGAAGTTACTGTAGCCATAGATGATCTGATTCCTTGTTCTAACATTGCAGTATCGCTATCAGCAGTACCTAAGAATAATGCAGCTTCAGCTCTCATAAAATATACGAAAGAATCCATCATAATTGGCCAAATACCAGCACCTTGTAATCCATCATTGTCGTCAATACCATCAGCGTCATTGTCGTCAAAACGACCACCTACAGGATATACTCCGAATGTAGTTCTTTTTGCGTTATCTGGTGGAATTCCTTCTGAGTTAGCATGATCTCTACCCCAATATCCATCTCCTCGTCCAAATAAAGAACAGAAAGGAAGTGGTACTGGTTGCATTGCATCAATTGCTGCATATGTTCCAGGTCTTGGATCATTCCAACAGCTAATTTCATTATCTAATGTTGCTTCATCAGTTGGGAATGCACCTACTTGTCTGTAAGTGTAGTATCTTAATCTTGGATCTTCAGCGCCCTTTTCTTCAGCTAGAGCCCACATTAAGTAATTAGGAATGTATTCACCTGTATTTGCAGCTGAATATTCTTCAACATAGTATGGGTGTCTACTTTGTGGGTTTATTGACGTTCCTGAAGTCCATTTAAAATCTTCTGAACTTGCAGTGATGATATTTCCACCTGTAAGTAGTGCATTGATTCCAGCAGCAGCTCCTGTTGGGTCAATAAGTCTTCTGTTTAAGTGGTATTTTAATTTTAATGAATTAGCAAATTTTGACCAATTAGGCATAGTATTGCTGTTGCCTTCACTGTAATATAAGTCATTAAAACTAGGAGTGTTTCCATCAATACTAGCGAAATCAACTAATGCTTGGTCTAGTTCTGCTAAAGCAGCAGTATATACATCAGCACCAGTGTCTACAGCAGGGAAAACAATTCCATTATTTCCTTGTAATGCTTCTGTATAAGGAACATCACCAAAATAATCAACCAAAGTCATCATTGTGTATGCTTTAATGATTCTAGCAACACCAATATGTCTAAAACTACTAGAATTTGTAGCTACTGGGATTAATAATTCAATCTCATTAAGAATATTAGCATATGCAGTAGTCCACATTCCGCTATTACTAGCATTTGTGTTATTGAAGTTTACGGCATACGTGTCAAACTGATACTCTAAACGTACAGCTTCTGCTCCAGATTCAGTAGCGTCTTCAAAGAATTCGGCAAGCTGAAATTGGATATAATTCAAGTTCGTATTTGCATCCAGTGCATCCGGACTTGGTACGTTTGGATCTACTAGTAAATCTAATTCTGTTGTTTCACAAGAGAAGACAAGTATTAGACCTAGCAACCAAAATAATTTATTACTTTTTATTTTCATTGTTAATTTTTTTAGAAAGTTACTTTTACGCTCATACCGTATCTTCTAGAATTCCAAGAAGTTAAATAGTCAAATCCTTGAGAGTTACCAACACCTAAACTGTTTAATTCAGGATCGTAGTTTACACTCTTAGGAGTGTTGAATGCTCTTACAAATAAGTTTTGACCAGAAACAGTGAACGAAATATTTCCGAATGGTGTTTTGTCTAACCATTTCTTTGGAAGTCTGTAGCTAAGAGAAGCTTCTCTTAATCTAATATGTGTAGCGTCGTAAATTAATACTTCGTCTACTCCAAAACCAATATTGTTAAAGTATGCTTCCGTAGCAGTTGTTTGAATATCGTTTGGTTGTCCTGTAGATTGACGTACACCTGGTAATACAATACTTTGTGTTCTGTCGAAATCTGTATCTTCAACAAGTCCTCTACCTACTAAGGCGCCAACTGTTGTAGCATAAATATCTCCACCTTGTTGGTATTCCCATTGCATGTTAACAGACCAGTTTTTCCATGTGATTCCTGTGTTTACTGTTGAGAACCAATCTGGGTTAGGATCTCCAATAATACCATTTGCAGGATCTTGAATCCAATATCCATTTTCATCAACTAAACGATTTCCATTTGCATCTCTAGCAATTTGTCCACCAACAATAACACCTAAAGGTTGATCATTAATAGCTGCATTCGCTGGAGTAGAGAAGATACCTCCGTAAAGGATTTGCTCTCCATCATCAAGACCTCTTACAACACTTTCGTTTTGTGTGAAACTTCCAGAAAGTTTAAGTTCAAAGTCTTCTGTTCTAATAGGAGTTGCGTCAAATGAAATTTCAAAACCTTCGTTAATTACATTACCAATGTTTGTAAATGTACTAGTGTATCCTGTTTCAGGAGCCAAAGGTCTTTGAATAATTTGATCTTCTGTATCTCTGTTATAATATGTAAAATCAATTCCTAATCTATTATCTAAGAATCTTGCTTCAAGCCCAACCTCAAACTCTTTAGAAAGTTCTGGTTTTAAATCTGGGTTTGGTAAGAAGTTAGGAATACTTGTTGTAGTTGTTGAGTTTCCTCCAGCAGTTTGGAAAATGTTTGGTACTAAAGAAATAACTCCTCTAGTGTTATATGGACCAGGGAAACCAGGTGATGTACCGTAACCAGCTCTTAATTTTAAGAAGTTTAATCCATTAGTTGAACGTAATCCTTCAAAAGCAGATGTTGGAACAAATGATACACTTACCCCAGGAGAGAATTGTGATCTGTTCTCTTGCTCTAATGTAGAATTCCACTCATTTCTTAAAGAAGTATTTAAGTATAAATAGTTTTTGTAAGAAAGTGTACCAGAAACATATGCAGCTACGTTATTTTGTTCGCTAAATGTTTGGTATGTTTGATTGTTATCAGCGAAAACTGTTCCTTCAATAATAGTACTTGAATTACTAAAGTTTAAGTGATTCCAAAGACCATAAATAATTTGATCTCTACTTTCAGAACCATCACGTTCAAAAACTTGACGCTTAGTTGTAGCACCAACAGTTGCTTGGATAGCAAAGTCTTCAGAAAGCTCTTTGTCGAAAGAAGCTAATAAAGATTGATCCCAAATAGTAAATCTCTCAGAAGTTGTCTGTAAATATCCATTTGGATGTAAACCATCATTAGATCCTTTGTTAATTACACGTCTAGATCTAGAGTTTTGACTGTCAATACCTAAACGGTAGCTAAGATTTAACCAATCTGCTGCTTCATAAGAAGCTACAAAGTTAGTAAATACACGGTCAGTACTTTGCTTGTCTTGTGTATTGTTTAATACCCAAACCGGGTTTGTACGGTCATTACCACCTCTATACCAAATACTTTCTCCTGTAATTGGGTGTTGATTAGGTAAAGTAATATCTACACTTCGTGGTAAATAAAGAATGTTCCATACAGAAGCAATACCTCCAGTACCTGCAGTAGATGATGTTACATCACTACCAGTAGAGGCATCTGTAAATGGGCTTCTAATATCTGTTTTTGCTAAACTAATTTTACCTGATAAAGTAAATTTGTTTGACATTTTGTAAGTTCCACCAACAGAGAAGTTATCTCTTCGTAAACTGTTGTTAGGAATAAATGATTCGTCATCAACATGTGCATAAGAGGAATTAAAACTTCCTTTGTCTCCAAAAGAACCAGAAACATTCACAGAAGTACTAGCAATAGTACCAGTTCTAAAATATGCTTCCTGGCTATCGTAAGCTCTATAAGTTACATTTGGATTGTCTAACTCAGGTCTGTTAGGAAATAAAACTGATGGTTCAACACCAAAGTTATTTCTAATAGATGTTCTAAATGCATTGTCAATAGTTGCTTGACTGTCAAAACGTGCTCCCCAGTTACTGAAGAATGCTCCGTATACATTTTGGAAACCATTACCCCAAGTATTTTGGTAATCTGGTAAAATAATACTGTTGAAGAAAATAGACTGGTTTACAGTAACTTCCATTTTCTTGTTAGCGTCTTTTCCACTTTTTGTAGTAATTAAGATTACACCATTACGTCCTTCACCACCATATAATGCAGTTGCACTTAAACCTTTTAAGATACTTACACTTTCAATGTTGTTAGGATCGATATCAGCAAATCTACTTGCTACGTTACCAGATTGGAAAGCTCCTGAGCTTGCAGATTGGTTTGCTCCACCTGAAGATCCATCAAATGGTACACCATCCACAATGAATAACGGTTGGTTTCCACCTGTAATAGAAGACTGCCCTCTAATAATGATGTTAGAACCACTACCAGAAACACCTCCAGAACCAGTAATTCTTACACCGGATGCTTTACCACGTAATATCTTACCGATGTCAGTGTCTGCTTTTTGCTCTAAGTCTTTACTTTCAACCGTAGTTACGGCATAACCTAAAGCTTTCTTTTCTTTTTTAATACCCTGTGCGGTAATAATTACTTCTTCTAGTTGGTTGTCAGGTTCTAAAGAAGCGTTGATTGTGCTAGCTGCACCAACTTTAACTTCTTTTAGTTTATAACCAACATAACTAAATACAAGTGTTTGTCCCTGATTTGCTTTGATGCTATAGTTACCATCAAAATCAGTAGTTGTACCTGAATTAGTTTCTTTAACGACTACGCTGGCCGCGGGTAGCGGGATTCCAGATTCGTCGGAAACAGTACCTTTGACTGTTTTTTCTTGTGCAAGCGCAAGCTGCACCATTAACGCCAGCAAAAGCGTCAACATTCCATTAAACTTTGTTCTCATTGTGTTAATTATTTGAATTAGCTATTCCAAAAATCCTAATAATATGTTAATATTCCTATTTTTTTAAGGAAAAAAGTGACTGGTTCTTTGGAAAAGCACCGCAAAGAGTGATGTTAAAAGGAGGTTGATAAGCTTATATGCACCTTAGATTCAGATAGTTTAATGGTAGAATTGTTAGTTTTTCCGACAGCATAATTAATTTTTAAAAGCCCTGATTTTGATCGTATTCCAAGTCCGAAGCCAAAACCGTATAATTTTACATCAGTTTGAGTTAGGTCGTCCTGTAGGTAGGTGAAGTCTATTATAGAATGGACATAGGAGTTTCGTGAAAGAATATATCTATACTCAGTATTAATTGTACTATATAATGTAGCTTCTAAGCTATTTTCGTTAAACCCTCTGATGGATTGAATTCCTCCTAAACGAAATTTTTCATTAGTTAGGTACTGATCGGATATCAATGCTTCAGAAGTGTTGTTTATGTAAATGAAGTTTCTGTCATTCAATTCCCATAAATAATTTCCAGTGAACGAAAATTTTGTTTGCTCGTTCTTTTCTGCATTATTTTTTCGAGTCCCAATTTGTGCTTCAAAATTTGCAAAAACTTTGTTAGGGAAAATACTGTAGTTGTTATTTCTTTTAGAGAAAGTATAACCTGCGGTAGTAAAAAAACTTTTGTAATCGTCAATATTGGTGTTTGTGTTGTCTTCTAAAAGGTTGTTTGATTCTGTTTGTAAAATTCCTGCGTGGACTTGGTTGTTTTGATTAATTTGGTAAAATGCGTTCAGTTTTGTGTTGACGATGTTGAAAAGAGAGTCACGTCGAAAAATATCCAGTCCAGCATTTATGCCAACTGGTGAATTGAATATATAGGGAATCTTTAAATCTGCTAAAAATTTAGTTTGCCCGTTTCCATCATTTTTCCATAAAATAGTAAACTGTTCGCCTGCATTTAAGTTGTTTGTTAGTTTTAAGTCGAGATAACCATTTAATTTTAAATTTCCTGTGTCTTCATCTGTGTTAAAACCTAAAAAACCATCAAAAAAATTACTCTTTACTTTTTCAATGTATATATATAAGGTTGTGGAGTCTTTTGTGAATAGTAATTCGGGATCTTTTATTTGACGAGCAAAAGAGAGTTGATCAATTTGTTTGGTCTTCGTGGTAATCTCTTCTTTGTTGAAAATTTTAGAGGTGAGTTGTAAATAGTGCTTTGTGTATGATTTAGGGAATTTTTCATATCCTTTAATAATGATTTTATCTAAACGCCTCTTTTCGGTTACTTTAATGTCAAGATCAGCTGTAATTGTAGGTTTGTTCTTTTTGATGTTTGTGAGTTGAACTTCTGCGAAAGGATTTCCGTTGTTTTGAAAATTTTCTACAACAGCTTCTAGAAAAGGTGTTAAATCTTCGGGAGTAATGATGAATGTAGTTTCAGTAAATTTTAAATTAAAACCTTTTAAGAGACTTTCGTCTAATTTCTCTCTGTTATAATTAATATGTAGGGAAGTGTATTTTGTATTAAGCTTGAAAGTGCTCTGATAAATAGAATCGTTTACTTTTTCAAGTTTAGAATAAGAAGCGTCAAAATAGCCAATCCTAAAAAAAGCTTTTTGTAGTGAGGTTAGTTCATCTATAATAGATTTTATATTTTCGTGCGATTTTTTATAGTTCGTAGCATTGATAATTTGCTCCTCATTACTGGTGTTGCTATTAATTTGTAATGTTTGTCCATTGACAAAAAGAGAACAAAGAAAAGCAAGGGAGAAAAAGAAAATATGTAGTGTTGTTTTTTTCAATCTAAAAAATGAATTCGATCATGTGTCAAAATAACGTAAAAAAACAGGAATTAATATGCGGAAACACTTGAAAAAATTAATCTTATTGAAAATTAAGTTATTAAGATTTGAATTATAAGAAAAAAAACATACCTTTGCCGCCCTCAAAAGAGGGTTTTTAATATAAAATTATATCTATAATAGATGCCAACAATTTCACAATTAGTAAGAAAAGGAAGAGCCAAAATAACTAAGAAGAGTAAATCGGCTGCTTTAGATTCTTGTCCTCAGAGACGTGGAGTTTGTACGCGTGTATACACGACAACACCGAAAAAACCGAATTCAGCAATGCGTAAAGTTGCAAGGGTTCGTTTGACAAACGGTAATGAAGTGAATGCTTACATTCCAGGAGAAGGGCACAATCTGCAAGAGCACTCGATAGTATTAGTTAGAGGTGGAAGGGTAAAAGATTTACCAGGAGTTAGATATCACATTGTTCGTGGAGCTTTAGACACCGCTGGTGTAGAAGGAAGAACACAACGTAGATCTAAGTACGGTGCTAAACGCCCAAAGAAGTAATTAAAAACTTTTAATGTAAAGACATGAGAAAAAGAAAGGCGAAAAAAAGACCTCTTTTACCGGATCCAAGATTTAATGATCAATTGGTAACACGTTTTGTGAACAACTTAATGTGGGACGGTAAGAAGTCAGTAGCATTCAAAATTTTCTATGATGCAATGGATATTGTAGAAAGTAAGAAAACAGATGACGAAAAAACAGCTTTAGAATTATGGAAAGACGCATTATCTAATGTAATGCCGCATGTAGAAGTTCGCTCTCGTAGAGTAGGTGGAGCTACATTTCAAATTCCAATGCAAATTAGACCAGATAGAAAAGTATCTATGGCTATGAAGTGGTTGATTAGTTATTCTCGTAAGAGAAATGAGAAGTCAATGGCTTTAAAATTAGCTTCTGAAGTATTAGCAGCTGCAAAAGAAGAAGGTGCAGCAGTTAAGAAAAGAGTGGATACGCACAAGATGGCTGAGGCAAATAAAGCATTCTCACATTTTAGATTTTAATCATACACAACTATTATAAAAATGGCTAGAGATTTAAAATATACTAGAAATATTGGTATTGCTGCGCATATTGATGCTGGTAAAACTACTACGACTGAACGTGTATTATATTATACAGGTGTAAGTCATAAAATTGGAGAAGTGCATGATGGTGCTGCTACAATGGACTGGATGGAGCAAGAACAAGAGCGTGGTATTACAATTACGTCTGCTGCAACTACATGTACATGGCAGTTTCCAACTGAAAACGGAAAGCCAACTGATGATGCAAAAGGATATCACTTTAATATTATTGATACTCCAGGTCACGTTGATTTTACAGTAGAGGTAAACCGTTCATTACGTGTATTAGATGGTTTAGTATTCTTGTTTAGTGCGGTTGATGGTGTTGAGCCACAATCTGAAACTAACTGGAGGCTTGCTGATAACTACAAAGTGCCAAGAATTGGGTTTGTAAACAAAATGGACCGTCAAGGATCTAATTTTGCAATGGTTTGTACTCAGGTAAAGGAAATGTTAGGTTCTAATGCCGTTCAAATCGTTTTACCAATTGGAGATGAAATGGACTTTAAAGGTATTGTTGACTTAGTGAAAAACCGTGCTATCGTATGGCATGATGAAACACAAGGAGCTACTTTTGATGTTATTGATATTCCAGAAGAATTACAAGAAGAGGCTGCTGAAGCACGTGCGCATTTAATTGAGGAAGTTGCAAGTTATGACGAGAACTTACTAGAGAAGTTCATGGAAGATGAAAACTCAATTACTGAAGAAGAAATTCACGCTGCATTAAGAGCTGCTGTAATGGACATGGCAATCATTCCTATGATTTGTGGTTCTGCATTTAAAAACAAAGGAGTACAATTCTTGTTAGATGCAGTTTGTCGTTACTTACCTTCTCCGTTAGATAAAGAAGATATTAAAGGAACTGATCCTGATACAGGTGATGTGATTACACGTAAGCCAGATGTAAAAGATCCTTTCTCTGCATTAGCATTTAAGATTGCTACTGATCCTTTTGTAGGTCGTTTAGCATTCTTCCGTGCATATTCAGGAAGATTAGACGCAGGTTCTTATGTGTTGAATAATCGTTCTGGTAAAAAAGAACGTATTTCTCGTATCTATCAAATGCATTCTAATAAGCAAAATGCAATCGAATATATCGAGGCTGGAGATATTGGAGCCGCTGTAGGTTTTAAAAGTATTAAAACTGGAGATACGCTTTCAGATGAAAAAAATCCTATCGTTTTAGAGTCTATGGACTTCCCTGATCCAGTAATTGGTATCGCGGTTGAGCCTAAGACAAAAGCGGATGTTGATAAATTAGGTATCGCTTTAGGTAAATTAGCTGAGGAAGATCCTACATTTACAGTAAAAACAGACGAAGCTTCAGGACAAACTATTATCTCAGGAATGGGAGAGCTTCACTTAGATATTATTGTTGACCGTTTAAGACGTGAGTTTAAGGTTGAAGTAAATCAAGGTGAGCCACAAGTAGAATACAAAGAAGCATTAACGAAATTAGCACAGCACAGAGAAACTTACAAAAAGCAATCTGGTGGACGTGGTAAGTTTGGAGATATCGTTTTTGAAATGAGTCCAGTGGATGAAGATTTCGAAGGAACAGGATTGCAATTTGTTGATCAAATTAAAGGTGGTCGTATTCCGAAAGAATTTATTCCTTCAGTTGAAAAAGGATTTGCAACAGCAATGTTAAATGGACCTTTAGCAGGATTCGAAATGGATTCTATGAAGATCGTTTTAAAGGATGGATCTTTCCACCCTGTAGATTCGGATGCATTATCATTTGAATTGGCAGCAAAAATGGGTTACAAGTCAGCGGCGAAAGCAGCAGGAGCTAAAATCCTTGAGCCAATCATGAAATTAGAAGTATTAACTCCAGAAGAAAACATGGGAGATATTGTAGGTGACTTAAACCGTCGTCGTGGACAAGTATCTGACATGTCTGATAGAGCTGGTTCTAAAGTTGTAAAAGCTACAGTTCCATTATCTGAAATGTTTGGTTATGTTACTTCATTAAGAACATTATCATCTGGTAGAGCAACTTCTACAATGGAATTCTCTCATTATGCAGAAACTCCTTCTAATATTTCTGAAGAAGTAATTGCGAAATCTAAAGGTGTAACTGCTTAAAACTAAGAAAATGAGTCAAAAAATCAGAATAAAATTAAAATCATACGATCATAACTTAGTTGACAAGTCAGCTGAGAAAATCGTAAAAACAGTAAAAACTACAGGTGCTGTTGTAACTGGACCAATTCCATTACCAACACACAAAAAAATCTTTACTGTATTACGTTCTCCACACGTAAACAAGAAGTCAAGAGAGCAGTTTCAATTAAGTTCTTACAAGAGACTATTAGATATCTATAGTTCTTCTTCAAAGACAATTGATGCGCTTATGAAACTTGAATTGCCTAGTGGTGTTGAAGTAGAGATCAAAGTGTGATCATAAAAAAACTAAAAGGGAATCTTTTGGTAACATGTCCGGAGCGTTTCGCAAAGGAAAAATGGAAAAATACATCAAACAGGGTTGAAGTATTTGACCCTGTTTTTTTTAAAGCTCTAAAAATAGAGCAAATAATAATTAATTAAATTAATAAATATGTCTGGGTTAATCGGAAAAAAAATCGGCATGACTAGCATCTTTGACGAGAATGGAAAAAATATTCCATGTACAGTTATTGAAGCAGGTCCATGTGTCGTTACCCAAGTCAGAACCAATGAGGTTGACGGGTATGAAGCTCTTCAACTTGGTTTCGATGACAAGGCAGAAAAACGTGCTTCTAAAGCGGCTAATGGTCACTTTAAAAAAGCAGGGACTTCGCCTAAATATAAAGTTGTTGAATTCCAGGGATTTGAAGGAGAGTATAATTTAGGAGACAGTATCACTGTAGATCACTTTGAAGAAGGTGAATTTGTAGATGTTGCTGGAACTTCTAAAGGTAAAGGTTTTCAAGGTGTTGTTAAGCGTCACGGTTTTGCCGGGGTTGGACAAGCAACGCATGGTCAACACAACCGTCTTAGAGCACCAGGTTCTATTGGAGCTGCATCTTACCCTGCGCGTGTATTCAAAGGAATGCGTATGGCAGGAAGAATGGGTGGAGAAAAAGTGAAAGTTCAAAATTTAAGAGTTTTAAAAGTTGTTCCTGAGAAGAACTTGATAGTTGTCAAAGGATGCGTTCCTGGACACAAAAACGCTTATGTAATCGTTCAGAAGTAATGGAAGTAGCAGTTTTAGATATAAACGGAAAAGAAACAGGTAGAAAGGCAAACCTTTCTGATGCTGTTTTTGCTATTGAGCCTAATGATCATGCAGTATACTTAGATGTGAAGCAATATCTTGCTAATCAAAGACAAGGAACGCATAAGGCTAAAGAAAGAGCTGAAATCGTTGGTAGTACTCGTAAGATTAAAAAACAAAAGGGTACAGGTACCGCGAGAGCAGGTAGTATTAAAAATCCATTGTTTAAAGGTGGAGGTAGAGTTTTTGGTCCTAGACCGAGAAGTTATTCTCAAAAATTAAACAAAAATGTAAAGAGATTGGCTAGAAAATCAGCTCTTACATTGAAGGCAAAAAGCGAGTCAATTATCGTAATTGAGGACTTTAATTTTGACGCTCCTAAGACTAAAAATTTCATCAATGTATTGAAGGCTTTAGGGTTAGATAGTAAAAAATCGCTATTTGTGTTGGGTGATTCAAATAATAATGTATATTTGTCGTCACGTAATTTGAAAACCTCTGAGGTTCTAAATAGTTCAGAATTAAGCACTTACAAAATTGTTAATGCAAATAGCATAGTTCTATTTGAAGGTGCATTAGAGGGAATTGAGTCAAACTTAAGTAAATAAGAAACCAAATGAGCATCTTAATTAAACCAGTTGTAACTGAAAAAGCTACTGCTGATAGTGAATTAAATAATCGTTACACTTTCTTAGTGAATGTAAAAGCTAACAAAGTAGAGATTAAGAAAGTTATAGAGGCTACTTATGGGGTTTCTGTAGAGAAGGTTCGTACAATGAATTACGGACCAGATAGAAAAGTACGTTACACCAAGACTGGTATGCAGCATGGTAAAACTAACGCAACAAAGAAAGCGGTAGTTGATGTAGCGGAAGGAGATATTATTGATTTTTATAGCAATATATAAGTAAAGACAAAAAATGTCAGTAAGAAAATTAAAACCAATTACACCAGCTCAGCGTTTTAGAGTAGTTAATGGATTCGATGCCATTACTACTGATAAGCCGGAAAAGAGTTTACTTGCACCGAAAAAGAGGTCTGGTGGTAGAAACAATCAAGGTAAAATGACCATGCGTTACATCGGAGGTGGTCATAAGAGAAGATACCGTATTATCGATTTTAAAAGAGATAGAAAAGATGTTTCTGCAGAAGTGAAAACTATTGAGTACGATCCAAATAGAACTGCTTTTATCGCATTAGTTCAGTATACTGATGGGGAAAAGCGTTATATCATCGCTCAAAATGGATTAAAAGTAGGTCAAACTGTTGTTTCAGGAGAGAAAGTTGCTCCAGAAATCGGTAACACTATGCCTTTAAGTAATATTCCTTTAGGAACTATTGTTTCTTGTGTAGAATTGCGTCCAGGTCAAGGAGCTGTTATGGCTCGTAGTGCTGGTGCTTTTGCTCAGCTAATGGCTCGTGATGGAAAATACGCTACTATCAAATTGCCTTCTGGTGAAACAAGAATGGTAATGGCAAATTGTTTAGCGACAATCGGTGCTATTTCTAATTCAGATCATCAGTTACTAGTATCTGGTAAAGCAGGTAGAGGTAGATGGTTAGGTAGAAGACCAAGAACTAGACCAGTAGTAATGAACCCTGTTGATCACCCAATGGGTGGTGGAGAAGGTAAATCTTCTGGAGGACATCCAAGATCAAGAAATGGAATTCCAGCTAAAGGATACCGTACAAGATCTAAGACGAAAGCGAGTAATAAATATATCATAGAACGTAGAAAGAAATAAGACATGGCTAGATCATTAAAAAAAGGACCTTACGTTCACTATAGTTTAGATAAAAAAGTTCAACAAAATGTTGAGTCAGGAAAGAAAGCTGTGATCAAAACTTGGTCAAGAGCATCTATGATTACTCCAGATTTCGTTGGACAGACTATCGCTGTTCATAACGGTCGTCAGTTTGTTCCTGTATATGTTACAGAAAACATGGTAGGGCATAAGTTAGGAGAATTTTCACCAACAAGATCATTTAGAGGTCATGCCGGTGCTAAAAATAAAGGAAAAAAATAATAAGAAGCTATGGGAGTTCGTAAAAAAGAAAGAGCAGAGCAAATCAAAGAGGCTAAGAAAAGCATAGCCTTTGCAAAGTTGAATAACTGCCCTACTTCGCCAAGAAAAATGCGCTTAGTGGCGGATTTAGTAAGAGGTAAGAAAGTAGAAATAGCGCTTCATATATTAAAATTTAGCCAAAAAGAAGCTTCTCGTCGTTTAGAAAAATTGTTATTGTCTGCAATCGCAAACTGGCAAGCTAAAAACGAAGATGCAAGTGTAGAAGAAGCTGAATTATTTGTAAAAGAAATCCGAGTGGATAGTGGAAGTATGTTAAAAAGACTTCGTCCAGCGCCACAGGGTCGTGCACACAGAATTAGAAAACGTTCCAACCATGTTACATTGGTTTTAGGAGCTAATAATAATACACAAAGTTAAGATAGATAGTATGGGACAAAAGACAAATCCAATCGGAAATCGCCTTGGTATTATCAGAGGATGGGAATCTAACTGGTACGGAGGTAATGACTATGGAGATAAACTTGCTGAGGACGATAAAATCAGAAAGTATATCCATGCTCGTTTATCTAAAGCTAGTGTTTCTAGAGTAATTATTGAGCGTACGCTTAAACTTGTAACCGTTACTATCACTACGGCTCGTCCAGGTATCATTATTGGTAAAGGAGGTCAAGAGGTAGACAAGTTAAAAGAAGAGCTTAAGAAAATTACTGGTAAGGAAGTACAGATTAATATTTTTGAGATTAAGAGACCTGAACTTGATGCAAATCTAGTTGCTGCTAGTATTGCGCGTCAAATTGAAAACAGAATTTCATACAGAAGAGCTATTAAAATGGCAATTGCGGCTGCAATGCGTATGAATGCTGAAGGGATCAAAGTGCAAATTTCTGGACGTTTAAACGGAGCAGAAATGGCACGATCTGAATCTTATAAAGATGGTCGTATTCCTTTATCAACTTTCAGAGCAGATATTGATTATGCATTACATGAAGCTCACACTACTTACGGTAGATTAGGAGTGAAAGTATGGGTAATGAAAGGTGAGGTTTATGGAAAGAGAGAATTATCTCCATTAGTTGGAATGGCTAAAAAACAGTCAGGAAAAGGTGGAAACAATTCAGGTGGAAAAGGAAAATCTCGTCGTAGAAAGTAATTTTTTAAAGTAAAGAAAAATGTTACAGCCAAAAAGAACAAAATATCGTAAAGTACAGAAAGGGCGTATGAAAGGGAACTCAGGAAGAGGTCACTTACTTTCTAACGGTATGTTTGGTATTAAATCATTAGATGCAAATTTTTTGACATCTCGTCAAATCGAAGCAGCACGTGTTGCAGCAACTCGTTATATGAAAAGAGAAGGTCAATTATGGATCAAGATTTTTCCAGACAAGCCAATTACAAAAAAGCCGCTTGAGGTACGTATGGGTAAAGGTAAAGGTGCTCCAGAATATTGGGCAGCTGTTGTAAAACCTGGAAGAATAATTTTTGAAGTAGGAGGAGTTCCTATCGAAGTAGCTAAAGAAGCATTGCGCTTAGCTGCTCAAAAATTACCAGTTAAAACTAAGTTTATTGTAGCTCGAGATTTCGAAGCTTAATTTTTAATAAGTTATGAAACAATCAGAAATTAAAGAATTATCTGTAGCTGAGTTACAAGAAAAACTAAAGGAGCTCAAAAAAAATCATTCAGATTTGAAAGTAGCACATGCTATCTCTCCTTTAGATAATCCAATTCAGTTGCGTTCGGTAAGAAGAACAGTTGCGAGAGTAGCTACCGAACTAACTAAAAGAGAATTACAATAAATTGAATTCTACTGACAGATGGAAAAAAGAAATTTAAGAAAAGAGAGAATAGGTGTTGTTACCAGTAATAAAATGACGAAATCAATTGTGGTTTCTGAAGTTAAGCGAGTAAAGCACCCTATGTACGGTAAGTTCGTGTTAAAAACAAAGAAATATGTTGCACACGACGAAAAGAACGATTGTAACATTGGTGATACTGTGAAAATAATGGAAACACGTCCATTAAGTAAAACCAAGTGTTGGAGATTAGTTGAAATCATTGAAAGAGCTAAATAATTATGTTACAACAAGAATCAAGATTAAAAGTAGCTGATAACACGGGAGCTAAAGAAGTTTTAACGATCCGTGTATTAGGAGGAACTAAAAGACGTTATGCTTCTGTTGGAGACAAAATTGTTGTTACTGTAAAAGACGCTACTCCTAACGGAAGTGTCAAGAAAGGACAAGTTTCTACAGCAGTGGTTGTACGTACTAAGAAAGAAGTAAGGAGACCAGACGGATCTTATATTAGATTCGATGATAATGCATGTGTTCTTTTAAACCCAACAGGGGAAATGAGAGGAACTCGTGTTTTTGGACCGGTTGCCAGAGAACTTCGTGATAAACAATTCATGAAAATTGTATCATTAGCACCAGAGGTGCTTTAATACGTAGTTTAAGATGACAAAACTAAAGATAAAAACAGGAGATACAGTTAAGGTAATTGCTGGTGCTAATAAAGGTACTAAAGACAATCCAGTAACTGGTAAAGTGTTAAAAGTTCTGCGTGAAGATAATAAAGCAATTGTAGAAGGTGTGAATATCGTAAAGAAACACACTAAACCAAGTGCTCAAAGTCCTCAAGGTGGAATTATAGAAAAAGAAGCTCCAATTCATATTTCAAACCTTGCGTTGATGACTTCTAAAGGAGAAGCAACAAGAGTTGGATATAGAATGGAAGGAGATAAGAAAGTAAGGTTTTCTAAAAAATCTAATGAAGTACTATAGTTATGGGGTATGTTCCAAGATTAAAGCAAGAGTATAAGGATCGAGTTATCCAATCTCTTACAGAAGAGTTCAGTTATGCAAACGTAATGCAAGTTCCAAAACTTGAAAAAATTGTTTTAAGTAGAGGAGTTGGTGGAGCAGTAGCTGATAAGAAACTAATTGACCATGCTATTGAAGAGTTTGGGAAAATTACAGGACAAAAAGCGATAGCTACCATATCTAAAAAGGATGTTGCAACTTTCAAATTACGTAAAGGAATGCCAATTGGTGCGAAGGTTACGTTAAGAGGAGAGAAAATGTATGAGTTCCTTGATAGATTGGTTACTTCAGCCTTACCACGAGTAAGAGATTTTAATGGAATCAAAGCAAATGGTTTTGATGGAAGAGGTAATTATAACTTAGGAATTACTGAGCAAATTATCTTTCCAGAAATAAATATCGATAAAGTAAATAGAATTGCTGGAATGGATATTACATTTGTAACTTCTGCGTCAACAGATAAAGAAGCTAAATCATTATTAACTGAACTAGGATTACCTTTTAAAAAGAATTAATTATGGCTAAAGAATCAATGAAAGCCCGTGAGGTAAAAAGAGCAAAAACGGTTGCAAAATATGCTGAGAAAAGAAAAGCTTTGAAAGAAGCTGGAGATTACGAAGCATTACAAAAGTTGCCAAAAAATGCTTCTCCAATTCGTATGCACAATCGTTGCAAACTTACTGGAAGACCAAAAGGGTACATGCGTCAGTTTGGTGTTTCTCGTGTTATGTTCAGAGAAATGGCAAATAAAGGATTAATTCCAGGAGTTAAAAAGGCAAGTTGGTAAAATTATAAATTGGTTTCAGGTTCGATATAGTTCGAAAACCAAAACCGTAAATTCATACATATGTATACAGATCCAATAGCGGATTACTTAACAAGAGTCAGAAACGCCAGTAGAGCGGGACACAGAGTTGTCGAAATTCCGGCTTCAAAACTTAAAAAAGAGATCACAAAGATCTTATTCGATCAAGGATATATTTTAAGTTACAAGTTTGAAGACTCTACAGTACAGGGAAGCATCAAAATCGCTTTAAAATACGATAAGATGACTAAAGATCCTGTAATCAAGAAAATTCAAAGAATCAGTACGCCAGGTTTACGTCAGTACGCTGGAGCTAACGAACTTCCACGAGTATTAAACGGATTGGGAATTGCTATCGTATCTACTTCTCACGGAGTAATGACAGGAAAGCAAGCTCAACGTGAAAATGTTGGTGGAGAAGTTTTATGTTACGTTTACTAATTAAAAAGACTAGCAGAAATGTCAAGAATAGGTAAAAACCCAGTAAGTATTCCAGCAGGAGTTACTGTAGATATAAAAGATGGTCAGGTAACCGTAAAAGGTAAGTTAGGAGAATTGACACAAGAAATTGACAGTATTACTGTCAAAGAAGAAAATGGTCAAATCGTACTAGAACGCCCATCAGAAAGCAAAGATCATAGAGCAAAACACGGTCTATATAGAGCACTAATCAATAACATGATGGAAGGTGTCTCTAAAGGATTTACAAAAGAGTTACAATTAGTTGGAGTTGGATACAGAGCAAGTAACCAAGGACAAAGACTAGAGTTAGCTTTAGGATTCTCACATAATATTGTTTTAAACTTAGCTCCAGAAGTAAAAGTTGAAACAATATCTGAGAAAGGTAAAGATCCAATCATAAAATTAACTTCACACGACAAACAATTAGTAGGACAAGTTGCTGCTAAAATCCGTGGATTCCGTAAGCCAGAGCCTTACAAAGGAAAAGGAGTTAAGTTCGTTGGAGAAGTATTAAGAAGAAAAGCAGGTAAATCAGCTTAATAATTAATTATGGGATTATCAAAGACTGAAAGAAGACAGAGAATTAAAAGCAGAATTAGAAAAATCGTTGGCGGTACAGAAGCTAGACCACGATTGGCTGTTTTTAGAAGTAATAAAGAAATTTATGCTCAAATTATCAATGATGTAGACGGTAAAACAATTGCCGCAGCTTCATCAAGAGATAAGGATATCAAAGCTGAAGGAACTAAATCAGAAGTTGCTGCCTTAGTAGGTAAGTCAATCGCTGAAAAAGCACTAAAAGCTGGAATTGAAACAATTTCATTTGATAGAGGTGGATATTTATACCACGGAAGAGTAAAATCATTAGCAGAAGGTGCTAGAGAAGGAGGACTTAAATTCTAAGAAACTATGTATCAGAAATACAAAAACGCAGAATTAGTAAAGCCAGGTGGACTAGAATTAAAAGATCGTTTGGTAGGAGTACAACGTGTAACTAAAGTAACCAAAGGTGGTAGAGCTTTTGGATTCTCAGCTATCGTAGTTGTTGGAGATGAAAACGGTGTTGTAGGACACGGTTTAGGAAAATCTAAAGACGTAGCTACAGCAATTGCAAAAGCAATTGAAGATGCTAAGAAGAACTTAGTGCGTATTCCTTTGCAAAAAGGTACATTGCCTCATGAGCAAAAAGGTAAATACGGTGGAGCAAGAGTATATATTCAACCAGCATCTTCAGGTACTGGAGTTATTGCAGGTGGAGCTGTACGTGCAGTATTAGAAGCTGTAGGAGTTCATAACGTATTATCTAAATCTCAAGGATCATCTAACCCGCACAACGTAGTAAAAGCAACATTTGATGCTTTATTACAATTAAGAGATGCAGGTATCGTTGCAAAACAAAGAGGGATTTCTTTAGAGAAAGTATTTAAAGGATAAATCAAGGATAAAATGGCAAAAATTAAAGTAACACAAGTAAGAAGCAAAATTAGTCGTCCTCAAAATCAAAAGAGAACACTGGAAGCGCTTGGTCTTAAAAAGATCGGTCAGGTTGTAGAACATGAAGCTACACCAAACATCCTTGGAATGGTAAATAAAGTTAAACACTTAGTTTCTGTTGAAGAAGCTTAAAAATAACAATTGGTTATGGATTTAAGTAACTTAAAACCAGCTGAAGGTTCAGTTCAAAGTAATAACAAACGAGTAGGTAGAGGACAAGGTTCTGGAAAAGGTGGCACTGCAACAAGAGGTCACAAAGGAGCTAAGTCTCGCTCGGGTTATTCAAAGAAAATTGGATTTGAAGGTGGACAAATGCCGCTTCAGAGACGTGTTCCTAAGTTTGGTTTCACAAATATCAATCGTAAAGAATATCAAGGTGTAAATCTTGATAGACTTCAGGAATTAGTTGACGAAGGTAAAATCACAGATACTGTTGATTTAAATATATTAATAGCTAACAGAGTAGCTAGAAAAACTGATTTAGTGAAAATCCTTGGAAGAGGTGAACTTAAATCAAAATTAAAAGTTACCGCTCACAAATTTACAGCTTCAGCTAAAGCAGCTATCGAAGCAGCAGGAGGAGAAGCAGTAACTTTATAATTTCTACATAGAAGCATGAAAAAAATTATTGACACAATAAAAAGTATTTGGGGAATTGAGGAACTGAAAAATAAAATTTTAGTTACTCTAGGACTATTACTAGTGTATCGTTTTGGTGCACAAGTAAGTCTTCCAGGTATGGACTATACAAAACTTGGTGATGCATTTACTGGTAATTTTGATGATGGACTTGGAGGTCTATTAAATATGTTTACTGGTGGAGCCTTTGCTAAGGCTTCTGTATTTGCACTAGGAATTATGCCATATATATCTGCTTCTATTGTAGTTCAGTTGATGGGAATTGCAATTCCTTACCTACAAAAACTTCAAAAAGAAGGAGAAAGTGGTCGTAAAAAAATCACGCAAATCACACGATGGTTAACCATCCTTATCTGTTTGGTACAAGCACCATTCTATTTATGGGGGTTAGGCGCATTAGGAGTTCCTAATGAAGCATTTACAGTTGGAAAAGGATTAGATTTCATTATCCCATCTGTAATTATTCTTGTAACAGGAACTATCTTTGCAATGTGGCTTGGTGAAAAAATTACAGACAAAGGAATTGGTAATGGTATCTCATTATTAATTATGGTTGGAATTATTGCACAAATGCCTGTTGCGTTTGTACAAGAATTCGCTTCCAACTCAGGTAAACCAATGCTTATTCTTATAGAAATTGTAATATGGCTAGTAATTATATTAGCTAGTGTTATGCTGGTAATGGCTGTACGCCAAATACCAGTGCAATATGCTAGAAGAACAGCAACTGGTGGATATGAAAAGAATATGTTTGGAGCAAGACAATTTATCCCATTAAAGTTAAATGCATCTGGTGTAATGCCAATTATCTTTGCACAAGCTTTAATGTTTGTCCCTACAGCAATAGGACAAGGTTTAGGAACCGATTCTACAGTAGGACAATGGATGCAAGCCAATTTCCAAGATGTATTTGGATTATGGTACAATGTCTTATTTGCATTCCTTATCATCATATTTACATACTTCTACACAGCTATCACAGTGCCTACAAATAAAATGGCAGATGACTTAAAAAGAAGTGGAGGATTCATTCCAGGAATTCGCCCTGGTGGAGAAACTGGAGAATACTTAGACAAAATAATGTCTCAAATTACATTGCCTGGATCAATCTTCTTGGCATTGGTTGCAATATTCCCTTCAATTGTTGGAAACATCATGGGAATTCAGCCAAGTTGGGCATTATTCTTTGGAGGAACATCGTTGCTAATTATGGTAGGAGTTGCCATAGATACCATGCAACAAATAAACTCATACTTGTTGAATAGACATTATGATGGTTTAATGAAAACTGGTAAAAACCGTAAAGTAGTTGCATAATTATGGCTAAACAAGCTGCAATAGAACAAGATGGAACAATTATAGAAGCATTGTCAAATGCAATGTTCCGTGTAGAATTAGAAAATGGTCACATTGTAACGGCACATATCTCAGGAAAAATGCGTATGCATTATATCAAATTATTACCTGGTGATAAAGTGAAGTTGGAAATGAGTCCGTATGATTTAACAAAAGCAAGAATTACTTATAGATACTAAAATCATGAAAGTAAGAGCATCAGTAAAAAAGAGAAGTCCCGAGTGCAAAATTGTGCGTCGTAAGGGGAGATTATACGTAATCAATAAAAAGAATCCTAGATTTAAACAAAGACAAGGATAGTTATGGCAAGAATCGCAGGAGTAGACATTCCAAAACACAAAAGAGGTGTTATCTCATTAACATACATCTTTGGAGTAGGTAGAAGCAGAGCTAAACAAGTTTTAGCAACTGCAAACGTAAGTGAAGATACTAAAGTATCAGATTGGACCGATGAAGAAATTGGGAAAATCCGTGAAGCAGTAGGAACTTACACAATTGAAGGTGAATTACGTACCGAAGTTCAATTAAACATCAAACGTTTAATGGATATCGGTTGTTACAGAGGAATTCGTCACAGATCTGGACTTCCATTAAGAGGTCAGAGAACGAAGAACAACTCTAGAACAAGAAAAGGTAGAAGAAAAACTGTTGCTAACAAGAAAAAAGCAACTAAATAATATTTTGTAGTATGGCAAAGTCTAGCAAGAGTACAAAAAAACGTAAAGTAATAGTGGAGTCAGTTGGAGAAGCACACGTAACAGCATCTTTCAATAACATCATTATATCACTTACAAACAAAAAAGGAGATGTGATTTCTTGGTCATCTGCTGGTAAAATGGGCTTTAGAGGTTCTAAAAAGAACACACCTTATGCTGCACAAACTGCAGCAGAAGATGCATCTAAAGTAGCTCATGAAGCTGGTTTACGTAAAGTAAAAGTTTATGTAAAAGGTCCTGGAAATGGTAGAGAATCTGCTATCAGAACAATCCACAATGCAGGAATTGAAGTAACAGAAATTATCGATGTTACTCCATTACCACACAATGGATGTAGACCTCCAAAAAGAAGAAGAGTATAATTAATTTATTTTCACATTGAGAGATTAACGATTATCGAAGGACAGCCTTAATTCATAATCACTCTCATAATAACTATTAGAAATGGCAAGATATACTGGTCCAAAAACTAAAATTGCTCGTAAATTCGGAGAAGCAATTTTCGGAGATGATAAATCTTTTGATAAAAGAAATTATCCTCCAGGTCAACACGGAAATAACAGACGTAGAGGAAAAAAATCTGAATACGCTATCCAGTTGATGGAAAAACAAAAAGCAAAATATACTTACGGAATTCTTGAGCGTCAGTTCAGAAACTTGTTCGAAAGAGCTAACAGTAGTAAAGGAATTACTGGTGAAGTATTATTACAATTATGTGAATCTCGTTTAGACAACGTTGTTTACAGAATGGGAATTTCTCCAACAAGAAGTGGTGCAAGACAATTAGTATCTCACCGTCACATTACTGTAAATGGAGAAAAGGTAAATATTCCTTCTTATACACTAAAAGCTGGTGATGTAGTTGGAGTAAGAGAGAAATCAAAATCTCTTGATGTAATTGATAGAGCATTAGCAAATGCGAACCACGTATACGAGTGGATCACATGGAACGGAGACAAGAAAGAAGGTACGTATGTATCAATTCCGGAAAGACTTCAAATTCCTGAAAACATCAAAGAGCAATTAATCGTAGAATTATATTCTAAATAATAATAAATCAGAAAGTATTCTTAATATGGCATTATTAAACTTCCAAAAGCCCGACAAAGTTATCATGATTGACTCATCTGAGTTCGATGGCAAATTTGAATTTCGTCCTTTAGAACCTGGTTATGGGCTAACTATAGGGAACGCATTAAGAAGAGTACTTCTATCATCATTGGAAGGTTTTGCGATTACTTCTGTACGAATAGACAAAGTAGATCACGAATTTTCAACGATTTCTGGTGTTGTAGAAGATGTAACGGAGATTATTTTGAACTTAAAGCAAGTACGCTTTAAAAGACAAATAGACGATATCGATAACGAATCTGTATCTATTTCTGTTTCAGGAAAAGAACAACTTACTGCTGGTGATTTCCAAAAATTCATCTCTGGTTTCCAAGTGTTAAATCCAGATTTAGTTATCTGTAACATGGACGCTAGTGTGAACATTAACATGGAAATTACTATCGAAAAAGGTAGAGGGTATGTTCCAGCTGAAGAAAACAAAAAATCAAATGCTCCATTAGGAACAATTTTTACAGATTCTATTTATACACCTGTAAAGAATGTAAAATATAGCATAGAAAACTATCGTGTTGAACAAAAAACTGATTATGAAAAATTAGTTTTCGAAATCATCACTGATGGATCTATTCATCCTAAAGAAGCTTTAACTGAAGCTGCAAAAACGTTAATTCACCATTTCATGTTATTCTCTGATGAGCGTATCACTCTTGAAGCGGATGAAATTGCACAAACAGAAACGTATGATGAAGAATCATTACACATGCGTCAACTACTAAAAACAAAATTAGTAGATATGGACCTTTCTGTAAGAGCATTAAACTGTTTAAAAGCAGCAGAAGTAGATACATTAGGAGACTTAGTATCTTACAATAAAAATGATTTAATGAAGTTTAGAAACTTTGGTAAAAAATCTTTAACTGAGCTAGAAGAGCTAGTAAATGTAAAAGGTTTAAGTTTCGGAATGGACTTATCAAAATACAAATTAGATAAAGATTAATTCCTTTGTAATTTGCTCCTCAAACGAGTTGAAGCAAGATAAAGGTAAAAAACAAATGTCATGAGACACGGAAAGAAAGTAAACCACTTAGGTAGAAAAACTGCTCATAGAAAAGCAATGTTAGCAAACATGGCTTGTTCTTTAATCGAGCACAAGCGCATCAACACAACTGTTGCAAAAGCGAAAGCATTAAAACAATTTGTTGAGCCATTAGTAACTAAGTCTAAAGAAGACACAACGCACAATCGTCGTTTAGTATTCAGTAAGCTTAGAAACAAGTATGCAGTAACTGAGTTATTTAGAGATGTAGCTGTAAAAGTTGCTGACAGACCAGGTGGATACACAAGAATAATCAAGTTAGGAAATCGTCTTGGAGATAATGCTCAAATGGCATTAATCGAATTAGTGGACTACAACGAAACGTACAACACTGAGAAGAAAGCGAAAACAACTAGACGTAGTAGAAGAGGTGGTAAAAAATCTGCAACTCCTGCACCAGTTGAAACTCAAGCTTCTAACGAAGAAGAATAATGGAAATCAATTCATTACATATAAAAGGATAAACTTTATGAGTTTATCCTTTTTTTTATATTTGAGAAACTCAGATTTGAAAAGCTTAAAAGGTAAACTTAAAAGAAGAGTCTCAAAAATTGTACTAGAGAATTAAATTGATTTTTAAATTCAAAAACGAATCACAAAAATGATCAAACTTGTAAAGTCATTATTTCCAAAAAAACTAAAGAAGTTTATAAAACGGAAAGTTCTTAAAAAAGGATATGTTACTAAACCTGTCCATATAACTTCTTTAATTAAGGATGAATTTACATTAGATTGTACAATAGCGTATAACAAATACGGAGGATACTGCACACCTTTTTCTGTGCAAAAAGAATCAGTAGTGCAGGCAATTCTCAAAGGAAATGTATACGAGCCTGAAACAATTCAATACATTATCGATCATTGTAAAAATGGAGATGTAGTACAAGCAGGTGCTTTTTTTGGAGACTTCCTTCCTGGAATCGCTAAAAACATTTCCAAGAATGCGAAAGTATGGACATTTGAGCCTAGCTCAGAATACTACAGATGTGCAGAAATTACTTGTCTAATCAACAACTTACATAACGTAAAACTCTTTCAAGTTGGCTTGGGAGCCGAAAAATCTGAACAACGATTACAAATTGCAACAGAAGATGGAAGACAATTAGGTGGCGCTAGTAGAATAATTGATTCAGAAAATGGTAAATTTGTACCGATTAAAATCGAAACGTTAGATAGTATCATTCCCGAAGACAGAGATATTTCAATACTTCAATTTGATTTAGAAGGTTTTGAAATTCCTGCACTTAAAGGAGCTATCAAAACAATACAGCGATGCAAACCAATATTAATATTAGAAATATTATCACATAACGACATTTTAACCAATGATTGGTTTAAGGAAAACATTCTTTCTTTAGGTTATCAAATCACTGGAAAAGTACACAACAATACAATAATTACAACAGAACACAATACAACTAAATTAGCATAGCGATATGAAATACCAAAATCGACAAAAAGCACTATTACTTTTGGAAGATGGAACTATCTTCTACGGGAAAGCAATTGGACAACCAGGAACCGCTTTCGGGGAAGTATGTTTCAACACAGGAATGACAGGGTACCAAGAAATCTTTACAGATCCATCGTATTATGGACAACTAATGGTTACAGCAAATGTACACATTGGAAACTACGGAACAGCCGAAGACGAAATGGAATCTGATAGTGTAAAAATTGCAGGTTTAATATGTAAAAACTTTAGTTACGAATTCTCTAGAGATGCTGCCGACAGTTCTTTAAAAGAATTCTTAGACAAAAACAACTTATTCGCAATTTCGGATGTAGACACAAGAGCATTGGTAAGCTACATAAGAGATAATGGAGCAATGAATGCCGTAATCTCTACTGATGTGGACGATGTAGAAGGATTGAAAGCAAAACTTGCTGAAGTGCCAAGTATGGCAGGATTGGAATTGGCTTCAAAAGTATCTACGAAAGAACCATACATCTACGGAGACGAAAACGCAACACACAAAATTGCAGCTTTAGACATTGGTGTAAAGAAAAACATCTTAAGAAACTTAGCAAAACGTGATGCATGTATCAAAGTGTTTCCATACAATGCAACATTCGAAGAAATGAACGCATGGAATCCAGATGGATACTTCTTATCTAACGGACCTGGAGATCCAGAACCTTTAAGTGATGCTATTACATTTGCAAAAGAAGTCATCAAACGTGATTTACCATTATTTGGAATCTGTTTAGGACACCAAGTAATCGCATTAGCAAATGGAATTTCAACGTATAAAATGCACAACGGACACAGAGGAATCAATCATCCTGTAAAAAACATGCTAACTGGAAAAGGTGAGATCACTTCACAAAATCATGGTTTTGCAATCAACAGAGAAGAAACGGAAGCAAATGCAAATGTAGAAATCACACATGTACATTTAAATGACAATACAGTAGCGGGAATTCGCATCAAAGACAAAAACTGTTTCTCTGTACAATACCATCCAGAAGCAAGTCCAGGACCACATGATGGAGAATATCTATTTGATCAATTCATAGAAAACATTCAAAAAGTAAAAACAGTTTAATTACAATCTAAAATAAAATGCAAAGAATCATCACGTTCGTATGTGCAATAGTATTGGTAGTTTCCTGTAAAAACGATCCAAAATCTGAAAAAGGAAAAGTATCAAATGATACTACAACCAAAGTTGAAGAAGTAAAACTTTCATCAAGTCAAGATCAATTATTATCTACAACTATTGCCTATTTTAAAAAGTGTAAAGCCGAATCGACAAACAGAAATGATTGTAGAAACAGCATTACAAAAATGATCACAGAATTCTATAATATTGGTGATTTTCGAGCAAAAGATGGTGGTTTTGTAATCTATGACAGTATTCAACCTATAGTAAAAAGATCGAGTGCTTGGACAAAATTAGGAAACGCAAGCGATCAAGAAGCATTAAAGAAAGCACAACAAGCAGCTAATAATGGAAAAGCAACCATTGCAATAGATGTATCACAAACATACGGACAAGTAGCAATGATTATTCCTGGGAAACTGACAAAATCAGGTTCATGGAAAAGCAATGTGCCAAATACGGCTGCGTTGGTAAACTATAGTGCAGACAAGTCGTTTATGAACAAATCCTTATCGTACGCGTTCAAATCTGCAGAAAATATCATGCTATTTACTAAGGAGTAGTTGCATTATTTTTTGAAGAAAACGTTTTCGCATTTTATAAAAAGAGATAAAAAAGCAACATTGCTAACATATCCATAAAAGCAAAGCTAAAGCCTATAAAACACGGGAGAGTTTTGTAAATTAGCCAGTAAAGACAACAAAAGATACAAAGAAAAATGAGCAGAATTATCAACATTCACGCAAGACAAATATTAGATTCAAGAGGAAATCCAACTGTAGAAGTAGATGTAGTAACGGAAAATGGAGTATTGGGAAGAGCAGCAGTACCATCAGGAGCATCGACAGGTGAACATGAAGCTGTAGAATTGAGAGATGGCGGAAACGCTTACATGGGAAAAGGAGTGAGTAAGGCTGTTCAAAATGTAAATACAACCATTGCAGAAGAATTAATGGGAGTTTCTGTATTTGAACAAAATCATATCGACAAAGCAATGATCGATTTGGATGGAACGCCAAACAAAGGAAACTTAGGAGCAAATGCAATCTTAGGAGTTTCATTAGCAGCAGCAAAAGCAGCAGCAAACGAACTAGGAATGCCTTTATACAGATATGTTGGTGGAGTTTCTGCAAATACATTACCTGTACCAATGATGAACATCATCAATGGAGGTTCGCATTCAGATGCACCAATCGCGTTTCAAGAATTTATGGTAATGCCTGTAAAAGCTAAAAACTTTACACATGCAATGCAAATTGGAACGGAAATTTTTCACAACCTTAAAAAAGTATTACACGACAGAGGTTTAAGTACAGCTGTTGGTGATGAAGGTGGTTTTGCACCAACTTTAGATGGAACAGAAGATGCGTTAGATACAATCTCATTAGCAGTTGCAAATGCAGGATATAAACTAGGTGATGAAGTAATGATTGCTTTAGATTGCGCTGCGGCGGAATTTTACGTAAACGGAAAATACGACTATGCTAAATTTGAAGGAGAAACAGGAAAAGTAAGAACGTCTAAAGAACAAGCAGATTACTTAGCTGAATTAGCAGCAAACTATCCTATCATTTCTATTGAAGATGGAATGGACGAAAACGATTGGGAAGGTTGGAAATACCTAACTGAAATTATCGGAGACAAAGTACAACTAGTTGGAGACGATTTATTTGTGACGAATGTAGAGCGTTTATCACGAGGAATTGAAAACAACACTGCAAACTCAATCTTAATCAAAGTAAATCAAATTGGAACGTTGACAGAAACAATTGCGGCTGTAAACATGGCGCACAATGCTGGATACACATCAGTAATGTCACACAGATCTGGAGAAACAGAAGATAATACAATTGCAGATTTAGCAGTTGCGTTAAACACAGGACAAATCAAAACAGGTTCGGCTTCACGTTCAGATAGAATGGCAAAATACAATCAATTATTACGTATCGAAGAAGAACTAGGAGCAGTAGCTTACTATCCGCAAGACAAAGCTTTTAAAATAAGCTAGTATTTCATACAAATACACACATTAAAAAACGAGTTTCTGCAAAGGAGCTCGTTTTTTTGTTTATGACAATTCACGGAATTATAGTAAACTTTTTTTAGTTGTATTTAACAGACTTTTTTTGCCAAAAACTGAATAAATCTCACATTCTTCAGGTTTCCGATAATTCGCGGAATCGTCGTTGGCTTTACTGTTTTCGCATAGTTCTACTAATTACTTTTACCTCAACAAAATTAATTATAGAAGTCTAACTTAAAACTATGTAGCATGAAAAAAAGAGAATTAAAGACATTAAATCTTAATAGAAAATCTGTTTCCAATCTAAATCTTACGGGAGGATCTTCTCCTGTTCCACCAAGATCTTATGGTCGTACAGATTGTGTGAGTTGTTATCCATGTCAAACATCTGTACCAAGATAATATATCCATGAAAAGGCAGCTTAAAAGCGAATAATATTAAAATTAATTAAAACTATGCATTATGAAAAAAAAAGCATTAAAAATATTAGGACTCAACAAAAAATCGGTTTCCAATCTCAATCTTTTGGGAGGAGCTGCTCCAGCTTCAGGTAACACTCATATTACTTGTCCGAGTTGCAGACGTTCTTGTCTTCCTTGTTCGATAACTCTAGCAGATGAAGACTGATGTAAAAAAGGAGCTTAAGCACTTTTAAAGTAAAATGCTGAAAAGCAAATTATAATAATAAATCAAAACTATGCATTATGAGAAAAAGAACATTAAAAACATTAAATCTTAACAGAAAATCTGTTTCTAATCTAAATCTAACAGGAGGATCTTCTCCAGCTCCACCTAGATCTGATGCTAAGACAGGTTGCATGAGTTGTGCACGTCCTTGTGATAACTATCGAACGACTGTAGCAAACTAATATACTTGTGGAAAGGTAGCTTAAAAGCGAATAATATTAAAATTAATTAAAACTACACATTATGAAAAAACAATCATTAAAAACATTAGGACTCAATAAAAAATCGGTTTCCAATCTCAATCTTTTGGGAGGAGCTGCTCCAGCTTCAAGTAACACAAATGCACGTACAGCTTGCATAAGTTGTACACGCTCTTGCCTTCCTTGTAAAATAACACTCAAGGTGGAAGGATGTGATTAAGAAAAAATCAAATTCTGTTTGAGCATGATGCGCATAACAGAATCTGTTTAAAAAAGTAAAATGCTGAAAAGCAAATTATAATAATTAATTAAAACTACACATTATGAAAAAAAGATCATTAAAAACATTGGGTCTAAACAAAAAATCCATCTCTAGCTTAAACCTTACAGGAGGAGCAGTAGGAGCTTCAAGTCATCCTAGTCTTCGTACAGCTTGTTTGAGTTGTACACGTTCTTGCGATCCTTGTGATATATCATTGGATGAAAACAAATGTAAAAAAGAAGCTTAAAAACAAATCATATTAAAACTACACATTATGAAAAAAAGATCATTAAAAACATTAGGACTCAACAAAAATTCTATTTCTAGTTTAAACCTTACAGGAGGAGCAGCAGGAGCTTCAAGTCATCCTAGCGCTCGTACTGCCTGTATGAGTTGTACACGTTCTTGTCTTCCTTGCAAAATAACGCTCAAGGTGGAAGGATGTGATTAAGAAAAAATCAAATTCTGTTTGAGCATGATGCGCATAACAGAATCTGTTTAAAAAGTAAAATTGCTGAAAGGCAACTATTAATAATTAATTAAAACTATATATTATGAAAAAAAGATCATTAAAAACATTAGGTCTAAACAAAAAATCTATCTCTAGTTTAAATGTAATGGGAGGAGCAGTAGGAGCTTCTAGTCATCCTAGCGCTCGTACAGCTTGTATGAGTTGTACACGTTCTTGCGACCCTAAATGTCCAATCACTTTAGCAGATGAAGATGGTTGTAAAGCAGACGGACAACAGCAACAACAAGGATAAACAATCTTTGGGGGAAAATTCACGTACATAAAAATGTGAAAAAGGAAACCGCTTACAGATATGTAAGCGGTTTTTTGTTTTTGACGTTATGCGCAATTTACGCATGTTAAACCTTCACAAGCAGTTTGTCTACAAGTCAATATACCTTCAGTGAATGGTGGTATTGTCGGATCTGGACAACCACAACTTACATGCGGACAATACGAAAACACTTTTGTGTACTTCTCTGTAAAGTCGATAATAGTATCAATAATTGATCCCACATCGACAGAAGCATTTCCTCCTAAGGTCTTATTTAAATTACTAACCGATTGTTTACGGAGCGCTAAACTCTTCAAATTCTTTTTCTTCATAATCTTAAATGTGTTGATTTATAGAAAGTTATAAAAAAACAAGATCATTTAATTACGGTTTTGCCGTAATAAGCTACTTAAAACAACAAGGTAAATCAACAAAAAAACTAAAACTCAAAAGCGAAGCAGCCCAAGACCAAAAACCGAAATCCCATGATCAAAAACCAAAAAAAATACTATCTTTAACACATGACCAAACACCAAAAACCAAATGGATGCTTCGTAGGCTTTCAAAGACTCTTCTCAGGGCTTATGGCAGTTTTGGCGACTATTTTTTTAATTATCGTACTAGTTCACTTAACGTATACGGTCAAAATAAAAGGAATGTCACTCCTAGTGGTCGCAGTAAGTAGTTTATTTGTGTTGCGATATGTTTGGAAAAAAGTAAAACGAAAATCATCTTCCAACAAGGAAGTAATAAAAGGTATCTTTTCAGATTTTTTGAGAACCATTTCTGTATTTGTTGTTTTCTCTATAGTGATGACGATTTTAATCAACAATACACAACACAACACCCAAATAGAGCCTAAAAAAGAGGATGACAACAAAACAGAAGTCGTAACAACTACAGAAAACGGAAATCAAATTCGATACATCGTAAACAAACAATATTGGAAAGACTTTGATCGAAACTGGCATAAAATGGATTTCAAAATTGCAGAAAGTAGTGTTGCGAAATCAAAAAAGAACCGCCGTAATTATCGATATACGCGAAACTTTTCTTGGGGAAGTTTTTACAAACACATGGCAGATCATGATCGTACATTATTAGAACATTTATATAAATCGTTTGACAAACTGCAAAAAGAAAAAAAACTAAATCGCAGAAAGTTTGCGGAATTAATCATAACAAGCATTCAAGACATTGAATACAATTACATAAAATCAACACCATGCGATGGAACTGAAGAGTATCCATGTGTCGGAAATGTTCGACTTGGAATCTTTGCTCCTGCTGAATTTAGTGCAAACTTACAAGGTGATTGCGATTCACGAACAGTATTATTATTTGTGCTTTTAAGAAAATTCAACTATAAAGTTGCTATCTTAAACAGTGATGAGTATAGACATTCTGTGTTAGGAATCAGTCTGCCAGCACAAGGAAAATATAAAGTATATAACAGAAGAAAATATTATTTCGTAGAAACTACAGCAAAAGGTTGCCCAATCGGATACTTGCCACCAAAAGTATCAAACACTCGTTATTGGGACTTTGTTTTAGTCAATTAAAAAAGAAAACTCATGAACACAGACGTATTCTATCTAGCATTAAGTCAACTAGTACTATCCATTGTATTAGCGATCATCATATTCTTTATTTCGTATAAAGTATTAATCAAAATATTTAAACTAAAAGAAGAGAATCTAAACGATTCCAACTTGGCATTAAGTATCTTCTTTTCAGGAATCATTTTCAGTACAGGATATCTGTTAAGCGGAATTATTCCATCAATTATTGGCGCAATAGAAATGCTGAAAATTCATGCAAAAGAAAATTTATTTGTAGAAGTCTTAAAATACTCTTCTATATCTTTATTCGTAGGATTCTTATTAGCAGGAGTCATTCACTTTAGTGCTTTTATGCTTACAAAATCATTGACAAAACATGTAGATGAAGTGAGCGAATTGCGAAAAAATAATTTAGCTGTCGCAATTTTACTTGCAACTATCATTATCTCCATCACAATTATAGCAAAAGACAGTCTCGTATTCTTGATCGAACTTTTCTTGCCACAACCAGTTGTTACAGAATATACAGGCTGAAAAATAATCATGATTTTATGACATAAATGGACGAAAAATAAAATTCATTTAAGTACATTAGCTAAAGTAAGTTTTTCCCCATAGTTCGTATTCATTTAATACGTTTTATTACACAAGAAAAACAATGATCATTATTTTTTTCAAGGTATATTTATATATCGTCTTTTGTTCTATTTACGATTTAAAAAAATAACTAAATCTGTTTACATGGGATTAAAACTACTATTTGTATTCTTAACTGTTACTAACATTCTATGTGCAGCTTCAGAAGTTGTGCCACTTTCAAACGATAATTTTACCAATACACTTCCACTAATTAATGAAGATAGCGATACTTCAAATACAGTAGAAGCAAGCACTGATGAAGTCAATGTGCCAGATACGCCCGAATTAGCCATACCAATTACGCCTTTACCAGAAGGAACAGGTTGTCAAAACGATAACCTAATTGAACTTGATTTTGGAATATCTGGTATAACAGATAGTGGTTTGGGCGGATGTAGATTTACTGGTTCTGGAACACTAGATCTATTTTTTACATGGACAGCAACAACCGATGGTTTAAAATTTGAGAGATTTGGAAGTAATGAAGCTGTTGGAGTCATTGTTAGAAATGCAATGGCACCGTATGATATAATTGATTGTACAAGCCTAGGTTCAGGTAATTCTTCAGATATTATTTTTACAGGTTGGGAAGTAGGAGACAATCTCATAATTCAAGTAAATAGAACACGATTTCCTTCTGGTGGAACTATGATTTCACGTTTCTGTTTAGAAGAAAAAACAATTATTCCGCCACCGAACGATACAGCTGCTGGAGCAATTCCGATAACGCCAAGCGCTGTAGGAAGTGATTGTTCCATAACGAGTAATAACCTAACTGTACTTTTCGACACAGATACCTATACTACCACAGATAGCGGATTAGATAGTAGTTGTAGAGGTGAAAACACAGGTGCAGATCAATTCTTTACATGGACAGCAACTTCTACAGGTTTGCTTTTTGGACCCAATACTGACTTAGTTGGAATTACAATTCGAAGTACTTCGGGGGTTGAATATGTATGTGCTGTAAGATCATACGGAGATTCTGTGAGACTTAGTGGATGGCAACTTGGAGAAGAACTCATCATTCAAATACATTTATACAAATACACACATCATGATTCTCGTACATTCTGTTTGCAAGAATTCAATACTCCAGAAAATGATTTAATAACTGGAGCCATTCCAATTGTTCCTGATGATTTTGGGGAGTATTGTATTGAAAGAACCTTACCTTTTAGTACGGATGGAACTACCGATAGTGGACTAGACGGAACATGTAATGCTGGCAATACAGGATATGATCAATTTTTTACATGGACGGCAACAACCGATGCATTAATTTGGACAACACTTGGAGGTAATCCTGGGATTATTATAAGAAATGCTGTAGGAAATGAGATTATATGCACAAATGCTATTGGTGTTACTCCAGAAGATACTGTTTTAAGTGGTTGGGAAGTAGGTGATGAATTAATTATTCAAATTTATTCTTGGGTATTTCAAACGAGTATAGAGCCTTATCCATTGGATCTAACACCCGCGAGGGATGTGTCATTCTGTCTGCAAGAATATATGTTAATAGTACCTCCAGGACAAACATTTGTACCAGACAATAACTTTGAGCAAGCATTAATCGATTTAGGTTATGATGATGTGTTAGATAATTATGTGCTTACGGCAAATATTAATACACTAACTTCTTTAAATATTGCCAACAAAAACATTGTAAAACTTAAAGGAATTGAAGATTTTACAGCATTACAGCAATTGGATTTTAGTGATAATATGGTTACTGTTTTAGATGTTAGTCAAAATGCACAATTGACAACATTGGTATTTCCTAACAATGCCCTAAGGGAGTTAGATGTTTCTCAAAATCCACTGTTAACAACGATACTTGCAGAAGGAAATTCATTATGGAGAATCGATGTCATTCAAAATCCATTATTAGAAAATTTGAATGTTGCTAACAATTCATTTAATAGTTTAATTTTAACTCAAAATCTAGCGTTAACAATCGTAAATGCAGCAAATAATTCATTAAGAAGGATCGATGTTACTCAAAATATCGCATTAACATCTTTAACAGTAAACGAAAACAGTATTACGACATTAGATGTTACAAACAATCCATCACTGTCGTATGTGTCTGCGGCAGATAATGAATTAACCTCAGTTGATATAACTCAAAATCCACTACTGTCAGCTGCATATTTTGGAAACAATCAATTAAACAGTATTGATGTATCACAAAACCCAACACTACAAACACTAAATATTGACGGAAACAGTCAAATTTCAACTATAAATGTCACTGTAAATACTGCTTTGGAAGTTTTAAACATAAGCAATACGCAAATTTCAGAAGTAGCTATTTCAGACAATATAAACTTAAAAAGTCTATCACTAGCAAATTGCCCTATCGCAGGAATTGATGTTACGGATAATGTCTTACTAGAAACGTTACATGCCGAAGGAAGCTCGCTATTTAATATAGACGTATCTCAAAACCCAGACTTAGTAAATTTATCTTGTAATGATAGCGACATGCTTAATAGTATAAATATTCAAAATGGAAACAATGCAAATGTCTTAACTTTCAATACTACAAACACACCAAGTTTAAGCTGTGTTCAGGTAGATGATGCGGCATACAGTACTGCCTATTGGAACAATGTTGATCTCGGCACAAACTTCACTACGGATTGTAATTTTCCTGAAAATGATAATTGTGTAGATGCCATTGCTGTGCCAATTAGTACTGTTCTTTGCGAAAATGCTGTTGCCGGAACGCTAGCATTGTCTACAAACTCAAACACATTTCAATGTTTTGGAGACTCAGGTAGCTTTTCAGATGTTTGGTTCAGCTTTGTAGCCACAGAAACTACGCATAACATCAAAATACTAAATTCATCTGGAATTAATTCAGGAATATATATTACTGTCATTGATGGACAAACCTATAACTGCGGAAACATCACCGATGCAATCTATTGTTCAACTTCAAATGCATTAGAAGATGAGGTAACAGGATTTACTATTGGAAATACTTACTACCTTCAAGTATATACAGATATAGCTGCTTCGACAGAAACATTTGATGTGTGTGTTGCCACAACAACGACACCAGGACTTACCTATGTGCCAGATGATAACTTTGAACAAGCACTCATCGATTTAAACTTTGACGATGTGTTGGACGATTATGTAGCAACGGCAAATATCAATACGGTAACTAACTTAAACATTCGAAATCTCGGTATTTCTGATCTTACAGGAATAGAAGACTTTGCAGCATTGGAAATCTTAGACTGTGGTGTAAACCTTTTAAGTGTACTAGATTTAAGTAACAATAGCAACCTAAATGATGTAGCAGCAGACAATAATATGTTGACTAGCTTCAATATAAAAAACGGAAACAATACCAATATAATAGCATTTACCACGCTTGGAAACCTTGATTTATCCTGTATTCAAGTAGATATTGCTGTATATAGTACAACCAATTGGCCAAATATCGAACCTACTACAAGTTTTAGTGAACTTTGTAATACTTCGGTTCAAATAGCGGCAAAAGTATACTTACAAGGCGCTATGCTACAAAGCACCAATGGTTTTATGCGAGCCGACTTAAAAGATAATAATTACATTGATACAGCCGCCAGCCCTTATGGAGATGGAGTTAGTATATCTTATGAGGCTTTTACCGCTGTAGGGAATGATAAAATAGTCGATTGGATATGGATAGAACTTAGAGATGCCACAAATCCTACGACGATCATTGATGGAAAATCAGCAATACTACAAAGCGATGGCGATATTGTAGATGCGGCCGCAAACAATGTTTCTACTCCGATAAGCTTCAGTCAAGATGCAGGCGATTATTATATTGTCATAAAACACAGAAATCACTTTGGAATCATGTCAAATAGTACTTTTGCGCTGTCTGATACAGTCACTGCTGTAGATTTTACAAATAGTAACAATCCAATTACCTATGGAACACATGCGCAAACGACCTTTGGAATGCCAGAAAACACTCTAGGAATGTGGTGTGGTGATGTAAATGGAGATCATTTAATCCAATATTCGGGAAACAGTGCAGATACACCAGCGATTCTCTCAAAAGTACTAAATGATCCAGGAAACTTTCTAAACTTCCCTACCTATAGAGTTTTAGGTTATGATGCACACGATATCAATATGGATGGTCACACACAATATTCAGGTACAAATCCTGATGCACCATTTTTATTGCAAAATGCATTGGCACATCCAGGGAACTTCTTAAACTTTCCCACCTTTCAAATTATAGAACAATTGCCAGAACATGAATAGAAGAATAAAAAAATCACTTTAATGATGTGTTTGTTTAAGCTCAAGATGAGGTTTTAAAAGCTTTAAAATAATCACCATACAATTTTAACAATCGTTATTTATAAATATCGATGGATTTAAGATTTTTAATCCCAAAAATAAAATTCATTTAAGTATTTTCGCAAAAGCAATTTCCCCGCTAACCAATACAATCTTTTAATTGACTTTATTATATAGTAAGTAGCAAAATTTACTATATAACGGTATTAGTAAACGCTTTCCTAGTTTGTTTTTACTTGAATTTTAAGGACACCTAAATTAAACCTTTTAGCACAGATCTAATCTGAAATATGTTAAAACAGATCGCTAATAGCAAAACATTCTTTAAAAAGAACCTAAAGTTTTAGGTTACGAAGATTAAAAAATGACATATAGATTAAACGCGTTACAAAACATTCTCAATTGATTTAAAAATATGAAACAGAAATTACTATTAACTTTTCTAATTATTAATAACATTCTTTGGGCAAATACAGAAATAGCAGCTCCTGCAAATGACAATTTTGCAAATGCTATCCCAATAACTTGTGGTAATAATTATACAGCAAGCACAGTAGAAACAACTATAGATGAAGACAATGCACCAGATTCTGTAAGTCCAGCTGTCGATTTAGATGCACCAAATATTTGGTACTCTTACACAGGTTCTGGAATAGCAGAAATTGTAACCCTAGATTTATGTGCTTCAGGGTATGATACTTCTTATCTGGTATATACAGGAACTTCAGGAAATTTAACATTAGTTGCCGCAAATGATGACAATGCCGATCAATGTGGACCAGGATATCGTTCGTACGGAACTTTTGAATCTGATGGAACAACAACGTATTACATCACTATTACAGGATATGGACCTGCAAGTATTGGTGCTGTTGATTTAACAGTGTCTTGTATACCAGTAGGAGCAGAGGAAATCCCTGATTCCAATTTTGAACAAGCATTAATAGATGCTGGATTAGATACTGGACCTGTAGATGGGTATATTTTTCCAGCAGCACTCGATCAAGTAACAGCTTTAAACTTAAGCAACAAAAGTATATCAGATTTAACAGGAATTGAATTTTTTACTTCCTTACAAACACTAAACTGTAGCAATAACAATTTAACAGCATTAGATGTATCTGCAAATACAGGAATTACAACACTAAACTGTTCTTATAATTCAATTGCGACATTGAATCTTATAAATTTGCCGAATCTAAATCTATTGTTATGTAATAACAATCAACTCACAATGTTGAATGTGAAAAATGGAAACAACGCAAACTTTATTGCATTCAGTGCTAGTGGAAATTCAAACTTAACATGTATAGAAGTTGACAATCCAACTTACAGTACTGAAAATTGGTCAAGTATTGATACAGGAGTAACTTTTGAAGTGTTTTGTGATGCTGTAACCTATATTCCAGATAACAATTTTGAGCAAAACTTAATTGACAGAGGTCTAGATGATGTATTAGATGATTATGTTGTAACGGCTAATATTAATACGATCACTGCTGTAGATATTTCAAACAGCAATGTTGCCGATTTAACAGGAATAGAAGATTTTACAGCATTGCGATTTTTATATGCGTACGGAAACCAAATATCAAGTGTAGATGTAACACAAAACACCGCTTTAGAAGTCTTTGAAATCAATGGTAATAACATAAGTACAATTGATCTTACACAAAACACCGCTTTAGTTGATTTGCAAATTTGGAGCAATCCGATAACAACCATAGACTTAACTCAAAATGTAGCATTAGAAAAAGCAAACTTTCAACATTGCCAATTAACTGCTATTGATGTATCTCAAAACATTGCATTAAAAGAGTTAAGTGTCATATTTAATACTCAAATATCAACTATAAATGTTTCAACAAATATCAACTTAGAAGAATTAGGACTTACTTCAACACAAGTATCTACGCTTGATCTTACAAATAATCCAAATCTACAAGAGTTATTCTTGGCCAATTGCCCTATTGCAACGGTAGATATTTCTACAAACTTAGCGTTGGAGTTTTTAAATATTTCTGGAACACAAATTCAAGATATCAATCTATCAAATCATCCAGCCTTCGATGCTTTATTTGCTGAAAACACAACAGCTTTAACGAACATAAATGTTCAAAATGGAAACAATACCAACTTTAGATTTTTCTACACTAGAAACACACCAAATCTAGAATGTGTGCAAGTAGATGATGTTGCATATAGTACAACAAATTGGACATTTGTTGATACAGGTATAAATTTCAGCACTTTTTGTGCAGCTGGTGTAAATGACGAATGTGTAAATGCAATAAATATTCCTATCAGTAGTGTTTCTTGTGATAATGTAGTTGCTGCTACAATGCAAGATGCTACCGATTCAAATTCGTTGCATTGCTTTGGTGATGATGCAAACTTCTCAGATGTATGGTTTAGCTTTATAGCTACGGAAACAAGTCATGTTGTAAAGTTGCAAAACCTAACAGGTTCGCCAGATTTTTTATGGCATACAGTAATTGATGCACAAACCTACAACTGCGGAAACATTACAAATGCTATCTATTGTACAGATGCATTAGAAGATACAGCAACTGGATTAACAGTAGGAAATACGTACTATGTACAAGTATATTCGCATGAAGCCAATGCAAATACAATATTTGATATCTGTGTGTCGCCAGTTGTTCCAGCAAATCAAGTATATGTGCCAGATGACAATTTTGAACAAGCACTGATCGATTTAGGATATGACACTGTATTAGACGATTTGGTGTTACGCGCAAATGTAAATACAGTGACTACATTAGATGTGGTAAATAAAAATATAGTTGACTTAACTGGTATTGAGGCATTTGCTGCATTGGAAGAATTATATATTGATCAAAATAATATTTCTACAACGGTAAACCTAACACAAAACCCGCTTTTAAAAACGTTCTTTGCTGAAAGTAATACGATGACAACATTAGATGTTACTCAAAACCCACTTTTAGAAACATTATATATTGCCGGAAATTCTCTGACGACATTAGATGTTACTCAAAATTCACTTTTAAAATTACTGTTTGTAGAAAACAATTCGCTTTCATCAATAGATGTAACACAAAATGGAGCATTAACGCATATAGCTATAACAGGGAATAATCTTTCAACATTAAACGTTACTCAAAATCCACTATTGCGATATGTTTCTGCAAACAATAACTCATTAACAACAATCGATTTATCACAAAACCCTGCATTGGAACAAGCATACTTTTCAAGCAATCAATTAACAGCTATTGACGTATCTCAAAATACGATGCTAGAAGACTTAGGAGTTTTTAGTAATCCGCAAATACCAAGCATAGACGTATCAAACAATCCAAACCTAAAAACCTTAAATGTAAGTTTTACACAAGTCTCAACAATAGATGTATCAAGCAATCCAGATTTAGAAAGGTTATCATTTGTTAATTGTCCAGTAACTGAAATTGATGTCACGACAAACTTGGCTTTAACACACTTAAGTGTCGCACAAAGTTTAGTGACAAGCGTTGACGTGTCTGGAAACCCAGTATTTGAATCAATATCTTGTAGAAACAGTCCGTTGCTTGCAAATCTAAATATGCAAAATGGAAACAATGCAAATGTAAGCCTGTTTCTAGCTACAGATACACCAAATCTAAGCTGTATTCAAGTAGATAATGTAGCGTATAGTACTGCCAATTGGACAAGTGTAGATACAGGTGTCAACTTTAGTACAAGTTGTCCAACACTTGTATATGTGCCAGATGATAATTTTGAGCAAGCACTAATCGATCTAGGATATGACAATACAATTGATGATTATGTCTTGGCAAGCAACATTAATACCATTACATCTTTAAGTATTAATGATAAAAATATAGCAGACTTAACAGGAATTCAAGGATTTACCGCTTTAGAAGAATTATATGTTTTTAATAATCCATTAGGAAGTTTAAATCTAACTCAAAACCCAGCGTTAGAACTTTTAAATGCAAATAATACGTCTCTTACTACAATAGATTTAACTCAAAATCCAGCATTACAATTTCTATCGATTGAAAGTAATTCACTCACAACAATAGATATTACGCAAAATTCTGCACTTATCAGCGCAAGCTTTCAATCAAACCAATTAACGGCAATTGATGTGTCACAAAATGCAACACTAGAAAACTTAAACCTAGTGCAAAACACGCAACTAGCAAATCTAGATGTGTCTGCAAATCCAAACTTAATCACATTAAACTTAAACTTTACCCAAATATCAAGTCTAGATGTAGCAAACAATTCAAATCTAGAAACAATATCTGCTGCGAGTTGTCCTATAACAACATTAAATGTATCGAACAACTTAAACTTAAAAATATTAAGTCTTGTAGGAACTCCAATAAAAAAGATAGACGTATCAAACAATCCAATATTTGAAAGTCTATATGTTAGTAATTGTAGTGACTTAACAGGAGTCAATATTCAAAACGGTAACAATGCAAATATTCAATTTTTCTTTACTATCAGCACACCAAGTTTAACATGTGTTCAAGTAGATGATGTTGCATACAGTACTGCCAATTGGGGAAATGTAGATACAGGAACAAACTTCAGTATTGATTGTGGTTTTCTTGAAAATGATGAATGTGTAGATGCAATTGACATTCCAATAAGCAATGTGCTCTGTAACACTACTGTTGCAGGAACATTACTTCAAGCATCAGACTCTAATGTATTTCAGTGTTTCGGGAATACGGATTTTTCAGATGTTTGGTATAGTTTCGTTGCCACAGAAACGACGCACAATGTCAAAATACTAAACACTTCAGGAAGCAACTCAAGAGTATTTCATGCAGTAATCGATGCACAAACGTATACCTGCGGAAACATTACAGATGCAATTTACTGTACAGACTCAACAGAAGGACAAGCAACAAATTTAACAATCGGAAACAAATATTTCGTTCAAGTATATACAGATGTAGCTAACTCAACGGAAACCTTTGATGTTTGTGTATCAACAACATCTTCACCAGGACTAACTTATGTGCCAGATGATAACTTTGAGCAAGCACTAATAGACTTAGGTTTAGACACTGTATTAGATGATTATGTAGTAACAAGCAACATCAACACAGTAAATGATCTAAATGTTCGTAACCTTAGTATTTTTGACCTAACAGGAATTGAAGACTTTGCAGCGTTAGAAATCTTAAACTGTGGATTAAATTTCTTAGGAGAATTAGACTTAAGCAACAACACCAACCTAAACTATCTCATTGCGGATAATGCTGCTTTAGTTGGACTGAATGTGAAAAATGGAAACAACATGAATGTTACAACCTTCATCACTCTTGGTAATGTAGATTTATTCTGTGTTCAAGTTGATGATGCAGCATACAGTACAACCAATTGGACAATCATTGAAGGAACAACAAGTTTCAGTGAATTTTGTGGCGATCCTATTCAAGTAGCAGCAAAAGTATATTTACAAGGAGCAATGCTTCAACATACAGATGGTTCCATGCGAACAGATTTGAATGACAATAACCTTGTTTCTTCAATCAGTAGTCCGTATACAGACGGAATAGGAGCATCAGATAATGTATTTCTAGCCACAGGACAAGACAAGGTAGTCGATTGGATTTGGATAGAACTTAGAGATGCTACAAACCCTACAACGATCATTGAAGGGAAATCAGCAATATTACAACGCGATGGAGATATTGTAGATGCTACTGCAGATGATGCTTCAACTCCTGTAAGTTTCAATCAAGATGCAGGCGATTATCATATTGTAATAAAACACCGAAATCACTTAGGAATCATGTCAAACAGTGCGTTGGCATTGTCTACTACTGTCACTGCTGTAGATTTTACCGATGGTAACAACCAAATAACCTATGGTACAAATGCTCAAACGACTTTTGGAATGCCAGCAAATAGTGTAGCAATGTGGTGTGGAAATGTAAATGGAGATAACGTAGTGCAATACTCTGGAACCAATCCTGATGTACCAACCATTCTTTCAACGGTGTTAAATAATCCTGATAACTTCCTAAATTTCCCAACTTATGTAGTTTCTGGTTACGATACAAACGATGTTAATATGGACGGTAGTGTACAATATGCAGGGACAAATCCTGATACGCCATTCATTCTACAAAACATATTTGCACATCCAGGAAACTTTCTAAACTTTAGTACATATCAAATCACAGAACAATTACCTCAAAGTGAATAGAAAATAAAAAACACGGCATTTTTTAGCATTCAAAAGCGATTATTAAATTCATAATAATCGCTTTTGTTTTAGTATAAATTTTAATGATATCTAAATTGTTAAATCCTTTGTAAAGTATTTTCATAAATCGCGACAGATTTTGTAATTTAGCAAACCAGATAAAAAATAAAAATTCTTATAGAAAATATGTCAGATAACATAGCTACGTTAGAAATTAATGGTGAGAAACATGAGTTTCCAATAATCGAAGGAACTGAAAATGAAATCGCTATTGATATTAAAAAATTGAGAGGCGCTACAGGAGGCGTTATTACCATCGATCCAGGATACAAAAACACAGGTTCTTGCCAAAGTGGTATCACTTTTTTAAATGGAGAAAAAGGTATTCTTCGCTACCGAGGTTATGCTATCGAAGACTTAGCTGAAAAAGCAGACTTTCTAGAAGTTGCATACTCATTAATTTTTGGTGAGTTACCAACTGGAGAGCAACTGGCAAAATTCCACAAAGACATCAAAGCACAATCTGTTGTTGATGATGATATCAAAAAAATAATAGATGCTTTTCCAAAGTCAGCACATCCAATGGGTGTTTTGGCATCACTTACAAACGCATTAACAGCCTTCAATCCATCATCGGTAAATGTTGATTCGGAAGAAGAAATGTATCATGCTATTGTAAAAATACTAGGAAAATTCCCTGTGTTGGTAGCTTGGACAATGCGTAAAAAACAAGGTTTACCATTAGATTATGGTGATTCATCACTTGGATACGTTGAAAATGTATTAAAAATGATGTTTAAACAACCACATGAAGAGTATACGTTAAATCCAATAGTAGTAAATGCATTAGATCAATTACTAATCTTACATGCAGATCATGAGCAAAACTGTTCTACATCTACTGTACGTATTGTAGGTTCATCACATGCTGGATTATTTGCTTCACTAGCAGCTGGAATCTCTGCACTTTGGGGACCATTACACGGAGGAGCAAACCAAGCCGTATTAGAAATGTTAGAAGCTATTCGTCAAGATGGTGGAGACACTAAAAAATACATGGCAAAAGCAAAAGATAAAAGTGATCCTTTCCGTTTAATGGGATTTGGACATAGAGTTTACAAAAATTTTGATCCAAGAGCAACAATCATTAAAAAAGCGGCAGATGAGGTGCTAGCAGATTTAGGAGTTCAAGATCCAATCTTAGACATTGCAAAAGGACTTGAAAAAGAAGCATTAGAAGATCCGTACTTTGTAGACAGAAAACTATATCCAAATGTAGATTTCTATTCTGGAATTATTTACAGAGCCATGGGAATTCCTACTGAAATGTTTACGGTAATGTTTGCTTTAGGTCGTTTACCTGGATGGATTGCACAATGGAGAGAAATGCGCCTACGCAAAGAGCCAATTGGTCGTCCACGTCAAATATACATTGGAGAAAACTATAGAGAATTTAAAGAAATCTCTAAAAGATAATATATAAAAAACATTCAAAAGCTTCATAGGTTCAAAACCTGTGAAGCTTTTTTACTATATAAAAATACCCCCGAATTACATGTTAGAATTATACGTAAACGACGAAACTTCTAGACTAAAAGCAGTTGTTCTTGGAACTGCCGAAAGTTGTGGTCCTACACCAAAAGCAGAAGACTGTTACGACCCAAAATCGAAACAACACGTACTGGCAGGAACATATCCTTTAGAAAAAGATATGACTTCCGAAATGGAAGCAGTGGCTGCGGTTTTTGAAAAATATGATGTCAAAGTATTTAGACCAAAAATTATTCAAGACTACAATCAAATTTTTTCAAGAGACATTGCTTTTGTAATTGAAGACAAATTTATCAAGTCGAACATTTTACCAGATCGTGATCGTGAAATAGATGCAATTCAACACGTAATTGATCAAATTAATCCAGAAAATGTAATCACATTGCCAGAAGAAGTACATGTAGAAGGTGGCGATGTAATGCCTTGGGGCGATTATATATTTGTTGGAACATATTCGGGAGAAGATTACCCAGATTACATTACTGCTCGTACCAATACGGATGCAGTGATTACACTACAAGAATTATTTCCAAACAAAATAGTTAAATCATTCGAACTTCGTAAGTCAAATACAGAACCAAAAGACAATGCATTACACTTAGATTGTTGTTTTCAACCAGTAGGTAAAGACAAAGCTATCTTGCATAAAAATGGTTTCTTAGTAGAAGATGAATATGAATGGTTGGTTAATTTTTTTGGGAAAGAAAATATCTTCGAAATTACGAAAGAAGAAATGTACAACATGAATAGCAATGTGTTTTCCATTTCTGAAGAAGTAGTTATTTCCGAACAAAACTTTACACGCTTAAACACGTGGTTAGCATCTAAAGGAATTACAGTTGAAAAAGTACCGTACGCAGAAATCGCAAAGCAAGAAGGGTTATTGCGCTGCAGCACAATGCCATTAATCAGAGCGAAGTAAGGTTTCTTTTTATCTGTAGACTAACATTCAAAAATTGGTCTATGCACAAATATTTTATACAATTTTGCATCTTTATCGGCATTCTCTGTTGTTCTTATAATGGAATGGCGCAAGGAGCTATAAGTGGATTCTACAATAAAAAAGGAGACGCTACGCTCGTATTGGGTGCAGGATTTGAAGATTCTAAAAACTATTTCATCGGAAGAGAAAAAAGCGATCTCAGTCGAAATCTATACAGTGTTTCTATATTTGGAATCTATGGAATCAACAATCGATTGAATGTGCAAGCTTCATTGCCGTATTTATCAAGCAATAAGCAAAATGGATTGCAAGATGCGCAAATCTTCATCAAGTACAAAGCTACAGAAACACAATACAAAAAAGGAAAACTAGAACTATCGTTCGCTGCAGGGTTTTCTTCCAATGTAAGCGATTATCGTATTGGTGGATTAAATGATTTAGGACAACAAGCTAAAATTTTAGAAACACGTGCGTTAGTGCATTACCAAAAACAATCAGGTTGGTTTGCCAATGTGCAAAGTGGTTTCTCTTTTAAATTTGAAGAAGTTCCGAATAGCTTTCCGTTTACATTCAAATTTGGAAAAGCCAGTAACAAAAGCTATTTCGATTTTTGGTATGACTTTCAATACGCTTTTGGCGGAATTGACTATCGTGGCACACCAAGACCACAAAACTTTAAAGAATTTGGTGTTACGTATCACAAAGTAGGAGGAACATATCACTTTCCACTATCCAACAAATCAGGAATATATATCGCACCTTCCTATACTATCTCAGGAAGAAATGTATTTCAAGGGTTTGCGTATCATGCAGGTTTTACATATCAATTATAATACATTAAAACAACAAACCTTTCTCTCTTTATTTTGATCTTCTATTGAATTGTATTAGCTTTAGTTTTCATAACTAGATGTCTTAACACAATGAAAAAACTAGTATCAATACTAATTATTTGTCTCTTCAGTTTTCCAATTTTTGCACAAGATGCAATTACGACTGAACTCGAAAACGCATATCAACAACGAAAGTATGATATGATTATCGCAGAACATGCAACAAAAGTAAACGAATATTCTGCAAAGGCCATTTATTATGTAGGCATGGCGTATTACATGAAATCTGACGATAAAAATGTTGTAAAACTAATGGATATATCAATAGGTAAAGATAACTCAGATCCTGATGCGCATTATATAAAAGGTATGGCTTTGAATTATATGGAACAATATCAAACAGCGATAGAAGCATTTAAAGCAGCAATTAAATTAGATGACAGAAATGCGAATTATTATAGCGGACTTGGCGATTCATATCTAAATACAAAAAAATACGATTTAGCTTTAAGCTCATATACAGCTGCTACAGAAAAAGAAAACCATATTGACAGACCGTATGCTATGATTCCTCAAATGTACGCAGAATTAGGTCAGCCAGAAAAAGCCTTGCAAGCATTTTATACATCCAAAGAAAAGGTTTCAAAGGAATCCAGTTCGTATATAAATGCTCTATACAATATTGGGCTCTACGAATATTTGAATAAAAACTATGATGCCTCAGAAAAAGCTTTGACAGAGCTTGTTTCTTTAGCACCAGATGATTTTCAATCCTACACAAAACTTATTCAGGTTTTTTATGCAAAGAAAGAATACGAAAAAGCAGAACCTTATAAAGAAAAACTATACAAAGCCTATGAGCAAGGAGTTTTAAAAGGAACTTCAAAAACAATGTTTTGTTTCGATCAATTCTTATGGAAAGACAAAAGAATATTTGCCTATGAAAAATATGCTGTAAAAGAAGGAGAACTCTATTACAAGCACGTGTTTTATGTAACAGGTAAAGACGGGAAAAGTGAATTTACCATACAAACCGAAAATTCTCCAATTTCAATAGAAATGGGCGGACCTAAATATGTGCTCGGAATGGACAAAAAAGAAATGCACTCAACATTTAGATATGGATTTGAAGAAAACTTTGATTACGAGGATTTAAAAAAAGCGGTACTTACTGTTTTAGAAGGAGAAATTAAACCTAGTGCTAGTTCTACCAAAGTAAAAAAACAATAGGTCATTGCAACCAACAAAAAATCAGGATAAAAAAACTATAACTAGTATTTGTTATCTCAATTTTTGCGTAATTTTGTAGCTTTAAAAACAACAACAAAAGTTAGCTACAATGCAGCAAATTACCAATACGATTCTTATGGTGCGTCCGGTTGCGTTTCGAATGAACGAACAAACCGCCGTAAACAACTATTATCAAAAAGTATTAGAAGATTTATTACCAGAAACAGTACAAACTAAAGCGCAACAAGAATTTGATGTGTATGTAGAAAAACTTCGCGCTATTGGTATCAATGTAGTTGTCATTCAAGATACAAAAGAACCTGATACGCCAGATTCTATCTTTCCCAACAACTGGATTTCATTTCACGAAAACGGAAACGTAGGTTTATACCCAATGTACGCTGAAAATCGTCGTCATGAACGTAGAGAAGATGTGTTAATCGAGCTAGAAAAAGCAGGCTATCATATTGAAAATATTGTAGATTACACATCTGCGGAAGAAGAAGATATTTTCTTAGAAGGGACAGGAAGTTTACTGTTAGACAGAGTTAACAGAAAAGCATATTGCGCATTATCACCAAGAGCAGACGAAGAACTCTTCATTGAATTCTGTGAAGATTTTGAATATTCACCTGTAATTTTTACCGCAAACCAAACAGTAAACGGAGAACGAAAAGCCATCTATCATACAAATGTAATGATGTGTTTAGCGGAAACGTTTGCAGTTATATGCTTGGAATGTATTGATGATAAAAAAGAACGTGAAAACGTAAAAAAACATCTCAAACAAGACGGAAAAGAAATCATTGTGATTACTGAAGCACAAGTAAACAACTTTGCTGGAAACATGTTGCAAGTAAAAGGTACAAATGACGAACCTTTCTTAATAATGAGTGCTGCAGCGCATCAATCATTAACAAAAAGCCAAGTGCAAGCCATTGAAAAACACTGTAAAATTGTATCAAGTTCTTTAGATACAATTGAAGCTTGTGGTGGCGGAAGTGCTCGCTGTATGATGGCTGAGGTTTTCTTGCCGAAGAAATAATATTTCGACTCCGCTCAATATTTTCAATCAAAAATGCATTGAGATTCAATACTAAAGTACATTGAGCGGAGTCGAAATGTACTTTGTTAAAATCTACTACTATTGAATCAACATCCTACCAACCAAAAAAAACGAATTGAACTCTTAGACGTTTATCGCGGGTTTGCCATTCTCGGAATCTTTGTTGTCAATATTGTCATAATGAATTCTACCTTCTTAAATCAGGATGAATTTGCATTGCAATGGACATCAACTATTGACAAAACTACGGGAGACATTTTAAAGCTATTCTTTTACACAAAATTCTTTCCAATCTTCTCATTACTTTTCGGGTTAGGAATTTCAATGCAAGTCTTAAAACTATTTAAAAAAAAACAACTTTCATTTTCATTCTTTGCAAGAAGAATGTTCATATTATTCCTAATAGGCGTTTTTCATATTCTATTTTTATGGTCTGGTGATGTGCTAAACATATATGCAGTTCTCGGATTGTTTACAACGTTAATGATCAAGCAATCAAACAAGTTAATTTTAGCATTAGCGTTCATCTTTCTATTCTTTCCGTTTTACGATCAAGTATTTGCATATGTTTTTAAGTTGCTTCACTTTCAACCGGAAACCTATTTGAATGAATATACGGGCGAATCTGTCAATCAAATCATAAAAAACGGAACCTATTTAGAAGGATTAAAATTACGTGTTTCGGAATATATGGCTAACATTCCGATGCTGTTTGGATTTCTAGGTCCTATAGCAACTTCTATGTTTCTCTTCGGATTGTATTTAGGAAAGAACAAAATCTATAATTCCTTAGAAACATTCATTCAAAAGATAAAGAAACCAATGTTGATGCTCGCATTGATCACTAACATATATAGAATTGTTTTCTTATATGTATTAGTGTATCAGGATGTTTTTAGAATTGCTGAATACAGAGAAGTATTCATTAAAATCATGGTGCTTTGCGACACATTTATGGGCTTGTTCTACTTATGGATTATTGGCTGGTTGTGGTACAATACAAAATGGAAAAAAGTATTAAAACCTTTGCGGTATGCAGGAAGAATGGCGCTAACAAACTATATTATGCAGAGTTTTATAGGTTTGATACTATTCTCGTCTATCGGATTTGGATTGTATGAAACTTTGAGTCCATCTGAAACACTAGCAACAGCAATAACAGTATTTATTATGCAAATATTCCTAAGCAAATTATGGTTGACTTATTTCCGATTTGGACCACTAGAATGGATTTGGCGCTGTTTAACATATAAAAAGTTATTGCCTATTAAAAAGAAACGAAAAGTTACAACGAAATAAAAAATCCTGAGAAAATAACTTCTCAGGATTTATATTTATTATTCTATTAGGAATCAAAAACTACTTACCACAATCATTATATTCTTGAATAATCTGCTGTAGGTTTTCTTCGTTCTTTACATCAAATTCACCAGCTTTTAAATCGTTTGCTACTTGCTTGCATTTCTTTAAATACTTTGCCAATGCTTTTGAAATCTTTTCGTTCTTACGATCATCAATCATAAAACCAGCTTTTTGTTCTTTCACTTTTATTACATACGTTCCTTCTTCGCCAGGTTTTACCAATAGCATATTTCCATTCTCCTCATAAATTTTTTCATAAAAATAGGAGTTGTTAAATCCGAAATTCGATGCGTTTGCCATCTTTTTCAAAGCATTTCCTTTCGTTTTCATTCCATAAAAAACCTTTTCAACACCTTCATCTGTTGCAGTAAATGAAATTCCATCTTTAGCAGAAAACTTTTTAACACGTGTACGTCCTTTGGCATTTTCATAACGAATGCTAATATGCTTTCCGTAATTATCAATAGAATTCATATCGTGCAAACCAGCAACTTGTTGTCCCGGATCAATCTGTAACTTTTCAAAAACTACATATACCGTTCCTGAGTATTTTTTTCCCTTCTTATCGGTAATACTTCCTGGAACTCCATATAAATTGACGCTGTTTTCTTTAGCAATTTTAATTTTCTCTTTACGTAATTCAATTTGTTTATTTTTTGCTTGACGACCTAAAGTATAACCACGACCAACGGCTGCTTCGACAAATATTTGACCAAAAGTTCTGGAAAAACGATTGGTAAACATGGTTTTTGAACCTTCATCAAACTGAAACGTTTCACCTGTATACGATTCTGCAACTGCAGCTGTAGAACCAGTTTTGCGCGATTCTGTTGCAGTAACCACTCGAATTCCATCCAAATCTGTAATTATATATGCTCTCTCACTTGCGGAATAATGTACTTTCCCCACAATTCGAGTTCCTTGCGAACCGCCAAAAGTAACGGTTCCATCTGGGCGAACATATGGTTTGTAGCGTCCAACAGTTTTATTGCGTTCATCGGCTTCTAACTTTGCTTTTGCAGCAGCTTGCATATACTTTTCACTAATAGATTCACGCTCTTCGGCAAAAAAGGCAGCAACCTTTTCTTTATTAATTCCGTTTGCATCAATCAAACCATATTTCTGACTCAACAAGCGAATGATAATTTTCTTAGTACTAAAAGAAGTTTTTAAAATTTCATACAGAATCTCTGTTTTCTTTCCTTCGGCAGAAGTAACTTCTAAATATTGATGGTCTTGAATTTCAGAAATAGAAATTGCTTTATACGCTACATCAAAAGCTTTTTCGCCCGACAAATATTTAAACGTGTAAAAATCTCGCTGAGGAGATTCCATAATGGCAACTTCTTTCTTATCAAAAAGCACCTTATTTTTCTTAATCTTAATTTTTTGGCTAATGGCCATTACTGGAAGTAATAGTAATAGGAATACGATTTTTTTCATGTAAATATTAATTTGTAATAATCTTCCTCTAAAGTAGTAAAATAAAAACATCTGAGTGTGAGAAAGTTATATTTATAACATTATAGTGGTTATTCAAAAAAGCAACTTTATAAAAAAATGGTGAAAAAAGTTAAATAAGACGATAAATACGTTGAAAATTAGCAATATCTCCATAAAAATGGTAGATAGTTTGTGAATACTTTTGATTTTAACAAACAACCAATTATTTTTACGACCTAGACTGGAATGCCTCGAAAACATTACCAAGATCAGAAACTAACTCACATGCTTTCAAAAAAAACAAAATACGGACTCAAAGCATTAACGTACATTGCAAGAAAAGATGGCGACGCACCTGTGTTGATCTCTGAAATTGCTACGGAAGAAAATATCTCTAAAAAATTTTTGGAGGCAATCCTTTTACAACTTAAAAACAATGGTTTATTAGGTTCTAAAAAAGGAAAAGGTGGAGGATATTACCTTATTAAAACACCAAGCGAAATTAAAGTGGCTTCGCTTATCCGAATTTTAGAAGGACCTATTGCTATGTTGCCTTGCGTAAGTTTAAATTTCTATGAAAAATGTGATGATTGTATTGATGAAACTCAATGCGGATTGCATCATTTAATGTTAGAAGTACGTGACAATATGCTTGCTGTCTTAGAAAATAAAACCTTAGACGATCTTACGAATTTGTAAAATAAGGCACTTTGTTTTTAGTATTTAATTAAAAATAATTGAACCTTTAAAGTTTTACAAATAGTGTCTTTATTCTCTAAGCGAAGCGATCTTGAATCCTTTTTTAAAGAATAAACATTATCTGCACCAACTTTTCGTTATTCATTGTCAATAATTGATATCTTTGCATCTTAAATTTTTTTGAGATCATGAATATTCAAGAAGTATTAACGGAAAAAGTCAAAGAAGCATTTGAAACCTTGTATAGTGCTACACTAGAAAGTGTAGAGTTTCAAGCAACAAGGAAAGATTTTGAAGGTGATATCACAGTTGTGGTATTCCCGATGCTGCGCGTTAAAAAAATGAATCCTGCACAACTCGGACAAGAGCTTGGGCAGTATTTAACGGATAATGTTGCAGAAGTAAGTCGTTTCAATGTGGTAAAAGGATTCTTAAATCTTGTAATTGATGACTCATATTACTTGGATTTCTTCGCTAGTACAAACAAGAATGATACGTTTGGACATACAGATCCGAAAGATGGAGAAAGCGCCGTAATGGTTGAGTATTCTTCGCCAAACACCAACAAGCCGTTGCATTTAGGACATATTCGTAACAACTTATTAGGATACAGTGTTGCGGAAATCATTAAAGCTTCTGGAAAAAAAGTATACAAAACACAAATCATCAACGATCGTGGAATTCATATCTGTAAATCGATGTTGGCTTGGAAACTTTTTGGAAATGGAGAAACACCACAATCTACAGGATTAAAAGGTGATAAGTTAGTTGGAAACTATTATGTTGAGTTTGAAAAAGTATTTCAAATGGAATTTTCTGAATGGTTAAAAACAACTGCAGGAATTGATAAAATAGAAATATTTGCAAAGAAGCCTGAAACTCAAAAAATGTTAGAAGAGAAGTTTTCAGAGAAATATGAAAATGGAGAAGACCTTTCTGAAGAAATTATAAAAGCATTTAAAAAATCATTCAAAAATGAATATTTCGCAAACATAAGTGTAATTGGAGCTGATGCCCAAGAAATGTTGCGTAAATGGGAAGCTGGTGATGAAGAAGTGGTAGCACTTTGGAAGCAAATGAATGAATGGGTATATGATGGTTTTGCCGTTACGTATACAAACTTAGGTGTTGATTTTGATGCGTTGTATTATGAAAGTAAGACATACCTTTTAGGAAAAGACTTTGTACAAGAAGGCTTAGAAAAAGGTGTTTTCTATAAAAAAGAAGACGGTTCGGTTTGGTGCGATTTGAAAGATGAAGGATTGGATGATAAAATTGTATTGCGTGCCGATGGAACTGCGGTGTACATGACACAAGACATCGGAACTGCAATTCAGCGTGTAAAAGATTATCCAGATATTGGCGGAATGATTTATACGGTTGGAAACGAGCAAGATCACCATTTTAAAGTATTGTTCTTAATCTTGAAAAAACTCGGATTCGATTGGTCAAAAAACCTACATCATTTATCGTACGGAATGGTAGATTTACCAAGTGGGAAAATGAAAAGTCGTGAAGGAACTGTAGTTGATGCTGATGATTTAATGGTAGAAATGGCAACAACAGCCAAAGAAATTTCACAAGAACTAGGAAAGTTAGAAGGATATACCGACGAAGAAAAAGAAGTCCTATACAAAGTCATCGGAATGGGCGCGTTAAAGTATTTCATTTTAAAAGTAGATCCTAAAAAACGTATTCTATTTGATCCGAAAGATTCCATTGACTTTGCAGGAAATACAGGACCATTTATTCAATATACATATGCGCGTATTCAATCAATCATACGTAAAGCTGACTTTGATTATTCAGCAGAAATAAGCGGAATTGATATTGACATTCGTGAAAAAGAAATTGTAAAACAATTGCAAGGATATCTTGCTGCGGTTCAATTGGCTGCAAACAATCAGAGTCCGGCTGTTATTGCAAACTACACGTATGATTTGGTGAAGTTGTACAATTCATTCTTCCAAAATATTTACATATTAGGAGAAGAAGATGAAGCAAAAAAAGTATTCAGAGTACAACTATCAAAGAAAGTAGGAGATACAATCAAAAATGCATTTGCATTATTAGGAATTGAAGTTCCTGAGAGAATGTAGTCATACTGAATTTGATTCAGGATTCCATTCTAATAAAATATCTTAAAATCGTTTAAATTGACATTTCGACTCCGCTCAATGTCAGTTTAAACGATTTTTTTATGCGTAACAATTATTTTAATCGTGTCTTATATCCAACTCATGTTAAATAGTATTAGACCGTATTTAAAATAGAATATAAGTTTATATCTTCGTTTTTTTCAGGATTGATTTGGAAGTTTGTAACTTATACTTACTAACCAAAATCAATCTCCTATTTAGAATAAAAATAATACGTCTTTAAATTATGTATAAAAAAATAGTATTCCTTTTTCTCTTCGTTCTAGTATCTATTGTTAATGGACAACAAAAAACGGATGATACAGCTCACTTTACGTTAAAACCAACATTAACTCCAGATGCAAAGGATGTTATATTTAGCTACGAAGGCGATTTATGGAAAGTTTCTTCAAATGGAGGAGAAGCGTATAGATTAACTGCAATGCAAGGAGTTGAAACAAATCCTAGTGTTTCTCCCGATGGAAAATGGTTGGCGTTCTCTAGCAGTCAATACGGAAATAGTGATGTGTATATTATGCCACTAAAAGGCGGTAAAATTACACAACTAACATTTCATCAAGCAAGTGATAGGGTATCTTCTTGGAGTTGGGACAGTAAAACCATCAATTTTACATCAAATAGGTATAATTTAATGACTAATTATACAATAAGCATTAATGGAGGAACTCCAAAAAGAACCTTTGGACACTATTTTAACAGGGTTCATAACGTGATTCAACATCCAAAAACAAAAGATATTTACTTTAATGAATCTGGTGAATCTTCTCTCGATGCAAATAGAAAAAGATACAAAGGAGATTACAATCCTGATATAAAATCATACAATCAGAAAACAAAAAAATATACGCAGCACACAACGTACAGAGGAAAAGATTTTGCGACAACGATTGACGAAGTTGGAAATGTGTATTTTAAATCAGACAGAGATAATGGTGAATACAATTTATACAAACTAGAAAACGGAACTATAACGCAATTAACCAATTTTTCTACGTCAATTATGTGGCCTAAAGTAAGTGCCAATGGTGAAAAAATAGTGTTTAGAAAAGACTATCAATTGTTTGTATATGATGTTGCTAAAAAAACTTCGAAAAAACTGAATGTAAACATCAACAATAATTCTACATTAGAAAAAGAAGAGTCGTATGCAGTAAAAGGTGCGATTACCTTTTTTGATATTTCTCCGGATGGAAAAAAGATGGCATTTGTGGCTAGAGGAAAACTATTTGTCTCTGATGTAAAAGGCAAATTTGTCAAAGAAATACCGACCAATTTCTTAGAAGCTGTTAAAGAAGTAAAATGGTTAAAGGACAACAATTCGTTACTGTTTTCAAGGTCTGATAAAGGATATTATAATTGGTTTGTGACAAGTGTAACTAATAAATTTAAAACGAAACAACTCACTAAAAAAACACAGAATAATAGACAAATTACTTTTAATGCAGACAAAACAAAAGGTGTGTATTTAAGAGGTAGAAACGAAATTTATTTAATCGATTTAAAGACCTTTAAAAGTGAATTGATAGTGACAGATGAATTGTGGGGATTTTACAATTCAAATCCATATTTTTCCCCTGACGGAAAGTATATTTCATACACTGCGGTTAGAGATTTTGAAGCAGATATATTTGTGTATAATATCGCTACAAAAAAAATAATCAATCTTACAAAAACCAAAGTTTCTGAACGTGAACCAACATGGTCTGCTGATGGGAAATATATATATCTATCTTCTGAAAGAACAGCACCAAATTTTCCAAGTGGTGGAAATGGAAATTCTAAAGTGTATCAAATGGCTTTAGATAAATATGAAAAACCGTTTAAAATTGATAAAATAAACGAACTTCTTGAAGAAGAAAAAGAAGAGAAAAAGGAGAAAAACTCAAAGGATAAAAAGGATATAAAGGAAAAGAAAAAAGTTACGGTTGCAATCAACGAAAAAGGCTTGATGGATAGATTAACATTGATTAGTCCAAGGTTTGGAAATCAAAGAAATATCAGTGTTATAAACGATGGAGACAAAACACATGTATTGTACATATCAAATCACGATCAAGGAAAAAGTAAGTTGTGGAAAACTACCTTAGCACCTTTTGAAGACAATAAAACAGTGAAATTGAGTGATAAATCGATATTTAGATACCAATTTATCACTGCTGGAAAAAAGAACTATATACTATCTAGTGGAATCATCAGTACTGTAGATTTAAAAGCAAATAAAATAAAGCCAATAGCTATTGATTACCGCTTTAATAAATCATTATCAAATGAATTTGATCAGATGTATTATGAAGCTTGGGCTGGAATGGAAGAGAGTTATTATGATGAAAATTTTCATGGAGAAAACTGGCAAAAACTAAGAGATCAATATGCTGCATATTTGCCCTATGTTTCAAGTAGAGCAAATTTAAGATTAATCTTTAACGATATGCTTGGTGAGTTAAATACATCTCACTCTGGATTTAGTTCGTACGGGAAAGAAGAAGAAACGTATTATGGAACACGTACATCAGAAACAGGAATTATCTTCAATACGGAAAATCCGTTTGTTATAGAAAGAATCGTTCCAGATGGACCAACAGACATCAAAAATAAAGATCTTAAAAAGGGAGATAAATTGGTCGCTGTAAATGGCAAACGAGTAAATGAGAAGGCTAACAGAGAACAGTATTTTTCCAATCCAAAATTTAATGATGAACTTAGGTTAACATTCAGCAGAAACAATAAAGAGTTTTACGTAAACGTGCATGCAATATCATTTTGGAGGCTTAAAAGTTTATTGACTGATGAATGGCAAGATCAAAATCAAGCACATGTAGATAAAAAGTCTAAGAATAAGATTGCGTATGTATGCATGTTAGATATGGGGCGTGGAGAGCTGACCAAATTCTATCAAGACTTAATGAGTGAAGAAGCGTATAAAGATGGTTTAATCCTAGATTTACGTTACAACACGGGAGGAAATGTACACGATGCAGTATTGAATTTCTTGCGTCAAAAACAATACCTAAATTGGAAGTATAGAGAAGGGAAATTAACGAGTCAATCAAATTTTAACTATGGTGATAAACCAATCGTTTTACTCGTAAATGAACAATCTTTATCTGATGCAGAAATGACAGCTGCTGGCTTTAAAGAACTAAAGATGGGAACGATTGTGGGAACAGAAACCTATCGTTGGATTATTTTTACAACGAGAAGATCTTTAGTAGATGGTTCTTCATATCGATTGCCAACTTGGGGATGTTATACCTTAGACGGGAAAGATTTAGAAAAACACGGAGTTGCACCAGATGTATATGTTGGTAAAAACTTTAAACAACGTTTAGAGAATGAAACACCGCAATTAGATAAAGCGATTGAAATTATCCTTAAAGAATTAGAAAAGAAGTAAATCAACAATCAAAGTATTGCGAGTTAGTGCCTTTTATTTTAAGTTCAAGCGAGATTTAAAACAGTGAATCAAGTTTAATAGAAGCTAGTTTAACTAATGATTTATAGGCATTCATATAATCGTTCAATTTTCTTTTTTCGGTATTGTAGGTTGGCGTCCAAATGTCATATACATTCATGACGGTATTTTTGTCTTTTTCATAAAAAGTAATTGAAGTCGATATACCATCAAGTCCCATTGTTTGTGATTCTTTTTCAATATTTGATCGGTCGATTTTTAAGATGCTTTCTGTGATTTTTTCAAATTGAATGGAATCAATCGAATAGGATTTAAAATCAATCGTATCAGTATTACAGCCTTTGTGAGGCGTATATTTATAAGAAACATCTATAGCACCTGTTGAGTATTTTTCAATATGAACAATTAAAGATTTACAACTCATTAAATGCTTAAAAGAAAGACTTATTCTTTTAAACTCGGTGGCATCTTCTTTTTTCTCTGCAGTCTGACAAGAATAAAAAATTACTAGGACTAAAAAAATGATTCTCTTCATAATTAGTGCAATCGATACGTTATAAATGTAAACGATTCTTTTTGTGTTTTATGATAAGATATTGAATCGAACTCTCAATATAAAAATTCCATGTTTGCAATTGCAAAGAAAATGAAGTAATTAATTTTAGTATATTTAAGAAATAAACCGATTAATACCATGAATAAATACATACTTTGTTTTCTTATTTGCGTTGGCTTTGGCGTAAATGGGTTTTGTCAAAACGATGCACAAACTTCTCTTAAGCCAGTACAAAATGTTTACTTTATGAAAGCTTCTGATGGATTTCATTACATAAACAACAATATTAATTACACGATGAAATTCCTTGGGGAAAATGTAGATTATATGGAAGGTGGCGCTTTCAAAATACAAGATCACCTAATTACATTGATAGAAACGGATTATGATACTTCTGTCTATAACAATTCAAAAGGAGTAGCAGAGCAAAAACAAGTGCTACAAGCATATAAAGATTCTCAGCTCAAGTATTTTGAAGAGTTTAGCGAACAGAAAATGAACTTTAAAGAAGAGTTTTTCTCTAATAAAGATGGAAAACTATTTTACTTATTTTCAATTGATATTCCGCTAGATAAAGTAAATACTGAAGAAGATTATTTACAAAAGATGAATATTTTATGTTTTGTGGTGAATGATAAATTATCAACCATAAGTTTTCCGCTGTTTAAATCGGAAGATGAAGTCGAAAAAGCTGCCTATATAAAAGCATTGACAGAATCTGTAGCAATCTTTCCTTCTAAAATAGATATTGACTTTTTAAGAAGACGTGTGCTAAATGAAAAAGACGAGGACTTAGTAGTTAATTACGAAAATGAACACTTTCAATTTACGGTTCCAGACTATTTAAATGTTATCGAAATGAATGCAGTAACTATATGGTCGGCAAGTTTTCCAGATGTCAATAATGTTAAAAATGCTGTTGTAATAAGAATGGTAAAAAAGGAAGCGTATGAATCTTTAAAAGCATTTAATAAAGATGTATTTCCGCAGGGGAAAATGGGAGATGAAGATGACAGAATGAAATTACTTTTGAAAGAAGAACTCGAAAATACGGGAGAAATTAATGGAAAAAGTATGCGATTTCAATACATGCCAAAAGGGACAATGCGTTTGTATCATGCGAAAAAAGTAACTTTTGAAACGAAAACACATTATGTTATGATCATGTTTAATGCAACTCCTTCAACCTACGAAGGCAATGTGAAACGATTTGACGCGTTTTTGGAGACTTTTAAAATTGAAAAATAAAATAACGAGTTAATATATAATATTGAATGACCATTTTGATTTTAAAATGTTGAAAAAATGGAAGTTATATGGTTTTAACTAAAATAGAGAATCATCATTACATTAATATCCTTCATATTTACGTGCTGCGAATTTAAGTTTCTTAATACAACCGTTTAAACAATCGGGAAACCGAGTTCTTTTAAAGTTTACTTCTATATAGGATCTGTTTTTTTTGACAATTCTATAATTTCCAACACGAAAACTTATTTTTTGTCTTATATAAAACTGTCTCAATTTAGATGCATTAGGAAGTGTTTTTTCAGCATTAATAAATACCATATAATCAAAACGGTCGATATCTCTTCCGTCTATTTTTTGTGATGTTAGATTTTTCAATGATGTAGAGATATTTTGTTGTGACAAGAATTTTTTTTGATCTTTTTAATGTAATTAATAAAACAGCAAGGTCGTTATCATCAATTTTTATGGACTTATTATTGAAATTTACTGAAGGTTCGTCAAAAAAACGGATTCCTCTGCTGTTGCGATAATACCTTACTTTTTTAAGGATTTGATCTCGGATGGCTTCTTTTTTCTTTCTATATCTAATATTCAAAATTTGACATTTAAAAATGAACAGTTATTTCAAAGCAATCTAAAAATCAACACGAAAACTCAAATTTGGCGTAATGCTAAATTTTCTTTTTTTGTAAGCGCTATTTTTTTTGAATGTAGCAGATTTAATAACTGCATTTTATTTTTAATTCGCAGTAAAGCAGAAAATTGGAATTCAAGGCTTTTAATGATGAAGACTGTATTGCTTTTAGTCAATTCTAAATTACTCAATCTTTCATATAAACTATCAGATAAATTTTCATTGTGAGTTTCCCTCATGTGAGTTAGATAACTGCTGAATGTCATATCTTTAAATAGAAGTTTATTAGCAGCATTCGCTTTTAAAATGTAATTTTCGATGTTTAATTGAACTTCTTCTGATAGCTTTTGAGTTGCTTTAAATTGTGCTTCTAAAAGATTTGTCTCTTCTTCTATTTTAGGTTTTGAAAAGAAATTGTATGTAAAATCAATAATAGCAATGATAGCAGTGATAAATCCTAAAATTCCAATAGTTATTTCCATGTGTTTTAAAACTATTATAATATAATTAAAAATCAAAGCTACTTATCATTTTTTTAACATCAATTATTGAGCTTAACTATGTTTGTGGTAAATCTAAGGATTAAATATAGAATGATATGTAGCTTAAAAATCTACACGGAAACTCAAATTCGGCGTAATACCCAAAGCACGATTCTGAATTTCAGAAACAACTTCGTTATCTAAATTGTAATATTCGTTCAAGATATTTTGCTGATCGAATACATTCCAAACAGACAACCCAATTTTGGAATATATTTTTTTCTTTTTAGAAAGTGTCAAACGATAGGTTGAAGAAAAATCAGTTCTAAAATAATCGTCTAAAGTTGAAGCATTTGGTGCATTATAGTTTATCTCGCCATTTGCAACAGTTGGTATGCCAACACTTGTAGTTGGTCTTCCTGTACGAAAATAACTTCCCAAAGAAAATTCGAAATCATTCCAAGAATACGTTCCGCCAAGTGTAACATTATGTGTGATATCAATATTATTTGGAAACGGATTTCCGTTGTTAAGCGATGTAAATTCATACTCGTTTTTGCTCACCGAATAACTCATCCATACATTAAAATCATGCCATTTTTTATTGAATAACAAATCGATTCCATAAGTTTCATAACCGCCAATTGCATTGACAAATTGAAACTGATTTTGAAAACCTTGACTTCTCGTAGTAATTCCGTCTACATTTTTAATGTATGCTTCCGCAGTAATCAATAAATTGTTTTTCGTGTATTGCACTCCAACAGAAGCTTGCTTGCTTTCAATTAACGGTACAGAAGTTCCGTTTGCTAAGGTCCAACGGCGTTTTTCAATTCCTAAAAAATCATTCTGCAAATCAATCACTTGAGAAATTGCCTGACTTTTATATTCACCCAAAACCAACAAGCTAAAATGATTGGAAAATTGCTGTCTAAAGTTCAAGCGTGGTTCAAAACGGAATGTGTCAATCTTTCCATAACGATTTCCACGAATTCCAAATGTCAACATCGTTCGGTAACTATCTGAAAAATAATGAACTTCCGAATACAACGCATGATTTCGCATCACATCTTTTCGTTCACTACGAAATAACGGATTGCTTACATCTTGAATATTCGTGATTCCGATCTCTGAAAATTGATACCCACTTTCAATAGTGAAATTTTCATTGATGCGGTATTTTGTATGGAGTTTAATCGCGCTGTCTGCCAAATCATTCTCTTGAAACAAACGTTGATTATTGGTAATATTAAAGTTTGTCGCTTCTAAATTATAATTGGAAGCATACAACTGCAATTGTGTGCTAAACGCAGGATTCCATTCGCGATTATAAGTCAAGCCTGTAGCTAAATTTCGTTGGGTAATTCCGCTATTCACAGAACGTTGTCTGTTGTTCAGTATTGCATTTTCCGTATAACTCAAATCATTAAAAATATTCAAAAAGCTAAACTGTAAATTGTCTGTTTTAGAAATATCGTAAATGAATTTTGTACTCATATCATAGAAATAAAAATCTCTATTGGTAGTAGTTGTATTGTTGGTTTCTTGATTATTATTGGTGATGTCGGTATCTTGAAAAATACGATCAAAATAAATGGCGTACGTTGGAGTTTCAACCAAATCGGTAATAGATCGACGTGCCGAAACTTGCACTTCCATCTTCTTATTTAATTGCACTTTTGCAAAACCATCTACATGAATCAGGTTTAATCCTGCACCAGCAATCAAAGAATCGTTTACATGTTCGTCTAATTCCATTTGAATCATTCCAGAAACACCATCGCCATGTTGTGCACTTGTTCCATTTTTGGTAACTACTACTTTCTTTAAGAAATATGGATTAAACGCAGAAATCAATCCGAAAAAGTGTCCAGATTGATACATTTTAATATCGTCCCATAACAATATATTTTGGTCGTTTGTACCACCACGAATATTAATATTAGAAACGGTTTCGTTTATGCTTGAAATTCCTGGTAAAGCTTGAATGGTCAATAAAACATCAGGTTCGGTAACACCTGGAAGAATGCCGAAATTCTTAGGTTTTACAGTAATTTGACCTGTTCTATTCGTGGAAATTCCTGAAGCAATATATTCGGTTAAATAGACTTCATCCAATTCTTGAATTTGATCCTTAAAAACAGTAACTGCAATATAGCGTTCGTTAATAATTGTAAATCGAAGATTTGTTTCCATTTCAAAACCATCAAGTAGTTCTTTCAATGAAATAGAAGTAGCTTTCGGAGTTACCAAAACAGCGTCCAATGTAGCATCTACATACGAGAAAACTACATCATAACGTTTTTGGATTTCGGGTAATAATTTAGACAGTAAAATTTTATCTCCTTGATTTTCCTGTGCGATACTGCATTGAAAATTAAGAAAGAAGCAAAAAAAGGTGAAAAAAGTGAGTACGCGTTTTTTAATCACGTTTTAGAATAATCGAGTTTTGTTTCTTTTGATACTTCAAATTGAAAGGCAGTGTAATTGATTGTAAAGCCATATTAATATCAGCATGTGTAAAACTTCCTGTAACTATCTCGGAAGTATCAATATTCTGGGCTTCAATCGTTACATTATACTGTCGTTCAAATTCTTGAATGACTTCTTGTAAAGGTAAACTTTTAAAAGAACTTTCGTTATGTATCCACGTAGGTTCTTTTAGATTTTCTTCTTCGTTGCGGAATTCCTTCCCATCAAGTATCAAATAACGTTGTCCTGGTTTTAGGATAACACTCGTATCGTTGTGGCTAACTTTTACAGAACCTTCATAGCAAAACACTTCAAATATGTCATTTCGTTGTTTTACATTAAACTCAGTTCCTAAAACAGTGACAACTCCATCATCAGTAATAACGCTAAACGTTTTGCCTTTGGCTACTTTAAAATACGCTTCACCATTTAAGTTTACTTCGCGTTTTTCTTCCCAAGAATCTTTGTCATAAGACAAACTTGTAACTGCATTCAGCGAAACCTCAGAGGTATCAGGTAATTTAATAAGCGTTTTATTTGCTGCAACCGTATCGTGGGTCGTTAATGTTGGTAAAGTTGCATACATATATGTACCGAATCCTATTACTAAAATTGCGGCAATTTTTAACAATGGTTTAAACCATGAAGTAGGTTTTGGTGTTTCTTTCTTTGTAGTAGTAACAGTATTGTAAGCGGCGTCAACATCAACCTCAGGTGCTTTAAAATACTGCAAAGCGCTATGCATCTTCGTTAATTCCTCATAATCTTCAAGCTGTTTAAAAGCTTCTAATTCTTTAGGAGTCAGCGAATGATCTAGCCATTTCTGTATTAAATCTTCTCGTTTCATAATCGTTACTTATCTATATAACAACTTACTATCTAAAATTCCTACCCTAACTTTACTAATATATACTTTTTTGTGCTTTTTTTCGTTACGTATGTCGTTTCGAGTGATTTCCAATATGTAATCAAAAACGTCTGATCGAGTAGAATTTGTGCAACAAATTAGTATCGAGATCTACTGTGATGTCAGATGGTTTCTAAGTTGATCTCGATACAAAATTCTTTCAGAATTCCACTTGATCTGACGTTTCGGTAAATTATGTAACATTCTCAAATCAACAATCAACAATCAACAATCGTAAATCAACAATCAAAAATCAAAGTTCTTCAATCTCTTGTCGCAATTTACTCAATGCTCTATAAATACGTTTTTCTACGGCTTTTGCCGAAATATCAAGAATTGCAGCAATCTCTTTATGACGTTTCCCTTCTACACGATTCATTAAAAAAGCCGTACGTTCCGATTCTGTCAAATTCCCAATAGCACGTTGCAGTTTTTGCAAATACTCTTGTTCTTGCATCAAAAATTCGGGACTCTCGTTGGTATGTGATCTTGGCTTAATTTTTTGGTGTTGCAATACTACTTTATGATGTTTTACTTCATTCAACATCATATTATTGCCAATTGTAAACACATAACTTTTGGCTTTTTCGGGTTTTACTTTTCCGCAATTCTGCCAAAGTTTGGTAAATGCTTCTTGTGTTTTATCTTCGGGATTCAAATAATCACCAAACTTATAGTACAAATACGAATACAGGCTTTGGTAATGTTTCTTGAAAAAACTAGAAAACATCACTTCGTTACAAATATTATCCTGTAATGATTTTGGCATTTGTGTTGGCTTAATAATTCGCTAAAAGTAAACATAAATTTTTTATAAATAAAGGTGGGAATTTTGTCGTTTAAGTTGTTTTAGTAATAGCATACTAAAAGACTAGAGTATGTAAAATTGCATAATATATGAATAGAATTGCCCTAATTAAAGCTGTAAAAATAGTGTTTTCGCTTTGCGCGATATGTCTCATTTTCAATGCTTGCCAAGAAGAAAATGTACAAACTACTGAGCCAGATACACAAGCTACTTTGGTAGCCAATACAACCTTGCCAAGATTGATGGAGCGTGTGTCTTTATTAGACGGTTCTACAGATAATTTTATAGATAATGCCAATTGTTTTTTGGTCGATTTACCTGTGACAGTTTCGGTAAACGGAATAACTATTGTTGTAAATAGTACAAATGACTATGCTGCAATTCTTGAATTGTTAGGTCAATCAGATCAAAATTCAGTAGAAATTACCTATCCAATCACAATTATTTTAAGTGATTATACAGAAATTACCATAGAAACAGAAGAAGAACTCATTTCTCAAATCTCAAATTGTGCTGGACCAAATCAGCCAGATATTGATATAGAATGTATTGACTTTCAATATCCGTTTAGTATTGCCGTTTTTGATGTAAATTTTGAAGTCATTGAAACGGTTGCGATTTCGAATGATGAAGAATTATACAACTTTTTGGAAACGCTTTCTGATGGTGTAGTGGCAAGTATCAATTATCCGATTAATCTTGTAAATGCTGACGGAACTGTAGTTTCAGTTAATAGTAATAACGAATTAGAAACGGCAATCGCTGCGGCGGAAAATACTTGCGATGAAGACGATGACAATAATTACAACGATGCCGATTGTACGGAAGCACAAGTAAACGCAAGTTTGGTAGATTGTTTCTGGAGAATTACCAATTTTGCAGGAAATACAGAACTTGAATACGAATTCTATTTTAATGATGACAATTCATTTACGTTTTCTACGGATCCAATGAGTAGCACAGTCTACACAGGAAATTGGGATGTAACAACTTCTGAAGGAAGTTTGGTGTTAATCGTAACCAATATTGATACTGAGTTAACGATGTTGAATGATTCATGGATTATTGACGAATGTAGTGAAGATCAAATATTACTACACAGCGGGAATCAAGAAGTCACGTTACAGAAAGTTTGTGAAAATGCAACACCTTTTGAGTGTTTTGAAAATGTTCAAACGACTGTGTGCGACGAAGAAAATCCGTTTGATGGTTTTGTAGAAATGAACTTAGAACAATTATTCATTGCGAATATAAGTTGTACGCAAGATTATAATTTTTCTTTTCACCAAACACAGGCAGATGCAGACGCAAGTACCAATGCGCTCATTCCAACGTCGTATACAAATACAGCTTCGCAAGAAACGCTATACTTACGAATTGAAGACTCAGTAGGAATGTATCAAATCTACACCATCACAATTTCTATAGAAGACTGTTGTACAAATAATACAATCTTAACAGATGATCTAATTTTATACTTGCCGTTTGCCAACGAAACCAAAGATTTAGTGAGCAATTGGGAAGCATCAGGAAATTATAATTATGTCGAAGACAGAGCAGGAAACGCAACTTGTGCCATTGCTTTTGATGGAAATGAAACAATAGAAATTCCAATCACAACCGCCAATCAAATAGTACAAGGCGATGCTTTTACAGTAAGTCTGTGGTTTAAAATGCAAAACACCGATCCTTCCAACTATGAAATTTTATTTCAAAAAGGAAATGCGGTTAGTGAAGGTTTTCAAATCAGTGTATTCGATTTAAACACACCAGTATTTAGTGATGCAGATTCTGGATATGGTTTATGGGACGATCCATGGAATGTAGATCCAGATTTACCAACCGATACAACCAACTGGCATCATTTAGTAGTTACCGTTGATAGTAATAATACCGTGCGTTTATATAGAGATGGTGTGCAAAGAAATGTAGATGAAAATGCATCGATAGATATTGGAAGCGTTCCGTTAATGAATTACATGTTAGGAAATGGTTTTCAAGGACATTTAGATGATATTAGAGTATATAGAACGGCATTAAATCCAAACCAAGTAACAAACTTGTTTACTTTGGAAGCCGATTGCAATAATTGTTTATAAGAAATAAAAATTAAGTGTTTATTTAAGTTAGTTTAGTGACTAATTTTTAAAGCTGCCTTTTGTTGAATTAGGGCAGCTTTTTTGTTTTTAGAATGCTAAGATGTATATTTTTCTTTTTTTGTTTCAGATTCTTAAAATTAGCATCTCGTACGGTACATATCTACTCAATTGGAGTTATTGTAGCTGTTGAATCACCACAAACTCTTTTACAAGAATTTTTTTTACTACATGCTTTTCCAATTGATAAAAAGTAAATAGGATCTTGTGCCGCATTGTTGGCAGCATCATTAGCATTTTCTGCACCTCCATTAACTTGTTGAAGATTTGAAATTGAAGCTTTGTTAAGCTTTAACGACTTTAATTTTTTTGTTTTCATATTTTTTGTTTTAAAATGTTATGGGCAAATATTCAAAAACAAGAATCTGAATTTACTAGGGAAAACACCGAAAGAATTAAGAAAAAAACGCTTAATTTAATAGTGAATACACATGGGTTTTGTTCTATGGATACTTAGATTTTACTCAGCATAACGGAATTTTGTTTTGATTTGTGTTAAGGATAGGAGCGAGTTACCGTGTAACGTGGATAGCCTGACCGTCTACGGGAACACCCACATACTTTGTAAATGTAAAATGCTAAATGTTGAATTTTAAATGTAAAAGTTGACTTTAGTTTAAATTTTTTGCAGTGTAAGCATGATTTTTTTAAGTTTTTGAAATAAAAGCCATAAGAAATTCATAAATCCGTAAAAAGGTAGAAAACAAATCTACTTCTATGGCATAACCAGTCCGTTTAAACTTTCAAAATTTAGAAGTTTCCACTATCTTTGCCACTTCTCAAAAAAAGAATTCAAACGTATGTTTAATAATTTAAGTGAAAAGCTAGATAAAGCGATGCATGTTCTTAAGGGACATGGAAGTATAACAGAAGTAAATGTTGCGGAAACGTTGAAAGAAGTGCGTAGAGCATTACTTGATGCCGATGTGAACTTTAAAATTGCAAAAGATTTTACAAAAAGAGTAAAAGAAAAAGCTTTAGGACAAAACGTACTGACTACTTTACAACCAGGACAGTTAATGGTAAAGATCGTTAAAGACGAACTTACCGAGTTAATGGGTGGCGATGCAGCAGGAATCAACTTATCGGGGAAACCATCAATTATTTTGATGTCTGGTTTGCAAGGTTCGGGTAAAACGACGTTTTCGGGAAAACTTGCCAATTATTTAAAAAATAAAAAAACAAAGAAGCCTTTATTAGTTGCCTGTGATGTATATCGTCCGGCGGCGATAGATCAGTTACATGTAGTAGGAGATCAGATAAAGGTAGACGTGTATTCTGATAAAGGAAATAATGATCCAGTTGCTATTGCAAAAGCAGGTATTGCGCATGCAAATCAAAATGGACATAATGTAGTGATTATTGATACCGCAGGTCGTTTGGCAGTTGATGAAGCCATGATGACCGAAATTGCAAATATTCACAAAGCAATTGAACCACAAGAAACACTATTTGTTGTGGATTCTATGACAGGTCAGGATGCAGTGAATACAGCAAAAGCCTTTAATGATATCTTAAATTTTGACGGAGTTATTTTAACAAAGTTAGATGGTGATACACGTGGTGGAGCAGCAATTTCTATTAAATCGGTTGTAAATAAACCAATCAAGTTTATTGGTACAGGTGAAAAAATGGAAGCGATTGATGTCTTTTATCCTTCACGTATGGCAGATCGTATTCTTGGAATGGGAGATGTTGTTTCGTTAGTAGAAAGAGCACAAGAGCAATTTGATGAAGAAGAAGCTAGAAAGCTACAAAAGAAGATTGCAAAGAACCAGTTTGGTTTTGACGATTTCTTAAAGCAAATACAGCAAGTGAAGAAAATGGGTAACATGAAAGACCTAGTCGGCATGATTCCTGGAGCTTCCAAAGCAATGAAAGGTATGGAAATTGAAGATGATGCTTTTAAACATATTGAAGCGTTAATTCACTCTATGACACCATCAGAACGTTCAAAACCAGCTATGATTAATGCAAGTCGTAAAAAACGTATTGCCAAAGGAGCTGGACGTTCGGTACAAGAAATGAATCAGTTACTTAAGCAGTTTGACCAAATGAGTAAGATGATGAAGATGATGCAAGGCGGCGGCGGAAGAAAGCTGATGCAGATGATGAAAGGAATGGGACGCTAGTTTTGAAATTAAAAAGGTTTTTGGTCTTGGGTTTTTGGTACTAGGAAGTATCATAGCTAATGAATAGACTAATAATATTTGTAAGTTTACGAGTTTAAATTTTTGATTACGATTGTAAAAACAAATTAACAGCCAACAGCCAACAGCCAACAGCCAACAAGACACACACAACACAACTATACATGATTTTATTAGATGGAAAAAAGGTATCAAATGATATCAAGGACGAAATAGCAGAAGAAGTCCAGAAAATGAAAGATCGCGGAGAAAAAGTGCCGCATTTGGCTGCCGTTTTGGTCGGAGATGATGGAGCGAGTTTAACATACGTAGGAAGTAAAGTCCGTGCTTGCGAACGTATAGGCTTTGAATCTACATTGGTACGTATGTCCAATACGACTTCAGAACTTGAGTTATTGAAAAAAATTCATGAATTGAATGATAATGATGATATTGACGGATTCATTATTCAGTTGCCATTACCGCCACAAATTAATACCCAAAAAGTATTAATGGCTGTAAACCCAAATAAAGATGTTGACGGATTTCATCCTGAGAACTTTGGGAAAATGGCATTAGATATGTCTACATTTATTCCAGCTACACCTTTTGGAATCTTAGAATTACTAGAACGTTATAATGTAGAAACCAAAGGAAAACACACGGTTGTAATTGGAAGAAGTCATATTGTTGGAAGACCAATGAGTATATTAATGGGAAGACGAGGTTTTCCTGGAAACTCTACAGTGACGTTAACACACAGTCACACTAAAAACATTACACAAATTACCTGTCAAGCAGATATCATCATTACTGCTTTAGGACGACCAAATTTCTTGAAAGCAGAAATGGTAAAAGACGATGCTATTATCATCGATGTAGGAATTACGCGTGTTCCAGATGAAACTCGAAAACGTGGATATCGAATTACTGGTGATGTAGATTTTGAAAACGTAAGTAAAAAAGTAAGTCACATTACGCCGGTTCCTGGTGGAGTAGGACCAATGACGATTGCCATGTTGTTAAAAAATACTTTATTGGCAAGAGAACGTCATATAATGGCGAAAAAATAATATATCATATACAATATATTGAAAAGCGATCTTTGAAAAAAGGTCGCTTTTTTTATACTCAATTTTTGAAATTATAAAAAATAACTACTTTTACCTAACACCTAACACCTAACACCAATGAAAACCACTGAACCACCAATTATTGTCTCACAAACGTTTGCACAATCTGTAGAAACGGTTTGGAAAGCTATTACTGATGTTTCGCAAATGCGCGAATGGTTCTTTGATACTATTCCCAGTTTCAAAGCTGAGGTAGGTTTTCAAACGCAGTTCAATGTAAAAGCACCTTCACGAGATTTTATGCACTTATGGATGGTTACAGAAGTAATTCCACAACAGAAATTGGTATACAATTGGAAATATGAAGATTTGCCTGGTGATTCGTTTGTAAGTTTTGAATTGACAACAGAGAACAATGAAACGAAACTTACTTTAACCACAACAGTTACAGAAGATTTTCCTGATGAAATTCCTGAGTTTGCTCGCGAAAGTTGTATTGGCGGTTGGACCTATTTTATCAAACAACAATTGGTTGCTTTTCTGAAAGATTAAAAAAAAGGAAACACTCTATTTTCTACTGTAGTTGTCAGAAACTCATTGCATAGGAATTATGTTTCGTCTATATTTATGAAAAATAAGCGAAACCTTGAATAAAAACGCCACATATACATTTGCTAAACATAATTTTATAAAAGCAACAATAACAATAGTACTCACCTTTTTTATTTCAGTTACTTTTGGGCAATCAAAAGAAGCATATCAAAAAGTTGCAGACTCATTGCTGACAATAGGACAGAATGATGAATTGATCCAGTATTTCGATAATGAACTAAAGAAATATCCAAAGAACGAACATGTGCTACGCATGCTCGGGTATGCGCATATTACAAAAAACAACCTTGATCTTGGTGAAAAATACTACACGGATGCATTAGAGGTAAACCCAAAATGCGCTCGATGTTACTTAAATATTGGTAGAATTTCTGCTTTAAGAGGAAACAACAAAGAAGCACTTGATTATTTTAATAAAGCAGTAGATACAGACCCAAATGATGTTTTACTGTATTCTAATAGAGGAAAATTAAAAGAAATGCTTGGTGATAAGTTCGGTGCGTTGAGTGATCACAACAAGGCTATAAAAATGGATCCCAACAATGTAGATAGTTATATTTTACGTGGAATTTACAACTCAAATTCTGGCTATCCATCATTAGCTATTTCAGATTTAACAAAAGCAATAGAGTTAGCTCCCGAAAGCTATTATCCTTACTATCATAGAGCAAGTGTTTATTATGATCAAAAAAGATTTGAAGAAGCTTTTACAGATATCAATGAAGCAATTAAAAAAGACAGTAATCAATATATATTATATACCGTACGAGCTGCAATATTTGAGTTAATGCAAGAACATCAAAAAGCAGTAGACGATTATTCAAAAGCGATTTCTTTAAATAAAAATGATTATGCATCCTATGTAAACAGAGCCTTGTCATATTACGGATTAGAAGACCTTGATGCTTCTTGCGCCGACTATTCAACACTGAAATCATTAATTGAAGAAGGTAAAATCAATGATAAAGCAATACTAACACAAGTAAATAATGCCATGCAAGATATTTGCGATGCATCAAAACCTAGTTATTATTTTCAAAGAGGTGTTGGTTATTATAATCTAAAAGAGTATCAAAAAGCATTTGACATCTATGATGTTGGACTTGAAAAGTTCCCAGATAATGCAATGATGTTGTCATTTAAAGGAAATACGTATTTGGTTCTAAATGAATATGAAAAAGCGCTTAACTATTACAAACGGTCATTAGAGCACAAAGAAAATATTAGAGAAGAAATAAAAGTAAATCCAAGGTTTTCAGGCGCATCAAGCGAAAGAATTAACAGTTATTATAATGGATCATTAGCGACCATATATCTTAGCATGTCTGAATGTGAAGTTTATTTAGGAAATTTTGATGAAGCATTCACTGCAATAGAAGAAGGATTAAAATTAGCGCCTGTTATTGATGGATTCAATACAGAAGCATACTATAACATGAGAGGTTATATTTATGTGACAAAAAAGAAATATAAACGTGCGCTAAACGATTTTGATAAAAGTATAGCAATTAACAAAAACTATCCTTTGGCATACGTATACCGAGCAATTGCAAAAGTGAGTTCGGTTGAAAAAATAAAATTCAGCTCGTTTTCTATGTATGGAAATTTCAAAAATCAGGCAATGAATATTCGTTGGAATTTGCCAACTAAATCGTCATTTAAAAAATCAGAAGCTGTGCTCTTGTCTGCATTATCTGATTGTAATACTGCCATTGAAATTGACAATACGCTTGGTTTCGCTTTTTACATTCGTGGACAAATAAAACAAATGTTAGCCAAACCCGATTATTGTTTGGACTTGCTTAGGGCGAAAGATCTCGGTATAAGAGTAGAAGCACAACTATTGCAAGATTGTAAAAATTAAAGGACAGAAATAAAAACAACTGCAATTCTCTGTTAGTTACCGAAAGTTATATTGACGGTTGGAACTATTTTTCTAAAAACTACGTTGTAGTATAGTAAGCTATTGTTCTAGAGAATGATAGTCGAAAATCATCTGCAACCAACTAAAAGTAAATTTTTATGAAATTAAAACTCTCAATGCTGTCACTATTAGTAATCCTTATAAGTTGTACAGATGCAAAAGTGAATGAAAAAATTAGTGATGTACTTACTTTGGGTTCATTTGTCGATTTAGATAAGTTGAATGCTGTGAAAATGAGCAATAATTCAGGAACTTTTACTTTGACAAATACACAGCTTCAAAAGTTCAAAGTAGCGCTTTCAACTATGAAATACGATCCAACTATTGCTGTAAAAGTAGGGTCAATTGCTATTGAGCTGGAAATTGATGGAAAAAAACATAACATTTCTTCAGGAACACACAAAAATCATATAGAAGCTCATAAAAGTATTGCAACTAAAAATATACACTTATTGAAGTCTTCCGATTGGCTATATTTTGAAACAGGCGGAATCAATTTTAATAATTACAAAAGAGAAAACTGATTGTATGATAAAAGGTTTGAAAATAGGAATTTTTTATCTGCTTTTTGTTTTCTTAATGATACAATCATGTGATACAACCAATTATCAATTCACACCAGAACAGTTTGTTGCATTAAAAGATAGTTTAGGGAAAAAACTCGTTTCACAATGTTCACGAACTTCTCCAAGAGGCGCTACTCAATTTTTTAATCTATCCGAAAGCCAAAAAAACACATTACACAAAAACTTTAAAAAAGTATATACGCTTGAACCTGAAGAAGACGCTTTTAAAGACTTGAAAATTACAAGTTTTGACGAAAGTATCTTTCAATATGTAGGCTTGATTTATAATGATAAAAAGTATATTTATATCAATGCATTTCCAGAAGAATTAATTAAACGTACCAATCATGATTGGAAACGGTATCCTGTTACAGGTTGTGATGGCGGACCTCATTTTTGGGGCGTATTATTTGACATAGATGACGAACGCTTTTTTGATTTGTATATGAACGGGCCGAGGTAAATTCTATAAAAAATAAATGCCTCTATTCATACTAAAATAATAATGAGTAGTTTCGTAAATCAAAAGTAATACAAATGAAGTCTATAATAGTAAGTTTTATTGTTTCAATAGTATGTTGTACAGCTGCATTCGCACAAGAAAATAAATTGCCTTCAATAGATAAAGAATGGACTATAGAAGATTATAAAAGCTTCAATAACTACTTAAACACAATTTCTTTAGATTCCTATCCTACTTTAAAAAATGAAAAAACAAAAGCGTTATTTCAAAAGATAATTAGTAATCATTACAAGAGCTTTTTACGTGATGAAGCTATTAGTTTAGATGTGAAAGGTCCTTATATGATGAACTATCAAAAGAACATAGGAGAAGTTTTAAGTAAATATTTGGCAGGTTATGCAAAAGGAAATGATTTCGGAATTGAATTAATGCATTTAGAAGGAACAGCTATAGATATTTCTGCGGAAATGATTCCTATGATCAGAGAATTTATGAAGACACTTGATAAAAATGATAAGACATATCAAGTCCGAATGAATGGTATAAAACAAATGAGACTAGGCTTAAAACAACAACTGGAAGGAGTATGGATAATTATTAGAGATACGGAAAATTTATCTACTGAAGAACGCATCATTCTATCAGAATATTTTTTAAACGCCGCTGTTTCTATTTTAAACTTTATAGATCCAGCTGATAAAAAAGAGTTTGTCACCAAAGTAAAGAAATATATTCCTTTCGAACCCAATCAAAAAGTAAAAACGTTGTTAAGTCAGTTACTTTCTAAAGTATAAAACAAATAAAAACCGAACAACAAATTTTAACAAAAAGTTACTCGGTTTTCAACTAACAATACTACAACGTATTATCTTTTATTTCTTTCTGAATAATCATCAATGATATTCAGTATATCTTATAATGTATACACAAATCGGAACGTAATAAATCGTGGTTGAATAAAAGTTTCTTGACTGAAAACCGATAAATTATTCGCGCTGTTTCGTACTTGTGAATCAATGTTTAAAAGGTTTGTAGCCTTAATTTCATATTCCCATTTTGCATCTCTGTCCTTTCTGTATGAAAGTGTCGCATTCCATGTTTCGAATGATTGCGATTCGCCATTTCCTAAATCCTGATTTGTATAGGTGTAATCTGTTCTAAACGTAATTCGCTTCCAGATATATGCATCAAAATCAAACGTAGTCGCGTTGGTTGTAAACTGCGTACTTCGTCCACCTTGTGTATTATCAGTTACGCTATAACGATGACGCAATTGTACATTTGGCGCAATTTTAAAGTTTGTACGAATAGCAGGAGTATAGGTTTGTGTAAATCCTTCGTTTACCGATTGTCGCTGTTGAATAAACTGATTGATTTTACTATAATTAAAACTAGCGTTTAATGTTGCGCGAATCTTTCCAAAAGTACGTTGTACACGTCCAAAAACACTCACATTTTCATCTGCAAAACTCGAATTAAAAAATGTACTTGTACGAATAACACTTTCAAAATCTGTCAAACCACGAATTTGATCAATATTACTTGAATACGAAGCTCTTGCAAATACATTTGTATAATTAAAGAGATTGAAACTCGTATAAATCAAACTTACATTGTGTGATAATGCATTTTGCAACTCAGGTTCTCCAAATTGGAAGCTATTAAAGTTATTCATCACCAAACCTTCAGCCAAACGAGTTACGTCTGTAAACTGATTACGCATTTGGTAGCGTAAGGTCAACGCTTCACTCTTTTTAAACTGAATTCGCGTTTCAAAATCAGGTAAAACTCTAAAGAAATTATCTTTATACTCTACACCAAACTGACTGTTTTTATTTCCATACGCATGTACTGAAAATCCTGGCGTAAAGGTGAACTTCCCACTTTTTAAACGGTAATGAAAACCTAAATAGATATCACTAAAATTGTATTCTGTATCATTTGTAGCACGTCCATCATTAAAAGTTGGAATAGGATTCAATGTCAATCCAGGACCTAAAAACTGAAACAAATTCGAGTTGAATTGCTGATTGCTCAAAATAGTTCCGAAAGTAATATTGATATTACTTCGCGCATTCAAAATATTATAATAATCCAACTTCATATCAAACTGATTGGATTTAATACGTCTGTTTTGACGAAGATTGTATTGTGAAGTAGTAGTGTCTAAACCTAAAGCATCTGCCGTTGTATCAAACGCACTATCGGTATCATTATCTAAAATTGCATTATAAAAAGGATCTTCATTCTTAATTAAATGCTGCGCTTCCAATGCAAAAATATTATTCTCATTCAACGTATAATAATAATTTAAATTCTGATTGAAACTATACGGAGTTACTTCATCAATTTGATTTGTAGTACCTATTACAGATGAAAATACACCTTGATTTTGTGTGTCATTTGAAACACGACCAATCACGTCATAATCTAATTGATTGTTGAAGTTTGGTTTGTACGAAGCACTCAATTTCGCTACAACTTGATCTGAGCGTTCTCTGCTTCGTTGTTCGGTGGCTTCATCAGGAATTCCTAATTCAGGATCCGTATACTGTACAAAACTCGATTCTTTCGATAAAATTCGGCTACTGTTATAAATTAAAAATCCGCTTAAATCCAATGCTTTATTTGGAGAATAGCTAAAGTTTCCTGTCGCTAATTTACTTTCTATTTCTAAGGCATTATTCTGATTCGTCAAAAAGTTCAAACCATTATCACCGAGATTAATATTAGTTCCGCTACTTCTACTTGGCGGACGAAAACCACCGCTAAAACCTCGAATATCGCGTCGTGATAAGGCAACTTCTCCAATATTATTCAAATCTCCAATAAAATTGATACTGTACTTTGGACTGTAATAAAATAATTTGGGTTGAAACAAATAGAGTTCATTATCGGGAGACGATCCACTACCAGCGGTCACATTACCAAACCAGAAATTTTCTTTTCCTTCTTTCAGTTTGATGTTAATAGCAACACTATCTTGATTATTAGTCACGCTTCGCAACTGACCAACTTCCGAATAATTACGCAATACTTGAATCTTATCTACAGCTTTAGAAGGAATATTTTTTGTAGCCAATTTGGTATCTCCATCAAAAAAATCTTTTCCGTTTACCATCAACTTATTGACGACTTTCCCTTCAACTTCTATCTGACCATCTTCATTGATTTCTACGCCAGGTAACTTTTCTAAGACATCTTCTAGCTTCCGTTCGGTACCATTCTTAAAAGAGTCGGCATTATAAACAAGTGTATCTCCTTTAATAGTTACAGGCATTTCATAAGTCAACTCAACTGCTTTTAAAGAGTTGGCGCTTTTCATAATAAAGTCTTTGGTAATATCACTTTCTTTGGTAGAAAGTTCTTGTTCCAAATTCTTTAAACCTATGTAGCTTACCTGAATTTTGTAATTGCTATTCTTTGCTAATTTAAGTCGGTACTTCCCAAACTTATCTGTAATTCCGTATGATTCTAAGGTATTACTTTCCTTATTCAATGCAATTACATTTGCTAGTTCTAGTGGTTTATTGAGGCTATCTTTTACAACTCCTTCCATTTTAATTTGCGCAAAAGTGCAGTTTGCTGCAAAGAATAGGATAATACAAAGTATTTGTTTCATTAGTTTTTCTAGTTAGTTTCTTATTTAGACTATATATTAAAGTAAAAGTTTAATACTAAACTAAAAAAAATTAACCTCTTCTTCTGCCTCGATTACTCATCATTTCTTGCATTTTCCCTTTGATGGTTTCTTGGTACTTATCTTTTGTGATTTCTTTTCCGCTTTTTGGCGCTTCAATCTTGATTTCTTCTTTCGGATTGATGACAATTTTAGAACACAATATAGTTGTATCGCCAGCACTTACTTCTAAAATCAATCCTGGTAATCCCCAAAACTCTGCGGGTCCATGACTCACAGGAACTTGTAATGAATACCAAGCTTCCACTTCAACCATTGGAACATCTGGTTTTCCGTCGCCATCTTCATCTTTTCTTCTCAAATCGCTCCATGAAAAATTATACCAAGCCAAATCGTCTTGAGAGATAGAAGCCGTTGCTTTAAAACAAGTATACTGTCCAATTTGCTTCGTTTCTTTCCCCATTTTCCAATCAATCTTGTGTAGTTTATCTTTTACCAAAAACTTCTTCCCATAAAATTCCTGCGCTTGCACCAAGGTTACATCTTTTACATTCTTGTATTGTACGCCTCTGGTAAAATTTGCGCCCCAAGTATCTGTTGCTCCAGAAATTGCATCTAACTTATCTTCTTCTTTAAAAACCGAAGCTACTTTATCAAAGCTCAACACATAGGTTTTCTGTAATCGGTTCTTCAAACGTGCTGCTACATCTTTCTTTTGTGCTTCGCTGAGTTTTGCGCCCCAACTTCCTAATTGCATTTTCGATTTTGAAAAATAATAGGCTTTTCCTTGAAACTTTTGTGTGTCACCAGCTTTAAATGAAAGCAATGCGATAAAGGAAAGTGATAGAAATTTAAGTAAAAATGACTTCATGATGTGCGATTAAATGGTTATTTTGTTTAACGAATATAGTGAAAGATTAAACATTTTAGCTAGATTCTTAAAGAAATTAACATTTATTTATGTGTAACGACTTTGTTTTCAGTTGTGTTTTAAGAAGAATGAGAAGATTGTTTGTGAATTATGATGGTGATTGTGGAAAACCGTAAAGTTGGAAAAAGTTAGTGATTTATCTTTATCTAAAATAACAGTAGCTTTAAGTAGAAGTTTCTGTTGTGTGTACATAAAGTATAATTAAGAATCAATAAATAATGGAACAAACCCTCGCTAGCGCGAGTTTCCGAACTCGTGCCAACAAACAAGCCAAGAAATAATATTGAGTATAGAGAAGTAGTTCTTTTAACCTAAACCTCAAAACCTACTCCTCACGCTTCACACAAGAAATCTTCCAAAAAGGAAAGTTAATGGTCTCTTTTGGATCTACCCATTCGCCAATCCATTTGTAACCTTTGTCGGTAATATCATAAAAAGTCAAACGTGAAAAGCCATCCGTACCATTTGGTGCTTTTTGTGGTTTGTAGAGTATAATTTTTCCATCTTCTGTTTTCTTTCCTTCCCAAGAACCCAAAGTTGGAGTAGGCGAGGCAGAGGCATAATAGTGCACATACCATTTTAAACTGTCTTTATGAAACTGTCTGATGCTTCCCGAATGTTTCCCATCTGCTTTCAATGTTTGATCCTGAATTGCCATTCCGTTCATAATATAGCTATACTTCCAAGTCATTTTTATGGCTTTTGCCCAAGTTCCGTCTGGGTTTCTACGTTGTGATTCACAATCACATTCGCCAATCATCGGTTTAAAATCGTCTAACTGTGCTGGTGCTTTAGGATTTTTAATTCCATACGGATTTGTTTCAGAAGGTTCATATTCATTTTGTGCTGAAACCAGCGTGACCATTCCTAGAAATAGGAGCATAATTAGTATTTTCATAATATTCGTTTTTTGATGTTCTTGAAGATAAGAAATTCTAATTAAATGGCTTAGATTTTAGGTGTTAGGTATTAGGTATTAGGTGTTAGGTGTTAGGTGTTGGGTGTTGGGTTTTGGTGTGAAGAAAAAAAGACTGCCTTTTCAGACAGCCTCTTTATACTATGGACATACTCTAGGATGTGACGGACATATAACCCTGCATTCCGTAAATTTAGTTTTTCGAGCAATCGGTTGTGCTGGTGGTTTCCCAGGAATTCCTCCTAAAATATTTTGATGATTAATCTTAGAAATTACCTGTTTCTTTAGCCTTAAGCTTTTTAAATTCTTTTTTTTCATATTATAAATTTTTAATGATTTATATATATGGGTGAAAAAAGAAAAATCATTACCCAAAATGTAAAATATGAAACGTCATTGTGAGGAAGTATACCGAGGTGATCTGTTTTTCTATAATACAGGTTGCAACGAATTTTTATAAAACTTTCTCAATGACGTTTCTAATTTTTTTTAAACGATAAACCTATCTTTCTGATTCTGTACAAGGTCCCATTTCACCTGGGTCAGTGGTATAACAATGACAAGTGCCACAATAACTAACGATACAATCTTCTCCGCAAAGTGTTCCTCTTTCTGATTGAATAGGGCAGAATCCAGGACCAGTATTACCACCTTTAATTCCAAATTTATCTACATTAAAATTTGAGATTGTTTTTTTACTTAAGTTTAAACTTTTAAGACTCTTTCTTTTCATATTATATACTATTTAAATAATTAATTTATTTAAAGGTCATAAGAGTCTTCATCAGACACAATATATAATGTAAATGCGTAAGCTTTTATTTCATATTTGTTGTTGGTTAAGTAAATATTGCGAGCGTTTTTCGTAGATATACTGGTTTTTATAGCTATTTGATTTGATGTAGAAATAGATCATTAGTACAGGTGCTTTGTCATAACGATTCATTATCAAAGCGTCACTTCGAGTGATTTTCTATCATATTGAACGCAGTCGAAATATAAAGAAAATCGTATTGAGAAGTCCTTCGAAGAGACATCTAAGTAATCTAAAAAGTCTAAAAATCTAAGCAAGTCTAAAAGCGAAGCGATCTAATATCTAACAGCGTAAGCGATCTAAAAGCGTCAGCGGTCTAAGAAAAATCATTTCCGATGAATACTACTCAAAATATCCATCACTTCCACTTTTTTACGAACCGAAACAGGAACCGTACTTTTATCTTTCAATAATAAATAACCACCATCGGTTTTAATAAAAGCTTTAATGAATTGTAGATTGACTAAATGACTTTGATGGACACGCAAAAATTGATAATTACTCAACATATCTGAGAAATATTTCAGCGTTTTAGTTACAAAAATTTTCTGTCCGTCTTGCAAGTAGAAAATTGTATTATTACTGTCAGATTCACAACGGATAATTTCATCCATACTAACAATAATAATCTTGTCTAAGGTGTGAAGCGATATTTTTGTAGGCTTTTCGTTTGGCGCTGCCAAAGTGTCCTTTAAAATATCCAAACGCTCTTTATTTGGGTGAATTTGTCCTTTGGCTTTTTCAATAGCAGCCGTAAGTTCTTCTTCCGAATATGGTTTCAATACATAATCAATCGCAGCAAATTTAAAGGCTCTAATAGCAAACTCATCACTAGCAGTTACAAAGATGATTTTAGAAGTCAAATTCGGAAAAATCTCTAACACATCAAATCCAGAACCATCGCCCAACATAATGTCTAAAAATAAAATATCGGGTTGTTGTTTGCGTAATAACTTCGCGGTTTCCACAACACTTTGTGCAGTTCCGATAATTTTCAATTCAGGATGTAAACGTTCAATATCGCCTTGTAGCATTTGCAAAGCAGCTGGAATATCGTCAACAATAACAGTAGTGAGCATGTTTTTTAAAAGGTATTAGGTGTTAGGTATTTGGTGTTTATCATTCCTGTGGAATGGTAAATTGGAATTTCTTCTAGTAAATATAAAAATCAAAAATCATTTAGATACGTCATTGCGAGAATTTCATAGAAATTTGTGGCAATCTGTTTGTCTCAAAAACTATTTTGGATTTTCAAGGACTTCTCGATACAATTTTTCTTCATTTTATTCCGAAAAACCACTCGAAGAGACGTCTAAGTAATCTAAAAATCTAAGTAAGTCTAAGAGCAAAGCACTGAAAAACTTTTACATTTAAAATTTCACATTCAACATTTAAAATTTAGAACTCCGTTTCTAATGGAATTTTAAAAGAAATCTTCGTTCCTGCTAAGGTAGTATCTTTTTCAGAAAGATCTTCAATTTTTAGCGTATTGCGACCAGCTAATGATTCAATTCGTTCCTTGGTTACTTGCAATGCCATCGATTGATGATCTGTACTTTGTTTGTTTTTTTGCGATTGCTGAATTCCAATTCCGTTATCAGTGATTGTAGCATACAAAAAATTAGCATCTGTCTGAAAAGCTACTTTCAATTCGCCAGGTCGTTGCAATGGCATGATTCCGTGACGAATGGCGTTTTCTACAAAAGGCTGAATCAACATTGGCGGAATCAGTACTTCTTCAGGATCTAAATCAGATTTTAAATCAATTCCATAGCTAAAATCCTTACTGGCCATCAACCGTTCAACTTCTATGTAATTTTTTAATGTTTTAATTTCTTGATCTAGTGAAATCGTATCTTTTCTAGAATTTGTCAACGTTTCACGAAGCAGCACTGCAAAGGTATTGATCGTTTTGTCCATCTTATTGATGTTGTTTCGGCTCATGCCTTTAATCCCATTCAACACATTGAAAATAAAATGTGGATTCATTTGTAAGCGCAACGCTTTTTGTTCCAGCGAAAGCATATGATTTTCCAATTGCAAACGCTCACGAATGGCTCGGTTTTTAGCTTTTACACGCTTGATATAACTGTAAATTATAAAAGCGATAATCAAACCGAGAATCGTCCATAAAATATTTTTAAACCATGTTTTTTTGTATAAAGGTTGAATGACGTGAAACTTGAAACCAATTGCATCACTTTCCAACCAATCTTTATTGCGTGATTGTGCCAAAAAAGTATGATCGCCATAATCCAAATCGCCAAAAGTAATTTTACTTTCTTGATTCCACGGACTCCATTTGTTATTGTCAAATTTGTAACGATATACAATCGCTTCCGGATTGTCTAAATCTACGGAACGAAACTGAAAAGCCAAATCATTTTCATCTTCTGTAAGCTGTAATTGTTTGTCTGAATTTGTCCAATCTTGCAAGTTGATTGAATCTAAACTTTGATAGGCAACTTCAACCTCTTCAAAATGTATTTGCGGTTTTGAACTTTGTTGTATTCCTGTAGAAGGCTGGTATTTAGTTAATCCGTCAATTGTTCCAAACCATAGGTTTCCTTTTGTGTCTTTTGTGGTAGCATTGTGACAGGTTTCAATTCCTAAAAAACCATCATTGCGACCGTAGTGAATTACGTTTTGAATTTCGTTTTTCTTATTGAGTGTAATTTGATCAACACCACGTTCACTTCCAGCCCAAAGTACGCCGTTATCATCAAAAATGAGTTGATAAATATTGTTGGAATACAACTTTTTCTCTCCTTGTAATTGCTCAAATTTTAAGTCTTTTGATAAAGTAGAAAACCAAATTCCTTTCCCTAATGTACCTAAATACATATCGTAATTGTGAAAGCGAATTGTTCCGATAGAAACTTCACTTCCTGTGACTTCTTTATGTGTTAAGTGCGTGACTTTATCATTTTTAATATATCCCAAATGACCTTTACGTGTCGAATACCAAATACGACCAGTTTCGTCACGTGCTATATCGCGAATACCAACATCTTTAATGCCATCTTCCGTTCCAAAAGTTCTGAGATTGAATATTCTTTTCTTTTCATGATCGTACTGAAAACGGGAAATTCCATCAGAATATGTAGCAATCCAAATGTATGAACCGTATATTTTTATAGCGCTAATCCAATCGGAAGGCAAGCCAATATCTGTGGTAATACTTGCCGAATAAATATCTTCTATTTGTTCCGTTTTATACGAAACTTCATCTACTAGCAAACTGTCGTATATAATAGTATCGCGTACTTTTTTTTGATACACATAAATTCCTTTTCCTTCGGTTCCAGCCCAAATTCGACCTTCGTTATCGTTGGTCAATGTTTTTACTTTCTTGTCCAGATATTTGCTAGTTTCTTTTTCTTGATGAATTCCTGTAGAATCAATTTTTGTTAAACCAGATTCTGCTGTCGAAACCCATAATGCTTCGTTTGTGTAATGAAGCGCGTAAATTCTATTTGCAACTAAACCATTGTCTTTGGTGTAATGTCTAAAATTGTTCTTTTCAAACTTAAACAATCCACCACCAGAAGAGCCAATCCATACATTATTTTGGCGATCTTTAAATACATTTCTAATGTTGTAAACTGACAATCCATTGCGTTTACTAATAGATTTTTCTGCTAAATTATCAGTCAGGTTGATGCGTTTAATTCCTGCATTTGTGGTATTAATCCATAACTGATCTGAGTTGATTACATTGATGCTATTAATTTGTCGTATTTCAGAAACTTCTTGAAAACCTTGTTCGTTATTTTTAAATGAAAAAATACCATCTGTAAAACTTGCGGCAATAACTCGATCCTTATAGCGTACTATGGATTTAAAGTCACTATCAAACATTTTCTGAAACTTACCATCTGCCGCTAGACGATCTGTTCTCCACAAGCCACGACGCGACGCAATCCAATAATGTGTTCCATCAAACAAAATGTCATTAATCTGAGTTGAATTTAGCGTAGTATTACAATCTACACGTTGTATTTTATCAGTAAGCGTATACTTATAAATTCCTTTTCGTGTTCCTAAAAAAACTTCATTATCTACAATTTCAATGTCGTATACACGTGGCGATTCGTATTTATCGAAGGTGTTTTTAGCACGAATAGAAAGTCCTTGATGCGTTCCTACCAATAAGGTATTTTTGTGAAATTTAAGTGCGTGAATATAATTAGAACCCAAACCATTTTTTTCGTTCCAAACCTTAAAAGAGATTCCGTCAAAACGTGCAATTCCGCCACCTTGTGTTCCAATCCACAAATACCCCAAATCATCTTGCGTAATTGCATTTACTTGCGATTGTGGCAAACCATCTTTTAAAGTATAAGCGCGCAATTGATCGTTCTGCGCTGTAGAAAACCAAGTTCCTGCAACAATAAATAATAAAAGAAATGCTACGCTTGAAGCAATTTTCATATTAGTCTGATTTTTTACGTTTGTAAAACTCTTTAGAGAATTCTGGTACTAATTTCGTGCCATTCCATTCATATTGACGCGTCATTGTTTTTGATTCTACCCATGCTGAACCTTCATCTATAGTTTCACCTGATTCTTTTGTGAATACAATAACAGGCTGTCCGTTTTGTTCATTTGTCGTGAATGTAAAGGTTTCCGAATCAAAATATCCTCCATCGCCACTTACGGAAAGATTTGCAATATGAATCAACTGATAATCTTCTGTTAAAAAGAAATATGTTGATCCGTTTTCTGCGCCACAAGAATCTCCATGATAACTTATTTTGAGTATGTCTGTCACATTTTGTAACCCTTTGTTGTCTTCCACAGTAAATGAAATAGCGCTTTCAAAAAGAGGCAAAGTGGTTTCGTGATATGCTATTTCAGCATCTCCATACGATGTTCTAATTAGTAGATAATTTTGATTGTCTTTTTCAATCAAACGAAAATAGAAATCAGTATCCGAATTAATTATATAAGCATGCGCCATAAATTTTTCTAAAACATATCCAGTTTTTCCTTTGTATTCAACTTTACACCAAGGCGTTTTTGTGTCAGATATTTCATGAAACTTGTCTGTGATTTCAAGTAATTTAACTTGATCTGAAATACGAAGTAAGGTAACAACGTCTGAAGTTGTATTTGGCGCTGTTCTAAGTTTTACTTTATCTCCATAAAGAGAATAGTTGTTGTTTACTTTAAAAGTTGGATATACAAACGTAGGCTCTTTTTCTTCTTGAGCTGAACCAAAATTGAAGCATAACAAGCAAAGAAGTACTAAAATGGTATTGGGTTTTAAAAAGTACATAAGACAAATATAGGTTAAAAATTAGTGGTTGATTTGATATTTTTTTTAGAACTCGAAACGTCAGTTCGAGTGGCAAATCTTTGATTTGTTGTATCGAGAACAGTTTTGATTGCAAAGTACTTCTCGATACAATTTTCTATCGAAAATCACTCGAAGTGACGTTTTGAGTATTAAAATTGAAAATACAGTCAAATGTTTACTCCGTATAATAAACATGTTGACTGCATTTCGACTTCGCTCAATATGAACATTTCGGTATGATATTTTTGAGTGTTGATTCTGTAAAGGTTAAATACTTCTCGATACAATTTTTCTTCATTTCCTTTCGAAAAATCACTCGAAGTGACGTTAGTGTATCGAAAACATGTTGATCAACAAATTGACACATTTTCAAATGAACAATCATAGTTTTGTATAGTAACGCTGATTGTCAAATTCGGTACGCACATACGATAATGGATTGTTGCGTTGCATCATAGGTTTTAAAATACAAACCGCTGTCGTTTTTCCTTTAATGATTACTTTTTGACCAGATTTGTACGCTTTCCATCTAAAGTACTCTACTTTAATTCCCATGTCTTTAATAATGTTGCTGTACTTTTCGTTATCGTCAATCCAATCCATAATTTCATTTGCATCTGCCAATGATGGTAAGTCTTCGTCGTCTGAGAATTCAATTTCCCAACGCACAGGAATGTTGAATTTGTATGAGAAAGCTTCTCCAGGTTCGCCTTCTTCTTTAGTTCTGATAGCATTTAACCAATGGATATCTTCTAAAGGATATTTACGAATAAACTGTTTTGATAAATCAATATTCCCAGGCGATTGTGCAGTTGGATAGTATCCGTAAAATACATCTGCTAAATAATGCTTTTGAAACTGTCCATTAAAAAGCGTCGCGTGCTGTGTTGCAAATACTTTTGGCTGATAATTTGCCGTAAATGTTTGCTTTAATACTTGTAATAATTGCTTGTTTTTTCCTAATTCAGAAGTGTGAAACACCAATTTACTATCTGCTGCTAATACACTTTTTAGTTTTGGAAGTTTATTTTCTTTCAAACAGTTCAATAAAGATTGTTGTGATAATAATTCACCGTGAATTGTAGTTTCGAGTGATAATCCTTTTTTAGAATTTCCTTTGTTTACAATATGAATTTCGCTGTAATCCTGTTCGTTATGATTTTTGTTTAACCATGCAATGATTTCTTGAAGTGAAAACGCATTGTCAACAATTTTATAGTGTAAACCTTCAAAGTGTTGCTTAGCGTCTTTATAATACGTGCTTTCTCCTTTGTCATATCCTGCAATAAACACAACTGCTTGTTTTGAAGCTACTGTTTCGCTTTCGTTCATTGCTGTTAAATTCTCAGTGTTTTCTTGTGGAGAACATGCAAAAACCAATGTTAATACAAGTCCCATGAATGTTGCCATTTTTATTGCTTTTGTTTGCATAGTGTTGTGATTTTAAGTGTTGTTTTTAATTTTTCTTTACGTTGTTATGTTTGATGATTTGTTGTTTAATTTAAAAATCAACTTGGATGATTTCAATCTGCTTTCGGATTGAATCTACTATCAGCATTGCATTTGAAAACCCACTCTTCAATACATTTGATAGTACTTTTTTGACAGCCGTCTAAAAGATCCAAGTTGATTTTTCCCAACTAACCAACCTAATTTATCTTTTTAGTGTAATGGATGCTTCTTGTCGTACAGGCAAAGCAATATGTTGTAAGCGCATTCGTTTTGCCAATGTCGGACTCGAAATCCATCTGCCTTCTTGAAACAAGGCAACTTTGTTTATTTTTCCTTCTGCATCAAATTGCATTTTGATTTGCGAATAGATATTCAAATACTTTTGAATCATTTTTGTTGCTGTTATATCGTACCACATTTGATGTTTGTTTTTAAAATTTATTTTTTGATGCGATTAAGATGACTTTGTTTCTTAATTACATTTCAAATGTAGTGGCAACTTCACGCTTTTTTGGAGTGCTTTTAGAATTCGTTAGCGTTAAACTAGAATTCGTAATGAAAGGTGGAAATTTGTAGTTTATTTTATGATAAAAGACACGAAAAAGAAGATGTGTGTCTAGATTGAATGAAAGTTTTTATTTTAAATCGAATCGGATTCTTTTAAGCAACCTATCAGAATCTAAATCAATTTTTGTACGACCGTGTAGTAATAGATCGTTTCGGAAGAGAATCAAGTCTCCTTTTTTTAATTTGAACTCTACGACTTTACTATTAAAGATCTTATCGAGTTTGCTGAGATATTGTTTTTCGGTATCATTTAATTTAGAAAAGGTTTCCATTGTTATTCTGTCATAACATATTTGATACTGATTGGATTCGTTAGTGATAATACTTCGCGATTGTCCTCTAAAATTCCATTTTTTAGTAGTTAATTCTTGAATTTCTTCTTTTGATAATTGCTTTAGAATTTCTTCTAAAAATACAAACCTACTTTTCCCTTGATGCAAAGGTGAAGGTTGTACACATAACAATCCAACACAATTTGGAATATCTTTAAAATCAGCGGCATCGGTATGCAACGGAAATGCTAAATTTGAATTTGCAATGGAAGTAAAGAAACCATTTTGTTTAAAAACTTTTACATCAAAAACATCTTTGCCGTTATTATTTCTTATTTCTTTGATGCTAATTCCTAGACGTTTTATAAATGTTTGAAGATCAACATCAGTTAACGGAAAGTTTTCTACGAGAACAATTGTATTTCCTTGTTGTAAATTGTTAATGACAGGTTGCAAAACTAAATCCTTATGATACGTATATTTAGTTACCATAGGCAATAATGTTGATCATATGCAAGCTTAATTCTCCATTAGAACCGTTCTTTGGGAAATCTTTTATTTTTCGATCTAAATCTTCAACGAAGCTGAAATCAGTAAATTCATTTTTATGCTTGTAATAATACTTACAAGCTATTTTTTCTACGTTCCCATCCCATGTAACTTCTCTATATCGCGATATATTGGTAATATCATGAAGTTTAGAAAAAAGTTCTCGTATAGGAGCGTTTTCATCAATATCAATACTATATATTTCTTTTATTGGTATTTTTTCGTTTGTATTATCTGCGAAAACTTCTGCATCATCATCATAGCCAGTAAGGAAGTAAAATTCAATATTCATAATTTGTAAAAAGAATTAGAGTAATAAAGTTTAATTGACAAATCCAGTGTCTGTGTTTATATAGATACTTAGTTCACCGTTAGTTCCATTTTTAGGAAAATCTTTAATTTTTTGGTCTAAATCGTCAATAGACGTAAAACCTATCAAGTCCCGATCAATTTTATAAGAATAACTGCATGCTATTTTTTCAGTGCTATCATCAAACATTACGATTTCGATATAACGAGGTATTCCTGTAATATCATGAAGTTTAGAAAATAAATCTTTTATTGGTAAGTTTTCATCGATGTCAACAACGATAATTTCAGGAATTACATCTTCATAGAGTTCTGAGAAAAATTCAATATTCATGCTTTTATTAGGAGTTGTATTCTGTGTGAAATTACTAAAAAAATACAAGCTCTGACTTGTTCGCTGTCAATTATTTTAAGGGGGAAAACTCCATGTTTCTATTTTTTCACCTAAAATATCATAGTCTTTTTCCTAAGAAGAATTAGGTATTCGACTCTTACGCAGTTTTTTATGTCTAGGTAGTTTTGTGCCAAGAAATATTATAACCTAAAAACTAGAGAAAATTATGGGAACAATTAAATCAACTTGGGCAGGAACGCCCATTTCGTTAGACGATCAATTAGAAGATGCAGTTTGGTCTGGAGCACAAGAAAAACAAATGAAATTTGATGGCGGATTTATGCTTGCAAAGAATGATGCAAAATATTTGTATGTCGCATTAGATGTTGTAAAAGATACACACAACGATCCTGGAACTGAAGACTATTTTTGGTTTACGTTTGATAGAAATAGAAATAAAGCGATTACACCAAATTACGATGTGAATTATGGAAATTATCCTGGCAACCCTAATAAAATTGGTAGACAATATTATAAAGGAGCAGGTCGATGGACAGGTTTGTTGAATGAAGTACAAAAATCAGAATGTAAAAGTACTTTCGGAACTTCCCCAAATTCCGCAACGCCACATAGAATCTGGAAGTTTAAATTTAGATTGACAGATTTAAAAGTAAACTTATTATGGTGGTGGTTTAGTTCATACACAAAGTTTGGTTTTAGAGTACATTCAAACAAACCCAATCTAAATTATGATACACCAACCAACTTTTTTAGAGATTTCTCAAAGTTACACACCTTATACTTCTCAAGAAAACCATCTATTTCAAATGCAGATTTAGGACCAATTATGGGAAGTGTAGGATTGATTCCAACCACAAAAATTAACTCAGCAACAGGACGTGCTACCACAGCATCAAACTATTTTATTTATGCTAGAAATGCCGCTTTTGGAGGAAGATTGAATGTAATTGGGAATCGTACAAAGATGGATCAATTGCCAGGATTAGGAGCAAAGAAGTACAAAGTGTTTCATAGAAAGGGAACTTCAGGAGGATTTTCTGAGTTTGTGACTTCTTGGTATAATTATAAATGGGATGGTTCCGATTATGTTTTGGAAGCTGCTTCGCCAGATGGTAGTAATTTCTATAAAATGCCAAGCGCAGGTGTCGATTATTCGATTGATGATTTGTTGTTTCAGTTCAACTCTACAAAATTGGATACAGGATTGCATCAGTTTAAAGTGAAATTTTATAACAATGCAGGAACCGAAGTTGGCGCAACGAACCCAGAGCAAATTTTGACAATGTATATTGATAATAATGTTCCGGAAGTAAGTATCAATTCAGTCAAATATAAAAATGCTGAAATTGGTGCATGTGGAATTGTAAATCTTCAAAATCCAAATGATACATTAGATATAGATTTTGAAGCCTATGATAAAGAAGGAAACTTATTAGATTATAGCTTATCAGCAAGGTGGGGCGAAGGTGATTCGAAGAATATTGTATATAAAAAGTACGATCCAATAGCTACGCCAGGAAACTGGAAAGGAAGTCATAGTATTACAGGAAGTTTTAATCCTAAAGTGACATGCGCGCATTCGTTTAATGTATATGCAAGAGCAAGAACTACAAATGGATATGGCTATGTTGGAAAAAATAGTACGTATAGATATGTGACGATTATTAAGTAA
>NZ_JBOEFY010000001.1:70059-70296 GCF_050633145.1 Kordia sp. | reverse complement strand
CCATAATATCTATTTATATATTTTAGGGTATCGTCTTTGTATCCTATGGCAAATAGTTTTAAAGCTTTATCATAATAAAATCTGGCGGAATCCATTTGTTGCATAGAACGATATACGCCACCTATTTCATGATAACTTCCAGCTGCATCTGCATAATTATGTACGCCTTCCCAAATAGAAATTGCTTTGCGAAACTCAGCTATAGCTTCTGGAAATTCATATTGAAAAAGTTTTGCA
>NZ_JBOEFY010000001.1:31914-69943 GCF_050633145.1 Kordia sp. | reverse complement strand
TTCCTTTTCTTCGTTCTACAGCGCCTAAAACTCTGTAGGCTACTGCCAATTGATGATTGGAGGAATACGCTTCGTTTTCTATAAAATCAATGGCTTTTCGCAGGTAATCTTCGGCACTATAATTATCACGTCCAAATTGATATTTTCCTAAGTCTAGTAATGTTTCTACTTTTATAGAATCTGATGTAGTACTATGTAGTTTTTCTTGTAATCGTACTAATGTAGTATCTATTTCTTGAGAAGTAGCTGTAAAAGAAACATACAGCATAAAAACAAATAAGACTTTTTTCATAGCCTAAAATTACTTATTTCGATGGATTATAGAACACCATTTTTAGTATTTCTTAGTCAAAAATTTATTTACTCTAAAAAGTTAATAATATCGATAGTTTTATCAATGGATAACTTTTTTCGAAGTCTGTATTGCGTTTTTAATACACTATCATTTGAAACACCAATCATATTGGCAATCTCTTTAGTTTCTAGCCCTAATTTCTTTAAAACTAAAAATCGTACTTCAGATTTAGTAAAATGGAAATCAGATGTTTTTAAGAGAGTTAAAAAATTGGGATGGAGTAACTCAAATTTATCTTTAAAAAGACTCCAATTATCATCAATAAGAATTTTTAATTTTAAGATTTCCTGCTTTAGTTTTATGCGTTCTTCTGCACTTGTAGTACTCTTTAAATTATTGAAAGCCTTCGTAATTTGTTCTTTTTCTCTTAATAAGATTTTGTTTTCTAATTCAAGCAGTCGTTTTTTATACTTTAGAAATAAAACAATACTAACACCTAGTATCAATGAAATTATAAAAAGGATATAATATATGTTTTTCATGCGGTAGCGTTTATACTACAACACTACGAAAAACAGTGCGTATCTTTAAGAATGATCACTAGACAAAAACTGGACAATTATCAGTAAGTGATTGACTTTTAGGTAGATTGCTCTAAAAAGTGGATTACGTCAATATTTTTATCGAGCGATAGTTTTTTTCGAAGTCTATATTGTGTTTTTAATACACTATCGTTTGAAACTCCTGTCATATTCGCAATTTCTTTGGTTTCTAAGTCTAATTTTTTGAGAATGAGCAATCGGGTTTCAGATTTTGTAAATTGAAAATTACTGTCTTTTAAAAGATTTAGAAAACTAGGGTAGAGCAGTTCAAATTTTTCTTTAAAGTGCAACCAATCGTCATCCGTAAGAATTTTAAGTTTTAGTATTTCTTGCTTTGCTTTGATACGTTCTTCAGCATTTGTACTATTTTGTAATTGATTGAAGGCTTTGGTAATTCGTTCTTTTTCTTGTAATAAAGCTTTATTTTCTAATTGGAGTAGGCGTTTTTTATATTTAAAATCTCTTTTGACTAAAAATGCAATAATGGCACTTAGTATTAGTGTGATTATAAAAAGAACAAGGTATATCTTTTTCTTAGCAGATTCGTTATCGGCCAATAATTGTACTTCTCTTTTTTCTTGTTGGAATTTAAACTTTAATTCTAATTCCTGAATCTTCTTTGTATTATCTATATTATATAATGAATCGGAATAGCTTTTGTATTTTCGGTGTGAAAAATAAGCCGATTTATAATTTTCTAATTTATACCATAGTCTACTTTTCTTGCCATAAGCAAATGCAATTCTGTCTTTGAACCCTTCTTTTTTAGAAAGTTTTAAAGCAGAATCTATATATTTTCCTGCAATTCTATATTCTTTCTCTTTATAGTAAATATCTGATGCCTTTATGTAATTCGTCACCAAGTTTAACTTCTCATTGTTCTTTTTTGCAATCGCAATATTACTTTGATTCAGTTGTAGAGCTTCGTCAACTTTATTCATTTTTAGATAAAGTCGTACTAAAAAATTATTGACTTGTTGTAAGCCTTTACTATCAGTAATGTTTACAAATATATCTTTACATTTTTTATAATAAATCTCGGCAGAATCAAGCTTTTCTAGTGCTCTATAATTACTTCCTTTCATGAGTAATACCAGCGCAATTCCTTCTTTATTATTGATTGCTGTATTGAGTTTTAAAGCTTTGTTATAATTAGAAAACGATGCCGTAAAATCTTTTTGAAACTTATGAACGGTTCCTATATTATGATACACATCGGCTATGTTTGCCGTATCTTTTTCTTTTTCAAAAAAGACCAATGCATTTAGGTAATGTTTGATGGCTTCTGCATGTTCACTTTTTCTGCGTTTTAATACACCTAATTGAATTTGAATTAAAGCTTTATAATGATCTGTAATAGCTCCTTTGTTTTTTTGAGATAAATTAAAGGCTTCCGTAATGATATATTCAGCTCTGCTAAAATTATGATCCAACTCATATTCGCCGAGCGTAAGCATCGCTTTTATTTTTTCAGTGTCGGAAGTTGTATTTGTTAATTTTTCTTCCAGTTGCACCAATGTGCTGTCTATTTCTTGCGAAAAAGAGATAGTGGTAAAAAGTGAGACTAAAAATATACAGCAGTATTTCATAGGCTGCAAACTTACAAATAATGTGAATAACGTTTTGTACTATGACATAGTATCGCTTCTAAAATAACACGAAAATCTGTTAAAACTTAGTGACAAAAGTGACAAATGTTTTCTATAACTTATAAAATTACCATGAAAGTAGTTGTGTTTTTAATCTTCATACAAAAGAGAAATCCGTTACACAATTTGCATAACGGATTTTATATATTTTAATTAAGAAATGAGTTTACACTAACGCCCAAAGGCTAATAGCTAAAAGCGAAGCGACCCAGCATCTAATTGTTCAACATCACTGGCATTACCAACATCGTAATGTGTTCGCCTTCTTCCAAACCATCAATTGGTGTAAGGATTCCAGCTCTGTTTGGTAAAGACATTTCTAAGGAAACATCGTCCGAACCTAAGTTGTTAATCATTTCAGTTAAGAAACGTGAATTGAAGCCAATTTGCATGTCGTCACCTTGGTAATCACATGTTAAACGCTCTTCGGCTTTGTTTGAGTAATCGATATCTTCGGCAGAAATATTCAATTCTGCACCAGCAATTTTCAAACGAATTTGATGTGTTGTTTTGTTTGAAAAGATACTCACACGACGCACAGAGTTTAAAAACTGATTTCTGTTAATCTCTAATTTATTTGGGTTCTCTTTTGGAATTACCGCTTCGTAGTTAGGATATTTTCCATCAATCAAACGACAAACCAATACTGTATTATCAAACGTAAACTTTGCATTGCTATCGTTATACTCAATCAATACTTCATCTTCGCTTCCGCCTAAAATTCCTTTCAAAAGGTTCAACGGTTTCTTTGGCATGATAAATTCTGCTACTTGCGAAGCGCTTAAGTCTGTACGTTGGTATTTTACCAATTTGTGTGCATCAGTTGCAACAAACGTTAAATTTTCTGGTGAAAACTGGAAAAATACACCACTCATTACAGGACGTAAATCATCGTTTCCAGAAGCAAATATTGTTTTGCTAATTGCAGTTGCCAATACATGTCCGTCAATAGTTGTTGAACTTGGCTCTTTCAATTCTACAGAAGCAGGAAACTCGTCTCCATCTGCATACGCTAATGCATATTTACCGTGATTAGAGCTAATTTCAACCGTATTATTATCTTCCACAACAAACGTTAATGGTTGCTCTGGAAATGTTTTTAAAGTATCTAATAATAACTTTGCAGGAACTGCAATATTTCCCGTACTGTCTGATTCTACCGTTAAAACTGACGACATCGTAGTTTCTAAATCGGAAGCAGATACTTTCAATTCATTTTCGTTCAATTGAAAAAGGAAATTGTCTAAAATAGGTAAAGTGTTACTATTATTAATCACGCCTCCTAAAACTTGAAGTTGCTTTAATAAATATGTACTTGATACAATAAATTTCATGTGTTTGTGTTCTATTTAATGTTCAAAAATAATTCTTCCCAGTCAAATTACATAGCTTTTAAGCGCTAAATTCATGCGAAAAGAATCACATTGTTATATTCCTACAAATATATCTTAAATGTCGTTGTAAAGAAAGGAAACTTATTAACAAACTACTTCGCAAATTTACGCTTGCGTATATATGTAAAAATAAAGCCGAAAATTGCGAGCAGGGCAAGAGGAAAGCCAATGTTTATCCATTGCCAGTATGCTTTTTCATCAATTACTTTCTCACTATCTAGGAATGCTAATTTTAATTCTTTGGAACGAATGTTTATAAGTCCGTTGTTGTCTAAGAGGTAATTTACCGAATTTAACAGGAATTCTTTGTTCCCATATTGACGTTTTGTAATGATATCGTAACCCAACTCTTGAGGTTGTCCGCGCGAAACTTGATTTTTAACAACATCGCCATCGGCAATTACTAACATTTTTGATTCACCTTGATTTTTAGCGTCTGTTAATTCAAATGGTTTGATCCGATTTTTATACATGGATTCAAACGTACCTTCCAATAAAACGGCTAAATTTTGATTGCCTTTTCCTTGATAAGTATCAGGTGTTGGTTCGTTTTCTATGATATTAAGTGAAACTTCTTTTGGAATACCTTCCAATTTTGATAGCGGAGAACTTTTAAGTAACACTGTTTTTTTAGGCCCTTTTTTTAAAAGATCAATTTGATTGGCAAACTCAAAGCGTACTAAGTTGGTATTGTCTGTTATTGGGTGCTTTTCAGTAGCTTGTGCTAATGGATTGTAACGCCATTGTACAGGTAAATACTGCGCATTGTTTCCTTCTCCAAATTCCATTCCGATAGCTGCACATTGAATATCATTTACTAACTTAGGATTGACGCGGATTCCGTAGTTAAAAAAGAAATCTTGTAAACCTAAATCCCTTGGGAATGCTAATGTTTTTCCTTTTTGACGGATACTATCCAATTCTGCTTGTGCTGTTTCTACCAACCATAACGACTTTCCACCGCGCATGGTATATTGATCTAAAATGTATTTATCTTGATCTGAAAATTTCTTTGTTGGTTTGGGAACGACCACTAAGTCAAAACGTTCTAAATTCTTTAATGTTCTTTCAGGATCATCTGAAAAGGCTGTCATGTCAAAAGCAGCCAAGTTATAATATTCTACAAGTGCTTTCTGAAAACCGTAAATATAAATATCATCTAATTCTCCATGACCTCTTAAAATAGCGACTCTTTGCCTTTCTATGATGGTTAATTTACTAAATGCATCTGCAAATGCATATTCTAAATGCTGAACCGAACTTGCTATTTTTTCTTCATCAGAATTTGCTAAATTGTTTTTGTAAAGAGAAACCTTGACAGTTTTATTTTCGTATTGTACAATTGCCCATGGATATGCGACTTCTCGTGATACTTTATTGGCAGCTTCTTCTGTAATGTATCTAGGTTGCATTTCATTTTTTGTCAAAAACTCAATCGCATTATCTTTGATCGGATCAACAAAAGCATACTCTATATGATCATTGTATGCTGAAAACTCTTCCAATAATTGCACAGTTTCGTCTGCCAAACGTTTGTATTCTGTTGGTAAATCACCTTTTAAAAAAACGGTAATTGTTACAGGAGATTTTATAGTTGTAACGGTGTTTTTAGCAGCTTCAGATAAGGTGTAGCGTTTGTCTTGTGTTAAGTCAAAACGTGTAAATACGCTACTTGCAATGGCGTTTAGAATGATTAATCCGATAAGGACCAAACCTATTTTAACGCTTATATGGAGTTCTTTTTTCAAGCTTATCGTTTTTTTAGTTGTACTACAGTTAAGAATAAAAAGAAAATGGTGACACTTACAAAGTAAATAACATCTCTTGTATCAATGACACCGCGCGCAATGCTATCAAAGTGGCGTTTCATTCCAAATTTTTCAATCGTAGGATTCAGGTCTCCGAAAACATCCGCATTCGCGATTCCTTCAAAGCCAAAATACATCACAAAACAGATAAAAACGGCTGCGATAAACGCTACAATTTGATTTTGCGAAAGCGTCGATGTAAATACACCAATACTTGTGTAGGCAGCAATTAAGAATAGTAATCCGAAGTAAGAGCCAAGCGTACTACCAACATCCAAATTCCCTTCAGGATTTCCTAGACTCCAAACTGTATAGACGTATAAAAGTGTCGGAATTAGCGCAAGTAAGATCAATACAAACGATCCAAAGTATTTTCCAAGTACAATTTGCCAACCAGAAATTGGTTTTGTCAATAATAATTCAAGCGTTCCCAAACGTTTTTCTTCCGAAAAGCTACGCATAGTAATGGCAGGAATTAAAAAGATAAGAATCCAAGGTGCTAAGGTGAAAAATGGTGTTAAGTCTGCGAATCCGTAATTAAAAACATTGAATTCACTTTTAAAAAACCATAAAAATAATCCGTTGAGAATTAAAAATAAGGCAATCACCAAATATCCTATAGAGGAGGAAAAAAAGGAATTGATTTCTTTTCTGAGTATGGCTAACATTTAGTTCTTTTTTAATACAATTATATCTTGATATGATAAGGTGTTTTCAGTTCTTCCTGACCATTCGCCTGGAAAATAGTTGGCAATTTCAAAGCCTTTAGCTTCAAATTGTGCAAAAATATAGTCTTTGTCAAAAGCAACATTGGCTTCTTTTACTTTTTCGTCCATCAAAGCATAATTGCCACGATCTACTTTAAAGTTCATTTTGCTTGATGTCATGTGTTTGCGAGACGTTTCATCCAAAATAAAGAAGGTTGTCAAACATATTTTTTCCGTGTCTAACACACGATTAATTTCTGCTAAATAATGCAATACATCTTCAGGCATCATGTGTGTAAACACAGATGTTAAGAAGGCAAAATCGAAACTTGAAGCTTCATACGGAAACGTAAAATCTTTGGCTTCTTCATTCGTATTTAAATTGTATAAATCATTTTTTAGCGGCGTATGCGTAAAGACAAAGTTTGGATATTTACTCGTAATATGTTCCGTACACCAATCGACACCTTGAGCTACCACATCAAAACCTTTGTAGCTTCCTTCTTCATTTAAAAACGTTGTAAACGGAATTGCCATACGACCAATTCCTGAACCTATATCCAAAATTCGACTGTTTGGTTGAATGTGTCCGTAGTCTTTAAAATAGGCAAAGAAAAGTTTCCCTATTTCTATATAATTTCCAGGACCTGTGTATACATATCCTTTAGGAGGTTCGAGTTCGTGGCGTTTTCTAAAAAGATCAATAGGCGCATATACTACTTTTCTCAGTAGTAATCGTTGTTTGGGCGATAAGCTGTAATATAATGATCTTAACATGTATTGCTTACTATGTTTTTTAGAATCTATGAATGTAACGTTTGGTTCTTAGTTCTAGTATTTTTAATTTAGGATAAACTCACTAATTTATCAACACTCCACGCATATGGTTTGTCGTTAAACATGGCTTTGGTTTGCTTCCACACATTTTTAAATAATTCAGAATTTCGATACGCTTCCAAATTATCTACGTGTTTCCAATGACTATACGTAAAGAAAATTTCAGGATTGTTTTTATCCTGATACAACTCTAAAAACTCACATCCTTCACGATCTTTGATTGACTGTTTTTTTTCTTCAAACATCGCCAAAAAATCAGGAATGTATTTTGAGTGAAAACTCATCTTTACTATGCGTACAAACATAAACTATATAAAATTAATCGTTATAGTATCTCTAAATCGCAAGCCGAAAAGGGTAGAAGCACTTCCAACCGTTTGCGGATTACTTTTGTAAATGGCCAACTCTATAAAGTTTGCCGAATTAAATAGTGCTAGCTTTTTACCATCTTCTTCACGTTTGTGTCTTTCTAAATTAAAATTAATAGCATCGCTATAGCACTCGTGAATGGTTTTAAACTTGTAATTACGTGCCGAAATCTCAAAATTCCGTCCTTTTCCAACATCTTTAAAGAGTTTTCGAGTAATATTGGTCACTACATTTCCGTAATTGTCAATATAAATTACATTTCCAATAATTTGCGAATCATCGTTATTTACAACAGGTTTGATGCCTGTTAAATATTTAATTTCTTGAATCGTTTTTCCAATAACTTCTAGTGTTCCACCGCGTGCAATATGACAAGCAACTTGAACAAATACGTCCAATACAGGGAAATTTGTTTCAATACGATCGTGAATATTTATTTCTACAATCTTTTCAGGAACAATCTCAGAAGCAATTAAACTCATGATTCCGTTATCGGCACAAACGAAAAAATGACCATCTAATTTGAGTGCAATATGTTTATTTTCGGGATTCAACTCAGAATCAATTCCGATAATATGAATACTGCCTTTTGGAAAGCTATTAAACGCATTTTGTATGATATACGAAGCTTCCGTAATGCTAAACGGATTTACGCTGTGCGAGATATCAACAATGCGAACATCGGGTAGTTCACTATAAATAGCTCCTTTAACTGCGCCCACAAAATGGTCTTTCTCCCCAAAATCAGTTGTCAGTGTTATAATTGCCATTGGCGAATTGTTGATATTTTTTTAAATTTAATCTATTAAAAAATGGTAAGTTTGCTTTGCAAATCTAAAAAAACAAAACGGAAATCTAATCTTTAATACGAGTCGCTTTTGAATGAAATTATTTTTGAACTTTCTGAGATCAGTCCTAGAGAGTTTTTTGGTCAACAAAATACCAACATAGAATCGCTAAAAAAATACTTCCCAAAACTTAAAATTGTAGCGAGAGGAAATAAGATAAAAGCATACGGAGATGAAGCTCTACTAGAAGAGTTTGATAAGCGATTAACCATGCTTATGGAGCATTTTAGTAAGTACAACAAAATTGACGAAAATGTCATTGAACGTGTATTGACAAGTGAAAGTTCTAAAGATTATGATACTTCTGCTTCTAGTGGCGAAACTTTAGTGCATGGTCATAATGGTAAATTAATCAAAGCTATTACTGCCAATCAACGCAAGTTGGTCGATAAGATGAATAAGAATGATATGGTTTTTGCTATTGGTCCAGCCGGAACAGGAAAAACATATACAGGAGTCGCTTTAGCAGTGAGAGCTTTAAAGAATAAAGAAGTAAGACGTATTATTTTAACGCGTCCTGCGGTAGAGGCTGGCGAAAGTTTAGGTTTTTTACCTGGTGATTTAAAAGAAAAGTTAGATCCGTATATGCAACCATTGTACGATGCGTTACGTGATATGATTCCGCCAGAAAAATTAGCCAAATATATTGAAGATGGAACCATTCAAATTGCGCCAATGGCGTTTATGCGTGGACGAACGCTAGATAATGCTTTTGTAATTTTGGATGAAGCTCAAAATACAACACATGCGCAAATGAAAATGTTTTTGACGCGTATGGGGAAAAATGCAAAGTTTATGCTGACAGGTGATCCTGGACAAATAGATTTACCAAGACGTGTTACTTCTGGTTTAAAAGAAGCCTTATTGGTATTAAAAGACATCAAAGGAATTGGAATTATATATTTAGACGATAAAGATGTCGTGCGTCACCGATTGGTAAAGAAAGTAATTGAAGCGTATAAGAGTATTGAGCATCAGAACTGATATTAGTATTGAGATGTTAGTATTTAGTATTGAGAAGTTTCAAATAAAATAGCTAAACATCACTTCGAGTGATTTTTTGTAATAAAATGAAAAAAAATAGTATCGAGAAGTACTATGATTTTAAAATGAAGCATTTGTTACTAAAGTAAACAAATCAACAAAACCCAAAAAGCAAAGCGACCAAAACCTAACAACCAACAACACACAACAAACAACTACATAAAACAATGAGTAACACAATTACGGAAACGAATTTTAACTTTCCGAATCAAACTGCAAAGTACACAGGGAAAGTACGCGAAGTATATACAATTAACGATGATCTTTTGGTAATGATTGCATCCGATCGTTTGTCTGCTTTTGATGTAGTAATGCCGAAAGGAATTCCGTTTAAAGGACAAATCCTGAATCAGATTGCGACAAAAATGATGAAAGCTACTGAGCATTTGGTGCCAAATTGGTTGATTGCAACACCAGATCCAAATGTTGCTATTGGTCATAATTGCGAACCTTTTAAAGTAGAAATGGTGATTCGTGGCTATATGTCTGGTCATGCTGCACGTGAATACAAAGCAGGAAAACGCATGTTATGTGGCGTTGCAATGCCAGAAGGAATGGTAGAAAACGATAAATTTCCTTCACCAATTATTACACCTGCAACCAAAGCAGAAATGGGCGAACATGACGAAGATATTTCTCGTGAAGATATTTTAGCTAAAGGAATTGTTTCTGAAGAAGATTATATTCAGCTGGAAAATTATACTCGTTTATTATTTGAAGAAGGAACAAAAATTGCTAAAGAACGCGGTTTGATTCTGGTTGATACCAAATACGAATTCGGAAAAACGAAAGATGGTAAAATCGTTTTGATTGACGAAATCCATACACCAGATTCTTCTCGTTATTTCTATGCAGATACGTATGAGGAATTGCAAGCAAAGCAAGAACCTCAGAAGCAATTATCGAAAGAATTTGTGCGTCAATGGTTAATCAGCAATGATTTTCAAGGTTTAGAAGGGCAAAAAGTTCCTTTTATGAGTGATGAATATATTGACTCTGTTTCCGATCGTTATATTGAATTATACGAAAACATTACAGGCGATACGTTTGAAAAAGCAGATGTTTCCAATATTTTAGATAGAATAGAGGAGAACGTGGTTTCTTTTTTAACAAAATAAAATTCTTGGTTGTTAATTTTTAGTTGCTAGTTATTGGTTAGCCAGTAATTCAAAGTGTATTCATATTGCAATTACAAATCATTACAACTCAAAGTACATTAAACCAAAACAATAAAAAAAGCGATATTTAAGATGTATTTAAATATCGTTTTTTTATTAAATTATATTAATAATAGTTGAATTGATCTTTGTTAGTTCTAACAGCTTGATCCCTGATAACTCTATCTACACGTTATAATGTATTCTGAGTCTCTTAAACCAAGTTAAAGTACTTATAAAGAGCCTGTTTTAGCTTCAAATTAGATGTCTGTTAAGAATGTTTTTTTAGGTTTTTGAAAAAAGTAAACAGAATGCTTTGTCATTTTTTTTAAAAAAGTATATTTTCCCAAGGATATAAATGATCGTTATGAACCGTTTTTTTCAATATTGTCTTGTGTTTTTTTTAATATACGCTTGTGCGGATTCTACTTCGCAATCTGGCACGAATGCTGATATTGAAAAAATATTGAATGAAGCAGAGCAAACCGTATTAAAGTATCAAGGAATTGAAACAGATACGATGATGCAGCTTCGTATGGAATATTATCACAAGGCAACTACTTTTAATGATTCTGTACATACCTATAGAGCCCATTTTTATTTAGGTGAATTTTACCAAAGTAGAGGTATTTACAAAGATGCCATGTCAGAATATGATAAAGCCTTGCAACATATAGCTAAAGATGCTGACAGCGCACGGTATGTGCAAACAAAAATAGCTATAGCAACCACCGAAATTGAACTTGGAAACAAATACAAAGCGGGAGAAATATTGTTAGACGTGTATGATGTAGCACAGCGAAACGATCGTACCATGCAATTGATCAATATAAATGGTAATATGGGAATTTTGAGTTTGGAATTGAACAATTTTCAAGAAGCCAAGCAAAGTTTTAAAGAAGCCATTACTACAATAGAAACGAAGGATTTAATTGCGAAAGATTCTATCAATTATGTGGAAGATTACATCAACTATCACATGTTTTTAGCAAAAGCATATCAAGCTGAAAAAATGCTCGATTCTGCAATGTCATACATTGATAAAGGAATTATTATTGCCAATTATTATAAGGATATTGAAGGAAAAGCATACTTATTTGAATTAAAAGGTAAAAACCGAACTGCACAAAGAATTTTTCCTGAAGCGTACACAAATTTAACAGCATCTAAAGAAATTTTTACAGAGTTAGGGAATGAAAAGCAAGTTTCTAAAATCATGTATTTGTTGGCAGATTATCACTTTCAAAACGGAGAAGCTACGCAAGCATTGAATTTACTAAGTGATTTAGAAGTACGAAATACTAAAAATTTGCTATTAGAAACCGATTATTATGACGCTTTAGTGTTGCAAGCAAACATATACAAAAGCACTAAACAATTTGAGAAAGAATCTAGCTATAGACAAAAGTCCGCAGAAATACAGAAAGAAATTTTAGCAAACGAAAACAAAGCAACGGTGTTTCAAACTGCTACGCAATACGAAATTGAAAAAATTAAAAACAAGTTTGAAACACAACATCAAAAAGATGAAAAACGTTTCTACATTTTCCTAAGTATTGCAATTACTGTGATTAGTGTGTTTGGATTGTTGCTTTATAGACAATTCAACAAGAAAACTATAGATACAACAATAGAAAAATCTACGGAAGTAATTGCTCCTAAAAAAGAAAAAGCACCATCACAAACGTCGATAAAAAGTGATAAAACAGTTGATGAAATTCTTCTTAAATTAAAAAACTTAGAAGCGCAAGAATTCTACTTAAACCCAAAGTATAATTTATATGCAACCGCCAAAAAAATAGAAACCAATACAACGTATTTGTCAACGATTTTGAATACGCATAAAAAGATGACATTTACAGAGTATTTGAACAATCTTCGCATTCAATATACGCTCACTCGATTAGAGGAAGATAAGAAATTTCGTATGTACACTATTAAAGCAATAGCCAAAGAAGTCGGTTATAAAAGTCACGGTTCATTTTCACGAGCATTTAAAGCTAAAACTGGTGAAAACCCGTCTACTTACCTAAAAAAGATCCGATAAAAAAGTCTGTTCAATTTATAAAATGGCAATACTTTATATGATATTCATAACAGGTAGTTGCGTATCTTGAATAAAACTAATAAATATACTTACAATGAAAGCGAAGCGAAAACTATTAGCACTTACTAAAATAAATGTAGCCAAAATAAATTCTTTTAGAATTGTTGCAAAAGGAGGCGCAACAGGAATGGATTGTGTAGCCGATGAATCGCGCACACCAAAAGGAGGTGCAACACAATCTACTTCATACAATATTCACTGTGAAACAGGAACATGATATCATGCATATTGCATATTTTATTCTAAAGGCTTCTTGCAACCAAACAAGAAGCCTTTTTTAATGATTATAGTAACCTAATAACTACTAAAATTAAGATGTTTGCGCATCATCACAAGTGTATACTTGCAAACAACCAATTGAAAACTGGCAATAAAAAGGTCCTGTTACGCGTCCAGCACAATCGCATCCGCATTTCGATAAATCATATCCTCCAGGTCCTGGACTTATTCCACCATTGATTTGGCTTTGTGTTGTTTTTGAAATTTTTGTTGCTCCTTTAATGTTTAAAATGTTTTTCATGATAAAAATATTTAGTTAGTTTTTACTTTACTTATAGGTTTCCTTGAAATTACCCTTTTGTGTATAAAGTTGTAGTAGTTTGTTTTGTAAATAGGTATGTATATATTCGAAAAGGCTTCAAGATATAAACCAGAAGCCTTTCTTTCCCCTAAATGATAGTCTGCTTATGATATAACTACATTTATTTTTAATTTGTTTAAGTTAGATGTTATTTTAACATGTATATATTTGTGGACAAGCCATAAACCAAGGACAATATTTTGGTCCTGTTACACGTCCTGCACAATCGCATCCGCACTTAGATAAATCATATCCAGCTCCACCATTAATTTGACTTTGCTCTTCTTTCGAAATAGCAGAAATTCCTTTAATGTTTAAAATGTTTTTCATGATTTAAATATTTAATTATTCCTTACTCTATTTACAGGTTTTTCAGGAACCACCTTTTTTACTTATGAAATATTAATTAGATGTCATCTCCACAAGTATACACTTGAGGGCAAGCAATTAGGTCTTCACAATACTTTGGTCCTGTTACGCGTCCTGCACAGTCACATCCACAACTGAATATACCGCCACCTGGCCAACCTGCACCACCATTAATTTGACTTTGCTCTTCTTTTGAAATTGCAGAAACACCTTTAATGTTTAAAATGTTTTTCTTCATAATTTTAAGTTTTTAGTTAATAATCTGAATATAAATCGATATTGTATTAAGCCACTCTATAATTTATACATACAAATTTAAAAGTAGATTATGTAGGAAAAAAACAGTTGTACTTCTGATTTAAAAAACAGCGTCTTCAATTTATAAAATGGAAAGGATAAATTCGCCCTAAAGTATGAGCGTTTACCATAAAAGAGCTCTATATTTGCCACGTTAAAAAAGAACCCGTGATCTTACAAAATTACACCAAAGAATTTAGGTATAACCTCAAACTAGCATCGCCTATTATTTTAGGTATGTTAGGGCATACCTTTGTGAGTTTTGTAGACAATGCCATGGTAGGACAATTAGGAACTGCGGAGTTGGCAGCTGTATCACTTGGAAATAGTTTTATATTCATTGCAATGTCACTTGGTATTGGATTTTCTACTGCGATTACGACATTGGTTGCAGAAGCAGATGCTGCAGGAGATAAAGCAAAAGTAAAAGGAGCATTAAAACACGGTTTAATACTTTGTACCATTATCGGAATTGCCGTTTTTTTGGGAGTCATACTCGCAAAACCGTTAATGTATGAAATGAAACAACCCGATGAAGTTGTAGCCTTAGCAATGCCGTATTTAAACTTAGTGGCTGCTTCTTTAATTCCATTGATAATGTTTCAAGCGTTTAAACAATTTGCAGATGGTTTATCACAAACAAAATACGCTATGTGGGCAACGTTGCTGGCAAATGTAGTCAATGTCATTATCAACTATTTCTTAATATTTGGAATTTGGATTTTTCCTAAATGGGGAATTATTGGTGCTGCAATTGGAACATTGGTTTCACGTATAGTAATGCTGATATTTATCTGGTTATTATTACGTTACAAGCAAAAGTTTAAAAATTATGTTACGAATTTCAATTTTAGAGAAATAAAAAAATCAGTACTAAATAAGATCATTTCTTTAGGATTTCCATCGTCATTACAAATGCTTTTTGAAGTGGCTATTTTCACGGCAGCAATTTGGTTGTCAGGTATTTTAGGGAAAAACTCGCAAGCAGCAAATCAAATAGCACTCAATTTATCATCGATGACGTTTATGGTTGCCATGGGATTAAGTGTCGCAGCAACGGTTCGTGTGGGGAATCAGAAAGGTTTGAAACGTTTTTCAGAACTACGCCGAATTGCATTGTCATTATTTTTACTAGTATTAATTATCGATATCATTTTTGCCATCATGTTTATGGTATTTAACAATTGGTTTCCAACCTTATATGTAAATGAAAATGATGTCACCAATTTAGTAGACAACCAAGAAGTAATAATGATTGCGGGAAAACTATTATTAGTATCTGCATTCTTTCAACTTTCTGATGGAATACAAGTGGTTGGTTTGGGGATTTTACGCGGTTTACAAGATGTGAAAATTCCAACATTAATCACGTTTTTTGCCTATTGGATTGTTGGTTTTCCAATCTCATACTATCTCGGATTATACACAGAATACAAAAGTACTGGTATCTGGATTGGTTTGTTGGCAGGATTGACAACTTCTGCAATATTATTGTATATTAGATTTAATTATTTATCAAAAAAACTTATTAATAAGCAAACAACTCATGGAGCTTCCTAAATTTTTATTAGGCGATAATACCGATTATCCAAATGCGATTTTTATCGTGCATACAGAATTCCCTAGATTCATTATCAACCTAGAAAATGATGAAGTAGAATGGTTGGAAGAATTCGATAAGGAAGATGAAAAAGAACTATCTGCGGAAGCCGAAAACTTATTTCAATCGGCAAACGACTTTTACGATCGCGAATTGTCTCGTTACGAAGATTAACCTCGATAATCGAGATTTAAAATTTGCTTTAGTTTGCCAACATATAATATAAATTTCTTTTGAATACTTTTCGGGCAACCTCAAATTAATTCTGGCTATTATGATCGATCAACTAATAAACTTTGACAAAGAAGTATTTCTATTCTTAAATGGACTCGGAACGCCAACTTGGGATGGTTTTTGGATGTTTATCACGAACAAATATTACGCCATTCCGTTGTATGCATTCTTGTTGATTCTGATCCTAAAAACAAACAAAAAGAAAGAGATTATCTTTACGTTGGTCTTAGTTGCATTGTTGATTACGATTACTGATCAGACCGCAAATCTGTTTAAGAAAACACTCTTTTTACGTTCAAGACCTTGTTATACACCTGATTTGGTAGATCACATGCGCTTGGTAAAAGATGGCTGTGGTGGCGCTTATGGCTATTTCTCAGGTCATGCTTCCAATGCTATGGCTTTAGCTGTTTTTATAGGTCTGATCTTGCGAAAGCATTTCAAATATATTTTTCCTTTTCTATTAATTTGGGCAGCATTTGTTGGCTATAGCCGAATTTATATTGGTGTACACTTCCCAGGTGATGTACTCACAGGAATGATTGTGGGTGTTATTTATGGAACAATGATTTATAAACTACGGAGTTTTTTGATCAAGAAATATGCGTAGCAAAGCTAGTTTGACTATTTGATTTTTTTATCAATAGCTTTCTTTAAATCTTTTAGCGTACTACTATTGTTCAGATTTAAATCGGATAAAATCTCTTTAATAAAAGGCCTGCAATAATCCATTTCATCATCAAAACTAATACAGTTTGTGCATACAGAGTAATTTAATAAAACAAAATTTTGGACTACAATTAAATCACCTCCTTGATTTGGTGATGAACAACTTGAAGCTCTTTTTGCAAAATCAGATTTCTGTTTGCAAAATTGTAAATCTTGAATCTTATATATATTAAATTCCATAGAAGGTAGCCATTCTTTTATATGAATGCTCTCACGCTTTTTATCTTCAATAACTTTAGTTCTTTTAAATTCAATCTCTGCGATAGGTTGTATAGAATCTGTAGTTTTTTCAACATCGTAGGTAATATGATAAGTCCAATCCTTTAAATTGTTAGCGCGTGATTCTTTTTCTTCGGTATCTGAAAGTGGCTTTTTAGTATCTGCACTAGTTTGATTACAGCTAAGTTGTAGAAAAGAAATTAATAATAAAATTGGTAAAATTATCTTTTTCAAAATGGTTGTTTTCTTAATTATACTGTAATTTAAGAGTAATAATTGAATTTAAAAATAGAGAATGAGTGAACGATCTATTTTATTGAGTGAACTTTTATAAGAATAATATCAATTAGATAACTTAAATAATTATTACACTACAAATCAAGTATAAATTGTATTACTTTTTTTGGTATAAAATTTGATGAATTACAGTATCATATTAAAGGATTGATTCAGTATATACCACAGAATCAATTCACTAATTTTATTATTTAACCAAAATACTTATATCATGAAAAAAAGAAAGTTGAAATCATTAGAATTAAACAAAAAATCAATCTCAAGTTTACGCGAAAATCAATTAAATGGAGGAACTGGGTCATGGTGGACAGATAATTCCATTTGTGATTGTGCAACCGAAAGAGATTGTACAGACACAGAATGCCATACTGTTTGGGATTGTGAGCTGTAAAAAATAGTATCAAAAGCTGTGTATGTCATGTACACAGCTTTTTTTATTTGCACGCAACCAAATGTTATTTACTACATCTACAAAGTAGGAGAGTTCACCAAAAAACATTAAAACCATGAAAAATTTACTTTTACTTTTAGTCTTAGCAGCACTTTTTATTTCTTGCAATAATGATGATAACAGCTCAACACCTGAAGAAGTCTCACTTGTTGGAAATTGGAAACTGATAGAATATCTTGCAGATCCTGGAGATGGAAGTGGAGAATACATTGCAATTACAAGTGATAAAACGCTAACCTTTAGTGCTAACGGAGAAATTACATCAAACTATTCACTTTGTAATATGTTAGTAATAACTGAACCGGAAGCTAGTAGTGGAACCTATTCAACTGTTACAGGAGTTATTGATGTTCCGGAATGTGCCAATGCTGCTCCTTTAACCATCAATTTTGAAATATCAAATGAAAGAAATTTAATAATCTATCATCCTTGCATTGAAGCTTGTAGTGAAAAGTATATAAAACAAGAGTAACATTCTTATTATGAATTGAATAATGATGATACAGATACAAAACGCCATACAGTTTAAAATGGTGAGATATAATAGCACAAAATTAGTTTGATAATACTAAGCGAACTTCGGTTCGTTTTTTTCATTTATAACAACACGTTTTTTTACAATTTCGATCTCTTATCAATGATTGAAAATAATAGCAAATAATTTTGTTTTTTGCTAGATTTATTGTTTTCTAAATGGTAAACATGTGATGTGTTTAAAGTGAAGATTATGAGCGATTTAACATCGTTTTTAATAAACTTTTTTTTATACACGCTTTTTTAAAAAACCGACTATTCTTCCTTTAAATTCCTGATTTTCAAAATTATATTTACAATGTTTAACATGAAATTTATTATTATGAAAAAAAAGAATTTAAAATCATTAAGTCTGAACAAAAAGTCAATTTCAAGCCTGAGTCATACAAAAGGTGGCTTTGAAAGAATTACAATCAGTCAAAACTTTATTGATGTATGCTGTCCAATTTTTGGTACATTAGAAGAATGTCTTGGTTCACAAAATACACATTGCGGAGGCGGTGGCGGTTCTGAAGCTCATTTGGACTGCGAGCATACAACTGCACCATCCAATCAATTGAATTGTGGACATAGCGTTGCTGGCGATTGCTCTATGGATTGTTCAATTAACACAAATTGTTAGTATAAACATCTATTTTTAAGCTACACTTATGTGGATTTATAAGCGAACTTCGGTTCGCTTTTTTTATGCTTAAAACATTTAAGAATTCAATAATTTTAATAACTGTTGCGCTGCATTAAATGGAGAAATAGTACTATTTTCAGTAGCTTCTAAGTAGGTATCCAATTCTTTTTTTACATTCGGATTCGTGTAGAAATTATGTTTCAGGCGTTCTTCAATAGTTTGTAAAAGCCAAAAACGGTTTTGTTGCTTTCTATGCGTTTCAAAATAATCGTTTGCTTTTGTGCTTTCGCGGAATGCCTCAATCATTTGCCAAACATCGTCAATTCCATCTTGCTTTAATGCAGAAGCTGTCACAACTTTAGGAAGCCATTCAGACGCTTTCTGTGGATATAAGTGCAATGCACGCTTAAATTCCGTTCGTGCCATTTGCGCACGCTTTACGTTATCGCCATCCGCTTTATTAATCACAATTGCGTCTGCCATTTCAATAATTCCACGTTTAATTCCTTGCAATTCGTCTCCGGCACCAGCCAATTTCAACAATAAAAAGAAATCGACCATACTGTGTACAGCAGTTTCGCTTTGTCCAACACCAACAGTTTCAATAATAATCGTATCAAAACCACAGGCTTCACATAAAATAATAGTTTCGCGGGTTTTTCGTGCTACACCGCCAAGAGAATCGCCAGAAGCAGATGGACGAATGAATGCGTTTTCGTCCTTTACCAAATCTTCCATACGTGTTTTGTCACCTAAAATACTTCCGCTAGAAATAGAGCTACTTGGATCCACGGCTAACACAGCTACTTTTTTGCCCAAAGCTGTTAAGTGCTTCCCAAACGCTTCAATAAATGTGCTTTTTCCCACACCAGGGACACCTGTAATTCCCATACGAATAGAATTATTGGCATGTGGTAAACACTTTTCAATAAGTTCCGTTGCTTTCGCCAGGTGTTTGGTGCTTTTACTTTCTATCAAAGTAATAGCACGACTTAGCGCGACTTTATCCTGATTTAAAATTCCAGTAACCAATTCATCTACAGAAGGTTGTTTCCGTCTATTTTTCTTGATAGAAGCCACCGAAGATTTGCTGATAAAATCGGGTTGTGAAACACCGTCTTTTTCATGCAATGCAGAGGTATGTGTTGGTTTTGAATTCAAGTCTTGTGTACTGTCTTTATCTATAAAACGAAATTACGATATATTTTTAATTAATTCTGAATTCACAATTCAGAATTATGAATTAAATTAATCCGAAGTATTATATTAGGTGAAATTTGCTTTTTAATGAAAAGAGGCGTCAATTCTGCGGAACGAGCCTAACAGCGAAAGCAATCTTTTTTTTAAAATTTCTTTTGCTTTTTGATTGAAAGATTAAACAATTGAAGATTGCTTAATTTTTAATTATTTCCAAATTTCACTTGAACTGACGTTTTGAGATATATTTAAAACTTTTTTGGATGATTTTGACGTTGTACAAGAAAATTGTAGTTTTAAGAAATGACCAAATCATCAAGAGAAAATAGGTTTGATTATAGCAGAAATAAAAGAAAACCTTTATATCTATTCATTGACACAATATGAGAAAAACTATTTTATGTATTCTTATTCTTCAAATTTTAATTAGTTGCAATAGTACATCGAAAGAAGTAAAAAACGAATTAACTGATTTATCTGAATCAACACAAATCGAGAAAATTGATTCGATTGTCAAGTACCGCTCTGATGGGACAAAAGAATATATAATACCAACCGTGAACGGGATTAAAACAGGAAATAAGCTTTGGTTTGATAACAACCAAAATATCATTGGATTTCAACATTATCAAAATGATTCCTTAGGCGGTTTCGGACTCATTCTTAATGATAACTTTCGACCAAAATATTTATTTGAAAATAACAATGGAAAACGGAATGGCGTTTTAATTGAATTTTACGAAAATGGCGTCATCAAATCATTTAGAAATGCTGACATTTTTCATGATAGTCAAAATATTGATTTTCACGAAAATGGAACTATAAGAAGAATTGGTCAAACCAAAAAAGGAAGAGGTAGTGGACCAACTTTCTATTTCAATGAAAACGGAATTTTAGAAAAAACTGCGGAATTGTCAAATGGAAATGTAAAAGAATAAATACTGTTGTCAAGAAGGTAAATAATTAATTACGTGTTATGTGAGTACTCAGATAATCCTATGGATCTCTCCTCAGGGTTGTCCTTTTTTGCGAACTTTAACCCTAACGCAAGCAACCTACAAAAGACCGCTAACTTTCATTTTTTCTCAAGCGCAGCACAAGTCTCACAATCTAAGAAGTCTAAAAAAACAAAAGAATTTTTTTAAAAATGAAACGCTCCAAAAATAATGTCGTCTTTACAATAGAACACAAACAAAACGAATGAGCCAACAGCATTTAGGAATCTTAAAAAAATGTATGCAAGGAAATCGGAAAGCACAAATGAAGCTCTACGATTTATATGCTGATGCGATGTACGTTGTAACCTGTCGTTATATTTCCAATAGGGAAGATGCGAAAGACGTTATGCAAGAAGCATTTTTAAAAGCATTTACACGATTGTCACAATATAAAGGAGAAGTCACTTTTGGTGCTTGGCTGAAACGAATTGTTATCAATCAATGTATAGATACATTAAAGAAACGATCATTGGTATATGAAGAAATGAATGATCAGACGATGACAATTATTGATGATGATGATTCTTGGGAAGTTACTATTGAATTGACAAAACAAGAAATTCTTCAAGTCATTGAAAACTTACCAAATAAATACAAATACGTATTGCAATTGTATTTGATAGAAGGATACGATCATCAAGAAATATCTGAAATTTTAGAAATTCCTGTTCGAACGTCACGCACACAATTGATGCGCGGAAAAACAAAATTAAAGAAAACAATACATGATCTTTTTAAACATAAAATATCATTATGAATAATATTAAAGATATAGTAAACGAAAATGATGCTTCTTTGGAAACTCCAAAATTACCTAAAGGACATCGCGCTGAATTTTTAGAAAAATTATCAGCTACAAATACGATTTCAACTTCTAACAAACCGTTTAACTATTGGCGTGCTATTGCTGCAGCATGTGTATTGCTTATAGGAATTGGAGCTTTTGTATACAGCAATTATAGCGGAGAAGAAGTAAAAGAATCGTCTTTATTTGCCGAAATGAAGTCCATAGAAGATAAGTATTTACATAATATTGCTTCCGAATGGGAATCGTTTCAACTTACTGCGACAGATGCTGGTTTGGTCAAAAAGTACAAAGAACGCTTGGAAAACCTAGATGCGTCGTATCAAGAGTTAAAGCAAGCATTTTTAGTAGAAAAAAACAGTTTGACTGCGCTAGAGAAGATGATTAAGAACTTGCAAATGCGATTGACACTTTTGCAGGAAATTCAACAACATTTAAAAAGATTGAAAGATGAACAACAAAATATATAAAACCCTTGTGCTATTTTTAATTGGTTCGTTTGGACTGATAGCACAATCAAAAAAAACGTATCAAAAAACCTTTTCGGTTGATAAGAATACCAAGTTGTTATTTGAAACGCAGAATATTGATGTAACGTTTAAAACATGGGACAGAGATGAAGTAAAAGTAGATTTTACTGTCGATTTTAAAAATTTTTCAAAGGAAGAAGTAAAGAAAACTTTAGATGGAATTATTATGTCATCTCAAGTAGAAGCATCGATGGGTGATATGAATTATTTACAAATCCAAAATGTTTCTCAAACTTCTATAGGAAGATTGTCGTATCAAATTTCAGGCGGAAAAATTAGTATTGACAATTTATTTTCAGATAAAAAAGAACCGAATCGATATCGTACCGTAAAAGATATTAATAAAGAAATATCGAAAAGCTATGATGGTTTTAATGCTATGGAAGGTCATATTATCTTTGAACATGATAGTATCCCTTTAAAAGATGTTGATAAAAGTAAGCACAAAGGTATTTTAAGGATTCGATCTAAATATGAAGTGTATATTCCTAATTATTTGGCGTTAGATATCAATGCTAGTCAAGCACAAGTTGATTTTGATGGAACTTTTAAGAATAGAATACAAGGGACTTTTCAAAACGTTGAATTGACTGCTGATGAATTGAATAATGAAGGGAATAGTATTCAGTTTATGAACGGATCTGTAAGAGTAAAGAAGTTAGTAGGAGGAACGTATTATTTTAGAAACGTCACATTTGGCTTGTTTGGGGAAATTGAAAATCTATTGATGAATACTGAGTTTTCAAAAATCAGTGTTGGAAAGGCTGGAAAGAATTTACAATTCAAGGATTTTAAGAGTGATTTCTTCTTCTACAATTTGACTAATGATTTTAAGTTAATTACGATGATGTGTGAGTATTCAGATATCAAAATGTATATCGATCAAGATCAAAAATATTATATGGAAGCTGTGGGACACAATGCAATTTTAAAAGATGGTAAAGCAAAAATCATTATGCAACCTAACAAGGAAGGAAGGAAGCAAAAGATGTTTACACGTGGAAAAGATACTGACGAAAACAGGAAAAACATGTTTAAACTCGATTTAATCCACGGCTTTATAACCTTATTCTACAACAAATAAATTAACCAATTACAAAATGAAAAAACAAACAATATTGTTGGTGCTTCTGGCATTGACCAGGATGACCTACGCGCAAACGAAACTGGAAATTGGAGATACAGTTCCTAATATCAAATTTTCAAACTTATTGAATTCACCAACTTCAGAAGCTTCATTATCAGAGTTAAAAGGCAAAATTGTTATTCTTGATTTTTGGGCAACTTGGTGCGGACCGTGCATTCCTGCAATGAAGAATTTAATCAAATTGCAAGAAATGTTTCCAAACGACATTCAAGTCATTGGAATTGCAGAAGACAAACCTGAGCGTTTGCAACGATTTATAGACAATTCGCCATCAAAAGCTTGGTTTGGTTTGCAAACAGAAGCGTTAGAAACTCTATTTCCTTATAGAATATTATCGCATGCAATCATTATAAATTCAGTTGGAGAAATAGTGGCAATAACGTCTACTGATAACATTACCAAAGAAGTGATTGAAGCGGTAAAAGCAGGCGAGACAATTTCGTTGCCATACAAACAAGAAAACATCACATTTGATTATGAGGCAGATCCGTTTCCTGTAAAAGATGTAAATGCTAAACGTGTGTTGCTTAAAGGCGGCTTTGAAGGAGTTGCTTCCTATTCAAAAGGGTATTTAAAAGATAAAACCTTCAATGGAAGACGTATTACAATCATCAATCAAACGGTACCAAGCATGTATCGAAGTCTATACCAAAAGACATATACGAGAACTGTTTTTGAAATTGATAAAGAAAAGTACAGTTATAAAGATTCAAAAAATAAATATTGTTTAGATATCATCACAGAAAAGGCTGGAGATGAAATGTATCAAATAGGAATAAAAAAACTAGAAGAAACCTTTGCTGTAAAAGCAAAACTTTCAAGACGTACCATTCCTGTGTATGTACTAAGTGTGATTGATAGAACGAAACTGAAAAAGCTAAAATCGAAAACTAAAAAACGTACTTTAGAGTTTAGAGGATATGAATTTCATGCTAAGAAGATTCGTATGGCTGAGTTTTCAGATTATATAGAAAACGAAACGCCAGTTCCTGTGGTTGACGAAACCAACTATTTAGAATTTTTGGATATTGATTTTGTATTCGATCCACAAAAGAAAAATTCTTTCAAAGAAGAACTAGCCAAAATAGGTTTAAAACTCAGCAAAGCAGAACGCGAAGTAGAACTATTGATAATTTATGAAGACTAATCTTTTCGTAAACTCATTAAAAACGCCAGATTGATATCGTTTCAATCTGGCGTTTTTGTATGCAGATTTTAAAAATATACTTTTCAATAAATAACTCGCTCTTCACATTTCATCGTTCACGGAACAAATCTCTTCACTCGCGAATAATTCAGAATCTACGCCAATTTGACAACTACTTTTACCATGTAAAGCAACAAAATGATATCATTTTTACGCATTGCATGGCGGAATCCGAAAAGCCTAAATAGAGTAGGAAAATCAATTAAAACTTATCGTTATGTCAAATTCAGTACCAAATGTATTTCTATTAAATCTTCTTATCGGAGAAAGTATGCCAGGGGCAATTACTTGTACAATGAACCTTGGAGTAACTCCAAAAACAAGAACAGTGCAAGGACGTTCTGTAGTTTTTCAAGCAGTAAATCCACCGTTACATGTAGAATCTGCTGTGACAGGAAAATACAATTACTTATGTACAAATACAAGTTGTCATATTATGATTGTTGTTAGCGGATATACCGAAAATGAAAGAGGTAGTCTAAAGAATTTTGAAGCAAGAATCTTATTAGAAGACAACTGGGAATCAGGAACTGCCAACTATTCATTTTTAAGAGATGGAGAATGGGTTAAAATGTCTAATCAAAAAGTAAGAGCTATAGAAAATAGTGAAATTAATGACTTAGGAAAACTAGCAGAAGCGGCGAATAACTAAAAGTCATTCAATAAATAGCATTACTAACATAGCATGTTTTCTGTGTTAGTAATGTTGTTTTAAAATCTATCTCAATTTAATAATTAATCAAAACCAAAAATCATGAATATATCAGAAACAACACAAGAAGAAAAAGCAAGAATTATACATAGTCTATCGTTTGCAAGTAACTCAGGATTTGGTAAAATATTCGAAGACGAATCAACTTGCCAAAAATCCTATGAAAAATTACAGAATTATGTAACAGCTGTATCTAATAAAGTATTATCAGATAAAAGAACACAAGAATATATTGGAGATGATTGGGAAACAGTTTGGGGACCAGTTGTATACTCAAATGATCAAAACTCGTCATTTGCCAGAGCAGATAATACGATGGGAGTTTACTTTTCAAAAGCACAAAAGCTATTTGTAATCGCAATAGCAGGAACCAATTCTATTTCAAGCTTTGGTTGGATGAAAGAAGATTTTGATGTAAAAAACACTAAAAAATGGAGAAGTATTACAGGTAGTGGATATGGTTCAATTTCACAAGGAACGGCTACAGGCTTGCATATTTTAACTAAAGAAATGCAATCTGATGGAACTGATTTTTTTACAGCAATCACAAAGTTTATTAGTGACAAAAAAATAGAAGAAACTGAAATTGCAGTAACTGGACATAGTCTAGGAGGAGCACTTTCACCTGCGTTAGCTTTGTTCATTTCTGATAAAAAAGCTGAACTTGGTTCTAAAACAGCTATAACTATATCAACATATCCTAGTGCTGGACCAACTATAGGTGTAGAAACGAGTTTTTTTAGGTCAAGCACAAGCTTTATCCATTATTATGAAAAACAAATTAAAGATAAAAAAATTCACTACCATGGAGTGAAAAATGATTTAGATATAGTGCCAATGGCTTGGGATAAAAATGATTTAGTCAAAATCCCTGATCTTTATAGCAATAAGAAAATTACAAATGAAAACTTCAAGACATTAGCACTTGTAGCCATATTAAATACGATTAATAAAGATAGGTTTCCTCCACAAGTTGTATACAAGCAAATTCAACCTTTAAAATCATTAGGAGGTACATTTAACGATCCTATGGATAATAAAGCTAGAGAATTATTTAATTTCTTTAGAGAAAACCCAATCCTTACAGATTCTTGGATTCCAAAACCACTTCAAGGAAACCTAAAAGATTTAGAAAGTTTAACTCGATTCTTTGCACAAGCAGCATATCAACATGTAACAGCTTATGATGAGTTATTAGGTATTACAAATTTCATGAAGCAATATAAAGAGGTTGCAAAAGAAGTGAATACTAATGATGCCAATGCTCCAGAAATAGCTGCGAATTCAGAACAAATGGCTTTTGGATTAGCAAGTGAAGCTGTAGGTTTTGACATCAATAGTTTACTTGAGTTAAGTGAATTAAATGATGAAGAATTAAAAAAACTAACTGAAGAAGGAGAAGAATAAATTGTATTCATCTTATTTTAAAAGTATCTAAGATCAATTACATTGATGTTGGATACTTTTTTATATCACTCATCACAAAAACATGAATTTCGTCACAAAGAAGGGTAAAACCGTAATCGAAGCAAAAAACAATTTTGTAATTTCAAATTGCCTTTTAAATACAAAACAGTGACACTAACCAATCTATCGTATTATTTTCAGCAAAAACATCAACTAATAGACAATCAAAAGTATTACTTTAAACTTGCTGTAGTTGTTGGAATTGTGCTTACCATCTTTGTCTACATCTTTGATCCGTATGACAATTACTTAGCGATTCCAAAGTTTGAAATTCCTATCAAAATCATTCAATTAGGGTATGGAATCAATACGACACTTGTTATTTATGCTTTGTATTGGTTATGCTTTCGGAAACTACAATTTGCCAAAGGGAATCGTGACTGGAAAACCTATCATCATTGGCTGTTATTAGTAGCAATATTGAGTGTAGCTGGTTTTATTGGGACAGTTTATCACAGATTTATGATGGACGTTGGCGAAGTCGATTCCACTTATTACATGCTAGTTACGATTCCGAGGTCAATTATGATTGCAGTTCCTCTATTCATTATAACAGTACTTCTCGATAGATTGTATACAACTCCAAATACATCATCAAACATAGTAACATCAATTACAAAAGCAAGTGAAGTTATTGAGGCAGACAAAAGAATCATCTTAAAATCGCCTATAGTCAATCAATGTATTGAAGTAATGCCTTCAACGATTGAATATATCAAAGCATCGGGAAATTATGTAGAAATTTACTCCACAGGAGATAAAAAACCACAGTTACTCCGAGCTTCTTTACGTTTTATAGCGGAACGTTTAGAATCGTATAATTTCCTTATAAAATGTCATCGACAATATTATGTAAACATTCAAAAAGTAAAAATACATAAAGGGAATTCACAGCGTGTCTTACTGTTTTTAGAAACTGCCAAAGATGAAATTCCGGTTAGTAAAAGTTATGTAAAGCAGATTCTTTATCATCTTAAAAATAGCAAAAATTCATAGTTGTTCATTCGCCACAAATTAGATGTATTCGTCACAATCATTTTTAAATGTTTGAAAATCAATTTATTATTGGTGAGAACAAAATTTGTTCTTCTAAATCTTCTGAATCAACCATTTAAAATTGAAGCGTATTATGAAAAAAAAGCTAAAAAAACTTACACTAAAAAAGAATGTAGTTTCTAATCTTGACAAAATTGTAGGAGGTGTAGCAGAGCCAAATGGAACTAAATTTGGGTCAGCATGTCAAAACCCATGTGACACAAGACTCAAAAGCTGTGTTCCAATTGTTTGTTTAACACAATTTGACTACGGTTTTCCTTGCTCATGGATTATCTGTGCTACGCCAAAATAGAACTCAGTTTAATTAAAAATAGGCATCTAATCATTCATCACAAAAAGTATTCATTCGTCACAATTGTTTTTAAATAGGTTAAAAACAGGGTAATTTTAATATCGATATTTCAGTCAAAGATACCTACAAATAGGATGCTGAAAAATTGTAAAAAACTTAATTATCAATAACCATTTTAAAAATTCTTAAAATCATGAAAAAAAAGAATGTAAACAAATTGAGCCTTCAAAAAAGAGCAATCTCTAGACTAGATAATTTACGAGGAGGACTTGTAGCAGGAGCTGCAGCAGCAAGCCCAGTCGCTGTAGGGACAAATGTATGGTCCAACTGTGAAGTATGTGATACAGTTCGAAAAACACAATGTAAAGGAGATGACTGTCCTAATTTCACAACACCTTGTAACAACGTTGTGCCAGTAAATGCTGGAGCTGTTTAAAAAAGAATTTTAAAAGCGAACCCTTAGGTTCGCTTTTCTTAATTAAATGAACTAAAAATAATCAACAGATGAAAAAAAAGAATCTAAAAAAACTATCGTTAAACAAAGATGCAATCTCAAACCTTGATCAAGTAAAAGGTGGGGTAGCAGCAAATGGAGCAGAACCAGTAGGAACTCGCGTAGGATCTGGATGCCCAGACATTTGTGAATCAATTCGAAGAAGTTGTGGACCAGATGTTTGTATTACTGAAAATGGATACGGATTTCCTTGTTCTTGGTTAATCTGTGCAGCACCAGGTGCATAAAATGATGTTGAAAAAGCAAATTTCGGTTTGCTTTTTCAACGTTTCTAATTTAAATCAATTGAAAATATAATTTGATTCATTAAAAGCGACAGTTATTATGAAAAAAATAAAATTTCAAAAATTAACATTGCACAAAAATGTTATTTCCAATTTAGAACAACCTAAAGCAGGACAGGCAAACCCAATAGAAATATCTAAAAGACCACTTCCAGGTGTATGCACGGTAATTGAAAGTTGTGCTAGACCAAGAAGTTGCGGACCTGAAGTATGTTTAACTGAGCAAGGTTACGGGCTCGGATGTTCTTGGGTTATCTGCACACCATAAATCATTATAGACACTAAAAAACACTTATATTCTAGCAAGCTTTGACTTGCTTTTTTTAGCTACAATAAGTATCTCATCAACAAAACATCAGATAGAAATTAATTATATTGCAGTAATAGCACTTTTGATGAGATTTTTATGAAAAAAACACTAATTACAATTGGACTTTGTGTAGCACTATTTGTAGGGTACAGTTTTAGTACTGAATTTAGACAAACACACAAATCTTCTCAAGAAACAGTAAAAGGCGAATTAAATTTAGAGGGGATTTTACTAAAAAATGGATATGTAAAAATTCCACTGACTAAAATATTTACAGGGCATTTGCAATTACAAATTTCTATCAATGGCGTAGAAGGAAACTTTATTTTAGATACAGGAGCAAATTCAACCACAGTTGATGCAAAAGCAAAAGCAAAATTTAAAATGAAAGCTGAAACTTCTGAACAATTAGCCACAAGCGCAGGAATTACAGACATCTTATTACAAGAATCTACAGGAAACACACTTCGTCTAGAATCACTAGAGTTAAAAGATTACACCGTATTTTTAATGAATTTAGATGTAGTCAATAAAGCATTAGAAAACTATGAAACAGAAGAAATAGATGGAATCATAGGTGCTGACATTCTAAGTGAAAAAGAAGCTATTATCGATTATGCAAAACTCACACTGTATCTAAAAAAATAATTCAACATATAACAATCTAAAAACACTTGTGCTGAGCTTGTCTAGGTAAATACGTCTAAAGATCTAACAAGTCTAACAATCTAAGAAGTCTAGAAATCTAGTAGCCCAACATTCCAAACAAAATTCCTATATTGAAGCTTCAACCAAAACACCATCAAAATTGAAAAAAATTAGCTACTTTTTGATGCTTTGTATTTTTGTACAATGTCAACCAAAAGAAACCAAAGAAATCAAGAAAACAACACCAAAAACTACAAAAACAAGTAAAACCATCACAGTCTCTAGTAAAATAGCCGCTTTATCCTTAGCAGAAGCCAATCGTTTAGCAGCATTACCATTGCATTGTATGCAGGAAGAATATCCTAACAAACTCAATCAAACCATTGGGAGTGAAGAAGATTTACAATCTCCAAGAGTATTGCATCCAGCATTTTACGGTTGTTTTGACTGGCATTCTTCTGTGCACGGACATTGGTCGTTGGTAACTTTACTAAAGCAATTTCCAAACTTAGAAAACAGCGCAGAAATCAGAGAGAAATTAGCCGAAAACATATCCAAAGAAAATATAGAAATCGAAATTCTATACTTCAAAGGAAAATACAACAAATCGTTTGAACGCACGTACGGTTGGGCTTGGTTGCTAAAACTCGCAGAAGAATTACATACTTGGGACGATCCGTTAGCACGCAAGTTGGAAGCGAATCTACAACCTATGACTGATATAATTGTACAAGGATATTTAAATTTCTTACCAAAACTAAATTACCCAATCAGAGTAGGAGAACACACAAATACAGCTTTTGGACTCACATTTGCCTATGATTATGCTAAAACTGTGGAAGATACAGCCTTAAAAAGTCTCATAGAGCAAAGAGCAAAAGACTTTTACATGACTGATGAAAACTGTCCAATATCTTGGGAACCAAGCGGATTTGACTTTCTATCACCATGTCTGGAAGAAGCAGATATCATGCGAAGAGTATTAGGGAAAGAAGCTTTTAAAACGTGGCTCAACAAATTCTTACCACAACTAGCAGATAAAGATTTTCAACTAGCGCAAGGAAAAGTGTCTGATCGTACTGATGGAAAACTAGTGCATTTAGATGGTGTCAATTTCAGTAGAGCATGGTGTTTATACGGAATTGCCAACGAATTTCCTGAATATGCACACTTAAAAAATGTTGCAAATCAACACATAAACTATTCACTACCAAGCATTGTAGACGATAACTATGAAGGAACACACTGGTTAGGTTCATTTGCAATCTATGCTTTAAATACTGCAGCCAATGTTCAAATGGATTAAAAATATAGGACCAGGAACGCTTGTTGCAGCAGCGTTTATAGGACCAGGAACGGTTACGATGTGTACCAAAGCCGGTGTGCAATTTGGTTACAGCTTACTGTGGGCAATGTTGCTATCTATCATTGCAACGGTTGTATTACAAGAAATGGCAGCTCGCACAGGAATCGTTACGCAAAAAGGATTAGCGGAAGTTATAAAAGGGCAAATAACAAGTCCGTTGTTACGAAACATAGCAATCTTCTTAATTCTAGGCGCAATTGTTATTGGAAATGCAGCATACGAGGCAGGGAATATAAGCGGCGCAACATTGGGAATGCAAGTCTTTGGTAAAGAAACTGCTGTATTCTACCCAATATTGATCGGAATTATCGCTTTTATAGTACTATTTATAGGAAACTATAAAATACTAGAACGTAGTTTGGTAGCACTTGTATTGATAATGAGTATCTCATTTTTAATCACGGCAATTCTTACGAAACCAGATATTGTTGCTATACTAAAAGGAACATTTACACCTTCATTTCCAGAAAACAGTAGCTTAATTATTATTGGATTGATAGGAACAACAGTAGTTCCGTACAATCTTTTTCTGCATGCATCCTTAGTCAAAGAAAAATGGAAAACAAAAGATGATTTATCAAGTGCTAGAAAAGACACAATGATCTCTATAGTTTTAGGAGGAATTGTCTCTATAGCAATTATTGTAGCAGCTACGGCAATTGCAGGAGGTAACGTAGACAACGCTTTAGATCTAGCGAAAGGATTAGAACCTTTATACGGAGAAAATGCAAAATACTTACTCGGAATTGGCTTATTTGCAGCAGGAATCACCTCTGCAATTACAGCGCCTTTAGCGGCTGCGTATGTAGCAAAAAGTTGTTTTGGCTGGAAAGCTTCCTTAAAAGACAATCGTTTTAGAGCCGTTTGGGCAATCATTTTAATATTGGGAGTTGTATTTTCATCTCTAGAATTTAAACCTTTAGAAGTCATTACGTTTGCTCAAGTAGCCAATGCTTTATTACTACCAATTGTCGCTATCTTTTTAGTGTGGATAGTTAACAAAGCCAATGTTTTAGGGAATTACAAGAACACGTTATTTCAAAACATACTAGCTATTTGTATCATTCTAATTACCATAATTCTTGGGGTAAAAGGAATTTATACGTTGTTTTAAGTTTAAGAGTTTATGCTATGAAAATACTAAGAAAGTAAACAACTTAACCCAAAACCCAAAACCCAAAAAATGCTACATATCAATTGTGATGTTGGAGAAGGCGTAGACAATGAGGAAATTCTCATGCCGTACATCAATGCATGCAATATTGCGTGTGGCGGACATGCAGGTGATGCGGAAACCATGCATGAAGTAGTTGCGCTGGCAAAAAAATATCAAGTAGAAATTGGCGCGCATCCTTCGTATCCTGATCGGGAAAATTTTGGACGTATTTCTGTAGATATGGCTTCCGCCGAATTCATCAAAACGATACAACAACAAATCACAAATCTAGAAGAAATTGTTGCTTTACATGCAGCAAAAATTGTGCATATAAAACCGCATGGAGCACTGTATAATGATGTAGCAAAAAGTGAAGAAAAAGCACAACTATTTCTCAAAGCAATTTCAAAATATAAAGGCAAATATAAACTCTATGTTCCATATAATTCTGTGATTGAAACGTTCGCTTTACAGCAAAATTTTGAGATCGTTTATGAAGCTTTTGCTGATCGAAATTACAACGATGATTTAACACTCGTTTCACGTAAAAAGAACAATGCGATTTTAACCAAAATAGAGGAGGTTATTCCACATGTTTCTAGACTTAAAAATGAACAAAAAGTACAAACCATTTCTAATCAAAAAATCATATTAAAATCAGATACGTTTTGTGTGCATTCAGATACCTTATATGCGATTGAAATTGTACAACAATTGCATTCACATTTCAATGCTAAAAATCAACTCTCAAAACCAACTTTTCCTAGCTATACAATGTATGGTGATTCAGGAATATTGCTTACTTGGGAAGCCAAAATGGCTGCAAAAGTGCTGAATAACGTGTTGGAATATAAAGAAAAAGTATTGAGTTTTAATATTAAAGTTTTACTTGATGTAATTCAATCAAATAATTCATTATTAATTATTTATGATAATTTAAAAATAAATTTCAGAACACTCCAACATTTGTTGGAACATTTGTTTTTGCTAGAATTTGACAAAATACAGACTTCAGCACGATTTTGTTGGGAAGTTCCAGTGTGTTACGATGCTTCATTTGGAATTGACTTGGAAGAAATCGCTCAAAAAAACAAGCTATCTGTAACAGAAATTATTAAGCTTCATACAGCTTCAGAATATCAAGTTTTTTCTATCGGTTTTTTACCTGGTTTTTTATACTTGGGCGGACTCGATAAACGATTGCATATTGATCGTAAATCAACACCGCGATTAGAAGTCAAAAAAGGTGCTGTTGGTATTGGTGGAATGCAAACAGGAATCTACCCAAAATCGAGTCCAGGTGGTTGGCAAATTTTAGGAAATTCTCCCATCAATTTTTTTGATGTTTCAAGTGAAAATCCATGTTTTGCAAAAGCAGGTGATTTCATAAAATTTGTATCAATTACACTTGAAGAATATCATGAAATTTTAACAGCAGTTTCTAACGGAAATTACACTTTAAAATCGACTGAAATATGTTAGAGATTTTGCATAGCGGATTATACTCTTCGATTCAAGATTTAGGAAGATTTGAGTATCGAAATTATGGCGTTCCAGTTTCGGGAGTTATGGACGAATATCATGCGAAATTGGCGAATCACATTTTAGGAAACGATGAAAACGATGCCGTTTTAGAAATGACTTTACAAGGAGTTAGTGTGTGTTTTCATGAAGCTACTCAAATTGTCATTTGCGGAGCTTATTTGTCACCAATACTAAATAATCAAGCAGTACGATTAAATGTTCCTCTAAACGTCAGTAAAGGCGATCAATTGAAGTTTGGTAAGCGAAATTATGGTGTTCGAACGTATCTAGCCGTAAAAAAAGGGTTTCAAACCGAAAAAATATTGAAAAGTAGAAGTTACTATGATGCAATCACTCCAAAATCCCGAATTGCTACAGGAGATTTCATTCCATATCAAGCACATGTAAAACAAATTGGCTCTAAAGCAAACATCGCACTTCAAAAAGAAATTTTTATAAATAAAGAAATACACGTTTACAAAGGTCCGGAATTTGATTTTTTATCAAAACAGCAACAAGAAAAGTTATTCAATACTGAATTTTCTATAGGTTTAAATAACAGAATGGCGTATCAGCTGCATGAAACTATTGAAAATGAGTGTCCATCAATTATCACTTCGGCAGTATTGCCAGGAACAATTCAGTTAACGCCTTCGGGAAAATTGATTGTATTGATGAAAGATTGTCAAACGACAGGAGGTTATCCAAGAATTTTGCAATTAGATCAAAAAAGCATCATCAAATTGGCACAAAAACATACAAGAGATAAAATACTATTTAAGAAGCTTTCAATTTTGTGATATCAATCTCATCGGAAAGTAATTGCATAGCATCTTCTTCGGTTAGCTTTCCTAAAATATCTTGTGTTCCTTCTTTAAAACTGTCATGATATAAAAACAAACGCCATAATGCACGGATAAACTCAGTATAGTTTAAACCGTCATTCCATTGAATAAACTTTTCAGTAAAAGCTTTATCAATGTGTGATTGAATAATAATGCGTGAAGCATTCATATTTCTGTCTAGGGAAGTCATTTATGGCAAATCTATTATTTATTGTGAAGCGAATTTAAGTTGTTAAAAAATAGCACACAAGAGGAAAGAGCCTTTATTAAAAGGGGGTTTTTCCCCTTTGTAAAAGGAAAAATCCTGAAATTTTGATTGTGTTTTTTGTTTAAAAATCTAGTTATCAGTTTTTTAACCTATAATAATAGCAACAGTCACATATTAACATTTTTAATTGTGATTCTTTATAAATAACTTGGTGGCAATAATCAATAATATTAGAAGTATGAGTGACTACAAAACCCCTAAAAACAAACTTATTAATAATGAGCAAGCAGCTGCATTAAATTTATGCTACAAAGACAAGCAAAAAGAAGGCTTTGGAGTAGAAAATGAAGATCATTTCTGTTGTTCTAGCTGGTATTCTCTAGAGGATTTAGAAGGCTATATTAATTATGTAAAAGAACAAGCTTTAGAGCAAAAAATTAATGTTAATGGTATCCGATTTTATTTTGGCGTATATCCAGAAACAGAAGATGAGTCTAAAGCAGGAAGAAACACATTATTTATGTGTCCAACCAAAGCAAGCTTAGGAATGAGTGAAGGAGGAAAATCGGGTGATGCAAACGATAGTAAAGACATTACTACTATTTCAGCTATGAATTATGGAGATGGTGGAAAACCACCAATTAATACTTACGGAGGATAATACTAAAATAATTAATGGAAGAACTACGTTTCTTGTCAAAATATTTGGCTTTAATAGTATTAGTATATGGTTGCTTTACGTATTCCAGTTATGCAAACACTAAAGCCAAATATTTTATTTTCAGCATTTTTTATGTTGTTTTGACTGAATTTTTTGGAGGATATTATTTTGAATTATTTGGTATGCGTAATTACCCAGTATATAATACATATACAATAGTTCAATTAACTTTCTTTTTATGGTGGTTTAGGCTGATGTTAGATTCAAAAAGCAGGCAAAAACTTGTTAACTTGTTTATTGTTTTATATTGGATTTTTAGTTTTTGGAATATAATGTATGGCCAAGGTTTCTTAACTGGTTTTCAATTTTATACATATGGTGTAGGAACAGTATTTTTATTAATAACTATTTGTTTTTATTTTATTGAAATATTTGGTAAGGATAGTATACTTAATATTACGGATTCAACTGTTTTCTGGTTCGCTTTAGGAATTTTACTGTTTTATGCAACTTACATGCCGTTTTTCTTTGCTTCTAAATTATTTTTAAATGTTGATAAATGGATATATAGCTTAGTCTTATTTTCTCTAAATCTAATTATGTATAGTTGTTATATTATAGGATTCTACAAATCCTATAGAAAAATGCAAGAATCTAAAAAGATATGACACCAACAGAAATACGTACATTGGCTTTTATTTGCGCTTCAACGATTTTTATTGTAGGAATATTAGTAGTTGTTACTTTAGTGTTCTTACATAAAAAAAAGAGGAAAATTATTAGTTTAGAATCGAATTTAAAGACGTTTCCTTAAAAATGATATTATTTGAAGAAATCTTATGAACGATCAAGAAGTACAAATGCTTGTAGCAGCAACATCCATGGTGTTGCTTATTTTGTTAATTACTGTCATCATCTTGTTTGTATTCTTTCAAAAGCGTAAACTGAAGTTTATTCTTGAAAAGAAAGAAGCAGAGAAGCAGTATATGGAAGAAATTGCCAAATCGCAAATAGAAATTCAAGAGCAAGCGTTGCAGAATATGAGTTGGGAATTGCATGATAATATTGGGCAGCTATTGTCAGTAGCACGCATGCATATCAATATATTAGGAACACAACTTACCGAAGAAAACAAAGAAAAATTAGACGATATTAGTGAAATTGTTGGAAAGAGTTTGCAAGAAATCCGATTGCTCTCAAAAACAATGAATACCGAGATTATCCAAAATATGGGACTTATTAAGTCGATAGAAGTAGAGTTAGATCGATTTAACAAGTTAAATTTCTTAGTCGCAACTCTGCAGACTCATGGAGAAGAACGATCTTTAGATATTAAAGAAGAAATTATTTTGTTCCGTATTTTACAAGAATTCTTTTCGAATGCAATTAAACATTCAAAAGCTAAAAGTTTAGAAGTAACTTTGAATTTTGAATCCGATCGATTGATTATCTTAGCACAAGATGATGGTGTTGGTTTTGAAGAAGGAGAAATAGAAAAAGGCTCAGGATTAATTAATATGAAAAGTCGTGCAGCCATCATAAATGCAGAATTTGCAATGAAATCTGCAAAAAATAAAGGAGTTTCCTTAACTTTATCCTATCCCTATAAATAAAAATAATGAAAAAACATTCAGTTGTAATTGTAGATGACCATTTGCTTTTTGCGCAATCTTTGCAAGGATTGGTCAATGCATTTGATGAGTTTGAGGTTTTATACCATGTAAAGAATGGAAGTGAACTGATAAAGAAATTATTAGAATCCGAAAACGTCCCAGATATTATCTTATTAGATATTAACATGCCTGTAATGAACGGCTTTGAAACGATGGAATGGATCAAAGATAACCGACCAAGTATTCAAGTATTGGCACTTTCTATGGACGATCATGAAGAAACAATTATAAAAATGCTGCGTTTAGGCGCTAAAGGATATTTACTGAAAGATATTCATCCAGAAATATTTTATAAAGCTTTAAATGAAGTGATTTCTAATGGAATTTATTATTCGGAACGTGTTGCAACTACGTTATTAAATTCACTTCATGGAGATGATAAAGATACTAAAAACGGAAAACCGTTGAAAGATACTGAGATGACATTCTTAAAATTGGCTTGTACGGAAATGACATACAAGGAAATTGCACAAGAAATGTGTTTGAGTCCTAAAACCATCGATGGATATCGTGAATCTTTGTTCAAGCATTTTAAGGTGAAAAGTAGAATAGGCTTGGTGTTGTATGCAATTCGCAATAATATGGTGAATAGTAAGTAGATCGCTTCGCTTTTTGATCGCTTCGCTTTTTGATCGCTTCGCTTTTTGATCGCTTCGCTTTTTGATCGCTTTGCTTTT
>NZ_JBOEFY010000001.1:0-31849 GCF_050633145.1 Kordia sp. | reverse complement strand
TCGCTTTGCTTTTTGATCGCTTCGCGTCTATCTTTAAAGTACTCTGAAAATTTTTTGCTTTGCAAATTTATATTTCGATAGCTCTCAATACTTCGACAGGCTTAGTGTAAACAAAAAATAAGTTAAAGTTTATAAGTTGAAAAGTGCATCAGTTTAGTATAGTGGTTGTACGTTTTTAACCAACAACTAAACCTCCGTATACGTACTTGTAAAAGGCACTCTAAATCGGGGTCCATAGATGCCATTTTCACTACGAACGCCACAACCAACAATCATATTGATTTCAGCACCACGAGGCAATTTTAAAATTCGTTTTACACGTAAAGTGTCACTTCCTTCCATCGGACAGGTATCGTAACCAATTGCTGCCATGCTTATCATAAAGTTTTGAGCAGCTAATCCTGCGCTTTTATGTGCAACGATTCGTAAATCGCTCAAGCGAACTTGTCTGTATATTGGTCGAAACAATCCGATGCAGTTAAATACAGCATATTTTAGCCAACCATATATTCCTAGAAATTCAGCATAAATAGGAGGAATCAGTTTTTGATAATAGTTTAAAGCAAATTTTTCTCTTCGAGAGTATTCTTCTTTAGTTTTATCACCATATAAACTCTTTAAAAAACCAACATTGGCTTTGGCACGTTGTTTCCACAAATCTTTTCGTGTTACAACTACAACCAATTGTTTGGCGGTTTTTGCTGCATTTTGCCCTAAACAGGCTGTGGTTAATTGTTTCAAGACAGCTTCATCAGTAACGTGATAAAACTCCCATAACTGTAAATTACTACTCGTAGGAGCCAATACAGCGTTTTTTATGCAGGTTTTTACTTTTTCGGTGTCAATTTCAATGTCTTTATCAAAAACGCGTACAGAACGTCTGTACTGAATAGCTTCGGTTACTGTTTTTTCTGTAGTCATATACAAACATAACGATCTTAACGCGAACAAAAAAAGAGAATACATGGTATTGTATTCTCTTTTATGTTTAACCTAAATAATATTCATGAAGTGAATTTTAATTCTAAAAACTAGTTAGGATTACTGGTTCCACAATCAGTAGGAATACAGCTATATCCACAAGTTATATTTGTTGGGTTTGGTGGTGGTGGCGGATTTGTTCCAGTTGGTGGTGGTGGACAGAAAAAAGTATCATCTTCTGGTGGCTCTGTTGCACTCACACACGGAGGAGCAAAGGTGAAGCAATTAAAATATGATCCTGTTCCTCCAGATAAGCTTGTAGCTTCTAAAGAAGAAACAGTTCTTTTTCTTAATGATAATCCTGAGATTTTCTTTTTTTTCATAATTAGTAATTTAAATGTTAATGTAATGTGCCTATTTTTTATGTGTTAGGCTTTTCAACACAATGATCGATCTGAGAACAATATTAGGTGTGTTTTTGCTAGAAAAAAAGGAAGAGAAGCCTAAATTAAACGAATTAGACTTCAATTTTTTAGACTGAAAAATAATGATAGATTGTAAAACAGAGATTGCTTTTAATTCCTTATAAACACTAAGGTTAGTAGAGTTTTATAATTTGAATACACCCTAAATTAAACAAAAAAGGGTTGCTGTATGTAAGTTGTGAATTGAATATGAAATACAGTATGTTTTTTTTAAAATAGTATGTGTTAGCTATTGTATAATTTTTACTTTTTCTATGAGTTTGTAGGATATTTAATTAGATCATAAAAGAAACAATAAAATAGGAAGTAAAGCTGTTGCTGTAAGTTGTTTTAAGTGTAAAATAGATAGTGATATGAACCGAAGTAGATAGTTATTATTAGCGCATAAAAAAACCAGAGAAATTAACTTCTCTGGTAATACAATATTCTATTTTATATAATTTAAATTAACAATTATTGTCAGCACTATTATCTTCATCAATATCTACACTAGTTCTACTTCCTCCTATAATTTTATTAGCTAACTGTACATTTAGTTTTGATATATTAGTTTTGTTTAATTGAATTCTGTTTAATTGAATTTTCTTCATAGTTTTTATTTTTAAAAATTAATATGTTTACTAATAAATATAACCAAATATTTGATCTTTTATTGTCAGTAATAGTAAATATTTTATATAAAACTTTATTATTAAACCTAGCAGATTAAAAATAGTTTATAAAAATTCTAGCTATACTTAGAAAAACAAGAAAATAACTTTTAATTTTTATATCTACTGAACTTTAGTTGTATTAAAAAGTTTATAATGGTACTTTCTTTTATTTAATACATAAAAAAATAGAAAGTATATGGCTCTGGTGAAATTTTAATAGAATTCAATATTAGAGTACAATATCTAACAATTGTCATTACTAGCAATGTCTACTGTAAATCTAGATGTAGTACAGCTAACTCCTTCAGTATCTCCAGGAAGGTCATCGTCATCATTTCCAGCAGTATTTTTTGTTGGATTCCCTCCTAAAATTGTATTCAATTTAGAAATACTCATTTTATTTAATTGTAAATGTTTGTTTGAAATTCTTTTCATAATTTAATTTTTATAAGTGTAATTTTATGTTTTTGACAACTAAGTCATTTTTCAAACATACCATAGTTACTACAGATTTCATAAATTTTCAACCCTATTCTAAACAAAATAGGGAGCTAATTAAACTTCTTCTTGGTTTAATTTTTTGATGTAATACGAAGGATATAATGAAGTTTGTTTTTTGAAATGTTTTGTAAAAGAATCAGCGCTTCTATAGCCAACTTCTTCTGAAATAGACTTGATAGAATAGGCTCTAAAAAGTGAATCGGATTTTAAACGCTTTAAGGTGTATTGAATACGAAGATTATTAATATAATCGGTAAAACTTATCTCTTTTTGTTCATTGATAATTTTGGATAAATAAGTCGCATTAGTTTTTACTTTTTTGGCTACGAAACGTAAATTACAATTTAAATCCAAGTACAATTCTTGTGCTTCAAACTTTTCCAAACCTTTTAAGATATTTTGTAATTTTTCATCCGTAATGTTTACAGCTTTTTTTATTGCAGTTTTATGTTTAGAAGCTTCTTGAACACTTTTTGTTTCTAGGCTTGAAATCCTCTCTATGAGTTCTTTGTATGCTTTTGATTTTTGCTGTTCTTTTTTTCTAAAAAAGAGGTATACTATTAAAAAGGCTACACTAACAACACTTAATATAAAGTATAAATATTTTACTTTAGTTTCTGCAGCTGCTTTTCGAAGCTTTTGTCTTTCCATAAAAGCTACTTCTTCGACTTCATCTAACAGGTTAAAAAAGTTATTTATACGAACTTCTTTTTTGCTACTTTCAATTTTAAGCGTTGCATATTGATTAAAGTATTGCTCTTGATTTTTCTCGTCACCTAATTGTTCGTAACAGCGTGCTTTTAGTTTTAATAAAAAAATATATTCATCTGGAACAAAAAGATCTTTATCAGAAATCGTTACAATTGCGTCATTAGAAATTGTGGTATTATTTTTTTGTTCAGAACTTGTGTTATTTTCTCGTTGAACAATATGTAAAGCTTTTTCAATAGCTTTAATAGCAGCTTGATAATCTTTAGATGTAAAATAGCATTGTGCCATATAGTAATAGACTCCAATATTTCTTTTGTCATCTTTTTGAAGTTTGGTGATTAGTTTCTCAGACTTTTTTAATAGTTTCAATGCCTTTGCAATATCTCCTTTGTAGTAATAGTACAATGCTTTGCGAGGATATAGATAATTAATAGATTCATTATCATTAATACGAAGACTTTCTTTAATCCCTTTGTCTATATACACAAGTGCAGAATCAAGTTTTCCCATGTGTAAAAAATTATCACAAAGTCCCATATACAGACTAACTCTAGAGTTTTTACTGATCCGAGTAGTATCTTCGGAAATAGCTAACATCTTTCTGTATGTCTTCAAGGATTCATGGTATTGCTTTAAGTGCATTTTTACCAATGCAATATTAACTTCTGCAATATTAACTTTAGCAGTATCTTTATATTTTTGAGCAATAAAGTGTGAAATATTAAAATCTTCTATTCCTTGCTCCCCTTTTCCATACTGCCATTGTATGATTCCTCTAAGATTATAAAGTTTTCCTAAGATACTATCTCTATCGTTTTCGGCTAAAGAAATTCCAGTATTTATATATGAAATAGCATCTTTATATTTTCCTTGAATATCAGCAATATGGCCAAAATAAAAGTAGCTATCTATTGTCGTTAATTGATTTTGCTCTTTGATTGCCTTTTTATAATACGTTTTTGTGTAAATTTTGGCTGCCTCAGGATCAGAATATCTAGTAGATTTAATTAAAGAAATAAGTTCAGTATTAGTCTTATCTGCTAAACTATCAGGAATTTGAAAGTTTTTTTCTTGTGCTAAAAGCGAACAAGAGAAAAATAGAAAAATGTATAAAAATGGTAGTGTTATTTTCATTAATGAATGATATCGAATTTTAAGCCAATAATTATCCCACAATATATAAAAATACACTTTCTATATTTAGAGTTTTAACCTAAAATTATAAGAAAATCTTTTAGAAGTATTTCATAAAAAACTTAAGAAGTTTTATTTTTCCCTTATATGGCGCGTATCGAACAGGAATATCTAACCATGTTTTTTTATTGGTAATTGATTTTTTGTGTGAAAATGTATCAAAACTTCCTTTTCCGTGATATGAACCTGTACCACTATTTCCAACACCACCAAAAGGCATTCTGTGGTTTACAAAATGAGTGACTGTATCATTGATAGCACCACCACCAAAGGAGTAGCGTTCTATCATACGTTTGGCAAACTTTTTATCGTTCGAAAAAACGTATAAAGCCAAAGGTTTTTCATAATGCGTAATAATAGTTCGGATATCTTCTAAAGTAGCATACGTTTGAATCGGTAGAATAGGACCAAAAATTTCGTCAAGCATTACTTCACTATCCAATGAAGGCTCGTCTATAATAGTAGGAGCAATGTACAAATCGTCTTTATCTGTAACACCACCATGAAGCATTTCTTGTCCGTCTAACATTGCTGCCAAACGCTGAAAATTCTTTTCATTTACGATTCTTGGATAATCAGGTGATTCTTGTGGGTTTTCCCCATAAGAAGCTTTTATTTCGGCAATCAATGCTTTTGTAAAGTCAAACTTAGCTTGTCCTTGTACAATTAAATAATCTGGAGCAATACAGGTTTGTCCAGCATTTAAAAATTTCCCCCAAACAATTCTTTTAGCTGTGAGTTTAAAGTTGGAATGAATATCTACAATACACGGATTTTTCCCGCCAAGTTCCAATGTTGTAGGCGTTAGATTTGGTGCAGCAGCTTTTGCTACAATTTTTCCAACATTCACGCTTCCTGTAAAGAAAATATAATCCCAACGTTCTGCTAATAAAGCTTGTGAAATGGCTACACCGCCTTGCACCACTTTTACATGATTTTCATCAAAAACGGCTGTAATGATTTCTTCTAAAATTTGCGATGTATGTGGCGTGAGTTCCGATGGTTTTAAAACTACAGTATTTCCTGCGGCAACAGCACCAATTAAAGGCGCCAGTGCAAGTTGATACGGATAATTCCAAGGAGCAATAACTAATGTAGTTCCATACGGTTCTGAGTGAATACGATCTTTGGAGGGAAAATTAAGTAAAGCTGGCCATACACGTTTTGGACGCGCCCAGGATTTTAATTTTTTAATAGCTAATTTTAACTCCGAAATTACAATACTTGTTTCTGAAATAATTGATTCAAACTGTGGTTTCTTAAAGTCAGCATATAGCGCATCACAAATATCATTTTCACGATTTTTGACTTCTTTTAAAAGCTTTGCCAACGTTTTCTTTCGATATGAAATGTCATGCGTTTGCCTAGTTTTAAAAAAACTTTTTTGAGCTAGTACAATTTCGTTGCAGTTGTATTCCATAAGATTTGTATCATCAATATTGCTAAATTATCAAAAATTCAGTGTTCTCCGAATTTTAGTTCAGAATTAAGGTGTTTTTTGAAGTCTTTTTAATTTCTTCAGTGTTTAGAAGCATCTTTCTAAATTTCCCTTGAATGTACATTTCTGCCTGATCGTCATAGTGTTCGCTGAATGGATTTCCAGATTGTCCAGTTGGCAAAATACTCATACTGTTTTCAATATCCGAAAAGTCAATCACACGTCGAGTAGAAGGTCCAAAATACACTTTGTATTCTCCAGTTTCATCATAGTGAAATCCTAAATTATTAATTACTTCTTGCGTTCCTGATACTTCATACGGACCAACATTAAAATAGGAGCGTAGCATTTCTACTTTCCCAATTGGATGCGGATGTTCTACAGTATGTACCTTATTCCATGTCCAATCATTAACGTTATTTCCTAATTGCGCTTCTAGTTTTACGACTGTTTCTTTAAATGATTTTAATAAGATGTCTTTTCGAGTTTCTTTTTCTTCTGTAGAAATAATATCATACCAAATTGATTCTTTATAAAGTAGCGGTGCTGTAAAACGTTTTGCTATGTGTGTTTTAATTAACATTTCAAAAGTTTCTGTATCAAGTTCGTCGGTAAATGTATTTTTTAGGTATTGATAGATGAATCGATGGTAGATTGTAGGTGCAATGTCTGTTAATTTATTATCGCCGTTCCAGCTTTTGAGAACGTTTATCACTTCTTTTTCTTTCGTAGAAAAATCAGCATTTGCAATAACATTTAGGACTTCATGAATGGTCTCTACATGTACTTTGGATGTAACATCAAGTGTCATTTGCATTACATCTTCTTTTGTCCATTTATTGTTTGCTTCTACCAATTCTACGATACGTTTTCCTCTATTTTCGGGTAAATAATATCCTGGATATAAACTTCCGTTGATGCTATCTGGCTGATTGTTTGCAGAATATACATAATTCCATGGCGGATTGGTTGCACTTGGGTTTTCGGTGGCATCCATAAAACGGATTGGTTCATCGTTTCCAGAAATACCATTTAAAATCAGCTTTGAGTTTACATGTGCTGGTCGTTCAATCAATTGTCCAACCGCATACCAACCAATATTATCTTCGGCATCTCCATACATTAAATTTAGTCCTGGTGCATGAATTTTGCCTAATGCTTGTTCAAATTCCTTTTGATTTGTTGCATGCGACATGGTGTAGCAAGCATCTAACAACTGATTTTTTCGCTGTGTGTACACCCAAGACATGGCAACTGGTTGTTCAAAATCAACTCCATCAGCAATCCCGTTTAAAATAGGGCCGTGTTTCGTCAACTTTACAGTTACAGTAACATCATCGCCATCTTTTACTTTAATCGTTTTTGTAACTTCTTTAATAGTAGCATTTTTTTCTTCCCAATAAAAGTCAATATCATCATTTTCAAACATGGTCATTCCGTAGGCAATCTTTCGGTTGTGACCTAACATAGGAAAAGGTGTTCCTGCTAAGTGATAACCATATATTTCATAGGTTGGCGTGTGTACATGCGCTTCATACCAAACTGAAGGTTGCGAGAATCCAATATGCGGATCGTTTGCGAAAAGCACTTTTCCTGTAGCCGTTTTTTGAGGTGCTAAAACCCAGCTATTACTTCCAATAAATTGTGGAATTGGCAATGGATCTAAAGCTTTATCAACAGCAGAAATTAAGGTGTTTTTTACTTTGACAGTATCTTTTGCAGGATAATTTTGTAAAAGTGTAGTGTTTGGATCGACGCTAATACCTAAATCGGCTAAGTATTCGTTGCCTAATTTTTGTTGAATGCTTGTTAATAAAGGGTCTGTTTTGTGTGCCATGGCAAAACTAAAAGCCATATATCCAAAGATATTGTGAATGTCTTTTACGGTAAACTCAGTTTTGTCAATTCCTGTTAAGTAGAATTCAATTGGCGTAGCGCCATGTTCTATAAATTGATTGATTCCATTGATATACGCTTGTGCTAATTTATAACTCTTTGAATTTTTGTCTAGTGCCTGTACAGTTGCTTCTGAAGCTTCATCAATGCCAGTTATTGCAAAAAAACGATCTGTATCAACAGTAGCATCTCCAAATACTTCTGATAATCTTGCTGGTGCAATTCTGCGCATCAATTCCATTTGCCATAAACGATCTTGTGCGTGTACAAAACCTAAAGAAGTAAAGGCATCAGCTTCGTTTTTGGCGTAAATATGCGGAATTCCGTAGTCATCGTAATGAACTGTAACTTCTTCTTGTACGTTGTCAATATCAAAACTTCCATCGTAGGTTGGGAGTAATGTTCTATAAAAAATGTATCCTACAATTAGAATAATTAGCAATATAATTCCAATGATTTTAGCAGCTTTCTTCACAGGTTGGAGTTTTGTTAAATCTACAAAAAAATGTTTAGAGTTAAAGAATTTTATAAATAGTATAAAACTTGCTTTCGGTTAACACTTTTCTTTCTTTTTATTAAAGCTTATATAAAATAAAACCTGTGATTTTTAAATCACAGGTTTTGAATAAAAATAATGTGCTAATAAAAGCAAAGATTTAATTTTTTATTATTTTTTTAGTGTATACTTCTCCTTCAATATATATTCTCACAAAATAAACTCCTGGTCTTTCTTTAGTAATGTTAAGACTTGTAGGTTTTTCTCCATCAACCGAGTTTTTAAGAATACTATTTCCAGATAAATCTAATACTTCTACGGAACCTTCTTTGTTATTATTTATCATAGAAACTGTAAATTCACCTTGAGTTGGGTTTGGTGTAATGACCATTTTTCTCTTAACGTCACAGTCATACCAGAACAGAATATATTCAGCATCCCAATCTGGACCTACAGCAAATTGTATCATATAAAATGTTTGATTATCAAATACCAAATTAAATGGAGGCTGGGTTAATTCTATGTTATTTGGTGCTTGTCCTTGTGTCCATCCTTGATAAATAGGATTTGGATTCACTGTTGGGTCATTACTCCAAGTAATAGGATCAAATGCAGCTACTGAAATATAATACGCATCTTCACAGGTGCTCAGAGAACCATCGAGTGTTACTCTTTCACATAGGGCTGGAATTTCCATTGGTCCATATGGTGTATGAGGTACATTGTAATAGTTAGTTACATTTGATAAACTGGCTACTGCTTGAGATCCGGTAATTTCACAGCAATAATCTTCTTTATAGTCGTAATGGATAAAATGATGGCATTCTTCTCCATTTGGGAACGTAAAAATAATTCCAAAAGAATATACACCTTCTTGTGTTGGTTGAAATGTAGTGCTATTAGAATTGGGAAATGTTTGGAAGTCAAAATCCCAGAACATAGTGTTTATAGTGATGTTGTTTGGTATGTTTTGTACTTCTAATTTTCCTGTTTCACAATTCATAATAATTTCTAAATCTTCAGGGCAGCAATATATTTCAGTAGTATCTGAAACAGGTTCACAACCGTCTACAGATATCGTTACAGTAATTTCACCTTGTGCTATAGACATCATTAATGTTTCGCCTCCTACTTGTACTACTTGATTATTATGATACCAAGTTATCGTATAATCAGGATTGTCAAAACCTTGGTTTAGTATGTTAATAGTACCGATTGGAACTTGCTCACAATCTATAACTCCTAAATCGGGTTGCGGAAGACCTTCTAATATTTTAATTGTATGTCTGGCTGTACACCCATTTTCATCAGTAACTATTAATGTATGTATTCCTATCTGAGATGGTGTAAAACACATTTCTTCTCCTTCTAATACAGATGTTGGAAAAGGATTATATTGTGTACTATACCATTGGTACGTATAGGTAGCGCCATTAGGTGCTATTGGACCACATATTTCTTGGAAATTACCATCACACATAGAAATAGTGCTTGGGAGATTAATAACAATATCATTATTAATACAACAATCTTGAAAAAAGGTACTGTAATCTGCACCATCTACTTGATCTGGTAACGTTTTAATATTATAAGATCCATCTGTAAGACCAGCTTGTACGCTGAGGTAGTTTGGATTAAATGAAGGCGTATTGGTATTGATTGCTAATATTTGCCCAAGTTCATTATTATTTGAGACCGCATAAATATTTAGATCAAAACCTAATTCTAACTGAGAATGACTATAATCGGAAGTGACAGTGCTAAATGTCGTATTATTTCCAGAAACTAACTCTAATTGATAGATGTCATTATCATCAGAATAATATAAATAATCACCATTTACAGAAAATTCAGTTCCGGGAATAAAACTACTTACAATCCCGTATTCAGACACTCCATTACCTTGATTCCCTGAAAAATTATCTAAATCTCCATTGGTATTTAAGTGAATTATTTTGAGACCATTGATCGTATTAATTGCCAGTTTGTCTTCTTGATGCGATAAATCTAGTTCTCCTTGAGCACTCAGAATATCGGAGTAAATATTATTTTGAAAGGTAATTCCATTAGAAGATATTTCAAATTTTGAAATATTTGAGCTCGTTGTTACATAAAGATTCCTTTTATTATTGTTCTCTTTAGCTATAGCAATATTGCAACGTTCACCAGTAGCATTAGGTGTTAATTCTTGAATATTTACTATAGAACCTGATCCATTATTTGCTGATACATCAACTAGCGCATAAAAAGCATGTATAGGAGGAAAACAGCAAGGACAATTTGGATTTGGACCAGCAACATACGCATTGAATACTATATAATATTTACATGGAGACTGAGGTACAGGAACTATTTCCACTTCATTCCCTTTATTTACACAAGCTGCATTTTGAGGCGTTATGTATCCTATTAATCCAGAAGGACTATAAACAGCATAATTACTTACATAAAGCACTGCATCTCCATTTTGATCGTAAATAGCATTCGTTACCGATTCAGAATCTGTATTATTACCAAAAGTGTTAGGCACAGTTTGATTGTTTGTAACATCTACAGTTTGATTATTTAAGAACCAATATTCTTGTTGTTGTGAAAAACAGAATTTTACAGCTATTAATAAGATGATTATCGTTAATTTTTTTTTCATAATTTATATATGATTAAATACTAATTTTTGTGTCATTTACTCTTTTATCAACTTTTTAGTGTACATGGTATTTCCATTTATCACTTTAACTAAGTATAAACCACTACTTAAATCACTAATATCAAATTGAGCGGTTTGTTGTGTCATTTTAAAAGATTTCATTCTGCGTCCTGCCAAAGTGTACACTTCTACATCATAATTGGGGTTATTTTCATCAAAAGAGTCAAGATATAGCGTTGTTAAACCATTTGTAGTATTGGGATAGAGTCGTATATCACCTTTTTCAATTTCTAAATCATCACTACGTTTTATATCATACGTAACCACTTTTCTTTCTTTTGGCTTTACAGACTTATTTTTAAAAATGTTAGAGCATCCTTCAATATAAGCCTTAAATTTTGCCCCAGCATCAACCTTAAAACCACTAGTTAGCTCAACGGTATGTCCTGCATGATAGATAGCTAATCCGTTTGCTGCAATAGTATTATTGGCTTCTATTTTTACACTAGCATTACGCAAATCAACGTCATTTGCATTTACAGGTGTGGAAATTAAAAGGTTTTCTGGGCACTCTTTCCTTTTGATTCCTGTAATAATTAAAGAATAATCCTGATGGTCATTTTGTAAAGATCCTTTATGGGAAATTTGTACCATAAACTCTTCACCTGCCATTGATGGAGGTAAGTAAAATTGAATTTTTTCAACATTATCTACTCTGTTATCTCCCATAGTTGCTGCTCCATGGAGATTAAAAAGCCCACCTAATTTCCATGGATAAAAGGTAGTAGTCCCATTGGTAATTCGTATATCAAGATCGTTTACCAACATAGGTGTTGTATCATCTTCTATATTACCAGGAATAGGTGTTCCTTTAGGATCTGTCCAGGCCAAAGTTGCTACAATGTATGATCCCCAAGAATTGTCATCTGGTAGTATGCGTATAATATCTGTAGCTCCATTTTCTAAAGTATTTTCCTTAATAAAATATTTATCTTGATTATTAGAAATAATTATTGCTGCTGTTCTTGCATTCATCAATCCCCATCCAAATTTATAATCCGGTCCTGGATTATCTCCAGCCTCATCGGCAGAATGAATAATCAACGCTCGTAAGGTTGCCGATTTCATAAAAGCATTATACGTATTCATATAATGTTGTTGTAACAATAATAATGTACCTGTAACACTTGGCGCAGCCATGGAAGTACCATTTTTATGATCATAAGCGTTATCTCCTTCTGCAGATGATGACTTTACGTTAAGCCCTTGCGCAGCTATATCGGGTTTAATTCTTCCATCATCTGTTGCACCCCAACTACTAAAATCAGTCATACTAACAGAATCTGAGTTATTGTATTCAGATACTTCTTTTGTGGCAGCTACAACTAAAACGTTTTTAGAAACACTTTGCGTTGCTAATAAATCATAACCTCCTTTAAGCCCAACTTGAGGGTGAAGTATGCCTTGATTATTTTTTTTACCCCTATTATTTCCCGCCGATTTTACAATTTGATAAAATGGAGCGTTGTACATGATTTCATCCCATTTAGCAGAACTATTAGTATATTTTCCAAAATTATAGTTAAGAATAGGTGTTATGTCATTATTATAAAAAGGTGAAAGACCATAAGAGTGATTGGATACTAATAATCCTTCAGATGCAGCCTCTGCCATTTTTGAAGTTTCAACACTATGATTTATATTATACGCATGAACATTTCCTTTGAATGCCATTCCTCTAACGCTTCCGTTTTCAAACTGATCAGATGCAATTACAGTACCTGTTACATGTGTTGCGTGGTCATACTCTACAGTGAGTGTAAGGGGTTCCGGAGCACCATCCATTTGTATTGCTCTACTTTCAAAATACTTGTGGGTCTTTCGCATAGCTGCAAGTTCCCACACACCAGCTGTCATATTTTCTCCATGTACTGAAAGCCCTAAACCTCCACCAGAATATAGTTTATTTGCCCGTGTTGTAATCCCTGCTTCTCTATTGGTTGTAGTGTAATAAAGTGGTGTTTCAGCATCAAGCATTCCTTGCAAATACAATGTCTTGCCGCTAGGTAACACCACTTTTTCTGGCCATCCCATTTCCAAAGCTCTTCTTTTATCTGAGCGATATTGATTTTCAAATTCCCTACTTAATGTCTTGAGATATTCAACATTGGTTTGTTGTTTTATGATTTCAATTTCATCAGATGTCTGACCAAAGGTTGTAACGAACGAACAAATACAGATGACACTAATAACTTGTTTTATAATTTGTTTCATAATTTTAAAGTTATTGCTTGTTCTTTGTAGAGGTCTCAATTAAGCTTCTAAGTTGTTTAATCTCTTTCTGCTGTTGAATAACATATAGTGTAAGTTCTTCTATTTTTTCTAATAGTTTGGCATCCATTTTTGCTACATTAATTCCAGATTGAGCAACTTCTTCTGCACTAGGAACATTTGGTAAATGTCCTTTTTCATTGATGTGTTTTTCAACTTCATTTAGTGGTAGTAAATTATAATCATCCTTAAAAACATAATCTGCCCAGTCATCAGTAGACCTTAGTGCTACAGTTAATTTTTCTGTTAATATTCCTGTTCCTACGTATAAGTTATAATCTCCTGAAAAAGTAGCTCTTGGAAAATTATCTGGGTTATTTGGGTCCAATCCCATACTGATTTTCCCATCATCTGCCAAGAACATATAATAGTTTCCAAATCCTCCTCCATTATTTCCATTTGTGCTTCCATCAGGTTTCCAAAAGTTAAGCCCTGAAACACCTCCAGATACATATTCAATTCCCCATTGTCCATTTGGCGCATTGTTTTGCGTACCTCCAAAAAGAAGCATTGGCCCTCCAAAAGAATTGTTCCCTGTAATATGGATTCTACCATCATGAACGTGTAACTTACTTCTAGGGTTTTCAATTCCAACCCCAACTCTTCCTTGATGATTTAGGATTAATTGTGTATTGTAAATAGGACCAGGTAGATTTCCACTAATATCACGTCTAATTTCAAAAATACTTTCATTAGTGTTATCATTTTCGCCATCTGTTAATACGGCGTTTGGAACTGTTATTCTAACACCAGCTTCTTTCGTGTGAAAGTTGCCTCCTAAATTTATATCTAGTTTTCCTGCAGGTACAGAAGTTCCAATACCAACATCTCCGCTAGAAGGAAATGGAAATGTATTAGTTTGCGAATAGGTGAAGTTTACTATAATTAAGCATACTACTAAAAGTAAATTATTTTTTGTTTTCATAATAATAATGGTTTTAATGTTAAAAATGAAGTGATTATATTGTAAAGCATCTCTAATTGTATGTATATTCAAAAGAGAGAGAGAAAGCGAACCGAAGTTCGCTTTTAAGGTTATTGTTGTCTGCTTAAAACTAACATCCAACCATTGTAACTGGAACGCATTCTACTGATTTTGGAGCTTGACAGATACGTGGGTTTCTACTATCACAACATTCAGTATTAACAATCCATGTGAATTTTCCTCCAGAAATAGTTGTAACTTCTAGGTTTGAAATAGACTTCTTGTTAAGTGTCAATGATTTTAAATTCTGTTTTTTCATAATTTGTGGTTTTAATTTAAATGTTAATATTAAATGTGATATAGCTATATTTTCGTTTGATCTTAGGAATGTGTTTTTTGTAACTCTTCGTTAAGTTTGTAGTAAAAAAGGAATGTGGTTTCTTTATTTTCAGCTTTAAGATGTTCTCATAGCAGTAAATATTTCAACGAATTATTGATTCAAAGAAAATGCGTAAATGCAGATAAACAAAGGACAGTACTTGACCTTTTATAAAAGATCAATTGTGTTTTTATAAAATACTGTATATAAGTTTTTTCATTTTTGTATGTTTACAAAACCATCTAAACGCTAATTAATATATTTAGGAGGTTTTTCTTCTTCAATGGAATGGAACTTCTCTTTATATTTGGATAATTTCAATAATTTATTTTATGTCTGATAGTCAATTATTCCCCTATATTCTCAAAAAAGCTTTATTCTTTATACTCTTTTGTAACTTTTCAATGCTGCATGCACAATCAGATTCTTTAGCGCAGAAATCGTATAAGGAACTGGATTCTTTGTATTTGAAGTATCGATATGAAAATCCAAAAAAAGCTAGTAAATATGCAGATGAACTCTACGCTAAAATTAAAGCTACTACAGATGATAGAAAAATTGGGGAAGCACTATATAGAAAAGCTGTCATAGCTGAAAAATTAGGTGATTATGAAAAGGCTTTTATACATATAGAAAATTCGCTTTCTATTGTTAAAAAAATAAAAAATGATTCTTTAGAATTAAAAAATGAAACTTTAACAGGTAATATTTATTTCGCAAAAGGAGATTACAATAATGCCATTGATAAATACATACAGGCAAAAAAAATTTTAGGTCGAATGGGAAATATAAAAGATGCTTTAATATTAGATCATAACATTGGTATGATAAAGAAGCAAACTGAAGACCTTAATGAAGCTATCGAGATTTTTTTAGGAAATTTGAAGGCTATTGACACATATAAAGATTTAAATCTTGAGAGATTAGAGGTCATTACTTTAGTTGCATTATCAGACATCTATTTGAGGATGAAAAATGTAAAAAAAGCAGAGGAGTATAATGCTAAAGGCCTACAAAAATCTTCTTTAGAAAAGCATAAAGATGCATACTTTAGCTTATCAGAGGGCAATGTTATTATAAATTATCAAAAAAAATTATATCAATCTAGCATCGAAAAAGTATATTCTTTATTAACACCTATCTATAATTATGGTAATGATGAGTCTTTAACAACACTGTATCTATATTTAGGTAAAAGCTATCATAAACTTGAACAATATGATAGTGTTATTAAGTATTTTGAAAAAATTAAAGCCATTACCGCAAAAGAAGATTTTGAATTTCCCGAACTAAGAGAAGTGTATCGTTCCTTAGGTATTTGTTATACCATAACAGGTGACAAGAAAAAGAGTATTGAAAATCAAAAATTAGCTGAAACATTTGATCAGAAATATGATAGTATCAATGTAAAAGCTAATAATGAACTACATAAAAAAAGTGACATCATACCTTTAGAAGAAAAGATAGAATCTTTGGATGATGATGTACAAGAACAAAAAAGTCGTGCGACCTTATGGTATAGTATCTCTGCGATTTTAATTTTATCGCTGCTATTGTTTTTCTTTTTGTATAGAAAAAAACAACAGCAAGCTACAAAACGTTTTCAAGAGCTTTTACAAACTATAGATACCTTAGAGCAAGCTAAAACAGAAACACAACCCGCAAAAACTACTGCTTCAATTATTACAGATAAAAGTGTCTTAAAAATTTTGGAAGGCTTAGAAAGTTTTGAGCAAAAAGAATATTATTTACGACAAGATTGTACCTTAGGTTTTGTGGCAAAAAAGTTAAAAACCAATACGTCTTATTTATCAAATGTAATTAATACGTATAAAGAAAAACCGTTTAAATCTTACCTTACCGAATTACGAATCAATGCTGCACTAATTCGCTTAAAAAATGATCCAAAATTAAGAGCATATACCATCAAAGCAATTGCGGAAGAATTTGGTTTTAAGCGCCAAGAAACGTTCTCCAAAGCCTTTAAATCCAAAACCAAAATGCTACCGTCTAAATACATCAAAAGTATTAACAATCAATAAGATACAAAATTGATATTTTATAAAACATCAACTTAAAAATTAGTGGATTCTAAAAATATTTCCCATCTTGTCCCTATTAACTAAAACAAATATTTGCATTATGAAACATTTAAAATTAAAAAAAATAAAAATCGCAAAAATTGATCATGTAAATACCATCATGGGCGGCTATACTACTGAACAAACTTATGATGAAAGATGTATTGCTGATCTTAAATCTAAATGGAGGGAGAATGAAGAGACTATCTTAGTAATTGTATGCCCTACAAATACAGGCCGAACATTAGTTGGAAATGCGACAGGAATTGCCGAAACCGAAGGATGTAACGGATAATGTTTTATACACAAATGAAGTAAATGACACCTATTGATTAATAGCTGCTTTATATATTAATAATGCATTTATACTATGTAATAGTATGATGGTAATCCCTAACCCAGAAAAAGCTCTTCCTATAAATATTTATAGGAAGAGCTTTTTCATTTCGTTTCAAAAACAAGTATTGCTTTTTTATAATAATTAATAACCTTATTCATATTTTACTATTTGTATTCTTTTGAGTGCAAGCCGTAATACTACTAATTTGATTGGTTAAAAAAAGGCCGAAATTTCTTCCGGCCATGACTAAATTTTAGTTTGTACTAACTTTTAAATTACCTATCAACATCACAAAAACACCCTGTATATTCCATTGATCTACATTGTACAGGATTATTTGTTTCACAATATGCCCAATACGATGTCCAAGTATTTGCTTTGTGTCCTCCAACATTTACTTCAGATTGAATATTAGAAATAGACTTTTTGTTCAGTTTTAAACTTTTTAAATTTCGTTTTTTCATAATTTGTAGTTTTAATTTTAGTGTTAATATTAATTTGATATAGCTATATGTTTTACCCTAGTAGTCCATTTTTCGTAACTCTCCGTTGAGTTTGTAGTAAAAACGAAATGTGGTTTCTCCGTTTTCGGGTTTAAAATTCACTAAGTATTCTGTTTTAGAAATGTCGCCGTTTTTCGGAAAATAAATAGACGCTGTAGACAACATCGGATTGTTGAGATTTTTTTCGTTTTGTAATTGTTTTTTAGATTGTTCTATCAACGCTCCTAATGTGGTTAAGTTAATTTTATCATCTAGTTGATACATAAAATCAGCTGCCTTTTTTCCATTTGGAACGTCGATAAATATTTCAGCATTTTGCTTCCAAACTCCTTGCGCTTGATTCCATTGTCCCATTTTTAAAGAACTAGGATCTTTTGTTACGGTAATTCCTATAATATTCCCAATTGATGCACTGTGTACAATGTTAATATCTGTGAAGTACGCATTGTCACCAAATTCATTTTTTATTGCTTTTTGAATGTTTGAAAAGCCTTCTATTGTAGCAAGCTGCTTCCCAGAATTTTCTCTACAAGACGTTACAATTGTTAGTACAATTAAAAGGATGAATCTTATTATTCTCATATGCGCTGCCTTATTAGTTTTCATCATCATAACTTCCATAAACGAAGTATAATATGCCTCCTCCAAGTATTAAAAGAATTCGAATTAACCAACCCATTGCATTTCCCCATATATCTACCCATGCAAGTAATCGTATGTTGTAATTAAAAATTGAAAGAATTATAGACATAATGCCTATGGCTGCGAGTACTAAACCTCCTGAGCCTAGTTTTGATTTAATAGTTTCCATATTATTTTATCCTATTACTGAAATAAATGTATATGGATTGTGTGGAGAAAAAAATAGAGAATATTTCTCTGAGTGAGTTGAACGCATGAACGCTGTTTTTGCATTCATAAACGTATTAGAGAAAAAATAAAAAAGTTTGTTTTATCTATTATTCCAAGTAAAAAGACGTGTTATAAAGTTGTCTTTTTTACGTGTTGAAACAGGGATTTTTCTTCCGTTTTTTAAATGAATAGTCCCTGATTTATCATATTTTTCAATGAATTTTAGGTTTACAATAAACGATCTGTGAGGTCTTGTGAATGAGTTTTGTATCAATTGCTCTTCAAACTCTTTTATCGATTTAGAAGCTACGTGTTTTTTGCCATCATTAATATAAAAAGTAGTATATCCATTGTCTGATTCACAATACATTAAGTCTTTTAGGTTTATTATTTGGAAAGAATCATGCAATGATAAAATTAATGTGCCGTTATCGTTATTGAGTACTTTTTTTACATTTTTAATTTGCTGTTTTTGAGTTTGTACAGACAAATTATTTATTTTCTGTAAAGCCTTTTTAAGTTCTTCCGTATCTACAGGTTTTAAAAGATAATCTACGGCACCAATTTTTAAGGCTTGTAATGCATATTCTTCGTAAGCAGTAATAAATATAACCTTGAAACTTAAATGCTCAGTCTCGTCTAAAAAATCAAAACCTGTACCATCTGTAAGATTGATATCTAAGAAAATTAAATCTGGTTTGCAAGCATTAGCAACAATCACAGCTTCTTTAACCGATTCACATTCACCTAGTATAATTATTTCATTATCTAGCGTATCTAGTATATGTATTAAAGCTGTTCTAATACGCTTTTTATCTTCTACTATTAGTGCCTTCATTATAACGAATCAATTTTATAAGGAATTACTAAAGTAACTAATGTTCCTTGTTTACCAAGCAATTCTTTGTTTTTCACATCAATAGTTCCTTCCATTTTAAAATCTTTTGATAAAATTTTTAATCGCTCCGAAGTGATTGTCGTGGCTAGTGAGTTTTTATCTTTTTGAATTTTCTGTTTCTCCAAATCAATACCAACTCCATTATCAGCAATGGTACAGGTCAACTTTTTATTTTTAAAAGTAAGTGTTACAATAATTTCTTTGTTCTCTTTATTGTTTTTAAAAGCATGTTCAATTGCGTTTTCTATAAAAGGTTGAATAAGCATTGGAGGAATTTTCAATGTAGCAGAATCTATTTCAGAAGCTACTTTTAGTGTGTATTTATACGGTGGAGTTTCATCTAAATTCTGAATTGCCATATAATCGTCAATAGCTGATAATTCTTCTGATAGAAAAACTGTTTTATGTCTCGAATTTTCTAAAATTGTACGTAAAAGTTTTGAGAATTTTGAAAGGTATAAAATGGAGGTTTCTTGTTCTTTATTATAAATCATTCCTTGTAATACAGATAATGAATTAAAGATAAAATGCGGTGTCATTTGCAAGCGCAACAACTTTTGCTCAATAGCTATATTTTGAGTTTTTGCTTTTTCATTTCGCAATTTTAAGAAGAATATAAAAGCACCCATTACTAAGGCAATTACTAAAAATATGATGATCCCAAACAGTAAATTTTGTTCTGATTTTGCTAAATCTGTTTCGGTAAGTTGTATTGTTTTATTCAGTTTTAATTCTTTAATTTTTGCTGAATCTCGTTCTTGTTTGTATTTGTATTCGTATTCTATTGCTGTTATTTTTTGAATGCTTTTCTTGTTGAACAAGCTATCATTTAATTTTTTAAATTGTTCATGACTTGTTAATGCTTTTTTATATCTACCTGTATTCTTATATATAGTTGAAAGTAATTGTTCTATGTCTCTTTCATAATCTAGAAGTTTAAGATTATTTGATAGTTCTTTGCCCTTTATTGCACTTACTAATGCCTTATCGTATGTTTTATAATGTGTATATACCTTAGCTATTCCTAAATAAGAATGAGTTAAGCTTAACTGATGTTTATTTTCTAAATTGTTTGTTTTAGCCTGGTTAAAATAATTTAAAGCTTCAGCATAATTTTTAAGTGATAAATGAACATCTCCCAGATTGTTTAAGCATAAACCAATTTGCATTTTAAAGTTGATTTCTTTACTTAGGTCTAATGCTTTTTTTAAATATTCAAAGGATGTTTGATATTCTTTTTTTTTATGATAAACAATACCCAAATTGCTTGTAATGGTTGCAATATCCTTTTTGCTATCGTTCTTTATAGCAATCTTTATCGCTCTGTTATTAAACTCTATGGCTTTGTCATAATCTTGTAACTCTACATATACAACACCAATATTCATTAATGACTTGCATGCTTTTAGTGCGTTTTTAGATTTTTCATAGACAGTCAATCCTTTTTGAAAATACTCTAGGGATAAAGGGTAATTTCCTTGACGATGACTTATAATACCAATATTGTTAATAACCACGGCAACACCTTGTATATCATTGGCATCGGTATAATTTTTTAATGCTTTTTTAAAATATATAATTGCTTCGTTAAAGTTTCCTTGTGAAGTGTACACAATTCCAATATTGTTAAAGCCTACAGCGACTTCTTTCAGGTTACCAATAGATTTATTAATTTCGATAACTTTATTAAAATAGGAAATAGCCTCATTATGGTTGCTTTGACTGTCGCTTATTCCACCTAAACCATTTAAACAATCAGAAATTCCTTTTTTAAAATCGATGCTTTTAAATAGTGTAAGTGCATTTTTATAATGCTTTGCAGATTCTTCATAGCTAGATTGAGACTCTAATACAAGACCTTTTAAATATATTACTGTTGCTTTTCCTTTAGTGTAATTTATTGTGCTTAAAATTTCTTCAGATTCTTTTATAAATAGTAACGCTTTATCAATATCTATTGAACAATATGAATTAGCTAAAGTGTTTAGCAAGTTTACTCTCGTAGTATCTCTTGCTTTATGACTTTTTAATACCGTTTCTAAACTATCAATAACTTTATTTTGTGACTGAACAGGCATTGTAGTACATAAAACACAGAAAAAGACAATAAGACATTTAGTCGTTGAATTCATAAAGTTTGTTTAACTTATTTTTTGAAAAAATACTGTTTTTAATAATACAGACAAAGTTTAAAATTAGAGAATCTTTTTTCGGGCTTTCTCAAAAGATAAACGCTATGTTTCCGTTCATAAACGTGTAATTTAGAATATAGAGAAATATAACTTTAACGGTATTTATAAATAACGAGTAGTGTTCTTTTTATAAAATTCGATTTAGAGATATATTATGTCTTCAAATTTTAAAATAGAATAAATTATGAAGAAAAAAGATTTCACATCGTTAAAACTGAACAAGAAAGTAATTGCAAAACATGTCTATTATACTATTAACGGCGGACTTATTGATAAAAATATTTCTAAAAAAATGAAGGCACAAGGGAAACCTTGTATACCATCAAATGGAGCACACTAAAAGATAAGCGAGCTAATTAGCTCGCTTTTTTATTTTTTTAAAATGTGATCAACTGTTGTGCATAATCGCCATACGAATTTCCTTCATATTCTTTTCCATCTTCAGTAGTTGCAGTAAACCAAAGCGCGAATTCAAATTTGCCTTCATTCCAAATCCATTCGGGCAAATCTTTACAAGAGTCCCAAATATTACCTTCTGCTTCTACAACAGCAAAAAAACTTGTTGTACCAGAAACTTCTATTGGCATTTGCGGAAATACAGTTTTAAACGGGATAGATACAGGATCAATTCTAATATCAGGCTCATCTTCATAACTAGGCCAATCTTCTTGATCGACAGAACAAGTAGGAGCTAAGCTCATAACTTTTCCATTTCCATAAAGCGTTACTTCTACAATTAAAAATATATCATCAAGTTGATTGTAACTAAATTCCTTGTATGGTTTTATATACGTTTTAATATCATTGATTTCATCGTCGGAAATAATTCCTTTCAGCTGATTGCTAATGGTTTCAATATTTTCCTTAGTAATAGGCGCAAATTTGGTACTTACTTTCATGAGTTGGTATATGGTTTCGATAAAACTACAAAAACTTTTTTGAGATTTAGGGTTGATTCCCATCTTCAGTACTTGAAATAAAATACCAAACGAAATATTGGTGTTTTTTACAATAACGATCACTATGTTTTTACGCTAAAATATTGCTCTTATACTATTATAGGTTCATTCTTAACGCTTAAATATTCCTGTATTAATCTTAATCACATTGCTTATATATTTGGCCATTATTAATTTTAAAATCATGAATTATGAAAAAAAAGAATCTTAACTCATTAAAGCTTAACAAAAAATCTATTTCTAATTTTCAAGCTAATGGAGGAGCGCTTCCTGCATCACGTGTTTGTGTTCCGATGAGATCGGATCAAGGGAACACTTGTGGTCCTATTTCGGATATTTTTCTAAGTATGCAACCAGGAATTGTATGTATCCCATAATAGTCTATAGAGACGATTAATTTTAAAGCGAACTTCGGTTCGCTTTTTTTTGTTCATTTTTCTGATTTTCTGTCATTCATACTAAAATTATTATGTTGGTTATACTTAAATTTTAGATATAAAAAGACACTTAGATTAAGGTGTTTATGGTAAGTTCATATTAGTGTTTTCTGTATTTACATGTGTTTTTTATTAAAATACTCATGTAAATCATTATGCCAATTAACAATATCTCCAACAAATAATCTTTTACTTTTACCAGTTTCTTTATTTATTTTTAATTAAATCGTTTTTCATATATAGTAAAGATATGAAACTAGAAATTTTATACTATAATCTTCTACTTAGGAAATGTTTTCGGCTTTTAGAATAGAGCCGGTTAACCGCTCTATTAGTGTTAATTACGGTATTCCCGTAAGTGATTACTGTTTTGTTTTTATAACTTTTTTTAATCAAAACTTTATATCATGAAAAAAAGAAATCTTAAAAGCTTAAAGCTGAACAAAAAATCCATTTCAAATTTTGAAAATATTTCAACAATTGGAGGTGAGGATGATGATAATTCAATTTTATGTCCTCCGCCTTTCACTAAAGGACCTGAATGTAATACTGAAGATGTATTTAGATGTGGCACTGGTGATGCTTGCCGTTCTGTTGTTGGCTGTCCTTCTTTTGTGAATTGTTAAACTAATTTAAGCGAACTTCGGTTCGCTTTTCTTTTATTAATAACCTAGTTTCATTCACTTTTCTTTGGAGTAATACTGCTACGACCTAAAATGTAACCAGAAATACCTCCAATCAATGCAGCAATCTCTTTTCCACCCAAAACTTCTGTAATTCCAAATAGGATAATGGCAATAATAATTGAGAATATGGTGATAAACTGTAATCCAGCTTCACCAGAAAAAATTGTTTTGCGAATTTCATCATCTCTATACGCTATAATAAAAAAGCCAACAATGACAATACCAACGAGAAGTGCAAATGACCAACTAATTTGTTTTTTAAAGTTTTGAGATACAAAAGAAGTATTATTCAACTCCGTTACTTTTGTCCCAACACTCGAAAGTTGATCAGTTTTCTTTACAATTGTTTGCACTTTGTTTTCAATAATTCTTCGAAAACCTTCTGTTACACTAATAGACTGCATATCATGTAAATCGATGCCACCAACTGTTTGAAGTTCAGGCAATACAATTTTCGATTTGATTTCTGACAAACGTTCTATATTCATTCTTTCTTTTACAGAAAGCGCACTTGAGTCTATACCTTGAGAAAGTTTTTCGTCATAGCCATTTACTAGTTTTTCAAGACTTTGTGCACGTTCTAGTTCTGTAAAAAGACCACCAATTTCATACATCATAGAGTACATATCTGCTATAAGTTCTAATCTTTTCTCTTCCAACTCATGATAGTCATAGGATTGTTGAATTTCATTTTCCATAGCTATTGCTCCTTTATCATTTTGCGCAAAAAGAGAAAAGTTTAGCAATAGTATCATTGAAAAACTTAGGAATAAAGTGAGTGATTTGTTCATTTTAAAATGGATTAGGGTTAAAATGCTTACTCTTTTAGGATTTTCAGCAACCTCCTTTTTGGGAATACTATACGGTATATACATATAATTTCTGTGAAAGTAAACTTTAAAACGGTAACGGTTTAGCGTATAAATACGTAATTTTTAAGTGTTTAAACACTTGTCAAAATAGGACAACAAGCATCTGTTTTAACTCAACTATATTTGTAATATGAAATCGAAGTACGATTATAAGGAAAGACTACAACAGGTAAAAGAGTACTTGAGAGCTTCGTATGCTAATACAGTTGAAGTAAAAGTATTGGAAAGGCTTTCACATTTTTCCTATCGCAATCTTCAACGGATATTTAAAGGTTATTTTGGCGAAACAATTGGAGCATACATCACAAGACTTAAAGTAGAAAGTTGTGCAAAAATGGTATTATTCAGTAAAGTGACAATTACAGAAATTGCGTATGAAGTTGGATATTCAGATGTGCAAGCATTAAGCAAAGCATTTAAAAAACATTTCGGAATTTCTCCTTCTGCATATAGAGATCGTAAAGAAGAATTAGTATTCAAACAGAAAACTCAATCCAAAGGAATGTCATTTGTACAAGATAGAGTAGAAGTACTACCTGCTAAAAAAGTGATGTATATGACCTATAAAGGCAGTTATGATAGCGAAGAAATTGAAGAACTGTGGCAAATGATCGATCAACTTGCTGTTGAAAAGCAGATAGATACAACTGCCTCAGAAAGTTTCGGAATTATCTGGGACGAGCCAATCATTACAGAGGATATGAAATGTAATTACGATGCATGTATTGTGATTCCAGAAGATACAAGCGACTTAAAAAAGTATCAGATCAAAGAAGTTCCAAGTCAAAAATACGCAGTATTTACACATGTAGGAAGTTATAAAACGATCAGTAATACTTACGATAAAATTTTTGGACAATGGATTTTTCAAACAGATCACGAAATTGGAATTACTCCATTTTTAGAATTTTACACAAAGCACAGTTCACATACAAATGATGAAAATGCTTTTGAAACAGAAATTTTTGTTCCTCTAAAAGAATAACTTATCTTGAAATACACATCAATGAAACTGATACACTCAATGAAATTAATTATACTGATACTTAGCGTGATAAACCTTGCGGGATCTTGTAAAAGTGACGATCCTATTGTTGAAAATGAACAAATGATGAATGAAGAAACGACGCAGAAAGTTTTTATTAACGGAAAAATATATACGGTAAACAGCGCGCAACCTTGGGCAGAAGCTATGATTGTTAAGGATTCCAAAATTATGTTTATTGGAACTTCCGCACAAGCGCAAACAAATGCAGAAAGTACTGCTGAAATCATCGATTTACAAGGCGCTTTGGTATTGCCAGGAATTCACGATGTACACATGCATCCAATGGAAGTCGGATCTGCCAATAATCATTTTATAATTTCTGATGAAGAAACAAATCCTGAAAATTATATTGATGTCATAGCAAACGCTGCCGCAGATAACCCAAATGTAGAATGGTTGATAGGTTTTGGACACGATATCAATACGCTTTTTGATGCTGAACGTTCGCCTTTAGAAATTTTGGATGAAGCTGTACCAAACAGACCAGTAATCATTATGGAACAAACATCACATTCAATGTGGGTAAATTCCAAAGCATTAGAACTAGCGGGAATCACTGCGAGTTCGCCAAATCCACAAGGCGGAATCATCATGAAAGAGGAAGACAATTCGCTCACAGGAATTTTAATAGACAATGCAGGAGATATTGTCATGCAACAAGCAATTTCTAGCTTAGCAAATTCTGCTGACGGAGAATACGACGGAATGGTAGAATATGTATTGCCAGAACTTGCCAAACACGGAATCACCTCAGTTTCAGATGCGCGAACCTATTGGAAAAGAGATCAACATATAATTTGGAAACAATTAGCAGATGACGGAAAGTTAACAGCACGTTTCAACCTTGGACTCTGGGCGTATCCTACTGAAGATGATGCTTCTCAAATAGCAGCTTTAAGCTCTTTATATTCAAATGATCCGAATAGTTTATTGAAAATTAATCAAATTAAACTCTATGCAGACGGAATCACGCACAATACAACCGCAGCCTTACATTCGGATTATTTAATAGATTTTTTTGAGGAATCAACGAACAATGGACTGAATTACTTCACGCAGGAAAGAATCACAAATTACATCAGTCAACTAGAAAGTGTAGGATTCGATTTTCACATTCACAGTATCGGAAATAGAGGAGTAACAGAAGCATTGAATGCAATTGAGCAAGGAAGTACAGGAAACAACAGACATCGATTAACACATGTTGAAATAGTTGATGCAACCGATATGTCACGCTTTGCGACACTCAATGTTACAGCAGATGCACAAGTTGCTGGCGATTTTACAAATCCTGCGCATTGGCAAGAAAATGCAGAATTGATAGGAAGTGCTTTATCGGATAATCAAGTTCCGATAAAAAGTCTATTGAACGCAAACACAAGACTTACGCTAAGCAGCGATTGGAATGTAAGCACGTTAAATCCATTTGTGGGAATTGGAAATGCAGTTAGCAGAACACCACAAAATATCTCTTTAGAAGAGGCTATTAGAGCGTATACAATCAATGGTGCGTACGTAATGCGTCAAGAAGACAAAGTAGGATCGTTAGCAATAGGCAAGCAGGCAGATTTTATTGTGTTGGATAGAAATATCTTTGAAATACCAACAAATGAAATTCGTCTAACAAAAGTAAAAATGACTGTTTTTAATGGCACTATTATTTATGAAAGATAGATGAAAAACAGAAAATACGATTCATGCGATACTTTTTTAGATTCGTATACTGTTAAGTAAGGCAGAACCGTATAAGTTAACATGTTGATTTATATATCTTTAATGGTGTAAAATATAAAAAACCATCATGTTATGCTAAAATCAATTTTAAAGATTAAGAATATTGAAAAACTAACTAAAGAAGAACAAAGAAGTACACTAGGAGGAATGCAATTTCTTTGCGAAGAAACCTGTATTTTGGGCTTACGACTTTGTTATATAAATAGAACAGATACTTTTTATCAACCTTGTTAATGCAAGTATTATGAATAAAAAAAACCTCGGGAAAGTATTTTTCTGAGGTTTTTTATATGCTTTTTTTAGAGTACATCTAAGGTTTTAGCAAAATAAGCTACAATTCAAGATTGAATTAAAAGTTGTTACTGGAATTCTAATTGGGTCTTTTTCATCAGCATCCTCACAAGCTAATCCGCCAACACTGCAACAACTTGTTCCGCCTTGACAAGGACCTTGACAAGTATTTGCATTGTATCCGCCAGTAATGTTTTCTCGTAAATTTGAAATTGATTTTTTGTTTAATTTTAACGTAGATAAATGTTTTCTTTTCATGATATATATGTTATTGATTCATATATATGGGATCAAAAAGTGAATTCATTACCCAAAAAACTATATAAAAAGAAAACTAACTTAACGTGATGTAGGAACTTTTAAAAATAACGTTTAGGCATAATAAAATAAGTGTTTGTCACTTCGAGCGCAGTCGAGAAGTTTAGGAAATCAATTGTTTTATTGAATCTCGACAGCTTCGCTAGGTATTTTCAATCAAAATATATTTTGATTTCAATAATGCTCGATTTGAAGTTTGTAATAAGTTATTGAAAATCAAACATATATAATTATAGTTGTATCGAATTCATGTTACGTACTACATCGACTATAGAACGAGCATTTTATGCTTCTTCCACAGCAATCATAGAAATCTCTAGGTTTACTATTTTGGTATGTTTCCAACTTCTACAGCCTTTATTTTGTCTTTTTCAGACATAAAATGAAATATAGAAAACAGGTCTTTGTGTCTGGTTTTTAAAAACTACTTAGTTCTATCTATCTGTTTTGCAATAAGTAATGAAATTTTAGTAGGAATTTATTTTATATTCGTTTCAGAATTAATCTAAATAACTAACTTTAAAACTACTATCATGAAAAAAAATTATTTAAAATCGATTGGGCTTGTGATGTCTGTATGTATATTCTTGAGTTCTACTATTTCATGTTTAGACAACAAATCATATACCCAATTAGACAACAAATTATATACCAGAGTAGATACTAAATTAGATGTTAAAAAAGTATATTCTAAAAAATTTATTGATTCCGTAAATATTAAAAATATAAAAGCAAAACGAATGGACACATTAGATAATGTTCTGCAAGACATTGAATCATATCAAATGTGGCTAAACTTTTTCCCAGAATCAGTTTCTGTTGATATAGTTAAGGATGATTTAATAGTAAAGTATACAGAACGTAAATTTCCCTTGTCAGACTTTGAATTTTTAAAATTTTATAATGATTCTATGCTTAAAGTGGACAATAGTTATAAATTCTCGCGTAGTAATATACCTTTTCATAAAAAATTAGATAGGTCATATTTTATTAGCAGAGAAGATATAGATGCCGCATTTTATAATTATGAAGATGCGAACGGAATTAATGTCTATCTAGCAATGAATATGAATAAAATCAAACACCATGGTATAGATAGTTTAAAATCTCATTTATATGTAGTACCAACATTAAAAACAAACGAAACTCTTGTGGACCAATTAATTACTTATGATGGAATAGAATATGCTTTAGATCTAACAGATCCGTGTCCAGCTTTGTGTGCTTGTAGTTCGCCTCTCCATAAACTAAATATAACAAAGAAAGAAAAAGAAGAACTTTACAAGAAATGGGCTATAAATATATTATCTCTTTACTAACTAAAATTCCGCTTGTAATTGCATTACTAATAGCGGCAAGAAATTACTTTCGGTTTTCAAAAGAACTGAAGGTAATTTCATGGTATGTAGTTTTATCAGGTATCATTCAGTTTAGTTCTCAGTATTTGGCTTCTTTAAAAGAGAATAACATGTATTTATTGCACATTTTTGTTCCTGCCAGTTTTGTGTGTCTTTCTATTTTTTACCAAAAAGTGTTTACCCGTTTTATTCATCGGAATTTATTATGGTGGATTCTTGGTTTATTTGTGGTGTTTAGTATTGTAAATTCAATATGTTGGCAAGGTATAAAAACATTTAATTCGTATGCGCTTTCGTTGGAAAGTGTATTGCTAATTATTTACGCTTTATCGCTTTTTACATTATTACTCAACGAATCCGTCAGAAATGAAAAAAGAGGAATGCTATCTAGTTTGCGCTGGATCAATTCAGGAATCTTAATCTATTATACGTCTGGACTATTGATTTTTTATTTTGGAGCTTTCTTAACTCGTTTTTCATCTGAAAACTTTCAAATTAGTTGGCTTTTTCATTCGTTCATCTACATTGTTCAATTTATCTGTATAAGTATTGGTTTATGGAAATATCAGAAGAAATAGATTTTATAGGCATATTGTTACCAGTAGTGGGCATCATTTTTTTGATAGCCATAGGCGTGGTTTTTATGTATCAACAATTCCAAAAGAATATTATTCGTCAACAGTTAGAACAAGAAGAAATCAAAAATCAATATCAAAAAGAATTACTGTTAACTACTATTAGAGTTCAAGAAGAAGAGCGTAAACGCATTGCGAGCGATTTGCATGACGAATTGGCCGCAGCGTTGTCTATAGGTTATATGCAATTAACACAATTAGAAACGGAAAAGGAATTCAATCCAAAAAAAATAACACAAGTACGTGAATTATTGCAGACAACATTAGCTTCTACACGACGCATTAGTCATGAATTAATGCCTTTGCAATTATCACGATTAGGGTTTGAAAAAGCGTTGCAAAACCTATTAGAAAAAGCAGAAAATGCTCAAAATGTAAAAACGAATATGGCAATAAGTAATACATGTGATGAATTGCCTTGGATTGTTGAAATTACGCTGTATCGAATATATTCTGAATTGATTAATAATAGCTTAAAACATGCAGAAGCCACCACAATTGATATCAGTGTTTTGCGCAAATCGGATCAGCTTTTTTGCAGGTATGCAGATGATGGAAAAGGTATTCCGGAAGAAATATTACATCAAGGTATTGGATTACAAAACATAGAAAATAGAGTAAAAACCTTTGAAGGTAAACTTGAATTTGGAAATAGTGATGAAGGCGGATTTTATTGTAAAATCATACTCCCAATAGAAACAAAGAATCAAAAATAATTTAAAAAAATACTACCATGCAAGAAACAATTAAACTAGGAATCGTAGAAGATCAAGCACTATTTAGAGAAGGAATTAAATCAATATTAGAAGCTTGGGAACGAATAAATTTTGTATTTGAATCTCCAGATGGTTTCTCTATGCTCGATCGTTTAAAAAGTAGCTCGCAAATTCCAGATGTAATGTTGGTAGACTTAACACTACCCAAAAACGGCAACGAAGAATTTAATGGCTGGACAGTTGTTCAGGTTTTAAAAGAATACTATCCAGAAATGAAGATTTTAATTCTTTCGGCACATGAAGAAAGCTATTTGATAGCCAAATTAATAGAAGAAGGTGCAAACGGATATCTTATCAAAGAAAGTACGCCACAAGAAGTATATGATGCTATTGTTTCCGTATATGAAAGAGGATCTTATATTAATGAAAGAGCTTTAAACGCCATACAAAACAAGATGACAGGAAAGCTGAAAACGCCAAAAACGTACGAATCATTGACTCGACGAGAAGTAGAGGTATTGCAATTAATCTGTCAACAAAAAACGGCAGAAGAAATAGGTGAAGAACTATTCATTAGTCGAAAAACAGTAAACGGACATCGCAATAACTTACTTCAAAAAACAGGTGCTCGTAACATTAGCGGATTGGTTATGTATGCCATTAAACACAACATTGTAGAAGCTATTTAGTTTTTAAATCCATATTCATTCAAAATTATAAGCAAAAGTAGGTCATTTGACCTGCTTTTTTTATGAAACAGATTCTTCAAACTGTATTTATAAACCCTTATATCTGCGCTTACTAGACGTATTCATTCTTCGCATCTTTACACTGTCAATAGCTAAAGATAGTGAAGCAGAACTCACTTTAAAAAACGGTCTTTCTGTCAAGATGAATGATAGCGGCGGAATCCGAAAAGCCTTATGAGTAGGAAAACCAATTAAAATTTAAAATTATGAAAAAATTTGAAGGTACTTGGATAGATCGTGCAAATGATACTATCACAATAAAAACAGATGGAAATCTAGTTGAAGCAACATTTAGTAATGGAAGAAAAGGGCCATTCAAAGGATTCTTTATTGACTTAGCATCTCCTGTTATTAATAAAAATTTCCATGATTATGCTCCTTCTACTGGCGTGATGTCTGATGACGGTAATGAAATTTACTGGAGTAATAATAGTAAATGGAGTAGAGTACAAGTATAATTAGTGAAGTAAACAACCACATTAATTATTATACAAGTATGTATTATGCAAAAGCAGGTTCGTTTGAACCTGCTTTTTTATAGTATATTTTTAATATATATATGTGAATTTTATGCACCTTCTACAGCAATCATAGAAATCTCTA